>JADJFA010000026.1 GCA_016708875.1 Lewinellaceae bacterium
TTGGGTTAAAAATTCCCAGGAAATGGAGGGTGCGCCCTTGGCTGTCAGGTCAAACAGGACAAGGCCCAGAATAGCCACCACGATCAAAGTGGCCGTAATCATCAGCGCCAGGCCGAGAAATTGAATGATACGTCTGTTCATTGCCCTTTTTTTCTAAATCCCGCAGCCACACGCTCTGCAATCACGTTGACCAGTAGGGTGATGAGAAAAAGCACCAGCGCACAGGCGAACAGGCTGTAATAATGCGGTGTACCAAACGGCACCTCGCCCATTTCGATGGCCACCGTCGCGGTGATGGTACGAACTGATTCAAAAAAATCATGCGGCATGGCGGTGGCATTGCCGGTTGCCATAAGCACCGTCATTGTTTCGCCAAGGGCACGTCCCAAACCGAGCATTACCGCCACCAAAATACCCGAGGTACAGGAAGGCAGGGTGACGCGAATAAGCGTTTCCCATCGGTTGGCGCCGAGCGCGTAACTTGCTTCCTTGTAATGCTTCGGCACAGCATGAATGGCGTCTTCTGTTACCGAGATCAGGGTAGGTAAAGCCATGACCGCCAATAAGATAGCCCCGTTGAGTGCGTTCAGACCATGCGGCAGGTTAAACCATTGGGATAAAGCGGGCGCAACCAGTACAATGCCCAAAAAACCGATGACAACGGAAGGCACGGCTGCGAGCATTTCGATGGCTGGTTTCAGGATGTTCCGTGCGCGGCGAGGCAATTTCGAGAGGAAAGCGGTCGTACCAATGCCAAGTGGCACAACAATCAGCATAGCGCCGAGCGTCACCATAAAAGTGCTTAGCAGCATCGCCCCAATGCCATACGTCGCTTCACCGAAAGCTGCCGGGTTCCAGGCGGCGGCGGAAAAGAATTCGGCTATAGAAATGGTTTGAAAGGCACGCATACTATTGAAAAACAGCATCAGAAAAATGCCTGCCAGGGTCAGGACGGATACCCATGCCGCTCCGGAGAGCAACTTTTCAAAAAACCTATCCCAAAAGAGTCGCCTTTTCATTTTCCGGAATTGAAGGCCAAGCCCGCCTCCGCAGCAGGTAAGTAGCCGTTTTTTGCGATGATCTTTTGTCCGGCCTCGCTTTTTTCAAACGCGTAAAATGCCTGTACTTTCCCGACAGGCGAGCCGTTGGTGCATTGAAAAAGTGGCCGGGTAAGGGGATACAATCCGGCCTTTATGGCCATTCGATCCAGTGGAGAAACCGCGTTTTGCCCCGACTGGGCGGCCAATTTTATGACTTTAATGCCTGGCCGGAGTGCGCCACTTTCATCCGTCAGATAGCCAAAACCGATGTAAGCAATGGCGTTTGGGTCCGCTTTGACGGCCTCCAGGATTTGGGCATTGCCGTTCATTTGTTTGATGCTGGGCGCATAATCCTTGCCCAATACCCGCTCCCTGAAATACATAAAAGTGCCGGAATTGCTTTGACGACCATACAAGGAAATGATGCCGTCGTTGCCGCCAGCTGTGGCCAGTTTTGTATTTCTCCTGAAAATATTTTGCCTAAGTCGTTGATTGTCAAACTATCCAGAGATACGGAAGGGTGGCAAATAATGGCCAGTGCATCCGCCGCGAATACAAAGGACTCGATGGCGATATGCCGTTCTTTGGCCAGTTGGTATTCATGCTCGTTAATTTCTCTGGAGGAGTTGGCCACATCTATTCTCCCGTTGAGCAGTCCGGCAATACCCACGCCACTGCCGCCGCCTGTGACGTTCACCGATACCTCCGGGTCAGTATCCATATAGGCCTCTGCAAGTTGCAGCACAAGGTTGACCTCTGTATCCGAGCCTTTTACGGAGATGGTCTCGATGTTGCGATGGGTACACCCGCTGAGCAGGAGGAAGGGAATCAATTTTAACCAAAATCTCATAGCGCCGCTTTTTTGGGCAAGGTAGAGCGGGCCGTTATGGCATAGGGGGAGTTGGGCTTTACGTTTGGGTTAAGTTTTTGGGATGGGGTGTGTCTGGCTTTCTTCCTAAAAAGCCCCTTAGATGATTTGGATATATGATCTTGAGGCTTACTTTTACACTTTAAAAAATGCTACATGAATCAGATCTTCCCTCCTGTTTATTTGCTCGTCCGTTGCGTGAATCCAGCCTGGTTGCTTGGATTCACGCAACGGGTATTTGCGGGCTAGGTGGTGACAAAGCGGGCTTTTACGCAATGGGGGCTATATAGGGGGAGTTGACGAACAACCGAAGTTAGCACTAACGATAAAAGAAGCCAAAAGCCTCTATAGGGCAAAAAAACTGTATTACAACGAAAATCTTAAGGCATTTGCTCAGGCATTTTTATTCTTCAACCATTAAAACAAAATTAACCAATCAACATGAAACTAAAAATTTTCATTTCAATTTGTTTTGTATTTATCATCAATACTCTGGTATTAGCCCAAAATCAGCAATGGTGTGGCGCAGAAGTTCGACCCTACGAAGCAGAATACATGAGTTTTCTTAATAGTGAAATTCAGGTATTTACCCAAAAATGGATCCAGGAAAAATCAACGAGAAGGGATCCGCCCGCTAGTATTCCCGTTAAAGCACACTTTTTAACAATTCTGATGGGGTGTACGGAATGGATAGCGTCACTTTGGTAAAAGCCATTGATACCCTGAATAAATATATGGCCCTTGCCAATATGCAGTTTTATATCCAGGGATATTGATTATCTTGATTTAAAAACAGACCCGGTAAATACCAGCATATTTTACACGAAACATCCGGCCTATTCCACCAAGTTTAATTTCCCTTATGTCGTCAATATTTACTTTGCGGACGAGCTCACAGATGGCTCCTCCACACCTACGGGATCTGCCTCCTTTCCCTTGAGTGGGAACAGAATTATTTTCATCCGCAACTCCAACGCACTTACCACTACATTAGCCCATGAAGTCGGCCATTATTTCGGGCTTTATCATACGTTTGGCAAAAACAACAATTGTACCCGCCAGGATGAACTTGTCACTGGCTCTAATTGTGACTATTCTGGCGATGATGTCTGCGATACGCCTGCAAGTCCTTGTCTGGGCTTAACCGGAGAGGTGGATGTTGCAACCTGCACTTACATCGGTACCCGCCTGGATCCACTAGGGCAACCGTATAATCCGATGGTCAATAATATCATGGACTACGGCCCTGGTTCATGTCAAAGTACTTTCACAGACGGACAAATCGCACGGATGCAATACTTCCTGACCCATGTCTATGCCGATTTAAATTGCATTCAAAATTTCGACAGTTACTGTGATGCGCACGCCTTGAGTTCCTATAAAGCCGGATCGAAAGTGTTCAACTGGGCGATCAAGTACGCACCACGGGCAACAACGGAGGTTATTATCTCGATCCGGGTACTTTTGCACCGCTCCGGGCAGGTCAGACCTACGACCTGTTCCTTCAAAACAAAAGCGCTTGCCTGGGCGCCCGAGTAAAGTGGCGAGTCTATCTTGACTTGAACCGGGACAATGATTTTCTGAAAAAAACGAACTCGTATACGGATGGCGATTGGGCAGATCTTACAGAGCCTGTTGCCGCAAAAGTTTGGATAAATCCGGGCGCCGTATCCGGTCCCACACGGATGCGGGTGATGATGAAATTTATAGACGATCACTATGACGATCGGGGCCTTTTGGCACCAATGTCCTGCGATATCTTTAAAGAAGGGGAAGTGGAGGACTATACTGTTGTCCTGGAACCGCAGTTAGTGGTGGACCCCTATTGCAAGGGCTATGGTCCGTACAATTTTTATACCCAACCCTTCGGCCTGTTTGCCATTGCAGATTTCCGGATCTTGACGGGTAAATACCTCTCAACAATGGGTCTCCGAAATAGTTATGCACTATTCACCGATGATACCATCACGGTGGTTCGAGGCAGGACATACGATGTGGGCATTAGCCCAAATATGCGTTATACCATTGATTATAACCAGAATAACCTGTTTGATGAACCATCGCAAGGAATAACTGGGATTTACTCAAAGGGTTCTGACACTCATTCCACCAGATGCTGTTTTAGGCAATACAAGACTGCGGATAAGGGGAGGCAGAGGCACCGTAATGTGCGATACTGTGACAAAGGGTTGGACAGAAGATTATATCGTTCGAATTGTGGACGATCCTGCCGCGCCGCCCTATCCGCTTACGGCTTTTGGGAAAGCAGATCAAAACGATGTTTGGATTGATCAATTCAAATATGGCAAGATTTTAGCCAAAACCGGCGATAATGGTGGCCTGGGTGATTTTACCAACATTAAACTCAAATTAGACAGGAACAAAGAATGGTTCTGGTTCTGGTTCTTTGCCATTGTGGAGTATAACAACGAACAATCGGGAACCTATACCCTGATGCTACGTTTGGAAACTTGATTGATTACTCCCCCCTCCCGGCCAAGATTCTATTCCATTGGGCACCTATTTACTTCGGGCATACGCTGGGGATGAGTTTGAATATTATACAGTCGAAGTAATTGACGAGCCGATTCAAGAAATTGTGGACTTACCATACGTCTGCCCTATTAATCATATCCAAAATAGCCGGGGAAAAATAAAAAACTTACCTTTGACGGAGAGGCATTAACTCCAGTGCACTCTATGCAACGGATAAAGCCTGTGCCCAAATAAATACTGAGAGCAACATATCATCTCTTTTGAGATGGAATCAGGAGATTTCGACCATTCAATCGGTTGGTCAACATATTTGGTATCTTTTTTACGATGGCAATCAAAACGGCCTGTTAGAGCAGGCCAATGAGATTCTTCATGTAAGCCAGCCCACCAATCAGGGACTCACCATTCCTTTTACCTTACCCGATTCTTGTAATCCTGGTACTATCCGGATACGCCTAATGGGCTATCTTCTGGATAGCGTCAATTTTACATTACCATCCTTCTGCAAGGGCAATTCTGGAGCGCCTTTGATAGGGGATGAATTCGGTTTTTACGCCTCGGTCAATCGCCTCAGGCTGGACTACAACCAAGTGCTTCACCATGCTAGAAATGGCCAGATAATCATTGGTTTTGATACCAGTTTGCCGACTTTAGTTACTGCTTCAGATTCCTGGGTCAGCGCTTCCGTACAACCAGAAACAGGTACTGCCTGCAATGACATTGCACAACTACTCACCCTGAATTTGTCCAAAAACGAATCCCTCACAGATCGTCAGGCCACGATAACCCTGGAACATGCCAAAGCAACCCGGCAAGTGACCGTTTATCAGCTTGGGCGACTTGCCCTCAATATCCCTGATACCATTTGGTTACCTGGCAGCACCAGCACTACCCCTCTGGCCTTCTCTGCTGCGCTCCGGACTTTCTGTTTTCAGTCTGGACGCTTGGCTCAACCTAACCGTGCAAGTAACAGGAGGCAATTACCAAGTATCCACCCTTTGCCAGGCAAACCCCGAATTTTACACACGTACCGGCCAGATAACCCTTCGGAATGCGGCAGGCCATACCCAGACGATCACTGTGGTTCAAGCAAAGGGAGTAACGCCCTTTTTGTACGCTGCTGAAAACCCCGTTTACCTGCCCAATGATACCTTTGGCGCCCGTTTAATCCCGGTATACAGCAATGTAGACTGGACACTTTCTCCTTCCAATCTGGGTAATGGCTGGCTCACTTTTGTTACCGCCATCGACACCGTACATGTACCTGACGAGCCCTGTCTGGGCTTTATATATCTGCGCTACAAGCAGAATTTAACCGATACGCTGCGCTATTCTTACGTTATCTTAAACAATAGTTTGATCAAGGATACCGTGTACATTTATCAGGGTCCGGATATAAGCGCCACACAATCGCCCAACGAGTCTATAAAACCAGTAAGGTGTTTTCCTAATCCAGCCCGTTCGGGTCATTTCACTGTCGAGTTTTATGCTGCTAAAAATGCGCCTTATACACTAGAAGTGTTTTCTTTATCGGGTCAGGTGATTGCGCGCCAGGAAGTGTTCCCAGGCTCGGATACTTTCTTCCGGGCTGAAATGGACCTTCCAAGGCGAAGCAATGGCATGTACCTTGTTCGGGCTTTGAGTCCATCAGTAGGTTATATCGGAAAAATAGTAATTCAATGGCCCTAATTAGATTATGGGATAGTCCTCATTGGTTCTACTTAAGGAAACAGTAGCCATTAATTGCCCTAAGTTTTGCATGGCGGTTGATAAATTGCAACTGCCATGCAAAATAAAATAATAAATTGCTGAGCAAAAAAAGGTGCTAACTAACGCTTCCTTGCCAACCGCTCGCTAAGCGCGGCGGTGTGCAAGGAAGCAAACGTTAGCGGTAAGAATAGGGGAAATAAAATACGGCCTCTCCGAGGAACTCCCATCCAGAAAGAGAAATACTAAAAAGGGCTCAGATTGAGAAAAAACCGTATTTTTGATAAAAATTTGGCATTATGCTAACAAAAAAGCACATAAAAGAAGAAATTTCATCTAATCGTTTGCTTATACGCCAACACGGAATTAGCAAAATTGGCTTGTTCGGCTCCTACTCAAGACAGGAGCAAAACAAGGGGAGCGATATAGATATCCTTGTTGACTTTCAACAAGATAGAGAGACCTTTGACAATTTTATGGCTGTTTGTGACCTTTTAGATAAAATTTTTAAAGGATACAAGGTGGAGGTTGTGACAACAGGTGGCTTGAGTCCATATATCGGTCCTCACATATTAAATGAAGTTGAGTATGTCCAAATTGCCAATTGAGTACCTTAAACATATTTATGACGAGTGTGAGTTTATCAATGGCAGCATATCGCCAGATATGACAAAGGACGACTTGATAGACAACGAGGTGCTAAAACGTGCGATAGTTCGCAGTTTAGAAATCATTGGCGAAGCCACTAAAAAGATACCAGCAGATCTTAAAGAACAATGGAATGACGTTCCATGGCGGAATATTGCTGGAATGAGAGACAAACTCATCCACGACTACATTGGAATCAACTATGCCATCGTATGGGATGTAGTCAGAAATAAGATACCCGCAATCACGCCAATTATTGCGAATAATAATAAGAGCGAATCAAATACATAAAGTGTAGGTAACTCTGCGTGGCTGCCAACCGCCTGCTAGACGCGGCGGTGTGGCAGTCACGCTCGCGTTACATGCAATAGCAAAACCCCAAATCCTTCTATATTTTGATGGAAAAACCACCTCATTGACGGCAACAGTCACTTTCTTGCACCAAAATTGAAACATTGCACGAATCGGGCTTTAGGTTCGCTACATGCCTTCCGTTGAAAACAAGTTTCAGACACACAAAGGAGCCCGCCGAAAATCCTGTAAAGAGTAGGCAGTATTAAAACGCCATTTAACATGAAACATGCACTTTTCTTTTTATTGTTTTTAGCACTCTGCACAGCGTGCAGTAAATCGGACTCGCCCTCCGAGTTAGACAGCTTGATAAAAGTAACCATGACTAATGGCGACGTGATCTACGCCAGCCCGACGGATAATACGACCGTGCAATGGGGGGGTATTGGAACTAACCTCACGGCCTTGCCGGATATTGGAACCACAGCCGCCGCCAACATGGACTTCAACGGCGAAACCAATACGACGTCCATCGTGACACAATTGGGAACCAACAACGGCACGGCCTACGCCGCCAAAGTATGCGCCGACCTGGTGGCCTATGGCTTCAGCGACTGGTACCTGCCGGCGGCCGGCGAACTCAACGAAATGTACAAAAAACTGGGGCCCGTCTCTAATGGCGGCAGCGGACAAATAACGACTGGAATTTATTGGAGTTCTTCTGAGGTCTGGGAGCTCGATGCCTGGATTAAGGTCTTCGATGACGGCGCTCAGTATGGCGGCAGCAAGGACTACAACCTCTTTCAATGTCGTTGTGTCCGGAGATAACCCGTTAACCATTTCATCTACTTGTACCTTTTAAACAGCAAGCAGTACAGGGTGTTCGAAGGCCCTTTTATAAACGCATGGAACTCTGCGTGCCTTTTTTAACAGCCTCAAAACGTGGCAGTGTGACAGCCATGCCCACGCTCCTAGCAACAAAAAAATAAACCATGATAGAAATAAAACCCAAAAGCCCCTTCTATCAAGAACGCTAACTTTTGTGTTTATCGCACTTCATCTTTCTTATGGCTATGGACAAGTAAATGAAAATGAAGGAAAGGAGGAAAAATCCCATGAGAACCAAACAACTGTCTTGAAGCAAACGACCGTATTTCCGCAAATTCACACCAATTTAAATGGAATGGTAAGGGAATTTGTAAGGACTATGTATCAAGATACAAAAGGGAACTATTGGTTTGGAACAAATGGAAATGGGATTATCCGCTACGATGGCCAAACACTTGAAACAATTACCATCGAAGGAATCCATCCATATATGAGGGTTATAGAAATTGTAGAAGATAAAGCAGGTAATGTATGGTTTGGAACTTCCGATGGACTCATAAAATACGATGGTAAAAAATTTACAACGTTTTCAAAAAAAGAAGGATTGCAAGATGAGGAAATTTGGGGTTTAACCATTGACAAAAGCGGATTAATTTGGGTTGGAGCGATTGATGGCGTTAGTCATTTTGACGGAGAGAAGTTTATACCTTTTTCGTTGCCAGATTTAATGGTCGAAAATCCGCAGCACATGCTATCTGATAAATTGGTTTTTAAAATTATAGAAGACAAAAGTGGAACCATTTGGCTTGCTACCGATGGAAATGGAATTTTCAAATACAATAAAGGGGAATTTACTCATTTAACATCTAAAAATGGACTTACCGACAATAATGCTGCGGATATCTTGGAGGACAGACATGGGAATATTTGGATTGGAACTTTTTATGGAGGTATAAGTAAATTTGATGGCAAGACGTACACCAACTTCACTAAAGATGGAATTATTGATGGTATAGAAATAGGAAGTTTATATGAAGATAGTAAAGGCAATATTTGGTTTTCGGTTGAAAACCAAGGTGTGTACCGATATGATGGAACTAATTTCACGCAATTCACCACTGAAAACGGATTAACCACAAACGGGGTTCTAAGTATCTTCGAGGATAACAAACAGCAGCTTTGGTTTGGCACCTGGCAAGGAATATGCCTTTATGATGGAGTAAAATTCATGAATGCAGTCGAAAAAGAACCTTGGGTAAAATAAAAATAACGGTTGCTAATAATGGCTTGCTGGCCGTGCCGCCGAACAACCAACCCGCAAAGCCAACGCAGGGAAGCAAGTCAAGCGTTAGGCTGCACTATAACAAAATAAAAATTACATGGACTTATCGATCTTAAACACCCCCTTTACACTCACAAAAGAGCAAATAGCATTTTATACCAAGCATGCATTTATAAAAATTAAAGATGTTTTTCCACCCGAAATAATTGCGTATTTCAATTCCATAATTTCAGATAAAGTTGCAGCATTAAATGAAGTGGTTGTTCCTATTGAAAAAAGAGATACCTATGGCAAGGCTTTTTTGCAATTATTTAATCTTTGGCTGGAAGATGAAAAAATAAAGGAATTGATATTTAGTACAAGGCTAGCCAAGATTGCTGCTGATTTAATGCAAGTTGATGGTGTACGCCTATATCATGACCAAGCACTCTTTAAGGAAGCGGGTGGTGGAATAACCCCATGGCACGCCGACCAACATTATTGGCCATTGTCTTCAGAAAAAACAGTGACCGCCTGGATTCCTTTACAAGCAACTCCACTTGAAATGGGACCTCTTGAGTTTAGTGCAGGAAGCCAAAATATTTTTTTTGGAAGAGAACTTTCTATTAGTGACGAGAGTGAAAATGTAATTAAAAGCAATTTGAGAATCAACAATTTTCCGCATATTATCGAGGCGTTTGATATAGGAGAGATAAGTTTTCACTCTGGATGGATTTTTCACCGTGCAGGAGCAAATACAACTGATAAATTAAGAAAAGTGATGACAATTATATACATGGATAAAGAAACTACCTTGAAAAAACCAGAAAACAGCGGGCAGGAAAATGATTGGAAAACGTGGTGCCCCGGAGTAGAAATTGGGCATATTGTAGACTCTCCTTTAAATCCTGTTTTGTACGAAAAATAACGCTTTAAGCAATTCATACGAAAAATGAAACGGGGGGGGGGGGCCCCCCGAGGGGCTAAAACAAAAGGCCCTTTGGAAGCTTTTTTGTGCTTTTTGTTTTGAAGGCTTAAAGAAGAAAATGTCACCATCACACTCCGAAAAATGCTCCAGGTGGGAAGCCGAATCTACATGGTAATCAAACAGGCAGCCTTGCCTCCTCAAATGCATGAAAATGCACTTCCCGCACGAAGCCCATGTTGCCGAACAGTTTTTTGCCGCCGGGCAGGGTTTTCATACGACCGAGCCGTCGGTTTCCCCGTTCGATTTCGGCAGGGGTAGCGTGGCGGCGTTCGCCGAGTGTGCCGTAAATTTTGGTCATCGGTGGTGTGGCAAATTTTCCGAGAACCAGGCTTTTCAGCCAATACCACCGCCCGCTGTTCACCGCCATGATGCAGACCTTGGGGTTAGTTGCTGCGTTTTTGGGGATGTTTCTGGTGAAAATTTCAAAATAAAAACCTGAGAAACTGTCCCGGTTGAGGAAAAACGAGCCAATCGGCGTGATATGCGGCTGCCCGTCCTGATCCGCCGTTGCAACGGAAACGTGTAAGTTGGTGGCAAAACCATGTCGGAAATTGCGGCGGATGATTGGCCAATTTTCCTTCGTGATTGGTGCGGACATAAATTTTGTTTTCGGGTGAAACAGGAAGGCTTGGGTATTGGTTTTGAACGGGAACACATTTTCCCGTATCTATGCAATGTGCTGTATGTCAGACAGGCAGCGGGCATTCGGGATTGGGTTCATGGGCGTACACAAAATCATTTAAATTCAAATAAAATATGAAACTGGTTAATCTTGGATCACAAGGCCTTCGTGTGCCGGCAATCGGTTTGGGTTGCATGGGTATGTCGGATTTTTACGGCGACTCCTCAGAATCTCAAAATCTTCGCGTGCTCGATCAGGCAGCAGCAATTGGGTGCACGTTTTGGGATACGGCTGACATGTACGGCCCGTTTACAAATGAAATCTTATTGTCAAAAGCACTTCAGGGCCGCCGCAGCCAAATTACCCTGGCAACTAAATTTGGCGTTTCCCGAAAGGAAGACGGCAGCTGGCAGGGGATTAAAGGAAATGCGGATTATGTAAAGGCTTGTTGCGATGCCTCTTTAAAACGCCTCGGCACGGATTACATTGATCTCTACTATCAGCATCGCCTGGATCCTAAAACGCCGATCGAGGAAACGGTGGGCGCTTTGGCAGATCTCGTGAAAGCAGGAAAAGTACGCTATATCGGCCTGTCTGAGGCAGACCCCGAAATCATCGCCCGCGCGCACGAGGTGCATCTCATTAGCGCGCTCCAAACCGAATATTCCTTGTGGTCCCGGGAGGTAGAGGCCGACATTCTTCCGACGATTCAACGGCTTAACATCGGATTTGTCGCTTACAGCCCCCTTGGCCGTGGATTTTTAACTGGAGCAATACGGTCGCGAAACGATCTGAAATCAGGCGACTGGAGATTGGAGAATCCGCGGTTTTCCGAAGAGGCCATCGCGAGAAACAGCCGCCTGGCCGATGTTGTAGCGGAAATCGCAAAAGAGATCGAAGCCACAGCTGCTCAAGTCGCATTGGCATGGCTCCTCTCGCGCAAAATCCCCCTCGCCGCAATACCTGGAACACGCAGCATTGAACGCCTGGAGGAAAACTGGGCTTCACAAAATATAACGCTGCAAACGGAACATCTGGACCGACTTGAATTTCTTATCAAGGAGGGTGTGGTGGGAAACAGGTACTAGAGTGTGTATGATGTCACAAACAACAGCCTTTCGACTACCACAAAAAAATAAAAACAGGCCACCCAAACGATATGCGATTTAGATATTCAGTTTGGTTTATAGTAAATATAACAAGTGTAGGCTTTAAATTGGCGCTGATATCTATAAGATAGATGCTTCGGCCTATTGTACCGCACAATATAAAATAATTTAACATGGGGGAACAAGTATTCCAATTAACCACCCAATACAAATATGCAGTTTTGCGCGTCATTTGTTTTTCATTTTTGTCATTCATTCTATTTTTTGGAATTCTTATTGTCATAATGGGCTTTTTCCCTGTAGATTGGAGGATGCCGTTATTTATGCTTTCAACCATTCCCCTTATAATCTTCTTGGATAAGTATACAAAGAGTATAGGAAAGTATGAAGTAACTTTGAAAATAGATTTGGAAGCGATGCGTATTGCTCCTTTGTTTGAAGAATACAATGAAAAAATTTACCTTTGGGCAGATCTAAAGGAATTTCGTTTGATCACGTTTCCACCTAGCCCTGGGTTTAACGGCGTTGTTTACATCAAATGGCAGGATGGTGATTCTCACCATTTTAGTGGTCAGGATTTGGATGATTTTTATCATTATTTGCAATTTAATTTTCCTAAAAAAGAATGGAGTTTCTTGGGGAGGCCCAAAAAGCCTTTTACTCATTAGAGTGTGTCTGAAAAATGCTTGCCGGGCTGAAAACGCATCTTTTGGAACCTGTGCTGCGTGTCTTTTTGGGGCAATAGAACACCGCTATTCCCCCAAAAAGGTACACTTACCCAGAACCCAAAAACTGCATTTTCATCTCCGGCAGCATTTTTCAGACACACTCTAATTTTCAGCATCAACGAGATAAAAATCTTGCTTCTAACCACAAATTGAAGTTCTAAATTATATAGGTGCATCAAAGGACGTTTAAACCAGACAAAAGAAATTTCAATAATATTGGAGCTGAATTTTACATTTTTTATAAATTATTAAAAGACTTTTAAAACGCCTCTCCTGTAAAAATATAAAAACTAACCCCCTCCCTCGTAAAACCAGCGTCCAGGCGAACAAAAATGTCCTTTTTTGGAAAAATCAAATAGCGCAAACCGGCGCCTCCTGCCAACCTTACATTCCGCGTGCTGAGCATATCGAGCGAGGGCGACACGGCTCCGGCGCTCATGAATACGGCTCCACCCACACGTTTGCTAAAGGGAAAAGGCAACCAGCGATACTCTGCCTGTGCAGCATAATAATGCCGGTCTCTGAACCGTCCTGTATAATAACCGCGCATCATCATCTCGTTTCCCATGAGGCTAAGCATATTGAAAGGCGCATTGCCCAGCACGGCACTTCCGCTCACTTGCATGGCCAGCACTGTCTTGGGATTAATTTGGTGGTATCGGCGCAGTTCGCCACTGAAAACCTCAAATGCATAGTCGCTGCCCAGGGGCTCGCTGTAATGCAGCCATGCCAACTCCCCAAACCAGCCCGCTCTGGTATTGAGCATATTGGGCCGGGAATCGTACACCAGGCTGAGGCCTGCGCCTATGTTCGTCGAGCCACCTGAACCTTCTGGCAGGGGACGACTAGGTTGCTCGCCGCCAAAATCTACCTTCGACAAACGCTGCATATCGGCCTGTAAGCCAGCAAACCAATTGCCTTTGACTTGTCGCAACACCCGTTGCCGCAGCAAAACATAATTACCATCCACTACCACAGGGTCTGCCTCCGGCGCATCAGGCCCGATACCATAATAAAACAAGGGGAATCGCTGGAACCTCATCTTGCCCAGCAACAACCACCGGTCGCGATGGGTATAAATGGCATTTTCCAACCAAAGTCCATATTGAGAACGCAGCGTTATAAACCCAAAGGCTGTGACTTCACTCATGCGGTTTTGCTTATAATCGTTTTTTGCATGAAACAACAAAGACGAAGCAATCCCAAACTCAAAACTGGTTTCAGGGGAATACCCAATGGTTGGGTAAGCCAAAAAACGAGGGCGTTCTGGGGGACGGTCGTCTTTGGTGAAACGCGTCAAGAGCCTGATGAAGAGGGAACTGGAATCAGATTGGGCCGATAAAGGCAGGGCGGCAAAAGAAGCATCGTTGTCCCTACCAGTAATCTTTGATTAAATATCATATTATGTTCGGTATCAGTGGATTGTATCTGTATTTTAAATGGATTGAGCGGCAAAGGTATTGGCAGATTCAAAGGCAACAGGCTTAGCCTAAAAGGATTCAAGTTTCAAACGCAACAAATTTAGTTTTCTCCCAGGCTGCTGGATAAAACACAAGACCATTCTCTAAAAGCAGACAAAATTCTGACAAAATCCTTCCAACGCCCATATCCTTCAGTCCGTCTTAAGGATGATTCATTTTTTTAAATCATCCGAATTTATGAAAGTAAAAATTCCTTTTATCCCGATTGTACTGCTCCTCTTGCCGCTTTCCAATCATGCCCAGACCTGGAAATGGGCACAAACCCTCGGCTCACCTAATACCATTACCGCCGTAAAAAACATCCGTCCCTACACTGGCACGAGCGTGCTGCTAAGCGGCTCCTATGCCGCGCCCACGCTGACATTCGGCAGCCAAACCCTCCACAATGCCGGGCAGGACGACGGCTTTGTGGCCATTGCAGACGATGCCGGACAATATGCCTGGGCTGCCCAATTCGGCGGTTCGGGGCGCGATTTCGTCGTAGATGCTGCCGCTGCCCCCAATGGCGATTTCGTGGTGGCGGGCAATTTCCACAGCATTTCCCTGTCCATTGGCGGCACAAACCTGTTCAACAGCGGCGAAACGGATGCCTTCTTGGTGAAGTACAACCAGGACAAAACCCTTGCCTGGGTCAAAAAAATCGGTACTGCTGACATTGAAGAAGTAAGTGCTGTAGTCCTGGATGCCGGCGGTAATACCTATGTGTCAGGGCAGGTGACAGATAAATTCTCCCTGAAAACCCTGTATGTATTCCTGCGAAAATATGATGAGACTGGCAATCTCGTTTGGGAGACAATTGGGACGATTCAGGGTGGCCTCTTGCAAGCCACTGCGCTGACGATCGATGAACAACAAAACATTTACCTCGGTGGTTTGGTCTCCGGAACGGTGGCATTCGACGGCATTAGCTTTTCGAGTGATTGGGATTATTCAGCCTTTATAGTGAAATACAATGCTTCCGGCTTGCTACTCGATAATACCGTCTTACACGAACTGGATAAATTTAATGGCTTACAGGCACATGAAAACTATATTTATGCCTGTGCTGAAAAGGTGAACTGGGGACTTGGCTGGGGTTGGCCTCTTGCCGATTCGAAGATTCACGTGCTTAAATTCGACACGGAGCTCAATACCCTTTGGGAAAATCTTGCAGGAGGGGACAGCACCTCGCAAAGCCTGGATATCGCCAAAAGCATCAGTGTGGACAGCCTTGGAAATGCATATGTCACAGGCTATTTTTTCAGCGACACCCTTGATTTTGCAGGGCAGGCATTGCCCAACTTTTTCAATGTGCACTATTACTACCCGCAAATTTTCGTGTTCAAATACGCGCCTTCCGGCGAGGAACTTTGGGGTAAATCCTTCGGCGGCATCCACGCGGATGAAGGCGCAAGTATCCACGCTTTCGGCGACGACCAATTCTACCTCGGCGGCAATTTCGAATCCAACCCAGTGGCTTTCGGCGCTTACGAGATCCAGAACTTGGGTGTCTTGGATTCCATGTACGTACACCTTAAACCAAGTCGTTATGTGCGCAAGCCAATGGGTTTCCTCGCTGTTTTCGACAAAAACCTGAGCAGTACCAATCCTTTACCTGCCTTCCAGCAGATCGCCCTCTTTCCGAATCCCGCTGACGACCACATCACGCTACGGTTGAAATCGCCGACCCAATCGCCCATTACCCTGCAAATCAGCACATTGGACGGGCGAATATTGCAGCAGTCTGAATACAGTGGGCAACTCCTCGAGATCCGGGAAAACCTGAGCGGGCTGGCGCCGGGACTTTATTTCGTTACCTTGAGAACGGAGCGCGGACTGTTTTCCGGTAAATTTGTAAAAGGGTAAAAACGGCTCAAGTAAAAACATCAAAAAAGCATTACTTTTCCCCATGTAGCGTAATTTGAACCACAAAAGGCACAAACATGAGTCATCCCAAATTTTGAAAAGTCCCTTTAGGGACTGAATATCGGTAGAAAACAAATGAAAATATGGGTTGACGTGCCGTAGGTACGCAATATGGAATACGCAGATCGCGTACCTACGGCACGCTTTTTCATCGAAAACAACATTTTCTACCGATATTTCGTCCCGCTGGGACGTACAAGTCTCAAAATCAGGGATGACTCATATTTGTGCCTTTTGTGGTTCAAATTATGTCAAGTTTGATGTTGCAACGGAATGGATCTTTAATATTATAAAATTTGGGGTGACTCATGGTGCTCATAAACCACAACCGATTTTAATCAAAAAATTGATAATCAATGCTTTGCAATGCCCTAAAGTGTAAAATTGCCCTATTTATATTGGCAGTTATTGCCAGTCAACATACGCAGGCTCAAATACAGATCAACGAATTGCTCGCCGTCAATTCCACCATCGTTTATGATCCTGATTTCGGCGAGTTTTCGGACTGGGTAGAACTGCGCAATTCCTCTGCCACAGCCGTCAACCTCTCCGGCTACACCCTCACCGACGATCCCGAGGAGCAGGACAAATGGACATTGCCTGCACTAAGCCTTGCACCCGGCGAACTCCTGCTCGTTTGGACAGACGGGCTGGATAAACGCCCCAGCGACACAGCCTTTGTAGCCTATAAAAACGCCGTGGCGACCATGACCGCTTTACACACCGGCTTCCGCCTCAGCGGGGATGGGGAATACCTTGGTTTGTTCAACCCACAGAGAAATCTGGAGGATGAAATTATGTATTGCACACAAGCCAACGATGTGTCGTATGGGCGCAGCCCGGCGACTCCCGCACTCTGGCTTTATTTCAGCGAGCCGACGCCCGGCGAACCCAACTCGCCATACGGTTCTGCGACCATGGAAACACCCGGTTTACCCGTTTTTCGCTTCCCGAAGGCTTACCCCACCCCGCAGACCTTGCACCTAAGCACGCAGGAACCGGGTGCTGTCATCCGCTTCAGCTCGATGGCACAACGCCCAACAGCGATTCTCCGATATTTACGGACAGTTTCCCGTTGAATCTCAACCTCAGCATCAAGGCAAGGCTCTTCGTGCCGGGCAAAATGCCGGGCAAGGTGGTCACAAAATCCTATTTCATCAATGAAAACAACCAACTGCCCGTACTCTCCATCAGTTCCAACGCCGCGAACCTCTACGGTTTCGATTTCGGCATTCTGCAAAATGCCATCAAAGACCGGGAAGTACCCGCCACGATTGAGTACTTCGAGCCGGGCACGGGGCAAAGGGCTTTCCTCGCGGGCGTAGGCTTGCGGGTGTTTGGCACCTCAATTTACAACCTGCCGCAACGCCCGATTTCCGTGCGTTTTAAGGAAAAATACGGCAACGAAATCCTGAAATACCCGCTGTTCGAGGGCAAGCCCATTCCCCAGTACACGGCTTTTTTGCTGCGAAACGGCGGTAATGACTATAACACCGCCTATTTTCGGGATGGGCTTGGCGTCCAGCTCGTGAAAGGCAAAATGGACATTGATTATCAGGACTATAAGCCCTGTGCTGTGTTCATCAACGGTGCGTACAATGGCATTTACGAACTCCGGGAACGCCTCGACGAAAAGTACATCGGCAGCAACCACGAAATCAACGCCGATAACCTTGACTATCTCGAAGATAGTTTGAATGTGGTGGCCGGCGACCAATTTGATTTTCTGGAACTGATGGATTTTGTAAGGCAAAACGATCTCGCCGACTCCGCCAGTTTTGCCCAGGTTGCTGGACAAATTGACCTCAACGAATTCAGCAACTACATGATTCTCAGGGCTTTTATCGGGTATCAAATCGCCGACCTCAACAACCGCTATTGGCGCAACCGGGACACCGACGGCAAATGGCGCTGGATCGCTGCCGACCTCGAACACGCCTTCGGGCAACTCGGCGGCGACCCCGTTTCGGAAAACACCATCGCCAAACTCGCCGGGCTTTCCGGCCAGCTGCCCGAATGGGCCACCCTGCTCTTCAACCGCCTGCTGCAAAACCCTGGCTTCCGCGACGGCTTCATCCAACGCTCGGCGGCGTACCTGAACACCATTTTCCAGCCCAGCGTCACCCTCGCCACGGTGGACAGCCTGAAAAACCTGCTGCAAACCCAGATGCCGAGGCATATTGGTCGCTGGCAGTCGCCGCCCTCTTTACAGGCCTGGCAAGGCAATATCAACTTCATCAAGTCCTTTTTGGAAAATAGACCGACCCACTACCGTCAGCACCTGACCGAACTGTTTGGAAAACAGGACAGTGTACTCGTGTCCATGCAAATCGTCGGGCAGGGCAAGGTGCTGCTGAGCGGCGTGGCTTTTTCCGAAAATATGCAAGGCCATTTTTCAAAAACACCCAAATCCAATTGTATGCCGTGCCAGCTCCCGGCTACCGCTTTGTGGCTTGGCAGGGGCTGAACAGCGCAGACGAAAATGCCGATCTGATGCCCATGGGCGACACCTCATTCACCGCGGTTTTTGCGCCTTTGACCAATATCAGCATCATTCCGCCCCTCCTCTCTGCTGACACCACGCTGGCGGCAGCCGCCTCGCCGTGGTATGGGTTCGAGGATATAACTGTGCTGCCCGGCGCCCGCCTGACCGTGGAAGCGGGGGCAACGCTGCTGCTGAGCGATGGCGTTTGTATCAATGTGCAGGGCGGACTCCATCTCGATGGCTCGCCCGGCCAGCGCATCAGCGTCCAATCTGACCCCTCGCCTTCTGCAAGGCGCTCGTATAGTGGGCAGTCGGGTTATTGGGGCAGCATCACTGCGGATGCGCCGACAGACAGCCTTATCTTCCGTTATGCCGACCTGCGAGGCGGCAGTTTCGGCGGGACAGGAACCGCCATTTTTCCACCATTTCCACGTACGATTGCCCATTGAGGGTAGAACACTCGACCATTGCCGAAGGCAAAGCGCCCCTCATCGCAAGGGGAGGCAGTGCCTACATCGGGCATTCGGAATTCCACACTTTCGTGAGCTGCAACGGTTTCATCAGCCTTTACGACATGGATGCACCACTCATCGAGTATTGTGTATTCAGGGGAAACCGTGCCATCAATACCGACGGCATTGATCTGAAGGGCATCACCAACGGCATCGTGCGGCACAACGAGGTGTATGGCTTCCTCGGCTCGAACTGCGACGGCATTGACTTCGGGATTTACTCGCTGAACAACCTCGTGGAGCACAACATTATCCACGATTGCTCGGACAAAGGCATCTCCATCGGCTCACAGTCCAATGCGCTCATCCGCCGCAATGTGATTTATGACTGCGATCTCGGCGTTGCCTTGAAGGACAGCCTCGCTGTCGCCCAAATTGATCAAAATACCTTCTACGGCAACCGCCAGGCGGTGGCTTGTTATGAAAAAAGTGCCCTGCGAGGCGGAGGAAAAGCCTTTGTGAAAAATTCGATTTTGTCCGCGTCCACCGAGTCGAGCATTTTTTATGATGCAAAATCTGTGATTCAGGTAAGCTATTCGCTCTCCGACCGGGAACCCTTGCCTGGCACGGGCAACCTGTACGCCGACCCCGCCCTGGTACACCCTTCGACGGGCAATTTTGAACTCTCGCCCGGTTCTCCCTGCATAGACGCTGGCGACCCATTTTCGCCCACTGACCCCGACAGCAGTCCCGCCGATTTGGGCGCTTATTACACCCACTCGGGCGGCTACGGACTGACGCTGCATATCAACGAATTCAGCTACCACCCGCCATTCAACCGTCCCACGGGCGATTGGGTGGAATTGCACAACGGCAGCGAGCATCCCATTGAGCTCCAGGGCTGGCGGATAGCGCAGGGGCTACATGAGTTCGTTTTTGGGGAAAATGCGGAATTGGCGCCGGATGGTTATCTCGTGCTTTGTCAGGACACGGCGCAGTTCAAATCCTTTCATCCCGAAGCGGGCGCAGTTGTCGGAAATTTCCATTTTGATTTGAGCAACAAAGCGGGAAAAATCGCCCTGTACGACCAGGCGGGCGGGCTTGTCCACAGCGTGCGCTATGCCGACAGCCGACCCTGGCCGCCGCTCGCCGACGGGCTGGGCGCTACCGTGGAACTGGAACAGAACCGGGAAGGCAACCTCCCCACCGATTGGCGGGAAAGCCATGTGTTGCTGGGCAGCCCCGGTCAGCCAAACAGTCTGCCGCCCGATGTGTCGGGGCTGTTTGTCAATGAAATACTGGCATCCAACACCCACACCCTGCCCGACGAACAGGGCGAGTACGACGACTGGTTCGAGTTGTACAATGCCTCCGATGACTCGCTGAACCTTGGCGGACTGTGTTTCACCGACGACGAGGACGAGCCTTGTAAATGGCAGTTGCCACTGCATTTTCCCGAAAAAACGACCTTGCCCCCGCATGGCTTTCTGCTGCTCTGGGCGGACGCGCAACCGAAACAGGGGCTGCTCCATGCCGATTTCAAACTGAGTGCCGGGGGAGAAATAGTGGCGGTTTTCCAGCGAGCAGGCAATGGCTACGGAGAGCAGGAACGCCTGAGTTTCGGGCAGCAAAGTCCAGATGTGTCCTGGGGCCGCTACCCAGACGGCAGTGCGCAGACGGTATTCATGCACCCCACGCCCGGAGCGACTAATGTATTGTCAAAGACCGACGAAACGGACATACAATCTTTGGAAATGTACCCCAACCCTTTTTCACATTGGCTTTACATCCATGCTGAAAATGTGGAAAAACCCTACCGCCTGACGGTGGTGAATATGTTCGGGCAGGTGGTTTATGAGGCGGGCGACTTGCGGCAGGAACGGGCTATTCTGCTCCGGAGCGGCTTGCCCCCGGGGCTTTATTCGGTGGTGATACGGGATACGAATGGAAGGCGGTATTCGGGGAAGGTGGTGGCGGAATAAGGAGATTATCCTTAAATGACCTCAATCAACGCACTCGCTGATCCCCGTCATTTTACAGGCAGAAAGCACCGGCGACCTTCGCCGAAAATCTTTCATTCTCATGCCTGTTTACCACCACGCTGGCAAAATTCCGCACAAACGACACACCCAATTCCGCAATCACGCGGGGTGCTATATCAGGAAGAACTCGTTGGCACTCAAGGCTTTTCGGGTGTTTCTTCGCTGGTATATCACCTTTACCCGCCTACGATTGTCAAGGAAAAAGGTACGCCATATTCTGTGGAGCCTACCATTGCGATTGACAAAAACCTCTCAGCCCTAAGCTTCAAAGGCTTCGATCTGCCTTATGTGAACGATTATCTGGAAAGCCGCAAAACCTTGTTTGTCAACAACGATCTGCACATCGGTCTGGCAGCACCGCACAAAGCACCAGGGATTACTTTTTCAAAAATGCCGATGCCGATGAGATGATTTTCGTGCACAAAGGCCACGGCTGGGTGGAGACCATGTACGGTCAGATACCGTTTGAATACGGCGATTACATCGTCATCCCACGAGGCACGATTTACAAAATTCATTTCCTGACGACTCAAAACCGGCTGCTGTACATCGAGTCGTTCAGCCCCATTGAAATACCGGGTCGGTACCGGAATCAGTACGGACAAATGCTGGAACACGCGCCGTTTTGCGAGCGCGATTTCAAATTGCCCAAAGACCTCGAAACCCACGACGAGCACGGCGATTTTCTGGTAAAAATCAAAAAACAGGGCATGATTTACCCTTATGTCTACGCCACGCACCCCTTTGATCTGGTGGGCTGGGACGGTAATCACTACCCTTGGGCGATGTCCATATTTGATTTTGAACCGATTACGGGCCGGGTACACTTGCCACCGCCAATCCACCAGCAATTCGAGGCGGCGGGATTTGTGGTGTGCTCCTTTGTGCCGCGTTTATACGATTATCACCCCAAATCCATCCCGGCGCCTTACCACCACAGCAACATTGATTCTGACGAGATACTCTACTATGTGGATGGCGATTTTATGTCGCGGAACAATATCCAAAAAGGCCAACTCACCCTGCACCCGGGCGGCATTCCACATGGCCCACACCCTGGCGCCATTGAACGCAGCATCGGCAAAACCTCCACCGAGGAACTGGCGGTGATGATTGATCCTTTTAAACCCATGAAAATCACCGAAGTAGCCATGAATATGGAGGTGGAGGATTATTATAAATCGTGGTTGGAAGCGGAAATTCCTGTTTTAGCTTGAAACCTCGTAGGTTTTAAAAAACCTACGAGGTTTACCGTTCTATAAATTGATCAGATTATGAGACTTGCTTGCCTGATTCTCCTGTCAATATTGGCCGTATCCGTGCATGTAACTGCACAGGAGCATTCGCATAGTATTGTCTTTCGCAACAACCAAACGGGAGAGCAGCACAAAATAAACCAGGGAGATTTCGTCAAACTGAAGATCCTGGAGGCAAACGTAAAAAAACGGTATACAGGCACTTTTAAAGAAGTCAATGAAGGCATCCTCACCCTCAAAGGGCAGCGTAACGTCGCAATGGACAACATCGTGGACATTGCATATCGGCCCAAGGCAGCAAGATGGTTGTTTTGGGGGCTGTTGATAATCGGGATGTTATTAGGGGGATTTGCCTTCATGCTCGTTTTTTCTGAGTACATGTTGGCCGTAACATTTGCCAAAGCAGCCTTGGTTTCGGTAGTGCTGGGTATTGTGATCAGTCTTGGTTCGGTTCGGCGAATCAACGATGTAAATACCCAATGGATCTACGAGTACTATTTCCCGGCAACGCCAAAACAGCAGATGATGCCAGTGTCCTAAATCAAACAAGTATAAAATAAATCGTCCCAATCCCACCAATCGTAATAATCGAATCAATCGAATAATCGGATCAATCCCCCAATCGAATCAATCAAATAATCGAATCAATTATGCCAACGCTGACCAACATCCAGAACTACAACTATGGTCTCCAAAAAATATTCACGGAGGCCGAAGACTTCCTGCCATTACTGGGCACGGATTACGTCGAACTTTATGTCGGCAACGCCAAACAAGCCGCACATTACTACAAAACCGCCTTTGGGTTCCAATCACTGGCTTATGCTGGCTTGGAAACAGGCGTGCGAGACCGCACTTCGTATGTATTGGCACAGGGAAAAATCAGGCTGGTGCTGACCACGCCGCTTACTTCCCACTCCCCTATTTCCGAGCATATCAAACACCACGGCGACGGCGTAAAAGTCATCGCGTTGTGGGTGGATGATGCCAATGCGGCCTTTCATGAAACCACGCAACGCGGCGCAAAACCCTACATGGAACCCATCACAGAGCACGATGAATTCGGGGAGGTAGTGCGTTCGGGTATCCATACCTATGGGGATACGGTGCACATTTTTGTAGAGCGGAAAAACTACAACGGCATATTCCTGCCAGGCTACGAGCCTTGGATTTCAAATTACAATCCTACGGATACTGGCCTGAAATTCATTGACCACATGGTGGGCAATGTGGGCTGGAATCAGATGAACGTTTGGGCCAAGTTTTACAACGAGGTCATGGGCTTCGCCAACCTGATTTCTTTCGACGACAAGGACATTTCAACAGAATATTCTGCCCTTATGTCGAAGGTAATGACTAATGGCAACGGGCGCATCAAATTCCCGATCAATGAGCCGGCAGAAGGCAAAAAGAAATCTCAAATTGAGGAATACATCGAATTCTACGAAGGTCCGGGCTGCCAGCATATTGCCGTGGCAACGGATGATATTGTGTTCACAGTGAACGAGATGCGCAAGCGTGGCGTGGAATTCTTACACGTACCCGGCGCATATTATGATACAGTAGGCGATCGTGTAGGCATTATTGACGAGAACCTCGTTAAACTCAAGGAACTCGGCATCATGGTGGATCGCGACGACGAGGGCTACCTCCTTCAAATTTTCACCAAACCCGTGGAAGACCGCCCGACCATGTTCTTCGAAATCATACAACGCAAAGGCGCCAAGTCTTTTGGAAAAGGGAATTTTCAGGCGCTGTTTGAGTCAATTGAAGAAGAGCAGCGGCGGCGGGGAACGCTTTAAATTTACGATTTACGATTTTGGAATTACGATTATTTTGATTTCGTGGAGTGCATGTTTTCGACTTTGTCCAAATCAAAAAATCGTAAATCCAAAATCGTAAATCCAAAATCTCTACTCATGGATTTTCAAGACAAACTACACGAATTTCAACAGTACATAGATGCTGAAGAAAAGGTAGAGCCAAAGGATTGGATGCCCGATGATTATCGGACACACAATATCCGGCAGATCAGCCAACATGCTCATTCTGAGGTAATTGGAATGCAGCCGGAAGGCAACTGGATCACCCGCGCCCCAACGCTGCGCGCTAAAAAAATCCTGCTCGCCAAAATTCAGGATGAAGGTGGTCACGGGCTTTATTTATACAGCGCCGCAGAGACCCTCGGCATCAGTCGCGATGAGATGATTGCGCAACTTCATGAGGGCAAGGCCAAATATTCCAGCGTATTCAACTACCCTACCCTCAACTGGGCCGACATCGGCGCCATTGGCTGGCTGGTAGATGGCGCCGCTGTGACCAACCAACTTTCGCTGCGCCGCACTTCATTTGGTCCGTATTCTCGGGCCATGCTGCGGATATGCAATTAGGAAAGTTTCCACCAGCGCCAGGGGTATGAGATCATGTTGAAAATGGCAAAAGGCACCCCTGAGCAACACGAGATGGCACAAGATGCACTCAACCGTTGGTGGTGGCCCGCTTTGATGATGTTTGGTCCGCACGACAACCAGTCTTCCCGCACTACAAAAGGAATGCTTTGGAAAATAAAACGCGCCAGCAACGACGAGTTGCGCCAGCGATTTATTGACAAAACGGTTCCGCAAGCGGATTTTCTGGGGCTTAAAATCCCAGATCCAAAATTGCGCTGGAACGAGACCACAGGCCATTATGATACCGGAGAAATCAATTGGGAGGAATTCAATCAAGTAATCCACGGCGATGGCCCCTGCAACCGCGAGCGTATGGCACACCACAAAAACGTACATGCAGAAGGCGCCTGGGTTCGGGAAGCTGCGGCGGCTTATGCGGCCAGATAACCAGATTAATATTGGTTATTTGGTTATTTGTGGATTTGGTTATTCGAGGTGGCAAAGCTTGGTGACCATTTTTAGGGTCAGGAAAATTCGGATACCAAGCTTTGGCACCTCGAATAACCAAATCCACAAATACCCAAATCCACAAATTCACCATTATCATGTCACAAACAAACAATACCCAAGGTCCCGTCTGGGAAGTTTTTACCCAGAAAAAAAGCGGCGCTCCCTTTCAACATGCCGGGAGTTTGCACGCTTTTGATAAAGAAATGGCGCTTGAAAATGCCCGCGACCTCTACACCCGTCGCGATAAACCCAGCGGTCTTTGGGTGGTTCCCGCCACGGAGATCGTAGCCGTCAGCCCGGGTGATGCTGCGCCGTTTTTTGATCCTTCTGACGACAAGGTGTATCGTCACCCCACTTTTTACGAAGTCCCTGAGGGGGTACAAAATCTTTGATTATGGATACGCAACAGGCTTTGTTTCAATACTGTCTTCGCTTGGGCGACACCAACCTGATACTCGGGCATCGGCTGTCCGAAATGTGTAGTCGTGGCCCCATGCTGGAAGAGGATATTGCGCTCACCAATTTCGCGCTCGACCACATTGGCCAGGCAGAGGCTTTGCTGAAGTACGCTGGCGAGGTAGAAGGCAAGGGCCGTTCTGAAGACGACCTGAGCTATCTGCGTCCGGTGGAAGAATTCTGCAACTGGAGGCTCGTGGAGCAGCCTAATACTGATTTCGCTTTTGTGATTGCCCGGCAATTCATGGTGGATGTTTATCAGTGTTTGTTCTACCAAAAATTGCAAAAAAGCAACAATGAAATACTGGCAGGCATGGCCGGACGCTTTTTAAAAGAGTCCATCTATCACCAGCGCCATACCTCCGCCTGGGTGCAAAGACTTGGCCTGGGTACGGCAGAAAGTCATCGCCGTATTCAAAAGGCTTTCAACGACTTATGGAAGCATACTCCGGAAATGTTGTCTGCTAAACCAAACGAAAAAATGCTGGTTGACTACGGAATCGCGCCTGATCCGGAGGAACTGGCTTTGGATTGGACCGTGCAGGTAATACGCGTAATCACACAATCCGGTCTGCGCCGACCTGCCGACGGGTTTGTAGAAAGCTATACTGCCCACACGGAGCATCTGGGCCATTTACTTGCTGAAATGCAATACTTGCAACGGGCTTATCCTGGAGCGAAGTGGTAATGAACAACTGTTGGGTGGAACCGATTGCACGGATTAGACACGGATTTCTATTTTGACGGGTCAAAATCTTTGGAATCCGTGTCTAATCCGCGTAATCCGTGTTCCATCCTAACAAGTTAAAAACCATCAAATTATGCAACCCGATTTCATTGGCATAGAAGAGCTCGTTTGGGAACGGCTGTCGCTGATTCCTGACCCGGAAGTTCCGGTTATCAGCATTCTGGACCTGGGCGTGGTGCGCAAGGTCCGCTATGATGGCAATACGCTTGAAATTGTCATCACGCCCACTTACACGGGTTGCCCGGCCATGAGCCTGTTTGTCGCAGAAATCAAGGCTGCCATGCACGATCAGGGTTTTGACGAGGTGGAAATAAAAACCGTTTACTCCCCCCCATGGACCACAGATTGGCTCAGTCCTGTGGCCAAAGAAAAACTCCGTCAATATGGAATTGCGCCTCCAGTAAAAGATATTGATCCAGATAATCCATTTGCTCTAGCGCCTGTAATTCCTTGCCCGCGCTGCGATTCAGAAGACACCAAATTGATCAGTCAATTCGGCGCAACTGCTTGTAAATCATTGTATTCCTGCAATAGTTGCAAGGAGCCTTTTGAGTATTTCAAGCATTTTTAAAATTTCTTACTATGCAAAGGATAATCTTTCTTCTTTTCATTACCGGGTTAATTTCGATAAAAACCGCAGCACAGAAAACAAGTATTTTTAACTTTGATAGCAAGTACACGGCCAATAATACAATAGGTAATAGCACTCAATTCAGCAGATTAAACAGCAATACCAACACTTCCATATTATTGACCAAACCTCACAACTGGTCACAACCCAATATTTCAGGGACATCCTCCATCTCAAATAGCAATTTTTGGAAAGCGCAAGGGAACGGAGGAGGCCAGGTTGGGAAAGGAGCCCTTATTGGCATGGGAGTCGGCGCTGTTTTAGGGGGACTGATTGGCCTTATAAGCTACCAAGAACCTCCTGCACCTCCCAAAGGTCAGATAGTCTTTTATAGTTCGGATCTAGGCCCTGGAGGAAGTGCTGCCATTGGAGCACTCGCAGGACTTGCCTCAGGTGGACTTTTAGGTGCATTTATCGGACTGGCAATAGAAAACAATGACTATTGAGGGTCGGTTAGGGCTTTAGGAATGGGCACTCGTGGTAAGTCAGTCATCTACATAACCAGATTTGCCACCATTTCGGGTTTATTTGCCATTGTCTTACCCACGGGATGAACATTTAAAGCCCCATTCTGCGGCACTGCCGCCAGAGCCTGCTCCAAATCCCACCACAAATCCTCCACATTTTCCACGCCGACAGAGAGGCGAACAAGATTGTCCTTGATGCCAAAAGCAAGTTTGTCTTCCGGCGCCACGCCAGCGTGGGTCATGGAGGCAGGATGCTGTGCCAGCGATTCCGTGCTGCCAAGACTGACCGCGAGTTTGACCAACTTCAAGTGGTTCAGAAAAGCAAAGGCTTCCGGTTCACCGCCCACTACTTCAAAGGAAACCATTGCGCCGGGGGAAGTACACTGTTTTTGATAAGTCACGAACGCATCGCCGTCTGAAATGGTGAGCAATCCAAGATAATGGACGTTTTCAATTTTTGGATGATTTATCAGCCGCCTGGCAATGATCTGGGCGTTTTCCGCCTGTTTTTCCATGCGCAACTTCAAGGTTTCGAGACTGCGCAAGAGCAGCCAACCCGTGTAGGGTGCGATCATATTGCCCAAAAAAGTACGCAGCGTTTTCACCCGCGTCATCAGTGCTGCCGAGCCAAGGCAAGCGCCAGCGATGACATCGCTGTGGCCGCCAATGTATTTGGTGGCAGAGTAGAGTACCAGATCAGCCCCATGTTTGAGTGGATGTTGCCAAAGTGGACCGAGGTAAGTATTGTCCACTGCAACCAAGGTTTGGCGGTCAGTATGGCCAAACTGATCGGCAATTTCCCTGCACATGGCAATGTCAACGAGGTCGTTGGTGGGGTTGGCTGGCGTTTCAAGGTAAATCATGGCAAGACGATCGGCTTTACCGCTGTTCCTGAGGATTTTCTCCAATTCGCTACGGCTGGCTTTTGGATGAAAACCCAATACATCTATGCCAAACTTAGGCAGCAAATGGTGCACAAAATGGTCGGTGCCACCATAAAGCGGGTTGCTATACAGCAACAAATCGCCAGGCTGCAAAAACTCAAACAGCACCGTTGCAATGGCAGCCATCCCACTTTCAAAAACGGCGCATTCTTCCGCGCCATCCCAAAGAGAGAGGCGTTCTTCCAGAATTTGCATATCGGGATTGTTCAGTCGGCTATATATCAGTCCGGGTTTTTCCTTCGCCCCTTTTTCGCGCAGTCCATAAGCCACTTCAAAAAAGCCTTTGCCTTGTTCAGCAGAATCGAAAACAAACGTGGACGTTTGGAAGATGGGACATTTTACCGCACCCTCCGACCACTCGGGGCGGTAACCGTGCGACATCATGAGGGTTTCGGGCTGAAATTGCTTTTTCATGATAGAGTTAATTTTCTACAAAAGTGCCTATGTTTAATTTTTCTATCCAAATTTTGAAAACAAATAAGAAAATAAATCCAATTTTCTTTGATTATTTGGATTTATAATCTAATTTTGTTGGCCAATACCCGCCTTTATGGAAAAAAAATCCGACGTTCTTGATGCCACTGATCGGTCTATTCTCCAGATGCTTCAGGAGGACGCTTTTTTAACTACCAAGGAAATCGCTTCCAGTGTCAACATGAGTACAACCCCCGTTTTTGAGCGCGTAAAAGGCTGGAACGCGATGGCTTTATTGCACGTTACACAGCACTGCTAGACCGACGAAAAGTGGGTCTTTCGATGTTGGTCTTTTGCGAGGTATCATTAAAGGAGCACAACCGCGACTTCCTGTTTCGATTTGAGCGGGAGGTTGCTGAATTGAAAGAAGTGATTGAGTGTCACCACATTACCGGAGCATTCGACTATCTGCTTAAAGTGGTTGTTCAAGATATGGATGACTATCAGCAGTTTGTGAAGAACAAATTGGCCGCGCTCGAAAATATCGGTCAGGTACAAAGCCATTTTGTGATGACTGAAGTAAAGAATTCAACGGTATTGCCGCTGGATTAAACTGACCCTTTTTCTTAACTTATAAACGATAAATACATGCAAAACGCAATTAAATTCCCATTTTTAGCCCTAATCGCCCTGGCATTAATGATGCCCGCCAGTTCTTGTGTAACCAAAAAGAAGTACAAGTCCATGCAGGCAACGATGCAAACGGAATTGGACCTGGCAAACCAAAATCTGGCCAAATACGGCAAACAGCTCAACGAACTGATGTCCCAACTCTCCGTATGTGAAGCGGAAAAAGCAGCCGGCAAAAACGAATCCCTAACCGCCCTCCGACTCCGCGAAGAACAAATCGCTGACCTCCGCGCGCAAATTGCTGACTGCCAGGCGCAACGCGACAAACAGGTATCTCAAGTGGGCAACCTTACCGTACTCTCCCAATCGGCCAGCGACAACATCAAGGAAACCCTCTCCCAACTACAAGGCAAGGACAAATACATTCGCCTCCTTCAAGCCGCCAAGACGAAAGCCGATTCCATTAATCTGGCACTCGCAGTCAACCTCAAAAACGTGCTCAAAGAGGGTATTGAGGACAAAGACGTGGATGTGAAAGTGGACAAAACGGTGGTGTTTATTAACCTGTCTGATAAGATGCTATACCAAAGCGGCAGCTACCTGCTGACCCCTAGGGCAAACCAGGTGCTGGGTAAAATTGCAGCCATCATCGAATCACGTCCCGATCTCGAAGTGATGGTAGAAGGCTATACCGACAATGTGCCTTACAAAAATGGTGTGCTGGAAGACAACTGGGATCTGAGCGTAAAACGCTCCACCGCCGTAGTGCGGTCTTTGCAGCGCGATTTCAAAATCAATCCTAACCGGCTTATTGCTGCAGGGCGCGGGGAGTACAATACGTTGGCTACCAACAGTACCGAAGAAGGCCGTGCAACCAACCGGCGCACCAGGATCATTATCCTGCCTAAACTGGACCAGTTTTATGATTTATTGAACCCGAATTTGGTGCCGAGGAAGTAATATAGTTTAACGTCGGAAGGGTTTAAACCCTTCCGACGTTAACCCTTCCATCCGACGTTCACTCCCCAATTCTCCAACTCCTCCTTACTCCACAACTCCGGAAAAAATATCCGCCGCTGATACTTTGGCAGCATATACTTTTTCCAATCACTACCCCCCGTTGCTTCGGCAGGTGGTCCCTTGCTTTCGAGGTATTTCTGCGCGGCGTGGTAGTGCGCCATTACCCAGGAGATGTTTACTGTATAGTCATAATGGCGCATGGCATCCACCAAGGCAGGATTTTCGCGATCAGCGGCCGGTAGCATACGGAATCTAGCCCAAAGGTTTTTCTCGTTATATGCCTCCATGGTTCGAAGGAATTCGGCTTTGTAGCGCTCCTCAAAAAGCTGAATGAGTGTGCTCTTTTCGCCTGTCGCGTGGTTTTTCCCGGCGGCCTGCCAGTAGAGGTGGTCGTAGGCGTGTTCATAGGGAGTGTTGCGGTCAATCGTGGCTCGGAACCGATAGTCAATCAGGTTGATCAGGTCGGTGGAGCAAAATTCAATCATTCGATATTGGGCACTTTGAAAGCCACTGGCGGGGGTAAGCGTGTTTCGGAATTTCAGGTATTGCTCCGCGTCCATGCCATCGCCCATAATGGTAAAAGAGCTTGACAACATATCGAAATAGCGACTGATTCGGGCCAGTTTTTCAGCAAAAAGCGCGGTGGTAAGCTCCTTGCAATCTGATACCTGCTGGATTTCCCAAAGGATCATTTTGAACAACAACTCGTTGATTTGGTGGTACATAATGAACACCATTTCGTCGGGCAGCGTAGTGCGCTGAATCTGCAAGTTCAACAAAGCGTCGGTCTGGATATAATCCCAGTAAGTGATGGGTTTGGCCCATACCAGCCCTTCAAGATGGGTATTGGGGTTCTGGCCAATGGCCTGAAATTTTTCTTCGACGCGCTGGAGAAGTTCGGGTGGAATTTGATGCATGGTTAAATCGTATAAGTAGAAGGTCTAAAAACACATAGGCACACAGGGCACATAGCGTCTTGATTTTCAACAACTATGTGCCCTATGTGCCTATGTGTTTTTTAGAAAACTTATTGTGCTCATTTACTTCTACCTCGTATGTTTAAAAAAAACTACAAGGTCTCGTTTTTTCGTGATTGCAACTGACTGTATCGCGACAGGATAAACAACACTCCTGTAACAAACAGGGGCAAAGAAAACATTAAAAATAGTCCTGTCTGCCGCCAGGTGCCAAAATGAATAGTGAAAATCATCCCCAACATCATAAACACCAGCCCACCAATAATGCGGCGATGCCAAGCCAGCCATAGCGCAGCAATTACAGCGGCAGTTGGCACAAGGTGCGCCAAGATGTGGCCAAATTTCTGAAAAAAAGTTTGGTGCGCTTCAAAGGAGTCCAATGCAAACAGGGAGATGAATCCGGCGAAGATAAGCGCCAGGATTCGAGGAAGCCAGGTTAGGATAGTAAATGAAGTATGCTTCATTCAATTGTTTTTAATACCTACGAGGTTTAAAATCACGATCAACCTAATTCAGTGACAATCCACGCCCGCCTTAGGCACCGCAGATTCAAACAACGACAAGTCCAGATTCAAGCCGCGCTGGAGCAACAAAAGTCCAACCAATCCGAGTAAAACAGGTTGTGCAAACTTGATTTTTTGCCGAATTGATACACTGAATGACCTTCCTAAAACACTCACCATCAATAACAAAGGCAAAGTGCCAATACCAAAAACAGCCATAAAAAGACCGCCTTCCAGTCCGCCACTGGAGGCGATAGCGCCTGCCAAAGCAGCGTACACCATGCCGCAGGGCAAGAGTCCGTTGAGCAGTCCAATGGAGAATGTGCTGCCGTTGGGGCTTTTCCGCATCAGGTTTCCGATGCCCGATTTAACGCCTTGCGTGAACGCGCCAAAACCGGGCAATGCCGTTACGAGTTGCTCAAAACGCCAGGCCATGAAGGCCATGCCCAACATAAAAGCACCCGCTCCGATAGAGAGTATTTTTTGAAATCCTGCTATTGCCAAACCCTTGCCCAGGAGTCCGAATAACACGCCCAGTGCAGCGTAGGTAAGGATGCGCCCGACATGATACACCAGCATCTTCCGCATCACCTGCCACTTGCCCGCCGCATCGAGCGGAAGCGCAAGCAACAATGGACCGCACATTCCCACACAGTGCAGGCTGCCGGCGAGGCCGAGAAGGAGTGCTGTTATTAGTATACTCATTGTATCATTTTACCCGCCGTAGCTTTAGCGAAGGAGGGTCGGCATTATTACCATTTTTTACGCTGCCTGCGAAAAACAAAACGTCTAATGGCTGACATATTCCAATGAATAAGATGTTCCGTTTACGCATCTCTATACTATAAGACAATCGCCGTTTCCCAAAAATACTTTTTCCCGTCGGCGGTTTCCCAATCCAGCTCAACATGCCAACGACCTGCGGTTAATCCTTCAGCGGGAATTTCCAGTAGGGAGGTGTTTTCTATTTTCGATAAAAAATCTTCCCGAGTGGTAGCCGAACGAAAGCACTTTATAGTGCCCGTTTGGGCTGTCATTCCTTCGGGAAATTCAACTTGAATTTTTTTAGCCGACGCGTCGAATTGAACCTTTGGTGGTACTGTGAGCGTCGCTGTGTTTTGTTTTTTATCCAGTCGCACCTGATAGTTTATATCTAGCGAATAATAATCTTTTTGCACCAATTGCGGTGGGTAACGGGTAGTTGCCACCACAAGCGATATCATGCTTACAGCAAAAAAGATAAAGAATATAACGATGCCGGTACCCCAGTTGAATTTCATAATAGTGTAGATTTTTTACCCGCTGAAGACCTTTTGACCTTCGACGGGTAAAGATGAGGATTAATCAATGGTTGTTTTCCTTCTTTTTGGAATCATCTTCGTGCTCCTCACCCGATTTGTGGTCCTCATGTTCTTTTTCCATTTTGGGTAAATGACCGTCTATCCCCATGAAATTGGTCTTTACCTCATCTACTTTTTTACCGTTGGAAATAACCTCGATAACAATGGGTGTTTTGCGCCCACGTAGTTCAGTCTCAGGCATTTCTACAAAAAATGCGCCCTCCACTTTTTCGCCTTTGGGGATATTGGCAGGTTTTTTCCCAACGTATTGAATGTTCGCGCCGGGTGTGGTGACATGCAATTCCGCCGGAAGTTCGTGGTTGGATTTGTTGATGAGAACGTAGGTATAGAGGTTGGTCAGGTGGGTATCGTCTTTCTGCTGGTAAAGTTGCCCTGGTGAGCGCAGGATGATGGTCTCCATTATGCCGCGACGGGCGATGAGAAACACATCGAGTGCCAACAACGCAATCAACACCCCTGTATAGGCATACACGCGGGTGGTAAAAATCTTCCTACGACCAGATTCTATACCCGTCATCGAATCGTACCGAATAAGCCCCAGAGGTCGGTTGATTTTTTGCATGATGGAATCGCAGGCATCAATGCAGGCGGTACAGTTGGTGCATTCCAGTTGCGTGCCATTGCGGATGTCAATGCCTGTTGGACATACCGCAACGCAAAGATTACAGTCAATGCAGTCGCCGATTTTGGACTGTTTACCCGCCGTAGGTTCACCGAAGGAGGGTGGACTTTGGACATTAGAAGGTGCTGCACCGACAGTGGATTGGATTTGCTCCACGGGGTCACGGTATTCCATTGGCCGTGGATTTGGGGCCGACTTTTCTTTCTTCAATTTTGTGCGCGGTTCGCCCCGAACATGGTCATAGGCCACCACAATGGAATCTTTGACCAACAATACACTTTGCAGGCGACCGTAAGGACAAATGGTGGTACAAACCTGTTCGCGCAACACGGCAAATACACTATAAAAAGCAGCACTAAAAACCAACATGGCCGCAAATCCGCCCCAATGCTGATTGATCGGTTCCCGGATGATTTTCAACACCTCGTCCATACTGATCAAGTATGCAAGAAAGAAATTGGTAAACAGCAAGGCGAGACCGTAAATGATGCCGTGTTTCAGGACTTTTTTTCGGATTTTCTGTGCGTTCCAGGGTGAAAGAGCAAGTTTGCGTTGTTCGCCAGCATCTCCTTCAATCCAATATTCAATTTTTCGAAAAATCATTTCCATGAAAATCGTCTGCGGGCACACCCAGCCACAAAAAAGCCGCCCGAACACCACCGTGAACAAGATAATGAACACGATGAATGTCAGCATTGCCAGCACAAACAGGTGAAAATCCTGCGGGGTAAACAAGAGTCCAAACAGCACGAATTTCCGTTCCAACACATTGAACAACAGAAACTGTTCGCCATCTACTTTGATAAAGGGCATCAAAATAAAAACCGCCAGAAAGGCCACACTCACCCAGGTACGCCACTTGTAATAACGTCCGGATGGTTTCTTTGGGTAAAGCCAGATTCGTTTGCCCTGTGCGTCCACTGTCGCAAGGTGATCGCGATATTCTTCGTTGTCTTCGAAGACGTTATTTAAAGACTCTTGATTCATAGCCATCTGTTTTTTTTAGTTGTTAAGGGTTTATGAGGGTTTATTAAGGTTGATAATCAACCTTGATAAACCCTCATAAACCCTTATCAACCCTCATAAACCCTTACTTAACCCCCACCGAATCTGGCGCTGCTGCCGCTTCATCCTTCCAAATCACACCTTGCGGTGCTTTCGGATTGGGAGGGTTGGTTCCTTTCAATGTCAGGATATAACTTGCCACTTTCTGCATATCAGACGGTTTCAACTGGGATGACCAGGCTATCATACCCTTATCAGGCACCCCGTACTTGATTGTTTTGAACAGGTCTTTGATGCCGCCGCCATGTATCCAGTACTCGTCGGTGAAGTTCGGGCCGACGGTGCCCTCGCCTTTTTGTCCATGGCAAGCGGCACATACATTTTTGAAAATCAATTCGCCTTCACCCAATGCGCCGGCATCCGTCACAACGCTTACATTCGATTCGTCTACCGCATTGGCTTTGCCAGCTAAGGCCATAGCAATTTCTTTTTTAGCAGTTGCGACATCCTGTTTATACTCATCCGCCTGATTAAGTCCGTTGCCGCCCCAGTGGTAGTACCACATGTATCCAATCGCCCAAAGAATGGTCAGTATAAACATATTGACCCACCAAGGGGGCAGGTGATTGTCAAGCTCCCGAATGCCATCATAATTGTGATCCAGTGTGATTTCCCCTTCCATTTCACGGGGTATGGGGTCTTCCCAGTATTTTTTGCGCAAGCGGGTGAAAAAGTCCTCCTCCACAGGCCGTAACTCGGCACTTTCTGTGGGCATTAAAATGCCGTGTTTTTCAGATTCGAGATTAATCAGGTGTTTTGTCAGCAATGCATTGGTGCGCACCACCACTGCAATCACGACTATGAACAACAGCACAGCAGCAATCAAAAAAGCTGTGGTCATTATGTTTGAAAACCCATCCGCGTTGTTTGGGACGGCAGTCGTTACTGCTTGCCCCCAGCTCGTGGTTATGCTGGCGAGGAGCAGTAAAAAGGTTGGCAGATATTTTTTCGATGTCATTTTTAATAGAATTTTTCGCTTTTGTTTTTTGGACACCTCGGAGATTTTCGAAAACCTCCGAGGTGTCCGAAAAAAAACAAAAGGTGTAAAAATTAATCTTCCAGCGGCAGGTTTGCCATGCGATCCATATCTTCTTTTTTGGAGATAAAGGCGCGAACAGCCGCAAAGCAGAAAGTACAGAAGAAGATCAGCAGTGATCCGATCCCAAACCATTGGATTCCGTCAACTGATTCAAGCAGATATTTGACCATTGTATTTATTGTTGATAAAGGTTTATGATGGTTCATGAGGGTTTATAATCAACCATTATAAACCCTCATAAACCTTCATAAACTATTGTTTGGTTGAATTTTTATGTCGGTGCCAATTCGTTGCAGATAAGCGATGATGGCAATGATCTCTTTGTCTTCTATGTTCTGATCCTTCACACCCTGTTCTGCAAGGTTCTTCGCAATTTTTTGCGCCTGTTCCTGGGCATTGGTGATGGCATATTTCTCGAAATCCTTTGAATATGGGGTACCGAGTTTTCGCAGCACTGTGATTTTAGCAGGTAAATCGCTCAAGTCCAGTTTGTCCGTCAGCAAGTGCGGGTAAGCAGGCATGATAGAGCCAGGCGACAGGCTGGTCGGGTCATACATGTGGTTATAGTGCCAACTGTCGGGGTACTTCCCACCTTCGCGCTGAAGGTCTGGACCGGTGCGTTTGCTGCCCCATAGGAATGGACGGTCGTAGATGTACTCGCCTGATTTTGAGTATTCTCCGTAACGTTCCGTCTCATCGCGGAATGGGCGAATCATCTGGGAGTGGCAGCCTACGCAGCCCTCTCTGATATACAAGTCGCGGCCCGTGAGTTCGAGCGGGGTATATGGTTTTACCGTAGAAATTTTTGGCACCTGGCTTTCAACAAACACCATCGGCACAATCTGCACGATACCACCGATAGCGATCAGGATGGTGCTCCAAAGCAGCATTTGCATTGGGCGACCTTCGATCCAACGGTGCCAGTGTTCACCAGCGTGCAATGGAGCCGGGCGACGTTCACGGGCAGGCGCCTCCGTTGCTTCGTCTGCCATAAACTGTCCTTTTGCGCCTGTTTTATACAGGTTATACACGCCAATGATGGTACCTACGAAGAACAAAGTCCCGCCTACTACCCTCAACCAGTACATGGGAAGAATTTGCTTCACGGTGTCCAGGAAGTTGCCCCATGCAAGGGTTCCTTCTGGCGTAAATTCTTTCCACATCAAGGCCTGCGTCCAACCGGCGAAGTACAAAGGCACGGCATAAAAAATGATGCCGAGTGTACCAACCCAGAAGTGAACGTTGGCCAATTGCTTGGAATACAACTCCGTACGATACATCCGTGGCCAGAGCCAATAGAGTACGCCGAAGGTCAGGAAGCCGTTCCAGCCCAAGGCGCCCACGTGAACGTGTGCAATCGTCCAGTCGGTAAAGTGGCTGATAGCATTTACTGATTTGATGGACAGCATTGGTCCTTCAAAAGTCGCCATACCGTATGCGATCACCGCTACCACCATAAATTTGAGTACCGGGTCATTGGCCACCCGATCCCAGGCGCCACGCAGGGTTAGTAAGCCGTTGAGCATTCCACCCCAGGATGGAGCGATCAGCATGATGCTAAATACGGTGCCCAGCGACTGAACCCAATCAGGCAGGGTCGAATACAGCAAGTGGTGCGGTCCAGCCCAGATGTAGATAAAAATCAATGCCCAGAAGTGAATGATGGAAAGTTTGTAAGAAAAGACCGGGCGATTGGCGGCTTTTGGCAGGAAGTAGTACATCATGCCGAGGTAAGGCGTGGTTAGGAAGAACGCCACTGCGTTGTGTCCATACCACCATTGTACCAATGCCTCCTGCACCCCCGAAAATATGGGGTAACTCTCCGTCCAGGTTATCGGCATTTCCAGACTACGCACGATGTGCAGCACTGCCACCGTGACCCATGTTGCGATGTCAAACCAGATCGCCACGTACAACTGGCTTTCCCGTCGCCTGAGGATGGTGCCAAACATATTGACGCCAAAAATCACCCAAACCAACGTGATTAGAATGTCCAATGGCCAAATCAACTCGGAATATTCACCACTGGTGGTAAGACCCATTGGAAGGCTGACTGCTGCGCACAAAATGACTATTTGCCAGAGCCAAAAGTGTATCCAGGAAAGTTTGTCGCTCCACATGCGGGCTTTCACAAGCCTTTGCAGCGAGTAATAAACGCCCATGAAAATACCGTTGCCCACGAATGCAAAAATGACTGCATTGGTGTGCAAAGGGCGCAAGCGGCCAAAAGTGAGATAAGGGCCGAAATTGAGTTCGGGCATCACGATTTGCAATGCCAGAATCAGACCAACCAGCATCCCTACCAAAGCGAATACAAAGGAGGCAATCCCGAAGGCCCGAACGATTTTGTTGTCGTACTGAAATTGTTGTATGTTATTCATAAAGAAGGCTTTAAATCTTCGTCTTGTATTTGTTTTTCTGCTACTATCCGCCCTTCAAGGGAGGGGTTTGGGCTGGGGTCATCAAACAGCATCCGGATGGCTGGCGTGTAATCATCGTCGAACTGCCCGTCGCGCGCAGCACGCAGGTAGGCAATCAAAAAGCCTGCTGCGAGCAGTAGGCTTACTAAAATGAGGAATAACATGATCTTCATTGCGCCGTGTAGATTTCAGGAATGCTTGAAATCGGCTGCAAGATCGGGGGGGTAGAAAAAGATGCCGAATGACGCAAGTCAGGGTGGAAGGTGATTTTCGTCGCATTAAAATATTTCGACAGCAGACATTACTTTTACGTTCGGTTTACACCTATCTAACCTTATTGTAATGGAATCAAACGCAATCCTCATTCGCGACGCACGGAGAATTCTGAACGGCGAGTCTTTCGACATACCTAAGATATTAGAACTCGCCAAGAATCTCAAAAAGCCGAAACGGCTTTGCATACGCTGCCCAATTGTTTGAGGCTTAACCATGGTTGGTCCTGCTGAAAAAAGGACCTATTACTACGAGCAGCTGGCGCTCTGTACCTACAAAGACCCCGACCTACCCTCATCCATAAAATTCGATTTGGCCGCGTCGTTTTTGTCCAAGATTGGCGACCCGCTTACATCTGAAAATAGTGAGGTACTTGGTATGATGGGTGGCATTCATAAACGGCGATGGATGTTTGATAACCAATTCAGACACCTGCTTTTTTCGAGACACTTTTATCAGAAAGGTTTTGAAAAGTGGAAGGAAAAGCATGTTGATCCGATTCAACGTGGGAAGGCCAAAAACAAACCAGGAGCAAGAACCAGGTTACCGAAGAAAGGCGGTTCAAAGCGCGTTTTTAATAAAAATTTAAAGGGGATAAAAAGGACAATGACGCAGGCTACACTGCCATCAACTTTGCATTTCTACTCGACCTCCTGGCCGATGTGCGCACTGGCGAAACCCGCGAATTGGATGGAGCATTGCCCCGGTAATCACCATGTGGCAACAAAGGGCCAACGAAATCCGAAAGGAAATTGTGAACTATCTAACGGGTGACGCGATATACAAAGATGAAAAACTGATTGTAAGATTGGACGATTGGGCCTATGCCACCCTCGGCGAAGCCTATTTTGGCCTGGGCCGTTTCGACGAAGCCTTGTTTTTTTATAAAAAATATGGCGGCCAAAAGCCTTCGCTCTGGGAGTCCGAAACCTGTCGAAAACAACTTTTAGCCCTTGCCCAAATCCGCGCCCGGTTTGCAGCGGTGAAGCCCGGCGATTCGGAGAAAGAGAAAAAAACAGAAGCAGGCCAGGCTTCAGGAATTACACGATCACGTTCGCCAATGCCTGCACGCCATCATGCTCCATTAGATGAAAGTGAAGGCAACAAACTTCCCTGGTAATGCAAGGAAAAGTCGGACTTGGACTTTCTGGCGGCGGGTTCAGGGCCTCGCTTTACCATATCGGCACCTTGGCAAAATTGGCAGAATTAGACGTGTTGAGGCACGTGGAAGTGCTGTCCTGCGTGTCAGGTGGAAGCATCGTAGGGGCGCACTATTACCTGCTTTTGCGCAAAAAAATGATGGCAAAATTCGACGAGTCGTATAAATATATGCACTCTGCGGAGAAAGCCGAGTTAACCCTTTCGCAAAAGGATTACCTCGAAATTGTGGAGGAATTGACTGCCCAATTCATGGCAGGTGTTCAAAAGAACTTACGCATGCGGATTCTGTCAAGTTGGAAAAACCTCCGCATTTTCCTTGACAGAAAATACACCCGATCCAATCGTATCGGCGAACTGTACGAGGAGTTTCTGTACAAAAAAATCTTTACCGATGAAGACAGCACTAGGTGTTATGACGAGCGGGTATTGCTAATGCAGAACCTGAAAATTGTGCCACGCGGTGCTCAGACATTCAACCCAAAACCGACAATTGGGACCGCATCAACAAGGTGCCGATGCTGGTGCTCAACGCTACCACCCTTAATACTGGGCACAACTGGCAATTTACCGCTTCCTGGATGGGCGAGCCACCAGGCAATATCATTCAAAGCGTGGACAGCAAGCCCCGGCTCCGCCGAATGTATTACGATGAGGCACCTGCTCCGTATAACAATAACATCCGGCTGGGAGCAGCGGTCGGCGCATCTTCCTGTGTTCCCGCGTTGTTCGAGCCGCTGTACTTGCCCGGACTTTACCCTGGTGTGGATTTGCGCTTGGCGGATGGAGGTGTGCACGACAATCAGGGCATATCCAGTTTGATTGAACAAGAATGTAGCATCCTGATCTTGAGCGATGCAAGCGGCCAACTCAATATTGAAAACGCGGGAGCAGGTACACTTGGGTCATTTTTTCGCTCCGATTTCGTATTGCAGGAGCGTGTAAGAGAATTACAATTCACCACAATTGAAGCGCGGCGCGACACCAACCAGATTAAGGGTTTGATGTACATCCACCTCAAAAGAGACTTGAACAAAAACCCGCTGAAATGGGAAGGCTGCAACGATCCAACCAGGCACGCCTGGCTAACTGAAGATCAAAACCCCAACAGTACAATCACCCAATACGGTATTCAAAAAAGTGTGCAAGAGCGTCTCGCAAATCTGCGTACCGACCTGGATGCATTCAACGATGCCGAAGCATACGCACTCATGTACAGTGCCTACCGGCAAACAGAGTGGGCGTTCAAGGAGTCGGGGTTGAGCGAACAATTGTCAACGAAAAAAGAAGCCTGTAGTAATAATTGGGAATTTCTACCCGTCGCCCCGTTCATGGAGGATGCTGCCCAAAAGAAACCACTTGAAAAGCGACTCGATGTTGGTCGAGATTTACCCTTTAAAGTGTTCCGCGCCTATGGTGTTCTAACGCTGATGAAAACAGTGTTGGTAGTAGCGCTCGTTTACGGCACCTTCTGGCTAGGAAGTGAAAACTGGACAGAGAAGATTCAGTTGCCATCACTCGCTGTAAAGACGCTTATCTTCGCAGCAATCGGTTTTGGACTGGACGCTTTCCTGGGATTTGGCATGAGCAAATTTGCGGAGATCAGAAGTTTCGTCTTGAAAAAAGCACTTTGGGCCATCGGTTCGCTCTTTGTAATGGCTTTGTTCTGGCTCTATCTCGCGTTACTTAACCCCCCCTATCTATCCTGGGTAAAATTGAAAACCTTCGCCGCGAAAGCTGGTTGAGTAAGAAGTGGAATCGCTTGCTCGATTTTTTGTTCTAATCACTCCACTATCTATAAGGGAAAGCCGCACAGTGGCGACATTCTGGTATCATGGAAAAACAACCCAACAACCCGCTGCATGGCAAAACCCTGCAATCAATATTGGAGCACTTGCTTGACACCTACGGTTGGCAGGGCTTGGCCTATCATATTGACATCAATTGCTTCAAAAATGAGCCAAGCCTCAGCTCCAGCCTGAAATTTTTGCGCAAAACGCCCTGGGCAAGACAAGAGGTGGAGGCATTGTATTTACGGACAATAGCGCATCGCTAAGCCTCCCAAGTCATCCCCTTACCTGACCTTCGTCATCCTCCTGTACCTTCTTCGTCGGTCAACTTTGTGGCATAAAAAGTCACATTGTTATGCAAAACACCACACCGATTTCAAAAATAATGACCCGAAAACCAGCCACCGTTAGCCCTGAGGACAATTTCGAGACTGTGCGCAATATCCTTGAAAAGCAAGGTTTTCACCATGTACCCGTAGTCGAAAATGGTATGCTGGCGGGCATTGTCAGTTATACTGATTATCTGCGCATTATCGGCGACCTGTACGGCAATGCACAGGAGCAACGCAGCAACGAACATCTGCTTAATACCCTGCTCGTCAAGGAAGTAATGACTGAGCACCCCTGTGCCTGGCTCCCACAGATACCGTTGAAGATGCTGCGGATATTTAATACCAATCACTTCCATGCCATTCCAGTGCTGGAAGGCAACCGCCATTTGGTCGGAATCCTTACCACCCACGATTTGATAAAAGTGTTGGAAAGGGTACTTGCGCCGGAGATTGATTACGCTTCTAAGTAAAGTTTACAGCTTTAAACCTCGTAGGTTTTAAAACCTACGAGGTTTAGGTTCCTTACGGTTACAATCTATGAAGAAAGTCCCTATAAGTCCAGGGTTTCAAATCAAGTTTATCTCTTAAATAGAAAGCCGCACGGAGCAGACCCCGCCCATCTCCCTTCCTTCATCGGATTAACTACCACTCAGGCAGAACAACAGCGTCGCAATTTCGGGAAAAACGAACTGGAAGCCACTCGCCGCTACCCCGTCCTTGTCCGTATTCGAGACATCGTGACCGAACCGATGTTCCTGTTGCTGGCGGTCGCCTGCGTGTTGTATTTTTTGCTTGGCGACTTCACAGAAGCCATGATGATGGTGGTGTCCATTTTGTTTGTCACGGGCATCGAATTGTATCAGGAAACAAAAAGCGAACGCGCTTTGGAAGCCTTGCGTCAATTTACCCGCGCCCAGGTTCGCGTACTGCGAAATGGAGACTGGGTAGAAATCCCCTCTGAAGACCTTGTACCCGATGATGTTGTAAGCATTGAAGAAGGGGAACGCATCCCGGCAGATGGCATTCTGCTGGAACAACACGACCTTTCGGTAGACGAATCGGTGCTCACCGGTGAGAGTCTATCTGTAGAAAAATCGGTAGCAACCACCAATCACCAATCACAAATCACCAGTTTACCCGCCGTAGCTTTAGCGAAGGCGGGTCACCAATCAACCGCCAACAGTCTCCTCCAAGGCACCATCGTAGCCACCGGGAAAGGTGTTTTCAAGGTAACTGCAACCGGTGCGCGTTCCGAATTTGGCAAATTGGGCAAATCCATCGAGTCCATTGACCCCGAAAAAACGCCCTTGCAATTACAGATCAAGCGCTTTGTGCGCCAAATGGCGATCGCAGGTGGATTGGCATTTGTCCTGGTTTTTGGCCTGAATTTCTGGATTGAAAACGATGTTTGGAAAGCACTGCTTTTTTCACTTACGCTGGCTATGGCCATCCTGCCCCAGGAAATTCCTGTAGCATTTAGCGCTTTTATGGCCTTGGGCGCTTTTCGGATGATCAAGCACGGCATCCTTGCCAAGCAGCCCAAAACGGTTGAAAGCCTCGGTTCGGCTACAGTGATTTGCCTGGACAAAACAGGGACGATCACAGAGAACAAGATGTCTGTCGCGGAAGTCGCGGATATTTCCGGACATGGCCGCACGCTGGAATACGCCTTGTGGGCCAGCGAGCCAGAGCCATTTGACGCAATGGAAAAAGCCCTGCTAGAGGCTCAAATTTTAGCAACTTCTGCGTCAAACGACCCGCGTAAGCCTTATCAAATAATAAAAGAGTACCCGCTCGGTGGCAAACCTCCGATGATGACGCATGTATGGGAAAACCAGGAGGACAATCGACTCATTGCATGCAAAGGTGCCATAGAGCGCATACTGGCTGTTTCAGACGTCACAGACAAATTGCGCGAACAAATATTGACCAAAACGGAGGAAATGGCCAGTCAGGGTTTCCGGGTGCTGGGAATAGCAAGCGCCACCTTCGCAGGCAAGGATTTTCCGGCAGAACAGGATCATTTTGAATGGAAATTTGAAGGCTTGATTGCTTTCTTCGATCCCCCAAAGAAAAACGCTGGAGCGGTTTTTAAAAAATTCTACCAAGCGGGTCTGCGGGTCATGATGATTACAGGCGACCATGCGGCCACGGCAAAAAACATTGCCAAAAGTACTGGGCTGAAGGGTTGGGAAACTGCCATGACAGGCGATGAAGTCATGGAACTCAACGATACCCTACTACGGGACACCGTCCAAAAGGTCAACGTGTTTGCCCGGATGTTCCCCGACGCCAAACTCCGAATCGTGAATGCGCTAAAAGCCAATGGCGAGACCGTGGCCATGTCCGGCGATGGCGTGAACGATGGCCCTGCGCTCAAAACCGCCCAAATCGGCGTTGCGATGGGAAAAAAAGGCACAGAGATCGCCAAAAGTGCGGCCTCTCTGGTGCTACTGAACGACAACCTGAATGCGATGGTAACGGCAATTCACATGGGGCGTCGTATCTACGACAACCTGCGCAAAGCCATCCGATACATCATCTCTATCCACCTGCCGATTGTGTTGGTAGTGCTGCTGCCACTTTTGTTTGGCTGGCCTTATACGCACATATTGCTGCCCTTGCACGTCATTTTCCTGGAACTCGTGATGGACCCCACAGCAGCCATCGCTTTTGAAAACGAACCCGCCGAGCCAAATCTGATGCGCAAGCCGCCTCGGTCTAGCCAGGCCTCCTTATTCTCGGGCAAGGAATTGGCCTTCAGCCTTTTACAAGGCGTAGCGATCACAGCAGGCGTGTTTTTCATGTATCATTTTGCCATCGGACAGGGGAAAACCGAAGAGGGCGTCCGTTCCATTGTGTTTGCCACATTGGTATCTGCCAACCTGTTTCTGACTATGGCCAATCGCTCTTTCGACTACCCGCTTCACCGCACGCTGTTTTATAAAAACCCAATTCTGCCCATTATACTGGCCATTTCGGCAGGGCTGCTGCTTGCCATTTTGTACGTGCCGTTTTTGACCAACATCTTTAACATGGGCGCAATTTCAGCCGCTGATTTGGGCTGGTGCGTGTTGGCAGGTTTCCTTAGCGTAGTTTGGTTTGAAGTGTATAAGGCGGTGCGTATATGGATGGTACTTTAGACTTCCTAAGAGGGGTGGAACACGGATGGCACGGATTAGACACGGATTTGAACAGATCAAATAATCCGTGTCTCATCCGTGACATCCGTGTTCCAAATTGCTAAATGCCCTTATTCGCTACCCTCACTAAGATTAGGCCGTTTTTGCTCCTTTTTCTCTTTATCCGGCCTTTCGGTTTCCATTGGATAAGAGTCATTTTCCCCAAAGTCAGGAAGCAAGCTAGCGGGATGCTCTTTTTCTTCGTTCGGGTCCTTGGGGTCAGGCTTTTTGTAGTTGAAATCCTGATTCGTTTTTTGTTTCAACATGCTGTCGTCAGACAGTTTGGGCAGGCTGTTTATATCCTTAATCATTTTTTGTAACACATTTTGTGAAGAATCTTTAACCGTAAAGGTTGAGGATTGAACATCGGATCGTGTTACATGATTTTTAGGAAAAATTATAAGATTCACACTAAAAACGCTCAGACCTCCAGTAGCAACTTGACTTATAACCGCTCTGCCGCTAGCGTTCCGACTCGACGCTTCTCGCATCATCCGGGTGCGCGATGGAGATCACGGTGGGTCGTTCCGGATCACGTTCTCGCAGTTTTTCCAAAAAAAACACGGACCCGTATTCGGTCACTACGTAATGGACGTGGGCGCGGGTAGTCACCACACCTGCTCCTGATTTCAACAGGGGCACAATACGCGGGACTCCTTTGGCGGTGCGTGCCGTGAGCGCGATAATGGGTTTGCCTCCATCAGACAATGCAGCGCCGCGCATAAAGTCCATCTGCCCGCCTACCCCGGAATAGTGGTAAGTACCAATAGAGTCGGCACAAACCTGGCCCGTAATGTCTATCTCGATGGCGCTGTTGATGGCTACCACCCGCTTATTGCGGCGAATGACTGCGGCTTCGTTCACATAATCTACGTCCAGAAATACAACCGCCGGGTTGTCGTCCACAAAATCATAGAGCCGCCGGGTGCCAAGCGCGAAGGCGGTCACGGTTTTGCCGGGATGGATTTTTTTATACCGGTTGGTCACCACTCCCTTTTCAAGCAAATCCACCAGGCCGTCAGAGAACATTTCGGTGTGAACGCCCAAGTCTTTGTGTTGATGCAAACTGCGCAAAACCGCGTCGGGGATGGAGCCAATTCCCATTTGAAGGGTACTTCGGTCCTCAATCAATGCTGCAACTTGTTGTCCGATCTGCAACTCCGCTGCGCTTAATGCCTCGCCAAACCGCACTTCTTGCAAAGGAGCATCCTGCCAAACCATTGCATGAAAACTACTGCTGTGTATCATGCCATCGCCGTGGGTGCGCGGTACCTGCGGGTTCACATGCGCTATGACGTGCCGGGCGGCATTGACGGCCGAGCGGGCGATGTCCACCGAAGTACCCAGCGAGCAGTAACCATGTGCATCGGGTTCTGACACCTGCACAATAGCCACATCGAGCAGAATGATATTGCGTTTGAACAACTCCGGAATTTCGCTTAAAAAAACCGGCACATAATCGGCTCGACCTTCATTCACAGCCTGCCGGATACTGCCCGATACAAACAGCGAATTGAAGCGGAAATTGGGATGGTATTGCGGCTTGTCGAGCATTACGTCTCCGTAAAGGCTGATGGACAACAACTCCACATTGCGCAGGCGTGGGGCCTGTTCGGCAAGTTTTTGGAGCATGTAAATAGGTGTACAGGCACTGCCATGTACAAAAACACGCTGACCAGATTGAATAACCTGAAGGGCCTGTTCGGCGGAAACGTAGTTCATTTTAATATTTGATCTTAAATGCAGGATTGATTTTTGGGAGCACAAAGTTGAGGCTTTTGCTCCGGTTGTAAATCATGCCGCAATTGAGACCAATCAGTGGCTGAAATGATATGAGTCACTCCCAAACCTGAAATGACTCACACCCAAAAATCTCTGTAGTGTTTTGTAAACACTTAGCCGAGAATTGATTTTTGCCACTAATTGCACTAATTTCCACTAATTATCTTGCTTAGTTATATTAGTTCGTGAAAATTAGTGCAATTAGTGGCAAGGAAACTGGCCTATCCAGGATTTTTTATTGAAAAACCCGCACATAATCCACAATCATCCGTTGTGGAAAATTCGTGCTCCCGTCAGGATTTCCCGGCCATTGACCACCTACTGCCACATTGAAAATGAAGAAGAAATCATTATTAAAAGGATATGCAGCAGGCGCAACATCTGTAGGTGTAATTTGGTAAAACTGCACATCGTCCAGCAGCCAAGTGATTTTATCCTGCTCCCAAATGATAGAAAACACATGGAATTCATCGATGAATTTAGCGGTGCCGGCTAGTGCTTTTGAGTTGCCAATATACTGGTGCTCACTGGTATTGGCGCCATAATGGATCGTCCCATGAACCCGATTGGGTTGACTTCCAATCAATTCCATGATGTCTATCTCCCCGCAGGCAGGCCAGTTGACCGTGCTGATATTTCCACCGAGCATCCAAAGCGCAGGCCAAATACCCTGGCCCTCCGGCAATGCGGCTCGAATATCTATGCGCCCAAACTTAAATTCCTTTTTGCCCTTTGTAATGAGCCGGGAAGAAGTGTAAGCCGAACCGCCAAAACCTTCTTGTCGGGCTTCAATGATGAGGTTCCCGGCAGAGAAAAAAGTGTTTTCCGGACGGTAGTATTGAAGCTCATTATTGCCCCAGCCCCCTGCGCCGATTTCAAAGGTCCAGTCATTCAGATTCAAGGAGCTTCCGCTGAATTCATCTTGCCAAACCAGCGTTTTGCCCGGGTATGTCTCCGGTGTTGAATAGCCAGTGGCGGGAATATTGAAAGGATTGTCCGCGTCGTCGTTTCGCAGGATCACCGTGGCGCGTTCGCGGGAGAGGGTTGCATTCACGGGGTTCAGCAACAAGACAATAAATCTTTCATCTGGCTCAAGCACCCCGTCCCCTTTAATTTGAACCACAATATTCTTTTCAGTTTCCCCGGCTAAAAAGATCAGTTCGCCATCCGTTTTCCCGACATAGTCCGAACCCGCTTTTGCAGTGCTGTCAATCGTTGCAAAATTGACCAGCACATTGTTGCTGGAGGCCGCTGAAAGGGTGACTTTCACTGACACACTGCCATTTACAGCACCTTCCAATTCCGACAGGTCTGCGATTGAAATGGACGGGAGGCTGGGTTGCGCTGGATCCGGATCTTTTTTGCAGGCTGCGAAGAAAAAAAGCCCCGACAACAAAAGAGCAGTAGTTATTCTTAGAAAAGTCATGTGGTTGATAATTTTTTGTGAATTGTTTAAAATGTATAAACCCGAACATAATCCACCTCCATGCGTCGCGGCCAAATGGTTTCATCCACCCCTTTCATCGCACCCCAATTGCCCCCAACCGCCAGATTCAGAATGAGGTGAAAACTTTGGTCAAAAGGCCACTCGGAGCTTGTTTTATTTTGATTCAAAAAGGTATTGTACCGCACGTCGTCTACGAAAAAATCCATTCGGTCCGGACGCCATTCCACCGCATACACATGAAATGCAGATTCGGTGTCGGGCAAGAAAAACCCGCGCGTATTTTCTGTGCCTTTGGTGTTGGTAAAGGCGGCAGTGTGGGCCGTAGCATACACCGTATCTGATTTAAAACCAATGTGTTCCATGATATCCACCTCACCGCTGTGCGGCCAGCCTCCATACTTCCATTCCGTTGGCAACATCCAAAAAGCCGCCCAGGTACCCCTTCCTCCCGGACATTTTATCCTTGCTTCCATGCGGCCATACTTCCAGTCGCCCTTGTTTTTTGAAACAAGCCGGGCAGAGGTATAGTTTTTGTTTTCCAGCCATTTTTCGCGCCTTGCCTCAATCAGGAGCAGGCCATTTTCCACCCGGGCATTTTCTGAGCGATGTGCCGTGTAGTATTGCAGTTCATTATTACCCCAGCCACAGAGATTCGGACATCCAGAACCAAGATCATAGCCCCATTTGGTACTGTCGGGCAAACCTGATCTATTGAATTCGTCCTGCCACACCAGCTTACGCTCGAGGGCCCCTCGGATGTATTGGGCACTGCACATTTCTGCTGCAGTCCAAAAAAACTGAGCAAAAGCAGTGATTTAAACGGAAAATCCATAAAAAAAGGCTCAGATTTTCACCAAAGTAAACTCGAACCATCCCTGAGCAGGCGTTCCATCCTGATTACGGATGGGGGAACGAAGCACCAGTTCTGTTCTCTGTCAGCGAGGCAATATCATAGACAGATCCAGAATCCCAGGTTCCGATAAAGGTGCCGGCGGGCAAAATGATCTGATCTAAACCGCCATCGCCCGTACCTTTTGAGATGAGCCAAGTCAGGTTCGCAGGGGGCGTATATGGCACGGCGGCATAACCGTTCCAGGGGTCAACAGAAAAGCCATTGTTGTTGTATTCAAACTTCCCACCCTCAAAGTAAAAGCAGTATTGATCGTCGTATTGCGCATCCTGCAAGCCGTTTACGGGCGACTTATACCACTCCTCCGAACCAGGAACAGGGCCGACCCGAATTGCTTCTGCAGCATGAGTGAATGTCCAGCATTTGCCCGGGCTACCACAGTCGCCCGTAAGCAAACTAAGCATTGGATCGCAACCAGCATCTTTAGTGATGCTCACGACCTTACTGCTTTTCGAAACACCACCACCGCCTTCACCCGCTCCATATAGTGTAATGACATAATCGCCCGCATTGGTGTAAAACACCGTATCAACCGCACGTTTCGACCTCGCAGGGATGCCCCCTGGGAAGTCGAACGTGTGGTCAAAAAAGCCCGTGGACAAATTTGTTACGATGATACTGTTAGAGTCGCCGTTCATATATTCAACTGAAAACGTAGGCGCTGCAGGTTGTGCAGGTAAATCTATATCGTTTTCCTCATAAGGGGTGCAAGCGGCCAGCGCCAGCAAAAAAGCGAGCAGAGAAAGTATATTTTTCATGCGTTTTATACCCGAAATCCCGTTTCGGGAAGCGTTTAGTTTGTGAGTGAATGTTTGGATTTACGATTTTGGATTTTGGATTTACGATTATTTTGATTCGAAGAAGGCAAGATTCTGGCCTTTTTCGGATCAAAATAATCGTAAATCGTAAATCGTAAATCGCAAATCAATTGTATCCCGGATTTTGCCGGATTGCGCCATTCGTGGCCTGCACCTGTGATTGTGGCACCGGAAATAAATTGTGTGTTCCTTCAAGATAACCCAAGGGACCGAGCACAGCCTGTCCACGACCGGTACGCACGAGGTCGAAAAAGCGATGCCCTTCTAGGCCCAACTCAATACGCCGTTCGCGATAGATGGCATCCAGCAATGCCTGGCCAGAAGCGGTGATGTCGGGTAAAATACCCACTGCGTTGCCTCTTGCGCGGGCACGAACCCGATTCAGCGAGGTACGCGCGCCGCCTTCGTTGTTATTCTGAGCAGCCGCTTCGGCATGCATCAACAAAACATCCGAAAACCGGATCACGCGGTCATTTGTGCCGCCATTCACATTGACATCGCCGAATGGTGCGTCTTCACTTTTGTAGGTGAAATTCTTTTTCGGATAATAGTCATGGGGAAAGCCACCAGTCGCTTCTTTGGTGAAAATGCCCCGGTCGCCCATTGCATCTCCAACCCGGAACACGGTGCTTTTCAGGCGCGGATCTTCAAAGCCTTCTTTAAAGAACTCCTGCACAAAATCTTCCGTTGGAATGTTGAAACCATAGCCTTCAAATTGCCCGCGTGCCCGTTGATATACAGAAGTAAAAGTGCCCTCATTGGCGCCATTATCATAATTCCCACCCGAGGCATTCATGTACTGAATTTCAAAAACAGACTCTGCGTTGTTTTCTCCAGCTTGAGTGAATATTGTAGCATAATCCGTAACCAACTGATACTCATTGGAAATAATGACTTCATTGGCGATTGCCTCGGCTTCGGCCCAGCGTTCTTGCCAGAGGTAACTTTTGGCTAAGAGCGACTGCGCTGCGCCTTTGGTTATACGACCCAGGTCTGCCAGCGCATAAGCACTGCGAAGTGGCAGACTGGATGCTGCAGTTTGAAGATCGGATTCAATGAGTGCCCATACTTCGGAGGCTGGGGCGCGTGGCAGGTTGTATTCGCTTGGGGCGAGCACGTGATCTGCCAAAGGAACATCACCGAACATGGTGACCAAATTGAAGAAAAACCAGGCACGGATGAAGTGGGCTTCGCCCAAAATACGGTTTTTCAACACTCCATCCATTTCGATACCGGGTACCCGTTCCAACACGACATTGGCGCGGTATATACCCTGGTAGTTGGCCGACCACTCCGTCTCCAGATTGGCGGTGTTGGTGGGTCCCCGGAAGGTTTCGAGTTGGAGTATCTGGTTGCCATCGTTGTCTCCAGAGCCTCCTTTGATGGCATCGTCGGACATGATATCCCCCAAAACCAGCGAAAGTGTACACCGCCGCCGTTTGGGTCAGCCTCAAATTGAAGGGGCGCGTACGCTGCATTCACGGCTGCAATAGCATCCGCCGGAGTGCGGTAAAAGTTTTCCTCTGTAGAGCCAACGAGTGGTTTACGATCCAGGAAATCTTTCTGGCAAGCGCTGGGAAGCAGGGCTGCCAATGTGATGATTATGAAAAGTTTATGCTGTTTCATATTTTTATTTTTTTCGAAAATGGGCAAATTTTATGGTTGATAAGGGTTTATGGGGTTGATGAGGGTTTATTTTTTATACTCGATTAGAGGAAGATTTCTGCTTTTCGAGCGAAAAAAATAAACCCTAATCAACCCTATAAACCCTCATCAACCTATTGTTAAAACGTCACACTTACGCCACCCAAAAGCACCCTTGCCTGTGGGTAAAAACCTCTGTCCACACCGGCATTCAAAGCGCCTCCATAAGCGCCAATTTCAGGATCCATACCGGAGTACTTCGTGAATGTGAACAAATTCTGCGCAGAAACGTACACCCTGAACTTTTCAAATTTCATCTTTTTCAAAAGCGATTGCGGGAGCGCATAACCCAATTGCACATTTTTCAAACGGAGGTAGGAACCGTCCTCTACAAAGCGATCACTTACACGGGCATTCTGGTTTGGGTCAAGCAAATTTACCCGTGGCTCAAAATTAGAGGTACCAGGCCCAGTCCAACGATTTAACACCGAAACCGGGCGGTTTACGTAATTGAAATCATACCGTACGGTAGCATTGTAGATATCATTTCCCTGTGTGCCCTGGAGGAAGATACCCAGATCGAACCCTTTAAACTCAAAATCAATCGTCACACCATAAGCGATGTCAGGCGAAGGATTGCCGATGTAGGTTTGGTCAGCGTTGGTAATAAACCCGTCACCGTTCAGATCTTTGAAGCGGATATCGCCGGGCGCCGTGTTTTCGTTTTGAAAAGCAGCACTTTCGACCTCTTGCTGATTCTGGAAAACACCGTCGGTTACATAGCCGAAAAATGACCCAATAGGTTGCCCAACCTCTGTTTTGGTCACATCAGCGTTGCCTGATTGCACACGGCCAGCGAAGATTGGCTCACCACCAGCGCCAAGGCTTGTCACCTCATTTTTCACAAAAGCGATGTTGCCCCCAATGCTGTATTTGAATGCGCGATCGCGGTTGCGGTAATTGGCCGAAAGTTCCAATCCGCGGTTCTTCACACTGGCAACGTTGGTCACAGGCGCAGCTGTTCCCGGGGTAAGCGGAATGGGCGCGGCGTACAACATATCCAGGGTGTTTTTGAGGTAATAATCACCTGTGAACGACACGCGACCGTTCCAGAACTCGGCATCCACCCCAAAGTCTGTCTGTTCTATGGTTTCCCATTTCAAATCCGGGTTGGCGGAAGTCAGTGCGACACTGCCGTTGGTGATCACCTGGTCGGGGCCAAAAGTGTAATTCTGACCGGGAAAAACGATGGTAGTGTAACCGTAGTTACCGATTTGGTCGTTGCCATTTCGTCCCCAGGAAGCGCGGAATTTCAGGAAATTAACCAGATTGCTTTTCCAAAAATCCTCCCGACTCAGGATCCAGCCTGCGGAAACAGAGGGGAAGTATCCAAAACGATTGTTCGCGCCAAATTTGGAGGAACCGTCTGCACGGAAGCTTGCGCTGAACAGGTATTTACTTTCGAACTCATAGTTGGCACGTCCAAAAAACGATCTCCAGGCCGACTCGCTCGCGCCACCATAGGCACTTTGCGATGCAATTGGATCAATGGTATTGGAGATGTACGCATCCTTAGGATCATTCGAGGGCAGATTTGTATTTGCGCCACCGTTGTATTCATGGCTGCTTTCGATGGTCGAGGTGCCGGCTGTGAGTGCCAGATCATGGCGTTCAGCAAAAATTTTGCGCCAGGTCAGCACATTTTCCCACTGCCAGTTTTTCCAGGTGTTGTTGTTCACAACCACCGAGTTGACCGCTCTTTTCTCTCCTCCAGGCGCATCGGCCAATACAGGATCATTGCTCAGGTCAAATCTTGGGTAAAAAACATCCTGTTTTGCAAACGTCGCGTCTACACTATAGGAAGACCGAAACGTAAGGCTTGGCATCAATTTTACTTCTCCAAAAACCAAACCCACCACCCGGTCAGAGTGCCAGGTATCATAGGTTTGCTCAATGGCATTTACTGGATTGGTAATGTCCGTGTCTGCATAGCGCGAGTAGGCATACGTGCCATTGGATTTGCGCACTGGTGTGACCGGGTCCATGTTTAAAGCCCGTATCAGCGGGGTGTTGAATTCCTGATTCTCTACCAACCCATTGCGGGTGAGTGACGTGAAATTAATATTGGTGCCAAGAGTCAGCCAGTCTTTCACTTCGTTGGTTCCACTTGCCCGCACCGTATATCTCTGAAAATCAGACTTATCTCCGCCCACAATACCATTTGATTGAACACATTGCCGGACAAAAGCATAACTGCTTTTTTGCGTCCCACCGTTCAGACTGAGTTGGTGACTACTCATTGGAGCATCGTTAAAAATGGCATCTAACCAATCGGTGCCCTCGCCCAATGCATCTGGATTGGCAAATTCAGGCAGCGGCGCAACCCCTGCTGCCACATGCGCCTCATTGGAAAGGATGGCGTACTCGCGCGCAGAAAGCAGATTGGTGGTTTTCCAGGGACTTTGGGTACCGTAGTAGGCCTCATAACTGATCTTGCCTGCCTGATTTTTCGAACCTGATTTGGTCGTGATCAGCACCACTCCATTGCCACCCCGTGCGCCATAAATGGCTGCCGAGGCGCCGTCTTTCAGAATGTTGATGGTTTGAATGTCGTTCGGGTTGAGGAAATCCAATCCACTGACCGGAATTCCATCCACAATATAAAGTGGATCGGAACTGCCGATGGAACTCGTGCCCCGTACCCGGACGGTGAGCGCACTGCCGGGTGAGCCGCTGTTTTGTGCCACAGAGACCCCAGCCACACGGCCTTGCAGGGCCTGCTCCGTGCGTAGCACCGGTAATTCGGAGATCTCCTCCGCAGTGATGGACGATACTGCGCCACTGATGCTGCTTCGTTTTTGCGAGCCGTAGCCTACTACGACGACTTCATCCAGTACGGCGTTATTTTCCTGAAGCAAAATGACGAACTCGCGCTGTTTCGCAACAGCGATTTCCTGGGACAAATACCCCGTGTAGGAGATCACCAGCACAGCATCCTCGCTGGACACTTCGAGCCGAAATCGCCCTTCGATATCCGTGAAATGGCCCAGCGAAGCACCTTTCAAAAAACGGTCGCGCCAATAATGGGATCACCGTTTGCAGCATCTGTAATCACGCCAGAGATGGGGATTTGAGCGGCAGCCACAAGGCAAAAGTAGAAAGAGAATGGGTAGATAAGATTTCTGATTGTTGTAATTTAATGAAGCATGGAGTCACCCCAATTTTCTAACAAAATAAAAACCTCAAGTAAAAACATCAAAAAAGCAGTACTTCTCCCCATGTAGCGTAATTTGAACCACAAAAGGCACATAAGGACACAAAAGACCTTATCGTACTACTTTTGTGTTCTTTTGTGCCTTCTAATTCAACCTATGTCAAGTTTGATGTTGCAACGTAACGGATCTTTAATGTTAAAAAATTCGGGGTGACTCATGTAAGGAGCCGAATTAATCTTGTTTCACAAATCGTCCACTCGCAGCCTTATCAGCCGTTTGTACGTGCACGAAGTAAAAACCATTTTTTAAATTGGCCACGTTGATGGAATGATTGTTGTCCAAGCCCTTTTGGGTTTCAGACAAAACGACCTTGCCCGCAGCGTCGAATATACGAATGTTGACAACACCCATTACCGGTGTGGCAAAACCGAGTTGAACGGCCTCTGTTGCCAGCGAGGGCTGCAAGGTCATCCAATCATTTGAAAGTGCCGGAGTATTTGTGCCGATGGTGCAATTTGTATTGGTAGCGCAAGAAGCATAGCAAGTATTAATGACGGTATCTTGCTGCACAGGGGAGAGCCAACGATCGTTGAAGTTCGTTGGTACAGCACAAGGTTGGCCTTCAAGGATTTCCTTGCACGAGTAATCCGGGCAAGCGCCGTTGGCAAAATCATAGAATGTCGAATAACCCCGCTGACGCTCAACTTGAATGCTGAAAACGCCGTCGCCGTCCGAATCGTCCATCTTGAAACGTCCGCCTGGAGGGCCAAAATCCCCACCACCAGCCAGATAAACCCCGCCAGGATCAGGGGTAACACCTCCCATTCCGAGGTTCACGGTAATTTTCACCGCATCGCCACATCCATAGCAGGAATTGAAACAAACCGGATCCAAAGAAACATCGCCTGAAAGGACCAACTTCCTGTTGGTGAACACATTAGCGCCATCAATCGTGGTTTGAGTGCAAGCGGAGGTGGGTGAAAACTGCTCCTCCTGAGCCCAATTGTCGAGGGTAAATTTATACTCATACAAGCCCACTGGGATCGTAAGGCTGGCCTCGTAAACTTTGTCGCCGTCGGCATCCAGTAATTCGTTGCCATCGCCCGACCAGCTGTTGAAGGAGCCACTTACATAGGCTTTCGAGAACGTACCGCCGAACTGATTCATGTCGAGTTTAAAGGTCACCGCTGCGGTAGGAGCAGTACCAGCAGTGCATACTTCAATATCGTCAACGTAATAGACCTGATCGGCAGGGAAATTCTGACCAAAGTCCGCAAACAACACAACCCTGTTGTAGACATGCCCCGTTGCGGGCAAATTTGGCCCTTCAATGGAAGGAAGCGCCGGGTCAAACGTGAGTTCAACCCATTCATTTACAACGTTGTTATCCACTTGCAGTATCCAGTTGGCTGCGCCATCTTGAGCGTCTTCCAGCTTCAGGGTTAGGTTACCCGGGTGGTCTGTATGGAATTTTACCTTGATCTGCCCACCTGTAATCAGGTTCACAGGAGTAGATGGATTTGGATCGCTGGCTGCGCCTGCCCAGGTTTGTGAATTGGCGGGCTTTTAAATTCCAAAACGCTTGCGCTGGTGTTTAAACCAGATGAATTCGGGTTGGCGATGGTGCTCGTCAATTGACCATCAATGCTGCTGCCAAAATATTGAAACGTCGTACTGGTAGCAGGGTCTTCAAAATTGAGTATCGGACTGCAAGAAACAGCTTGCTCAACCTTTATATCATCTAGATACGTCACCTGGTCGGCCGTTGGGCTGACCCCAAAATCTGTGAACAAAGTAACGGTATTGTAGATGTGCCCGGCTGCTGGCATATTGGGTGCTTCAATGCTTGGTACCGAGGTGTTAAAAGTGAGGGTTTCCCACTCCCCCACTTTTGTATTGACCACCGTCTGAAGCCATACAGGTCCTCCGTCCGCAGAATTTTCAAGTTTAAGGGTGACGTTACCAATATGATCAAAATGCACCTTTATACTGATGGTGGTATTGCTGATCACATTGACGGGAGTGGTCGGATTCGGATTTGAAAAGCCACCACCCCAGGTTTGGGCGCCCGCTGGTTTTTTAAACTCCAACACCGTTGCACTTGTATTCAGACCCGTAGGATTGGGGTTTGCGATGGTTTGGGAGAGTTGCCCGTCAATAGAACTTCCAAAATATTGGAAACTGGTACTGGTAGCCGGGGTTTCGAAGTCGAGGATTGTTTGAGCAGAGGCGTTTTGAAGGCCCACGCACAGGAAGGCGAAAAGCAGGGTAAATAGTTTAGTCATACAAAAGTTGAGTTTGCAGAATTGAAATTTTATTTTGAATTATATTGGTTTCTCTGCGTCAAAATTATGAATACCCCCTCCAGATGACCTATTTTTGCTGTACGACACCATTACGCATGGACTACGACATTACTACGACAAACTAGTTTATGCACTACCATATTACCTTGCAACTTTGAACGACCTACCATCTGGTGTATTTGTTTTGAAACCATTCACGCTACTATTCTTATTCTTCCCTGGCCTGCTTTTCGCCCAGACCGGTAACCTTGGTCTGCCTCCTGTGACGAACTTTTCCAAGACTGCTTACCATGCCGGTACGCAGAATTGGGATATTGCACAGGATGCGAAGGGCAGATTACTGTTCGCTAACAACGAGGGCTTGCTCATTTTTGACGGGGCATATTGGCAGCGCTTTCCTATTGCAAATGGCACCTGCGTTCGTTCTGTCGCCATTGCCCCGGATGGCAACATCTATGTGGGCGGACAAGGCGAGATCGGATTTTTCAGCCCTGATGCTCAGGGCCGTCTGTCGTATCAGCCGCTCAATGACCGGATTCCTAAAGAAGACCAACAATTTGCGGACGTGTGGGATATCGTTGTTGCAGACGACGGTTCTGTCTGTTTCCGCAGTGACGAGCGACTTTTTCAATTAAAAAACGATCAAATCCGCGCTTTTTCGAGTGGCGGAAAAACGAGTTTCCTTGGCAAAGCCTCGGGGAGAATATTACTCCACGATGCCAACAATGGTCTGATGGCATTTGATGGCCAACATTTCAACCTACTCCAGGCGGGTATGAAACCCGAAAGTCCCGTCACAGCCTTACTGCCATTAAGCAGGGATACCGTGCTGGTGACGACCCTTAAAAACGGCATTTTTTGCCTTGTAAATGATCGGCTTACCCCTTGGACCACCCCCCTGGATGCATTCCTTCGGGAAAAGAGAATTTACAGCGCTGCCCTTCTGCCTGATATGCAAATCGCTCTGGGCACTTCCCTGGGTGGCTTGGTGGTACTCGGTAAGGATCGCCGGCCTGTCCAGTGGCTACAAAAAAATGAAGGCTTGCAAAACACCAATGTACTCACGGTATTTGCGGACAAATCCCATAACCTTTGGCTGGGTCTGGACAACGGTATTGCGCAGGTAGAGACCAGTTCGCCTTTTTACCGCATTTTGCCGGATGCGGCCCTCGAAGGCACAGGCTATGCTTCCCATATTCACGACAACCAACTTTGGCTCGGCACGTCCAACGGTTTGTTTGTCAATACTTTTGGAGGATATGCCAACCCATTCGACGCCAAAGATTTCAAACTGGTGCCCGGCACAACGGGGCAAACCTGGGGCTTGAATGTGTTGGGTGGAAAATTGATGGTGGGTCATCACGAAGGCGCTTTTCAAATTCAAAATGGAGGCGCACAACGAATTTCAGACGGACAGGGCGCCTGGCAGTTTGTGCTGCTAAACGACACCGCTTTGGTGGCTGGCTTGTACGATGGCATGGCGCTGTTCACCCGCTCAGGTGCGGGCGACTGGCGTTTTCGATGGCGTCTGGATGGATTGAATGAATCCTGCCGGATCATGGTACGCGACGCCGACGGATCCCTCTGGGTTTCACATCCTTATCGCGGAGTTTTCAGGGTGGAAATCCGGGAGAATTTCCGGGATTTGGACGTGCAATTATTGGGTAAAAAAGAGGGCTTGCCTTCGGATCTGAACAACTATGTATTTGAGATTGGCGGCAAAATACTGGTAGCCGCAGATCAGGGCATTTTTCGCTTCAATGCAAAAACACATCGTTTTGAGCCTGCCCCGAACCTCGATCAGTGGATTGGTGGTGCAGGCCGTATCCGGTACCTGCGGGAGGACATGCAAGGCAATGTTTGGTTTTGCCGGGGTTCGGAAGTAGGGATTTTGTGGGTTGAAGATGTTGGCCTGGAGAAAAAGATCCGTCGGCAAACATTTCCTTTGCTGAGCGGGCAACTGGTTGGCGGCTTCGAGCACATATTCCCGGCAGACGAACGCAACATTTTCTTCGGATCAGAAAAAGGGTTTTTGCATCTCGACCCGGAGCGTTTGCGCCGTGCGGACACTTCGCTTCAGGTGATGATTTCCAGCGTAAATCTTCCTGGCGTTGGTGATAGTCTTTTATTCGGAGGCTTCTCAACTTTCAAAGAGAAACTGACTTTGCCGTACCACCTGAACACGCTTACCATTGCTTTTTCGGCGAATGTATTCGGATCAACCCGCCAAATTCGGTACAGTTACAAACTGAAAGGTCTGGACAACGAATGGTCCGCCTGGAACGAAAAAACAGACCGGGAATTCCTGAACCTGCCTGCGGGTGAGTATGTGTTTTCAGTCAAAGCCCGCAACGAATATGGCGTGGAAAGTGCAGCCGTGCAGTTTTCCTTCCGGATCAGCCCGCCCTGGTACGCCAGTGTTGCAGCAAAAACGGTTTATTTTTTGCTGCTTTTGCTGGCTTTAGGCTGGGGATTCGAAGACAACGCAGCAAATTTGAACAGGAGAAAAATGCGCTGGAGATCAGCTTTCAACAAGAAAGCGCTGAACAACAACGCATTGTAGCAGAAAATGAACAGGAAATAACCCGCCTGCGCGCGGAAAAGCTGGAATCGGAAGTACTGCACAAGAACCAGGAACTTGCACTAGCCACCATGCACCTGGTACAGAAAGGGGAGATACTGACCACCTTACAAGCGGAATTAGAAAAGGCGCTTGAAAAGAAACCATCCAGCCAAACCTTGCAGGAAGATATCCGTCGAATCATTCGCACCATGCAGTTCGACACGCAGCTTGATGAAGACTGGGAGCATTTTGCGATCCATTTTGACTCGGTACACGGGGATTTTCTCAAGCGCTTAAGGGAGCGCTATCCGCAAACCAGCCCGAATGATCTGCGATTGTGCGCTTACCTGCGCATGAACCTGAGTACCAAGGAAATTGCCAATTTGCTCAATATCTCCGTGCGCGGTGTGGAGGGCAGCCGGTATCGCCTGCGCAAAAAACTGGGACTACCCGGCGATGCGAATTTGGTGGAGATTATGATGGAGGTGTGAAGGAAACGGTTATTTGGTTATTGGGGATTTGGGGATGGTCCAAAGCTTGGGGCACCTGCTTTCCAGGATTCAGTTAAAAATCATAAGCGCTGGATCATCCCCAAATAACCAAATCCCCAAATAACCAACAATTCAAAAAACATCCATCATCCCTTTCAGGAGGCTGATCGCGCCCAGGCTGGTAAGCACATACATGGGGGTATGAAAATCCACAGCACACTGAAAACAGAGGAAATTGATGCCAAAACTGAGCACCAGCGTGAGCGCGCCAACACCCATCCATTTTATACCACGCTTCAAACGACGCTCGTGCTTTTCTTTGGAAAGCGCTTCGAGGGCTGTAGCATTGGATTCTACTGCTGATTCATCAGTTTGGTGGTCTTGGTTTGAGTTGTGCATCGCTTCCATTTTCGCTACTTTAATTGTGAAGAAAAGGATTTCGAGTGCAACGATAAGGCGATAGTTGACTTAATACAAAATTTATTCTGTTTTTATTTTTGCAAATTCTACCCAAAACACACTCCCTTCTTCTATTTCACTTTCAAAGCCAACTACGCCGTCCATCATTTCAGCATAACGCTGCACGATATAAAGGCCCAGTCCCGTGCCTTGAGTCGTGTTTGCGGCATTGCTGGCGCGGAAAAACCGGTCAAACAGGTGTTTTTGCTCCGATTCTGGAATGCCCATGCCCCGGTCGCGGACGCTTATCCGCATCTTATTTTCGTCAACCGTAGTTTCTACCAGAATAGGCGCGCCTTCTGGCGAGTATTTGATTGCATTGGAAATCAGGTTGATAAGGATGTTTTTGCCCAAGTTGCAATCCAACCGTACCATTGGCGAACCATGATGGCGATGCTCAAAAGTTTGCCTGGGTTTGAACAGACTTTTCATTCCTTCGTGTACCTCTTCCACGCATTCTGCTAAATTGATCTCCTCAGGATTCACTGCCACCCGACCTTCTTCCAGACGACCCAGAGAGAGGAATTCTGTGAGAATGCTGTTCAGACCATTTACTGCTTTTTTAATGCGCTCGGCATGTTTTTTTACATTCTCAAAATCCTGACGCTCTGCATATTGGCTCACTAAGCCGGCTGAGGATAAAACGGATGTGAGCGGGGTGCGAAACTCATGAGAGGCCAGGCTGACAAAACGGCTTTTTAGCTCGCCCAGTTCGCGTTCTTTGTCGAGGGCAGCCGCCAGTTCGTTTTTTGCTTGCTCCAGCTCGGCAGTCCGCGAGCTTACCTTGCTTTCCAGTCCTTCGTTGAGTTCCTGCAAGGCTTCGCTCAGGATTGCGAGTTCCTGCCTTTGCTGCAACATAGAGTCCTCATGTTTTTTTCGGAAGGTATTGTCCACTACGAATGCCACAACAAAGGCCCCTTCTGAACTTTTGAACGGGCTTAAACTCACCTCTACAGGAAATTCTGAACCGTCTTTTTTCAGCCCTTTAAGATCAAGGCCGATACCCATGCTGCGCGGGTTCGGTTTTTCATGATATTGTTCGCGATGATTTATGTGCTGTCGGCTCAATCGGGTAGGGATCAATACTTCCACTTGCTGGCCCAGCAACTCACCCGACTCATAACCAAAGAGGGTTTCTATAGCGGGGTTGGCCATCACAATCATGCCTTTCTGATTGGTGAGCAGGATACCATTCGTGGCGTATTGGAAAAGGGCTTTAAATTTCTCCTCTTGTTGGCCTTCTAATTCGCGCAGGGATATAAAACGTACCACAAAAATCGCTGCGGCCCAAAAACTCAGGATTGGCGGTAATCTTTCCAACAAAATTTGCTCCAGAGGCAATTCTTGTGGCTTGAAAACGGAGCCAATGACTGTTAGGGTCGTGGTAACTACCGCAAGCAGCAGCACATCGCTTTTTTCCTTAAAATAGATAGCCAGAAAATGGGCCAGCAAATAGGCAAATACAATGTCGAATTGCCGGGGCAACAACAAATCTGCTGCAAAAACGGCTGCTACCAGCAACCAGATGAGTCGGGTCCAGTGGGCATCACTGCGAAAAGTAAACATGGGGGCGAATATACTATCATGCTTGTTTTATCCGCCAAACTGCGGCTAAAGTCATTACACCCGCAACCCCAAACCCCCAATGGCTTTCTTCCACCCAACCCATTTCCCACATGCGAAGGCTGAAAAATGCCATGCCAATCGCCAGCACGGCAAAACTGAGCCTTCGCACGACACGGGTCAACATTTTTACACCTGCCTCAATATCGGGTGTACGGATTTCCAGTTCGCCTGAACGTACTTTTCGCAAGGTTTTATGAAGTTCGTCTGGCAATGCAAGAGCATTGGTGAGTGTCCGCTGTAACAGATTACGGATGTAGCCTATCGTACCACCTTTTTCCTTCAGCAAATATTCCTGCGCAAAAGGCAGCACCGTTTCCAGTGGGTTATAGGCCGGATCCAGTGTATTGGACAGACCAAGCAAGAGGGTAATGGTGCGGCTGAGCAATACATAATCCTTTGGTACCTGAACCGTGCCAGCAATACCGCGAAAACCAATTTCACTGATAAGGTCCGAAAGGCTGTTGTTGAAAGGATTGATTTGGATGTCGCGGAAATTCAAGCCTTCAAATTGAATCTCATTTTGGAGGAAGTTGCGTAGCGCAGCGATCATTTTACGCGCCATTTTTTCCGCATCAGGGCCTTCTGCAAGAAAGCCCATGCTTCGGCAGGCATCGAGCATATCGTCGGTATCATTCTTAACCGTGGCTTCAATAAGTTGAATGATGCCCGCCCGAAATTGTGGTGATATGGTAGCCGTGGCACCAAAATCCAGTAACACTACCTGTCCTTTTTCATCCACAAGCAAGTTCCCGGGATGCGGATCCGCGTGGTAAAACCCATCCTTAAAAACCATCCGACACCATATACGCAGCAGTCTGGCGGTCAATGCCCGGCGGTCTATGCCCCAGGCATCAATTTGTGCGGTGTCCAATATTTTGCGCCCGGGCAAAACCGGGTAGTGAGCACCCGGCCCGTGGAATATGCTGCAAACACCTCCGGAATGGAAACCTCTGGTTCATCCAGCAGGTTTTGGCGAATCGTTTCCATTACGCGGGCTTCATTGGCAAAATCCAACTCTTGCTCGATCATCTGCCGGATTTGGGCATACATAAAATCCAACCCTTGAGGTCCAAAAACCAGGAATAAACCTGGGTCAAACGCTGCACAATTCCCAGGTCCGTTTGCGCAATTTCCTCAATATCAAAATGTTGCACTTTAACCACGACCTCGGTGCCATCCAACAAGGCCGCCCGATGCGCCTGCCCAATGGAAGCCGTGGCAATGGGCGACTGATCAAAGCGACTGAAAATTTCTTTTGGCGGCTTGCCCAGTTCTTCCAGCAGACGCCGTTGCACGTCCAGATATGGTCTTGCTGGCAATCGGTCTTGCAGGGCTTCCAAAGGGCGTTGGAAAGCCTCCGGTAAAAAATTGGACATGACGGATAGGAGCTGCCCAATTTTTATGAAAAGTCCTCCTAATTCAAGAATGGCTTTTTTTACCCGCTCAGCATTGCGGAGGTGCAGCGCCTCAATCCGGCGATTGTACCAGCGCCTACCCAAGAACCAGCGCAAAAACCTAAGGCGGAAGTAGCTGCTGGCAACTACAAGCGCTGTCCAATATGCTTTTCGGATTCGGCGGGATTGGGAATGTGACATGGCAAAACAGATATTGAGCCGCAAATGTATGCCTATAATAAATGCGGGGTTTCTGAAGCAGAACCGGAGCACAAAGGGCGCTTAAGCCGTCGGATGAAACAGCAACAGTTCAACTCATGAGCATTCCGAGTGCCCACAATTCTTGCAGTGTAAACACCCTTCCTCATACACCAGCGCGGCCATTTTGCAGGCCGGGCAAGTGTCATGCGTGGGCACCGTGCCGTCAGCAATAAACTTCCGCAAAGCGCGGAGCACGCCATTTTTCCAGGTGCTGAGGGAGTCTGAATCGAGGTGCAGGTTTTCCACCACATCCACTACGTAGTGCAACGGCATGCCGTGGCGCAGTATGCCCGAAATGAGCTTGGCGTAATTCCAGTATTCTTTGTTAAACGTTCGGGACAGCCCTTCGATGGTGACCTTGTAGCCATCAGCATCCAGATACTGGAAATCATAACGGTTGCGGCCCGATTGGTCTCTGGTTTTTAGCACTTTGCCTTCCTTGATCTTGCTCAAAATGGAAAAGGAATCTACGGCTCGTCCCGTGAAAATCTCGTACGGTTTGTGCTCGTAAATGCCAACGACCGCCACCCATTTCTCGTCGTTGTTCATAAAATTGAATACCAGCGCCTCCAGGATATCCGGGCGTTTGGGTGGCACGGTTTCCAAAAAACTGGTCTGTTTCTGCGCGTTTTCACTGATCAAAACGCCGCTGCGCGACCCTTCCCGGTACACCGTCATGCCCTTGCATCCGTATTGCCAACCTGTGCGGTAAATTTTATCAATTAATTCCTCGGTAGCGTTTTCCGGGAGATTCACCGTGACGCTGATGCTGTGATCCACCCATTTTTGGACGCGCCCTTGTAGTTGGACCTTGGCCAGCCAATCTACATCCTCCGCGGTGGCGCGGAACCAGGGCGATTTTTCGATAAGTTGCTGTAAATCCTCGGATTGCATGTGTTCTGCCTGTGCCGGATCGTAACCATTTTGTTGCATCCAAAGTTTGAAGGCGTGGTGAAAAACGTGATAATCCTCCCATTTGTCGCCCGTCTCGTCCACAAAAGTCACGTTCGGGTTCTTGTCGGTGGGGTTCACTTTCCTGCGACGTTTGTAGGCGATTCTGAACACAGGTTCCAGCCCGCTGCTCGTTCTGGTCATGAGGCTGGTAGTGCCAGTCGGGGCGATGGTGAGCAGGGCGATGTTGCGGCGACCGTTCACTTTCATGTTTTCGTACAGTTCGGGGTCAGCTTCCCGGAGACGCTGAATGAAGGGATTTTTTGCCTCCTTTTGGGTATCGTAAATCGGGAAAGCCCCACGTTCCCGGGCGAGTAAAACGGAGCCGCGATAGGTTTCAAGCGCTAATGTGCGGTGCAGGTTTTCGCAAAAATCAATGGATTCCGGGGAGCCATACCGCAAACCGAGTGCAGCGAGCATATCCCCTTCGCCTGTGATTCCAATGCCCGTCCGGCGACCTTGCTGGCATTTTTCGCGGATTTTGAGCCAGAGATTTTGCTCAGTTCTTTTGATGTCCTCACTTTCCGGATCTCGCTTTATTTTTTCCAATATGGCCTCGATTTTTTCCAGTTCGACGTCAATGATGTCATCCATTAGGCGTTGGGCGATTTGGGCGTATTTTTTAAATAGCTCAAAATCAAATTGAGCCTCCGGGGCAAAAGGGTTTTGAACAAAAGAGAACAGGTTGATGGCAAGAAGCCGGCACGAATCGTATCCGCAAAGGGGTATTTCGCCGCACGGATTAGTAGAAACAGTCCTAAAACCAAGATCCGCATAACAATCCGGCACGGATTCGCGCAGCACCGTGTCCCAAAAAATCACGCCAGGTTCGGCACTGCGCCAGGCGTTGTGAACGATCTTTTTCCAGAGCCAACCCGCGTCAATATCTTTTGTCACGCGGGGATTTTCGGCATCCACCGGGAAGCGCAAGCGATAGGGTTTGCCCGATTCAAGCGCCTGCATAAACGCATCGTCCAGGCGAATGCTGACGTTCGCGCCCGTGATTTTGGTGGTGTCTAGTTTGGCGTCCACAAAATGGGCAATATCGGGGTGACGAACCGACAAGGTAAGCATGAGCGCTCCGCGCCTTCCATCCTGCGCTACTTCTCGGGTAGAATTAGAAAAACGCTCCATGAACGGCACGATGCCCGAGCTGGTCACGGCCGTATTGAGCACGGGCGAACCGCCGGGGCGCAACTGCGAAAGGTCGTGCCCGACTCCGCCCCTGCGTTTCATGAGTTGTACCTGTTCTTCGTCAAGTCGCATTAAGGCGCCATAAGAATCGCCTTCCACACCGATGACAAAACAGTTGGAAAGCGAGACAATCTGCAAGTTGTTGCCGATGCCCGCCATGGGGCTGCCTTGTGGCACGAGGTAACGGAAATCCTTGATTGCCAGCAAGATATCCGCCTCAGACAAAGGATTTGGATAATTTTTTTCAATGCGGGCGAGCTCGGAAGCAATGCGATGGTGCATATCCTCGGGTGTGCGCTCATACAGGTTTCCTACAGAATCCTTTAAGGCATATTTATTCATCCAAACAGTGGCGGCAAGGGTATCGCCCTCAAAATATTGAGTAGCCGCAGCGAGTGCGTCTGCTTGTGGGATAACTTGGACAGGTTTGGGCATCTCGTCTTTCATGGAAAATATCAAGAAGGTTAAGCACAATGGTTGGCCGAAAGTCCACAAGATAAAAAGCCTCTGGGATGAGGGGAATCACCCTTGTACTTGATGTTTATCAGGTAGGTTGTTAAAAATGCGACAGACTTTTGAATATCAATTATAAGCATCCACATCATGAAAAAACAAACAGGAATTTGGCTCGACCTCCGCAATGCGTGGGTTATCAATCTTCCGGTCGTTCCAGACGGCGAAATCGTTGTGCAACATATTTCTTCAGGCATTGAGGAAAACGCTGCCATTGAGAATACCAGAATGGGCACCACTTGGGGGCCACACGGTGGCAATAACCAGCACACCGTGGAGGAACGACGGCATCATGAGGAGAAACATTTTTTCTCCAACATTTTAAAACACATCCATCCAAGTACAGAAGAATTGGTGATTTTCGGCCCATCAGAGGCCAAAATCGGTCTCGAAAAGATGTTGGAAGATATTCACAATGCACCGAAGCTCATGGGAGTTGAAACCGCCGATCACATGACGGAGCATCAAATGACGGCGTGGGTACGGGATTATTTTGGCCGTCCGGCAGCCCGAAATTGCCAAAATATGGACAGGTGTACAATCAATGATTTTCTTATCTGAAAAAATCATAGAACTCGTTAATTAGGGTACTTGTTGGGCACATACCAATGGGCGAATTTGCGAGGATTTCCTTACTTAAAGGATTAGGGGAAATTGAGGTGACATCCTCCTTTGTAGGAGATGTCACCTCAATTTCATTAAATATCTTTTCGGATATGGCACTTAAATTGCACTAATGGAAATACTGACGAATGGAGATAGGCTAAGTAACCCCTGCCAGGCAGTCCTGAAAACAACCATTTTGAGAAAGTAGCCCATCTTCAGGCTGAACTTTACGAATTGCAGAGAGGTCTTTCAAAGTACATCTTGCCAATGAAATACAAAGCCTTCATATCCTATCGGCATTCCGAGAACGGCAGGCGGCACGCGACCGCACTCGAAACAACCCTGAAACGCTACGCCAAGCCCACACTCGCCGTCCCATGAAAATTTTCCGGGACGAAAAGCACATGAAACCGGACATCAGTCTTCCAAAGCTGATTCAGGATGGATTAGGAAATTCCGAGTATCTTGATTTTTCTCGCCGAAAAGGCTTCTGCCGACTCACAGTGGTGCGGGGAGGAGTTGGAGTATTGGTGCAACCCGGGAAAACTCAATCGCACCGAAAACCTCATCATCATCCTGATTGACGACGACATCGTGCTGAACGAAATGCGCAATATCAATTTCGAGCAGACCACTGCCTTGCACCCCTTGCTCAGGCCATACCTAACCTCCATTCCGCTGTGGACTTGCGTTGGGCGACTAACGCGACAGACACGGATTTGCAAAATACCAAGTATCGCCATGAAATTAATGCCCTCTCTGCCAGGCTCAAAGGCGTGAATCCAGAGGATTTAAACGATGAGGAGATTCGAGTGTATAGGCGGAATATTCGGTTGCGGAACGGGGCGTTGTTGGTGCTTTCATTGATGTTGTTGACCTCGATTGGCACGACTATTATGGCGTTGGACGCGCAAAAGAAATCCCAGGCCAGTGCTATTGAAGCAAAAAAACAACAGCAATTTGCGGAAGCCAATGCCGCCGAAGCAAGGAAAAACCTCGCCGACAGAATCGAACAGGAAAGGCAAAAGGAACGCTTGAACTTCGACAAATATGTCAGTAACGGCGATGTTTATATAGGATCATTTGACTATAAATTTGCTTTGCGGGAATATCAAAAGGCAGATAGCATCCTGATAAAATTCCCAGACGACTCTAAACTGTTAGAAAAAAATGAGGCACTGCTTCAAAAAATAAATAACGCCACCATCCGAATCAGATATCAACAATGAAACACCTCGTCCTTTCCCTGCTGTTCGCGCTGCCCTTTGTTGCCCAGGCTCAATGCAGCATAGAAGAATACCAGATTCTCCTGAAAGAAGCCAAAACCGCTCAGCAAAAGGGCCAGTACGATTTGGCAATCAATAAACTCTTTTCGGCGCGGGTATGCCGACCGGAAAAAGAGGAGGACATCAAGAAGAAGATTTTGGAGGTTTTCGAAGAGGTTAACCGACAGCGGGAAATGGCAATTAAAAGCGGCGAAGAGGCGAAGCAGCAGCGCGATTCTGCCACCCTTGAAAGAATTAATGCGTTTCAACGCGGGGAAGAAGCCAGGCAACAACGAGATACAGCTCTAGTTGAACGGAATAAGGCCGAAAAAAGAGTCAGAGAAAACTACGCCAATGACCTGGCGTACAAAAGCCAAACCGCCCTCCGCAAGGGCAATCGTATCGTTGCGTTCCGGTTGGCCGAGTTTATCCACCAATATGTGGACGGCAACAATGCCAATGCCACCCGTGCGCTTATCGAAGCGAAGTATTTCAAGGATAACCCTAAGCGCGAGACCATTCCCTGGGCTTCAAATCTGGAAGGTCACACCGACGATGTGCTGAGTGTCGCTTTTTTCCCCGACGGCAAAAGACTCGCAACAGGGTCGATGGACGGGACAGCGAGGATATGGGACGTCAAAAGCGGAAAATCCACGATTACGCTCGAAGGGCACGTTGCTCCTGTGAGAAGCATCGAAATTTCCCCTGATGGCAAAACAGTAGCAACAGGCTCTTGGGACAGCATGGCTAAAATTTGGGACGTGGAGAGCGGAAAAAATACACACGCTAGAAGGCCACGAAAATTCGATCCTCTGCGTTGCCTTTTTCCGAACGGAAAAATCTTGCAACTGGGTCCTCGGACAAAACGATCAGAATTTGGAACTTGGAAACCGGGAAGGTCATACGTATGCTGGAAGGGCATACAGGCGACGTTTCGTGCGTTGCTATTTCGCCCGATGGTAAAATGCTAGCGACGGGGTCCCGTGACAGTACCGCCAAAATATGGAACCTGGAAAATGGTAAGATCATCAAAACAATCAAAGGCTATACAGCCAATGTCAGCACAGTTGTTTTTTCTTCAGATAACAAAAAACTCGCAATTGGATCGTTTGACAAGACTACCCAAGTCTGGAACTTGAAGGACGGCAAAACCTCTATTTCGTTCGAACGCCGGGACACAGCGGTCTTGAGCCTCGCCTTTTCCCTCGACGGCAAAATGCTCGCATCCGGGTTTATCAATGGGATAGCAAATGTGCGGGACTTGGCCAGCGGTCAGGTCGTATACACGCTCAAAGGCCATACCGGCGACATCAATAGCGTAGCCTTTTCGCCCAATGGCAAAAAACTCGCAACGGGCTCTTGGGACAAAACCACTAAAATTTGGACCTTGGAAACAAGTGAAGTCGCCCCAACAATCAAGGGTTACTCCAACGCATTTTCGAGTATTGCCTTTTCTCCTGATGGGAAAAACCTTGCAATAGGGTCAGAAGCCCAGGCGGTTACCATCTGGAGTTTGGAAAACGAAAAAACTACGTTTTCAACTTGAGGGCCATTCGGGCTACATCAAAGCGTTGCTTTTTCACACGACGGCAAATGGCTCATAACAGGGTCTTCAGACGAGACTGCCAAAATTTGGGATCTGACCAGTGGAAAAGTCTGGCATACACTCACGGGACATGCCGCTTCCGTCAATAGCGTTTGTTTTTCGCCTGACGGCAAACAGATCGCAACCGGAGCCGGAGACTTTAATGGCAAACGAAAACTCCGTTAAAATTTGGGACTTGTCTAGCGGCAAGGTTTTGCAGACGCTTGATGGCCACTCTGCGTCAGTCAATAGTGTTGCCTTTTCACCCGACGGCAAATGGCTCGCAACAGGGTCTTCAGATGAGACCGCCAAAATTTGGGATTGGACTAGTGGGAAAGTCTTGCATACGCTCGAAGGCCATACCGCTTCCGTCAATAGCGTTTGTTTTTCACCCGATGGCAAACAGATCGCAACCGGAGCCGGAGATTTTTTGAGGAAGACCAGTCAATCAGGATATGGGATTGGGCAAGCGGCAAAGCTGTCCAAACTCTTATCGGCCACAATTTCACCATCCACAGCGTCGCTTTTTCCCCCAACGGCAATTGGCTCGCGACCGGGTCAAGAGACAAGACAGCCAAAATTTGGGATTTGAGCCGCGGAAAAGCGATCATCACACTTGAAGGCCACTCCAGTGCCGTTAGATGCGTCGCCTTTTCCCCCGACGGCAATCGGCTCGCAACGGGCACGGGGGATGTGGATGGACAAGACGAAACGGTCAAAATCTGGGATTTGAATCTCGACGTCCTCATCCGACATGCACAGGAGAACCGTCTCGCTGGACTGACGCTGCCGCAATTGCAAGCGTACAATCTTGAACTCCTGCTCGACTTTCACCCGGACAACGAAACCAAACTCATCGCCACACGCGAGGTCTGGCAAATCAAAGCCTTCGCAGACCTCGCCGCTGTGCAGGCAGCAGGCAGCACTATCCTCTCCAATGTGGAGCCATCCTTTGCCCGTGCGGAGCGACTCTACGCAGCGGCACTTGCGCTACAAGACGAAGTCTTTATCCGGGAGAACTACGCCGATGCGCTACGCCGTTGGGCGGTGGTGTGCAAATCGAATGGACTGGAAGGTCAAGGCAGCAGCTTGGAGGCTAAGGCAAAATGGGGGTGGACGGAGAAGGAAATAACCAATATTCTGTTATCTGTGGCGCTATCACAAAACTGCATCGTAATATGAAGCCCTCTTATTTTTCCTGCTCCTCTCGCTTCCGTTTGTCGCCGCTGCCCAATGCAGTATGGAAGAATACCAGAACCTCCTAAAAGAAGCCAAAACCGCTCAGAAAAAGGGGCATTACGACTTGGCAATCAATAAACTCTTTTCAGCGCGAGTATGTCGGCCGGAAAAGACGAGGACATCAAGAAGAAGATTTTAGAGGTTTTCGAAGAGGTTAACCGACAGCGAGAATTGGCAATTAAAAGCGGCGAAGAGGCGAAGCGGCAGCGGGATACAGCCACCGTTCAACGCAATCTCGCAGTAACCGAAAAGGAAAAGGCCGAAAAAAGAGCAAGAGAAAACTACGCCAACGACCTGGCCTATAAAAGTAAAACCGCTTTAAAAGAAGGTGACCTCAACACCGCCTTCCGCCTCGCCGAGTTTGCACACCGCTACGTGGATGCCGACAATCCCAACGTGTTGCCATCCCTCGTGGATGCCTTGTACTACAACGACAACCCCGATCACACACCCCTGACCCGCGTTGCGAACCTCGAAGGGCATATTAGCCTTGTCTATAGCGTCGCTTTCTCGCCCGATGGCAAGCGATTAGCAACGGGGCATCTCGACGGGACGGCAAAATCTGGGATTTGGAAAGTGGCAAGGCTGCCCTCACCCTCGAGGGGGCACACTGAACGTATCGAAAGTGTCGCCTTCTCCCCCGATGGCAGGCGCTTGGCAACGGGGTCTTTCGAAGGGACGGCAAAAATCTGGGATTTGGAAAGCGGCAAGGCTGTCCTCACCCTCAATAGGCACACTGGCAGTATCAGCGGTGTCAACAGCGTCGCCTTCTCGCCCGAGGGCAAGCGCTTAGCAACGGGGTCTTCCGACGGGACGGCAAAAATCTGGGATTTGGAAAGCGGCATGGCTGCCCTCACCCTCGTAGGGCACACTAAAAAGGTCAAAAGCGTCGCCTTCTCGCCCGATGGCAAGCGCTTAGCAACGGGGTCTGACGACGGGACGGCAAAAATCTGGGAT
>JADJFA010000027.1 GCA_016708875.1 Lewinellaceae bacterium
CGTTGTAAAAACAGCCGGATTTGCAGCATTCTATCGATTGTTTTCCATGGCGTTTGAGCCAGCAATCGAAGTATGGAGCGTACCTATTGCCATGGTTGCCGCTCTGACGATGACCTTAGCCAACACTACTGCCTTATTTCAGACGGATTTTAAACGTATGATGGCGTATTCGTCGATATCGCATGCCGGGATACCTGTTGCTGGCCGTGCTGGCGATCGGTACTGCGAGGGAGCAGACCGGGCGATGATGTTTTATCTGTTGTCTTATTCCATTGCCACCATTTGTGCTTTTGGAGCCTACATGGTGGTCGCAGAACAAGAAAGGCGATGGCTCTTTTGCGGCATTGTGAAGCGAGCAAACACAATCCATTCCTTACGGCAGTGTTGGCGATATCCATACTTTCTCTTGCGGCATTCCACCTTTGGCTGGCTTCTTCGGTAAATATTTCCTGTTTACAGCTGCTTTTGCAAAATATCCCTGGCTGGTTGTGTTGACCGTGATCAATTCTGCCATTTCCATTTATTATTATTTTAAAATAATTGTTGCAGCTTATTTCACCAAAAAGCCACGATGCAGTTGGGAACGATGCCATATTCGTACCTGCCGGAATTCGATGGGCGGTTTTTGCAGGATTAATACTCATTGTTTTAATGACCATTATGCCCGGAAACGTTTATTCGTTGATTTGATTTGTTGTTGATTCTTTGATTTGACCAGCATCAACCAGGTTCCCATCAACGAAACAACAGCAAATCAAATCAACCAACCTAATGCGCCCCACTTTTGAAGCCGAAGTATCTGACCACAGACTCTTCGGCTTCGTTGCTGAATATTCTTTCATTCCAATCAAATCTACCATGAAATCAATCAAATCATTGTCCATTGCCATGGTAATTTCTCTGGCCGTTTTCAGTGCTTGCCAATCGGATTCTAAGCCATCAGCGCCTCCACCTCCGGAAGCAGCACCTCCTCCCTCCCCTAAACCAGAAATGTATTTATTCCTGGTTGCTGTTGACAAACTGAACTTGCGCGAACAATCCAATAAAAATGGAAAAGTGATTACCCAATTTGCCGAAGGCGAATTTGTAGAAGGTACCGGCGAAATTTCCACCAACAAAGAGGAAAACACATTGCGGGATATCCCATACAATGAACCATATTTTAAAGTCATTTCTACTACGCCAGAACAACACCAGGGCTGGGCCTATAGTGCTGCACTGGAACCAGTGTATGCAGGCCCACGCAGTACAGCTCCTGACCTTGGCCGGCTATCTAGCTTTTCAATTTTTCTTAAAACGTTGAAAACAGATAAATTGGAAAGTGGCAAAAAAGCGATCGACTTTGCAAAAACCCATTTCGCAACAGCCAGCGGTACGCTTGCAGACGCAGCGTTTATCATGCTCCAAAACTTCCTTTCCCGGATGGAAATGAGCGGCAACTTTTACACCCTTACCGAAAGCAATCAGTGGGCTGATACGGATTACGAAGCCATCTGGAATGAAACTTTCGATATGAACAAATACCCTTTGACAAAGTCGCTTGCTGAAAATGGATTTCGACTGGAAGTAGGGGAAGGCATGATTTTCCCAATAGTCGATTGGATTAGATTGTCTGATTTTTTTGCTGGGAAAGTAACACCTCCCATGAAAGCATACCTTTTGCAATCAGCGACGGAGCAAAAAGACAATGCGTACGACGATGGTGGTATTATCATCGGACTCGACACTTTGGCCGAAGAGCCATCTTCTGGGAAAAATTCAACCTCCAAAACCCTTATTTTGTGCGAAAAGAGGAAACCAGGGAATCGGAACGTTGGCTTCGCAACACCCTTTTAGTCGGTTCAGACAACACGCCTTCCTTTGAATATGAAAATCAAACCTTAACTGCGGATTTCAAGAAAGTAGGGGCTGAAATTCTCCAAAAATATCCGGGGACAAAACTGGCCGAAGACGTGCAAAGGAACTTTCGGGCTTTTAACCGCAGAGGAGGAAAACGCACGAAAAAAGTGGAAGTATGGCGGTCGAATTATGTCAACCACAACAAACCCAATAAATGAGAAAGCCAACCCGTACGCTCGCATTCGCCAACCTTATAGGACTAATGGCCGTGCTGGTGATCAACTTCCTTTCCAATAGTCTGCCGCTCAACGGGAAAACGCCGGGAGAACTGTCAGACCAATACCCAAACCTGTTTACTCCGGCGGGAATAACATTTGCTATTTGGGGCATCATCTATTCCTGGCTGATCGTTTGGTGCGGCGCTCAGGTAATAGCTTTTTTCAACAAAACATTGGCTGTCAAGGTAGCGCCCATGCTGGATAAAATTGGCTGGCTCTTCGCCTACTCCTGCTTCCTGAACATCGTTTGGTTGATTGCCTGGCATTGGGAACAAGTATTGGTATCTGTTGTTGTCATGGCCAATCTGCTCTACATCCTAACCCAACTCAACCAAGCAGCCCAAGTAGGTGCGCCCAAGACAAGTAACCATGAAAAATGGTTGGAGCACCTGCCCTTTGGCATCTATCAGGGCTGGATCACCGTTGCACTCATTGCTAATGTGACCGCTTGGTTGGTCAGTTTGGGATGGTCAGGTGGGGGGCTAAGTGAGCCAATATGGGCGGTGATTATGGCAAGTGCCGGTGCTGCCTTGGCCATCTTCATGGTGATGCGATACAAGAATCTGGGGCATGGCATCGCAGTAGCCTGGGCCCTGTACGGCATTTATCTGAAGCGGATTGATGCTGTTGAAAGTGGTTCCGAATTGGTTGCCTGGTCATCTATTGGATTGATGTTGGCCGTTTTATTCACCGTGATACGAAGCAGTCGTAAATGGGCAACCTGTAAAACGCTGTTGCGTTCATGCAGCAATTAGACACCCCAAACCTTGATTACCCTGGCACTGTCAAACTATGATTCGACTCCTTCGCTATTACGCACCTTATAAAAACTCATTGGGATAGCCTTATTTACCAATTTGTTGATGTCCCTTTTTATGGTCGTCAGCATTCCTGTTTTACAGCCGTTTTTACAGATATTATTTAACCCGGACGAATTTAAAAAATCGACACAAACAGTTGGATATCAAGGATTTGAAGCAAAGCTAAACAATTTTTTTGCACAATTGATTGAACAGCACGGCAGAGAAGAAGCCTGATGTATGTATGTATTTTTTTGGTAATAACTTTTTTTGGAAAAAACCTATTCGGTTACCTCTCGATGTACTTTTTGGCGCCAGTGCGCAATGGTATCGTACGTGATTTGCGACAAAAACTGTTGTCCAAAACCCTTGATTTGCCACTCTCCTACTTTTCCGAGGAACGGAAGGGGGATCTGATGAGTCGGATCTCCGCAGATGTGCAGGAGGTAGAATGGAGCATTGTGGGGGCGACGGTGGCGGTTGCACGCGAGCCGATTGTGATCCTTGGAAGCCTTTTGTTTATGATCTCGGTATCACCGGGTTTACTCGTTTTTGTATTCGGGCTGATGTTGTTTTCGGGCATCATCATCGCAGGGGTAGGACGGTCACTCAAACGTCAATCTGGCGAAGCGCAGCACCGATTGGGCATCATTGGCTCCTTGCGAAGAAACACTCGGAGGACTTCGAATTATCAAGGGCTTTAATGCGAGACATGGCAACGAGCACGCTTTTGGCGTGAAAACAACGACTACGCCCAAACATTGACCAGACTATATCGCCGCCGGGACCTTGCATCGCCATTGTCCGAATTTTTAGGCATCGCGGCTGTTTCAATATTGTTGTGGTTTGGAGCAAAACAGGTGTTTGCCGGAGAAATTTCTGCCGCTACATTTATCACCTTTCTTTACGCTTTTTACAACGTCATTGAACCTGCCAAACACCTGTCTGGCGCCTCCTATGGCATTCGCAAAGGCCTTGGCGCCCTGGACCGGGTGGAAGCCGTACTCAATGCCGATGTGCAAATCCGCGATGAAGTCTCTGCATCCAAAATCGCCTCGTTTCAGGATAAAATTGAATTCCGGGATGTTTCTTTTCAATACCAGAATTCAGATCGGACAGCGTTACAACACATTAATTTTGAGTTAAAAAGAGGGAAAACGATTGCCCTCGTAGGATCTTCTGGTGCTGGCAAAGTACCATCGCAGATCTGCTACCTCGTTTTTATGATGTCAAGAAGGTCAAATCCTGATCGATGGGATGGATATCCGCCACCTCAAGTTGCATGACATCCGAAGTCTAATGGGCATCGTCAGCCAGGAGGCTATTCTATTCAACGATACCGTTCGCAATAATATCGCATTTTCCACCATGGATGCAACGGATGAGGCCATTGAAGCTGCTGCAAAGGCCGCAAATGCACACGAATTTATCACACTATTGCCAGATCGTTACGATACGAACATCGGTGACCGGGGCGGAAAATTGAGCGGTGGCCAACGGCAAAGGCTCACCATCGCCCGAGCGCTTTTAAAAAATCCACCCATATTGATACTCGATGAGGCAACGTCCGCCCCTGGATTCGGAGTCAGAACAGCTGGTGCAAGCAGCATTGGAACGCTACTACAAAACAGAACTGCGCTCGTTATTGCCCATAGACTCAGTACCGTACAGTATGCGAATGAAATCCTTGTTTTGGAAGCCGGGGCAATAGCTGAACGCGGCACCCATCTTGAATTGATGGAAAAGGCGGCATTTACAAGAGACTGGTCGAGTTGCAAGCTTTGTAAGCAATTAATACCTTCCTTGAATGAATGAACTTTTTTCCTTGTACCTTTGGAGCAAGCGTTTGTCTTATCTAATCCATAATGTTCACACCAAGCTCCTAACAATCGATTTTTAAACATCAAACCAATCCGATGAAAAGAATGCTACTTGCTGCCTTCTCTGCACTTTATCTGAGTGTTTCCGCCCAAATTACCGTCACCAATGCTACATTCCCGGTGGCAGGCGACACTTTGAGATTCGCCTACGATGAAAGCCCTGTCGGCTTTAATCCGGCTACACCTCCCGGGGGAAACCAAATATGGAATTTTAGCACACTCTCGGCTGACAATACCGATGAGATGCTCTATAAAGCAGCCAATTCCGGCACACACGCTGCTGACTTCCCTGGCGCTGAGCTGGTGCTGCCGGGTGCTACCGGAGAAACCTATTTCAACGTCACCAACAGTAAAATGGAGGTGCAGGGTTATGCCGGCGCTGATCCAGCAGGATTTGGGCTTGATGTCAGTACACCTTTTACACCATCGTTGATTGAGCGACGCTCACCGATGAACTTTTTTGATATCAACAGTCAGCAGTCGAACCTCAATCTGACCTTCCCAACGGATCAACCACCACTGGATGCACTATTTGCTGGTCTCCCAGTGAATGTCGACTCGATGCGGGTGGCTGTCACCACCAATCGGGTAGAAGCGGTGGATGCCTGGGGAACCTGCCAAATTCCGGGAGGTCAATACCCTGTTTTGCGTCAAAAACGTACAGACTACGTTTCTACCGGTATTGAGGTATATGTGTCTCTTTTCCCTGGTTTTGGATCGTGGGTTGATCTCTCTACCCTGATCGGCAGCGGCGGCGGCGGTGGATTGGGCGATGTTATTGGTACTGATACCACTGTTACTTACCGTTTCTATAGCGGTACAGAGAAAGAAGAAATTGCTGTTGCCACCATGAGCAACGACCTGAGTTCGGTGGAACGCATGCGTTTTAAAAGAAACCAGGTGACAACGGCGACCCCTGATATCAACGCCCCAGGTAACGCTGGCATTACCGCATTCCCTAATCCGGCCATCGATTGGGTCCGATTTGATTGCACCAACCTCCCACAGGAAGACTATACCCTCAAAATATTCAACATAATAGGAAAAGTCGTCTGGAAAGAAAATTATCAATTGTCAGGAACCCGGTCTATTCGGGTAGAACTCGATCATTTTAAAAAAGGCACTTATCTCTACAGCCTTTCGGATAAAAAAGGCAATGTGATCGGCACGAAGCGACTCGTGGTATTGAAACCATAACAAACCTTTTCCTTTGCGGTTAGAAAAGTCATCCTGTGTTTCAGGATGACTTTTCTCATTTTTGCACCCTGCACATGCCTTGTTCATGAAAAATCATTGGTCAAACATCCTTTTTTACGGCTTAACGCTGGGGTTGCTACTCGCATCCTTGCAGTTTTTGCAGTACAAATGGGTTTTGCTAAAAAGTGATTTTGAATGGTATGGAGGCATCATCGCACTATTGTTTACCGTCTTGGGAATCTGGGCAGGCCAACAGTGGAAAGGTAAAAAGCCCGCACTTGTAGAACAAACAGCCCAGCATCCTTTCCCACCACGGGACGTGAATATGACTGCCATTGGAATCACACCAAGAGAACTTCAAGTCTTGCAATTGATGGCCTTGGGGCATAGCAATCAGGAAATCGCCGACCTCTTGTTTTTATCGCTCAATACCGTCAAAACGCATATTTCAAACCTGTTGTCAAAACTCGACGTAGAGCGTCGTACCCAGGCCATTCTAAAGGCTAAAACGCTGGGATTACTTCCCAAATGACTCACCTGAAAGTATGATTTGTGGTTAATCCGTAAAAATCACCCAAAAGGATGAGGGTCTCGAACTTCCTGTTCTCTTCTTTTGCCAAAGATTTTCACATAAAAAATGACAAAATGAGAAAAACAATTTTGACGTATGGCTTCATTTCAGGCGCCGTAGCAGCCGTTTTAATGACCGGTTCGGCGTTCTATTTCCAACAATCAAAGGATTTCAGCAATGGCGCGTTCTTCGGCTACGCAGGTATTCTGTTGAGTATGCTTTTTGTGTTTTTAGGCGTACGGGCTTACAGAGATAATGTGTCGGAAGGGCGCATTAGTTTTGGTAAAGCCTTTCAGGTTGGCATACTGATTACCATGATCTCCTGTGTCTGTTACGTATTGGCCTGGATGTTTGTTTACAAGAACTTCATGCCTGATTTTTTGGAACAATACATGCATCAAGCGCTAGAGCAAATGAAACAAGCCGGTGCTACTGCAGACCAGATCCAACAGGAGTCGCAAAAAATGCTGGATTACAAAAAATGTATCAAAACCCGCTGACGCTTTTTGCGCTCACCTTTTTGGAACCGTTTCCGATCGGTTTTTTAGTAACCCTGGTTTCAGCATTGGCGCTTCGTCGCCAAGCATCTAAATAATAAGAACGCCAAAGCAGATCAACTTATAAAAAGAGTCACCGCAATAGGCGGTATATTCTTCAATTACCAGGATCCCGATAGACGGTCGAACAAAATAAACGGACGTGTTAAAACTGGTTAAAACCCGTTACCGAAAGGTGAATGTTGGCCGCTCATGGCTATTTTCCTTGCCCAGCTGCAACCTTGCCTGTAACCTTGTTCTCTTATTGAACGTCGTTCAGACATTACCTGCAACATTAACGAATCAACCGTTTTAACAACTATCAGTTATGAAGCACACCAAATCAATTTTATTGGCTTTTGCACTACTCTACTCCTTTCAAATCTTCGCACAAAAAGAAGAAACCGTCATCGGCGATCGCGGCTTGGGGTTTCTCTGGTATTTGGGGGGATACAAGCACCAGCTTACCCAATTCGGCAACACGAATAGTTATGTAAACGGAGGTTTTTGGCCTTGAATTTGGCAAAGCGCTGTTTTTGGGGGTGGGGAATTATTCCGTCATAGATGAATCTAAATGGGATGGTATCCAGAACCAGGCATTTGACATGAGTGGTATCCATTTTTGGTTCAATACGGATTTAAAAATTACAAATCCATTCACCCACAAATTGGCTTCGAAATTGGACGTGGTCGGTTGGATTTTAACGACACCAAAGACGACCGGATTCTCGTTATGCAGCCCTCCGCAGGCGTGGAAATCAATGTATTCCGCTGGTTTCACCTGGGTATCGATGGCGGGTATCGATTCGTTTCAGATGCCACGACTCCTGGGCTCGACAACGAGTACCTGAGTGGTTGGTTTGGTCAGGCCACCCTTAAATTTGGTTTTTCATGGGGGAATTACCGTCATAAGAAAGGAGCCAAGCAGCCAAAGCAATACGAGGACTAACTTTTTGGAGTTAATGAAGCACATGTGTCATCCAGCATTTATTTCGCACTACGGCACAACGACACAACGGGGGTATTCCCTTGATCATTATTTCGTTGTATCGTTGTGTCTTAGTGCGAAATAAATGCCAGGATGACACATGTGTTTTAAAAATACCGACCTTGCCAGGCGACAATATGAAGCTCCCATTCCCTATTCACCTTATCGCAAGTGTGGTCATTGGTTGTGCCTGCTATCAAGCAACAACAGCTCAATCCGTTTCGATACTTCAGCGACAAGCGGAGCGAAGCCTGGCACAGGGTAATTATGCCGCCGAGGCAGCTGCCAAGTTCGAACGTGCAGGCCGACTCAACAACAGTGATCCCACCTTGCTATACCATGCCGCTGAAGCGTACAACAAAGTGCGCGACTATCACAACGCCGCCAATTGCTATCGTACGGCCAAGGATGATCAGCGATTTCCAATGGCAAACCTGCGGTATGCACGCTCCTTAAAACAACAAGGGCCGTTATGAGGAGGCGCTTGAAGCGTTGCAAAAACAGGCGAATCCTATCGCGGCGATCAAAAGAGGTGATGGTTCAAGTGGTCAGAAACGAGATCGCCGGCTGCAACCTTGCGGCCGATTTATTAGAACAACAAGACACTCAAACCCCTCGCCCCAGTATTGCCTGGCTACCGCCTCCTATAGCATCAACTGACAATGAATTTGCCCCTATACCATTTTCCGACACCTTGTTATATTTCTCCCAAGCTCGGGAAAAACAAGCCGTCTTAATGCGCTGCACCAAAAGAAAAAGTGCTTGGCAGGCACCCACAGAAGCATTCGGATTACCACCTGCTGCTGCTCAAGGCTTTTTATGTGGCTCCTTTTCTCCTGACGGCCAGCGATTCTATTTTGCACGAAGCGATGCCCCCCCAATGGCCAAACAAGGTAGCAGCGTACAAAAAACGAACGCTTCTTTATTTGCGCTGCAACGCAATTCAACAGGGGAATGGAGCGAACCAATTCGTTTACGACCCTATATCAATTTGGAAGGAAGCTCCAACCTATGGCCCTTTGTTTGTCATATCGGAGTAAGAAGAATGGCTGTTTTTGCCAGCGACAAAGCAGGTGGTATGGGTGGACTGGATTTGTATGCCTGCAAACGGCCATTAAACGCCGATGATTTCGACTTTTCTTTTCCTTTGAATTTGGGGCGTCAAGTGAACACCGGCGGTGACGGTGACGCCCTATTATGATGTGTTCTCCAAAACGCTTTGGTTCAGCAGTATGGGACACCCCTCTTTGGGCGGGCTGGATGTGCAGTTTTTCTGTTGGAGAAGGAAATAACTGGACCAAGCCGGAAAACGCTGGCCTCCCGATCAATTCCCCAGCTGATGATTTTTCTTTGTCCTAAAAAGAGATGGTTTCGGCGCCTTTATGGTTTCCAACCGATCCTTATCCAAAGAAAAAGAAAGCACCATCAGTGATGATCTGTTCGAAGTCTTTTTCCCGCAATAGTCAAAAGTCAACGGTCAAAATCCAATATTCAACTCTCCACACTCCACATTCCGCTTTCCGCCTACCTTTGCGCCATGTCTATCAAAAGCGTATGGCAATTGCTACGGATAGAGCATTGGGTGAAAAACCTCTTTATTTTCATCCCTGCTTTTTTTGCGGCTCGTTTTAGCGAGGCGCTGATATTGGAGCGGGCAATCATAGGATTTATTGCTTTCTCTTTAGTGGCTTCAGCCGTGTATGTCCTCAACGACCTGGTGGATGCACCTCAGGATCGAAATCACCCCGACAAATGCCGGCGCCCCATCGCCAGTGGCGCCATCAGTCGGCAGGAAGGTATTTTCCTGTTAGTGGGTTTGTTGTTGCTGGGGACGCTTACCTCCGTGTTTTTATGTCCTGAAATGTTGCTGTATACCCTTTTGTATTTCGTCATTAACGTGGCGTATTCTTTCTCCCTGAAGCATTTTGCGCTCATTGATATTTCCCTCATTGGACTTGGTTTTTTACTTAGGGTGTTAGCGGGGGGGCTGTAACTGGGGTAGCCGTTTCACAATGGTTGATTGTGTTAACCTTTTTATTGGCGCTGATACTGGGGCTTGCCAAAGGCGCGGGGAATATGTGGTCGCCATGGGGGAAAGCAACTTCCGAAAGGCCCTGGAAGGTTATAATTTGCCTTTTCTGGACATGGCGATGGTGGTTTGTTCTACGGTTGCAGTAGTCGCTTATCTGATGTATTGTTTCTCGCCGGAGGTGACGGTGCGGATTGGTAGCGACAAGATTTTTTACACAGCTTTTTTTGTGGTGATTGGAATATTGCGCTATTTACAGCTAACAATGGTATTTAACAAAACTGAATCCCCTACCCGTGCGTTGTTAAGAGATCGATTTTTACAAATCATTTTATTGGGTTGGATCGGCTGCTTTGTTTGGTTGCTATACATAAAAAAATGGCTTGTCTTCATGGCGCAATAAACTCATTTCAAATTCCTCAACAAGATCAATATGCCAGCCACGTCCAAACAATTCATTAAGATGGCGGCGCTCATGGGAGCAGCTGTAGTCGGTATCGGCGCGTTCGGCGCTCACGGGTTGAAACCACATTTGAGCGACTATCAAATCGCCATTTTCGAAAAAGGCGTACAATACCAATTTTACCACACCCTGGCGCTGTTGGCCGTGGGAATATTACTCCAACACTATCCAAAAAATGTTTGGCTCCCCAGGGCAGGCTGGTTGTTTTTCGCAGGAATTATTGGATTCTCTGGCTCCTTATTTCTGCTTGCCTGCCGCGACTTATTGCCTTTTCAGGTAGCCTGGGCTGGGCCCGTGACACCACTTGGTGGTTTGTGTTTCATAGCAGCCTGGGTAATGCTGTTTTTGGAACAAAAAGAGTGAAGCCTATGCGTTTGCTCCAATCGATAAGCCTGATTTGCTTTTTCTGCTGTGCCGCATCCATGACTAAAGCACAATCTGTCATTCCGGATACGACCACACGTTTGTTTTGGGTGCCGTTGTTGTTTTATTCACCCGATACAAAAATTGGTGGCGGAGCAGCAGGAGTGGTAACGTTTGTTGGCAGCCCCTTTCGATCGAGCATCACATTTGGACTCGCCTATACCCAGCGAAAACAATTTTTGATATACTTCCCCTACCAATTGTACAGTCAAAATCAAAAATGGAGGCTGTACGGAGAAATAGGATGGTACCGTTTTTTCTATCAATATTACGGCATCGGAAACAAGTATCCCAACAGCTTTTCAGAGGGGTTTACAGCAAAGTTTCCGCGGGTTCGCTCTACTCTATTGCGCCACATAAACGGTCCGCAGTTTGCAGGTGTTCGATTATTTCTCGACGATTTTGACATCGTTGAAATAGCGGAAGCGGGTGAAATAGCCCAGGGGAATGATCCAGGCGCCAAAGGCGGTTTGGCATCTTCCCTTGGCGCCGTTTGGCTGTTGGATACCCGTGACATCCAATTTTACCCTGGTGATGGCTGGCTAAACGAAAACGCTAAAATAAGACCCAACCTGGGCGCTGGATTGCGGTTTGAATTTGACCGAAAACAACACCTGCACATGCGCCTGGATTATGGTTTTGGCAAAGGCAAAGGTAATTCCGGAGCCTACTTGACCATTGGAGAGGCATTTTGAAGCATTCCAGCATGAAAAAGCCATGAAGAAACCTGCCATTATCCTGATCATCGCCTTTCTTAGTACCATCATCGGTTTGGTCTGCACCAACTGCCGGGCTATTCATCGAAATACCGATTCAAAACCGGTCACCCATGAAATATGGGACAACCTCGTAAAAAAGCATGTTGACGCCAACGGCTTTGTCGATTACAAAGGGTTTATTCGAGACAGCGTCGCCCGTAACCAATACCTGCACCTGCTTGAAACAGCCCACCCAAGCGATAAAAAATTGGTCGCGGAACGAACAAATGGCTTACTGGATCAATGCCTATAATGCCTACACGGTGCAGCTCATTATGCAACACTACCCTATCGAAAGTATCAAGGATATCAAACGCGGGCTGGCATTTGTGAACTCCGTTTGGGACATCAAATTCATTCATATTCAAGGATTTACCTACGATTTGAACAATATAGAGCACAATATCCTGAGGCCTGTATTTAAGGATGCCCGCATTCATGCAGCCATCAATTGTGCGTCGTATTCTTGTCCGAAACTATTGCGTGAAGCCTATACTGCCGCAAACCTCGACACCCAACTGGACGCCAGCATGCGCAGTTTTGTCAATGACCCGCTTCGCAATCATATTTCGGTAGAAAAAGCCCAGATTTCAGAGATTTTCAAGTGGTTTAAAGGCGATTTTGAACGAGATGCCGGATCCGTACGAGCATTTCTCAACCGGTATGCTGAGGTGAAATTGAACGATAAAACCGACATTGGTCACCTTGATTATAGTTGGAAATTGAACGATAAACCATAAATCCAAAATAAGAGTGGCTATCCAACCGCTAGCCCCAGCGGGGCGATAACATTTGTAGCAAATGGTTAGTGTCCCCGGACAACTGTAGCAAAGCCCCAGCGGGGCGATAACATTTGTAGAAAATGGTTGGTGTCCCCGGCTTACAGCCCCAGCGGGGCGACAACATTCGTAAAAAATGGTTTCATCCCGGTTTACAGCCCCAGCGGGGCGATAACATTTGTAGCAAATGGTTTTCATCCCGGTTTAAGCCCCAGAGGGGCGACAACGTAAATGTTTTGCAGCACCTTGATTTGTCCATATTTCTTTCTACACATATTTCGCCCCGCTGGGGCTGGAGGCTGGATCGTTACAAATAGTAGTATTGCATATAAACTTTACAACTGCCAAGGAGTTTTGCGATCCTTTTCCGAACTTCGCACCCTCAAGTATAGCCACTCTCAACACCTCCACACATACATAATGTCTGAAAAAATAATCTTCTCCATGTCCGGCGTGAATAAAACGTTCCCGCCGCAAAAACAAGTGCTAAAAAATATCTGGTTGTCGTTTTACTACGGCGCAAAAATTGGTGTTTTAGGTCTGAACGGCTCTGGTAAATCCACCCTGCTAAAAATTATCGCCGGCCTCGACCAGAATTACCAGGGAAAAATCGAGTTTGAAAAGCAGTTTAAAATCGGGTACCTGGCCCAGGAACCCGAAATGGACGAGTCCAAAACCGTCCGCCAAATCGTTGAAGAAGGCGTCCAGCACATCGTCGACCTTTTAAAAGAAAATGAAGACATCGGTGAAAAACTCGGCGTCGTCACCGACGACGATGAAATGATGAAACTCATTGAACGTCAGGGAGAAGTACTCGAACAAATCGAACACCTCGGCGGCTGGGAACTCGATTACCGCCTCGGCGTATTTATGGATGCCCTGCGCTGCCCGGAAGACGACCGCCCGATCAAAATCTGCTCCGGTGGTGAGCGCCGCCGTGTCGCCCTCGCCAGACTGCTGCTTTCACAACCCGATATCCTGCTGCTCGATGAGCCGACCAACCACCTGGATGCGGAATCCGTTGCCTGGCTGGAACAATACCTGCAAGCCTTTCCCGGTACCGTTATCGCCGTTACCCACGACCGGTATTTCCTCGACAACGTAGCGGGCTGGATCCTCGAACTCGACCGCGGAGAAGGTATCCCATGGCAGGGCAACTACTCTTCCTGGCTGGAGCAAAAAGCCAAACGACTGGCCCAGGAAGAAAAATCCGAAGACAAACGCCGCAAACAACTCGAACGCGAATTGGAGTGGGTGCGATTGGGCGCTAAAGGCCGACAAGCCAAAGGCAAAGCCCGTTTGAGTGCCTACGAAAAAATGGCTGGCGAAGAAGGCCGCGAAAAAGAAGCCAAACTCGAACTCTGGATTCCCAATGGCACCCGCCTGGGCGATAATGTCATCGATGGGGCTGAAAAATCTCGCCTCCAAATCCTTCGGCTAAGGAGACCGGGTGCTTTTGAAAACCTGACCTTTAGCATCCCTAAAAACGCCATTGTTGGCATCATCGGGCCAAACGGGGTGTGGCAAATCCACCCTGTTCAAAATCCTCACCGGTCAGGAAAAAGCGGATGCTGGCACCGTCACCATCGGCGATACCGTGCAAATGAGCTACGTGGATCAAAGCCACGAAGCGCTGTTGCCAGAAAAGACGATTTATGAAATTGTATCCGAAGGGAATGATATCATTCAAGTTGGAAACGCTTCCGTCAATGCCCGGGCCTATCTCTCCAGGTTCAATTTTATGGGCGCCGACCAACAGAAAAAACTCGGCGTCTGTTCCGGTGGCGAACGCAACCGCGTCCACCTGGCCAAGATGCTCAAGGAAGGCGGCAGCGTGCTGCTGCTCGATGAGCCGACCAACGATATTGACGTAAATACCCTGCGCGCCCTGGAGGATGCCCTCGAAAATTTTGCCGGTTGTGTCCTGCTCATCAGCCACGATCGCTGGTTCCTCGATCGCCTGGCCACCCATATTCTATCCTTTGAAGATGATGCCGAAGTAGTGTTCTTCGAAGGTAGCTTCACCGATTATGAGGAAGCTAAAAAAGCCAGACTGGGTGATATTACGCCGCATAGGCCGAGGGTGAAGCATATTTTGTAGGAAAGAAAAGGACGTCTCGTCAATGCACTGAAAGCTTAACAATGGCATTCTTTACTTCAGTAACCTGACTTATCCGTCCATCTGACAACAGCATACAACAGCAGAGGCCATCTTTTACACGAAAAGATGGCCTCTGCTGTTATTATTACCAGTCGATCTAGATCCCAGCCTCCTGACTTTAAAAAAAAATGTTGCGCCCGGGCCCTCTTTCTTTCCCATACCTTTAGTCTTGGCAAACCGGTTGCTGCTTCATTTAAAATTTTTAACAAAAAAACAGTACACCATTATGAAAAATCGAAGTCTAACCCCAATTGGATTGAAGATGGACACTCCGCACTCCGCACTCCGCACTCCGCACTCCGCACTCCGCACTCCGCACTCCCTAAGATACGGCTATTTTTCTACCATTTAATCATTTTCGCCTCATTATTCTTGCCTAAAATCGTCCTCAGCCAACCTGAATGTCAATTTAATGATGCCCGTGCCGAGGTGACCACTCCAATAGAATTGGGAATCTGCGATTTAACATTTCCCGTCCCGGTAATTGTTATACACGACTATCCAGTGGCACATGATTTTACCATAGTGATATATTTCAACCCAAATTTTGTGACCTTGGCCAGCAGCGGAGCGCTTACGAACGTCACCACATCGAACGGTACCAATTCAAATTTAATCGTTACCGGCACATTTACGGTGCCATTCGATGAAAATTTTTCCGCAGCAACGCTGGAGCTTGCATTTAACCGTGTTCGAACAGATTATTATGGGGGAATGCGAATAGTCGTTTATGACGCTAACTGTGGCACTGATCCAGTCGCCATTCTAAACAATATTCAGGTTCAGTCGGATCCTCCGATGGTCAATCTTTCACCCTTTACTTCAAACCTCAGCACTTTGATTGCATTAGGCATCCTCGATGATTGCCCTGCGCCAGGATGCATCAGCGCTCCAAATGTGCTGGTGGACGACCTCGACGTAAACACCAACTATGCTTTCGACCGAACGGGGGCTGTAACAGGGTCAATTGTTTTATTGCCTGGTGCAACGATCACGGTGCTTTCAGGACGTACGCTCACCATCAACAACTATGACATCTTCGCCTGCGGGGGCGAGCTCGGACAGGGCATCATTGTGGAGCCGGGAGCAACCCTGGTTTTAAATGGCTGCAATATCTCCGACTGCCGGTTCGGCATAGATGTTCAGGCAGGCGCCACCGTTTCGGTCAAGAACTGCAACTTTGCCAACAATTACGTTGGTGCGCGGTTCAACATGACGGCTGCGCCATTCCGTGCCGCCATCAACAGCTTTGAGAACAATAATTTTTATGGCGATTCGCCACTCAAAGCCCCCTTTTCAGGTATGCCGGAACTAGTAGAGGAACGTGGGTATTGTGGCATTTTGGTAAGCAGGTATATGGACTTCAATATCTGGGGCGGCAATGATTTCTATGCACTGGCCAATGGGATCATTGCGACCAATACAACTGGCAACCTGGGCAACATGACCTTCAATGACATCCAATCGACCGGGGTAAAACGCTACGAAAGAGAAGGGATCGGCATTCATGTGGCGGGGTACGGCACCAATAGCTATATGAACCTCAACGATGCAGGGACCACAATGACATTTAATGACTGCAAAACAGGCATTCAGGGGTTCTATAATGGTGGCGATGTAGAGAATGTGACGATGACCAATGTTGACATTGGGATAGACTGGGCACTCAGCCAAACACGCCAGGTGACTTTTTTGGGGAACACGATCACCGCAAGGAAATACGGGATCAGGTCATCCTTCAACGAACCTACGGATTTCCAAAGCATCATCTATGAAAATACCATTGTAGTGACCGGTTCAGGTGCAGGCACTTCGCCAGCCACCGGGATATTGGTAAATGAAGGTGGGTTGGGCCAAAAACCGGAAAACGGCTGGAATATTGATGTGAACCAGGTCACCATGCACAACGGCGGGCGAGGGATACAGTACAGGAACGGTTCAGTAGGTTTTTGTGCGCCGCAACACCGTCACCAACCTCTCCCAGACAAACAACTACGACGGTATCTGGATAGAAGGTGTCGGGCTTTCCAATATCAGCGGCAATAGCGTCACCCAAACCACAACGGCCGGGCTCGGCGACTCCCGGGCCATCCGATCCAGTGGTGGTTGGGCGAATGTTTTTGAGCTCAATTGCGTGGACAACACCAATGCCGGCCTCCAATTCTATGATATGGCCGATTACAGCGACAACGTGTCGGGCAACTCCATGAACAACCACATCACTGGCCTACAACTCGGAGAGCCGGGCATCGGGAACGTCTTTATCGGCGACCAGTACCACACCGGCAACATCTGGGACCTGGGCAGCATCCCGGGGAGTGGATTTGGGGGAGTGCACTGGGGTGGGCCATTTGTTGTGGGCGCTTCCGAATTTTTTGTGGACGAAACAGAGAACCCTGCGCTCAACCCGCCTGTTGACCCGGGAAGTGGTTGGTTTGTTGATCAGGGCACTTCTGAACCCACCCCTGGTGCAATAAACTGTTCTTTCCCGCCTAATTCAACAACACCCAGGGCTGGTGAGGACGCCAATCCAACTGACCTTGATCTGGTCATTGCCGCAGACACGCTGCCCACAGACATTTTTCAAAACGAGACCCGTTGGAAAGGCGCCTATCGCCTCTGCCGCAAGATGTTGCGAAATCCAGACCTTGCCTTAGAATCTACGTTAATGACCACCTTCAAAGCGGCTAACGCCACCTTGTCCACGGGCAAATTGGCGTATATCGCCGAAGAGCGCGGTCAACTGTTCGACCTGACTACAAATGAGCAGGCCATATCGGACACATTAAATGCTAATACTGAAGCTCAGATGGAAACCTTGAGGCTATTGGATAGCCTGCGACAGTCTGGCGCAGCTGTCAATGCCACTTTATATGCCACCGTACTTCAAGAAAGAGCAGATGCCCAGGCGTTGTTAGAGCAGTTCACACTAGGCTTGGATACCACACGCCAGCAAAAAATCCAAACCCTGCTGTCCGTCAACGCCTCAGTCAGTCCGACCATGCGGCCAGACTCGAACCACAAAACCGTCAATATCATTTTCCTGACCATGTTGGCAGTTGACTCCATCAGTGCCAGCAACCTTGCCGTTCTGGCTGGAATAGCTGAACAATGCCCATTGGAAGGCGGCGATGCTGTATATGAAGCCCGCGCTATTGTGTCTTACCTCACTGGGGAGGAATATGAGGACAGGGTTTTGTGCGCCAAAGTCGAACAACGCGATCAGCAAAATCAAGCGGCACGTGTCGACAAAGGAAAAGCGATAGCAATATACCCCAACCCAGCTACGAATATTGTATATTGGAGGGGGACTGGCTCAGAATTGGTCACCATCAAATTGTACAACCAATTGGGACAGCTGCAGTTATCACGAAAAACCACAGAAGGTTTTACTCAAACTGGAAAGCTCCTTGCCGGGTTTTATACAATGCAAATCCATTCCCAGGAGGGCGACCTTCTAACAACTCAACGGCTCATTATCCAATAATAGTTTAACTTCTTTTGCATTGCTGTGCGCTTTCCGGTGCGTGCAGCAATGCTTATTATTTTATATCCTATGAAAAAATTATTTATTCCAATATTCCTATGCTTTATAACTGGGCAGACAATAGCTCAGAAGGAAGATAATGTTTGGGTAATAGGTTACGATTCCAATACCTACCCAGAACACCCAGGGACAGAGCGTATCAGTTTTCATTTCGACGATTCACTAAGAATATTTTATACCCAAGGTGGAATGCCATTCTTTGATACTAATGCTTCCTTATGTGACAGCTCAGGCCAATTACTTCTGCTTTCAAACGGTTGTTATGTTGAGACTGGTTCAGGTGTTTATGTAGAGGATAGTTACGGGCTAAACCCTGGCTTTCTCGGAACCGATCAGTGCTATGATGACAGCACTGGGTACAATGTCCCACAGAGCATGACCATATTGAGAGATCCCTGGCAATCCCGACCTTATCCACCTTTTTCACATCCGGCATCACTACAATGGCCAGGCTTTTTACTTAAAAGACTTGCTTCATACCGTTGTGGACATTGGCGCCAACAATGGGGATGGGAGTACCCTATTTAAAAATGAGGTATTGGTAAGCGACACCATCGATGGTGACGGAATCCATGCGGTGCGCCATGCCAATGGCCGGGATTGGTGGATGGTCGTATCCAAATACCTCACCAATACATACCACATTATATTGCTTTCTCCACAAGGGCTGGAGACAAAGATCCAGTCTATCGGGGAAGTCCCCTGACTTTGGGCGCTTATGGTCAAATGGCCTTTTCTCCAGATGGATCAAAATTCGCTCGTTTCAGTACCCAAGATGATCTACGATTCTTCGATTTTGACAGAAGTACCGGTACCTTGTCCAATCCATCCTTCATCCCTGTCCAAGACGATGCGGACAACAATATTTTTGCAGGTCTCGCCTGGTCTGCTGACGGGCATTATTTGTATGCAGCAGAAATAAAACGGCTGCTCCAGTTTGATATGTGGGCTTCAGACATTGCTGCCAGCAAAGTAATCATCGCAGAAGCCGCGCCACCTGTTTGCCCCCTCAGCGGAACCATTGCCTTCCTCGAACTTGGCCCTGATGGCATGATATACAGTTCCCCGCTTAACGGCCAAAAATGTATGCACCGCATAAAACACCCAGAACGAAGCGGGACAACTTGCGAACTTGAACAAAACTACTATCAACTTGATTTTGCTTATAAAAACCTCCCCCACTTTCCCAACTTCCGCCTCGGCCCCATCGACGGCTCGCCCTGCGACACCCTGGGCATCAACAATCACCCGCTCGCAGGCTGGCGCTACGACCGCACGGGTGGCAGCAGCGTGGACTTTACTTCCGTCTCCTGGTATGAGCCGGATGCCTGGCTCTGGGATTTTGGAGATGGCACTCAGAGTACGGAGCGCAACCCGGCGCATGTGTTCCCGGGCCAGGGGCTTATGAGGTGTGCTTGCAGGTGAGCAACCCGTTTGGGAGCGATACGAAGTGTAAGACGGTGTGGGTGACGACGGTGGGGACAAATGCCCCCCCTGAAAACGGAGCCGTAACCCTTTTCCCGAATCCTACTTCCGGCTACGTTTCATGGATTGGGGATGGCGGAGCGCCCGTTTTGTTGCGTGTTTTCAATGCTTTTGGGCAACTACTAGTTGAAAGAATAGTTGAAAATAGTCAGGCAAATTTGAGCTCGTTGAATAGTGGCCTTTATTATGTTCAACTGCTTTCGCAACAGGACAACTCCTGTTGACAAGCCAAACGCTTATCATTTCAAACTACTAACCTCCTCTGTCTCACCCTGCGCGTGTCTTACGCTTTCCGGTGCGTAAGACCCGCGCTTTTCCATTTTTGCCATGCTACGTCCTTTAACACTGCTACTTTGTCTAGCGGTATGTTCGAATATATTAGCCCAGAAACAAGATAATATATGGCTTTTTGGCTACGATTACGAACCTGGTGGGTTAAAAGAAGGCATCAGGTTTCGATTTGATGACTCTTTGGTTATTTCATACGATCAACGACCTATGGATTTTGCGACTTCCTCAACTTGTATTTCCGATTCAGCTGGAAGTTTACTTCTATATAGCAATGGCTGCTATATAGAAAATACCAATGGAATAGTAGTTGAAAATAGTTCTGGACTAAATGCGGGAATTATGTATAATAATTTTTGTGCAGAGGGAGTTGGTTATAATATTCCTCAAAATATGATAGTAATATCTGACCCCACAAATAATTCCAGATTCCACTTTTTTCATTATCCCACTGTATTAGAAGGCCAATATATTATTTCAAAAAACTTGTTGCATACTTTAGTCGATCTATCTGCCAATAATAGTCAAGGAACAACTATTTATAAAAATCAACCAATAGTATTAGATACTATAAGTTATGATGGTTTGCATGCCGTTCGCCATGCCAATGGGCGTGATTGGTGGATAATAGCAGCCAAGCTAAAAAGTAACAAATACTTTACCGTCCTTCTTTCTCCAATTGGTATAATTACAACACAACAGGCTATTGGGGCCCCAACAACAAGTGGAGCTGGTGGAGAAATTGTGTTCTCACCAGATGGAACAAAAATGGCGAGATTCAACACTCGTGACGATTTACGCATCTTCGATTTTGACAGATGTAATGGGGTACTATCAAATCCTTTATTCATCTCAGTTCAAGACGATGCGGACAACAACCTTTATGCCGGGCTGGCATGGTCGGCCGATGGGCACTACCTCTACGCAGCCGAGATAAAGCGAATACTTCAATTTGATATGTGGGCATCAGACATCGCCGCCAGTAAGAGCATTGTAGCGGAGCGAGATACTGAATATTCTTGTCCTTTTGAGGTCAACCTGGCGTATCTCGAACTTGGTCCTGATGGTTATATCTATGGCCGATCTTTGGGGGGGCAAAACTGTATGCACCGAATCAAATACCCTGAGCGGAGTGGTGTAGCATGCGAAGTACAGCAACACTATTACAGTTTCGATTACCCTTATGTTAACCTCCCCCACTTCCCCAACTTCCGCCTCGGCCCCGTCGACGGCTCGCCCTGCGACACGCTCGGCCTGGACAACCACCCGCTGGCGGGCTGGCGCTACGACCGCACGGGCGGCACCAGCGTGGACTTCACTTCCGTGTCCTGGTATGAGCCGGATGCCTGGCTCTGGGACTTTGGAGATGGCACACAAAGTACGGAGCGCAACCCAGCGCATGTATTCCCCGGGCCGGGAGCTTATGTGGTGTGCTTACAGGTAAGCAACCAGTATGGGAGCGATACGAAGTGCAAGACGGTGTGGGTGACGACGGTGGGGACAGACAGCCCGGAGGAGGAAAACGCTATCACATTATTCCCCAACCCTGCTACGAATACCGTTTATTGGCGTGGGACTGGCTCAGAATTGATTAATTTCAAACTTTTCAATCAATTAGGACAGTTAAAATTCTTTAAGGAGACCGATGAAGGCTTTGCTCAACTGAGCTCGATCATCCCAGGATTTTACACTGTGCAGATACTTTCACAAGAAGGTACCCTTTGACAGCACAGCGGCTTATTATCCAATAAAATTCTATTCCACTTTGCATTGCTGTGCGCTTTCCGGTTTTAATAAATAACCCTGACGAATACAGTTTACAGAACACTCCCCGCAAAATATCTGATCCAATTCCTTCATCCAAATGGATCAGAGATTCAACCAAATGGCGCGCTCCTTCATCCATTTGCTTCCATCCAATGTTGGAATGAAGTATTCCTATGTTTGTTTGAACAAACCCAACCACGAAATGGCGCTTTCCATGGTTCATTTGCATCATTCCATGGTTCAATTGCTTCATTCCAATGATGGAATGGAGCTTCCCTTCGTTTGCCTGGATGAACCCAACCACGAAATGGCGCTTTCCATGGTTGATTTGCGCTATTCCCATGATGGAATGGAGCATTTCAATGAAGGATTGGGGGAAATCAACATTGGAATCACCGGCGCCATCCATGGTTTCCGCCAGGACGTTGTTGAAATGACGCGCAATCTTTATTCAACTACTTCACGGTGGGTGCGAATATGCCTGATTACCCCGGACACCATCCAGGGCTATTTATAATTGATCCCGTTGAGACTTACCTACCACCTACCCTATCGGCACAGTACTGCTAGCCATCATCGAACCTATCACCACAATCAAGATCACATAAAAAACAATCAAAGCGCAAACCGTAATACCATACAACCGGAAATGGTTGCGGAGATTGAGCCATGACTTTTCAAAAGAAGTTTGATCTGTAAAATTCACGGCGCGTTGTATCTGGGAGGCAAACCGGAAATGGTAGAAGTTGATAAAAAACATGACGGCCATCATCAGAACCGAGATAATGGTAATATAAGACATCATGGGGGCAATCACCGAGAAAACAGGATTGTCGCCGCCCATAGCCATGATCATTTGAAGCATCGTGCCCATGGAGCCGATCATCAGCAGTGACAGTCCAATATATATAAAGCCTATGATGGCAAAAAACATCGCCCATTTGGAGATGGACATCCAGCTGCGTTTCATTTCGCCGGTGACACTCAAGCCATTATGTTGAGCAGCATTTTCATCAAGTATCGACATTGTTTTGAATTTTAAAGGTGAATACTATTCCATTGGCAACCCACCACGCATCATCGTGGCGCCAAAGACCAGCAGGAATACCATATAAACAGCAATGATGACAATCACCATAATGCCAACGTAGCGATAAAATCGCCTCAGGTTTACAAAGGCTTGTTCCAACATGCCTGTGTCGTCGGTCGTAAGGGCTTGCTTCATCTGGCTTGAAAAACGGTAGTAATACAACCCTGGGAAAAAGAGTATTACACCATAGATGGCCACCAGGGCTATTCCACCGACAACGCCGGCAGCGCCTGTAGACATCGCCGCTGCCAATCCTGCCAGCGTCACCAATCCAAATAAAATAAAGAGTAATACGGCGAAAAAAAGTGTCCATTTGGCCGTTTGTTCCCAAAAAAGCCGAATTTCAGGGGTGATGCGCAGGCCATCATCGCTCCTGGGCGCCATCCCCACGTCAAGGGGTTGATCAAAGTTTTCCATTGTTAAAAAGAGGTTTAGGTGAAAAAATGCGACTGCAAGGTAGTCCTGGACTCAAAAAGAGTAACAACTTTGCAAAATATTTTCTGAAAGCATGATGATCTGCCAAATTGAATTTGCCACACCGGAGTACGATGAAGCCGTCGCCTTGCGCTACGAAGTGTTGCGTCGCCCTTTAGGTTTGGAATATACGCCGGAGCAGCTCGCTGGCGAATGGGATAATCTTCACTTTGCAGCTTACGATGCGGCCAGTCGCATGATCGGTTACCTCAATCTGACACCGGTAAACCAATCCGAAGTAAAAATGCGACAAGTAGCCGTTGCGCCTGCCCAACAGAACAAAGGCATCGGCAAAGCCTTGGTGGCGTATTCAGAAATGGTGGCCAAACAATTGAATTTTAAAGAGATCACCTTGCATGCGCGCAAAACGGCCGTGCCTTTTTATCTCCGGTTGGGGTACGAATCAATCGGAGATCCTTTGAGGAAGTCTCCTGCCCCACTTCAAAATGAAGAAGGCACTAAACTTTTAATCGCCATCCGCCGAAGTGATTGCTGGGTATCTGTTGATTGTAACAACGCTTCTATAGCGACCCATTGCAGGTCTTTCACTTCTGCAAAGTCACCATTGAGCACCTCGGAATTGGATACAAAAGCAAAGCGAACATCGAAATGTATATGCTCGGGAATATCTTTTTTGGCCGGAATGAGGTGAAGGTCCAGGTCAAAAATAGCATCGGAAAACAGCGTCAACCCTTGTAAACCACACTCTTCCAATGCCTCGCGGCGGGCGGTTTCCAGCAGCGTAGCATCGGTAGATTCTGCGTGACCTCCCGGTTGAAACCACTTGTCTAAACCCCGATGATGGATCAACAATGCTTTGTCTTTCAGGGGTTTAGTACCCAGGCAGACCCTGTCAAATGCCCCGAAAGCGTGCTTCGCTGCCAGTATGCCTCGTTGGCGCGCACGAATTCAAGCGTTTGTTTTCGGAAAAAATTTTCTTCATCAAAATCCGTTCGGATATCGGTAAGCCACTCAAGAATGTGTTGTTGGTCCATCATGCGACAAAAATACCACGCTTGATAGAATACAATAAACCTATTGCGAGAACGATTGTTCCCCTCGGCAACAAATCCGCATGAAAAAGACAATTATACCCTTTGCCCAGGTGCCTCAATTGGCCAAAACCGATGTTGCTTACGCCATTGGCGACCCTAAACTCAGCCCCTTTTACACCCATCCGCCTGCACTCGATTCATTGGATGCCTTATTGGAGGAGCGAAAGCAAATACCCTTCCCTAGAAAAGACTTGACGGATCTTCTGGAACAGCAATATGCCCTGCTTCCAGTAAAGGCAAACGTACAGGCCAATATCCAGGCACTTCGGCACGACACCACCTTTACAGTCACGACGGCACACCAGCCAAGCCTTTTCCTCGGCCCGCTCTATTTTATATACAAAGCATTGACGACCATCAACTTAGCGGAAGCGCTGGAATCACGGACAGGTGATGGGCGTCGGATCATTCCTGTATTCGTACTGGGTAGTGAGGACCACGATCTGGAGGAATTGAACAAGGTGAATATTTTGGAAAAAAAATCATCTGGGAGCCGCAATCAACGGGCCCTGTTGGCAGTATGGATAGCGCCAGTGTTAAGCCGGCTTTAGCGGAATTAAAAACCTTACTGGGCGAAAGTGCTGCCGCGCAAGTGCTTTTTGAGCGCGTCGAAAGGGCTTATTCCGGCGAAAAAGATTTTGCAGCGGCTACCCAGGCATTGCTCCATGAATTTTGGGCGATTTCGGATTGGTTGTTTTAAACATGAACAGCCCAGTTCTGAAGCGGCATTTTATCCCCATTATGCGGCAAGAATTGCTGGAGCAGCCTACTTTTCAGTTGGTCAATGATACCATTGCTCAACTGAACGCCGAAGGGTTCAAAACCCAGCTGCGCCGCGGGAAATCAATCTGTTTTATATGAAACCCGGGATGCGGGAACGAATCGTCCAGGAAGGAAATTTATATAAAGTACTGAATACGACATTGGTATTTTCAGCATCAGAAATTCAGGCTGAACTGGAAGCGCATCCTGAATATTTAGCCCCAATGTGGTGTTGCGGCCCTTTTTCAGGAACTGATTTTGCCCAACCTCGCCTACGTCGGCGGGGGTGGCGAACTAGCGTATTGGCTGGAGCGAAAAGCCCTTTTTGCACATTTTAAAGTGCCATTTCCCATGCTGGTACGGCGACATTCGGTGCTTTGGCTCGACAAAGACGCCGTAAATAAGTTGGAGAAATTTGGTTTTGATGCAGCCGCATTTTTTGGTGAAACGGAATCCCTGGAGAGCCTACGTAGAAAGAAATGCTGCGGGCGATGTGAGCTTGCAAGTAGAAATTAATCAATTGCGGCTCGTCGATGATCAACTGACTCCCAGAAAGCAAGCGCTATTGACCGTACGTTGGAAAAAGCAGTGCGGGCTGAAGAAGTAAAAGCCGTAGCCGGTTTGGAGCAATGGGAAAGCAGGCTCCTGCGCGCCGAAAAACAAAAGCATGAAGTGACGATCAACCAATTGCGCACTTTGAAAGAAAAATTGTTTCCCACCAATGGCCTTCAGGAGCGCACCGATAATATCCTGCCCTATCTGCTGAAATATGGCGACGATTTCCTCAGCGACATCAAGTCGATGTTAACGCCGTTTGATCCCGGCTTTGAAATACTACAAGCGCAAGAAGATCAATAGGAAATAGCTGAACGTATTGCCAATAACTGGTCGCGTTGAGGGTGGCGCATGGCGGCCCGGGCGGCTCGCCAATGATATAGTCTTTCACGCCAAAAGATGGCAAACCAGGTAAGAACGGGCAGCAACAGTGCAAGCGATATCAGGATAGGCCACCCCAACAGAATGCCGGTTATCAGCAGGAACATCCCATAAAAAAAAGTACCCAGTACGCCGATTCCCAACAAGATGCTGGTGCGAAACTCCCGTTTTTTTACCTTTTTATCCGTGACGTATTGGGCCAACTGTCGGACGGGCCAGCCCAAAACAATCCCGATCAAGAAAGGCAAAAATCCCAATATCAAAAAAGCCAACCAGACCCATGCTCCCTGACCCGGCTGCATCAAAAACTCGTCTTTTAATCCGGCAGCATCAACTTTGTCGAAATAGGCATCCGTTTGCGCACGCAGTTGGTTTTTTTGATCCAACGGCATATCGTTCAGCTTGTCTAATACTTGTTTTTCACTAAAAAACCGGTCTGCATTGCCTTCAATAATCGGTATGAGGGGATCTGGATGATCATTTCTCCAAAGCATCAGCAGTTGTTCTGCCAGTACATCATCCTCCCGATCTTCAATTTGATAACAGGTAGAAAATAAAGCTTTTCGGATATCAGCGCAAAGCACGTTGATGGCTGCTCCGGGATTTTCTTGGTACTGCGTCCAATAATCCTTTACAAAATGGGAGCGCCTACGATGATTTTGGCCTCATCGCGCTATATCTCGCCATAGATGTAATTAAACCAACGGGACAATTTGAAATCCTCCATCGGATGATTTTCGTAGGTGCCAAAAGCAATCCGGGCAATACCTTTCTGCAAGGGAAGTACGCGTTTATCAAGGTGGTGTTCTCCTTCCACAAAAATATTGACGGCTACCCCATCGACCAGTTTTTTCTGGCAGTATTCAAATACCTCATCATTCCGGTCGCGTTTTGTCATACCCGTCGCGCTGTCGGTACACCGGGAACATATTGCAATGTTCCATCAACTTGCGGTAAAATGGCTTGCGGAAAATGTCGCCCCTTGTCATGTTGTACACGGGCGGTTCCAAAAAAACACACAAGAAAATCGGATCGATAAATGCCGTTGGATGATTGGAAGCAATCAAAACAGGTTTATTGGCCGGCACCCCTTTCCTGTTGTGGAAGTATATTTTTCGAAAAAGCATCCTGCACTCCAATTGGACTACAGGATGCAATATGTTGTAAATCCAGCCGTGGCTTTTCCTTATGTAGCGGTAATTCATGAAAGCTTGCCGTCGTCGCGCGGCTGATTTATACTAATGTTGTGTTACTGGGCTTAACGGCCGTCGATTAGATTGCCCAGTCCCCCGAGGATACTCCCTTCTTCTTTGCGCGGGCCAATGCCGTAAGAGATGATTTTAGCAGCTAAACGGCTCACGGGAAGGGATTGGAGCCAGACTTTTCCTGGCCCTCTGAGCACCGCAAAGAAAAGACCTTCCCCACCAAAAACCATGTTTTTTACACCTTTTACAAATTGAATATCATAATCAATTCGATCCGTAAACGCAACGATACACCCGGTATCCACCGCAGGGTTTCACCAATGGCCAGTTCACGTTCAAGGATGTACCCACCTGCGTACAAATGCCATACCGTCGCCTTCCAGTTTTTGCATGATAAACCTCGCCACCAAAGAGGCCGGTACCGAGTTTGCGTTGGAATTCGATGCCAACCTTTACCCTTTGGCAGCACAGAGAAAGGCATCCTTTGGCAAACGATTTTGCCATTAAATTGCATCAAATCCAGGGGACAATCTTTCCTGCGTAAGGCGCCGCAAACGTGACCCTTTGTTTGCCTGTAACCATATTCGTGAACGTGGTCATGAACAAACTTTCTCCGGTCAGCATTCGTTTGCCGGCGGTCAAAATTTTATCAAAAACTTGTGCACGATCACTGCCGTCGCCAAAACGGTGGCCATTTCTACACCCTCGTCCATGAACATAAAGCTGCCAGATTCAGCAATGACGGTTTCTTGCGGATCGAGCTCAATCTCGACGCATTGCATCTCTTCTCCGTGAATCTTGAAATCGATTTCGTGTTTACTGCGCATTGGTATTGATTTTAATTGAATAATGGTGGATAATTATGGGCGCAAATGTGGGAGGAACCGTTCAATGTGGCGCGCATTATCCGACTAAGTAATTATTATTTCCGTTAAGAAACGGGTAAACAATTGCCGAAAAGTGTAACGATATAACTGCTCCCACCGGCAACATTACTGGACCTACCGCAGCTTATTGCATCTTGGGGTTTCTCGCCAAGACGCCAAGTGTAACATCCTCCTGTAGTGTTTTATTTTATTCAATGGGTACGCTACGCTTTGCGTCCTTGCGTCTTGGCGCCCCCCCTTTTCGCGCCCCAGGCGTGATTCAAAACAGCCACCGGAGGCGGCTAATCCCATTTAAAATAAACCGCCGCACCCAAGCCAGGACTCTTAGGCACATACTGTGCCCAACCTGCACCCGCACCTGAGACGGAAAGCCCTACGAAACGATTTATTTCCCATATAGCTTTTACGCCTACAGACCACCACCCCTGATCGTTGGCATACAAGCCTGTCAACACATCAATGGCAGGCAGCTCTTTTGAACCGTTTTCCAGGGAATATCTCCATTCGGAGAAGCCTATGAGCCAGAATTTGCCGACATGAACACCCGTTTCTGCACCCAGCTGCAAAAAATGACTATAGTGGTTGCTTCGATAGCCATAACTACCGTAAAGGAAACCATAGGTTTTCCGGCCTCCCCTACCGAGACTTACCATAGGTTGAATGGTAAATGCCTGATATCCGGTGCGAAGATCCGTCAATTGCTGATAGGATGCTCCTGCTGGCAATCCAATGGATAGCGTGCCGGCAAGCGCCCAAGGGCCACTTAAAAATTGGTGTCGCAGAGCGATGGTGGCGTTGCCCAGCCCTACAATGCTACCAGTATCGGTTGGCACATAATAGAAAGGAGCTTCCGTATTCGAAGCGCCTCGTTGGTAAAAAACGATGGGGGCTGAAAGGATCAACGTTGTTTTTTTGCCCAATCCGTATTCTCCATAAATCTGTAATTGCCGTTCTGAAACTTTTCGGCGAAGGATAATATCATCACCGTTGTCGCCATACAAAGTACTGTACGTTGGGATGAAGTAATAGCCCGCTTGAAGGTAAACCAGCCTTATTGCGCGCCCAGGGGCTTTGAGCCGACAGAACGATCGGAAGGGACACGAGTACAAAGAAGAAAGCCTTTTTCATGGTCAAGATCTTTTGAAATCAGTACCTCCAACACAAAAACAACGAGCATGAGCCATCCCGAATTTTAGAAAAGAACCCTGAATACGTGATATCTGTTTGATTTTCAAGCATTTCGTTCTTTTTGCCTTGATGCAAAAAAAACCAGAAAAATCAAGGCCTGATGCAAATCCTCCGATTTCGCAAAATCGGGATTGGCATCAGGCCGGTTTTAGCACACGCTCGGCCAGGGCACCCTAATATTATCGGTTATTCACGAAAAATTAGGCATGACTCATGTTCGTATTTGGACGCTTTTAAACCAATTTAGCTTCTAATGCGATTGGCACCGCAGACAAAGCTTTGCTGACAGGGCATCCGGCTTTGGCCGCGTTGGCCAGTTCCTGGAACTTGTCTGCATCTATACCCGGCACATCAGCCTCCAAATGCAGGGTGATTGTTTTGGAAAGCCCAGCCGCCTGCGCTGTTGTCCATTTCGATGGTTGCTTCGCAACGAAGCTCTGAAGGCGGAAAACCAGCATTGGAAAGGCCAAAACTTAGCGCCATGATGTAACAGCCCGCGTGTGCCGCTGCAATAAGCTCTTCAGGATTAGTCCCTGCTTTACCATCTTCGTTTTGGAAGCGCTTAGCCGCTGAATAAGGAGTAGCGGCAAGAACGCCCGATGGGCCATTGAGTTCGCCAGCGCCATCAGCCCCGGTACCGCGCCATACTGCGGATGCATTTCTTTTAAAGTGTGCCATTTATGTTATGAGTGATGCGTGATGCGTGATGCGTGATGCGTGATAAATGATAAATGATGAGTGATGAATGATGAATGATGGAAAATAACCAATGCCATTTTGCTCATCATTCATCATTTATCATTCATCACTCATTTTTCCCTCGCTGCTCGCATGAGGAAGTATGCCAAAAGTGCGAAACCTCCAACGGCGAGAATGTTGTAGCCATTTTGGCCGATCTCGTTTACGATGGAATGTTCCATATTGACCGTTTCAAGCATCGCAGCGGTACCATCTGAAGCCTGGAACAATGCAACAATTACCCCGGCCAATGCGCCACCTGCCACCAAGCCTGTGGCAAACAAACTGCCTTTTCCAAGTTCGGAATCTTCCACTTCCCGATTTTTTCTACGCGCCCACCAATCAGACAAACCTTTCAAAGCGCCTCCAATCCAAATAGGGAGTGTGGTAGCAAGGGGCAAATAAAACCCTACCGCAAAAGACAGTGATTTTACAGCGCAGAGCTCAAGCGTAATAGCAAAGAACAATCCTACCAACACAAATTGCCAGTCAAGGTTGAATGAAAGTAACCCTTTTATTAAAGTGGCCATCAACGTAGCCTGTGGGGCGTTAAATTTTTCACCGATGGCGTGTTCAATCCCAAGCGCCCGCATCTCGGCAGTCGGATTATCTAGGAAAAGCACTGTGGCCCCGATCACCAGGGATGAAACCACCACGCCGATGAACAACGCCAGTTGTTGATACCGGGGCGTGGCACCAATCAGGTAGCCCGTTTTTAAATCCTGAGAAGTAGCACCTGCATTGGCAGCAGCAATACACACCAGACCACCTACAACAAGCGCCATTGGCTCATACACTTTTCCGGTCCAACCAACACCTATAAATACCAGCGCCGTGCCCATAATGGTGGCGATGGTCATCCCGGAAACGGGACTATTGCTACTCCCAATGATTCCAACAATACGGCTGGCGACCGTCACAAAGAAAAATCCAAAAATGATGACAAGAATGCCAATCAGTATTTTACTGAAAAAGTTATCACCAGGCATACCGGGTAAAACGGCCATTAAAAGTACCAATGCAAGACTGCCTATAGCCACCACTTTAAGGGAGAGGTAGTTTTCGGTACGGGCCGTCGCTACACTTTTGTCGCGGTTGCGCATATCGCCTAAGCTGTCTTTGAAAGAGGATACAATGGTTGGCATTGTTTTGATCAAGGTGATAAATCCTGCTCCGGCCACTGCGCCTGCGCCTATTTGTCGGATATAGGCTCGATATATGGCTTCAGAAAGGTTGCCAAAACTATGTGTTGCGGGATCCCAGCCAAAACGAGCACTGGCTTCCAAAGGATTCATCAAGTCCAGTTTATCCAATTGTGCTGCAATAACATCCGGAGGTACTAACGTGGCTAATAGCGGTGTCAGGCCAAACCAGGCCATGACGCCACCTGCTACCAACCCCGGCAATTCCAGGACCGATAATATACCCCACGCCCAGGTATTCCGGACTGATTTCGCCACTCAGGCGAGCAGCAGGCAAGTATTTATTGGTGGCACTCGATACCCACTGGGGGCTTCGGCAATAATGAAAACCCTTTGCAACATGGCGTATCCCAAGGCAAAACCAAGGCCCTGGTACGCTGTTTTAGCAAAATCGCCACCTTTTTCCCCGGCAATTAAAACCTGTGCGCATGCAGTGCCTTCTGGATAGGGTAAAGTATCGTGTTCTTTCACAATTAAGGACCTGCGCAGCGGGATCATCATCAAAACACCCAATATGCCACCGAAGATCGCCAGCATGAGGATGGTCCAATAATTGAAGTATCCTTTTCCGATGCCATCGCTGAGGAACAGAAATGCTGGCAAGGTAAATACGACCCCGGCGGCCACTGACTCCCCGGCAGAACCTGTTGTTTGAATAATATTGTTTTCTAAAATCGTAGTTCCTAAAAATTTTCTCCCCAGCGAAATAGCCAGTACGGCGATCGGGATGGAAGCAGAAACCGTCAACCCAGCCTTCAATGCCAGGTAAACAGTGGCCGCTCCAAAAAGTATTCCGAACAAAGCGCCGATAACAACAGCACGTAACGTGAACTCTTTAACAGAAACATTCGTTGCAGGAATGTAGGGCTTGAAATCAGAGATGTCTTTCATAAAATGATTGAGTGAACGGGTGAAGGCATGTCACATGGTGGTCGGGCGAAAGGTAGAAAAAATCGTTTCTACAGGAACTATGTTAATTATTGAGATTCTAAAATGACGTTTGTACTTTGACGTTTGGCATAAAATCCTTGTCTCCTCTCAACATATTACGCGCTACCTTTGCCCAAATTCATTCCCATAAGCATGAAGCAACTCTTCTATTTCTCCTTTTTGATGACCGTTTTGTCGACGACGCTATCGGCGCAAGACAAACATTTTACTCAATTCTACGCCGCACCACTTAGCCTCAACCCGGCATTGACGGGTGCGATGGAAGGCAGCTACCGCGTTGGAACGATTTACCGGGATCAATGGCGCAAAGTGCTCGACAACCCAATTAAAACCTTTTCGATGTTTGCCGACCTGCGTTTCGATACGCGTCGCAAAAAGAACAACGACGACGCTATTGGCTTGGGACTGATGTTTTTAATGATAAGGTGAGTGTGGTCGATTTCAGTACAACCCAAATTGCTGTATCCCTGGCGTATCATAAAGCGCTGGGCGTCAATAACAAACAATTCTTGACCGTTGGGCTGCAAGGTGGGCTCACGCAGCGAAATGTCAGTTACGGGTCACTTCATTTCCACGATGAATTCGATGGAACTACTGGATATTCAGGTCAAACAGCCGAAGTTTTACCTGGTAATAACTTCTCGTATCCCGATTACAGCGCTGGATTAAACTACACCGCAGAAGTGGGAAAAGGTGGCCGTTTTTATGCCGGTGCAGCAATACACCACTTCTTACAGCCCAATATTTCCTTCTATGAAAACAAAGGAAAAGGGGATAAACTTTATACCAAATACTCCAGTCAACTAGCCGCCAATTTGCCCCTGACCCGCGACAATCGCATTCAAATCCATCCGCGTTTTTTGGTGGCCATGCAGGGTCCGCATATGGAGCTGAATACAGGAACCAACCTGCGCTTTGCCATGGGCCAATATGGCTCAACAGCACTTCAAGTAGGCAGTTGGGCGCGTTCTGTGCGCAATACCGATGGCTTTGGACTTGATGCCATCGTAGCACTGGTTGGAAGGTTACGTACCTGGGCAACTACAATAACGAGGATATTATCTGTCCAAAGTTTTAGCGGCAGACGGCAGACGGCAGACGGCAGACGGCAGACGGCAGACGGCAGACGGCAGACGGCAGACGGCAGACGGCAGACGGCAGACGGCAGACGGCAGACGGCAGAGGCAGCCAAAAAATAGTTGGGGTAAAGGTTATGTTACCTGGCTACCCCAATTACCCTTTCGTTAATTTTTTAGTTTTACAATCAAGGCGGTTAAAAACCGCTTTGCAAGGTTATTCAATGTTCAGTTTGGTTTTGACCAACTGGGTTACATCCAGTGATTCATGGGCATATAGCACCATGTTAGAGTTGGTATCAAACACGAAAATGAATCATGCTCTTGTGCAACATCGCTCATTGCCTTGTTGACGCGTTCAAGTATGGGAGAAAACAGTTCTTCACGTTTTTGAGCCAATTTCTCATATACCTCTTGCTCATATTTTGCAATCGCCTCTTGCTCTTCGGCAAGTTTGGCATTTTGAATCTCGAGCTCTTTAGGAGAAATGGTGCCCTGTTCTTCTTTGCGTTTTAATTCTGCCGCTTTATCCTGTAGTCCCTTCACCATCTCCTGCCCTTTTTTTTGCAGTTGGGTTTGAAAACTTTTCAATTCGCTGTCGGCCTGTTTCATCTCAGGTATATTGGTCAACAAAGCAGAGGAATTGCAGTAGCAAATTTTTGGGAAAAGCCGACGGTTGCAACCATGACGGTAAAGCAAAGGGTCAGCAACGTTGATTTATTCATTTTTTGTTGAAAATTGTTGAAAAAACGCAAAAGCTGCGAAGATTGGGGCAAAAATAAGCAGCCGAAGCGTCAAATGGTTTACTTACACAGATAAAGGTTGATAAAGTTGGCGCAGGGAGTCACATAGTGGCCGATTGGGGCACATTAAACCCTGAATTTCAACTTTATCAACCTTCGTGATTTTTCTTTAACCCTTTTTCAATGCAGCCTTCAGGTCTTCAGTCTTATCATTTTTCTTGTCGGAAAAGATAAGGCCCGATGCACTGCCTTTGTCAAAAATAAACTCGAAGCCTTTGTCTGTAGCAAATCGTTCGATAGCCCCGTATACTTTGTCTTGAATCGGCTTTACCAACTCTTCGCGTTTTTTAAAAAGAGCGCCTTCTGGCCCAAATTTGAGGCGTTGCATTTCACGCACCTCTTTTTCTTTGTTCATGATCTCTTCTTCTCTCGACTTTTTCATCTCTTCACTTAGCAGCACTTGCTCTGCCTGGTATTTGCTGTACATACCTTTCACTTTGTCCTGTTCTTGTGCAATTTCCTGACGCCAGGTGGTGGCTACTTTATCCAGTTGTTCCTGTGCTTTTTGATACTCAGGGAGGCTTTCCAGAACAGCGGTTACGTCAACAACAGCAATTCGTTGCGCCGTAGCCAGCGCAGTGATAGCGAAAAATAAAAGGGAGGCCGAAGCAATTTTTTTAATACTCATGGTGATAATGTGATTTTGAATGGTTGATGTTCAATGGGTCAAAAGTAGGTCATTCCCGTGCTTTTGGAGGCTTTGTGACGCCAGTTTAGTGATACAAGTTGCTTTTCCTTATTAATTTTGTTTTGGTAATAAAAACTAACCAATTCATTGTCAGCTCCTTTTATCATAAATATTCCTTTTTTTGCTGTAGGGTTTAACCTGTACTTAACCCGCTATTAAATGATCTTAACGAATCAAAGCGCATATGCAAGCGTTTAAAGCCTGACATCAATTCCTTTGCGTATGTTTGCACGACCGATTTCCTCCAATTCCAATGCTACAACACTATAGATACATTGCTTTTACCCTGTTTTTCGCTGTAGTACAGATAGCTGTAGCGCAGGAAAAAGCAGTGCTGGATACCCTGGCCAACCGCCTCACACTCTTGTCGCAGCTTTCCCAAGCCGGGAATTTTGAACAGGCTCAGGTGGAATCCGAACTCTTCAGGGAATTTTTAAAACGACAAAAACTGCCGCTTTCTCCCAAAGCGGTTCTGTTGCTTTCCGGTATCTATAAAGCCAACCAGGACGACCGGAGCGCAACCCGTATGCTGGCGGATGCTGAACTTGATGCCCGCCATGACCCCAATCCCAGTTCTAAAGCGGCATTATTGAATGCGCTTGTCCAGGAATGTCGCAAATGGGAACTACCCGATCAGGCGCTTACCTGCCAGCAATTGCTCGCGGTAGCGCGCGACTCCATTCAAGTCGGGGAACGCCGTGAAGAGACCCTGAGCATGCAGCTACAATATGATTCCCTGACGACCTTGCGCGCCCAGGAAATGGCTGATCAGGACAAATATGTCAGGTTGGAAAAAACACGGCCCTAATGTTGGCGGGCATTATCGCAGCAGTCCTGCTGCTATTGTTGCTTTCCATCGTCAGATCCAATTCGAGCTGGAGCAAACTCTTGAAGAAAAAGGAGCTGGAATGGGAAATCATCGCGGCAACATCCATCAGGAAGCAGAAGAAACTGCAGCACAACAGGTACTGGCTGTAACACAATCGAACCAGCAAACCGCCTCAAAGGAGGATCCGTATATCTTGTACCAAGGCCAAAAACCAGACCAGATTGCACTGCTCATCGAGCCCAACAGACAGGTCGTTTTATACCTTAAATCACTGCTTTCCGATCGTTTTCAGATTGAAACAGCACGAACGCCCAATGAGGGGCTCCAAATGGCCAATGATTTATTGCCTGACCTGGTGGTCTGTGATGCACTGCTCAACGGCCAGTCGGGTATCGAAGTAGCCCGGCAAATTAAACTCTCCGAACGCACCAACCACGTTCCTGTCGTGCTGCTGACCGACAAATTTGGCAACGAAGGCAAACTGGATGCCTTGCGCGCTGGTGCAGATGTTTGGTTTTCGCGCCCCGTAATCGACGATGAATTCGATGCCTCGGTACAGCGTCTGCTCGATGCCAGGAAAGTGCGACATGATGAGTTTAGCCGTTTCATGCAGCTTTACTTCACCGACAATAAAATCACCATTCCAGATCCCTTCCTGCAGCAAACCGTGCAAATGATTGAGCAAAATCTGGCCAACCCAGATTTTATGGCCGATGAAATGGCTAGAAAGCTGCAACTCACCAAAACGCACTTTACCAAAAAACTCAAAGTACTCACCGGGAAAGAACCCGTACAAATGATCCGCGAACTCCGGCTTGAAAAAGCAAAGACGCTGCTGGAAAAACGCGCTGGCACGCCCAATGCGATCTCTGAATTGGTCGGTTTTACCAACCCCGGTACGTTCGCACTTGCCTTTAAAGAGTATTTCGGGGAGAACACCCTGTTGCTGTATTCCATGCCTTCCAACCGGTTGATTTAGCGTTCGTTCGGTGCAACCTAAAGACATTAACATTGCCTTTAAGTTAAAGCATGCGCTTGTTGCAGCATTCTTGCAACAACTTGCACCAATATAATTATCGACTGTTCGATCAACCAAACACCTTAACTACTTGCCTTCCTATGAAAAGATCCTTCCCGATCCTGGCATTGCTCCTGTGTACATGCCAAATGTTGTTGGCCCAAACACCTTCCCGAATCACCATTAAAGGTACCGCAAAAGACACCCTTGAAAATATCCTTGCCTACGCAACCGTCATGTTGCTAAACCCAAAGGACACCACCCTCGCTAATTTCACGCGCAGCGACGACAAAGGGGCGTTTTCCTTTAAAAATGTAAAAAACACCCCTTATCTATTAAAAATCTCCTATATCGGTTATCTGCCATTTCAACTCCACTTGCCGGTTTCGGAAAAAGAGACCAACGACCTCGGCGTTTTGCGCAACAAACCGATTTCGAATGAACTCATGGAGGTGGTCATTAAAACCGCAAAAGCGCCCCTGCGCATCCACGGCGATACCATTGAATACGATGCTACCACCTTTAAAGTACCTAAAAAAAGAAAAAGCCATGAACCTGGAACTCAAAGAAGAATACAAAAAAGGGGCTTTTGGCAAAATTACTGCCGCCGTCGGTACAGAAGAACGATGGGCCGGCAGGGGCAACTACAACCGGTTTAATCAAAAAGAGCAGTTGTCATTTATCGGATACGGGAACAATATCAACCAAACAGGTGTCAACTGGGAAGATTATGGCGAATTTAAAGGGCAAAACACCTTTGGAGGCCAGGATAACGGTGATTTCGGCTTTTCACAAGGCGGTCGTTATTATATGATTGGTGGTGATGATGTGCCCATCTCCTGGTTCGACGGACGTGGATTTACCAAAAATTTTGGCGGTGGTACCAATTATAACTTCGACAACAAAAAAACAAAATTCAACATCAGCTACTTCTACAATCAGACGGAGCTGAATGTAGACCAGTACACCAACCGGCAAACATTCCTCAGCGATACATCTTTTTTATCGCCGATACGACCAGCAAGTTGGATTTCAGGGGCAATCACAGCATTCCACCCGCCTGGAGCAGGAGCTGGACTCCTCCAATATATTGATCATCAAGGCAACCGGTCGCATCGGCAATACAAATGGTTCGCAACCGGCAGTATCAACTTTTCTCCGATGAAAACAACAACCCCGTCAATTTTATCAACCTCGACAACACCAACAATGGCGACAACTGGCGCGTAGCCGCCTCTACCATTTTCAGGCATAAATTTAAGAAAAAGGGGCGCTCCTTTGCCATCAGCGGTGGCTACAACAACAGTCGTACCAATGGTATGGAATCGCTTAATTCTTCCAATAGCCTCCTGCTTGGCGCCATACGCCAGTCAAATGATGGCGAAAATGAAACCCAACAGTATAAATCCAGCTTGCTCCTCACAGAGCCCATTACCAAGCGCTGGTTTTGGGAAACGTTCTACAATTTTAACAAAACCGAAAACAACGTCAATCGCCAGGTGGCAGATCCTGAAAATGCCGGGCAGCGCATCGATAGTTTGAGTGTGTTTTACAAAAACAATACCCTGTACAACAGGGCTGGCACCAGCCTCCGCTATGCCTATGAAGGTGTAAACGTATCATTTGGCCTGGCCGCGCAACAAATCAGGCTCAACGGGGAATATTCGCGCGACCGAAATGAACCATTGCTCGTAGATCCTATCAGCCGTTCCTACAACAATTTTGTACCGAATATTGAAATGAGTTATGAGTTTTCAAACCACCTGGAAATCAGCTCTAATTATAACTACAGGGTCACGGAGCCTGAATTACAACAACTGCAGCCTATCCCAAATGTGAACAATCCGGCCTTCCGCTATGTCGGCAACCCGGATCTGGCGCCGGAAACCAATCATAGCATCGGCTTAAACCTTGGGTATTGGAACCCGGGTAATTTTGCCAATTTCAACATCTGGAGTGAATACAATGTATACGATAGCAAAATTGTAGAAAGCCAGTCTACAGAATTCACCGGCAACCTGGTGCGGGTAACAGCGCGACCTCAGAATGTGGTGGGAGGAACCCGGTTCTCCACGGAATCTGGTCGAGCTACCCCATTATCAAGACAAAATTGACGGTCAATTTGAGTGGAAATCTCAGCATCGATCAATCACCCGTTTTTGTGGATGCCTGGAGACCCAAACAAACAGCAACGGATATGAATGCCGCTTGGGATTCCCTTACCCCCAACCAAAAACTCATTGTCGGTTTGAACAGCAATTTTGGATTCAACCACACCACCTACGACATCAATGCCAATCTGACCCAAAACATTCAAAACCACAGCGCCGACGCTTCGGTGAAATGGATGTTTATGGAAAAAACGTTTCTTGAAAGCAATTTCAACTACTCCTTGTTTAAAAACGACCGTTTTACGTTTGACCGTAATGTCGCCTTTGGAATGCCTCATTCGGCGCTTGATCGGAAAAAGCAACCGGGTAGAAATCCGCCTCGCTGCCTTCGACTTGCTCAACCAACGCGTTAACATTACGCAAAATGCCTCTCTCAACTACGTGACCCGCAGTGTAGCCCCTACCCTGGCGCGCTATTTTATGCTCAGCCTGAGTTATAATGTGCAGGGATATGAGAACAAGATCAAGAAGAATGATTGGTGGTAAGACTGTTGACTGTTGACTGCTGACTGTTGGCTGCTGGCTGCTGGCTGCTGGCTGCTGGATGCTGGATGCTGGATGCTGGATGCTGGATGCTGGATGCGCTCGAAAAAATTTTATAAAAACATAAAATCAAGATATTATGACAATATCTTTCAAAATATTTGTTTGCTTTGGCGCTTTTTTTTTCATCGTCTAGCGGTGCAAGTGCGCAAGAAACGCCACTACCGGAAGGGAAAATCCGGTACCTCCTGACCCAAAACTATTCGAAAAAATATGCCTCGTTGGAATACATCAGCAAACAGCGCAAAGAACGGAATGCTTATATGTGGGGCGGAAGTCGTTCGGAATGGAAAGTGTATACGAACTTATACTTTACGCCAACGAACTCAAATACGAGGAGTCTCAGGAAAATGCCGAAGACGACGATCAGGGGTATTCCTGGCGGAAAGAAGCTTACACCATTCGCCGCAATTTTGCCACAAGTACCATGCAGGATCACATTGAAATGATGGGAAAAACCTATATGATTGAAGATACGATCCATGCGCAAGAATGGAAGATCATGAATGATTTGAAGGAGGTAGCCGGACACATTTGTATGAATGCGTCTTGGATAGACACCTTGCGGGACTGAAAATAACCGTCTGGTTTGCCCTTGATATCCCGGTAAGCGCGGGGCCGGAACGTCTCTGCGGGCTTCCCGGACTGATCCTTGAAGTGGACATAAATGATGGCGCGCTCAACCTTGTAGCCGATAAATTAGACCTTCAAAAGCTCACGACGGAAATGGACGTGCCAAAAAAGCTCAAGGGTAAAAAAGTAACTGAAGCGGAATACCTGGACGTGATCGCCAAGCACGTGGCTGAAAAAAAGAAAAACGAGGAACCCTGGTTTTGGGGACTTCGGTATTTTTAAGGTGATTTTCCGCAAGCCATCCCCAAAAAATTCGGATGGCTCATGTTTCCGCAGTCCTATTTATTTCAACGCAGGCGCGCCAACACCTCTTTCATCCGTCGTACGGCTTCGCGCAGCTGCTCTTCTGAAGCAGCATAACTCAGGCGGAAACAATTCGGATCGCCAAATGCCGCGCCAGAAACAAGGGCGACATAAGCGTGTGTCATGATGTAATCACAGAAATCATCGGCGTTATTGATGACCGTTTGACCGTCTGTTTTCCCAAAAAAAGCACTGATTTCAGGAAAAACATAAAAAGCGCCATCGGGCATATTCGTCTTGATACCGGGTATTTCCTCCAGCATGGAAATGACGATGTCGCGGCGCTCGCGGAATGCTTCCCGCATCGCATAAGTAGGCGCCATATCACTCATCAGCGCCACAGCACCAGCTTTTTGACTAAAAGATGCGGCACCGCTCGTTACTTGTCCCTGTATTTTCGAGCAAGCATCGGCCACATATTTCGGCGCGCCCATGTACCCCAAACGCCAGCCAGTCATGGCAAAACCTTTAGCAAAGCCATTCACGGTAACCGTACGGTCTTTCACGCTCGGGAAAGAACCAATACTGACATGTTCATGGGTGAAATTGATATGCTCATAAATTTCATCGCTGATAATCAGCACATGCGCATGTTTCGCAACAACGGCAGCATAAGCCTCCAGTTCTTCCCGGGTGAATACGGTACCGGTAGGATTGCAAGGAGAGGAGAACATGACAAATTTGGTACGCGGCGTAATGGCTGCATCCAGTTGCTCCGGTGTCGGTTTAAAATCGCGCTCCACCCCGGCAAATACGCAAACCGGCACGCCCTCCGAGAGTTTGACAATCTCGTAATAAGACACCCAGTATGGGGCAAAAAGTACCGCTTCGTCGCCTGGGTTGAGTAGTGCCTGACAGAGGTTATAGATCGTTTGCTTGGCGCCATTGCTCACCACAATTTGCTCAGGCCGGTAATCGAGGTTGTTGTCCCGTTTAAACTTTTCACTAATAGCTTTGGTAAGTTCCGGCAACCCTGATACAGGTGTATATTTGGTATAGCCCGCCTTTAAAGCCTGGTAGGCTGCTTCTTTGATGTGATCTGGCGTGTCGAAATCGGGTTCGCCGAGACTCAGGCTGATCACATCGTGACCCAATGCTTTTAATTCACGCGCCATTCGCGCCATTTTAAGCGTTTCAGATTCTGCCAGGTTTTGGACCCGATTGGATAAGAGCGTATGCGGTGCTTTTTCGATAGTTCGTCATTATTGTAATTTTTCCTGTCAAAGGAAGTGCTTTGTCGACATTTTTACGTTTGAGCCCGCAAAGGAAGGACAAAGGTAAACAATACCTTTCACCGTTTATGTAAACTTGGCGCCTCCATGCATCACTACCCCATTGCAACCAAATTTACCTCAACAAATCTCTACCACCCATCCTACCATTCCTAATTTTCATCCTCTTGTTTTCAAAACTGCTAATCGCTGAAAACCGTGTCACCCCGTCGATCACAGAAGTAACCGTTTACCGCAGTGGCGCAAAGTAAGCAGTGTAGCAACGGTAAAAGTACCAGCCGGCAACTCAGAAGTGTTTTTGAAAACATATCACCCTTACTTCAATGCCAACAGCCTGCAAGTACGCATCAAAGGCGCCGCTACGCTAAATGCTGCGGTTTTCAGCCTGAACACCCCCGGACCTGGGCCGGAAAGCCCCAGGGCGCCAGTGCTGCGAGATTCACTGGTATTACTCGGCGATGAGTTTGCCCGAATTCGTGACGAACAGGACGTACTGACCAATGAAGACCAACTCATTATCCAAAAAATGGCGCAAATCGGGGTTACCACCTCCTCCTCAAAACACTGACCCTCACCGTATCAGAACTCAAAGAGCTTGACGTCTTTTTATCGTCAACGGCTATTGAAATCAAAGAGCAGCTCTCCTGTTGGCCATTAAAGAGCGGAAAATCAATGAATTGTATCAAAAAATACAAACCATTTTACAACAACTTCAGCCAAATTCGTCCAATTCAACCGGGCAGATTGCCATGAAACTGGAATCTGACATCAGTCAAAGCCTGGAAATCATTTGTACCTACCTCGTCACCGAAGCCGCTTGGTCGCCCCTCTATGATCTGCGTTCTGAAGGTATTGGAAAACCGTTACAGTTGATTTACAAGGCGAATGTGCGGAATCTCTCCGGGTTTGACTGGAAAGCGGTGAAACTCCACCTTTCCACCGCCAATCCTATGGTCAACAATGACCGTCCGATTCTCACGCCAATTTTTGTGGATTTCCGTCCCGTGTACACCTATTACGACGACGCAAAACGCAAACAGGATCAGGTGTACCAAATGGCGCCTTCCGTCAATATGGCGCAGACAAAAGACCTGGCACGTCCAGCGGTGCAGACCGGACGAGGCTGAACAGAGCCTTATTAGACGAAATTGCTTTGCTCAATCCACCGGCACCCGATGGTGGCGATGACCTTATCACCAATTTTGACCTGTCAAACCCCAAGATATCCTCGCCAACGGCCTCGACAACATCGTAACCGTCGATGAACAGTCTGTACCTGCCGAGTATGAGTACCATGCAGTACCGAAAATAGAACCGGCAGTATTCCTGCTCGCTAAAATTACCGATTACGGCAAATACAACCTCCTGCCCGGAACAGCCAACATCTTTTATCAGGATACCTATATTGGTCAAACAACCGTAAATCCGAATACGGTGAGCGACACGATGTTACTTTCCCTGGGTCGCGACGAACAAATAACGATCAAGCGGATGCAGCCCAAGGATTTTACCGGACGGAAAAAGGTGTTTAGCAATACCATAAAAGAGACCTATTCCTTTGAAATAGCCGTAAAAAATAACAAATCTATCCCGGTGAAAATTGAAATTCTGGACCAAATCCCTGTTTCAAAACAGAAAGAAATCACCGTGGAACTGGAGGATAAAGACGGCGCTATCTACAATGAAGACTTTGGCAAACTTAAATGGGAACTGGAGATTCCAGCAAACCAAAGCAAACGGGTACGGTTTACTTATTCCGTCAAATATCCAAAAGAGAAGGCGGTAGGCACGTTTAGGCAATAGAAGGGTTGTTGAGTTGTTGAGTTGTTGAGTTGTTGAATTGACGCAGAATTGTTACTACTCGAAAGGAGCTGTCGCCCACACCTACCCAAACCCTCAACACCCCCATCTCTGAATTATTTCCTAAAAACTGTCAACGAAAAACCAATTGGTAGCAGGAGCTGCGGCGAGATTCTATCTTTGCCCAACTGTTATGGAGAAAACACTTACACAATTTCGTGCGGTTGTTGGTCAGTGCCGAGACCTGTTTCTAAAGAAAACAGCCGATTATGGTACTGCCTGGCGCATCCTGCGCCCGTCGAGTATCACCGACCAACTGTATATCAAAGCACTTCGGATTCGAAGTATTGAAACGAAAGGCGCTCAAATGGTCAACGAACCGGTAGCCGCTGAATTCATCGGATTGGTGAATTACAGCGTGCTGGCATTGATCCAATCCAGTTTGCCCGAGAGCGAACCCCTGGAACTTTCTCCTGAGCGCGTCGCGCAACTTTACGATGAACACATTGCTGAAAACGTGCGCTTGTTACAAGCCAAAAACCACGATTATGATGAAGCCTGGCGACTCATGCGCATCAGCAGTATGACCGATTTGATCCTACAAAAATATTACGAATCAAACAGATAGAAGACAATGCCGGTCGGACGCAGGTTTCTGAAGGCCTGGATGCCAATTACCGCGATATCATTAATTATGCTGTTTTCGCCCTGATCCGACTGGAATTTGATCAGTAAGTAATGGCTCTCACACCTCTCACTTCTCTCACGCCTCTCACTACTCTCACACTCATATGACTTCACTTCCTTCACTCATTATTCAATTTGCTATTGTTGGAGCTTTGCTGACGGCGATTACCGTTTGGGCAAAAAGCACAAAAATATTTTCTGGACTTTCCTACAGCATTTTGTAGGCGTTTGGTTCGTTTTTCAGGACTGGTAAAAGCGGTAGACCCAATTGGTACAGCCTATAAAAATGGAAGACTACTTTGGCGCTTTCGAGACCACTTTTGCGGGTTTGACGAATGTATTTAAAGGTCTTGCACCTTTATTTCCCTGGCTTGCGAAACACAGCATTGGTTTTTCAATCGGCATGATTGTACTTGAAATCGTGTTGGGTATCGCACTTATTATTGGGTGGCGGCGCAAACTCACTGCCTGGCTTTTTTTCCTGCTCATAGTGGTGTTCACCCTGTTGACCGGCTTCACTTACCTCACAGGCTATGTACCAACCGATATCAACTTCTTTGATTTTGCGCATTGGGGGCCTTATGTAAAAGAGCAAATGCGTGTCACTGATTGCGGTTGCTTTGGCGACTTTATCTTACTGGATCCCAAGATTTCCTTCTTCAAAGATCTTGGGTTGATGGTTCCAGCATTCCTGTTTTTGATCTGGACACGCAACACACACGAACTGTGGACCAAGCGCACCCTCGACCTCATTGCGGGCATTTCCACTGGCGCCATTACCTTGTTTTGCATCCAAAATACCTATTTTGATTTGCCCATGGTTGATTTCCGCCCATTCAAAATCGGAAGCAATATCCGCGAGCGGAAAGCATTGGAATCCAGTGCCAAAGTGGACATATTGGGTTGGGTGTTAGAAAACACCAACACGGGTGAAAAGATCAAGTTTATGGAGCCTGAGGCCGGTAAAATCACCTACTACAAAGAATATACTAAGGATAAGGGGTGGAAGGTAAAAGACCAGATCAAAACGGATTGGTACGTATTAAAAGACAGTGTAAAAACGCCCATCACCAAATCAAAAGTGAGCGATTTTGCTGTTGAAAGTGCCGAAAATGGTGAAATAACCGATGATATTCTCGCGGAACCAGGGTATAGCCTGATGATCGTGACGTATAAATTATACGGCAGCCAGCAGACAGAAATGATCACGGTTCAGGATAGTATTTGGGCTACAGATACCATCTCTGTCGCAAAAGATTCTTTCCGCTTGCAACCGAGGTTGGTATCGGTAAAAGCCAAACAAGTGGAGCGAAAAGTGTTTATCCCGACGCCGGAATACGCAGACTTTTTCACCAAAGGCGTGAACCCGCTGGCAGAGGGCGCTGCAAAAGCCAATTGGAAAGTATACGCCATCACCACTTATGGGGATAGTGAAAATGCTGCGGATTTTGCCCGGAAAATAGGCGCCAAATATCCATTCCACCGAGCCGACGACAAATTGCTCAAAACAATCATTCGCGCCAACCCTGGGGTGGTAGTGTGGAAAGATGGTCAGGTGGTTGGCATGTACCACCATCGGCATTTGCCTAGCTTCGAACAGTTGGCAAACAAGTTCAAATAAGGGCACGTAACTGGTCGTGTCCCAAGGGCCTTCGGTTTCCCAGCAATAAAAAAGCCCTTCCTGAAATTCAGGAAGGGCTTTTTTATGATTTAACCAGTACAAACTACTGTGATTGCAGTGGAATATCCGCTGGAGTAGGCACCGCCGCCGCCAACAGTAAGTACTGCAACAATGCACAAAATCATCAGCGCGCCCGCCAAAACCCAGGTCGCTTTTTCAATAAAGTCTGTAGAACGGGCTGCACCAAAAAGTGTTTGCGCCTGACCGCCAAAGTTCGGGTCAATGCCGCCGCCCTTTGAATTCTGCATCAAAACCACCAGCACCAACAGGACGCTTATGATGGCAATAAAAATCGTAATTGTGGATAACATATTCGTCTATTTTTTTAGTTTGTCAATTTCGGCGGCAAAGTACGCACTTTTTTCGGGAAACGCCAAACCCAGCCGGTCATACATTGCAATTGCTTTGTCGCGATAGCCCTGTTTAACATATAGCTTTGCCAGGGTTTCAGAGATAACATCCTTATTCTCTGCCACACTCTTTTCTGCAAATACCTGGGCAATGCCTGCCACCTTGGGGGCTGGCCGACCATGGTCTTCCTCTTTTTCATCCTCATCAATGTCTTGATCGTCAACTGATTGACTAGTTATTGTGGGCAATGGAGGCACCACAACCGTTTCGGGTACCGTGGTAACAGCCTCAGTGGCCGGCGGCAATGCCACTATGGAAACTGGCTGAAACTTCGACAGCCAGGAATCAAAAGTTTGATATCGAATCTGGGGCAAAGAAGTTGCTTCCAGCGCTTCAGAACGTATTAAAGTTGTAGGCGGTGGCACATTGGAATCCGCCGGCAACACTGGTTCTGCCGCGACCGCAAGTGAGGCCTCTGTTTTAGATGGCTCCTGTTTTTCCTCTCTGCTGATGGCCGAAAGCTCTTCTTCCAGCTTTCTTTTCAATGTAATAATCGGCTTCAGTTCCAAAATCTCCTCTTCTACCCACACTTCCTGGGGGGCAATCATTTGTGGCGCTACCAATCGGAACAACTGCGTGCGATCAAGGCTGTAGGCCGCTGCCGTTGCCACATTTTTCACAGCATCCGGGTGATCTGTTTGTCTTGATTTGATCGCAAGCAAATACCGCAAATTGTGTGCATAAGGGTAGGCTAATGCAAGTGTCTTTAACTCCTCATAACTAATCGTCCGAAGTAAATCCGGGTCGTCTACAATGCGTGAGAAACGTTCCAAAGTCATGGGAATGGGCGGAATGTGGAGTGCGGAATAAAGGGTTATGGCGTTTGGCAAATGTAGTGATAGTTTGGCTTTCATTAATCAGGTAAAGCACAAAGCCGGTCGGAGTGTGGAGTGTGGAGTGCGGATCCGTCCACCTAAGTGCGCTTTACCCGAGCAGCAGCCCTATTATCGTTCGTATGAGAAACATTCCATCAAAGCGCACTTAGGGTGGACGGATCCCGTCAAGGACGACAACTCACGTTGATCAATAGATAGGAAGGGTGAAACAAATAGACGTTTTAATGGCTTGATTTTCAAGTATAAACGCGTACAAACAATATACGTGAGACGCGGAATAAAAGGTGGTTGGGCTTAACATTTCTAGTCAACGCCAATTCTTTACAACCAACACCATGCTTTCCAACCCTTTATTCTGCATTCCCCATTCCGCATTCCAATCACCAGTCGTTGAACGCTTCGTTGAAGATATCGTCCAAAATTTGAACACTGATTTGTCGGATCAATTCGTCTTGGACGGTGAGCAAATCAGCGGTATTGGAGAATTCGGCGAAGTGGCTTTTAGTGCGCTCACCTGTCCAACTTTTCTTCTCGTTTTTGTTGTTGATAAATTTTATAGAAACACTGATTTTCAATTGGTTGAGTGAAACCGTTTCACCGGGTTTAGGAGCGACCGGGACGACAACGAAACTACTAACCCGTCCTGTGAACTCTACATCGGGCTGCTCGCTATTGAGTACCAATCGGGATTCGGACCGAATTTTATCCTTCAACTTTTCAGTGAAGTCTAATGCCAAGGTAGGCGGTGCATTGCCCGCGGCATTTTCGAAGTTTTGGACAAAAAAGTGTTTACATCAGGATCAATCGAGATTCCCTTGAAACTGTAGCACCTACAGAAGCCCAGCAGCAAAAGCGCATAAAAAAAGTTGGAGCGGAAGATCATGGTAGCAAATATAGCCCGGAACAACTTTCCAGGTGGCGAAAAAATGAAACGGCAGACCACCCTAAATGGCTGCTTGAATGGATTGCCCAACTTGTAAGGATCAACAAAGAATCAAATCAACACCCTAAAAGGCTGCTTTAAAGAATTGTTCCAACTGTAAGGATCCAGTTTTCCGTTGGTGCGAACCCCGCTACAAAGATCAAGACCAAAAGGCTGAACGGCATCGATGGCGGCACGAACGTTGTCTGCACGCAAACCACCCGCCAAAAGACCGGCACTGGCGATGACGCTACAATGCGCCGGCTAATGGTCCAGTTGTGCACCCTTCCTGTACCGCCTAATTCTTTCACCGTGAGGTTCGGATTGCCACTATCCAGGAGCAGGGCATCGACATGAGGAGCGATGGAAAGCGCCTCGTCAATGGATGCATCTCCCGTAACATGGATGACCTGTACCAATTTAACGCCCCCCAATGCAGCCCGTATTTCCACATAAGTGCCTGATTGTAAGGCATCAACTATTTGGACCGTATTGGTCATGACCTTTTGTTGGTGCGCTATAATAGCTGCTGCGCTGGTTTCGCTCGTCAGCAAAAAAGTACCAATGGCTGGTGGAGCGGAACGAGCAATATCTGAAATTAAATCGTCAGAAATGATACCTGGGCCGCTTGGCATTTGCCCAACCAACCCCAGTGCTGCGGCGCCAAATTGAATCGCCAATTGCGCTTCTTCCCGACTACTGATACAGCAAATTTTAACCCGTTGGCTCATTCCCATTCAATCGTTGCTGGCGGTTTGGTCGAAATATCAAACACTACCCTATTGATACCCTTTACATTGTTGATGATCTCACTGGAAACCTCCGCCAGGAACTCGTGTGGTAAATGGCTCCACTCAGCCGTCATACCATCGGTAGAGTTGACAGCGCGGAGTGCGATGACTTGTTCGTACGTGCGCTCATCGCCCATGACCCCCACTGAATGGATTGGCAGCAAAATGGTGCCCGCTTGCCAAACCTCGTCGTCCAGACCATGCTCGCGCAATTTGGCGATATAAATTGCATCGGCTTCCTGCAAAATGCGGACTTTCTCAGGCGTAATGTCTCCAAGTATGCGGATACCAAGACCAGGCCCTGGAAAAGGATGCCGGTTTAAGATATTAGTTGACACGTTGAGTTCCTTTCCGACCCGGCGCACTTCGTCCTTAAATAATGACCTCAATGGTTCTACTATTTTCAGTTTTAGTTTTTCAGGCAAACCGCCCACGTTGTGGTGGCTTTTGATGGTGACTGAAGGGCCATGTACACTTACAGATTCAATCACATCGGGATAAATGGTGCCTTGCCCAAGCCATTGAAAATCAGGGTGCGCTTCACTCTCTTCCTCAAAAAGGTCGATAAAAAGTTTGCCGATGATTTTGCGTTTCTGTTCGGGATCGCTGACACCGGCGAGTGCCTCGTAAAAACGATCTTTCGCATCAACCCCTTCTATATTCAGCCCCATACCCAGGTAAGAATCCAGCACTTCCTGGTATTCATTCTTACGCAACAGGCCGTTATCGATAAAGAAACAAAACAACCTGTCGCCAATGGCCTGGTGCAATAAGGTTGCTGCCACTGTAGAGTCAACACCACCGGAAAGCGCCATGATGACCTTCTCATTCCCGATCTGTTGCCGCAAGGAAGCCACGGTATTGTCCACAAAATGCGCAGGAGTCCAATCCCCTTCACAGCCGCAGATATCGTACACGAAGTTTTAAAATCTCAAATCCTTCGAGGCTGTGAAAAACCTCTGGATGGAATTGAATACCGTAAACGGGTTGTTCAAAGCGACCTTCTTCCGACCGAAAGGCTGCATACGGGATCGTATCAGAATTGCCGAGCACCTCAAAACCTTCCGGCAAACGCATGATGGTATCGGAATGGCTCATCCACACTTGGGAGCGTTTGCTGATACCGCCGAAAAAAGGATCATTCGGAGCGTGCTGCTGCAGCATCACCTTTCCATATTCGCGTTTTTCTGATTGCCCCACTTCCCCACCGTAAAAATCGGCCATGAGCTGAGCGCCATAGCAGATACCCAGCAAAGGCTTTTTCCCGGAAATCTGATCCAGGTCGAGCCGCAAAGCATTGGGCCAGCGAACAGAGAAAGGACTGCCTGAGAGAATAACCCCCTGAATATCGGGCGTTAGTTCAGGCATTTTATTGTAGGGAACGATCTCGCAATAGACGTTCATTTCGCGTACACGACGGGCAATTAGCTGCGTAAACTGCGAGCCAAAATCGAGGATAAGGATTTTTTGCATAAATAGGCACGGAAGTGAGGTTCCGCTTGGTAAGAAGTGGGGCAAAGGTAGGGAAAAGTAGTCCGGGAAAAAAGTTCAATCTGCGGTGGAGTCAAAAGGTATGGTGATTCAATTGCGACCAATTGTTATAATGTATCCCTATGCGCAAACCTGCCAGGTGCTTGAACCGGGTCAGGCACCCGAATTAAAATAAAAGATGGTACAAACGTTTGACCTCTCCGAGGTCGTGGCGACTCAAATGAGGTACTGTCAAAATTCTATCCTAATGGAAAGCATACGACGATCGCCGTATTACCCTGCAAAAGATATTTTACCCATCCCAACCAATGGAATGCCCCCCAGCCTTGTCCCTTCGGCGGCGGTACCCGCCACCGTTTCATTGGCCAACACCGCAACAGGACCGCTTCCTTGGCATCTCCATCAATGCCAATTTTTTTCATGGGAGCGATGTGTATCGCGGGCAGTGTTTCCTGCAACCACTTCACCATCAATGGATTGTGGGCGCCTCCTCCGCTCAGAAACAAGTGCGGACGGCCTTGGCCAGAGGGTAGAACAAGCTGAATAGCGTCAGCAATTGTATCGGCAGAGAGCCGTGTAAGGGTTGCCATTACATCATAGGGATTGGGCGTGCCTTTGGGCAGTTGCGCGATGGCTTCCTTGACCCAGCTTAGTGAAAACAGTTCCGGGCCGGTGGTTTTGGGGAACGGCTTTTTGGAAAAACGGGCGGCTTGAGTATTTCCAGCAATCGGCCATCTACATGACCCGCAGCGGCCAGTAGGGCATTTTCATCATAAGCGACCCCAAAAAGCTCGCGGGCAAAAGCATCCAGCAACGTATTGCCTGGCCCGGTATCGGTGGCGAAGGCTTCCGCAGGGTCGCCACTCGCCGGTAAATAAGTAAAATTGGCGATCCCGCCAATATTGAGCAAAAACCGGTTCTGACCCGGCTTGGAAAACAAATAATAATCCCCGTACAACGCCAGTGGCGCCCCTTCGCCTCCAGCGGCCAGGTGTTTTTGCCGGAAATCCGATATCGTCGTGATGCCCGTTCTGCGCGCTAGGTGATCCCCATCGCCCAGTTGCAGCGTTGCGTTGGGATAATCCGGCAAGCCATGCAGTACCCGCGGGGCGTGGAATACGGTTTGACCATGGGAAGCGATCAGGTCGACTTGTGCAGGAGTGATGCCCCATTTCTCCAGACACTGGTTGATGATGCTGGCGTGCCGTTCTGCTATCAGTACATTCAACAAGGTAAGGTGTTGAAAATCAACCTGACTTTTGGCAAAAACACGGCGGATTTCTGCTTTAAAAGCCTCATCATAGGGTGCCGTTTCAAAATGAAGCACCGAAACACGGGTTTTTAGACCTGCCCCCTGGAAGGAGCAAAACGCCACATCGAGTCCATCCAGCGAAGTGCCCGACATGAGGCCAATGATGAAACGTTCCTTTTTTTTAGAAACGCGGGAGAGTTGTTGAATATGGGCTTTCATAAGTTGGTGGACGGCAGACGGTAGACAGCCTACGGAGGACGGCGTAGTGTCTACCATTAACGTTTATTCGTGTGTTCTGTTTATTGGGCGTAGACCTGACATTCGATATAGAATAGAATCAGGCACTTTTGCACAGCTGCCTCTTTTGTCATTGGCAGGAGTTGCTCCTGCTCCTGGGCGTTTAATGTTTTGATTAACTCGATTAGTTGGGTTTGCTCCATAGTTCAAGCATTAAATCCAACGGGAAAAGTATAAAATCTTCCGAATCGAATATACCATTGAATCGATCGGATATATAATCGACTCGAAAAAGTATCCGGGCGAGCAAAAAAAGTATCCGGAAGATTCAATCCAATATATAAATGAATCGATCGGATATATAATCGACTCGAAAAAGTATCCGGGCGAGCAGAAAAAGTATCCGGAAGACTCTATCCAATATACAAATGAATCGATCGGATATATAATTGACTCGAAAAAGTATCCGGGCGAGAAAGAAAAGTATCCGGAAGACTCCATCCAATATACAAATGAATCGATCGGATATATAATTGACTTGAAAAGTATCCGGGCGAGCAGAAAAAGTATCCGGAAGACTCCCACAAATGGGGGGAGGGGGTATACCGTTTTTCCTACCTTTGGGCAAAAATCACCCACTCTCTCTTATGAAGCCCTTCCTCTTATCGACCGTCCTGCTAGCATTATTCCTGCATTCCTGTCAAAAGCCATCTCCCTCCACGAACCAAACAACTGCATTGGAAAAAAGACTCCCCTACTCTATCGCCATCCACGGCGGCGCTGGCACCCTTTCCAAAACGACTATGACACCTGAAAAGGAAGCGGCCTACCTCAATGCCCTGGATTCGGCCCTGATCATCGGCGAAACCATATTAAAAGCGGGTGGCTCTTCCCTGGATGCGGTGGAAAAAACGATTAGCTATCTCGAAGATTGCCCCTTGTTCAATGCAGGGCGGGGAGCCGTATTTACCCACGAAGGCAAAAACGAACTCGATGCCAGCATCATGGATGGCGCCACCCAAAAAGCTGGTGCTGTTGGTAGTGTCATGACCATCAAACACCCCATTCAATTGGCGAGGGCGGTGATGGAAAAATCTGCACACGTATTCCTCACCGGGCGCGGCGCGGAGCAATTTGCGGCCGAAAATGGCATTGAAAGTGTTGATCCCAAGTGGTTTTACACCCAAGAGCGCTGGAATACCCTTCAGGAAATGTTGGCAGAAGAAAAGGCAAAAGGCAAAACGGGCGACCTGGACCCACTGCAAAACCGCGACTACAAGTTTGGAACGGTGGGTTGTGTGGCGCTCGACAACAATGGCAACCTGGCAGCTGGAACCAGTACGGGTGGGATGACCAATAAACGCTGGAACCGGCTCGGCGACACCCCCGTTATCGGCGCCGGCACCTATGCTTCCAATGATGCCTGCGCGGTGTCGTGCACGGGTCATGGCGAGTTCTTTATCCGTTATGCCGTGGCACACGATGTTTGGGCCCGCATGATATACAAAGGGGAATCCGTGAGCGAATCCGCTGAATTTATCGTGAATAAAAAACTGGTTGAAAAAGGCGGAGAAGGCGGCTTGATTGCCATGGATAAAAACGGAAACATAGCCATGCCATTTAATTCAGAAGGCATGTACCGCGGCTATGCCAAACCGGGGGAGAAAAAAATAATGATATACAAGGAATAGAGTGTTTGGGTGCTTGAGTGTTTGGGTGTTTGAGTTGCATGACGGCTCGAATGCTTTTGGGAATTGAGCTTCGGTAATTGGTGTTTGGTTTGAGTGTTTGGGTGTTTGGGTGTTTGAGTTCACATCCACTCTGATACTCCTGGCCTTGGCGATTGTGAGTGGATGCGTACTCAAACACTCAAACACTCAAGGCACTTTTCAAGTGAGTGGATGTGAACTCAAACACTCAGGCACTCAAACACTCAAACACCCAGGTACTCAGGCACTCTATTGTTGTGAAAAGACCAGTAAGAGTGTTGCTTGTGTTGGATTTACGACGCGGTCGACCCGAATAAAGACGCCGGGTTGTACTTCCCGGTCTTCACCAAGGCGCATCTCTGCGCGGCGTTGTTCGATGATGTCAGCCCAGGCTTTGAGGGGGGCTTGTTTTTCGGAAAAGGAACTGAGAAACACCAGTTGGCGGGTCGCTTCTTTGAGCCAAAAGGAATCGGGACGGGTAGCGTAATCACCTTCCACATTGAACCGAAATTCCTGCCGTGTCTGGTCGCAGACTTCCTGGCTGATCTCCAGCAAAATACCCCGATCGAGTAGCAGGCTTTCGAGGGATTGTTCTCCTTGCACCTCAAAATTGTATTCCGTCACGTGTGGCAAGCCTTTTTCAAAAACAGGAGTAGGTTTGAACTTGCAGGATTTTTTGCTTTGGCAAGCCGCCAATACACCCAACACCAGTAGCATTATCCCAAGCCTGTTGATCATGACCATTTTATTCATTATAACCCATATGGTTTAACTGTATCTATCCAGCAATTAGCCCCAGCGGGGCGGAAACATTTGTAGCATTCGAATGCCAAAAGTAGAAATTCACCACCACAACCAAATATCTTTCGCGTTCGTACAAAAATCGTTATGACCAGAATAGGGCTTCTTTCCGACACACATTCTTTCCTGGATGCGCGGGTTTTCGAGCACTTCGCCGAGTGTGATGAAATTTGGCATGCCGGTGATTTCGGGACCGTGGAGTTGCTGGATCAATTGAGGGCATTCAAGCCTTTACGCGGCGTTTATGGGAATATTGACAACGCTAAAATCAGGGCTGAAGTACCCCTCGATCTTCGATTTGAATGCGATGGTGTCCCGGTATTTATGACCCATATAGGCGGCTATCCCGGCCGTTATGAACCGCGTGTCGGCAAGATCCTACAAGAAAATCCACCTTTAAACGGTATTTTTATCAGTGGCCATTCGCATATCCTGAAAGTAATGCCCGATAAAAAAGGGCATTTCCTACATGTCAACCCAGGAGCTTGTGGCAACGAGGGCTGGCATAAGGTGAAAACACTCATTCGTTTTACCTTGAACGAAGGCGCTATTCAGGACTTTCAGATTATAGAACTGGGGAATAAACGATGAATGATGAATGATGAATGATGAGATTCCACTCCATTGATAGATTACACCACATTCATCCGCTCATCATTCATCATTCATCGCCCTCTTCATTTGTTTCAGCCCGGACAATTTCTCAGTAATATCTTCCACTCAGATGTCTTTTACGTTACTTTTGCAACCTAATAGGTCTAACACCTGTTATATTCAACAGAAAGTGGTAGTGAAAACAGAAAAGTTGTAAAGCTTTGATCTACAGGAGGCCCTCAACATTTCAACCTTTCAACTACTCAACATTCAGTTAATACCTTGATTTTCAAACTTGCACTTTATATCACAATTAATTTTTCTGAAATGGCAAACGAATTCACCGACGCATCCTTCCAAACGGATGTGCTAGGCAGCGAAAAAGTTACAGTAGTCGATTTTGGGATGAATGGTGTGGCCCCTGCAAAATGATGAACCCTGTATTGGAAGAACTCGCTAAGGAATACGACGGAAAAGCAGTCATCGGCAAACTCAATGTGGACGACAATCCGGAGGTGCCTATGAACTACAATGTGCGCGGTATCCCAACTTTCCTCTTTTTCAAAAACGGGGAATTGAAAGGTAAAATCGTTGGCGCGACCACCAAACAAGCACTCAAAGACACCATTGATAGTATCATGTAGTCGATTGTTTTTTTCTAAAAATCCCGCGTTTGGAGCATTTCCAGACACGGGATTTTTATTGGCTCAGGGGGAGCTCAGCCCGGGGCTATTCAAGGGGTCGCAAACCCGCTTCATCAACGCTATTATTCCATGGAGGCTTATAAATGGAGTTTCGTCCAAGCTTTCCCCATATTGGCAATCACGTCTCCAGCAACAAGCGCCTCTTGTCCGAGTTCCGCCGCGGCAACATCTCCAGCCAATCCGTGCAAAAAAACCCCCAGCAACCACGCCGATTTGCCTGTGTAGCCCTGCGATAATAAACCGGTTAACAGGCCGGTTAAAACGTCGCCTGTACCGCCTGTTGCCATTCCAGGGTTGCCGGTTGAATTGTACCAGCATTCCCCGTCCGGGCAGGCGATGGCTGTATAAGCGCCCTTTAAAATAATAAAAATGCCGTGCTTTTGCGCCATCTCCCGCTGTAGTTCATTGCGTTGAAAAGCACTGGCCGTTTTGCCAAACAGCCGTTCAAACTCCTTGGGATGTGGGGTTATAATGGTGTTTTCCGGTAATTGATCCAGGAGGTCAGGCGTTTCCGCGATCAAATTCAACGCATCCGCATCCAATACCAGCGGTACCGTCACTTTTTGCAGCAGCGCTTTTAGTGCTTTGGCGGTCTCCATTGCCCGACCGATGCCCGGGCCTATTCCAATGCTGGAAAAGCCCGCGACATCGGGTGCTTCCGCCCAAAACTTCGCCCGCCGATCTGCACTGACCATGGCCTCGGGCACCGTTGATTGCAGGATGATTTGACCACAACGCGGTACATGTACCGTTAGCAATCCAACGCCGGAGCGCAGACAGGCGCGAGTGGCCAATACAGCGGCGCCCATTTTCCCCCAGCTCCCGGCGATCAGCAGGGCATGGCCATAGGTACCCTTGTGGGAAAACAGGGGTCTGGGTTTCCTCAACGCTACCACATCTGCCATCGTTATATAATGATAGGGCGTATCGGTTTCCTTTTCAAAGCCTGGGTGCAGCCCGATGCCCTGGAAGGTCCAGTTACCGAGATATTCAGCGTTTTCCGGGAAAAAGAACGCACGCTTGGGCGCCTGAAACGTAAACACGACGCAACTGCCTGGCGTCGGTTCATCACAAAACATCCCCGATGGCACATCAATCGAAACGATTTCCGGGGCATGGCTGTGGAGGAAAGCCACCAACGCTGCCCATTCTCCTTCCAATGGCCGGGTTAATCCGGTGCCGAACAATGCGTCGATTACCAGGTCGTTTGGGGTGCTAAAATGTTCAGCGTGCGCCTTTAAGGCATCAAATGACTTGAACGTAATGGGTTGTACCGTGGAAAAAGGTGTCAGAAATCCAAGTTGTGCTTCAAAATCGTCGGAATGGCGCCCACCAAAATCACAAACAGCTACCTTCGCGGCGTATTGCGCCTGATCGAGCATCCGCGCTACGGCCACACCATCGCCGCCGTTGTTGCCCGTTCCGGCATACACGACAACTGGCCTGGTAGGATCCGGGTATGTTTTGACCAACCAATCAGTGAAAACCCGCGCTGCGCGGTTCATTAAATCGATGGAAGCAATGGGCTCCGTTGCAATGGTGTAACGGTCCCAGGCACGCACTTGTGAAGCAGAAAATATTTTCATGGCAATCAATCAACACCAATTTTTCAGTGGCCTAAAAGTAGTGGAATTTGCCAGCGTTTTAGCTGGTCCCGCCGTAGGAATGTTCTTTGCAGAACTCGGCGCCGAGGTGGTCAAAATAGAGAACAAAACCACTGGGGGTGATATCACCCGGGGTTGGAAACACCCATCGGAAAATACTGCTTCACCTATTTCAGCGTATTGGTGCAGCGTCAATTGGGGAAAAGAGCATTTACTGCTCAACCTGCAGGACACCACCGACCGCGATCAAGCGATTCAGCTCGCAGTTGCTGCCGACGTCGTCATTTCCAATTTCAAACCTTCCTCTGCCATTCGAATGGGCGTGGATGCGGCATCCTTGCACGCCGTGAATCCGTCCTTGATTTTCGCTCAAATTCATTCTTTCGCTGATCCGGAAGATGAAAGCCCGGCATTTGATGCGGTGCTGCAAGCGAAGCCGGATATGAACGGGGAGCCCGATCGTCCGCCGGTGAAGATGCCTGTGGCAATGATCGACTTGCTGGCAGCACACCAGTTGAAAGAGGGGATTTTGGTCGCTTTGCTGCATCGGGAGCGGACTGGAGAAGGCAGCGTGATATCCACTTCCTTGATGGAATCGGCATTGGCATCACTCGCCAACCAGGCCAGCAACTTTCTGATGAACGGACATATACCGCAACGGATGGGCACCCAGCATCCGAACATCGCGCCTTACGGGGATGTTTATAGCAGTTCAGACGAGTTGCCTGTGTTGCTGGCGGTGGGGACAGAGCGGCAGTTTCAGCAGCTTTGTAGCGGTCTCGATTTGTTACCACTGCTCCAGAAAACGGAATTCCAAACCAATACCGCACGTGTGGCACATCGGGAGGCATTAAATATTGTTATCGCAAATGCTGTGCCAAACGACCGCTAGAAGACTTGATGGACACGTTTAAAAAGCACGGTGTGCCGGCTGCCCGTATCCGGGATATGAAATCGGTGTTCGATATGCCCATTGCGCAGGAAATGGTACTGGAAGAAACCACTCCAGACAATATCCAGACCAAACGGGTGAGAACGGTTGCGTTTAGCGTTCAATGAAGCAAGGCTTGCTAGACTACCAGGTGATGATTTAAGGGTAATGGCTACCACGAAGTGGTAGAATTTGAATAGCCCCCGATGCAATCGGGGGGATGAACGGGGATCGAATCAACTCTGAATAATTTGAATATCAAGTAGTTGCACATTATTCAACCTTTTCAGGGTTGCTACAACTGCTCACCTTTCCCCCCGATTGTATCGGGGGCTATTCGAATTTGACCCTTGCAGGGTATTGAGTCGATCACATTGCCCTCTTCGACTAGTATAAGGGGTATCACTAATCAACGGTATGACCTACAAATCATTCAAATCACATTAATCACAGTATAAAACCAGTTAATAAACCAAGTTGACAATGAAAAACTTACCCACCCTTTTACTGCTGCTTATATTTTCAAGTAGCCTACTGGCTCAGAACCCTTGAAAAATCGGGTTACGTCCAGATTGGTTCTTTTGCTGACAAAAAAACCATCAAACCCGGGTTTTTGGCGACAAAGTGAACGTGCGGATCGCACCTAATAAAGATGCGCAAGTGGTGACTCAACTGCTGGCTGGAGAACCGGTCACCATCCTTTCATCAGCTTCCGAGCAATTCACCCAAAATGGCTGGACTACCAATTGGGTGAAAATTGGATTTGAAAAAAATGGCAAACGGCAGGATGGATATGTTTGGGGTGGTGTTTTGGGATTCCATGCCTTACAAGCAGGCGATGTGTCCTTTGTATATGCTGTGGTAAAAAAAGAGGGAAATGAAACAGAGGGGTCAGAGAAGTACAGGGTAGAGATTCGAGCGATCCGTCAACAGCAAATCATTTCCTCCGTGACGACAACCATAGGCATAGGCGCTGGCTACGACACCGAAGCGGCTCTGTATGGCAATTTAGGAATGAAAGCATACCAGAACGTCATTCGGCTGGATTTTCCTTTGGCGCATGTGGTTACAATCAATATGAGGTTTGTTGTTTGTGGGATGGCACTAAACTGCTGATGTTGCCTGCTTTGAGTTCGGTATCCGAGGCCGGACTCTTCAGCTACTCCAAAAACTACCTGTTTCCGAAGTCCAAAGATGGTATGGCGGAGGTTTTACTTTTCCAGGTGGAACAGACGGAAGGTATGATTGAAGATGGTAATTATAGCTATACCCAGCGCCTTCGCCAGATGATTTGGAATGGAAAGGTTTGGGAAAAAACTAAAAGTGAGGACGATGGGGAGCATTAACGGAAACATGATTATTTCCGATATTCGATTACATGATTTCCGATTTCCGAATAGTCAATTATATGATAACACCCAAACAAATAGCAGTCCTTGCCCGCCAATATTACGGCCTTGACGTTTCCGTCAAGCCCTTGCCGGGCGAAATCGACTTGAATTTTCAGGTCAAAACAGCTGCAGGTGCGGCTTATAATTTAAAAATTGCGAATCCAAAGGAAACCCGGGCCAACCTGGAATTTCAACATGATTTGATCCGACATCTTTCCACCTCGGGCCTGGGCTTTGAAGTCCCGACGATCATTCCTGCGCTCGACGGAAATCAAATGACTGCCATCACGTTGCCCGACGGTTCCCAGCGATTTCTGCGCCTTTTTTCCTGGATTGAGGGTCGTTGTGTCGCTGAAGTGAATCCCCATTCGCCAGCATTACTCGAACGCGTGGGTGCAATGTGCGGCAAACTTTCCCTGGCATTGAGCAATTTCGAGCACCCTGCAGCCCATCGCTTTATCAAGTGGGATATAGCTCAAGCATCCTGGACACGCGATCATTTGCAGCAAATCATCGGGGCAGACAAACAATCGTTAGCGGCATACTTTTTCAACTATTTGAAGAGCAAGCGCTTCCACTATTCCCTTCTTTGCGAAAAAGTGTCATCTACAACGATGCCAACGATTACAACGTATTGGTGAATCATGACTTGGACGATCCAGCGGTACCCGGTGTCATCGATTTTGGCGACGCTGTTTATTCCAATACCATTAATGAATTGGCCATCGCCGCAGCCTACCTGGCCATGGACAAGCCTGACCCACTTGAAGCAATTGCGCAACTGACCAAAGGATTTCACGGCGCTTTTCCGTTATCTGAAAAAGAGGCGGAGGCGTTGTTCCCGCTCATTGGCGCCAGGTTGCTGATCAGTGTGACCTGCTCCGCCATCAATATCTCCGAAAACCCTGAAAACCAGTATTTGCAAATCAGCGATCGCTCAGCCTGGGCGTTGATGGAAAAAATGCGTGCCATTTCCCCAGCCTTCGCTCACGCAACGATCCGACATGCGTGTGGTTGGGAGCCGTGCCCTACCAACACTGCCTTCCGGCATTGGATAACGTTAAACCAAAAAAATATCAGTGATATCGTACCTGTCGATCTAGGCCAAGCTTATTGGCTCGACTTAAGTGTCGGCAGTGCCGATTTGGGCAACTACGCCGACATCGAAAACGCCACAAAACTACATCGCAACATATCGGAGGTCATGGGTGGCCGGGTAGGTATCAGCCGTTACGATGAAGTACGCCTTTTTATACCACCGATGCCTACGAAGTACGCGGCAACAACGGCCCGGAATGGCGAACGGTACACATTGGACTCGACATTTTTACGCCGCCTGGTGTTGACGTATCAGCGCCGATTGATGGTATTGTGCACAGTTTTCAGGACAACGCCCAGGATCGCGATTATGGCCCAACCATCATCCTGGAACACCGGGTATCTGACGCCTTGACGTTTTATACCTTGTATGGCCACCTGACACGTACGTCGCTGGATGGGCTTAAAGTTGGGCAACCGATCCTTGCCGGGCAAGCCTTCTGCCAAATCGGGCCCATGCCGGAAAATGGCAACTGGTCGCCGCATCTGCATTTCCAGGTCATACTCGATATACTTGGGAAGGCAGGAGATTATCCTGGTGTCGCTTTCCCCCAGCAACGCGATATCTGGAAAAGCATTTGCCCTGATCCCTGGTTACTGATCACAGGCCGCTATTCGCCGCCACTATCCGAGGAACCCGTAACGGATATCTTGGGCTTTCGCCAACAACATTTAGGTAAAAACCTGAGTGTGTCGTACCAACAACCGCTCACGATGCTGCGCGGCTGGCGACAATACCTGTTTGACCATCATGGGCGCCGGTATTTGGATACCGTCAATAATGTGGCGCATGTGGGCCATGAACACCCGCGCGTGGTGCTGGCCGGGCAACGGCAAATGGCTGTTTTGAACACCAATACGCGTTATTTGCACGACAATATTGTACACTTTACAGAAGCGCTGTTGACGACATTTCCGGCCGAACTTGAAGTAGCTTTTTGGTCAACAGTGGAAGTGAGGCCAATGAATTGGCGATGCGCCTGGCTAAAAACTACACCGGGCAAAGGACATGATCGTTGTTGAAGTCGGGTACCATGGCAATACCCAGGGTTGTGTCGATATCAGTTCCTACAAGTTTGATGGGCCTGGTGGTAAAGGTCGGCCGCCTTTTGTTCATGTAACACCGATCCCTGATTCGTTTCGGGGTATGTATAGAGGGAATACCCTGGAGACAGGGATTCAATACGCAGGGCATGTCAGCGCTGCCGTTGATACCATCAAGCAGGAAGGCCGCAAACCGGCGGCGTTTATTTGTGAATCCGTGATAAGCTGTGGCGGACAAGTAACATTACCCCCAGGTTATTTGGCCCAAGCCGCAAAAGCTGTTCGCGCCGAAGGCGGCCTGTTGATTGCGGACGAAGTGCAAACCGGGTGCGGGCGGCATGGTCAGTTTTTTTGGGCATTTGAGGAACACGGGGTTGTGCCGGATATTGTTACGATTGGCAAACCGATCGGAAACGGTCATCCGCTCGGCGTAGTGGTTACCACCAGGGCTATTGCGGATGCATTTGCCAACGGGATGGAGTATTTCAATACCTTTGGCGGCAATCCGGTATCCTGTGCCATCGGGTTGGAAGTTTTGCGTGTCATTCTGGATGAGCAGCTGCAACAAAATGCATTGGAGGTTGGGCAGTACCTGACCAGGCATCTCAAAGACCTGGCAACTCAATTCCCCATTATTGGCGATGTACGTGGCGCCGGATTGTTTCTGGGCATTGAACTGATAAACGATACTGAAACGCTTGAGCCAGCAGCATTACAAACGTCGTACCTCGCCAATCGGATGCGGGAACTGGGCGTCCTGATGGGGACTGACGGGCCGCACCACAATGTACTTAAAATAAAACCGCCCATGGTTTTCAGCAAAAAGGATGCTGATTTTTTAAAAGAAACGTTGGAAAATGTGTTGCGCGCTGATTTCACGAAACCCGGAGCACGTTAAGCCCTACCTTCGAGCCTTATTATGGAAAAGGAAAAATACTCGCTGCCTTGCGCCAGGTGCGCGACCCTCAAACCGGGCAGGATATAGTGTCCGTTGGCATGGTTCAAAACCTTGAAATTGACGGTAATAACATCAATTTCAAACTACTGATTCCTTCCTTGCAAATGCAAGGGAAGGCAGAGCTCAATTTTGCTTGTATCGGCGCCATTTTGGAAATATATCCTGGCGCTCAGGTGAATGCCCACTTCATGGCGCGCACCCCCGACAGCCAGCAACCTGTTGGTAGTTTACCCCATATCAAAAATATTATTGCTGTGGCATCCGGCAAAGGCGGCGTGGGGAAGAGCACCATTGCGGTCAATTTAGCACTCGGGCTCAAACAATTGGGCGCACGAGTTGGCCTACTGGATGCGGATGTCTACGGTCCAAGTATTCCAACCATGCTCGGTTTGGTCGGCGAGCGTCCAAAAGTACGCGACGTGACGGGTGTGCCTAAAATGTTGCCGTTGGAAGCTTACGGCATCCCAACCATCAGCATCGGATTTATCATTGAACCCGAGCAAGCAGTGGTACTGCGCGGCCCAAGGTTGGCGGCTATCATTAAACAATTCGTGAACGACGTGCTTTGGCCCGAGCTCGATTTTTTGGTTGTAGACCTGCCACCAGGCACTGGAGACGTTCAATTAACGCTGGTACAAACGGTGCCGGTCACGGGTGTCGTTGGTGACCACCCCTCAGGAAGTTGCGCTGGCAGATGCTATCAAAGCCATGAATATGTTCATGCTGGAAGCAATCAATGTACCCATCCTGGGTGTTGTAGAGAACATGGCTTGGTTTACACCAGCCGAACGCCTGATAATAAATACTTTATATTCGGACAAGGTGGAGGTAAAAAACTGGCAAAAGAGAGCCATTCAGTCCTCTTGGGGCAAATCCCTATTGTTCAAAGTATCCGCGAAGGCGGCGATACCGGGAAACCTGCGATCCTGCAAAACAACAATCCTTTGGTAGCGGAGTCTTTTTTAGAAGTGGCTAAAAATGTATTGCGTCAGGTGGGCGTGCTTCAAAGTTAGACAGGGTTTATCGTCGACGCAAAGTGGTTGGGAAAATTGAAAAACTGCAAAGCCTTGATTTACAAGAGGCTTTCAACATTTCAACCTTCTCAACCATTCAACTTTCAGTACAATTACCCTTTCTTTTTAAACCTGTACGAATACAAATCCGGCTCCCCTTCGTAGTAACCGTCTAAAGTAAGGGCGTTGTAAACGTTTTTAATGGCTTCAATGGCCTCCGCAGCAGTGGTGATTCGATTGCCATTGACGCTGCTAATGATAAAACCTGGCTGCATATTCGTATCATAGACTACACTACCCCTACGCACACTGACGACGATGGAACCTTGCAGGCGGAGTTTCCGCCTTTCTTCTTTGCTCAGGTCCCGCAAAACAAATCCTAGTTCATCTTCTAATTCATCCCCGCGTACCAGATTTACACCTGTTGAGTTATTGCTGTCTTTTAACAAACGCGGTTGCGGTATTTTTTTCCACTTCTCAATATTCCAGGCTGACGGTTTCACCGGGGCGGAAGCGGCCGACATATTCCTGCAATTCGGACGTGCTGCGCACTTTAGAGCTATTGACGCTGATGATAACATCGCCGATTTCCAGCTGGGCGTCGGCGGCAGCGCCATCCTTAAATACACGGTTGATGAGTGCCCCTTCGCCATTCGGAAGCTCCATGTCCTTAGCGGTTTCGGCGTCCAGGTCCTGAATACTTACGCCGAGAAATGCCCTTTGTATCACTCCAAACTCGCGAAGATCCCGGATGATTTTTTGAACCAGATTGGATGGAACAGCAAAAATAACCTTCGTAACTGCCTGACTCTGTTATAATAGCTGTATTGACGCCAATTAATTCACCCATGGTATTCACCAGTGCGCAACCGCTATTGCCTGGATTGACAGCAGCATGCGTTTGGATAAAAGATTCAATACTTGCTCCACCACCAAGGCTATTGATGTTTCTGCCTTTGGCACTCACAATACCCGCTGTCACGGTGCTTTCTAAATTAAATGGGTTCCCCACCGCAAGCACCCACTCGCCGACGCGTACCGGAGTCGCTATTGCCAAAAACAAGGAATGGCAAATCTTCTTCCTCAATCTTTAGCAAAGCAATATCAGTGGTGGCGTCCGAACCAACCAGTACTGCTTTGTATTCCCTTTTGTCTGCCAGTGTCACCTTGATGTCCGTACTTCGATCCACCACGTGGTGGTTGGTGACGACATATCCGTCAGGTGACAGTATTACTCCAGAGCCCGAAGACCCTGTCATAGAGCCGCCACTAAAAAGTCCACCGCCTGATTCCAGCAAAGCACGGATATTGACGACTGCCGGTGTCGCAACCTCTGCAGATTCGATAAAATTTGTAGGTGCTGCGGAGTGAAAACTGTTATTCGAACGGGAATTGAATAACTTATCCACCAACCCGGCATACCGGGATTCGCCATCTTGTGCAGACCAAACCACCCGCTTGTGGGCCATGAACTGACTGTATAAAAAGACGGAAAGTAAAGAACTCGCCACACAGACGAGTGAGAGCCAGAGGTATTTTCTCATATGTGTCATTTACCGTTTATGCCATTTGCCATTGTGAAAATATTCCAAGCATTGCAATGCGCGTCAACTTTCCACCTCCCACAACGCTCCAAAAGGGCGCTTTATTCTTAATAGGACATTCATCGACGGAATTGGTTGCAGAAATTTACAAAAATCAGGCCGAAGGACACGCTACTTTTGCAGCTGAAAGGAGCACCTTCCTAAAAGGATTCAGCAAAAATGAAATTTTATAAATACCAAGGCGCCGGAAATGATTTTGTAATGGTAGACCAGCGCACGGAACAATGGATTACCCGTGCCGACACCGAACGAATTGAAAGGCTTTGCGACCGCCGGTTTGGAATCGGCGGCGATGGCCTGATCTTGTTGCAAAACTTGCCCGGATACGATTTTGAGATGATCTACTTCAACTCGGATGGGCGTGAAAGCAGCATGTGTGGCAATGGCGGCAGGTGCATTGCTGCATTTGCAAAAAGATCTTGGCATCATCGATTCCCATGCCCGCTTCTTAGCCATCGACGGGGAACATGAAGCCACCATTTCAAAAAAAACCAACAACAAGGAAGTTTGGGTAGAGTTAAAAATGAGTGATGTCCAGCATGTTGCGTGTCAGGAAAATGCCTACGTCCTAAACACAGGTTCGCCACACTATGTCAGATTTGAAAAACAAGTCGACAACATGGATATGGAAGCCGAAGGCAAGGCCGTTCGCTATTCCGACCAATTTAAAAAAGAAGGGATCAATGTCAATCTGGCAGTGTTATCGGAAAGGGATAACCACCAACATCACCTTCAAATCAGGACCTATGAACGCGGCGTAGAAGCAGAAACATTGGCCTCGGAACTGGTGTAACCGCTGCTGCCATTGCTACCTACTTACAGCAAAAATGGACACCCGGAGATTACGAGCTGCCTGTTCAGGCAAAAGGAGGAAGCCTTTCAGTTCGATATCGCGCTCAGAATGATGGTTCTTTTTCCAATATCTGGCTTTGTGGGCCGGCGGCTTTTGTGTTTGAAGGAGCGGTGGATTGATTTTGTTGTTGATTTGATTTGTTGTTGATTTGTTGATTTGAGGTGCGGACGCTTTTTGGTGTAGAAAGACCAAGCGTCTGCCTCAAATCAACAAATCAACAACAAATAATCTCAATGGCACTCAAAGCAATCGGTCGGCTTTTATTTCATTACTAACATGTCCTGCCCGATCCCGTATTTTGATATAATAAAAGAGGGTGTCGTACAAAAAGTCGTCGGGCACCAAATCACAAGCGAGTGGAATTCCTTCAGGTGTGACAAAAATCCAACAACTGGTGGGTACCAGGATCGAAATTTCACCAGAAATACCATTGCTAGCGCCTTGGGGCTCTACATAAGGCAGTTGGTATTCAAATTTAGGGAATGAATCGCGGTCATCGCGAACAAAAACACTGGCCGTTGGATCGGTTTTGGGATAACCCAAGTCACCATCACCATCTGTATAGGTAAAATAAATGCTTACGCTATCACCTTGTGTTCCTTGTTGCAAGACATTTTTCGAAAGGGCCAAAAATTCAATCACAGGCTCTTTAGAATAATCAGGCGGTTTCACGCAAAATTGTGCGACAGTGATGGCAAACAAAGTAATAACAAATGTGGGAACGAACAATCTTTTCATGAAGTGCAAGTAGTTTGTTCAAAAGTACGACAGAATAATAATGCAAACACCGCAACGGGAAGAAATATTGCGCTTACTGGCTGATTTGACCGCTTCTAGCTTCGAGGCGGTGGCGGCCCTTGTTTATGAATACCAACGATCCTACAACCCTTTGTACGCCAAATACATAGAATTGTTAGGGGCGCATCGCATACGCCCCTTTATGCCTATTTCGTTTTTCAAAACCCACGATATTCGGAGTGGTGATTGGCAGCCTGATACCTTTTTTAATAGCAGTGGTACCACGGGACAAATACCATCGACCCACCAGGTACGCGACCTGCCCTTATACCTGAGTATGCACGGCGTGGGTTTTCGCGCGCTTATGGAGATCCTGCTGAATGGTGTTTTCTAGCGTTGCTCCCCAATTATCTGGAACGCGGTCATTCATCACTAGTGCCGCTAGGCCAACCATTTTATTCAGTTGTCGCCTTTGCAGAAAGTGGTTTTTCACACGATTTTGAAAAGCTTACGCAACCTTCGGACTTGCCAATCGAAAGGGTACAAGACCATTTTGCTCGGCGTAAGCTTTGCCTTACTTGATTTTGCTGAACAATTTCCGATGGATCTGTCTGGTATTACCATCATGGAAACAGGCGGTATGAAAGGGCAACGGCGGGAGTTGACCAGGACTGAATTGCACGAAAGTTTGCAGCAGTCCTTTGGCGTACCAGCCATTCACTCGGAATACGGTATGACAGAACTTTTCTCCCAAGCTTACGCCCAGGGTGGTTCTATATTTGCACCCAGTGCGACCATGCGGGTTGTGGCGACAGAAATTAACGACCCATTTTGCCCGGTAGCCCCCGGACGGACTGGCGTATTAATTGACCGTTGACCGTTGACCGTTGACCGTTGACCGTTGACCGTTGACCGTTGACCGTTGACCGTTGACCGTTGACCGTTGACCGTTGACCGTTGACGGTTGACCGTTGACCGTTGACCGTTGAGACCGTGCGACCGCTGACCGTTGACCGTTGACCGCGTAAAAAAATGGTCGTGTTTGATTTTTAAATTTTTCTGATCTTTTTTCATTTTTTTTCATAAAATCAAGCGCCTCAAGGCCGTAGGCCGTCAACCGTCCGCCGTCAACCGTCAAATCATGTCCTCTTTACTCATACGCAATATTCGCACTTTTAGTACAGGCAGAAACTTCGGCGCAGCCTGGTGAAGGGAGCCGAAATGGCCAAGATCCCATGTATTGATAATGCTTATTTATTGGCAGAAAATGGCCGTATTACAGCTTTTGGCCCGATGGCGGACTGCCCGGCGCGTGCCGATCAGGTATTGGATGCAACGGACCGAATGGTATTCCCCAGTTGGTGCGATTCCCATACCCATATCGTTTTGCGGCTACACGCGAGGAAGAGTTTGTGGATCGGATCAAAGGCCTTTCTTATGAAGAAATTGCGCAGCGCGGTGGGGGTATTTTGAACTCCGCAAGAAAGTTGCAGCTCGCCAGTGAAGAGGATTTGTTCCAGGGGGCATGGCAACGGCTCCAGGAAGTGATTGATTTGGGCACAGGCGCGATTGAAATAAAAAGTGGGTACGGGCTGACACTTGACAGCGAGATAAAAATGCTGCGGGTTATCCGACGGATAAAGAAGCAAGCTCGATTCCTGTGAAAGCAACTTTTTAGGCGCCCATGCCATACCATTGGAGTATAAGGAGCGGAGAAGCGATTATATCAAGCTCATTATCAATGAGATGCTTCCAAAAGTGGCGGGCGAAGGATTAGCGGACTACTGCGATGTTTTTTGCGACAAAGGTTTTTTTACGCCTGAAGAGACTGACCAGATATTACAAGCAGGTTGGAAATACGGTTTGAAACCAAAAATCACGCCAACGAACTCGGTATTACCGGCGGGGTTCAAGTAGGTGTAGCCAACCAGGCCATTTCAGTGGATCACCTGGAGCAAACCAGCGACATTGAAATTGAAGTTTTAAAAACAGTACAACCATGCCGACTTTGCTACCCTCCTGTGCTTTTTTTCTAGGCATCCCCTACCCTGCTGCCAGGCAAATGATCGATGCCGGACTGCCTGTGTACCTGGCTTCGGATTTCAACCCAGGGTCTTCCCATCCGGTAATATGCCGTTCGTAATTTCACCTCGCCTGCATCCGAATGAAGCTGCTCCCGGAGGAAGCGATCAATGCGGCCACCCTCAACGGGGCATGTGCCATGGAGCTGGAGCAAGACCTGGGAACAATTGCTGTCGGCAAAATGGCAAATCTGTTTATTTCCAAACCAATGATGTCGCTCGCATTACTTCCTTACCGTTTTGGCAGCAACCTTGTGGAAACGGTGGTACTCAGCGGGAAGCCGGTGGCGAAGTGATTTTTACCGGCAATAAGAAAGTTAAGGGGATCGTTCAGGGACGCTCCTTTGCAGGCTTAATGGTTGTTAAAGTACGACTTTTATGATCCTCATAATAGACCATTAACGGCGTTTTTCTAATTTTGCGCCCATTGTGCCAAAACTTGCTCTAAAAGTTAAACTCCCTCAGGAGGCAACATTAGAAACTGGCACTGTATCTGATGCTCAACAGAGGATTTCCTTATTTTCACTTTTTATCCACCTACCATTGTTAAATTATCACACACTGATGCAAAGACTTCTAATCCCGCTCTTCGTGTGCCTGGTATTAGGCGCACCCTCCATCCTGTTCGCCCAGGATGCCCAAAAAATCTCTGTAGCAAGTCCCCAAAAGGCTGGACCTCATCTGCCCGGCGCTAGCCCTGACATGATGTGCAATTTTGCTGGCACTTTTCGCTACAGCAATTCCTCGGAGCGAGTAATGACATCGACCTGCCGCAGATCTTCCTCTGCGCCAATGATGAATTCCTGCTCCGGCACAATGGTGATGCTATCCTGAATGGCGACCCCATTCCAGCTACACGCCAGGCATAGCGTATGCCTATTATGCCTGCCTGCCAACTGTCATGGGCGACAATCTGCAAGCTCAGTGCTATCCCACCTGGCGACGCTTGTGTTCTCAATGTGCCACCTTCCTGCGATGGCCTGTACATCACGCCAGGTGTTTCCCAATGGCGGTGATACCTGGTTTTTCAACAATGGGGCACTATTTCCTCTTTCGGTTTGGGACAACCGATTTCCATTTTTTTCGCGCCCATCACGCTGGATGAAATTACCTGGGCACTTCTTGCACGAATCAACCATTGTTGGCGCTCCACCTGGCCCATGCGTTAATGTGAATACCGCTGCTGCATTTGAGGTAATTTACCTCAATCCCCATCACCCAGGAAGGTGTAAACACCGGTTTTGGTGATGACTGCTTGGAAAATTTACCATCCGCGGCGGATATCCGGAATACGATAATGCCGCTATCTATACGATCACCATCGCACTTACCAGCAACCCTTCCGGTGAAAGCGGTGATTCACACCCAGCAATCACAATTGTTCCACAACGCGCCAGGTGATTTTTTCCGGTGTCGACAAGCTGGCAATTATACCATTACAGTAGAAGACGGTAAAAAGTTGCCCAGCCTCCTTCACCATGGATATGACCGCTTGGTACCAGCCGATAGACATTGTCACCTTTCATTCCCTGATACGATTGCACCACCTTCTACCACAACTTTTGTGTACCGTTGACTGTTCAAAATTTCGACGTTGTTTCCAGTTCCTTTTCGATCAACTGGGACCCGACGGTACTACAATACACTGGAATTTTTGAAACTTGAACCCGTTCCTGGATTCCGTCATTTACGGGTTCACCCTCAACAATTCGAACGCCTCCTCGGTCAACTCGGATTGGTTATTTATGATACCAATCTAGTGGGTAATGTATTGAGCGTTCCTGATAATGACACTTTGTTCCAGGTCTGTTTTGACGTGGTTGGTACATTGGGCCAATGTACTGGCTTTAACATTACCAACAACCCAACTGGCGTCGCTTTCGAAGACGCTATGGGACAAACCATCGCACTTACGGCCGATACCGGCAGTGTTTGTATCCAGTTTCAGCCATTGAATGTTCAAATCGCCATCATTGACAGCACTTGTCTGGGCTTAGGAACGATGGTCGTTACGGCAACAGGAGGTGAAAGTCCTTACCAGGTTATTGTGCACGAGTTTGCGACCGGGTACGATGTCCAACGCGTTGGAAATTTCAACAACCTGACCTATTCTATTATGTCTGCGTTACCGACGGCAATGGTATTGCCGACCATTTGCGATACAATAGCTGTATCGATCCCAACCCTTGGCGCCCAGATTGATTTTGTGCAAATGCCCCAGCTGTAACGGCGGCTCACGATGGTATCTTAGATGCCGTCATCTTGCTGGCAGGGGTGGCCACCCCGATCCTAGCAATTTCTCGTTCCTCTGGACACCTTCCACCCTGACGGATCCAACTTCGTCGTACCAGAATGGCCCACTCAATGGCGACGTGTTTGCTGGCAATTACACCTTCATTGTTACCAGATAACAGTCGAAATTGCTCCTGCTTCCGGCTCCGGGCTTTTAGGTCAGCCAACACCCATCAGTGAGGATCTTGTTACCCTCACCCAGGCTTCCTGCTCGGCGTTGCCAACGGCTCTATTAACTACCTGGTAGAAGGGGTACCTCTTTCGCAGGTAACCAGTATCAATATAGTTTAGTAACTGCAGATGCCAGCCATACACCAGTAGGTGCTCCTGGGCAAAGCAACCCGATCATCATTAATGGAGTAGCCGCAGGCAATTATTGGTTGATCATCACTGATGCCAATGGTTGTGTTTTTGTCGACAGTACGAATGTAAACATCACAGACCAACGAGTGGTGACGCTGAATCCCAGCGCAGTGTTAACCTTTCCGTCTTGTTTCGGTCTCAGCGATGGTGGTGGTGGTGTTACCGTCACCGAATCAAATTTTTCAGGCGCCGATTATACCTTTACCTGGTTACCTGCACCTGTTTGCACCCCTTTTGAAACAAATCTTTCCTCACTCTATGCGTGTTTGTCGGCAGGAAGTTACTTTGTAACAGCGATGGACCCAGTGGATGGCTGTATGGATACAGTTACCTTAACGATAGGGCAACCCTCAGAATTGGTGCTGAGCCCGAACGGTCTCCAGAACCCTGGTTGTAGCCAGGCCAATAGTGGCTCTATCAATGTTATTGCACAAGGTGGCTCCGGTGGACCAAACTACACTTATACCTGGGATATTCCAGCTACAGGGCCTAACCAGAGTGGACTCAGTGTTGGCGATTATAGTGTGACGGTGACGGATGTCAATGGATGTCAAGACTCCCTGGATTTCACGCTGACGCCGCCGGCTCCACCTGCTCTCTCTATTGTCCTCACCCCCGTAAAATGCGGTGATGACGGCGCGCTTACTGCCAATGCACCCACAGCGGTATTATACAACTGGGAGGAAGTGCCATCCAATGGCACCATCGGTGATACCATTGACATCACCAACCTGGCGGGCGGCACTTACGCTGTCACCATCACGGATGCGGTGGGATGTACAGCAGTAGATACGGTTACCCTCCAGGACGTTACGCGCATGTCGTTCGCTGATACCTCTTTTGTGCAACCACTTTGTTTTGGTGATGATGATGGCATCCTGGGTGTCACTGTTCAAGATGGACAACAGCCTTACGTTCAATACAACTGGAATCCGACCAACCTGAACAGCCCTACTATTTTGGGCTTACCGCGGAGCTTTACGACTTGACCGTGACGGACAACGCAGGCTTACACTGACGGGTTCTTTCACCTGGCAAGACCGCCTCAGGTCGTGAATACGCTTTCAATTGGTTGCGGACGTCTCCTGCTTTGGCGTCTGTGATGGTACGGCTGAATTGGTGTCCAATTATGCTACCACCCCCGCTACAACCGGTAATTTCATTTATATTTGGAGCGATGGCCTCATACCTCCGATATGCGGACCGATTCTTTGTGCGGGCACACATACTGTTACCAGCGCTGACAATAATGGTTGCGGCGACACTGATACCATTACGATTCTATCGCCGCCACAGGTTACTGCTACAACTACTGCTTCGCCAGCATCATGCTTTGGTTTGACAGATGGTTCTGCAACGGTTGTTGCCTCCGGCGGTAATGGAAGTCCATATACTTACCTTTGGAGTGACGCCAACAGCTCCACTACCCCAACAGTCGTTAATCTAGGCGCTGGCCAGTATGTGGTGACGGTGACCGATGTAAACGGTTGCACCGGAATTCTGAGTTCCATTTTCATAGCAGAACCTGGCGAAATCCTTGGTCAGTCAAGATCTCACGCAGACGACCATTCCCAAATGTTTTGGCGATTCGAACGGCGTTATTGTTGTGTCCATCAATGGCGGTAATAACGGTGGGTTTACTTTTGAATGGTCGGATGCCACAGGTGTTGTCAGCATCGATTCTATTTCCGCAGACGGCTTGCAAGCAGGCATTTATTCCGTTGTGGTCACCGATTCTGAAGGTTGTACTGGCAGCCTGGCGGGTATGGTATTACAAGATCCTCCCCCAGTACTCGGCAGTTATGAAGACCCTGCTCCGCTGGCATGCTTTGGAGATGAAACAACTCTTCGCATCGAATCGATTGCTGGAGGCTCAGGTGGGCCTTATCAATTCAGTCTCGATTATGGCGCACTGCTGGATATTGATTTCCCTGTTAGTTTGAGCGGTGGAGATCACTACATCACTTATTACGATTTTAAATATTGCTCCTACACGGACACCATCACGGTGGATGAACCAGATGAAATCACTGTAGAATTTGATCCGGCAGTGCATGAAATAAAATTGGGTGATACGACCTATCAACTGAAGCCCATCATTTCGACAGGCCCTAACGCCGTTGAATCCTTCACCTGGACGCCTGCTGAATTCCTGCACTGGCCAGACACCCTGTATCCGTATGTGTTTACGTTTGAATCTCAGACCTATACCCTCGTGGTGGTAGATGAACACGGTTGCTCAGGCACAGGTAGCGTTGTGATCAATGTCGATCCAGATCGCAATGTTTATATCCCGAACATTT
>JADJFA010000028.1 GCA_016708875.1 Lewinellaceae bacterium
TTCACCGAGCAGCACCACCGAGTCCTCCTCTGCCAAACGATAAGAATGCGTGGCAAGATTCCCGCAATGCACACAAATTGCGTGGACTTTGGTGACGTATTCTGCCACAGCCAAGAGCGCAGGCATTGGTCCGAACGGAACGCCGCGATAATCCATGTCCAGACCCGCAACGATGACTCGAATACCGCGCAGGGCGAGCTCCTGACAAACATCAGGCAATTCCAGGTCAAAAAATTGCGCCTCGTCCACGCCTACTACTGTGGTATCAAGGCTAATTTCCAGGAGTTTGGAAGAGTCTCCGACAGGTTGCGCCAGCAAGGACGTGGTATCGTGCGATACGATGGCCGTTTCGTCGTAGCGGGTATCAATCTTCGGCTTGAAAACCTCGACTTTCATCTCGGCGATTTTGGCACGCCGAAGCCTGCGAATGAGCTCCTCCGTTTTGCCGGAAAACATACAGCCGCAGACGACTTCAATCCAGCCTCTGCGCTGTCCTTTGAAATGTGGTTCTAAAAACACGATGTGGTGATTGGTGATTGGTGATTGGTGAAAAAGTACAATTAGTGGCTAAATTACCCTCTCTTGCAAAGCATTTGCCTTGACATCCAAAAACTTTCAGAAATTCGCCGGTGAAAGTAGGTACTGTTATCAAACCCTCCCGCTAATGGATTTTCAAAAAGCAAAATTTTATCTCGACAAACTCAATCGCGAATTCGCACGCATGAGCAAAGATCCGGAAAATACCATCCGGCTTGACGTAGACATCATGGCCTCATACGTCCGTGAACTATATGATGCAATTCTTTCGCAATCAAACGTTTACGATCCACCTCCAAAGGCTGAACCTGCGCCGGTCCGCCTGCCCCATCGTCCACAAATTGTAGAACCAATTGTGGAAATCGCCCCCACTCCCCCACCCCCGCCGGTGGTGGCTGAAGTTCCACCACCTGCTCCACCTGCACCACCTGCTCCCGCGCGCGAAGAGCCACCAGCGTCTGCACCACCGCCGCCAGTTGAGGAACCTCGGCCAACGCCGCCTCGTCCGTCCGTCTCCACCCCACAAGGACTGGATGTTTTATTTGAAGAAAAACAAGCTAAGGAAATTGCAGAAAAATTGGCCGAAACTGCCATCGCCGACCTCAAAAAAGCCATCCCGCTCAACGACCGTCTGCTGTATACCAGCGAACTTTTTGCAGGCGACGGCAAAGCATTTGAGGAGGCGCTTGCTACGCTCAACTCTGTTAGAAACTTTGAAGAAGCCCGTGACTTCCTTGTCCAGAGCTGTGCTGTTTACTACACCTGGACGGAGAAAAAACGGCTCGATACCGCCAAGGCGTTTATCAAATTGGTGCGGAGGCGGCATAAGTAATTGGGATATTAGGAAATTAGGATATTGGGATAATTCCTAGAGGACGAAATACCCAGATGACAACTTATGAAAAAAATACTCATCGTTGGCCAGGGCATTGCTGGAACTTTGTTGGCCTGGTCACTGCGTCGGCGGGGGTGTTCGGTATTCATTGCTGATGGAAATTTGGCGGGAGGCTCCTCCAATGTGGCAGCAGGGATTATCAATCCAGTGACAGGAAAGCGGTTTGTGAAATCGTGGCGTTTCGACGAGTTTTTCCCCGTCGCAAAGGCTATGTATCAGCAAATCGAACTTGAATTTGGCATTTCTATTTGGGAAGAACGCCCTACCCTGCGCCTGCTCGGCACCCCGGAAGAAGCCAACGATTGGGCCATACGTTGCGCTCAACCCGACTATGCCAATCATTTAAGCGAAACCGAGAATGCCGGCGCCTGGGGAGCGTTTTTAAAACCCGGTTTTCGTTTTGGCATTATTCAGAAATCCGCCAGAGTTAAATTCCCTTTGCTCCTTTCTGCTTTTCGGGAAAACTTTCGACAAGAGGGGTTTTTATTGAAAAAGTATTGATTACCAGGAAGTTGAATCCCTGCTTCAGCAATACGACCATATCGTGTTTTGCGAAGGTTGGCGGGCACAAACCAATCCTTTTTTTCCGGAAAGCCAGTTTCGTGTTTCCAAGGGGGAGGCTTTGATTATTCGATTTTTACCTCGTCAGACGGCTCAAAGTCGTCTGACGAGACACAACAAACAATCAGGATACCGACACCCAAAATAGCGGTCAGACGACTTTGAGTCGTCTGACCGCGCTAAACCGAAATAATCAAAAAAACCATGTTGCTCGTCCCAATGGGCGATGATACCTTTTGGGTAGGCAGCACTTACCGTTGGCATTTCGATGATACATTGCCGGGTGCAGAAGGGCGCGAGTACATACTTAGCTATTTACACGAAATGTTCGATGCGCCCTTCGAGGTTGTCGATCAGGTATCGGGCATTCGACCTACTATGATTGATCGAAGGCCTGTTGTTGGGCATAGCAAATTGAATCCCAAGGTTTTCATTTTCAATGGCTTGGGAACTAAAGGAGCTTTGCTTGCACCGTTTTTTGCGGAGCAGTTGGCGGAAGAGATTTGGAATTAAAATTAGGGGTGTAAAGGGCCGGCCGGCGTGGCTACCGGTTCTGATCAATTATAACTTCTAAACGGAGTCCCAACTTTAACATCGTTTTTACCTCTGATTCGGATTACCCATTTTGACCCACATTCCATCAAATTGTCCACATTACCCACATTGTCTCCCACACTTGCGCTTCAACTTTTCCAGGTCATGCGACTTGGGGCAGCGGTGCTGACAGGCGTTTTGTTGGCCAAAAGTGGTCTGCCTACGGCAGAAATCGGCGCCTGGGAAATGCTGCTTTACATGGGCACAACCCTCACGTTTTTTTGGGTCAATGGACTGTTGCAAGGAATTGTGCCCGTTTATTCAAAACTGGATGAAGAACAGCGCAAGACCTTCATTTTCAATCACTTTTTGCTTTTTTGCGCCATTGCTGCAGCGCTATTTCTCCTGCTCATCTTTGGAGAAAAATGGATTGCGCCTGCGCTGACCGGACTGACGGATGTGCCGCATTTCAAACTGTTTGCACTCTATTTGCTGTTGAATTTGCCCACATTCCCGGTGGAATATTTATACCTCCTCCACGAACGGCCGCGAAGCATCGTGATCTGGGGGGCAGCTACGTTTGGACTACATGCGCTGGCATTGTTTATTCCCATAAAAATGGGTTATGGACTGGAGGGTGCCATCACTGCATTGGTGATTTTGAGCGCCTTTAAGTTCTTTTGGACGGCAGGACTGGCCCTGCACTTTGGCAAAATTGGATTTGATAAAAAAACGCTCCTTTTCTACCTTGTTTTTTGTGCCCCGCTCATGCTGAACAGCGTGGTCAGCAACCTCATGCTGATTTTCGACAACTGGCTGGTGGGCTGGCATTTCAGCAACCCGGAGGTGTTTGCCGTTTATCGTTTTGGCGCCCGGGAATTCCCGCTTGCCCTGGCATTGGTAGGCGCGCTTGGCACGTCAGTGATTCCGATGTTGACGAGCTCCCCAAAACTGGGTTTGGCTGAATTGAAGGCCAAGTCTACCCGACTAATGCACTTACTTTTCCCTCTGACAATCATACTGTTGTGTGTCAGCAAACCGCTTTTCCCGATTGTATTTAACCCCGATTTTACAGCTAGTGCGGGCTTATTCAACATCTACCTGCTCACCCTGATGAGCAGGGTGCTGCTTCCTGCTTCTATCATAATGGCCAAAGGCGATTCGCGCAGCATTTTCTACATAAGCCTGATTGAAATGTGTGCAAAGTTTGTGCTCGGATTCCTGTTCATTCAATACTGGGGGTTGCCGGGTTTGGCCTATTCTGTGGTAATTTCCTATTGGGTGGAAAAACTTGGGCTTATATGGGTATTGGAGAAAAAACACGGCGTACGGACAGGAGATTGGGTGGATTGGAAATGGTATCTGTTTTATGGGCTTGTGCTGATATGCGTCTATGTTATTTCCTGTTTTTAAGCAAAGCGTTTTGACCTTACGATTGTTTTCAGAAATATATTTTCAGAAAAAAAGTAGTCCATAATCCTTGCATACCAAATAGTGTTCGCCTACATTTGACCGCAACAAACCTGCTCCCGCTTGTTCGGCCTTATCTAATCCCCATCAAACACGCCTCTTCTTTTGGACTTAACCAGAGGTAGAGGCGTTGTGATTTTTGGGCGAACAACGAGAGACCTCAATACCCTCTCGAATGTTAGACGACCTAAAAAAAGAATTTGAGCAAATCAGGCAAGCCATTGCCGATGGCGATAGAGAAGCGGCTATGGAAATGCTCAGCCTACGTTGCACACCGGGCGACCCGCTGCACGACAGCCTCATTTTATTGGATACCCGCCTTTCCAACCTCCAACAATCTGTAATTGAAGGCGTCATTTCCCGCGAAGACGAAAATATTGAGCGCAACGGCATCAGCAAGGGCTTGTTGCATCTTGTAAAAACACTCGAGGCAAGGGCAGAACATCCACTTGAATCTTCCCACCAGGTTCCAGAAACGCCTAAGGCACAGCCAGTTGCCGAACATTCAGAAAAGAAGCCAACACCCAAAAGCAAATTGGATGCGCGCAAATGGGCAATTGCCGCAGGGCTTTTGTTCACGGCACTCACGATTTGGGGCATTATTAGTTGGGCTTTCAGGCACCCCTCCGCGCCGATTACCCGCGATCTGTCATTGCAACTTGCAATGACGCCTTCCGATATACCCATAGGGCCTTTGGGAAAAGTCCAAATTCTGATTGGAAAATACACTTCTGAACAAATCAATGTGCCATCAAATGGGGTGTTGCAATTAAAAAACATCCCCATTCAATCAGGAAATGATACGGTAAAAATTTTGCTCCCCGATTTGAAATACAAGCATGAAATCGTATGGCAGAATCGTGATGCAAAAAACGGATTAAAATACCAGATAGTACTGAAAACCAATACGTTCAGCGGGAAAGTGTTGCGGCCTGATTTGCGGTCGGCACCCAATGTGGAACTGGAAATTGAGGGCGGGCTTGCCCGGGACACTACAGATGCCGAAGGCAATTTTTCATTCGTTTTGCCTGATTGGGGTGCGAGTAATGTGCAATTGGTAATGCGCCGCGCGGGCAAAGTTATAGTCAATAGAAAGGTGGGGCTAAATGCCGCTGTCTTTAAAGATTTGAAAACCCCCGATTAAAAACAACCATAATCTTTCATCTTAATTCCCCCGCCATGAGACAAAAATTCCTGCGCTTAATTCCATTATTTTTCCTGTTGCCCGGGCTGTGCGATGCCCAAGACGGTAGTAGCTATGAACTTACAGGCCGCGTGGTCGAAATTCGGGACGGTGAAGCTTTTGGCGTCCCAAATATTACCGTCAGGATCCTTGACTTCGACTATGACGTGACCAAGGCAAATGGCGAGTTCTCTCTTCAATTGCCGACCGACCGCGATCATGTCTCGATTGAGTTGGAAAACACTGCCAGCAAAATGGTGTCGCCCTATTCTGGCGTGGTGAATTTGCCCCCCGACAACCATTTACAAATCGTAGTGTGCGGCGAAGAAAACCGCAGGCTTACGGAGAAATTGAACCAGCTTAATAGCAACATCCGTAAGCTGGAAAAAGAAAGAAAACTGAGCGCGAGGCAATTGCAGGAAATGCATCAAACCTTGCTCGACACCATCATCCATTTTGAACTGGTCATTGGCGGACTGAATCAGCGTATCGAAAAATCGGAAGAAGAAAACACCGCACTTTCTGAAGAACTGGCCGCCCGCGATGAACGTATACGCGCTTTGGAGGAATCTGAACGCAATCTCGTTGAAGCATTAAGCGAGGCCCTGAAGGAAAAATTCCTCAAGCAAAAAGAGATTTTTGAGGGTATTTCCGCTGATTTGATGACCTACACAGATCGGCTCAAGGACCTCAGAGATCGCTGTACTCCAAAACAACTCTCCTATCCTTTCCGAAGCCCACAGGCCTCTGCGCAGTTGGGTAAAAAGATAGAGGACTACAACGAAATACGCAATCTGATCGTAAAAAACCACCATGCCAATAACCTCATGGTGCGGGAGTATTGGGCAGATACAGAGGTAGCGGACCTTTTGGAATCAACGTACGATTACCTGCTCAAAGATGTTCACGAAGGCATTGTATTGCCTGTAGACAGCCGCGTTTTCGGACCCGTGCGCGAAGTGGCCACCAATCAGACTGGCCCAGGAAAGGCTCAAAAAAGCGCTCAAACAGCAGCAAAAGAATTGTTGCCAGACCTGAATTTTTCCATTTTGGAATTAGAAAAACGCATGCAGCAAACAATACTCATGCTGGCTACAAACATTTGAAAATCAAACCTTTTCCTAAATTTTATCATGAAACCAGTACTCTTTTACACCGCCGCCATTGCCCTGTTGGCCTTAGTTCATAGCGCTTGCAACCCTGATTGCAATTCGTTGGTCAACGTACAATCCTCTACAACCCTTAACCCTGCTGGCTACGAAATTTTAATCACGGCCAATCCTCTCAGCGACCTAAAAGGCCGCAAGGTGTTTTTCGGCGACGTGGAAGCCCGCAGTGTTTTCCATGAAGGTTTTGGCCTCGTCGTTGAAGTTCCGGAAGGCGTGTCGGGCAATTTGGAAATCAAAATGGAAGACCCCGATTGCCTTGATGTGCAAACCATTCCTTTCAACGTGGTAGATGCTAATTTCCTCCTTGAGAACATGGATTATGTGCCGCCAACCCCGCCCGATATTATCATTCCTGTTGTGCCTATTAGTTTCCCTTCGAACGTTGACAATGCCTGGCTTAGTCCCGACAACCCAGAGTATTGCCTGTGGTTTACCATGTATAAGGAGTTTGAATATCTTATTGATACCCTGACCAATAAACCTGCCCTTGATGCGAATGGTCTCCCAATTAAAATAGTAACCGGTGAAACGACATTGGTTGATCCACACAACAGTTTTGAGCAGGCTACCTGTGGCTGTTTACGTGATTTCAGCGTGTCTCATTTACCATACGCAATGAACCGAATGGGAGGAATAGTAGACAAAACCAACAATGTCATCGAAATCTACATTGACCGAACGCCTATCGGAGGTGACATTGAGCATTTTAGCGGGAAATTCATTGAGATTGAAAAAACACCCTATTCGAGCGATCTTGGAGTGGTCACTTGTCCATCAAATGTACCTCCTTGCGGCCCCACCAACGGCTATCCCAAAACATCCCGGCACATGATGTTGCTAACTTCTCAAACAACGGGCCGTCAGGTTGTCGCTTTTCAATTGACCGGATTCTAAAACCCCAATATGCTCGTCATGAAATCACAATTTTTCAAACCATTTTGGCTTCGTTTAACAGCAGCACTATTGTTTTGCGGCCTTTTTCAGGCTCAAATCGCTGCTCAAACAGACACCGAGGTAGAAGAAGAAACGCCTAATTTGTACACGGGCGTTTCCGCAGTAATTCTCCCAAAGGACAAGACCGAGATCAACCTGATCAACAGCGTCAGTTCCTTTTGGATTGCAGTCAATGATTACGACGGGGATATTCAAGCCACTCGCATTACCAATCGTTATCGTTACTCACGGGCCGACCATCTCCTGCGGGTGTCACACGGGTTCTCCAAAAACGGACGCTGGGATTTGGGCGCCGACCTTTACTACACCCGTACCCGGCTCGACGATGAGGCCCGCAGTTCGGCACTCCGTGTCTTTGGCAATGACAACTCCCCGGACGGAAAAACGTATAGCGGCGTTTCGGCTGTTGGCGTACAAGTTCGGTTCATGCCTTTTCGCAAACTGCCCGAACTCACCCTGCGCGCTGGCCTGAGTCAGCCGCTCGCTCGTTCGGAAGAGCTGCGTCTTCGGCTCAATGCTCAGCGCACGCAACTGTTCCTTTCTGGGGTTTACTCGACACGAATAGGGCCGGAGTTCACTCGTCTTTTTACAAGCCGACATGAAATCGCACCTGCGTACGGAAGAAAACAAAAGAGCTTTTTTTGTACCCGGCATCGTTGTTTATATTGTGTTTGAAACGCCCAACCAGCAATGGTTTTTTTTCCCTGGCTTATCGTACAACATGGTGTTGCAACAAGGCGCAAAAGGCAGCAAGTACATCAAATCAAGCGAATCCATGTTCGGAAACCTCGGTGTGCTCTATCGCCCTAACTTGAAGCTCAGCCTTTTGCTTTCCGGGCAAATCCCGTTCATTTTTGAAAGCGGCAGTACCCGTTCTATTTGGGTGCGGGAGAGTTATGTAGGGGTGAATTTGGGGGCACGGTATATTCTTTGAGTTGAAGCAAGAAGTGGCACTTTTTAAAAAGTGTCACTTCTACACGAGCGCACAAGCCAAGCTTACTCAAACTCCATGACTGGTCGTCCAACGACTGCTCATGAAAAGCGATGAATTGCTCCCATCCACCAAACTGGTCCACAGCGCAAGAAGTGACACTTTTTTAAAAAGTGTCACTTCTACACGAGCGCTCAACCCAAGCCTACTCAAACTCCCACAACTGGTCGTCCAAAGACTGATCATGAAAAGCGAGAAAATAATCGCGTCCACCAAACCAGTCTAGCAGTTCTGCGCGCTCGATTTTGGTAGGAGCATCGCTGAGAAATGATTGATAGGAACTCCATTTGTACGAACGGAAGTCGGTCGTGTAGCCATGCTTTTTCGGATTATTGTGGATGTAATAAACCAGCTGAAACAGATGCGACTCATCTTTGATCATCTTTCGTTTAAACGGTCGCTGAATTAAATTCCCATATCGGCTTTGTTGTTTGTTGAATGCCTTGGCATATGAGGTGAAAAAACGTTGGAACTGATAACTCGCTACGGTCTCAGGCTTGATCGGAGTATAAGGATCATCACTTTCCAGAAAAGCATCACTTCTCGTTCGACCTTGATTGGTGGTTTCGCAAAAAGTGGCCAATGTCTGCTCATCTCGCATCTTTATCAGAAAATGCACATGGTTTTCCAGCAAGGCATAAGCGTAGGTTTTTGCAATTGGCAACAAAAAGTCAGTGTAGCGACGTAGGAAAAAACGATAGTTTTCATCTGATACGAACAGACGTTCCCGATTGTTGGTTCGGGCAAATACATGATAAAAATAGTCCGGCAAGAGTGGCTCGGTGTCGCGCTTTTTCATGTAGCAAATAAAGCAAAAAACTCGAACCAGAAGTGACACTTTTTAAAAAAGTGTCACTTCTAAAACCCACTGAATATTTTCCCACGCGAAACCTACTTTGGAGCCGAAAACCACGCTACTTTTATCCCACCAAATCGATCTATTCCTCTCATCATTTCCACCCAAACTATGCGAAAGCAATTAGCTTATGCTCTCCTCGCCACAGCCGCCGCTGCTGGCCTGTTTCTGCTCGTCCGTAGCCAAAAAGTCGTCAAAAACGAGGCTTATTACGAGGCCGTTTCTCAATACATCTATGCCTTCACTTCTGGCTCCATTAGCCGGGATGATGTGGTGCGCGTAAGATTTGTCAATGCTGCTGTTTCACAAGAACAGGTGGGCAAAGAAGTTCCGGCAAATGTGTTTTCCACCGACCCAAAAATTGAGGGTAAAGCCGTGTGGGAAGACGACCGAACCATAAAACTAACTCCTGCTCAGGCTCTTACACCGGGAAAACGCTACACAGCCCAGGTTTCGGTCAAACGCATTTATTCTGATGCGCCAAGCCTCGCCAGTGCCTTTGAATTTGATTTCAACGTGCGAGAACTCGCTTACGACGTCGTCACGGACGGTCTTTCTGCTGACCCGAACGACCCGCGCCAACAACGAGTCACCGGGCGCGTCCGCGTAAACGAATCCTGCGATGCAGCCAAAATCGAGCAGATGTTCGCCGCCAAACAAGGCAACAAGGCCCTGCTCGTCAGTTGGCAACACAGCCAGGACGGCCTTTCGCACCAATGGACGGTGGCGGGTGTAGAGCGCTCAAATGCTGCCAGCAGCGTGCGACTCGCGTGGTCAGGGTCGCCCATTGGCGTCGAAAAAAGTGTTTCGGAAGAACAACCCGTGCCGCCACTTGGCGAGTTTCTGGTGCTGTCCGCCAAAGCCGTTCAGGTGGAGGAACAGTATGTGCTGCTCAATTTTTCCGATCCGATTTCGGCTGCCCAGGATCTTGCAGGGCTTGTACGTATTGACAATTACACGGGTAAATTGCGGTACGTCACTGATGGCAATTTTGTGCGCGTCTACCCCGGCGAACGAATTACCGGGGCAAAAAAGATCATGGTAGACGGTAACATCCGAAGTGCTGCCGGACAAAGCCTCAACGCTGCCGGCCAGTGGACCCTGAACTTTGAAGACCTCAAACCTGGGGTACGACTCGTGGGCCGCGGCGCCATTATTCCGCAGCAAGCAGGCGGCGGTGTGATTTTCCCATTTGAGGCTGTTGGCCTGACCGCAGTGGACGTAGAAGTGTTTAAAATATTCAATTCCAACATTTTACAATTCCTGCAAGTCAACGAAATTGAAGGCGAACAGGAATTGGAACGCGTGGGCAAAATCGTTTTGCAGAAAAAATTCGACCTCGCAGCTATCAATCCTGATGCGTCTTCAAAAGTGTGGCAACGCTATGCACTCGACCTCAAAGACATGATTAAGAAGGACCCAGGCGCGATTTATCAGGTCCGACTGGCGTTTAAAATGGATTATACCTCCTGCCCAACGGCTTCCATCGCGGCTACAGAAGGGGATGATGAGGAGGATGGAGTTGTAACAAGCATCATGGGCGGTTATCGCGGTGTTTACTGGAATGAAGACGATAGCGAATATTGGTGGAATGAAGAGGACGATTACAACTGGGACAACCGCGAAGTTCCCTGCTCGAAGGAATACTACAACGCCGAGCATTTCAGCAAGCGCAACGTATTTGTCAGCGATCTTGGCCTTACCGCCAAGCGCGGCCGCGACGGCTCTTTGTTCCTAGCCGTCACCGACTTGCATACAGCGCAGCCCGTGAGCGGTATTGACATCGAATTACTCAGCTACCAACTCCAACCCATCACTAAAACCCGTACAGAAGGCGACGGAACGGTGATGGTAGAAGGCCTGCGCGAAACGCCGTTTTTGGCGGTGGCTACGGCTCAAGGTCGGCGCGGTTACCTTCGGATGGCCGATGGCAATGCCTTGTCACTCAGCCGTTTCGATGTGGCCGGCGTAGAGTCTCAAAAAGGATTGAAAGGATACATTTACGGGGAACGCGGCGTGTGGAGACCGGGTGATTCGCTCTTTCTGAACTTTGTTTTGGAAGACAAAACTGGCCGACTCCCACAAGGCCACCCAGTTGTTTTTGAACTACGTGATCCCTCCGGCTCGCTCCAATATCGAACCGTGCAAACGGCGGGTGTGAACGGCGTTTACCCATTCTATTGCACTACCCGCGCCGAAGCGAAAACAGGCAACTGGAGTGCCAAAGTCATGGTAGGTGGCGCGACGTTTTCACGCCCTTTGAAGATTGAGACTGTAAAGCCTAACCGGCTTAAAATGGACTTGGATTTTGGGCCGCGCGTTTTCCTGACGGCCAAAGATTTTGCGGTTGGTGGGGAAGGAGCAGGAATCAATGGGGCATTGAAAGTCAAATGGTTACATGGCGCCTCGGCTCAAAACCTGAAATCCACCGTAGAGATGCAGGTGCGTTCGGTCAAGACCGAATTCACGGGTTATAAAGGCTATACATTCGATGATCCCTCGCGGTATTTCCACTCCGAACCAGAAGTGTTGTTCGACGCGAACCTCGACCAAAACGGGCAGGCGAATGTTCCGCTCAAAATTGGTGAAGTCAGTGCAGCCCCTGGAAAACTCATCGCCAATTTCAAAGTCCGTGCTTTCGAGGCGGGCGGCGATTTTAGTACCGACAATTTTGCGCTCGACGTGCTACCATACGATCGTTTTGTCGGCGTTTTTCTTCCTACAGACAAATGGGGTAACAAAACACTCGACCGTAATGGCAGCAACAAGGTGAACTTTGCCGTGTTGAACAATTTGGGCAAACCCGTTGCTAATCATAAAATTACGGTCGCTCTGTATCGTGTTGACTGGCGCTGGTGGTGGGATGACGATGCACAATCTGGCATTGGACAATTCAACAGCAGCGAACTCAACGATGCCGTTGACCACGCAGAATTAGTAACCGACGCTCGTGGCCAGGCAAGCTGGACCGTGAAGCCCAGCGGCTGGGGTCGCTACCTTGTTCGTGTTGCCGACACGGAAGAAGGCCACACAGCGGGCGACTTTTTCTGGTCCGGATATCCCGAACAATTGGACGACATTCAAAGCCGAAATGCGGCGGCCATGTTGCCATTCACGGCGGAAAAAGAAAAATACAATGTCGGAGAAGAGGTGGTGCTAAAGGTTCCCGCAAGCGAAAACGGACGCATTCTTTTGACTTTAGAAACAGGAACCCGCGTGGCACGTCACCTCTGGTTTGACGCAGTAGCAGGTGATAACTTCCTGAAATTCAAGGCAGAAAAAGACATGGCGCCCACCGTTTACGCACATGTCAGCCTTATCCAACCCCATGCGCAAACGAAAAACGACCTGCCCATTCGGATGTACGGGGTGACACCAGTGAATATCGAAAATTCGGCCACGCGCCTCGAGGCACAACTCGACATGCCCGACCAGTTGAAACCCGACGAGTTCTTCAACATTTCCTTACGCGAAAAAGGCGGCAAAGCATGTGTGTACACCCTTGATGTCGTGGACGAAGGTTTGCTTGACCTTACCCGGTTCAAAACTCCCAACCCTTGGGAAGCATTCTATGCCCGGGAAGCGCATGGTGTAAAGACCTGGGACATATACGATTATGTGCTGGGAGCATACGGCGCCGAACTTTCTCGCATACTAGCGATTGGTGGTGACGGCATAAACCAAAAGGCAAAAAACGCTACGCAGGTCAACCGATTCAAACCCTGCGTGATACACCTTGGGCCGTTCAAACTGGAAAAAGGGCAAGTAGCCAAACACCGTTTAAAAATTGAAAATTATGTCGGTTCTGTGCGGGTAATGGCAGTGCTTTCTGCTCCGGCAGCAGGTGGCGAGGGCGCATATGGGAATGCTGAAAAAACCTGCCCGGTGCGCAAACCGCTGATGATTATGCCTACGCTGCCACGAGTGCTCGGTCCGGGCGAGACCTTGCGTTTACCCGTGGAAGTATTTGCCATGGAAAAATCGGTTAACAGCGCGACTGTTACCGTCCGCGAGTCGAGCGGTTTGGTAAGCGTAGCGAGCAGTTCCAGCAGTTTGACATTCAGCGAGCCAGGTCAAAAACTGACCTACTTTGATCTAAAAGTTGGGCAAAAGACGGGCGTTGCGAAGTTCAATATTTCAGCGACTGGCGGCGGGGAAACCGCTACCTCTGAGATTGAAATCGAAGTACGCAACCCGAATCCCGTCATTACACGGGTATTGGACGGCGCCATCGACCCGGGACAAACCTGGTCGCAAACAGGCAAATCCACCGATTTCAGCGACCTCGAAGCGGCCGTATTGGAAATCAGCAGTATCCCGCCCATAAACCTTTCAAAACAACTCGACTACCTCATCCAATACCCACACGGATGTATCGAGCAGACAACTTCTGCGGCGTTCCCACAATTGTATGTGGACTTTATCGCGCCGCTTTCTCCTAAGCAGCAGCAAGACATCCAGAAAAACGTAACAGCGGCCATCGCCAAATTACAGAATTTTCAGATGGCTTCCGGCGGGTTCTCGTACTGGTCTGGCGGCAACGAAGTGGCCGATTGGGCAAGCACATACGCGGGGCATTTCCTTTTAGAAGCCCGTACGCGTGGTTACGCTGTGCCCCAGCAAATCTTGGACAAATGGATTGATTATCAGCAGAAAACCTCGCGTACCTGGGAGCCAGGTGCTGACAATGACCCAACGGGTTGGTTACGCCATGACACCGAAATGGCCCAAGCCTACAGGCTTTACGCTCTTTCGCTGGCTGGCAAACCCGACCTAGCGGGCATGAACCGTATGCGCGAGCAAAAGAAAAAATTTGAAAGCGCTGCATCCTTGCTGGCCGCCGCTTATGCTACGGCAGGAAAAAACGAGGCTGCCCGCGATTTGCTGAACGATCTGAATGCTACAAAATTTACCTATACCTGGTGGGGATATACTTACGGTTCGGATTTACGCGATTTGGCCTTGAAACTTGAAACGCTGACTGCGGTGGGCGACAACAAGCGCGGCCTTGAGGTCGCATTACAAGTGGCTTCCCAAATTGGTGATGCTGCGCGTTGGTTTTCCACGCAGGAAGTTGGCACTTGTCTGCGCGCTTTAAGCAAGTTCGCGCAAAAAGCCACTTTGGGCGACAAATCGGACTTCGTCATCAAGGCGGGCGGACGCGAAATCCCTGTGAACAGCACAACAGCCTACTATCTGTACCCATTGGGTGATGAGGTCGCAGGTGGCGTATCTGTGAAAAACCTGAGCAAGCAAAAACTCTATAGCCGAATTGTGATGCGCGGCAGACCTGCCTCCACGGATTTGCCTGCTGAAAGCAGCAATATCACACTTGGAGTACGTTACACCGATTTAAAAGGCTCGGCCATTGACCCGGCAAAACTCAAGCAAGGGACAGATTTCCTTGCGGAGGTGACGGTGACACGCACAGGTACCATGCGATTCGATTTCAATGAATTGGCGCTCACCCAAATATTCGCCTCAGGCTGGGAAATTCTGAATACACGCATGAACCTTGTAGGAGGCTCAACTTCTGACCCCATGGATTACCTGGACGTGCGCGATGATCGGGTGTTTACCTATTTTGACCTGCCATTCAACTGGACCAACGATAAAAATGCAAAGCAATCCCGCACATATCGCATCCAATTGAACGCGGCTTACGCAGGACGTTATTTCTTGCCTGCTGTGGCTTGCGAGGCGATGTATGACAACCGGATTCGGGCGATCCAGCCTGGGAAGTGGGTGGAGGTGGTAAATTAGGGATTTGAGGATTTGTTTAATTGGGGATTTGGGGATTTGTTGTGCCCGAGATTGGTATCTGTTTTTCTGTCGACAGGCACCAATACCAAGCTTTGGTGAAACAAATCCCCAAATAACCAAATCCTCAAATCAACAAATCCACCACTACCATTGTCCCAAAAAACAAACTTGCAATGCCGTTGGTGGTGAAAAACGCCATGTTCACGCGGCTAAGGTCATTGGGTTTTACCAAAAGATGTTGGTAAAGCAAGAGGAGGAGAAATACGCCCGTACCGATCCATAATAGCCAGCCAGTTTGGGGCGCCGCAGAAGCCAGATGCCGTGCGGCCAACACCATCAACACTGCAGTGCCAAGGTGCATCCACTCCGATATGCGGAGGGCTTGTTTTTTTCCAAAAAAGGAGGGCATTGAGTAGAGCTGCTGCGAACGGTCAAAATCCTCGTCCTGCAGGGCATAAACGACATCAAATCCAGCCACCCAAAGCAGCACTGCCAGCCCGTATAGTATTGGTATCCAATCAAAATGTCCTGTAACAGCCAGGTAGGCACCCACTGGAGCCAGGCTCAGACCGAGTCCCAGCACCAGGTGACAAAGCCAGGTGAATCGTTTGGTGTAACTATAGCCCAGCACTACGGTCAACGCTATGGGCGAGAGCCAAAAGCACAAGGGATTGATAAACCAGGTGGTGGCGATGAACAGGAGACAATTGACCAGCACAAAAGTCAGTGCAGCCTTTGGGCTGATTATGCCCGCCGGGATTTCGCGGACTTTGGTGCGTGGGTTGACTGCGTCAATATCCCGATCAAGCCATCGGTTGAAAGCCATTGCGGCGCTGCGTGCAAACACCATGCAAAGCAATACAAGCAAGAGTTTTTGCCAACTGAGATCGCCACCCGCTACCGTGGTGCCTATGAAAAAGCCGACGAGTGCGAACGGCATAGCGAAGATGGTGTGGCTGAATTTTACGAGCGAAAGAAAGTTTTTCATCGGCAGCAAAGATGCAGGCCCTTGGATCAATTTTGAGGAGAAATAATGTTCTGTCGAGAAGTTCAAATACTTTGTCAAGAAGTGAGGTTGGAGAAAATAGCAACGCGCAAACATTGTTACCTTTGCACTGTTAGGAGCGTGGTCATAATTACCTAGTTTACATCACCTTTTTGCAAATTAATTGTCTTTGGCACATGAAAACACAAGTCAAAATCAAGGGCCAAGCCCGGTTGTTCCAAAACCCCATCCTGGAATTTTTTACCAAATCTTCATTAATCGAATCTACCCTAAGTTCTGTTGCAATCTCTGTCATTTGTATCTGGGCAGGCTATTGGTTAGGCGCCCAACACAGCGCAAAACAGGTTGCATTGTGGTTTTTGGGCGGTTTTTTAACCTGGTCGTTTTTTGAATACCTGCTACATCGTTACTTTTTTCATATTGCAGAGACTGCTTTCAAAGGTAGTGCCCGACTTCAATATATCATCCACGGGGTGCACCATGAATACCCAAACGATGCGCAGCGTACCCTTCTGCCTACCCTTCCAAAGATCATCCTGACCATTCCTTTTTTCACCCTCTATTGGCTGATTTTTGGCAATGCAGGCGCTTTTTTTGCTTCAGGATTTTTGATGGGTTATTATGTGTATTCGTTGATACATTACAGCATTCATCGCTTTAAAGCGCCAAAATTTTTTAAGCCGCTTTGGGAGCATCACCACCGTCACCACCATTTGAACGAAGACAAGGCATTTGGCGTATCGTCTACGATTTGGGACCATGTTTTTAATACCATGCCGCCCCAAAAAGATGCACGAAAAGTTGCGGAGGTCATCAACAAGTCTGATTCCTAATAATCCTACTAAGTTTCACACCTTTAATCATCAATTCAATGGGTAAGATTCACGCCGCAATTACTGGCGTACACGGGTGGTTACCAGAAACCAAACTGACCAACAAAGACCTTGAAAAAATGGTGGATACCAACGACGAGTGGATTCAGTCTCGAACGGGTATCCAGGAACGTCGAATCCTGCGAACCCCCGGTTGGGCCACCTCTGATATGTGTGCTGAAGCCGTGAAAGGCTTGCTCGAAAGACGGGTATAAAACCGGGTGAAATTGATTTAATCATCGTAGCTACCGTGACTGGCGACTTGGTTTTTCCCGATACCGCCAATACGGTTTGCGACAAAGTGGGGGCGAAAAACGCCTTTGGTTTTGATCTCCATGCGGCCTGTTCCGGCTTCCTTTTTGCCCTATCTACCGGAGCACAATTCATTCAAAATGAAACGTATAGCAAGGTAATCGTGGTAGGTTCCGACATGATGTCGTCCATTATTGATTACACGGACCGCAACACCTGCGTCATCTTTGGCGATGGAGCGGGAGCAGTGCTGCTCGAACCCCGCAAAGATGGAATGGGGATTATAGATTTTGTACTTCGCGGCGATGGCGCCGGACGAGAACTGTTGCACATGAAAGCAGGAGGCTCTAAAAAACCTGCCTCCGCTGAAACCGTAGCCGCCCGTGAACACTACGCATGGCAGGATGGAAAGCGCGTTTTTGTCCACGCGGTAAAAGGTATGACCAGCACCTGTGAGGAAATCATCCGCCGCAACAAAATGACCACCGACGATGTGCAATGGGTCGTGCCACACCAGGCCAATATGCGGATCATCACTTCCGTAGCCGAGCACCTGCACTTTCCCTTGGAGCGGGTGATGATCAACATCGAACGCTATGGGAACACGACCGCTGCCACACTCCCACTTTGTCTGTGGGACTATGAAAAACAGTTGAAAAAAGGCGACAACATTATTCTTACTGCCTTTGGCGGTGGATTTACCTGGGGTGCACTTTATTTGAAGTGGGCGTATTGAAGGGATATTTTAGGATATTAGGATATTGGGGCATTTCTAAATGATCCAAATATCAACCCAGGGATCTTTACCAAAAGCCAGGCCAGCACCAAGCCAATAACCACAGCCATAAAGGCCAATGCGCCGTAGCCGCTGTCTCTTCTTGCCAATGGCCATTCCGTTTCAATGGAGGCATCTTGCAAGATTTCCCGAGCCAATTCGGCATCTTCAGGGCGTGTGTGCAGCCGCACAATCCCTTGTAAATGAGGCACAACGGATTGCGAAATAGCGTTTGCCAAAAAACAATGTATCCCCTCCGAGCGCAGACGCGCGGCAGCGACTTCGGCTTCCATCGAAGAATAGAATTTTGCCACAATTTCTCCTTCACCTGCCCATTCGGGCAGATCTTCAAAATCGAAATTGTCTAGGATGTCTGGTGGGCGCATGGGCAGTAGCAGTAGGCAGTGGCAGTTTTAACAATAGTAATATTAACGGAGGCGGGAGTATAGGCGGTGCGAATTGAAAATGTTTATAAAATCTATGTCAATCAAAAATCAGGGTTCACGGTTCAATTTATCTAGTTAATACTTTAATTCGCTCCGTACAACCGGCAAAAGCAGCTGCACCCACCCTGTATATTGTTTTGCAGAAGGGTGTAGTCCATCAAATGCCACCAAATCTGGTTCGGAAATGCCCTGACGCGAAATCTCCGTAACATTCACATATTGAACCTTGTACGCCTCGGATATGTCGCGGTTGGCTGCGTTGTATTGATCAATTTTCTGCGAAATCAAAGCCGGATTCCCAGTACTCTGACCCAAAGTTGTAAAGGCCCAATCTGGGATTGAAAGCACTACAACCCGGTTTTTTCGACCACCAGCGCGAGCGATGGCGTATTGTAGCAGTTCCTCAAATTCCTTTTTATATGTCTCAAAATTAGCGTTTTGGTACTGATTATTCACCCCAATGCATAGGGTAACGAGACTGAAGGTACTATCACCCAACACAGGGGCCTGACTGGCAAGGGCAGATTGGAGATTGTCGGTCCGCCAACCTGTTTGGGCAACTACATGAAGCCCGGCTAAATCAAAGCCTTCTGTGCGGAGACTGTCGGCTAATTGATTGGGGAAATTTTGCTCCCAAGGCACGCTTTCTCCTTTGGTATAGGAGTCGCCAAGCGCCAGGATGTCCACTCGTTCCGTCATAGGTTCGGATTGCTTTGGTACTGAATCTTCTGTCAAGTGTCGGCAAAAGAACAGCATAGGGAGAAAAAGGAAAAGCGTGATTGGGCGCATGGTGGATTTTGTGGGAATGAACAAGGAGAATTTGTAAATGTTTTTACTGCCCGAAACCATCGTTTCTATTTTCAAAATTTAATTACACTATTTCAATAAATGTCCTTCAAAAAAATTGCCAGGTCCCTCGCCATAATACTGTCTTTGATTTTGTTGTTGGGCTTTTTTGTGGTAGAGAACATACTTCCTTATTCAGGGATAAAGCCCATGCGGCACCAACCTGAAGATTTGCTGTGGCTCCTACCGAAAGGCGTAAAACCTGAAAACTACGGTCTCAGCGCTAAATCGCTCTTTATTCAAACGCCCGACAGCCTCCAACTAAGTGCTCTAATCGTAAACTCCAATACTGACACAACCCTGGCCACTGTCGTGCTTTTGCACGGCATTTCGGCTTGCAAAGAGGTGGAACTTGAACGTGCTAAGTTACTCGCGGACGCGGGCTATGCCAGTCTCTTACTCGATCTGCGCGCCCACGGCCAGAGCGAAGGTGAATACTGCACCTTTGGCTACCATGAAAAAAATGATTTGCGGGCAGTGGCGGATACTTTGGAAAAGCTATTCCCAAGACGACCAATGGCGATTTGGGGCGCATCGTTGGGCGGCGCAGTGGCATTGCAGGCCATGGCCGTGGAACCTCGATATTCGTTTGGCATTGTGGAAAGTACCTTCGACGAATTCGACAAAGTGGCCATGGAATACGGAGCAGACTGGTTCTTTGGCATGCGCAGTAAGTGGCTGACGGACAGGGTAATAAACAAGTCGGGCCGAATTGCCCATTTCGAGCCGGATTCCGTGAAGCCTGTGATTGCTGCGGCTCAAATTGACCGACCAATATTGTTCATCCACGGCGACAAAGACGCCAGGATACCCATGTGGTTTGGCGAGCGCAATTATCTTGCTTGTCCTGCGGAAGGCAAACGCTGGTATAAGGTGCCGGGAGCGGGCCATAACAATCTCTGGAAAATAGCAGGCGATTCTATGAAGCAGGAGGTACTCCTATTTTTGGAGGAGCAAAGTCGGGGTTGAATGTATCTTTGGCATCCAAACCAATTGTTTTGGACACCAAAAAGATATAGCTCTCCGATGCGTCCAGTTGCATTCTTCTTTTTCTTATTTTTTTGCTCAAAAACTTCCCTTTTCGCTACCCATATCGTGGGCGGAGAAATCACCTATCGCTGTGTCGGCAACAATTTTTATGAAATTACGCTCACTGTTTACCGGGATTGCTACAACGGAGAGCCGAGCTTTGACGATTTCGCTATTATAGGTGTGTACGAGAAAGGAGCAGACAGTGTTTTGGTCAAAAACCTATCGATTCCTTACAATGAAAACACCAACGACACCCTGCCTATCATCCTCAATGACCCTTGTTTGACCATCCCTCCCGATGTCTGCGTCCACAAGGCCACGTACCGAATCACCACGCTATTGCCATTTAATCCCAATGGCTATGTGATTGTTTATCAACGCTGTTGCCGCAACAAACTCATTCGAAATATTCCCGACCCACTCGATACGGGCATCTCCTTTGTGGCAGAAATTTCTGCCGAAAGTCAAATGGTTTGCAATCAAGGCGCGACCTTCAATAATTGGCCGCCAGTCGCCATTTGTGTCCACCATCCCATTAATTTCGACCACGCTGCCTCTGATGGCGATGGCGACTCGCTTGCCTACCGACTTTGTACTCCCTTCAATGGCCCTCCCCCGATGGATCCCGCCCCCAATCCGCCTTATGCACCACCATTCGACGAATTGATTTGGCTTGACCCGCCTTACAACCTTTCCAATATACTTGGCGGCGATCCGCTTACCATTGATCCTTATACAGGGTTTATGACTGGAGTACCGAACACTATTGGCAACTTTGTGCTGGGCGTGTGCGTGGATGAGTTCCGTGCAGGCGAGTTGCTCTCCACCACCCGCCGCGATTTTCAATACAATGTGGCAGATTGCGGCGAACCAAACGCGGCTTTTTTTCTGCCTGAAATCTTATGCGATACACTGAGTGTCCAGTTTGTGAACAAAAGCACCAATACCAATTTTTTCCGTTGGTATTTCGACTGGGAAAATGACCTGAGCCAAACTTCCACCAATTTCTCCCCAACGCATACTTACCCGGATACTGGTCTATATACCGTGGCATTGATTGCTGCGCCAAGTTTTCCCTGTTCCGACACGTTTTTTCAACAAATTCACCTTTTGGAAACGCTAGGCCCACTCACTGTTTCGGCCAGCCCGGACGAGATCATGGGGGGCGACAATTCGCAGTTGAATGCAAATATCCCAGATGCAGTCAGTTATACATGGGCGCCAATAGAAAATCTTACTGACCCAAACATTGCCAACCCTGTGGCATCGCCGTCTCAAACAACTGCATACACTGTAACCGCACTTTTGCCCAATGGTTGTCAGCGCACAGCAGCGATTACTGTACGCGTAATTCCACCTCCTTGCGACGAGCCTTTTGTGTTTTTCCCAACCGGTTTTTCACCCAATGGCGACGGAGAAAACGATGCCTTGAAATTAGAGGCGACCGTACCCCCCACCGAGATGTACTGGGCTATTTACAACCGTTGGGGAGAGCGAATTTTTGAAACCACGAATTTTGATGATGCCTGGGACGGCACTTATCGAGGACAAGAACAGCCTGCCGAAACGTATGGTTATGTGCTGAGGGTGGTTTGTGCCGTAGGGCAGGAGCCGCTGTTTAAACAGGGGAATGTGACGCTGTTGCGTTGAGGAATTGGGATATTGAGGAGACCTCGGAGGTTTTCGAAAACCTCCGAGGTCTCCTCAATATCCCAATTCCTCACCTTACCAAACTAAACGACCCCGTTTCAATAAACGTCGTCCCGTCAATTCGCTCCAGTTCAGCCCAGAATATATAGGCTCCCGGGTGCATCACCTGTCCACGGTACATGCCGTCCCATCCATTGTCGGGATAATCGGGCAAAACATCTTTCACATCAAACAGCAATTCGCCCCAGCGGTCGGCGATGAACATCCGGCGAATGCTGCGAACTCCATTGTCGGCGCCGAGGAAAAACCGATTGTTCGGGAACCTTGCATCCGGATTGAAAACAGTGGGCGCGTACACCCGGTTTTTGTTGGAGACAAGAATCCTGATGTTGTCTGTAAGTACACAACCCGTTGAATCTACGGCAGTTATCGTAAATGCAAGCGATTGTAGCGGAACAATACAATTGCTCATGCAGGTCGAATCAGGGCAAGGCGGCTTGGGCGACCAGCTAAAGCTGACTGGGTTCATACCGTATTGTGTTTCAATGCAAATCTCGTCGCCCTTAATGATTTCGGCGTCTTCGCCGATGTAGACCCAGAGTTCGCGAAACGTGATATTCACCTGTACCAGGGAGTCGCAGCCATTGCTCCCGGCATTGGGCAGAAGTTCATAACCGACACGGTTCTCTTCATTGTAGGTAATGCCATTTATCACAACCGATGCTCCTGGGCAAAGGGTGTCGTTCAAGACCCGAAAAGGGATTGGAAGGGGGATGAGTTTCACCTGAATGATACTGTCGCAAGCCCCGTTGGCTATTACTTCCGTGCCTTCCCGATTGAACGCCGTATAAACATGACCATTCACCATTATCGAATCACCTTCACAGATAACTTGTTGGAAATCATGGACAACTTTTCGAAAATTGAGGTTGACATGAATTAAACTGTCGCAGCCATTGGCTGAACCACTTTCGATAAATTCCTCGCCGATGTAAAAACCAGCGTGGTAAGCGGTGCCGTTCACCCAAAGTGTGTCGCCTTCGCAGAGCGTTTGGTCAAGTGTGGATTCCATGGCTGAGTTGAAGGTAAGTTCGACATGGATTACACTATCAATTCCTCCTTGCGCAGCGCCGGGCAGCGTAACGGTGCCAGTTGGGTTGGCAGCATTAAAAAATTGGCTGACGACAAGAATCGTCTGGTTATCGCAGAAAGTGTCTCGGTAAGTAGAATGTCCAGGCTGTGCGAATGCTGTATTGGCAAAAAACAGGAGGATAAAAACTGCAATCGTGTTTGGGAGCATAAGTCTCGACATTTGGAGGCGCAAAGAAACGCCAATTTCTTACGCGACGACGGGATGGATTATGGTGAAATGTACTTTGCAAATTACTTTTTCTTCAATACCGCTCGTTGGAATACCGAACATGGAAAGGTCTTTACTTCTGGAATTTCTTCCTCGCCCACTTTGGTGTTGCCTGTAGTACTTACGGCAGTTTCCGTGCCAGAAATGACTTCAAAAATCATGGTATCCTCGCTTGTTTTCTCGTAGGTACAAAGAATGCGACTACCCTGCACGGTAAACCAGCAAAGGAGTTTAGGTCCGAAGAAATAACTTTCCATGGCGATGGAATTCTTCTCGTCCACTTTCCAAACCCCTTTTTCCGGGGAAACGGGCACCAGTTCGTATGGCCTCCAGTCCTGTTCTTTGGATCCGTAAATCAGTCCGAATGTATAACGACCCTCCCGGGAGGTATCAATTTTGTATATTTCAACGGTCATTTCTACGGATTGTACTTTTCCTTTGCCATTGAAAATGTCGAGTGTTCCGGTCCAATTTCCAGACCAGGATTCAGGGAAAGTTGGAAGTTGGCTAGTGGCAAGTTTAGATTCTTCTGCCTGGCCGAAAGCGTGTTGAATAAAGGAGAATAAGAGAATCAGGATTGCAAATAGTGGTCTCATATTTTGAATTTGAAACAGCAAAAGTACCCAAGTTCTCGTTCCCGTAGGACGAACTGAACTTTCCGAAAGTCTTAAAATTTCGGGAAGTTTGTTTCTTGCGTCAAGTTATTGATCACTTTATCGCATTATCACTCCATCACTTTATCACTCTATCACTTCATCACCATGAGCCTACCTACACCCGGCTTTTTGATCGCTGCATTTTTTCAGGTTTGCCGCAGATTCCCCGGCACCATGCTCTGCGTTATACTCGGAACAATAGCCTGCTTCGCGCTCATTGAAAACGCCGGCCCCAGTGATAGCGAAGAATTTTTTGCCCGCAACTGGATAACTTGCCAACTTGGCCTGCCCTTCCTGACTGCGCTTGTAGCTTATTCAGAATCAAAAGGATGGAGTGAAAAACGCGGCTGGTTGTTGCAAATAATTGGCTTCCTGGCGTTGGTGGGTTGTTGGTTTTGGCTTGATACAAAAGCAACGGATTTTGAATGGCGAATACTCCCGCAGTATCTGGCTTTAATGATCGTGATGCACTTGGCTGTTGCCGTCGCGCCTTTTCTCAATGCCCGTTCGGTGCGCGAATTTTGGGAATACAACCGCGAACTCTTTGCCAACCTGGTAGTAGGCGCTGCTTTCACCCTGATTCTTTACGCCGGGCTGGCACTGGCTTTGCTTGCCGTGGATAATTTGTTCAATTTCAATGTCCAGGAAAAAGCCTACGCCAAACTTTTCGTGTTGCTCGCAGGCATTTTCAACACGGCTTATTTTTTGTTCCATTTTCCTCCCGCCTTCGCTAAAGCTACGGCGGGTGAAACGGCTACTGCTCCCTCCTTCGCCGAGGCTACGGCGGGTAAAACGGCGGGTGAAACTGCCACTATCTCTGAACCAGCATACAACTGGGTTTTTCGCAACCTCTGCAAGTACATTCTTATCCCCATCGTGATTTTATACTTCCTGATTTTATATGCCTACGGCGCAAAAATCGGGCTTGAATGGTCGCTCCCAAAAGGCTGGGTGAGCTCCCTGGTCGTCGGGTTTTCGGTAGCAGGAATATTCACTTACTTGCTCAACTTCTATTTGGCGGAAGAAGACAACAGTGTGATTGTCAAAGGGTTCAAACGCTGGTTTTGGTGGGTGGTGTTGCCACTCACGGTCCTGCTTTTTGTCGCCATTGGCAAGCGTCTCAGCGATTACGGGGTCACCGAGGAGCGTTATTTGGTTGCGGAACTAGGCGTGTGGCTCGCGGCGTCCTGCCTGTATTTTTTGTTTTCCAAAAACGACAATATCAAGTTCATTCCCATTTCACTGGCGCTGTTTGCGCTTTTCTGGGCCTTTGGGCCGCTGAGCGCTTTTACCGTTTCAGAAAGAAGCCAAAAAGGGATTTTGACTGAAATTCTGGAACGCAACGGGCGCTTTGAAAACGGAAAATTGAAACCCGGCACTGCCGCACTCACCGAGCCTGAGCAAAACCAGGTAAGTTCAGCCATTTTGTACCTCGAAAAGCGAAATGTACTTTCCGAACTTCTGCCTACGCCGATTGACAGCACTTTACTTGAGTACGACGGGCTTCTGAATTGGCTCAAAATCGGCGAGGGTGCCAATCCCAAGATGAATAGTCTTAACATAAGTGCGATAAATTCATCCGAACCTTTGGATGTCCGTGGTTTCGATATGGCCTACAAGGCCGATCTCCTCCCAAAAAATGACCGGGAAAGTGAAGAACCCGGCTATTTTTTCAGCCTTTCTGACGACGGTAAAATGCTCGAATGGCGTGAAACAAAGGCCGGGAAAAGCGCTCTGATCGAAACTTTCAGTCTCAACCCAAGCATTCAAAAATGGCTGGAAAAAATGGATAAAACCGAGTCGTATACCCATCTGAGATTGCCGGTAAATGAGCGTACCATTCCATTTTATGGTCGTCGTGGCACACTCCGTTTCATTGTGCAGGAAGTCCATATAGAGGTGGACGGGCAAGAAAAAGGCTGGACTATTGCAATGGCTGGATACTATTGAAAGAAAAATGGGAGTTTGTTAAGTTTGCCCAAAAGAGGGATGTTTGTTAAGTTTGCCCTTTCACTCTCCCATACTGTTATGAGGTATTTGCTTTTTGCACTCTTCTGTTTCTTTTCGGCCCACTCTTTTGCCCAAAATTCAAAGCCTTACTTCCAGCAAGAAGTAAACTACCGAATCGTCGCCACGCTCGACGATGTCAACCATACCTTGAAGGGCGATATCGAGTTCGAGTATGTAAACAACTCGCCCGATGAATTGCCACAGATCTGGGTGCATCTCTGGGCAAATGCCTTCAAAAATCGCCGTTCGGCCTACTGCAAGCAAAAACTCCGCGATGGCGATGGCGAATTCTATTTCGCTGAGAACAAGGATTTGGGAGGCTATAAAAACTTGGATTTCAATGCCGAGGGACAAAAAATATCCTGGAAATACGACCCAAAAAATCCGGACATCGCAGTGCTGAGCTTGCCTCAGGCACTTGCCCCCGGAAACCGCATTCACATCTCCACGCCTTTTTTACTAAAAATTCCGGCATCGTTCTCTCGCCTCGGTCATGTCGAAACCAGCTATCAAATGACCCAGTGGTATCCAAAGCCGGCGGTATATGACCACAAAGGCTGGCATGCCATGCCCTACCTCGATATTGGAGAATTTTACTCGGAATTTGGCTCATTCGACGTGACGCTGAGCCTGCCGGAAAACTATGTAGTAGGAGCAACTGGCGTACTTCAAACGCCTTCAGAAATCGAGTTTTTACACAAAAAGGAGGCTGAAACAAGAGTTCGTAAAAGTGAGGGTGTGACTTCAAGTAACACCCTCACTGGAAGCGACGCCTTCCCTGCTTCGAGCCTGAAAATGAAGACAATACGGTACACGGCCGAGCGGGTACACGATTTTGCCTGGTTTGCGGACAAACGGTTTTTGGTGTTGAAAGACACAGCACGTCTTGCTTCTGGAAAGATGATAGATTGTTGGGCGATGTTCCCGCCTTCCAAAAATCCTTCCTTAAAAGGGGCTCAGTCTGCATTGTGGGAAAAAGGCGCGTTCTACGTCCGCCGGTCCGTGGAGTTTTATTCTGAAAAGGTAGGCGAATACCCCTGGCCACAAGCAACAGCGGTACATTCTGCACTCAGTGCTGGGGGCGGCATGGAATACCCGATGATTACCGTAATCGGGGACGCATCTTCCGCCCAGGATCTCGACGACGTGATCACGCACGAGGTAGGCCACAACTGGTTTTATGGCATCCTGGCCTCCAACGAACGCGAGCACCCTTTCCTTGACGAGGGGATTAACTCCTACTATGAGGCGCGCTATATGAAGGAGTATTATGGAGCATCTCACTCTTTTGATGTTCCAAAGTTTATTTTGAACGAAAAAAAACAAGGCTCATTGATAGAAAACGGCCTACTGTTTTTGGCCCGTAACCATCAGGACACGCCACCCAATACACATTCCAACGAATTCTCGCCCATCGCTTATGGCTTGCAGGTATACATGAAAACCGCACAATGCCTTCATTGGCTTGAACAATCGGTCGGCACAGAGAAGTTCGATGCGGCCATGCAGGAATACTATCGAAAGTGGCAATTTCGGCACCCCTATCCAGAGGATTTTAAGGCTGTTTTAGAAGAGAAAGATTTAAACCCGAGTTGGTTTTTCGAGGCCATGCAAACACAGAAACAGGTAGATTTCAAATTAAAAAGACTTAAAAAGGTTTCTGTCGCAATGATGAATGGAGATTTCAATTGCATAAGGCGCTATGGCTACGAAGTGGTCGTCAAAAACAAAGGAAATCTGTCCGCGCCTTTTTCCATTACATCCTTAAAAAATGGGGAGCCTGTAGAGACAATTTGGTTTCCGCCTATTTCCGCAGGAAAAACCCAAAATATTGAACCTAAACCAGATGATGTGGATGCTTACGAGATTGACTATCTCCGCAAAACCCTGGATATCAATCGAAAAAACAACTCCCGCAGCATTTCTGGGTTATTCCCTGGTATGCGGCCTTTCGAGTTCAGGCCACTCGCAATTTTCCAAAATGCGCGCCGAAACACCCTCGCCGCACTGCCCTGGGTGGGCTGGAATAATTATGACAAAACCATGCTGGGGCTCTTGATTTACAACCCTCCCCTACCCCAAAGAAAGTTGCAGTACTACCTGCTGCCGGGGTATGCGACTGGTTCAAAAAGCCTTGTTGGTTTAGCGGATGTGCGCTACAAATTTTACCCTGGAGGACTCATTCCAAAAGTGACCGTAGGTGTGGGGGCAAAAACTTTTGATTTTGGCTACAACGCGGAAGACGACTACTATTCAAAGTTTTACCGAATCGCACCACAGGTGACCGCAGAGTTGCGAAGCGGTTCGATGTCCTTCCGCCATGCATTGAATTTCAGGATTTTATTCATTGGAAGGGAAGATGATTTGCGCAATATAGAAGGCTTATATCTGGGGAAATCCTGGAAGAAAAATACGATTTATGAGTTGCGGTATGAGGGAGAACAATTTGCCTTGCCCAATCCGTACCGCTTTCAAATCGCCTTGGAAACACAAGATTATCGCGATGTTTTCGACCGGCCGGCCAACTACTTGCGCAGCACTGCTGAGTGGAGACAAAAGTTTTTTTACAAGGACAAAAAGAAGTTGACCATGCGCATGTTCGCTGGTTACTTTATTCAAAGTACCCAACGCAATCGGAGGGTAGAAGAAACCGCTTTAAGTCTTAATCCTCAAGGTTTTAACGACTACAAATTTGACCAAACCTTCCTCGCGCGTTCGGGCGCCGACCATATCATGGGACGACAAGTAAGTCAAACGGAGGGCGGATTCAAAGGGGCGTTTGGCGAGGCATTTGCTGGTGTGGTCGGCAACTCAAACAATTTCATGCTCTCGCTCAATCTCAAGGCCGATCTGCCAGTACGGCTCCCGCTTGGTATACCGCTAAAACCGTATTTTGACCTTGGCTATTTCGATGATGCTACGACCCTTGGCAATGACCGCCCAATGAGCGAGCAACTGCTCTGGAGCGGCGGACTTATGCTCGAGTTTTTCAAAGGCGGGCTGGAAGTCTATTTCCCCCTTGCGAACTCAAAAACCTTGAAAAATCTCTACTGCGAACAAGCTGGCGGCACCAATGCTTCCGCCCTTTTCTGTGGCGGAGATTACCGAAAAATGATTTCCTGGAGCATGCGGCTTAATTTTTCTGACCCAGCAAAAATGGTCGAGAATATGGTGCGGTAGCAACCCGCCCAGTTTTAAATTTTCCTGTTTTCCGGTTTACCTGCCGATAGGCATGGTTTTAAATTTTGCGGTTTAACTTCAAATCTCCTCCGGCCCTTCTCCTACCCAGTCCTGCTGCACAAAACCGCCTTCACAATGCTCAATGAGGTGGTCGTCAATAAATTTTCGCACATCTACCACCAAATCGCCGGGATACAAAAGATGGACGTTTGGCCCAGCATCCAGGGTAAAATACACTTGATGGCCTGTATCCGCACGGTACTGCCGTACTTTTTCAATGATGGCGAGCGAATCCGGGCGCATAAGCGTGTAGGACGGGTTGCTGCACATCATCAGTGCGTGGAGCGTGAGGGCTTCGTCCTCCACAATTTTTCCAAATTCAGGAGATCACCCGTGCGCATTGCATCCAATAAAGTAAGCAATCGGGCGCGGGCTTGTGCATAACGGGCGTCAGCATATGGATTGCCTTCCATCAAGGCATGGCCGTCACGGCTGCTTACGGACTTTTCTTCCCGACTCACGATAAGAATATCGTCGTGGAAATCTTTGAAGGTTTCATGGATATGGCTTTCCATCGGAACGGCAAATTCGTCGCTGCTACCTGGCACCTGGGTTGAGGCCCCCCAGAGCGCTGCGTAAGGAAAAATGCTCCTGCAGGCCGATCCACTGCCCAAACGCGCCAGCATAGATGCTTTTTGATCAAATGCTGCGGGGTCTTGCAATGTCCCAAAAAAGCGGTCCTCCAATGAACAAAGACACAAAGCAAGGGCGCTCATGCCTGATGCTGATGACGCGATACCAGCTGAATGTGGAAACGAATTGCCCGTTTGGACGGTCAGTTTTAGTTGTTTTAAAAACGGCATGGAAGGCAAAAGACTTATCAAATACTCCAGCACTTTGGCGCGAAAAGCCTCGTTTTCCTGCTCATGGAAAAAGAAAGTGAGGTCAATTTGGCCATCGTCGGAACCTTCACGCATTTCGTATTCAAGCTGTGTATCCGTGCAGGAAGCCGCCAAAGTGAGGCTCAAGGAAGGGTTGCGCGGGAGTTGCACGCCGTGTTTGCCCCAGTATTTTATCAGGGCAATGTTGCTGGGTGACCGCCAGAGGATTTGGCCGGGTTCTGGTGGGTTGGAGGAATCGAGAATGAGACGGGACATGGGATGGTGAATGGTTAACTGGTGATTGGTTTATTGGTGATTGGTTTATTAGTGGATTGTTTACCGCAGTAGCCTTCCCGCTGGCGGGCAGGGGCGAAGGAGGGGTGGTTGGTGATTGATTGGGGCAGCAAAGAAAAACAAGGACTGAAAAACGGACGTGTTTTTTTAAAGAGGTGCCTACATTTGCCAATCTCAACAGGAAGTTTCCCCGATCCCTAGTCCACCAATCACCAATCACCATTCTACCAATCAATCTACCAATCACCAATCTACCAATCACCAATCCACCAATCACCAATTATCCAATCACCCATAAAGATGTGGCAAAAAATCCGCCGGTTCGGCGTTGAACTCTACGCGTTTTTCACCACGCCCCTGGTGCTGAAAAACTGTCTCGGAATGGTCGGTTTCATGACTTTCCTGCTGATGCTCACATTTTGGTGGCTCAAATGCTACACGAATCATGGGGAAAGTGTGCAAGTGCCCGATTACAAAGGCATGAGTTTTCGCGATGCGGCGCGTAAGGCACGGGCACGTGATTTTGGGGTGGCGGTCAGCGACTCGATTTATGTGCCTGGCGAACCTCCAGGACAAATAGTCTCCCAAGACCCCAAGCCCAACAGTCGGGTAAAAGAAGGGCGTACTCTCTATTTCACGGTCACAAAAAACAATCCGGACATCCTCAAACTGCCCGATCTTAAAAACGGCGACGACTACGAAATCTATTCCCGAAGACTCACCCGAATCGGGCTAAAGCCCCGTATCGTTGCCCGGGCAGCTGACCCAAATGTTGGGCCGAATACCATCATTGACGTGATTTACAAAGGCGACACTATAACTGAAAAACTCCGTTTCAATAGTGTGCCCGTAGAAATGGGCGCAACCATAGATTTCGTTGTGAGCGAAGAAGTTACGCTCACGGTGAATATGCCCGATTGTGTATGTCACACGCTGGGAGAAGCAAAATTCCTTTTGCAAACCAGCGAACTCAGCATCGGCACCGTCATTAAAGACGCAACCGTGACTGATGAAGAAAATGCATTTGTATGGAGGCAAAGCCCCAAGCACGACCCGTATGGCACAATGCGAAAAGGCGAACAAATTGACCTTTACATAACACAAGATCGGCCGAGTAGTTGTGGGGGGCAGTAGCAGTTTTACCCGCCGTAGCCTTGGCAAAGGAGGGGGCGAGTGGGGGCAGACGCATGAATTTTAAGAAGTGATCTTTAATAATTGCAGAATTTTTTTGATTGACGAATGATGACTACATGATTGTTGGTTGTTGAGGTAGAGGTTCGATTTTTGATTGCCGATGTTCCAGCAATCATCCATCATAATTTCAAACATCGCCCATCACTTCAACAATCAACAATCATGTAGTCATCATTCGTCAATCAAAAAAGCCTGATTTTCCTAGATTTTACTTCTGCCCACTGCAACTAATTACATCCCATTTCAATTCTGGACAGCGGGTCATTATTCGGGAAACAATTTCCCGACATTGTGCTTGCTGGAACATAACGCTCCATTTCTGCGTCGTACAATCCATTGGCGAGGAATTCCACCAAATCATCCATCTCCCTTTCGGTCAACCTTAAAGGACGCAAAAAACCGGTAATTTGGCTTGCAGGGACTTCTGGGTTTTCTGGAACACCCTCGTTGAAATATTCCACGACTTCCTTCAAAGAACGCTTGCTGGCTCCGTGAAAATAGAAACCAACATCCCGCAAATTGTATAACTGTGGCACTTTGAATTTGTGCATGTCTTCTTCCCGGTAAGTGAAGCCGCCCCGGCCAAGATTTCGCCTATCGTTTGGTCCGGTTCTAAAAACATTGAACCCACTTTGATAAATGTTTTTGACACCCAAGGCAAAAAACTCGTGTGGCTGACTGTTGAGGGAAGGACTGTTGTGGCAATTGACACAACCAGCCTTTCCAAAGAATAACAGCGCCCCTCTTTTCTGCTGCTCCGACATGGCCGACTTATCCCCTTTTAGCCATTTTTGGAAGGGTGCACGGTTCGTCAAAATGGTGCGGAAATAGGCAGCAATCGCAAAAGACCCCGTTAATCTGTTGTAGCGTTCGTTGACCGGGATTTCAGGAAAAGCAGCATCAAACATGGCTGTATAGCCAAGAGAGTCCGTAACGTTTTTGTTGATAACCTGTCGGTGTACGGCCAATGCGCGCGCATTGTTCGCTTCCAAACCTTTCAAGCCCTTGAAATTGATTTCTACGAGTGTGTCCTGATTCCAGACGGATTCGGTACCCACGTTTACATCAAAAGAACCGAAGGTGCCAGCCCATAACGCGTTCGAAACATAGGTAAGGTTGATGGTAGGCAAGGGTCTCGCGCCTTGTGCATCCACCTCATCGCCTGTGTAAAAAGGGTGCTTTGAACGCAATTCTCCACTTTCTCCAAAGCCAACCGCGCCATCAGCTATTCCTTGAAAACGACCAGCCGTAAAGCCTCGAGAAGGCACGTGACAGCTGCTACAGGAGTAGGCTGATTTGGAATCCGGGTATTTGTTCTCTAAGGCAAGCCCGGTCTCATAAAACAACATTCGCCCAAGTTCTACTTTGGCTTGAGTGACCGGATTTTTCTCGTCCTGATTCGGCAACCAGGCATAATTGTCACCCTCAGGCATAATATAACTTTGATACGAACCGGTTGCAGAGCGGAGATTGATCTCATCCTCCAAGAGTTTGTCGTAATTGAAGTCTGGATCGTGTACACAAGAAAGGAAATAGCCTGTGGAGGCAAGAATAAGGAAGGCAGTAAAGGTTTTTTTCATGATGAAATCTGAACAATCTGTAATTTGAAAAACAAAACAATGCGACACTTCACGATGCAATACATCGCAAATCAGGAAGTGCCTTGATTTCTAATAAATGCGGGGGATAAATATCTTATTAAATAGAAACAAACTCAGTGCCAACATCACTTAAAGCAGATTCATTAAAGATAGTAAGGGCTATTTAATGGTTTTTTAATTTCTATAAATCGCTTGCCATTGCTATTCGTCGCATTTGATCTCCACTTTATTCTCGTTGGAAAAAACTTCAAATACCTTGTAATCTCCTGAAAACGAAGCAACTATAGGTTCAATTCGCTCGCGTTGGGTGTCGGTGATGAATATTTGCCCAAAGTCTTGTCCAATCAAAAGCGCTACCAATTGGCGCACACGTTGAATATCTAATTTGTCAAAAATGTCATCCAATAGCAAAATTGGCGTCAGCTTCTTTTCACGACGAAGCACTTCATACTGAGCCAGGCGGAGCGCCAAAAGGAAGGATTTTAGTTGGCCTTGCGAGGCAAATTTTTTGACTGCCTGCCCATCCATAAACATGCCCAAATCGTCGCGGTGAGGGCCGACCGTAGTGCGTTGCAGGAACCGGTCTTTTTCCAAAGCCTGCCGCATCATTTCTGCAAAATCACCTTTTCCAAAATCCGATTCGTAACGTACCCCCACAACTTCGCGACTGCCGGAAATGCTGGCATAATACTCCAGAAAGATTGGCTGGAAGGCCTCTGCAAATATCCTTCTTTGTTCAAAAATTGCTTGTGCCGGAGCAGGCATCTGACGATCGAGGCTTTCGAGCAAGACCGGGTCAAAGTGCTTTTGCTCCGAAAAATATTTGAGCAGCGCGTTACGCTGCTTTAATAACGCATTGTAAATCAAAAGGTTTTGCAAGTACTCGGGCGAAATCTGCGAAAGCGTGGAATCCAGAAATCGGCGGCGGTCTTCACTTCCATCCTGCACCAGCGTTATATCGTCCGGCGCTATCATCACCACCGGGAACTGGCCGATATAATCCAACAGCCGCTCGTATACATTGCCATTGCGCTCTATTTCCTTGCGCTGCCCCACCTGGAATTTAGCTGCGATTTTCACAGCATCTCCTTCCGTTTCAAACAGACCTTCAATCCGAAAAAACGATTCACCGTGTCGCACCAAATTCCGGTCGTTCAAACCAGCGTGGCTTTTACACAAACAGAGAAAATGCACCGCATCGAGCACATTGGTTTTGCCCACGCCATTGAGACCCGTCAGGCAGTTGAGCCGCGGCGAAAAATCGAAGCGCTGCGCCTCGTAACTTTTGAAATTAGTGAGTTTGAGTTGGGAGAGATGCACGGTGCAAAAGTCGTTATTATCGTCATTGTTCGTCATTGGGTCATTAATCGTCATTGGGTCATTAATGACGAAATAACGACCTTTACCCCATGGATACGATTCAAATTTCGGTGCTCGACCGCGTAGGAGAACTGCACTCGCTGGACGCACCCACAGATATGGCCTTGAGTGTCATGGAATTGTGCAAAGCCTACGAACTCCCGGTAGAAGGCACTTGCGGCGGAATGGCCTTGTGCGCCAGTTGCCATGTGTACGTTTTGAGCGATCACGAACTACCTGAACCCAGCGACGACGAGCTGGCCATGCTCGATTCCGCTTTTTTTGTGAAAGCCAACAGCCGGCTCGGTTGTCAACTCAAAATCAAGGAGGAAATGGATGGGCTGCGGCTGGAACTTGCGCCTGTGGGCGGCTAGTACCACTTTTTTGGATGCTGATTTTGATGTTTCTTACCGTACTTTCGCCACAGAAACGCCCTATCCTATTTCGCCAATGGCCTGGCCGGAATAGGATTTTTATTTTGGATAGGGGTGGGGGAACACGGATGACACGGATTAGACACGGATCAATAGGATTTTATGCTTTTAAAAGAGAAATCTGTGAAAATCCGTGTCCCATCCGTGTCATCCGTGTTCCCCACCCCTATCAGTCACTCAAACCGTCTTTCCAATTGGTTATGAACAATTTACGCATTTATTTCATTGCCTCCAGTAGCCTGATGCTACTCACTTTTTTCATCGCTTTACCCGCGTTCGCCCAACTCACCTGTTTACCCGTTTTCCCCAATGCGGACGACGATGTGACCATCACCTTTGATGCCACGCAGGGCAATGGGGCACTGGCTGGTGTAAACCCCGTTTGGGCGCACCTCGGCGTGATCACCAATTTGAGCACTGGCCCCAGCGATTGGAAGCACGTAGCCACAACCTGGCCAGTGAATAATGCCGCAGCGCAAATGACCAATGCCGGGCCTAACCTGTGGACTAAGTCATTCAATATCAATACATTCTTCAACATTCCCGGCAATGAGACGGTACTAAAATTAGCCTGTGTTTTCCGCGATGCTTCGGGCAATACCGTGGGCCGTGCCGCCGATGGGGGCGATATTTTCTATGAAGTATATCCCAACAACACGCCCCTGCAAACCTTGTTGTTGGCCCCTACATCTTCCCTTTTTCTGGGCAATATTGGGCAACAAATTCAAGTCAAAGCCGCTTCATCAGGGCCTGCCACGCTCAAATTGTTCGACAATGGCGTACAGATATCCACGGCGCCCAATGCGGAATTGTTACAGCATACCCTGAATGTGAGCAGTATCGGAATACACAAAGTTGAGTTTGTGGCTACCAATGCTACTGAGAGCGACACTTCTGCTTTTAGTTATGTTGTTGCGGGCAATATCGTTTCTCAAGACGCGCCTGCCGGGACAGAGTGGGGCATCAATTATCTGTCAAACAGCTCCGTCCGACTCGCACTCTACGCACCAAACAAGCAGGTGGTTTACGTGCTGGGCGACTTCAACGACTGGCAACCCAGCACTACCCACCAGATGAATCGAAGTCTCGATGGTACGCTCTGGTGGCTCGACATCACGGGCATTCAGCCTGGACAACCTGTTCGTTTTCAATACCTTGTGGACGGAAACCTGAGAATTGCAGATCCACTAAGTACTCTGGTGCTCGACCCATGGAACGACGGTTTTATCCCCGACTTTACTTTCCCCAACCTTCCCCCCTACCCTGTTGGAAAAACCAACGGCATGGTGAGCGTGCTGCAAACTGCTCAGCAGCCATTCGATTGGCAAGCCAGCAATTATGAGCGACCCAAAAAGACAGATTTGGTGGTTTACGAACTTTTGATGCGCGATTTTATCGCCCGTCACGCCCCCAAGCAACCCACGATTTCAGCGTTTTCAACGACTTCAATCATGAATCGCAGGCCACAAAAACCTATGTCAAAAACTGTTTAGAGTATTGGGTGACGGAGTTTAAAGTGGATGGTTTTCGCTTTGACCTTTCCAAAGGCTTTACCCAGAAAAACACCTTGGGCAACACTGGGGCCTGGAATGCCTATGATGCTTCACGGGTTGCAATTTTGAAAGATTACACAGATTTCATCTGGGCGATTGACCCCGATTTTTTTGTGATTTTGGAACATTTGTCCGACAACGATGAAGAAAAAGAACTAGCAGAATACGGCATGATGCTTTGGGGTAATATGCATGGAGCCTACAAAGAAACCGTACTCGGTTATGCGACAACCAGCAATCTAAGCGGTATTTCGTACCTATCGCGGAACTGGGCGGTGCCGCATCTTATTGGTTATATGGAAAGCCACGATGAGGAGAGACTGGCCTACGAATGCAAAACAGTTGGCAATCAGGTTCCCTCGCACAACATTCGGACGGTTCCCGTGATGATGCAACGTATTGCAATGCTTCAAAACCTGCTTTTCACAGTACCTGGCCCTAAAATGTTCTGGCAATTTGGCGAAATGGGCTACGATTTCCCAATCAATTACTGCGATGATGGCACCATCAACAACGGTTGCCGAACAGGCCCTAAGCCCATCCGTTGGGATTATCTGGACGACCCACACCGCCGCAAGCTGCACAATGTGACTGCTGCGCTGCTGCATCTCCGAAAAAACTACGATGTATTCGAGACCACGAATTTCAATGCAGATCCATTGAGCGCCGGGCCGATCAAATATATGTGGCTCAACGCACCGGATATGGCCGTGTTTGTCATCGCCAATATTGCCACCAGTGCAAAGGACCAATTCATTTCACTCACCAGCCCGGGGTGGTGGTATGAGTATTATACCGGGGATAGTATTTTGGTGGAAAACGTCCCATATCATTTTACACTGCAAGCAGGGGAGTACCGCATTTATCTCGACCAGAAAGTGGCCCTGCCACCAGGGATAGTCATTTCGGCGACCCAGGAGCCGGTCGGCGCGGTGGATTATTTGGGGGTTCAGCCGAATCCAGTTGGAGATGTTTTGGTGGCGCGTTTTTCCCTGCGGGAAGATTCAGATATTCAGATGAACATCACAGATATAAACGGAAAAACTATTGAGAACCAAAGGTTTGAAAACCTTCCCGTAGGCGAACATCAGATTCAGATTGAATCAGCGAATTGGCAACCGGGGATATATTTCGCTGTCTTGCGTGATGCAAACGGGATGGTTTCAACGAGAAAACTTGTGAAAACACACTGATAAACGAGTAGACAAAATTATTTCACACTACGCCACAACGACACAACGTTTTAATCTGTTGATTACCAAAACGTTGTGGCGTTGTGGCGTAGTGTGAAACAATCATCACCCCATCATTTCATCCATATCCGGCAGTTTCCCAAAACGCCGAAGTGTGGCGAAATGCGAGCGGAGTGCATGGCCAAAAGATTTGTGTTCCAGATATGGCACATTGAATTCGGCTGCGGTGCTTTCTACAATGTTCGCAAGGCGCGGGTAATGCACGTGGCAGATTTTTTGGAAAAAGGTGGTGCTCCACCTGATAATTCAATCCACCCACATACCAGGACAACAAACGGTTATGCCGCGAAAAATTGACTGTCGTATTCATCTGGTGGATCGCCCATTCATTCTCAATGACTCCTTGAGCAGAAGGCAGGGGAAAGGTTGTTTCTTCCACCGTATGAGCCAGTTGAAAAATGATGGTCAGGATAATCCCGCAAATGAAATGCATCAGCAGAAAGCCCGCAATGACTTGTAAAACAGGAATTCCTGCCAGGATAGGTAAGCCTACAAAAATAAAAAAGTAGAAGACCTTAATTGCGATGATCTGTGCCAAAAACACCCTGTTTTGGGCATCTGTGTTTTTGTTGACCCCATTGCGGCGGTACCGAGCGAACTGCATAAAATCTTTTGCAGTAGCCCAATACAACGTTACAACACTATAAATCAGGATGGCATGCCACCATTGGGTGCGATGGGCAGATTTCACCTCCGTATGTGGAGATAAGCGCAAACCAGGCTTGTCCGCAATATCATCGTCGTAGTGCGCGATGTTGGTAAACGTATGATGCAGGGTGTTGTGCTGCCATTTCCAATTGTTTATCGAACCGCCCAATAGGATGAGCGAATATCCCATCAATTCATTGATACGCGGATTGGCAGAATATGCCCCATGGTTGGCATCGTGCATGACACTCATACCCACACCAGCCATGGCCACGCCCATAAATGCCCATAATGCGAGCGTCCAACCGAAAGCCGGTTGAAACCACATCATAAAAACCAGGGGCAAAAAATAAGCGGAAAGTAAAATGATGGTCTTAACAACTACGCCGGCATTGGCGTGTTTCGATAAGTTGTTTTCTTTGAAATATGAATCTACCCGATTATGTAAGGTAGTATAAAACTGCGATTTATCAAGGCTGATGAAACGGATAGGCTTTATAAGCGCCATGAAGAGAAAGAAAATTTTTGACGCAGAACTGCGCAAAGTGAAACTTAAACGCACAAAATACCGCATTGTTCCTGAATGGCGGGTATAAGCAACAAAACCGTCCTGCTGTGACAAATTCTGATTTGGCACATTTTAGGTGTTGGTTGCGGGGCTTCCTTCAGGATAACGGCAATGCAAATCGCTCCACTTGTAGTCTTTTGGGGCAATGTTATTTTCCTTTTTTCATCCCGCCGCCTTTCATTCCTCCGCCTTTCATCTTCGAGGAGCCTGGCTTAGGCGACAAAAAGCGGTTTTTGTTTTTGCTGAAATCGCTTACTGTGTTCTTTTTAGGCGCAAGAATTTTCGGCTTTTTTGGCTCAGAAGCTTTGTCGCTGGGGGTTTGATCGTTTTTTTCTTCAGACATGGGTGGATGTTTTTTTGTGTTTTAACGGGGCAAAGTTAGCCCGTTTTGAAAAATTTCGAGACAAATCCGTTTTTCAAAGTTCGAGAAAAAGTTTGTTCCTACCTTTGCCTTCCGAAATGAAAAAACGAGCCCAACGTAATTCGCTTCGGTTATGCCGGAATCTGGTCATTTGAACCAGTTTCCGGCATTTTTTTAATCGAAACAATCGAATCAATCGGCAAATCGAATCAATCGATACAATCCATTAAATGCGAGATACTAGCATCCAATCCATCCTAATTATCGGCTCCGGCCCGATTGTCATCGGCCAAGCTTGCGAATTTGACTACTCCGGCACTCAGGCCAGTCGCTCGCTTCGCGAAGAGGGCATCAAAGTCAGCCTGATCAACTCAAATCCGGCCACTATTATGACCGACCCGGTGACGGCGGATCATATTTACCTCAGGCCGCTTACACCGGAGAGTATTGAACAGATTTTACAAGAGCATCAGGAAGATCCGCACTTGCCTCCCATTGATGCCGTTTTGCCCACCATGGGCGGCCAAACAGCCCTCAATCTCGCCATTGAGTGCGAAAAAATGGGCATTTGGGAACAGTATGGTGTGCGCATGATCGGTGTGGATACGAAGGCCATCGAGACCACCGAGAATCGCGAGGAGTTCAAAAAACTCGTGCTGGAGCTGGGCCTGGATGTTGCCCCTTCTTTTATTGCCAATTCATTTTTGGAAGGCAAGGAAGCCGCACAAAAGATTGGTTTTCCACTGGTTATACGCCCTTCATACACGCTTGGCGGTACGGGTGGCGGCTTTTGCATGAAAGAGGAGGAGTTCGATGAAGCCCTCAAACGCGGACTCAACGCCTCGCCTACTCACGAGGTATTGGTGGAAAAAGCGGTGCTGGGTTGGAAAGAATTTGAGCTCGAACTGCTTCGCGACCACCTAGACAATGTGGTCATCATCTGCACCGTCGAAAACCTCGACCCGATGGGCATCCACACGGGAGACTCCATCACCGTCGCCCCGGCAATGACGCTCTCTGATACCGCTTATCAGGATATGCGCAACCAAGCTATAAAGATCATGCGGGCTTTGGGCAATTTCGCGGGAGGCTGCAACGTGCAGTTTGCGCAAAACCCTGCGGATGAAAAACTTATAGCCATTGAGGTGAACCCTCGCGTGTCGCGTTCCTCGGCATTGGCCAGTAAAGCCACGGGATACCCGATTGCGAAAATCGCCGCCAAACTCGCTATTGGCTACTCCCTTGATGAGTTGAAAAATCAAATCACAAAGACGACCTCAGCATTTTTTGAACCATCGTTGGACTATGTGATTGTGAAAATGCCACGCTGGAATTTTGACAAATTTCACGGAGCCGACCACCGGCTTGGCCTTCAAATGAAATCTGTCGGCGAAGTAATGGCCATTGGGCGTTGTTTTAACGAAGCCCTGCAAAAAGCCTGTCAGAGCCAGGAGAACAACCGGACTGGCCTTGGGGCCGACAAAAAAGAGTGGCTGCGCACAGATGATATCATGGAGCGCCTGGAGAAAGTTTCTGATGACCGCATTTACCGGGTGAAAGATGCGCCACGCCTGGGCATTCCTTCTAAAACTGTTCAAAAATTTACAGGCATAGACCCTTGGTTTATCGGCCAAATAAAGGAATTGGTAAAAATGGAAGAGCAACTTCTGCGCTACAACGTGCCGGAGGATATCCCAACCGAGTTCTTTATTCAATTGAAAAAGAACGGCTATTCCGACGCGCAAATCGCATGGTTGCTCCGCATTGACGAAAAACCGGTTACCCGGGAGCGAAAAAAGCGTGGCATCCGACGTGTGTATAAAATGGTGGACACCTGCGCGGCTGAATTCGAAAGCACGACCAATTATTTCTATTCCACCTTCGAGGGGGGAACTTTGGGAGGAGGAGCAGGAATGGGTTAGGAACGTCGGAAGGGTTTGAAACCCTTCCGACGTTGGCGAAGAACGAAAGCATCGCTACAGACAAGAAAAAAATCGTGGTGCTCGGATCCGGCCCCAATAGAATAGGCCAGGGCATTGAGTTTGACTATTGCTGCGTACACGGCCTATTGGCGGCCAAAGAAGTTGGTTATGAGGCGATTATGGTCAATTGCAACCCCGAAACGGTCTCCACCGATTTTGACATGGCCGACAAACTCTACTTCGAGCCAGTGTATTGGGAGCATCTAGAAGAAATACTGGAACTTGAAAAACCCGACGGAGTCATCGTACAACTGGGTGGTCAAACGGCACTCAAACTCGCCGAAAATCTCCACAAAAACGGTTACAACATAATCGGCACCAGTTACGACAGTATGGACATTGCCGAGGATAGGGGGCGTTTTTCAGAGCTGCTGCACGAACTTGATATTCCGTACCCAAAATTTGGCGTCGCCAAGGATGTGGATGCGGCACTCGATATTGCCAAGCGTTTGCCTTATCCTTTACTCGTGCGTCCAAGTTACGTTTTGGGTGGTCAGCGCATGAAAATTGTCATCAATGACAACGAGTTAGAGCGTCAGGTACTGACCATTTTCAAGCACTTGCCCGACAATCGGGTATTAATTGACCAATTCCTGGAACGCGCCAAAGAGGCCGAGATAGACGCGATTTTTGACGGTGATGACTTCCATGTAATGGGCATCATGGAACACATTGAGCCAGCAGGTATTCACTCCGGCGATTCGTCAGCGATGCTGCCGCATTATTCGCTAGGGCCTATTGTCATCCAGAGCATGATCGAATACGCCGAAAAGATTGCCAGAGCACTCAAGATCAAGGGTTTGATCAATATCCAATTTGCCGTCAAGGACGACCAGGTTTATGTCATCGAGGCCAATCCACGAGCATCGCGGACCACCCCGTTTATAGCCAAGGCGTATCAGGTGCCGTATCTGAACATTGCCACGAAAATCATGCTTGGCACGCACAAACTGAAAGACTTCGACATCAAGCACAAACTGGAGGGATACGCCATCAAAATCCCGGTCTTTTCCTTTGATAAATTCCCCGGTGTAGACAAGCGCCTTGGACCTGAAATGAAGAGCACAGGCGAGGCGATTTACTTTATAAAGGATTTGAAAGACCCGTATTTCAGGGAATTGGAAAGGAATAGGAGTATGTATTTGTACAATTGATTTATTATGAATTTGCTTAAAATCATCACCATTTTCAACTGGATCGTTATCGCACTCATTGGATTTTTGGTGATCGCTGAAACCATAACGTCTACGCCATCCAAAGGCGGAGATGCTTATGGCCGCAGTATTGGGATGGCTATTTATTATCTGGCCATCATTGCGCTCGTTGTTCTTATTATCCTGAACCTGCTGCCTTTTAACTGGGCAAAGTATACGGCCTTGGGATTGATAGTTCTGCCGATCTTGTTTTATATAATTTGGCCAAAATGGCGAGATATGCAGCGTAAAATGCAACAGGATGCTCGTTATAGGAAGGAGGCTTCAAAACCCATATTTGAGGACAAAGAACGGGAAGGCATTGCCCGGGCTATATACGAAGGCGAAACCGAAACCGTAAAAAAAATCCTTCAATCGCCTGTGGCGCGGCTCAACGAAGGCGGTGAACTTTTAAGTTTCGTCGTGAATAAAACCTCCAGTTCCGACCATAAGATCGAAGAACGTGTGGAGTGTATCCGGCTGTTGTTTCAGGCAGGGGCACGACTCGACAGTACAAGCGCTCCAGGTGAATATTCACTCCACATGGCCGTCGCTGCGGCAGGAAACTCTAAGTTGTTACGACTCCTGCTCGAACAGGGCGCCGATGCCAACGCCCATTATTACTCCGCCAAACGCTCCATACTGTTCGAAGCAGTCGGCTCATATCAGGAACCAGAGGCCACCGTGCGGGTTTTGCTTGAATTCGGTGCCGATCCCAATGTTACGGCGGTAATGGATGACGAAGATGGCGCGGTTTCGCCGCTGTGGCTGGCTGCAAAATTAGAGCGCTGGGGTGTTTGTGTCGCTTTGCTGGAAAAAGGGGGCAACACTGAATTTAAAACAGCTAATGGCAAAACCTTCCGCGCATTGGTGCAGGAATCAAACCGTGAGTTTCCTGCGGAGGGCTATTCTACGCAGACGGATTATGTTCGCTTGAAGCAAAAGTTGCAATGATTTCAGCTGCTGCAATAAAAAAGGGATTGGAAACAATGCCTAAGCATTCAAAATGATGGATTGACCTCAAGTGAAGTGCTTTTACTTCCACACTGCCGTTCCCAGTCGCTTTACGCTATCATTGTTGGTCAAAATGATCTGGTAATGCCCTGCGGACAAATTTCGCATACCCCTTGATCTTCAATGTTGTTATCTCGTTTGGTAAAATTTTTGAAGAAATACCTTCCATTTTCTGTCCCAAAGCATTCCGCAATTCCACTGAATCGCCGGTCTTGAAAAAATCGAACGCGTAGGTAAAAGTCAGTTCGCCCGCAGCCTGGTTGAAACTGAACATTCCTCCATTTCCGGCAACCATTTCGTTCAATTCAATCCACGAACTGGTTATGTCAGGAAGTCCATAACCACGGGCATTATCCGGGCTTTCTGTTTGGTCGGCAGATGCAAAAACAGCGTCAAGGATTTCCGAGGCAGTCTTTTCGGGGAACGCGCTCCAAAGAGAGGCCAGCGCGCCTGCCAACATCGGCGAAGCAAGCGATGTGCCGCTCGAAAGGCCTATGGCTATGCCAACGTTTCCGGCTACCACGATCTCGTCGCCCGGCGCCACGAGCTCTGGTTTGATCCGACCATCATACGTTGGGCCAAACGAGCTGAAATCGGCCCGATTTCCCGTAGGATTAACGGCCCCCACTGCAATTATTCCAGCTGCATCTGCCGGAACTCCAATATATTTCCAAACTCCATCTCCTTCATTGCCGGCGGCATTGCAAATGATCATGCCTTTGGTAGCGGCGATTGCTGCGCCACGTGAACCGATGGCAGTTCTTCCGTCCAGATCAACATAACTGTGACTCAACGAATTATCATTAAAACTTGTGTAACCGAGCGAGGCATTGATAATGTCAACCCCCGCGCTGTCAGCCCACTCTGCAGCCGCCACCCAATTGACCTCTTCTATGGGAAATTCGCCACCTGTGTCTTCCGTTTTTAGCAAAAAATACGTCGCATCAGGAGCAGTACCAACGAAGTACTTGGGCAAATTAGAAGCCATCACAGATAGTACAGAAGTTCCATGCTGTGCACCCTCGAACACTCCGGCATCGCGTTCCACAAAATCCCAAGCAGGGAAAAGTCTACCTTGCAGTCCCACGCTGTCGAACATTGGTATCGTGTCGGCATTGGTGAAACCACCGTCCATAACCGCTATCCAAATGCCTGCGCCTCGGTGGCCTGCAAGGTGCATCACCGGGAGGCCGAGCAATTGGTTTTGTTGGCCCGCATAGCCCCAGAGCGGGATGTCGTCGCCTAAAATGGCAGGATCAGAAACTACCGGTGCACGCTTTTTTACCGGTCGGTTGGGTGGATTTCTGTATTTGAGGTGCGGCCCGATATAACTCACGGATTGAACGAAATCCAGATTTTTAAGTCTTTCGGCGGCGGCTGAATCTGCCATAACCGCAGCGGCATTAAGCCAACGGGAGGTATTGTGGATCTGTACTCCCTTGATTTTCAATTGTTCAAGGTACGCAGGATTAACAGGCAAATCATTCTCCACGATTTCAATGCTTGCTCTCGCGCGGCGTTCGAGTGCGCGGGCCGAAAGAAATTCAGCAGGCCGGCAGCTGCAATGGGGTGAATTGTATTTGTCCCGAAACTCGACCCAGTATTTATTGGTTTTTTGGGAAAAGAGCGGTTGATGAAAACCTAAAAAAACCAGTAAGAATAAAGGTAAAAAAAATAGTTTTTGCATGTTGTCCGAGAAGTTGAGCGCCGCAAAGGTTTGTCATTCTTACTTTCGCATTTTAAAAATCTTGTTTGCCACCTTCACAAAAATGAGTCGTCCCGAATTTTGAGACCAATACGTCCCAGAGGGACGGAATATCGGTAGAAATATTGTTTTCGATGAAAAAGCGTGCCGTAGGTACGCTATCTAAAATTGCATATAGCGTACCTACGGCACGCAAACCGCATTTCATCTGTTCTTTACTACCGAGATTCAGTCCCTAACGGGACTTTAGAAAAATTCGGGATGACTCCTGTTTCCAAATCTAATGCCAATCGCCCCTACTTTTTCCATCATCACAGTCGTTTACAATGGCGAGGATCTCTTGAGGGGCACTATGGAAAGTGTATTTCGCCAAAGCTATCCAAACATCGAGTACATCGTAGTGGATGGCGCATCGAAGGATGGTTCTTTGAAAATTATTGAAGCATACGCTGCCAAAATGCCCCATTTGCGCTGGATTTCAGAACCAGACCGGGGTTTGTACGATGCCATGAACAAAGGATTACGCATGGCAACGGGCGATTTTGTGCAGTTTCTCAATGCCGGTGACTGGCTTCATGCACCAAATACCATTGAAAAAATGGCTTCGCTTGTCACTCCCGACACGGGTGTACTATATGGAGAAACTATGCTCGTGGATGACGCCCGCAAACCACACGGCACCATGAGTGAACTCAGTACCCGCCAATGCCCCACCCATTTGCATTGGAAGCAATACCTCGGAGGAATGCTTGTGGTTCACCAATCGTTTGTGCCGCGACGTTCTATCTCGCCGGAGTACCGTGCGAGTGCAGAACTTTGCGCCGATTACGACTGGTGTATTGAAATCCTGAAAAAGAGCCCGGAAAACATCCATGTGGGCGGAATAATTACCGATTACCTGATGGGCGGACTTTCCAAAAAACGCCACCAGCAAAGCCTGCGCAATCGCTTTGATGTGATGCGTTATCATTTTGGTTTAGTACCTACATTATTGGCGCACTTATGGGTCGTAATTCGAGCGGGTTTGCACCGAATTCGAAGGTGGGGAGAGGAACGATATTGAGGCGTCAGCCAAGACCTCGGAGGTTTTCGAAAACCTCCGAGGTCTTGGCTGACGCCTCACACCATTTCCCCAAACAGCTCCACCAACTTTTTCGTCCTAAAATCAAAAATCCCTTTCAATTGCCGGCGCACAAACAGCCAGTTGGCAAAATCGCCTAGCCAGCCAAGTGGCACCCGGTAGTGAACCAGATCAGTCATTTCCACGCCGCCAGGAATTGCTTTGAAATGGTGTTGATGATGCCAAAGAGAATATGGCCCTACACGCTGTTCATCCACAAAAAACTGGCCTTCCTGAACATGCGTAATTTCTGTCATCCAAAATAATGGGATGCCCAATAAGGGTGTGACCGTGTAGGTTATGACCTGCCCGGCGTACATTTTTCGGGCCGAAAATTCAGGGTCTGAAGTGACGTGGAACCCCATTTTTGCAGGAGTTATCTCTTTGAGATTCATGGGATTGGAGAAAAAGTCCCATGCTGATTCGGGTGAAATTGGCAGGCGTTGGACGCTTTTAAGTGAGTGGACGGACATTATATGAAGTGATGAAGTGATGGAGGATGGGGTGATAAAGTGATGGAGTGATGGAGTGATGGAGTGATGGAGTGATGGAGTACGCAAACTTGATTAAGCACTTTTGGTTTAAAAAAATGAAGCGGCGGCACAGTTTTAAACCGTGTCGCCGCTAAAAGCCATTGGCTGGAGTAAAAATCGAAAATTTTACATATTGTCTTCCACAAATTTCTCGAGATTCTCTGGATACTCCTTGGTGTGCTCGTAACGAATAATATCGGTACTGGTTACGATGCCTAAAAGTTCGTGATCGTCATTCACAATAGGTACGGCGTGAAAGAGGTGGCGGGTCAGCACATCCGCCACAGCGCCCAGATGCTGGCCAGGATCGAGGGTAGCAACACGCTTCGTCATGACCTCGCTAACTTTCATCTTGCCATACTCCTCGGCAGATTTTCCGAGTTTGAACATATCCCAAGAAGTCACCATGCCCACCAATCTTTTGCCGTCCAATATGGGAATGTGATGGATATGCTTTTGGAGCATGATATCGCGGGCTTCCCCAAGCGTACTATCTGGATTAAGGGTGATGACATCCTTCGTCATGTGCGAGGCTACAAGTTCGTTCATCATAGGCCGTCAAATATTTTTTTTTGTGAAACGGAATTAGTTTGCCCCGAAAGTATGACGCTTGGTTTCTTATTTCCAAACATTCCTAATATTATGTCAATTTTGTGCTTATGAAAAACTTGTACCTGATTTCAATTTCGCTCTTCAGCCTCTTTTTGGGCTGTCAAGACCAAAGCCAGAACCCTCAAAACAAAATATCTATGGAGGAAAAACCCGCACGGAAAGCCTACGCCATCGCGATCCACGGTGGTGCTGGCGCAATCAAACGCGCTGAAATAAGCCCCGAAAAAGAAGCCGCTTATCGTGCCGCGCTCGATTCTGCGCTCACTATAGGCGAAACGATCTTGAAAAACGGTGGCACAGCACTTGATGCCGTCGAAAAAACCATCAGCTACCTCGAAGACTGCCCGCTGTTCAATGCGGGTCGTGGAGCAGTCTTTACCCACGAAGGCAAAACGAACTTGACGCAAGTATTATGGATGGCGTCACTCAAAAAGCTGGTGCAGTGGGCGGTGTCACAACAGTTCGCAATCCCATTCAGCTTGCCCGGGCTGTGATGGAAAAATCCTCACACGTATTATTATCCGGACGCGGTGCGGAAGAATTTGCCGTTGAAAATGGGTTTGAAAAAGTTGATCCTAAATGGTTTTTCACACAAGAACGCTGGAACACCCTGCAAAAAACACTCAGCGAGGAAAAAGCGAAGGGAAAAACCGGAGCCCTGGAACAAACCAATCCTGACTATAAATATGGCACCGTTGGCTGTGTCGCGCTCGACCAACAAGGCAACCTTGCGGCGGGGACCAGTACTGGTGGCATGACCAACAAACGCTGGAACCGTCTCGGAGATGCGCCAATCATCGGCGCAGGCACCTACGCGTCCAACGATGCTTGTGCGGTATCCTGCACTGGCCACGGCGAATACTTTATCCGCTACTCGGTGGCGCACGATGTCTGGGCGCGGATGATTTACGCGGGGGCCTCTCTAGCAGAAGCCACAGATGCCATCATCCATAAAAAACTGGTAGAAAAAGGGGGTGAAGGCGGCCTTATTGCCGTGGACAAAGACGGCAACATCGCCCAGCCATTCAATTCTGAAGGTATGTACAGAGGTTGGACAAAACCTGGTGAACGGAAAGTGGCGATCTTTAAGGAGTGAGTATTGGACTATTGGGCGGAGACCTCCGAGGTCTTCGAAGACCTCGGAGGTCTCCGCCCAATAGTCCAATACTCACTTTTGCGAAAAAACCACCAAAAGCGTAGCCTCTTCAGGGCTGAGCACACGGTCAATGCGCACAAAAACACCGGGCTGCACTTCGCGGTCCTGTCCAAGTTGCATCTCCTGACGCCGAAGCTCAATGATATCGCCCCAATCTTTCAGCGCGGCTTGTTTAGGAGAAAAAGTGCTCAGAAACACAAACTGGCGCGTGGCTTCTTTCATCCAAAACGAATCTGGCTGAGCGTTGTAATCGCCTTTGACGGTGAACCGATATTCTTGTTTGGTTTCCCCACAAACTTCCTGGCCAATTTCAAGCAGAATACCCCGGTCGAGCATCACACTTTCCAAGGATTGAGAACCTTCTTTTTCAAAGTTGTACTGCACAACATGCGGAAGGTCTTTGGCAAATATTGGCTCGGGCTTGTACTTGCACGTGGGTTTGTTCTGGCAGGAAAAAAGTGGGAAAAGCACTCCAAATGCGAGGATTCCACTGATTTTTTTCATAAAAATTGGTTGATTATGAATCTACTGGAAACCTCCTAGGTTTTAAAAACCTACGAGGTTTTGGGTTAAGTAACAAAGAAATGACTTTTGCACAACAGGTTCGAGCAGCAAAAGTAGATACTTTTGCGCCGCTTTACCCGCCATAGCACGAAGTGCGAAGGCGGGACAACTGCCCCCCTCCTCCGCTTTCACTCGCCTTATCCTTCGGCGCGAGCGAGATGCTACGGCGGGTAAAACTGCTACTGCCTACTGCAACTCCCTCCTATGTCCAACCTGCTCATCCGCAACATCCACACACTCGTACAAGCTGAAACCAACCGACGCTCACTTGTGAAAGGCGCGGATATGGCTTCGTTACCAGTTGTACACAATGCATACCTGTTGATCGAAAATGAGCGAATCGCGGCTTTTGGACACATGGACGATTGTCCTGAACGGGCTGAAGAGGTGATTGATGCAAGCGGGAGGCTCGTTTTGCCGTCCTGGTGCGATTCGCATACGCATATCGTGTTTGCTGCAACGCGGGAAGAGGAGTTTGTGGACAGGATCAGAGGCCTGTCTTACGAGGAAATTGCGGAGCGCGGCGGCGGCATTTTAAATTCTGCAAGAAAGTTGCAGGTTGTCAGCGAAGACGAACTTTTTGAGGGTGCATGGGAGCGATTGCAAGAGGTTATCGGTTTGGGCACTGGAGCCATTGAGGTAAAAAGCGGCTACGGGCTTACCCTGGAAAGTGAACTTAAAATGTTGCGCGTAGTGCGGCGTTTGAAAGAAAAATCGCCCATTCCTGTCAAGGCTTCTTTTTTGGGAGCGCACGCTGTTCCGACAGAATATAAAAACCGCCGGGAAGCCTATATTGATCTGGTAATTAATGAGATGCTGCCAAGGGTGGCTGCTGAGGGGCTGGCGGATTATTGCGATGTTTTTTGCGACAAAGGCTTTTTTAGCCCCGAAGAAACTGAGCGGATTTTAAAAGCAGGTTGGAAGTGGGCTTGAAACCAAAAATACACGCAAACGAACTTGGCCTCACCGGGGGGGTGCAGGTGGGCGTAGCAAACAATGCAATTTCGGTGGACCACCTGGAATACACCAGCGAAGTCGAAATCGAGGTGTTGAAAAACAGCGACACCCTCCCTACCCTGCTACCTGGTTGTGCATTTTTTCTCGGCATCCCCTTCGCTCCGGCAAGGCAAATGATGGATGCAGGACTGCCCGTAGTGCTGGCCTCTGACTACAATCCTGGCTCCTGTCCATCGGGAAGTATGCCTTTTGTTGTGTCGCTGGCTTGTGCAAAAATGAAAATGCTTCCCGAAGAAGCGGTGAATGCTGCTACCCTCAATGGCGCGCGTGCCATGGAGTTGGAACAGGATTACGGCACAATTGCTGTCGGGAAAATTGCAAATGTGTTCATAACAAGGCCAATGATGTCACTTGCCGGACTTCCCTACGCCTTTGGCAGCAAGGTTGTAGAAGCGGTAGTGCTGGGAGGGAAGCGGTATTGAAGGCCAGAAAAGCGGTTGGCAATAAAAGGGCTTAGTTGCGCGTTTCGCCGCGTTTTTCGGCCCATGTGCCTGTTAAAGTCAAGGATTTGTTTCATTTGAGATGTGTCGGATAGATGGCATTTGTCTACTTTTGCGGGCTTATTCGCAATAGCACAGCCGAAGGCGGTACGAAGGCGTGTAATGTTAAACCCACCACTCCCATACAGCACTCCTCTTTAACAACGAATCTTTTGAAAACTGTTGCAAAACAAACCATCCCAACGAGAAATCCCGTATTCGATTCTACATTATCCATCAACCTTTGTTAAAAATTTTCTACTGATGCACAGACTTCTAATCCCTATGCTCGCATGCTTATTCATTGGCATGCCTGCGCTTTTGCGCGCCCAGGTGACTCATGAAATCCAATTCACACCTTTCGATCCCCGCAATCTTCCGTCCCATCCTCAAAACGCTGATATGCCCTGCGGCAGCGCTGGCACCTTCACTTTTGGGCAATTTATCGGCTCCAGTAACGATGTCGCGCCCTCGCCCATTTTTCTCTGTTTTGGCGACTCGCTGCTCGTGCAGCACAATGGCGACGCAGACTTGACTGGTGACCCAATCCCTGGCACCCAGCCAGGTATTGCGTATGGCTTTTATACCTGTCCTCCATACGCGCAGGGACCAACCCTACAAGATATTATTGGGGCAGCAATTCCTCCACCCAATGCTGATACGTGCTTGTTGCCTGGTTCTGTAAATGGCATGTACATTACGCAGCCCGTCGCCAATGGCGGTGCAACCTGGTTTTTCAACAGCGGGGCGCTCCAAACCACATTCAACATGGGGCAGCCGCTTTCCCTCTTTTTTGCACCGATCACCATAGATGATTTTGCTGGAAACACTTATGAGCCATCGGCCCCTGGATTTCCTCCCGGCCCCTGTGTAGCAGTAAATACAGCAGATGCATTTCAAGTGGTTTATTTGAACGAAATTACCGCCACTGGTATCAACAACAACTTTGGCAACGACTGCCTGGGCCGCTTCACAGTTCGCGGTGGTTATCCGCAATATGACAACAATGCGGTGTATACCATTTCCATTACCCTGGCAAGCAACCCTAGTGTTCAGGCGATCGTTCATACCTCCGCTTCAAATCTATTTCACTTGTCGAGTGTGGCTTTTTCCGTGCCAGTTGCAGGACTTTACAACGTGGTCATCGAAGATGGCAAAAGTTGTCCGGCCGCTTTTCAGATTGATATGAACGTCTGTAATCCGGTTGACAACATTATGCTGACATTCCCGGACACGATTGTGCCACCAGGGGCAACGATTTGCATACCAGTTACGGTTGAGAACTTTGCCATTCTTTCCGGATCTTTCTCCATCGAATGGGATGAGACCGTATTACAATACAATGGTCTTCAAAATGTCAATTCGGTAATAGACACTGTTTTTGGTTCCGCCAACCTGAATGAGCAGCAGACTGCCAACGGTTTTCTTGGTGTTCAAATCTTTAACAATCTCAACCCTACCACGATTTACATTTCTGATGACAGCACCTTGTTCGAGATCTGCTTTACAGCAGTGGGTCAATTGGGTGATTGCACCGGAATGGGCGTTACCAATAACCCGACGGGCGTGGCATTGGAAGACAGCATAGGCCAAAACCTCGCTCTTTCTGTAGATACTGGTCAGGTGTGCATTGCTTTCTTGCCGCTAGAGTTCACATTTGCGGTCATTGATACCAACTGCTTTGGACAGGCTACCTTGGTCATTACGCCTTCCGGAGGAGTAGAACCTTATGAGGTGACGGTGAATGAAAACGCCCCTACTGGCCCTACTTATAATGGTGTGGTACTAACTTCTGGTGGGACATTCCCGGTACCTACCGTGGGCAGCACAAATAACACCCCTTTCACCTACGATATTTGTGTGCAAGACAACAACGGTTTAGGGGCTACCCAATGCACCACCATTGTGGTGCAAATACCGCGTTTGGGGGCGCAGTTAAATTTTGTCCAACAACCACTTTGTAATGGCGATAGTACCGGGATCATCAGTGCGGTAGTGCTACAAGGAGGTATTATAGTGCCGAGTCCGGGCACTAATTATACCTATGCCTGGGCTCCAGCCAACCTGACTGTTCAAGGCAGCCAGGTTCAAAACGGTGTACCAGCTGGTCTTTATACGGTTACGGTTACTGATTTGAATACCAATTGTTTCGAAGTAGCTTCAGGTTCTCTTGGGCAGCCGGCCCCAATGAGTTCACAAAGCGTGACGATGGTTGATCCCTCTTTGTCCGGCATTTGTAATGGTACCATTACCTATGAGGCTGAAGGTGGTGTGCCATTGGCGGGTCCGGCTTATCAATACGCCTGGACTTATATTCCAGACAACACCTCTGCTGGTTCGGGCACGGCTAACCCTATTGTGCTGAACAATGCCTGCGAGGGTGACTACCGCATCACCCTTACCGATGCGAATGGTTGTACTTTCGTAGATAGTGTTACGGTGAATAGTTTACGCGAACTTTCGATCACAACCAACACCCTTCAAAATGTAGTCTGCAATGGCGATGACAATGGCTCTATTGCCATCACAGTTACTGAATCGGTCGTGACCGGAGAAACATACACCTTCACCTGGACGCCTGGTGGTTTCAATCAAACGGGTACAAGCCCTTCTTCTACCTACAGCAATCTTCCTGCTGGGGCTTACTCCGTTGTAGCGGTTGACGGTCTCGGCTGTCAAGTGACGCTCGACACGGTTATTACCCAGCCAGCGCTGCTTGTATTGGATACCTTCTCCTTAATTAATCCTATTTGTGCACAACCCAACAGTGGTACCATTTGCGTAATCCCACAAGGCGGTACGGGCAATCCTAATAACTTTATGTATGCCTGGAACATACCAGGGACTACGACTTGCCAAAGTAGCCTTGCTGTAGGCAATTACACTGTGACCGTAACGGACTTGAATGGTTGTCAAGATTCGCTGGAATTTGACTTGCCTACGCCACAACCTCCAGGTTTTATGTCTTCAATTACCCCGGTAAAATGTGGCAATGACGGCGCGCTTACGGTGAATGCTCCTACAGCAGTCATTATAGTCTGGACGGATATCAATGGAGTGCTAATAGACTCTGCGGCTACGATAACTGGCCTTTCAGGAGGTGACTACATTGTAAATATTATTGATGGGGGAGGCTGTGTTGCTACCGACACTATTACGCTTGCTGGCGTAATACCCATGTCCTTCTCTGACACAACGTTCATGCAGCCAACTTGCTTTGGATTTGCTGATGGCCAAATCGCTATTGGCGTTCAGGATGGCCAGCAGCCGTATGTGATGTACACCTGGGATCCAATTCAGCCAGGCAATAGTCCTGTAATATTCAATCTGGACGCTGGAACTTATTCTGTCACAGTAACAGACAACGTAGGTTGTACGCTTACTGGCACCTTTGTATTGGGCGAACCGCCAGCAATTGTCAATTCATTTGACCCAACCGTGGTTGGCAGAGTGTCTTGTTTTGGTATTTGCGATGGCGCCGCCACTGCTGTTACAGCGTATACAAATGGCCCAGGCGTCTTCACCTACCAGTGGAGTGTCGGAGGCCCATCTACTGCATCGCGGATCGATCTGTGTGCAGGGCTAAATATCGTAACCATTTCGGATGGTAATAACTGCAATATTGTTGATTCAGTGACAATTACCACCCCGCCACAAATCACTGGCGCAGTTACAACCACCCAAACACTGTGCTTCGGCGATAGCACAGGTACAGCGACGGTCGTAGCCACTGGTGGCAATGGTGGGCCATACTCGTATCTTTGGAATACAGGAGCCACCACATCAAATATTAGTGGCGAACCTGCCGGCGCCTATACCGTGACCTTGACGGATATGGATGGCTGCACCAATTCAATTAATACCATCACCATTGGCCAGCCGGCCTCAATTGGTCTAAGTACATCATTTGTAGATCCATCTTGTTTTGGGTATAAAAATGGCAAGGCTGAGGTTGAGGTAAATGGCGGCGTGCCTGGCTACACTTATTTCTGGGTAGATGCCAATGGCGATGATGTGGGCGATGAAAATATCGCAGAGATGTTAACGGCTGGCACCTACAGCGTGACGGTAACGGACGCGAATGGTTGCAGTTCCGCCACCAATGTGACAATCATGGACCCAGAACCAGTAATCGGCTCCTTTGAACCCTTGGCTTCTTTAACCTGCAATGGGGATGAGACAATCCTCAACATAGCGTCCATCACGGGAGGCTCAGGTGGCCCTTACCGTTTCAGTGTTGACTTTGGCGCGGTGCTTGATCCTAACTTCCCGGTAAGTATCGGAGGTGGGCAGCATTACATCACTTATATTGACGTAAAAGATTGTGCTATAACGGACTCGTTTTTTGTTGCCGAGCCTTCGCCTATCACCGTGTCGTTTAATCCAAATGTCATAGAGATTGAATTGGGTGCAACGGCTGATTTGGAACCAATTATTACAGGTGCAGCAGTTATAGGTAGTTTTGTCTGGACCCATCCAGAATCGCTGCTTTATGCTGACACTTTGAACGCCACGGCTTACACATTTACCAATCTGACCTATACCCTGACGGTGGTTGACTCCTTCGGCTGTTTCGGTTCTGGTTCAGTAGTCGTGAATGTGGATCCAAACCGCAATGTGTACATCCCGAATATTTTCATGCCTGCCAACCCAAGTGGACGCAACACGCACTTCAACGTGAACACAGGTTTGGGTGTTGAATTGGTCAATTTCATGCGGGTCTATGACCGCTGGGGCGAACTGCTCTACGAGCGCGAAAAATATCTTCCGGACAACGACAACCTCTCTGAAGGTTGGGATGGGCGCTATAATGGCGACTTCGTCAACCCTGGAGTGTTCATTTACCTTGCTGAAGTCAAGTTCCTGGATGGGCGCGTACTGCTCTATCGTGGTGATGTGACAGTGGTCAGGTAGGGCGAAATTTATTTCGCCTTCTTCACAGAATTTCATAAAAAAGCCGGAATCAGGGAAACCCGATTCCGGCTTTTCTATGAAAACTTGTTAGCGTGGCGAAATAAATTTCGCCCTACCTACCCTTCCTCCTTAAACGGATGCCTTGGTTGCCACTGCTCTACAGGCTTTAGATAATCCAAAATGGTCGGGGCAAACTTATTGACTACTGGATGTTGATGGCGCAGATAGCAAGAAAGTTCCTGCGCAACGGCTCCCACCGAACTTTTGATTTCAAGTGCAGTGCGTGCAAAAACGATGCTTTTGCAGCCAGTGTCCAGTCCTATTTTTATAATATCGTACAGGATATTCAGGTAGAGCTGGTAATCGTGGTTGAGTGCTTTTTCATATCCAAGGAAATGCGCCTCCAGTTCATCGTGGTTTCGTATAGTGGTGTAGAATGCAATTAATTTTCCGTCAAGGTAATAAGCAAACATTCTGAAATATTCCCCTAGATCGCGTTCCAGGGCGGCCAGGTACTGTTCATTGAGGTCCACCATATTGAACCCGGCATTGTTGGCAATTTCGCGGTACAGATGATAAATAGTGGGGAGTTCCTGCTGGATTTCGGCGTGCGTGAGTTCGCGGCGTTCTATGCCGTCCAGTTTTTTGAATGCGCGTTTGGCCCGCGTACGGTATTTGGTGGACATAGTGGCAAGGTATTCTTCCATGTCACGGAACGGAAGATTGAGCACCATGTTGGGCTGTATGTCAAATTCTGTGAAGCCTTTTCCAACCAGAAATTTTCCTTGAATTTGGTTCTCCGGAGCAATGTCTTTGACCAGAATGACGGGCATTTTTATCCCCTCCCGCCCCATTTGTTCAATTACATTATCAAGGGCTTTTTCAAGCAACTCCATTGCCTGGGTGTGGCTAATACTTTGGTAATCAAAATAATAGCCGTGTTCACCCGTAAGAAGCATATTTCCGCAAATCAGAATATCCGCAGCAGCTTTGCCCGCTACCCAGCGCTTGAACCACTGTGCTAAGCCACCAAAAAAACAAGGGTCTTTGCGCGGAACGTCCAGATCAGCGATGTTGTCGTCGCCTTTGAAATATTTGATCTGACAAAGCGCGACCCCAATTGGGCTTTCATTTTTATAAAAAACAAGGTAGCCAAAACGCATACCCACAGGTGGGTTGGCTTCCAGGACGCTGAGATAAGGACGTTGAAGGAAAATATCATGTGCCGGAGCCGAAGCGTCCCAGTCCCGACCTGCCGCTTCGATGCTGCGAAAAAAAGCAAAACGGAGCGTTTCCGTCAAATTGGTGGCAATGCTTGGCTCCAAGATTAGTGGTAGCGTTAAAGGTTGGGTCATGGATGGTAAACTGGCAAAAGCAGGTTCGCAAAAGAACGCTACTCTGCAAAAATGGTTGACTTCATTCGACCAATTGCCACTTTTTCACTTCCTGCAAGGCTGCATTTTCGTCTCCCCAACCCAGTATTGTCATGGTGCCGAGACCGTCGTAATACAGGAAAAAAAGCTCCAGAATGTGTCGAATAACGCTGTAATCGCGCTGAAATTCTAGCCAATTGGTGGCACGGATAATGCGTTTGGCTGGGTCTGTGGGGATGGCCAATACTTTGTGGTCAAGTTCGCCGGAATCTTTGAGCAAGAGCAAACCGATGGGTTGAACTTCCACCACAGTGCCTGTTGGAATATGTTCTGCCAGCAACAGCACATCCAGTGGATCGCCATCGCCGCCGCGGTCCTTGTCCATTCGGGTGGATGGGATGAATCCGTAGTTGAGCGGGTACGACATAAAATCCACCCGGCGTTCAAATCCTTCTCTTATATCGGGCTGGAATTCAAGCAGTTGCTTATTATATTCGTACTTGGTGTTGGTGCCAGCCGGGATTTCTATGACGCCTTGTATGTGACCATTGGAGGAGAAGGAAGGTAGAGCGAGGTGGTTCATGTTTTGGTAGATTGGTGTATTGGTGATTGGTATACTGGTGATTTGTGTACTGGTCCTTAAATCTCTTTTTCGATCAGATATGAATTTCGAATTGGGGAATTTCGATTGATCATTTCTGCCAAAAAACCTGTTAAAAACAATTGTGTGCCAATAATCAAAGCCAAGATGCCAAAGTAAAACAGCGGTCGGTCGGCAATGCCATATTCCTGATAAACCGTTTTGGCAAAAGTCAGGTAGGCCAATATGCCAAAGCCAATGAGGAATGAAATAAGTCCCAAAGTGCCAAAAAAGTGCATGGGCCTTTTGCCAAATCTGCCGACAAACGAAATACTCATCAAGTCAAGCGGCCCATTGATGAATCGCTCAAAACCACCAAATTTTGTCACGCCATATTGCCGGGCGCGGTGTTCCACCACCTTCTCGCCGATTTTCGTAAAGCCCGCCCATTTGGCGATAACAGGAATATATCGGTGCATTTCGCCGTACACTTCGATGGTTTTTACTACATCAATCCGATAGGCTTTGAGACCGCAATTGAAGTCGTGGAGCTTTATTCCACTCATCCATCGGGTTGCTGCGTTGTAGAGTTTGGTCGGAATGGTCTTTGTGATTGGGTCGTGGCGCACCTTTTTCCAGCCGCTCACAAGGTCAAACCCGTCCTCAGTGATCATTCTGTATAGTTCGGGAATCTCATCGGGGCTGTCCTGCAAGTCCGCATCCATTGTGATAACAACATCCCCTTGCGCGACGTGAAAACCTTCATGCAAGCCGGCTGATTTGCCATAATTGCGGCGGAATTTGATCCCGCGCACACAGGGATTGATTTCCTTGAGGGCGTTGATGACTTTCCAGGAACGATCCGTGCTCCCGTCGTCCACCATGATTATTTCGTACGAATAGCCTTGGGCTTCGCACACCCGGCGAATCCAGGCTTCGAGTTCGGGGAGGCTTTCTTCCTCGTTTTTGAGGGGGATGACTATGGAGAGTTGCATTATTCCGGCGTAAAAATTTGGAGGGGCAAAACTACGCCGCTAAAGTTCAAAATTCGTCAAAGGACTGGGCCGTACTTGTTGCTTATTCGGCGCCAAAGGATCACGTTGCACATACACGGGTAAAATGGCCTCAGAATCTTTGTCCACAGGAATGGCCAGCTGCTGGTGCCAGGATTTTTCTTTTAGCATTGCCTGCCACCGCTCAAAAAGTTGCCCTTGCTCTGCTTCACTAAACTTGCTTTTCTCCCCGTAATACCCTTGAGCAGCGCGCTGCCGGCGTGCCTCGAATAGGGTGACTGCACATGCCACCGAAATGTTCAGACTCTCCGCAAACCCGACCTGTGGGATGGTAAAATTACCGTCGCACAAGGCCAGTGCTTCGGCGCTAACACCTTCATCTTCATTGCCAAACAACAATGCCGTCGGTTGCGTAAGGTCCAGATCGTATAATGATTCGCTTTGTTCACCAAGACTTGTAGCATAGATGCGCCCATAGCGTTCGCGCACGCGTCTGAAACATTCTTCCAATTCTTCAAAAACATACGCATCGATCCATTTGAATGTGCCACCTGAGGTACGCTTGCCAAGTACAAGACCGCGCTTGTCAAGGTATTTTTTTGTGTAAAGGACAAACACCTCGCGCACGCCTACCGCATCACAAGAGCGCAGAACTGCACTGATGTTGAGCGGGTCAAAGATATTCTCCAGTACCACCGTAAGGTCGGGTTGCGACTGGCGGATTACGGAGCGGATTTTTTGTTCGCGTAGTTCGTTCATTCTACTCGCCCAATTCGAGCAATATTTGATCAAGGAATTTTTCAGAAACCCAAAAGTCGGTTTGCCTTATCTTATCAAACAGAATTCGAGCTGATGGGATGATGCCGCGACGTTTGGAAGAAGCAATGACGCCTAAAGTTCCTGTAAAGTGAAGTCCCATCCCAGTTGCTATTTTTCTAGCACGAAGGTCATCCAGAATAAGATAACAATCTTTCAACTCGGATGCCAACGCTATTGAGCTTGATTCGCCTGGGTCGATTGTTTCTTCCAATAAGGTCTGTAAAGAAATATTTTTAGGAGATCGAATGTCAATCCATTCTGGCAATGAATCAACAAACTCTAAAGCGACTGTGGGAGTTATCACCACGCTACCATAAAGGGACTTTAGTAAGTCAAGATGACCGATTTTGCTTAATACAATTAAACAAGAAGTATCAGAAACGATTACTGTTTCCATGCGTTTTTCACGTCATTTCGGAAGTCATCCATGGATTCGCTGAAAATCGAGAATCCATATTTCCCAATGATTTCGATAAAAGCGCGCTTCGAAAGCCCGGCGATTTCAGCTGCTTGCCCTAAAGACACTTTTTCTCGCTGATATAACTCACCAGCGAGAATGATGCGAGCATCAAATTCGGAGACTCCTGAGAGGGCGGGTATTTGGAAAGAAATTGTTTGCACGACGATATTTTTGTCAAAAGTACAAAATACGAGCAATTTAGTTTGTTGGCACAAACCCAAATTTCTCAAACTTCAATATATGCACAAAGGTGTTTTCCCAATAATCCGGAGTATTTCGCCCATCGTCCACAGCACCGTTCACAAAAATTTTTGAAAACGAAAACTGCCCGCGTAAGGTCGTAATGGTCTCGTTATCTAAGCGTTCGGGGAAGGAAAGTCCGTATCGCGAAAGCATCCGGCCGGTAAACAAGGTCACATCATAGCCGTTGAATCCATCCTCGTCCGGGATAGTCCCAGTGGCCGTGAAGAATTTTTCCTGAAAATCTTTCAGTTCCTGAACCGAATAATCAAACCAGGAAGCAGCGCTGATGTGCACATTCAGGCTGCTAAAGTATTCAGGGTCAATGGCATCAAAGTTTTTCCACTGAGGCATCCCATACACTTCAACATTGTTGGATCCTTTCACGTCTTTAAGTCTTCGGAGGAACGCCATTACAAAATCCTGGCTTGCCCAGGTTGGCAACACGAACACGGAGGTACGCCCAGCCCGCAGGTATCTTTTCAAATCCACCTTGTCAAAATTAGTCGCTTCGTCGGGCACAAGGAGTTCATTAAACGGAGTGCTGCCTCCCATTACGGTGTTTGCCTCACGAAAATAGGGCAGGCGGTCTGCATCTTTTTGCTTACATACAAGTGTGACAGCATCAGGACGGCTGGCCTTTCGGACATGGCGCGTGATGGCTTCGCAATGCGCTCGAAGCGAGGGGTTTATCTGCAAGAAATCCGGGTTTTGGGTAGTCAAATATGCATTCGGACTTTCTGGAGAAATCAAAATCTTGCGACGTTTTTTTGTCCATTCCGCAAATGTCTCTAGGTGGTTGGAGCGAACCGGACCGATAAAAACAGAGGATTTCTCGAGGCGCGGATTGCTCAGCAGCTTTTGAAAATCTGCGTCGTTGATCTGCGTGTCCCAGGCATCGGTCACGAGATTGATCTGTACTTCGCTGCTCAATTGTTCGAGTGCGATTTTTGCCCCGGCATAAAATTGAACGGCTAAACGGCTTTTTTCCGGCACTTCTCCTCCGGTCATTTGACCACTCAAAAATGGCAGTAAAAAGGCGATGTGATAGGTCTCCCCAACTGTTGGCTTGAGCTGGTTTGTCTGGCGCCGTTCCAATGGGCGGTTTGCCAGAGTTGTTGGGTGTCCAGCGTATCGTGTCTATTGGTGCTGGTTTGCCGGGTGTGGGCTTGGATGGCTGGTTTGGACGAGCCGGACCAGCAGTGCGTCGTGCTGGATTGCAGGCGATGAGCGCAAGGCCAAGTGTAATTATGAGCAGTAGTTTTTCTCTTTTCATTTTGATAGTCAATGTTTTGACCCAAATTTGAACATATATTATAGTTCATACTTCATCGTTCATACCTCATCCTCCTGCCTTTTTTGTGTTCTTATAACCCAGATCCAACAGCAATTTCAGCACCTTGTCGCGGTGGTCGCCTTGTACGATGATAACACCGTCTTTGGCGCTTCCGCCCGCTGCGCACTTGCTTTTGAGAAGCTTGGCAAGTGCTTCGAAGCTGTCGTTGGAACCGAGATAGCCTTTTACCACAGTGGCTTCTTTGCCGCCTTTGCCGCGCTCAAGCCAAATTCGGAGGGTTTGTTGTGCGGCGAGTTTGTTTTCCACAGGCGTTTCTTCCTCCTCTAATTTGAAATCAGGGTCGGTAGAAAAAACAAGTCCTCCGAGCGAGGAGAGCGATTTCAGGTTTTTACTTTTGCTCATAATTTCGGTACCAATATCTTAAGTGCAGCAGGTCTCATTTCAAAGTTCAGATCGCCATCAACGATGATCCCCTCGCCATCGAGATGAACGTGATTTTCACCTTCAGCGGAAATTTTTACCCGACGGGCGGCGTAATGTTCCACAAATTCGGCATCGTAAATCTTACTGTTAAGCATAGACGGAATGGCAGCAAAATACTGCCATCGGGGGGCATCTTTCAAAATCACCACCTCAAAAAGTCCGTCGTCCAAACGGGCATCAGGGGCTATCTGAAAATTGTACCCATACATTGGGCCATTGGCAATACTAATGGCAAAACAATTGAGATCCAATACTTTATCATCCAATTCGATTCGGCAATTGCGGGATGTATAACTTAAACCAGCCTCCACAGATTTGAGAAAATAAGGCAAAAAGCCTCGCCAATGGCTCCCTTTCATCAAATTGGACACCAGCCCGTCGAATCCTACTCCTGCGATGTTGATGAACAGACGACCGTTCATCGTGCCACAATCAATCGTGCGGACTTCTGCTGTATTGAATATTTTGATGGCTGCGTCTATATCGCGCCCGTATCCAAGGTGCATGGCAAGTCCGTTTCCAGACCCGGCCGGGATAATTCCCAAAATGGTTTCGCTGCCCACGAGCGCCGAGCCTACTTCATTTATGGACCCATCGCCACCGACCGCGACCACAATTTCATAACCTTCCTTCTGGGCTTTTTCGGCTAATTCTGCCGCGTGTCCCTCCTGTTCTGTTAGCCAAATTCCGTACTCGAATTTCTTGTGGTTCAGGTGTTTGTCTACGCTGTCCCGGATGTGTTTTTGCAAATTCGTACCCGCCTTCGGGTTCACAATGAACACGATGCGCTGTGGGCGGAGCATGTACGCCAGTAACTCGTTTTTTATAACCGGGTGAGATTCTTGCATTTTTTCGAAATGTTATTTCCTATCCATTACATACCCTCTCCAACGGTCTATCACAGATTGCATATCATCCGGCAGTTCAGACTCAAAACGCACGTGTTCTTTGGTAGTCGGGTGTTCAAATCCTAAAATTTTAGCGTGGAGTGCCTGCCGCGGCAACAGTGCCAGGCAGCCTTCCACAAATTGGCGGTACTTTGGATAAAGTGTGCCTTTCAGGATTTTGTTCCCGCCATAACGGATGTCGCCAAAAAGAGTGTGGCCAATAGATTTCAAATGAACGCGGATTTGGTGGGTGCGGCCTGTTTCCAAACGGCATTCCACGAGGGTACAGTAGTAAAAACGTTCTACAACTTTCCAATGTGTCACGGCCCATTTGCCATCTTCCCCTTCGGGAAAAACCATAAAAAGACGGCGGTCATTGGGGTTTCGGCCAATATTTCCACGAATAGTGCCAGCGTCGCCTTCCATATCGCCCCAAACAAGCGCGTAGTAACGCCGTTCCAGGGTATGATGAAAGAATTGATTGGCGAGATGGGTCATAGCGTACCCGTTTTTCGCAACGACCATAATGCCTGTAGTGTCTTTGTCAATTCGATGGACAATGCCCGCACGATTCGGTTCATTGCCTTCCTTTACAGGTAATTTGTCCATCTGTTCCTGCAAATGCCAGGCCACAGCGTTCACCAGGGTGCCATTCGGAATACCTACTCCGGGATGCACTGCTAGGCCAAAGGGTTTGTTTACGACCAATACATCGTTGTCCTCGTACACGATATTGAGCGGAATATCTTGCGGGGTAATGTCAAAGTTTTCTTCGAGCGATTTGGGCAAAACAATAGAGATGGTATTGCCCGGTCTGACCCTGTAATTAGGTTTCACATCACGATCATCCACTCTAACGGAGCCGGCCCGGATGGCATTTTGCACCTTGTTTCGGGAGCGGTTCGCGAGCCGGTCCATCAGGAATTTATCGAGGCGAATCAAAGATTGTTTTGGATCGGCTACAATCTCGTGCTTTTCGAAGTACTCTTCGCTGGCTACCGCGTCATCATCTGCCTCAACTTCCACATTTTGCAGTGGGACGGGAACAATCTCTTCAGTATCTGGTACCGTGTGGTTCATTTTGGATATAGTCATATTAGCGCGAAGATAGGGCTAAGAGTGCGCCAAGTCATTGGGCGATGGATTTTGAAGCCCAAACCAGCCATGGTGACCAATCTACCATTATACCAATCACCGATAACTAATTACCTATCCCCTCTTCCTCGGCTGGTTCCACTCTTCGTTTTCTGCAAAACGGACGATGACCTTCATAAAGTTAACCATGGAAAGAAATACCATGAATCCGACCGTAACTACAATATAAATCCAACGATAACTGCCCGCTTCACGAAGAGCGATGCCTGAAAAACCCCATGCCGCCATACTGGTGCATAGGGCCAATGCCAAATAACTGTACATCGAAGCGCCCCAGTATTTTACAAAACTTGTTGCTCGGAGACTCAATATGCTGTTCATCATGGCGAAAAAAAGCATAAAGGCCGCGCCGATGGACCAGGCGAAAAGCCGATCAAGCGAGAATATTCCGGTCGCAGTTAATATCCAGCCAATACCCATGATAACAAGCGCAGCCGCAAATACAACAGCAGCCTGTATGGGTGGGCGATCAAGTTTGTCGAAGAATTTCGTCATGACGAGAATGTTGATTTGGTTAGTTGTTGATTTGGTTATTTGCTAAACAAATGCACCCACGAACCACCCCAGGTAAATTTTCCTGCCTTTTCATTGCTCTTGGCATGAGGCGCTGCTAAACGCGACACTTTCTCAAAAGCGTTTCGCACCTGATCTTCACCGACTTGTGTGGAGGGAGACGCTGCTACTGTTTCGGCTACATATCCGTGCAATAGCGCGGAATATTGCCGGCGAAAGAGCTCCGGATTGCCAAATATGTCTACGCCAAGGATCTGATCGCCACAAACAGCCACCATGCCAACTATATCTGTGCGGCCAGCAAAGGAGCCTGTCAATTGGTGCAGATAGGCATCCCTACGGGTCTTTTCAGCACTTTCATTGTCGAGTGCAGTGTATGCTTTGGTGGAGGATTCGGCATTGTTTGCTTTGGTCACTTTTGCCACTGCATCCCACACTTCTTGTTGGTTGCCAGCATTTTGTACCGCCCGCCGTACTTGCGGACTGGCTACATTATAATACCCTTTAAAAGCAGCCGCTTCTTTTTCGACAGCCGGGGCACTTGGATCGTAGTAAGTAGAACGCCCGGCTTCCACACAGAACACCTCAATATTGCGCACCGTCATGGGTAAAATAACCTCGTGGTGGGCAAGGACGCGGTCCTGGTTACCGCCTTTCACCACATCGCCCGAAAGCAACAACACGGTATCCTGGGTTTTATTTTGCACGGTGAGGCCGTGGTACCAGGCATCGCCGCCGCGCCCAAATTGTTTTTGCTCCATGACCCGGAAGCCCGGCGTTTGCATACCTTCTGCCAGCGTTTTGAGGTTTTGTAGCCGGGTATTTGCTTCGACCACTTCTGGAGAAGCCACCACTGGATAAAGGCGCAGGTTTTCGTGTTTCCAACTGGGGTTTTCTTCGGTCAGCAGCGTAAGGGGGCTTTGTTTCGGATCGCCTTTTGAGACTGAAAGAGGGGCATCGTTGACACAAGAAGCCAATGCAAGGGCGGTAAAAACAGCGAGGAAGAGGAGTTTTTTCATAATTGAATCAGGTTTTAGAATTTGGGGACGGTTATTAACTTTCCGAAAGTTTAGAATTTTCGGAAAGTTTTTACCGTCCGGAGTTCCAAAAGTACCCAACGCCGCCGTGTCGCAATTGTTTTTTCAAAATCCACCACAAAAAAAATTCCCGAAAAAAAAGGATTGCTGTAACATCGCCCCGTTCCTGCCGTCTGGCTATTAACGGTGACGCAAAATGCACTTCGCACAATTTTTAGATACTGAACGAAACGCATGACCTGGGATTTATTTCACAATCAAGTTTTTCCAATCCGACACAAACTCTACCGATTCGCGCTGCGAATCACAGGTAGTGTGCACGAGGCTGAGGATGTCGTGCAGGAAGTGCTCGAAAAAGTGTGGAAAACAGCCCCGGAGCAGGTTGGGAACATACAAAATTGGGAAGCCTGGTGCATGACCCTGACGCGCAACCGCTCACTCGACAAAACCCGAAGCCAAACCCTCCGCCGTGCCGCACCACTGGAAGGTGTAGCCGAAAGAAGTAGCGACACAGCCACGCCCGCACAGGCTACCGAACGGAACGATTTGGTAAATAGAGTTAAGATGATGATGCAACAATTGCCTGAAAAACAACGACTTGTGATGCATTTACGCGATATAGAAGAACTTTCTTACGATGAAATCGCCGAATCGCTCGGCATTAGTCTCGATCAAGTAAAAGTCAACCTCCACCGCGCCCGAAAAAGCATTCGGGAAAAAATGATCAATGATTAAAATGAAATACGAAGAGATTCACGAAATGCTCGACCGTTATTGGGAAGGCGAAACCACGCTCGAAGAAGAGCGCAAGATTAAGGCCTATTTCAAGGCTGGGGCGATAGATGAACGGCTGCGACCAGTAGCGCCGATGTTTCAGGCACTGCGTGAAGAACAAGCCGTTCAATTGGCTACTAAAGCCAAGACTACTACTATGCGGCCACAGATGTATATATGGGCAGCTGCGGCATCCGTAGCCTTGTTTTTGACGGCCGGTTGGTGCCTTTTCCGGGACGTAAAAGAAGTAAAAACGGAATCTCCAATTGCACTACAAGCGCCAAAAGCACAACCAGAATCTCAGGAGAAAGCAGTGGTTGAAGCACCCATTGATGCGATTGTTCAGCAGGAGAAAATTATTCCAAAAACGGTTTCGCCAAAGAAAAAAAATACGCCCATTCGCTCAAAACCACAAGAAATAGACCCCGAAACTGCCCAGGCCATGGCCGAAATTAAGGCTGCCCTAGCCCTTGTTTCTTCCAAACTGGACAAGGGGCGAAATGAGGCGGTTAAAGGCGCTTCACATCTTGACGCTTTGGAAAAGGTTCCAAAACGAAAAGAAGGGTAGGGCCCTCCTTCGCCATTACTCACCTTAGCCTTTGGCGGCGGTGAGAAGGCTACGGCGGGTAAAAATGTCCAATGTCCAATGTCCAATGTCCAAAAATCCAACATCCAACGTCCAACATCAATCAGTCACTCAAATTTTTTAAGTTATGAAACAACTAATTTTTTCGCTGCTCCTCCTATTTGCAGGAGCCTTCTCTGCCAGTGCGCAGAACGACGCTATTACTCGTTTTTTCGATCAGTACGCTGAAGACGAGCGTTTTACAGTGGTGTACATCGCCCCAAAACTCTTCCAACTTGCAGCCAAAATCGAAACCGACGACGAGGATTGGAACAACATACGCGAAGTCGTAAAAGACCTCGGTGGCCTGCGCGTACTCGTGGCCGACAGCATCTCCGACGGGGTTGCACTCTACAAATCCGCCCTCTCAAAAGTGCCCACCAACGAATATTCTGAATTGCTTACTGTGCGCGACAAAGACGAGCACGTGCGCATCTGGACCAAGGATTCTGGCAACATTATCGAAGAGCTCCTCCTTCTGGTGGGCAAACCTGACGAATTCGTATTGTTGAGTTTCACGGGCAAGATTGACCTTGACAAAATTTCCTCGCTTGCGAAAGTGCTCGATGTAAAGGGAGCCGACCAACTGGAGAAAATCAAGACCACCGAAAAGGAAAAGGTAAATAAAAACTAATGTCGCCCATGAAAACATTCCAGTTTTTTATCGCCTTTTTCCTGACAGTCAATGTTTTGCAAGCGCAAGACTTTGGCCTGTACTGGAAATACAAAGACTACGATGGCGCCATCGCCGTGAGTGTGCCGCGGTGGGCAACATTTGTCGGATCGGCATTCATAGGCGAGAAAGCGGATCGTAAATTGGTCCGCAAAATCCGCAAAGCCCGTGTATTGTTTTTCGAGGATGAAAGTCCCTTTACCCAGCGAGATTTAAAGAAGTTTGTCAGAAAATCTAAACGCCGCGGCCTCGACGAATTAGTAACGGTACGGAGCGGCAAAACGCACGTAAGGATACTGGCCAAATCACGCAATAGCACCATTAAAAAAATAGTGGTGTTGTTCAGTTCGCCAGACGGCGCAGGGTTAGTTACCGTGAAAGGGAAATTCCGACTGGATGAAATCAATCGCGTCATCGAAAAATCCAGCAAAGAGGGCAAAAAGAAAGACGGGAACCCAACGATCCCCAATTTGCCCAAAGTGCCTGTGATTAGAGCCTGATATTTTCCTGAACTTGTGGTGTATTACCATGAAAAATCCCCTCTGCAAATACAGTGGGGATTTTTTTTGGGTGTTTTCATATCCTTCTATCGCTCAACGTGGGTTGTCATCCTGACGGGACCTGTCCGCATCAAGTGCGCTTTGCCTGAGTGCGTGCACTTTTGAGTGCCAGAAGTGTACGCACTCAGGCAAAGCGCACTTGATGCGGACAGGTCCCGTCAGGATGACAACCCACGTTGGAATAACCACTCGAGGCGGCAAAATGTAATTGGTTGAAGCCCCGAGAGTACAGATGGGTACATACAATGATATAAAGACGAACCTCCTATTTATGTACAATCGTCGTGTCCCGATCATACACCAGCGGCGTAAAAATGCCAATCGGATTGGCTGAACCGCGCACATTGCTTTTGATAGGTGATGGTTGCGCAAAGGGGTTGAGGTTTCCGCTCACGGCCAGTTGTACGCTTTCTGCAAAGTCGTAGTAGTCTCTTGTAACGTGATAAATTGTGTTGAACACCGTGTCGCCTTCTGCCAACTCATAGCCAGTGCCAAAAGCGATAAGCGCCGTTTGGGAGAAACGGTCAGTCACCAAAAAATCCTGATCCGGGAAACTGTCTAATGAACTGTAATTCAACAACCTGCGGTAAAAATTTTCCTGATTTTGGTCGTCGGTGATGTATGTCAGCATCCGCGCGAGCGTATCCAGCTCTGCACTGAACTCGACCACGATACTGTCAATCGCCACCTTCGGGAGCATGGTGGTAGTAGCTGTGATCTCGCCGCCTTCAGCAAGCCGGATGTTCAGCACAAACTCGGTTCCAGGTGTGGCTGGCACGAGGTTATCGCCCACGTAATTGAAAAATTTGACGGGGTTCAGCACTGGCACAAATTGGTTTTTCAAAGTGTCTGTTTGGCCATTGTAGCTGATGGTAACCAATGCGCTATCGAGTAAGGTGTTTTGCAGAAAATTCGAACTCAACCCCAATGTGTCGAAGAAGGCATAGCTCCGGGTCATGAGCAGGCGGAAGGGTTTGCCGGGTTCGAGGTAACACTCTACCACTGGTTGGCGGTCGTATTCGGGGAGGTCAATTTCTATGTCCTTGCTGAGGTTGCAGGACAGCAAAAAGGCAAGGGCGAAAAAGGAAAGGATGTTTTTCATAATATTGATTTTAATACTAAACCCATTAAGAGGGGGGGGAACACGGATGACACGGATTTGCACAGATTTCTGTATGGTTGCACCAAAAAAATCTGTGCAAATCCGTGTCTTATCCGTGTCATCCGTGTTCCACCTCTCTTAATGAGTTACTTTTAAAACTTAAAATTCCAGGTCAAACTCGGCAGGATCGGAAACAGCGATACCTGTTTTGCTTTGATCTCAAAAGGCACTTCGCCAAGTGGCGTCGTTTCGGTTTCAACGGCAATCGTTATAAAATACGGGTTACGTCGGTCGGTTGCGTTGTACACGCTGAGCGTAAGGTCGTTTTCAAAACGGTTCCGTTTTTTCCACTTGTACACAATACCGATGTCGGCACGGGTGTAGGCTGGGTAGCGGAAAGTGTTGCGTGGGCCATAAATTGGCACAAAAAACTCCGATTGTGCACCAGGGATATCATTCAAGGCAAAACGTCCACTAGGCAACCAGGCAGGATAGCCTGAGGTGTAGACCCAGGTTGCGGTAAGTTGAAGTGATTTGTTTGTGCCTTTTTTCGTCCATTTGTGGGCATCCCAGAGTGCCACTACACTAATATTGTGCCTGGTGTCGTGCCGTGGCGGAAACCAGGCGCCGTTGTCAATTCCGGGGAAGTCGCCACGTTTTACCCAAGCCAAGGTGTAGCCGATCCAACCCGTGAGTCGGCCTTCCTTTTTTTCGATTTCCAATTCAAGCGGACTGTAAGCATAAAGCTCGTCCAATAGCAAGTTCGTTTTCCAGTTCGTTGTTTCCAAATAGTTCGGCGCCATCCTTAAAATCTACTGAGTTTTGAAGCCATTTATACCAGGCTTCCCATGTCACGAGTACTTGATCTCCAATCAGATACGAAGTTCCAATTGCGATTTGATCGCTGATTTCAGGTTTTACACCTTCGGTACTTGGGTACCAAATATCGGTCGGCAGAGATAGTCCGCTGCTGGCGAGCAGGTGTACATACTGGTTCATTCGAGCGTAAGAGGCCTTAAGGGAAAGACGGTCGTTCATCTCATAATTAGCAGCCACGCGCGGCTCGATGTTGGCATAAAAGGCAGGCTTGTTGTCCCACATGGATAGGCGCGCGCCATAGCTTAATTTCAAACGGTCAATGGCCCATTCGTCTGCGATGTAGGCTCCGTATTCCCAGGCATCGTAATCACGTCCTGCTTCGAATCGTACCCGACCATCATCGCTGCCAGCTTTGAGGCGCGCTGTGATGAAATCGTGGTAGGTGAAATTGGCCCCAAAGCGGACTGTGTGGTTGTTATTGGGCTGCCAGTAAAAATCCACTTTAGAATTCGCGTCCATCACATTGCTGCCCAGCGAGAAAGAAAAGCCCTGCAATTGGTTTTGGATTTTATACCGATAGTCCGAATAAGTAAAGGTGGTGTTGGCGAATAATTTTGGGCCAAAAACGTGGTTCCAACGCGCCGTTCCGGTGGCATTTCCCCAATCAAAACGAAAGTCGAAGGTTGGATCTTTGAACGTGAAAACATCTCTTCCAAAATAGCCGCTCAGGAAAAGCCGGTCTTTGGGCGAGAGGGTGAAATTGACCTTCGTATTGAGGTCGTAGAAGAAATAACGTGGGATTTTATTGTACTCCGGATCGCCTTCGTTTGCCTTGTTGATCTGTTCTGTAATTAGGTCGGCATACGTACGACGACCACTAATGATGAACGAGGATTTGTCTTTTTGTATGGGGCCTTCCAGCGTTAATCTGCTGGAAATGAGTCCAATACCACCTGTTCCGCTCAGTTTTTTATTGTTCCCTTCTTTCATACGCACGTCAATTACCGACGACAAACGACCTCCGTATTGCGCAGGGAATCCACCTTTATACACTTTTAAATCCTTCACAGCATCGGAGTTGAAGGTGCTGAAAAAACCAAACAAGTGATTGGCGTTGTATACCACCGCCTCATCAAGCACAATGAGATTTTGATCGTTGTTGCCCCCGCGCACAAACAGGCCGGTGGTGCCTTCAGAACCGGGTGTGATGCCCGGTTTGAGTTGTAGGATTTTGATGATATCGGTTTCACCAAAAAGCGCGGGCAAAGCCTTTACTTCTCTGGTAGAAATGGTTGAAACCGACATTTCAGTGCTTTTGCGTTTTTCGTCCAGCGCATTGGCTTTTATCACTACTTCTTCGAGTACAGAGCCTGCGGGTACAAGGTCTATATCCAGTTTGACCGATCCACGTGGCAATACCTTCAGCGTCTGCGTTTGGTAGCCGATATAGGCGAAACGCAGCAACACCGAGTCGTTTCCTTCCGGGATTGAAAGGGAGTAAAAGCCGTATTCGTTGCTGGCGTTGCCTTTGCCGAGACCGGGGGCTTGCACCGTGGCGCCAATGAGCGATTCACCGTTTAGTTTGTCGCGTAAGGAGCCGCTCACTGTGGCGTTCTGTGCAGTGCCCAAGGCGGGGAAAAGCAATAGAAAAAAGAGACGGGCGGAGTAGTTCATAGAATAGATGTTTGGAATGCCTCGAAAACAGGGGCTTTGAAACTTTGTTCTGCAAAGGGCTATGAAATGACCGCTTTTTGGAATTTAATTCGACCAAGCATGGGTATGGCTCGCTTTTTCAATGGAAATGCGGGATGATGCAAGCATCCTGATTTCAAGTTTGTTTTGTGCAATGCCAAACGGATGGCGCGAAACCAAATTTTCCAAAAGCGATGGGTTTCAACGAAAGGTTGGAAAGATTCAACAAGCGGGGAATTTTGGAGGCAATTTGGCTTTCGGCAAATGCTCAAATCCAGGGTCAATCCGGCAATCCGTGGCCAAAACCAAACCCATTTGGCCACGGATTGCACGGATTGGACACGGATTTCACGGATTTTTCTTGTTTGGAATAAAGCCTTGAACAGAGTAATTGACGCCTCTGGAATCTTTTCAAACTAGTTAACAAAAAACATTTTGAAAAATATTTACCACACAATTTGTTTATTAAAAACAACTTGTTTATTTTTGTGGCGTCTTTTGTAAGAACACAAGTGTAACAAAACAAACAGGTTATGCCACAACTTGAAGTTTTAGAAAGCAAAAAGGCACAAAGGTCGTTGCCGCTTCAAACCTCCACAGCACCCTCAAACTCCCAGTGCGCCAATATGGCGGTCAAATCCGCAGTTGGTTGCGTGATGTGTACGAATTCACCGACGGCATTCGTCGCCCGCAGCCTTACCGGGATTTTGCCAAACGTCCCCGGCCTGGCGAGCCGCTTGAAGATTTTTATCTAACACTCGAACTCGCCAAACTCATTGCCTTGCGTACCAACAGCAAGGACAAACTCAAATATGCCCGTCTGCTGGACGTGTTTGCCCACAATGGGCAGATGAATCTTTTTGCTTAAAACCTCGTAGGTTTTTGAAACCTACGAGGTTTGCTGCGCTGCTGTGTGCATTTTTGCGCCCTTGCAACATCGTTGCGGCCAAAATCAGTTCACCAAACACACAGTCCTATGCGCACGCCACAATTCTTCCTTTTATGCTTCTTGTTTTTCGCTCAAAATCTCAGTGCCGACAACCGTTTGCAGTCTTACGCGGGTTCCCTATTCTAAACGAAAGCAGGATTTCCCCCATCATTTCTGAAGTCACCGTTTATCGCTCCGGTGCGAAAATAAGCAGCGTTGCGACGGTCAAAATCCCTGCCGGGAAATCAGAAGTTATTTTTGAAAACCTTTCGCCCTATTTCAATCCGAACAGTTTACAGGTTAAGATCAAGGGCAGTGCCACGCTTGTAGCTGCTACTTTCCAACTCAAAACGCCAAGCCCCGCGCCAGAAAACCCTCGCGCTCCCCTACTCCGCGATTCACTCGTTTTGCTTGGTGACGAATTCACCCGTATCCGAGACGAACGTGAGGTTTTGGGACAAGAGCAAGCCGTCATCGAACGCAAAATGGACCAAATCGGCACGACCACCGATGGCCCAAATAGTGCCAGAACCCTCACGGTGATTGAGTTGCGGGAGCTTTCGGCTTTTTACCGACAGCGTTTGTTGGAAATCAAAGACCGCTTGTTGCAACTCGTTATTAAGGAGCGCAAGACGAATGTTACCTACCAGAAAACCCAACAGGAATTACAAAAAATACAGCCCAATATGGGCAACAGCACCGGCGAAATCACCTTGAAAGTCGAATCGTCAGGCGCACAATCGGTGGAGATTATTTGCACTTACCTTATCACACAGGCCAGCTGGAGTCCACTTTATGACCTCCGCTCTGATGGTCTCGACAAGCCGTTGCGGCTCATTTACAAAGCCAACATCCGCAACCTGTCGGGTTTTGACTGGAAAGCCGTGAAACTTCAGCTTTCAACCGCCAACCCGCTTGCCAACAACGACCGCCCCATTCTCACGCCAGTTTTTGTGGATTTCCGTCCGGTGTACGCTTACCAGCAACAATTGGAACTTGCCAAAAAAGACATAAGCACCTACAATATGGTGCAGGCCCCAGCATCTTCAATGCCAAGAGATATGGCGCGTGGTGCAGGTGGAGAAGATGACCGGGAACTGGAAGAAGTCGTATTTCAACCAACTGGCACCGAAAGTGCTGGCGATGATCTGGTTACCAATTTCGATTTACCAAAACCACAAGACATCCTGGCCGATGGTCAAGAGAATATCGTAACAGTGGAGGAACAGGACATGCCCGCGAGAACACGAATATCATGCGGTGCCCAAACTCGAGCCTTCCGTATTCCTGTTGGCTAAAATAACGGATTATGGGCGCTTCAACCTCTTGCCTGGTGTGGCCAATATTTTTTATCAGGATACCTATATTGGTCAAACAACGGTAAATCCTCATACCGTAACTGATACGCTCCTGCTTTCCTTGGGCCGCGACGAACAAATTACCGTAAAACGTGTGCAGCCCAAGGATTTTACTGAAAAACGCAAGGTTTTCAGCAACACGATAAAGGAAACCTACACATACGAAATAGCCATAAAAAACAACAAATCCATTCCCATCAAAGTGGAGATATTGGATCAGATACCCGTATCAAAACAGAAAGAGATCGTGGTAGAATTACTTGAGTATGAGGGAGCTACGTACAACAATGAATTTGGAAAATTGAAATGGGAGATTGAAATCCCGGCAAACCAGAACAAACGTGTGCGATTTAGTTATTCGGTCAAATACCCGAAAGACAAAGCGGTGGGGACGTTCAGGCAATAGATTGTGCAACAGATCTAATTTTGTTTTACTGTTATCAATAAATCACTCTCGAAGACAGCAGCAGGCGAGATGACAGTCTCGTTCATGGGTATAATATTGCCGTAACGTTCCTTCATTATCTTTTTCACGGTCTTACTGGTCAAATCAAAGCTGCTCAGTTTTTCCAGTTTCCCAATCTCAATGCCTGTTGCGCGCTGGTACACTTTCCAAATTAATTCTGAGCAGTAAATCTTTTCGTCGCTCCATTCAAAAGTCAGATCATAGTTTTTGCCTTTGAATTCGTCGCCTACTTGTTTCATTTTTTGAAGTGCGGCAGGGGTTAACACCTGATCTGCGTTTTTGAGTCGTTTGATGACATATTTTCCACCTTGTCCTCGCGCAATCCATTTGCTGAGTGGAGTGCGTTTTACAGGTTGAACGGCTTCAAAAACATAAAATTTGTTCCCCTCCTGATAGATGATTCCACAATGGGAATATTGTGATTTTGTGGCCAATTGGATTGCTTTGCTCTGTCCCGAAAGGGAACTTTGGAAAATAAGGTCGCCGTTTCTTAATTCACCATTGGCAGCGAGTTGATTTATTTCGCTGTTTGTGTTTTCGATCGGGTATTTTGAGGTTTCAAATGTTTGAGCGTGTTCACCGATAAAAAGCAGGCCAAAAAGCCCTAGCGTAAAAACAATATTTTTCATGGTTGTTAAGTCGTTTTTTGCCCAATTTACATCAACAAAGGTAGAGCGCTCACGAACTTGCAGCGGATAAAACGAGCGTGTTCAGAAAAGTGTGGCACACCTTTTAGGTGTGCCACACTTTCTTGAACTTGCTCGATAAAAACAAGCAGGCCTTTCAAGATGAAATTTTTAAAAAGCCTATTTAAACCTGGTCTTTGGATAGTATTTGGCCTGAGCACTTTGCTGCTCAATCTTTTAGCGCATCAATGCCCCGAGTCTGTGGAGCACTGGTACAGTCGCGGACTTTTTCAAGGGATACGTCTCTGCTTCGATTGGACACTTGGTCAACTGCCTTTTCCATCTTTTTATTTGTTTTGGGTAGGAGTAGTTGTGTTTTGGATATGGATGTACCGCCGCCGCCCAAAGCATGCGACTTTGAAGCACAAATTTGTGTTTTGGGTGAGCCGTTTTGCTGGGTTTGGCGGATTCCTGATTGGCTGGTTCTTTTGGTTGTGGGCGTTTAACTATGCCCGCATTCCTTTGGAAACACAAATGAGTTTGGACGTACAACCCCTGGATTCCACCATGCTTTGGCAGGAACTTCGATCCGAAACCCGAGCATTAGACTCATTACGCACAGTATTGGTCGGTAACGATACCAATGCCTTGAACGGCGAACCCTTCTGGCCACTTCAGGCTGAAGACACCATCCGGGAAGCGGTAGAAAAATGGCTTGCAAGCGAGCATTTCCCAACAGGAGGCCATGTACGAGGGCGCTTCATCTACCCGGAAGGCACCTTGTTTAAGTTTGGCGCATCGGGTATTTACTGGCCTTTTATTGGCGAAGGCAATCTGGAGGCAGGCATGCACCCTTTACGGAAATTGCCCTCCATGGCCCATGAAATGAGCCACGGCTATGGTTTCACAGATGAAGGGGTTTGCAATTTCATTGCCTATGCGGCATTGTCCCAACATTCAAATATTTACCTGGCCTATTCGGCTCGCCTGGATTATTGGGCAACAGTAGCCAGCGCTTGTCTCGAAAGTGACCGGGAACGATACCTGTCTCAATTTAAACCCTTCATTCCCAAGGGAATAGTATCAGACGAACACGCCATTCGGGCGCAGCATCGCAAATTCAAGGAGTTTGCCCCCGAAGTTCGGTATCAGGTCTATGATTCCTATTTGAAGGCACAAGGCATAGAATCCGGTATGCTCAATTATGAGGAGGTTTTGATGTTAGTGAGGGCTTGGCGTTTGGCTCGTAAATGAGCTGGCAATGAATAATGCTCTAAAGTCAGGGTTTTTATCCTGAAAACGCCACTTTTGCCCAGCAGAAAACATTTTCATGGACAACAACGAACAAAAATCGGGCTGGGAACTGATGAAGGTGATATTCGCCAGCTCACTCGGCACCCTGATCGAGTGGTACGATTTCTATATTTATGGTGCATTGGCGCCCATTATTGCCGTCCAATTTTTTCCATCAGAAAATCCGACTGCGGCTTTTTTGGCGGCATTGGCCACGTTCGCGGCAGGCTTTGTGGTGCGGCCATTTGGGGCATTGGTATTTGGCCGCTTGGGTGATCTGGTAGGGCGCAAGTACACATTCCTGGTCACCCTGTTGTTGATGGGTATCTCCACTTTTGCCATAGGCTTTGTGCCGACTTACAAGGAAATTGGCTTTGCCGCCCCTTGTATTATACTTGCCTTGCGACTTATCCAAGGGCTGGCCCTGGGCGGCGAGTACGGCGGCGCAGCAACTTATGTGGCAGAACATTCGCCCGAAAACCGCCGTGGATATTATACCTCCTTCATTCAGACGACGGCTACTTTGGGCTTGTTTCTCTCATTGGGTGTAATTCTGTTCACCAAAAATTCCTTGGGCGATGCTGTGTTCAATGATTGGGGCTGGAGGGTGCCGTTTTGGGCTTCTATTGTCCTGGTGCTGGTTTCAGTCTATATCCGTTTGAAAATGGCGGAATCTCCTTTGTTCTCGAAAATCAAACGCGAGGGAAAAATTTCAAAAAACCCTTTGAAAGAATCTTTCACGAAGAAACCCAACCTGAAACTGGTGTTGCTGGCACTTTTCGGCGCGGTGATGGGTCAGGGCGTGGTGTGGTACACCGGGCAGTTTTATGCGCAGACTTTTATTGAGCGGACACTGGGTGTGGAGTTTGAGCAGACGCGCTACATCTTGATTATTGCCATTTTAGCGGCCACGCCGTTTTTCCTGGTGTTTGGTTGGCTCTCCGATAAAATAGGTCGCAAACCCATCATGTTGGCGGGGATGTTTTTGGCAGTGGTGACGTACCGGCCTATTTATCAAGCGATGCATCATCTGGCTCAACCAACGTTTATAAAAACCACCCAAGTTGTCGAGCCTGTAATTTCAGTAGCTCCCAATGGTGACTCTTTGATCGTCAACACTTTATGGAAACATCGAACAGACGGCGCAGCATTTAAAACAGTAGAGAAAAGAACCGTTTTTGCCGACAGTGCTAAAAAACCGACAGTTACAGTCGTTCGTACCGTCTGGCTTGATTCCAGCACTTTTTGGATCATGACCTTCCTTGTTTTCCTCCAAATACTGTACGTCACAATGGTCTACGGCCCTATTGCGGCATTTTGGTGGAGTTGTTCCCCACACGCATTCGATATACTTCCATGTCGCTGCCATACCACATTGGCAATGGCATCTTCGGGGGGCTCACCCCACTCATTGCCACGCGCTTGTTTGACGTTTCTAAAACTGCCGACAACCCTGCGGGGGATCCATTCGTGGGGCTTTGGTATCCGATAATTATTGCGGCAGTTTGCTTTGTGATTGGGCTCTTTTATTTGCCGAATAAACAGATCTGATGTTTCAGATCGAATCTGAACTTGAAATCAAACCTCGGGAAGTTTTAAAAAAACTTCGATATTTGATGCATTTTAAATGCAAATATGAACAAATTAAACGCATTGCTGGAATCATTTGGATCGCCCTGGCCGCCTTTGGCGTTTACCTTATGATACATCAGGCAACCATTGAATTTGGGCAAACACCAGCACTCGACACCCGCATCTTTTGGTATACCATCATCCCCATCTTCACACCCATTATGTTTGGGCTTGGGCTTTTGGGTATTATTGTTTGAAGGGTGAATACATAGGGCTTAAATCCTGACCATAATGGTTTCCGATATTTCTTCGGTCGGGGCGATGAGTTCGATGAGCTCTCCCGTTTCTTCATCCAGGAAGCTCGCTTTTTCACCCTCAATTTGTTTAAGCGTATCCTCGTGTAGTTTAATTCTACCCTTGAGGAATTCAAATTCATCGTGCAATCTGCACCAAGTCGGGTCCTTGTCAAATTTGAAAACCGAGCGCCGGATGTTCGACACTTGTGCTTCAGCGTAGTTGAATGACTTCATGCCGGTTTCCTGGGCTTGGATGAGTGCTGCTTCGCGCAGATTGTCCATTACAGTTTTGAAATACGCCTCGTACCGTTTCATCTCGATATAAACTTTCAGCAAGTCAAACTCGCCGCTCTCGATTACTGCCTTAGCGTCTGTATCGCCCAGTGTGACGAGTTCTTCTTTGCTTAGTCCGCGCCCCAGCGCGCCAATTGGTTTTATAAGTCCCATGATGCAACATTTATTGAAAAAAAGGCGGTATGTAATCGGACAAACTTCAGTCATCCCGAATTTTAAAAGTCCCGTTAGGGACTGAATCTCGGTAGAAAATAGATGAAAAAATGGGTTGACGTGCCGTAGGTACGCGATCTAAAACCTACAGATGGCGTACCTACGGCACGCTTTTTCATGGAAAACAACATTTCTACCGAGATTCCGTCCCTCTGGGACGTACCGAACCCAGAATTCGGGATGATCCATGTTTGTCCACTTGCTTAAATCTCAGAACCACGGGCAATTATACAGCGAAAGGCTGCAATCTGCTACTTTTGACGCAACGAACATTCCGTCTCAAATATGACCACGCAAATCAAAACCCTCGCTGAATATCATGAAGTTTATGCCCACTCCGTCGCAGACCCCGAGGGTTTCTGGGCAGAGCAAGCCGCCACGTTTCAATGGAAGAAACCATGGAAAAAAGTGCTGAAATGGAATTTCCGCAAACCTGAAGTGCAGTGGTTCCTCGGTGGCAAACTCAATATCACGGAAAACGTGTTGGACCGCCACCTGGCAACCCGAGCCAAACAAACGGCCATTCTTTGGGAACCCAACGACCCCAAATCCAAGCCCCGCAAGATCTCCTACAAGCAACTGTACCAGCAAGTTTGCCAGTTTGCCAATGCGCTCAAAGCACAGGGCATCAAAAAAGGAGACCGTGTGTGCATCTACATGCCTATGACACCTGAACTGGCAGTAGCAGTGTTGGCCTGTGCCCGTATTGGGGCCATACATTCCGTAGTATTTGCGGGCTTTTCGGCGGTTTCTGTGGCGGATCGAATCAAAGACGCTCAGTGCGTGGCGGTTATTACCAGCGATTTCAATGCCCGAGGCGCGAAGAATATTCCCCGTCAAATCCATTGTGGATGAAGCACTTGCGCTTGGTTGCGATTCCGTGAAAACGGTCATCGTGCATAAAAACACGGGCGACCATGTGCATTGGCACAAAGATCGGGACATTTGGTGGCACGATGCAATTGCGGGAAAACGCAAAAGTTGTAAGGCCCAAAAAATGGATTCCGAAGACCCGCTATTTATCTTGTACACGAGCGGTTCTACCGGCAAACCCAAGGGGGTAGTGCATACCCATGGTGGCTATATGGTCTATACCGAGTACACTTTTCGCAATGTTTTTCAATATCAGGACGGCGAAATTTTCTGGTGTACTGCCGATGTAGGTTGGATCACGGGCCACTCCTATATCATTTATGGCCCCCTGCTTGCTGGCGCCACCAGTTTGATGTTCGAGGGCGTGCCGACTTTCCCCGATGCGGGCCGATTCTGGGATGTCATCAAGCGCCACAAAGTCAACATCTTCTATACGGCGCCTACTGCCATCCGGGCGCTCATGGCTGCTGGCGACCGATGGGTAAAAAACCGCCGATTGCCTTCGCTGCGGGTGCTTGGCACCGTTGGCGAACCAATTAATGAAGAAGCCTGGAACTGGTACAATGAAAAAATCGGCAAAAAACGCTGTCCCATCGTAGACACCTGGTGGCAGACTGAAACAGGCGGCATCCTCATTTCACCCATCGCAGGCCTTACGCCAACCAAACCTTGTTTTGCCACACTGCCTTTGCCCGGCGTTCGGCCTTTGCTTGTGGATACCAACGGTAAAGAATTGCCTGGAAATGACGTTGAAGGGATGCTCTGCATTCGATTCCCCTGGCCCGGGATTCTTCGCACGACCTGGGGCGACCATGAACGCTGTCGCCAAAACTACTTTGCCGCCTTTAAAAACCTGTACTTCACCGGCGACGGGGTGAAGCGCGATCACGATGGTTATTACCGAATCATCGGGCGTGTGGACGATGTAATCAATGTTTCCGGGCATCGCATTGGAACTGCCGAAGTGGAAGACGCGATCAATAAACACGACAATATTGTGGAAAGCGCAGTGGTAGGTTTTCCGCACGACATTAAAGGCCAGGGCATTTATGCTTATGTGATCACGAACCACATTGTGGAGCACACCGAAATTTTCCGAAAAGAGGTGCTAGAGGTGGTGGCAAGGGAGATTGGTCCCATCGCCAAGCCAGATATTATACAGATTGTGCCGGGCTTGCCGAAGACTCGATCAGGGAAAATCATGCGACGGATTTTGCGCAAGATTGCGGAAGGGGATACTTCTAATTTGGGGGATATTTCTACATTGTTGAATCCGGAAGTGGTGGAGGAGATTAAGTTGGGGGCGAGGGCGGTGTGAGAGTTTTGCCAAATTTTTTCAAATTTACGCTAAATTCAATGCTAAAATTAAAGCCCAATACTATTTTTCCTTGTTTTTCGGCATTGCGGCACTGCCCGCTCTCGCCCAACATCAACCATACTTCCCCGACCCCGACACCTCCATCCAACGCCGCCTAGAAGACTGGCAAGACCTGAAATTCGGCCTGCTCATGCACTGGGGCGCTTACAGCCAGTGGGGCATCGTGGAAAGTTGGAGTATCTGCCCGGAGGACCTTTCCTGGGCCACAGGAGGGCGCAAACCAGGCATAGCCGACAATTACCACGATTATGTAACGGCTTACGAGAAGCTCCCCAGAACCTTTCATCCCACTAAATTTGAACCCGAACGCTGGGCCGCCGCCGCACATCAAGCAGGCATGAAATACGTGGTATTCACGACTAAACACCATGATGGATTTTGTATGTTCGACTCCAAATACACCGACTACAAAATCACAGGTTCTCAAAGCCCATTTGCTGATAATCCTCGCAGCAACGTGACCAAAGAAATCTTCTCGGCCTTCCGAAAAAAAGATTTTTGGACAGGGGCTTATTTCTCCAAACCCGATTGGCATTCAGACGATTATTGGTGGAAACAATTCCCGCCCAGCGACCGGAATTGCAATTATTCCATCCAAAAATATCCTGAGAAATGGGCGAAGTTCAAAGAGTTTACCCACAAGCAGATAGATGAACTGATGTCGGACTACGGCAAAGTGGATATTCTTTGGCTCGATGGTGGCTGGGTGCGTAAAAAGACCGACGAAGAAATTAAGACCGAACTAAATGAGGTCTATGAGAATAGTCGCTGGACCCGAAACCCGCAAAGTCAGGATATTGACATGGCCGGAATCGTGCAATCCGCCCGTGCCAAGCAGCCAGGTCTGATCGTCGTAGATCGGGCGGTGCCAGGGATTCATCAGAATTACCTCACACCAGAGCAACACATCCCCGAAACAGGTCTTCCATATCCCTGGGAAACCTGCATGACCATGGCCACTAGTTGGAGTTATGTGCCTGAAGATCAATACAAACCCACGGACGAAATCATCGAAAAACTTGTAGACATTGTGAGCAAGGGTGGAAATTACCTGCTCAATATCGGCCCAAGCCCAACAGGAGAATGGCATGATGCAGCTTACGAGCGGCTTAAGGAAATTGGTGACTGGATGAAAATCAACAGCGAGGCGATTTACGCCACACGGATGTACAGCAGTTTCAGCGAAGGCGAGCGCATCCGTTTCACTCAATCTAAAGATGGAAAAACCAGGTACGTTTTTCTGTTTGATGCACCGGAAAGCAAGGTTTTATTGACTAAAATGCTTTTTTCAAAAACACGAAAGTAAGCATGCTTGGCAGGCCAGGGAATCTGTCGTGGAACACCGAAACTGGTGTGGAAATTCGTTTTCCTGAGGAGGCGAGGTCTTTGGGGCAGCATGTTTGGGTTTTGAAAGTGGAATGAGAGGGGAGGAACACGGATGCCGCAGATGAGACACGGATTTTTTGGATATTATTATCCTGATTATCCGTGTCTCATCCGTGCATCGTGGCCCTCCCCTCGCCTATCACCTATTCCAATTTATTTTTACAACAACTCTCCAAAATCAAAATTTGGCACGATTCTTTCTATTAAAAGTTCATTCTTGCTCGGCTCACGCTGGCTTATAATCTCTTGAACTTAATCTCTCTTAATCGGTAAGAAAAGAAGAGCCGTCTCGCTTTCCCGGGGACGGCTCTCTTGCCACATTGCTACTTTTGTGGTCATACCCGGAACGCTGTTCCGGGAAACATACTTCGGAACAGCGTTCCGGGGTACCTGAATCCATGTTAAAAATCGCTTTCTCGCCCATTTACAAATACGAGCTCCCGGACGGGCATCGCTTTCCAATGGCCAAATACGAACTGCTTCCTGAGCAGTTGCTTTGGGAAGGAACCGTCAGCGAAGCCAATTTTTTTCACCCGGAATTACTTACTGAGGAAGTCGCCCTGCTCACGCACACCGCTGAATGGTGGGCGAAGATGAACGAAATCAGGCTTTCCGAAAAGGAAATACGCGCCATAGGTTTCCCCATCAATGAGCATTTTGTGCGCCGCGGACGACACATTTCCAATGGTACACTGCAATGCGCTCAGTGGGCGCTTCAATTCGGTTGTGCGATGAACATTGCAGGTGGAACCCACCACGCTTTTGCCGATCGAGGAGAAGGTTTTTGTTGTTTCAATGACCAGGCCGTGGCAGCCAATTGGTTGCTAAAGAAGAAGTTAGCACAAAATTCTGATTGTGGATTTAGATGTTCACCAAGGAAATGGCACCGCTAAGATTTTTGAAAATGAGCCTCGTGTGTTCACTTTTTCGATGCATGGCGAACGAAATTACCCCATCCGAAAAGAAAAATCTGACCTGGACATTGGCTTGCCAGATGGCACCGAAGATGCATTTTACCTAAAAACTTTGCGCGAAAACCTGCCAGGCATAGCCGATGCATTCCAACCCGACTTTGTGTTTTACCAGAGCGGGGTGGATATTTTGGAATCTGACAAACTAGGCCGTTTAAGTGTTAGCAGATCGGGCTGTCGCGAACGTGATGAAATAGTATTGTCCTTTTGCAAAGACAATCGTTTACCTGTAGTTGTCAGCATGGGCGGCGGCTATTCGCCCCGAATCGCCGACATAGTGGAGGCACATGCCAATACGTTCAGGGTAGCTCAGGAGGTGTTTTTTTAGAAAGTGTGGCACACCTACTGAGGTGTGCCACACTTCTTTTTCACCTTAGCCGATCCAACCCATACTTCTTAATCACCCTCCGCACTTTGTTTGCCCATTGAGGGTCAGCAGCATAGCCAGGTTCCTTTTTTACTGGGTCAGGGCTCATGGCTGTCAGGAAACATTCCAGATCAGAAGTACCACAAGCCAGCGCATCCCGGAACCATTTTCGACTGTTGAGAAATGCGGCGAAATCACGCACCGCTCCGCGAGCATCCTCGTACTTTCTAAAATGAGCATCCTCGCCTTCGTGCCACATCACAAAAGTTGGCCCCTTCCATATTTTGGTGGCCCGCATCCCAAAAGGGTTTTTGGCATTTTGGTAGAGATAACTGGTGAAGCCAGCGCTTTCCAAAATTGCGATTCCGATAAAAGCGGTGGCAGGCACCCCTTCGTCTCGCTCCAATTCTTTGGCTTCCCGGATGAATGCTTCCACCAAATCAACTGGTGCTCCAAAGGAGTCGGACACCATTTGTGCCACCCCTTTAATGATCTCCAAATCAAGTATTTGAGACCTGTTGCCCATGCCGGGTTGTTCAAACCTTTTGGAAGAATCTGTTTGTCCAGAAATGTTGGAAGTAAAAAGCGTGATTGAAAGTGGAAGGAGTAAGACTAAGGGGTTAAGTGTAATTGTAAAACGGTTTGAGATGGCGATCATTATAAAATGAAGTGTTTGTGTATTTAAGTGCCCAAGCGCAAAGAAGTTATATTAAACACATAGGCACAATAGGACACATAGCCATGATTTTAAACACTATGTGCCCTATTGTGCCTATGTGTTAAATACTCTTTATGATCATTTGCTTAGGATTTACTGCTTGGTCACAGGGCAAATGGCCGTGCCTTTTTTGCCGCTCAACAAAAGCCAGTATTGGCCAGAAGGGAAGCTGTTCAAATCAAACTCAGCCTCTGTGGCAGGTGGCAAACTCCAGGATTTTTCGGATTGCCCGTCTGCGCTGATTAGGGTCGCATGATCGAAGGTTTCGTCTGCCTGGATTCTGATTTTACCCTTGGTTGGATTGGGCGAAACGCGAATATTGCCAATCGGGTTGGGCGTTTTGGTGCGAACCGTGGACACTCCTTTCCCAATGGTGTATTCCCCAGGAGTGAGTTGCGTGGGTCGAAGTTGACCAAATTTATCAGTAGTAGAACCAACTGGGAGTTTTGTATAACTGGGCCATTCCTGCCAGGGGTGACCAGCGCCAGGGCGATAAAGCAACAATACACTGTCCTCAGATGGACTGGTAGCTGTAAATAGTTCGGTATCAAGTTGGTCTACCTGGCCTTTCCCATCATAAATAAGAATGGCTTGGGCGTTAAAACCTGTCGGGAAGTTATTCCCTGAAGTCAATACCGACCAGTAGCGATTGGTAAGCACATATCCGTTTGGATTTGCACCAGCATTGTCGGGCGCCGCAAAGTGGTGTTCTACACGAAAAAAAACAGAGTCAGCGCCAAGACTATTGACGGTCAGGTTAAACTTTGCATCCGCAAAATTGCTGCCTCCAATGGTTTTGAGCATTTTTTCACCTTCAGACCGCGCTTGCAGGATTTTCAAATTGGTGTTGACAAATACGGAAACCGGAGCTGGAGCCCAGGATGGGAACACAAACTCCAGCATCGAATTTTCCCCGGAAACGGTTGCTGTGTGATATTGTCGTTGGCCATCGCTCATCAAAAATGTCAATTCCAAGGGCACATTGTGATGAAAATGAGGCGCTCCGCGCAATTTCTGCTTCACAAAAACCTGTGCAATGGTCGGAGCGTCCACTGGCGAAAAAATCAATTTCATGGAATCCACCGAATAGTCGGCATAACCTCCTGAAAAAACCCAGTCCTCAAAAAAATCGTGCAGGTCTTTACCCGTGGCAGCCTCCAGTTTGTCTCTAAATTCCGCGCTGCTCCAGTCGGTAAAATGAGTGTTTCCCAATGCATCCCGGCAACCCAAGCGAAACAACGAATCGCCCAAATAGCCCCGCAGGTTGTGCGCCATGGAAGCGCCTTTGTTGTACACATGCGCACCGTAGGTCAGACTGTGTGGCAATCCCGAAACCGCCCTGTAACCACCTTCATTCACGTGGGCATTTTGTAAAATATTCAGGTGATTGGTGCGCACGGCAGTACGATAAGCCGTTTGTCCGTACACTTTTTCCGTAAAAAGATGCTCGCAATAACTGGCCCAACCCTCGTTGAGCCACATATCCTCTGCTGTGGAGCAGGTTGCCAGATCGCCCCACCACATGTGAGCGAGTTCGTGTGCCCATAAGGTTTCATAGCTCAGGGAGCCGTCAACGTATGCCCTTCCAATCGCAATGTTTGTTGCGTGTTCCATGGCTCCAGAGTTGAATGGCACCAGCGAATAGCCAATTTTGTTCCATTGATACGGGCCAAACCAGTCTTCAAAGACTTCAATCGCTTTGGACAGGTTTTGGAAGGTGTTGCGAACTTTGATGGTGTCGGCAGGAGCGGCGGCAATTTCAACCGGAATTGGGCCTTCCACTCCGGGATAAGTTCGGGTGAATGAAGTGTAGGGGCCAGAGGCAAAACAAGCGAGGTAGGATGGAATGGGTTCCTCAAGTTCCCAATAATGAGCAACACCACCCGGAATGTTTTCTTCGAGTGTCAGTTTGCCATTGCTGTAACCTCTTCTGCCTGTGGGACTTAGAATGGTGACGTAAAAAGCACAACGTTCAACAAAGTTGTCGAAACAAGGAAACCAGGCCCGACCATAAGAATGCGGATCAGCGGCAAAACCAACCCCAAGGTTGAACGAATACCCGCTTGTGTTGTAATAACCGCCCCATCCACTGGCATCTGTTGGGGGAATGCCGTGGTAATAGATATGAATGCTGTTTGGGTCGTTTACCAAAAGTTCCTGCTGGAACTCAATGTGCAATGCACTTCCCGAATGTGTAAATTGCAAATCTACGCCCGATGGAGTCTGCACCGAATCAACCGTAAGTCCTTGCAGGTCCAAACGGATTTCCTGTACGCCCTGCACTTTGGCAGTCAGGGTAATGTTGCATTGCGCCTTGACTTGCGGGGAGTCCCAGGAGGTTGATGGTAATGTCGGAGCGAAGTATGTCTATCGAATCACTGCGCCCGTCTTCGAGATTGAAGATTGGTGGTGCTAAAGATGTGCTTTTGCTGCACCATTCATGCGATTCCAGCATTTTTTGGGAATAGGACAGAACTGGGGCAAGCAGGAAGGCAAAGTAGAGAATTGCGCGCATGGTTGGAAAGTTTGGGCAAAAATAGGGATTGCGCGGGGGATTATGAAGGAGGGATTATTGGGATGGCTTGCTTCCATACTGCCGAGCATTGGATTTGCAGGCAGGCTGTTCGGCGGCATAGACAGCAAGCCCTTGTTGGTGGCATTTTTAATCTTCTCCTTTAACTTCATTCATCCATCCGACCATTTCATTGAAAACTACTTCTTCTGTTCTTGGGTCTTTCAAGATTGCATCATAGGTCATTCCTTTAATATCCATCAGATATTCAACCATGATTCTGCCCTTAAAATAGTAGGTTGGCATAAAATGACCTTCCACCGCTTCAAAGGTTTCAATCTTGATATCTTCATCAACCGAAACAAAGCGTTGTATTTCTTTTCGTAAGTCATAAGTTTCACTATTCAAGTAAGTACTCCGTGCTACATATTCAGGATACCCTTCCAATTTCCACATGGGAGGATGTTTTAACGGACTGAAATTCAGGAGACCGTATTTATCGGCTTGTAGAATATGTACCATTTCATGTGCCAGGAGAACAGTTAGGTCAACGGTACTTCTATCGGTGTACATTCGGTTATTTTTTAAATCAATATCTTTTTTGACAGCAATATTCCATGCTGTTGCCCTGGCAATCACGTCACAGCCTTGAAGCCCTTCAATTTTATTGAAAATGTTATTTTGTGCTAAAAAAACCTTGTACTTGAAATCAGGATTATGCAGTCCACTCTTTTCAACGATTTCGTACGCGTTGTCTAAAATGACTTGAAAGGCTTCCTTTTCGATTTTATAATCTTTGTTGTAATAGACCGTAAATTGGTTGTGTTCAAACTTGTTTGCAAACAAGGATTGAGGATAGAATATCAGGGTCACTAATCCTCCAATTCCAACTACCGCAAAGAGTAGCGTACCTGCGATGGTTCTTTTGATAATTTTCTTCATTTTCTTTATTATTTGTTGGACAACGGCTGGCTTGCTGCCGTGTCGCCGAGTGTTGGAGTTTGTGGGCTGGCTGTTAGGCGGCATGGACAGCAAGCCGTTGATGCAGGATTATTATTTCCTAATAGGCTCCAATCGATTCGTTTCTTCCGTCAACAAATTGGTTAAATCACAATCTCCTTCAAAATCAATAAATCTAAATTTATCGTCAAACCGGAGTGAGTAATTGGAATATTCATTATCAACAGGTTTTTTAACCCTAATATCATAATATTTTTTCCCCTGAATCTCTCACAATCCTTGCAACTCAATTGAATCTCTAGTAACAACATCTTTAAAAACAAGATTTTGTATTGTAAACATTGAAGGCGCGAATATTAACCTGTCATACACATAGCGATTGTTAATCAAACTATCCAAGTTTGTCGTTATTTCAGTTGTGCCTTTTTGAATTGTATATTTCTCGTTCTTGAACATATTTATAGAATCTTGCGAAAGGTTATCAAGAACTATTCTTTCAAAAAAAGACTATCGCCTTTAATCACAAAATATTTTGTGGAAAGAAATGAAACTGAAATATTTCCTTGATAATTTACACCAGATATTACATATGTTGATTCTAATTTGTCTTTAATTCTTTCCCATAACTTTGTACTTTTCAAAAGCATCAACGGAATAGTGCCGGTCGCCTTCTAACAGTCCAGTAACAAAATCCAATCCAGCAATTTGCTTTGCAACTATATT
>JADJFA010000029.1 GCA_016708875.1 Lewinellaceae bacterium
CATCTCGGGGACGAAAAATATTGCCCTCATCCCCACTACCAATACCCCTGTTAGCATTAATACTGTAAATCACTTGGTGAACAGCGGACTTTACACGCATAACACATCGTTCATCGGAAATAACTGTGGCTCCATCCCACCGGCCTCTGGTCCTGCCGTTATTGAGCTGCAATACGATGGCTTCACCAAAAAATTGATTGCTATTGCCGATGTGGTTCCCTGCCAGACCTACCATATCAAACTCAAAATTGCTGATGTCGAAGACGGTGTCTGGGATTCAGCGGTGTTTTTCCGCGCCAATTCCTTTGATGCAGGCGGTTCCGTATCGGCTTCCCCGGCTTACCCTGGAGGCTCAGGCTCCTCCTACGAAAGTTGTGACGCGGGGAGCATTCGTTTCCAGCGCGGCGGTGGCAGTAACATAAACCTGCCGCTGCCCATCGTTTTCAGCGTGGCAGGCTCGGCAACACCTGGGGTGGACTACGTTCCAATCACTGGTCCGGTATTCATCCCGGCTGGTCAGTCGGAAATATTTGTACCAGTCACTGTCTTCCCGGATTTCATTTCAGAAGGACAGGAAAATATTTTGATAACCATCCCAAATGCCTGCTCCTGTACACAGGGCACGGTGGAGTTTTTGATAAACGACCTTCCTGCTTTTGGGCTTGATTTGCTTGGAAATCAAACCCTTTGTGAAGGAGAATCGCTTACCCTAAACCCATCCTTATTGGGCGGTGTGTTGCCCATTACATACGAATGGAGCACAGGAGAAACGACCAGCAGCATTCTCCTGACCAATTCGGGCAATTACGCGTTGACGGTTTCTGATGGTTGTGGCAGAACGGTGTCGGAGTCCGGCAACGCAGTCTTTATCAATTGTAATACCGGAAGCTGCGGTGCAGAAACGTTTATCAAAACCATTGGCGAAAGTGGCCAGGATGTGCGCGGCTATGGTGTTTTCGATAGCCAGGATGGCAACCTATACATCACAGGACTGAAAGCAGACAGTGCGGTTATCATCAAGATAACACCAGCGGGCGCCGTACTTTGGATGCGCAGCTTTGATGTACATGACACAGAAATAGACAATATTTCGGATCTGATCGTAGACTCTGAAGGTATGCTCGTGGGGGTAGGGCAGAGCGGTGATTTTCAAATGTTGAATGGGGGGTTTGTGTTCCGCTACAATCCAGTCACCAACAACATGCAATGGATCAATAGATTTGGCCTCGAATCTCCCTACGTTTTTGGCCTGATGGAATTGCCCAATGGCAACTATCTGATTTACGACCACCCCCAAAACCTCACCCCCAACAATCGGATGCTGGAAATAACGCGCCCTGACGGCACGATTGTACTTGGCAGCCCATTAAGCCAAAAACTCCGCCTTGGGGAAAGGGATCATTTCAGCAGTGCCACCATCCACAACGGCAAACTTTATGGCGTGGGCCGTTTCACACTTGGGACTGGCTTCGCCAATATGCGCAATGCGATTTCGCGGATTGACCTCGCTACAGGAAATGTGGACTGGACCCGCCTTTTTCACATAGGCCCCGATGCCCCGACCCCCTTGGTTGGCAAGGACTTATTGATTGAGGATGACCATATCCTCTCGGTTTCCTTTGGTCGTGAAGCCGCGACCACTACCTTCAACACACTTATATTTTTCCAAAAAACGGATTTGGACGGAAACCTTGTTTGGATGAGGAGCTACGACATACTGGGCGTTGATTTTGTCACGGTGGATGAGGTAATCAGCGTTCCGGGTGGTTTTGTGCTTTATGCCCGAGGCAGTGTTGGCAACTCTTCTACCGACCTTTATTTGATCAAAACCGACAAAGATGGTGTCTATCAATGGTCCAAAAAACTGGACTACGGTTTTCGAGAGTTTGTGGGCGGAACAGACGCGATCATATCGCCTTTTCAATCTCAGATACTGTTAAAAGACAATCATCTTTTCTTCACTGCCGGTACCAAAGAAAACGGTATGAGTAGTCAAATGCTGTTGGTAAAGACTACCTTGGATGGCATGGTTGAGGGTGATTGTGACTTCATAACACCCATTGCAGTGGAAGATGAGGATGTACTAAATCCTGAAAACCTTGACGTGACGCTGGCGAAGGTTCCTTTCAATGAACAGGCCTCAACCATAGTGCGCACACCCAACGCTACCAATCTTCTGGTTGAAAATCACTGCAAGGTTTTGATAACCGATTCCATTGACATCAAGCTTTGTTTTGGCGAATCGGTGACGATCAACGGCATCCCGTACTCCCAAGACATTACTTTCTCTATAGAAATCACGGGCAATGGCGGTTGCGACACCCTGCGAACCTACATTATTGATGTGCTTCCACAGCCCATGCAAGCCGTGGCGATTGCGCTCTGTCCTGGAGACTCTGTCATCATCGGTGGACAAGTCATTGATCATGCGGGCACTTTTATTCTTTCCCTGGATGGAACCAATGGGGAATGTGACACCATTGTAACCTATACCATTACTTCGGTTTCATTCCAGACCCGTTCGGAGGACATTTCCCTTTGTCCCGGCGAAACGGTGACGATTGGCGGGCAGGTGTACAACCAATCGGGAACAGTAATAGATACCATTGCTGCGAGCATCGGCTGCGACACGATTGTAACGTATACCCTTACATTATTGCCTTACCAGACGCGTTCAGAAAACATCTCCTTCTGTCCCGGCGAAACGGTAATGATTGGCGGTCAGGTGTACAATCAATCGGGAACAGTAATTGATACCATTGCTGCAAGCCTCGGCTGCGACACTATTGTAACGTATTCCCTTACGCTTTTACCACAACCCACCCGGTCCGAGACCATTGCCTTCTGCCCGGGAGAAACCATCACATTGGGTGGCACGGCCTATACCCAGCCCGGTGCAGTTACCCTTACTTTGGCTTCCAGCACAGGTGGATGCGACACCGTGGTTACGTACACCTTGCAGTTCAGCACACCAGCGCCTTCCAATGTCGTTATAAACTGCCCCAGTGCCATCACCATCACGCAAGCTGGCAGCGGAGGAGCAGTAGTAAACTATAACCCACCGACCGCCTCCACCGATTGCACATGCCCTGGCCTCGCGCTAATCAGGACAAGTGGTTTGCCCTCGGGTAGCACTTTCCCGCCAGGCACTACTGCGGTCTGTTTCCAGGCGGTAGACAGTTGCGGCCAATCGGCCAATTGCTGTTTCAACATAACCGTCGAAGAAGACGATCCTTGCGATATAAAAACAGTCAGTTGTATAAAATACGAACTCCTGACCATAACAGAAGATTCTGGGCATAACCGCACATACAGAGTCCGTGTGACGAACAACTGTTCAAACAAGTTGATTTACACGGCCATTCAAGTGCCTGATGGCATGGTGGCTATGGAACCTGCCAACTTCTCTATCTACACGGCGCCTTCCGGTAATACCTACCGGGTGCGCAGTCCAAACGCTTCTCCCCAACATTCGATCCGTTATTCATCCTTGTTGGACAGCATCAACAACGGAGAATCAGATGTTTTCAAGTTCACCTTGCCCGCGCAGGCCAACGTCACGTTTATCCATGTGGTGTCGCGACTTTCACCTTATGTCTATTTGGCTGCGCATCTCAACACCTTCTATTGCCCCATCGGTGTCACGCTTACGGACAATGAGCAGGGTCTTGAGCGCAACGATGAGCAAGATTTAATTGATTTGACAAGCGCTAAAACCTTGTCGCATCTCGATCAACTCCTCCTTTTCCCGAACCCGACCAGCGGCGAACTTTTTGCAGATTTCTCGCCTTGGCAAGACCAGCGACTAAATGTTCAGGTGCTGGACAGCCGCGGACAGCGCGTGCAACAACTTGAATTAACAGCGTTCGAGGATGCCCAGGCACTGGATTTGCACCATGATTTGCCCAGCGGACTTTATTTCCTGGAGGTTTTGACCGAGGGAGGAGAAAAACACACGGGGCGGTTTGTGATTCAGCGATGAAAAATTAGCGCCTGTGATTTGAGCACACCAGGTTAACCAATCACCAATAAACCAATCACATTTTCGGGATGTAGCGCAGCCCGGTAGCGCACCTGCTTTGGGAGCAGGGGGTCCCAGGTTCGAATCCTGGTATCCCGACTTGATTATCAAGGAGTTACGAACGAAAGTTTGTAACTCCTTTTTTATTTGCAAGCTGTTTGCAAGTGCTTTTGGGCTTGTTTGGCTTCATGTGCTGTTAAAAAAATGGCAGAAGACTACTAACGCAACCTATTTTCACGACCCACCCACGCCACGCCCGGCCACGCTTCGCGCCTTTCCCGTGAGGAAATAATGAACCCGCAATCCTTTGGCAGTAAACCGTACAGCCGTGAAGCCTTGCTGGCGGAAATGGGCGCATCGTTCCTTTGCTCCAGCGTCCAAATTGATTTCGATAACGTGATCGAAAACAACGCCGCCTACCTCGCCGGATGGTTAAAGATTCTGCAAGCCGACAGCAAATTTATTTTCAAAGCCGCCGCAGAAGCGCAAAAAGCCGCTGACTATATTCTGAACCGTAAACCAGCTACCCCGCAGGATAATTAACGCGCTCAAATCCCCAAATGGGCAAATACGCAAATGAGCATCCCCGCAGAAGCACAAAGCCAATGCGGGGATTTTGTTTTAATAGTAAGTAATTTAAAACAATTTATTTAAAAATTTTGCCCGCCTCGCGGCGGGGAATCGGTATAATCTGTGCCGTTATCTCCAGACTCAAAAAAACTTCTGAAAGTTCTTCAGTATTATTGATTGGAGAAACCAAGTGAGGTGAAAAGGTTAATCAATTCTTTTTATTACCCACTGTTTTGTTTGGTTATCAGTTGGATGGCAACAAGTGCATAGCTTTTCATCTATAATTACCCAGCCAATAGGGAGATTCTCTACATTACAAACATATTCAACAGAGCCTACAGGTAAATCAACAATTTTCTTTATCGTCCATTGAATATTACCGTTGCTGCAGCAAGTAGGCATTTTAATGTCAACAAGAACCCATCCCTTAGGATATTATTGATAGTGGTATAAGGGCAAACTAGTTCTGTGTTTTGGGCGTAAATTGATCCAGAATAAATGAACCCCCAAAACAAGGAAATGGAAATCAACAAAAAATTCTTTTTCATTTTAAAGTGATCTATTGTGAACTTATGGTGTGTGAAGAGATGCAGGGGGAAACCCAAGGGCAAACCCCTGTTTTTAATGAATACGATCGAATCTTGAATCTTAGACGCTTAGATTCATTCAAGTTACATAAAATTTGCAATCATTAACATTTTGTTTTTATTGGACAGATTATTGAGAGTATATTGGGAGTATAAAAACCACCGTTATAGACTCTTTACAGATTAAAAGTCCCCCTCACGGCAACAACTAACAGAGGGGGACGTGGCTCATTATTGTAAGAGGGTAACGATTATGGGTAAAACGATATTAATCAGGTAACGCAATACCCTTGACGCATGGATAAGACGTATAACCAAAACAATCCCATTTAGGACTTTTTGAAGAACGTCTAAAGAGGTATTGATTAGTTCCAGCAGGTCTTTAACCTTTGCATAGAACTCTTTTTTATGTGGTATTTTCATAATGAAAATTTTTTTTTGTAAAGAAATAGCCCTAAGGCCATTTTGTAGAAATGGCTAAGGCCGTGAAAAGCCCAGCTAATGGGGCAAGTAAAAAAAGGAATTTACTGTTTTTGCCCTCGACTGTATGGGCGAGATTTTCAGAACGGCAACTGTCGGCGACACTCAACAGGTCTGGAGGCCGACGGCTGGGTGTGTGTGCCGTTTTGCCCCGCTCCGTGTGGGGCGAGATTTTCAGAACGCGAACTGTCGGCGACACCTCAACAGGTCTGGGGGCCAGACGGCTGGGTGTGTGCCGTTTTTTTGCCCCGCTCCGTGTGGGGCGAGATTTTCAGAACGGCAACTGAGCCACCGCACCGTCTGCAAGTGTTAACTCACCTCCAGACGGTCAGTGAGAACTTGCCAGACGACCGCCAGTCGTCAGACTGGCATATTACCTGGCGGTGTCGCCGCAATGCGTAGCCATGCAAAGATAAGGGAGTTTAAAATAAAACCAATAGTTATAATAAAGATTTATTATCTAGTGTTTTTTTAGCCTCCCATATGACGTTTTTGCGGTGTTCCGTGCTATAGTCCTCGTTCGACCAAGCAGGTGTACACCATCGTAAATTTGGTACGGCACCAAACTTATCAAAAAATCATATTCCCCAAAAACCCGTTTTTACTCCCTCCCTCCATCTCATCCAACGCCTAGGCAAAACTCACGCCTCTCTTCTCCAAGGTTTGCTTTCTTTCAGCCAGTGTAAGAAACTGGTTTACAAAATCAAAGTCTACTTTATTGTGGCAGGTACCGTTTTATTACCACTTTGAAGGAGCCTCCCCTATGAAGTTCGGATATGCAATGTCTCTACCAAAGATCAGGAACCTGAACCTGCAAATTGATGCCTTCAGGAAAACCGGTTGCTCCGACACCTATATATAAGGAAGAAATCTCCGGCGCAACGAGAGAGCGACCAGAACTCAAGAAGGCACTGGAGCATCTCCGCGCTGACGATGTGATTGTAGTTTGGAAATTAGACCGACTCGGCAGGTCGCTTGCAGACCTAGTACATCTAGTGAACGAAATCCAAGGAAAGGGTGCAGGCCTCCAAAGTTTGCATGACAACATTGACACCACCACTCCACAAGGAAAACTTACTTTTCTTATCTTCTGCCATCGCAGACTTTGAGCGGGAGATTATCCGTGAACGGACGAATGCTGGCCTTGGGGTCGCACGCGCTAGAGGTCGCAAGGGGGGGGAGACCAATCTTCAGGACTTTCAAAAAAGCCAAGGAAATCCTGCTGTATCTCTTTATCAACAAAAAATTTGTCGTAGAAATTTGTTTGACACTAGGTATCTCAAAGACTTTTTACAAGTACCTTCATCTTGCGATTACTCGGTAAAGTGCTCTTGGAAAGGCCTGAAAATGGAGATTTTGCTTTATCAAAATCCCCATTAGAAATGTATTCTTACCTTTTTTTCGTTAAAATCTTTCTCTGCGTTTCTGCAATAATTATGCTTTCTCCTCGGCAATTATGTCATTTCGCTTTATATTTCTCTTCATAATGGGAAGAACATAATTAGGTAAGCGCTTTGAATACGTCCCTCCTTTCTCAAATCTCGCTCATTTTTATAGTTTCTCCATCTTACTTTAGAGCGTACACTAAATAAGTTCAATAAATTAGATTAGTCAATGATATTTAGAGCAATCTTTAGCAGGTTTTTTGATTCATTAAAGTACTTACTCTTACACCCAATCATTATAATAAGAGTTGTTTTTATAACATTTGCTTATGGGTGTCTTACAGATGGAATTAATGGTTGTATTGCAATTTTTTTATCAGCGTTAATTGGTATAGCGACAGTCGCTTTTATCAAAAAAATAAATAAAAATAAAATTCTATTATTGATAGCGATGTTTGTATTATTAAATATTTTATTCTCTTCGATTTATTACTTTTGTACCTAGAAAGGCCTTCCAGGTATACAATATCTGAAAGCATTCTAGTTGACAAGTATGTTAACGAATATCAACAAAAATTATCAGAACTGACCACGATAAACAAAAAAATGTATTTATCTGCCGTTTTGCTTAACAACCCTGAATTGTCTTTCAATAGCATAAATTCTAAGGGTTTTGCAAAAACACCTGATTTTCCTGTAACTGATTATTATAATTGTTATATTGATGTTGTACAACCACCCGACATGCACCACTTTATTCTGTTCACTTTGTTAGCAAGAAAGATGAAATAGTAATAAACGAAAATGAGTTTAGTGCCATGGGAGGAATGGTAGAGAGTGCTGTACTAGAGCTTTTATTATTCCTAAAACTAAAGATGATTTTATTGTTTCAATTGAAAATATGTTAGATAAATTTAAATATAAGCAAAAAAAAATTGATGATGAATTAAATGATCTAATTGCATTAAGGCAAAACTTAAAATACATTGACTTTTTTATATTTTAGTACAATTACAATGACAACAACTGGATATGGTGATAATTCCAAATTCAAAACATGTAAGAGTTGTTGTTATTTTACAAACACTCTGTGGCGTGTTATATATCGCTTATGCACTTTCTGCTTTCAAATCTAATTCAAATATTTCACTTTAAAACTGCGTTCTGTACTTAGACTTATTTTATGGTCACTTTCCCAATTGTATTGAGGTTTGTCTGCCCATTATCTGATTATATAAGGCATTGATTTGAAAAAATATCTTTTATGTTTTCATATTTATTTAAAAATTCTACTAAACGGATTCAGACGAGAACCTTGCGATAATAAAAGATATCAGCCGTAGTTTATGCAGAAAAATCTTGTAATGTAAAGTTTGCATCAGGCGGGTACATAACTAACGCATTGCGATTATCAAGTAAAAATGCTGCCGCAGTTGTATTTATTGCATAAAGTTCATAAATCTGCTCTGAGTAACAATCGTTCATAATATTGAATGATTCAAGTATAGATAGATTGCCTTCTAAAAACTTTTTTATGCAATAATTTTCGCAAGCCATAAAGACATTATCATACTTCGAAACACTAGCTAATATTGAATCTTTATCAAACCCTATAAAAGCCTTACATCGGTGATATTCTAAGGCGCGTCCCAATTCCTTAGCAACACGACAGCCACACGTGTAAATTAGCGATTCGGCAAAAAATATGCGTTATTGATGTCAACTATAGGAGCCGAAGAAAATAATGGCATCTTCTCGGCCATGAGCGAATGCCAAAAAATAAACGGCTTCTCTTCCAATTGTTGGATTAAATCAGTAATAATTGTTTGATGATTTTCAGTGCCGTCAAACGAATAAATATCATTTACACCATTATCAAAGGCGTGGCGTGAGACATCGTCGTAACAGGATTCAAAATATGCCCCAAAGTCCAAATCCTGCTTATCGTAAGCGATTAGCAATTTGATCATTTTCAGAGTTTCTCTTTCTGTCGAGCCAACAATTCAACAGATAAATTCAAAATGTTTTGTTGGGTACGAATACCGAACGGTGTATTTAGCCTGATTTCAATTAATAATTGGTTAAGAGTAATCTGCTCACCACTCCGCGTAACCAAGTAAGGTTTTTCTCGATCTGTAGGGCTATGACGTAAAATCCACTCTTCTAATGCACAATCTACCCGTAGGCTTAATTGATTAACAGTGTCTTCGATAATCGGCAGATTAACACTGACAGAATCATTGCTATTTATAGCCGCAACAGCATGGTGATTTATGAACCTCCTCAATTCCTCATTAGATAAAACAGGTAAATTAGCCGACATCATAATTACTGATACTAATGATGTACGCTCCCGGATTTTTTTCAACACAATATCTCCCTTGTCTCGATTATTACCAAGATTCATATCAATCAAAACAACCATCTTGTTGGATAGATGTGCAAATACATATTCCATTCCTAATTCAGCGGTAGAAAAAAGTTTTACGTTTTCGTCACCATATTTTTCCCTGAGAGCGATCAAAAGATAATCATCATCAGGGTAGTTATCGTCGATAAGAATGACTTGTGGTTGGTTATCTATGGACATAATCGATATCAAGTTTTTTTGAACGGGAGAGTGATCTTAAATGTTGTCCCGATAGGTTTCAACTCATTTTCAACGATTTCCACCTTGCCGCGCAGTGATTCAATGCGTGTCTTTACAATAAATAAACCTACACCGGCTCCTCCTATGTCTGCTGTTTCTGTATAATAAAGTTCAAATACCTTTTCCTTTTATCGGCTGGTATGCCAAGTCCACTATCTGAAAAATAAAATACAATATAATTGTCTTCCGCAAAACCCCTGAATTTTATAAGTTTCTCATCCCTACCCTTCAATGCTTTAAGTGAGTTGGCGATTAAATTTTGTATAATCTCCTCAAAGAATTTGCGGTTGGCAAAGAGCAATAAATTCTCTTCGACCTCTACTATCGCTCTGATACCTTCTGTTTCAAAAGTGAATGCATAAAATTCGAAAAGGTTTTCAATCAGTTTTTGATATTTAGGTCTTGGAAATCTAAATTTGAGCCAGCATAACTGAGCATGAAATCAGTCACTCTGTTAAGAGTAAGCATTTCATTATAAATCCGGGTGGCGTTAATTTTAAATTGTTCCTCATACTTTTGAATTCGAAATTTATCCTTAAAGAACTCCGCCATGCGAAGAATCTTTCCAATCGAAGTTCTTACAGCATGGGCCACAGTGATGGCATAGTCCTGCAATGACATCAAACTTAAATAGATATTCTCTTTACGTAAAAATTCTTTCTGGGCCTTCTTCTGTTCCTCCAAATTTTTCTTAGAAGATTGAATGACTACATCCAATTGTGCCCGAAGTGGTTCAAGGGATTGAGTTAGTTGCGGATGACCTTTTTCTACCTGGGTTACAAGTTTTTTCGTTTCTTGCAACCCTTTAATGGCGTCCTCGTATCCAGATTCGTTTAGTAATTTTTTTTGTGTACGTTCATAGATTTTTACTGCTGAAAAAACATCAAGTTGATCAATTATGAATTTTTTTAATGCACGATATTCAGGTGTGTCAACAAAATCCTGGCGATTAGTAGCATCAATAATTTGAGGATTACCGTCTTTGGTAATTTCGACATATCCAATCACTTCTCGGCTACCAATTCGATCGTAGGTGCTTTGCCCAACCTTTTATCGATTCCTAATATGTCTCGACGACGGTAAGGATCATGTTCAAATTCAGCGAAAGGAGTAGTGACAATGCCATCTCGGTAAATTCTAATGCCATCAATCCTATCTTCTTTATCTTTGAACGCTCTATTATACTTGTTCTTAGCCTCGGTATTAAAGAAATACAATTTCATGCTCACAAAACCGAAATTTGGCTTTGGAATTCTTTTCTTCTTAACAAGCCCTTCATCATTATCGAAGTATAGTTCTTCTTGATACTCTTCCCCATTTTCAATTCGGATTCAATTTCAAAGCCTGGTGTGAAGCGTACTGAATCAGAGCAGATTCAACGGGTTTTTCTTTAAATTCTTCATTTTCTTCTGATGAAATAAAAATTTGGAAAGGAGTATCTTTAGAATAAAATGGTGAAACAAATTTAGATAACTCTTTATATAGCCTTTCTATGTCCTTTTGCGTCCAGACTTCGCTTACCAAAGAAATATTTAGCTCTGTGCCTTGCAAAATTGGTTTAACCACATCATCATACCAGTAATTGTTCTCTACGTCTGTAAAAAAGTTCAATTTAATCTGGTCACTTTGGGAAAGTTCATCATAAAGATTCCAGTTAATTTCGACATTCAGCCACCTGTTATCGTGAGATTTCTTCGTCCGAATCAGCAATTTCTCACCTAGTTTATCTGTTGCGAAACGTCCTATGCCCTTCTCGCCAACGTATCGACGTCGGAATGGTTCTGGAGAATAATGTTGACGACGTTTACTATTAGTTCCCACAACCATCCATTTATCGCGGATATCCTCGAATGTCATGCCTATACCATCATCGCGAATAACTATTTTACTTTCAGGGGTTCGTATACTTACTTTTGAAATATAACGTCCACACGGCGCGCGTTTGCATCATATGAGTTTTTACCAATTCGAAAACGGCGGTAATACGATCTGTGATCAATTCTCGTCCAAGTAGGCGGAAAAGTATTCACGTCGAATCGCCATTTTAGCGTTTGCGAATCTGTTTCTGTCAAGTTATTCAATTAAATATATCGATTGAAATGTTCGAGAATGGATAAACCGATAATTGTGCCAAGCCTAACTGGAACAGCGTTTCCAATATATCGCCCAATTCGGGTAAAATTATTTCGGCATCAGTTTCGACGAATTTATAATCCGACGGAAAAGTTTGCAATAATGCGCCTTCCCGTAAAGATAAAGCGCGATCTTGATCAGGATGTCCAAAACGGCCAGTACCAAAATTATAAAACTGAGTCGTTATTGTAGGCGCAGGGGTATCCCAACCCATTCGACCATAAACAGCTTTTATACGTTGAACCGCTTTCATTTTTGGTGACAGGACTTCGTAATTCCATATCCCAGTCTAACCAAGTACCGTTCGGTTTCGATTGGCGAATTCGTTCCAACATAATTTCTGTCATGTTTGGCGAACGATGTAGTTTGTCTTTTTGATAAATTTCTCCCGCAGCAATAGGAGGGAGTTTCTCAATAAATTCGGAAGCAGGAATGTAATTATCTGACGAATGCGTTCTATCAATTAGCCCTTTGGCTTAGCGAAAGGAGAGGCAAGCAATATAAGTCGTTTCCTCGTTTGGGGTATCCCATAATCAGGGCAATATACTATCTGAAAATTAACTTTGTAACCTAAGTTTTCCAATGTTGCTACAAACCTACAAAAACATCTTGGTTTTTGAGATTGGGTACATTTTCCATCGAAACGAAATCTGGCCTAACTTCTTCGACCAATTTCCCAAAAAGAGTCTAAGAGGCTCCATCGCTGATCCTGATCTGATTTCGACTTTATTTTATTTGTATGAGAAGAAAAGGTTGGCAAGGAGCACAACCAACTAAGATTTTGAGACTATTCGCAGGATAATGCTGTTCTAAATCAACCCCTTGTAATTGGCTACGCTTTGGGCGTAAAACGGCACTTTGTTGTTGTACTCGTACCCAAATCGACAGGATTCATCAATATCATAGCCAGCAGCCACTTCAATACCAGCTTGGGACAAACCATGAGTCAGAGCCCCGATACCGCAAAATAAGTCCACTGCGACTATTTGCTGGGTGAGCTTTCTTTTTTGTTTGAGGCTAATCATAGTTTATATAAATATTGAGCAAATGTCGCGCAAATCAATGATTTTTACAGAAAAGAAAGGCCAATGACAATTGGGAAAATGTGGTATTGGCTTAAAAATTTCAAAGTGTGCCAGGCTATAAAATAAGACTAGCCCTGGGACGCTGATATTACGGGTAGCGTGGCGACTTCTGTTTGCTCAAAGATATGGATTCTTTGGGGTTATGAAATCTAAAAACGAATCATCCCTATTCCTTTTTGTCTTTTTTTTGCTCGATTCGCTTCTGCTTTTTGGCGGTGGCGATTTGCCGTTAAAATTCCCACTGGTAACCACCTTACTGCCAGTGCGTCTTTCAAATGCATTTAGGGCATCCCCGGCGGCACTTCCGCCTTTCACAGCAGCATTTTTGTTTTCAACAAATCCTTGGGCGTCGTCTTTTACGGCTTCCTGCTTGGTCTGTTCTTCGCCGAGCATGGTGAAAATTAGTTCAAGGTTAGTCATATGATCGCGCAAATTTTCTCGCTTTAAGCTTTTGTGCTTCATATATTCAGAGGGCGTAATTCCAAAGGTCGCTTTTGAAATTTCTGCGGTCAAAATTGCATATTCCTGCCCTTCCTGACCCCCCCTTGACTTCCTTTCATCGGTGAGTTGACCCCTGATTGCTATGGTTTGCAATCGGGTTTCAATCCATTTTTCATCATAGCCAAGGTCGCAGTAATATTGCCGTGCCCTTTCGGCTGCGAGTTCAGGATTTTCATTTCTTGAACCCTTTCATACCCAACTTTGCAAGCCTTGCTTGAACGGTTCGGCTTTTTGGGAGGATAGATTGAATGATACGGAAAATCGTTTCCGTGTTTGCGACAAGCGTTTTGCGTTTTTTGCCGGCAGTTCCCATCATTTCTACCTGGGGACAATTTGTCCCCACGAAGGCATGAAGTTGTTCGTCACGCTTGCGCATTTTCTTGAAATAATCCGTTGCGTTTGAGGTTTCCGCCAAAACTTCCACAACTAATAAATTTTGCGAAGCCAATCGGTTGCACGTACATTTGCAACCGATTGGCTTCTTAATTTAATATTTATGAGACGAGACATTTTTCAGGCCATTGCCGACCCCACCCGACGAGCGATCCTCGTCCTGATCGCCGCGCAGGCAATGACCCCCAACGCCATTGCGGAGCACTTCGACGTCACCCGGCAGTCCATATCCAAACATTTGCGCATTCTGTCCGAATGCGAGCTCCTGGCCCAAAAGCAAGAAGGCAGGGAAATCTTTTATGAACTGAAAATCGATAAAATGAACGAAATCGATATCTGGCTAGCCCAGTTCAGGAAGATTATGGAAGAAAGATTCCAACAACTCGATGAAGTATTGCACACGCTAAAAAATAAGAAAAAATGAACCTACTGTTTGATTTCACCGTAGACAAAGCCACGGCAACCATTCACATCACGCGGGAATTCGCCGCTGACCTCGATCTCGTCTGGGATGCCTTTACAAAAGCGGAAATACTGGACCAGTGGATGGGCCCCAAACCGTGGCGGGTTCAAACGAAGGAGATGGATTTCCGGGAAGGCGGTCGTTGGTTGTATACCATGATCTCCCCCGAGAATGTCTCCACCGGCCGCTGGAGCTTGGCGGAGTTTGTCGAAATCCAGCCCAAGTCCAGTTTCACCACAAAGAATTCCTTTTCCGATGAGAATGGAAATCCCCTCAATACTGGCTTTACCTTTTCCCTGACCAAGAACTCTTTCAAAGCCGGGGCCGAAATAACCACCGTTCAAATTGTCAAAAAAATGGCGAGCCTTGCCGAACTTGAACAGTTCATCGCAATGGGCTACAAGGAAGGTATGGCCATGGTGATGGGCAACTTGGACGAATATTTACGGACCGAGGCCACCAACAAATAACAACCATTCCGTACACCCGTAGCGTCCTCGCCAACAACGGACGGAGCGGCACCAAAAAACTTCCGTTATCCTGCCATTAAACTTCCGATAAATCTAAAATTGGTGTCCCCATTTCACAACTCAAAGACTTCTTTTCCTAAAAAATAATAATTTTGTTCGATATTTGCATCTGTTCACCTTTGGTAAACTCTTTGAACTATGACAGGATCGGACATTTTATACACAGCAATAGAAAAGCTCGAAAAGCTGACTCAGGTGCAGATTGAGATTGCTACGCCCTTAAATTCCAATGGCCATGATTGGGATGCTCAACTTTTATATCATAGTGGGTGCAAACAAGAGTAGTTTTAAGGTGGAGGTGAAAGAGAACGTACTCCCCTCAGGATTGCTCCGGTGGGTAAATAGATTAAATGAAGCACAGAGCCTACTGGTGGCAAAGTACATTTCTAATCCCGCAAAGGAACTATTGGAAAAACGTGGCAGTAGTTATTTGGACACTTCAGGGAATTGTTTCATCAGAAATGATAGTGGGATATTCTGGCACATCAAAGGGCGCGGCGAAAGGACGAAAAATGGCGAGATCAAGCACCGTGCGTTCCAGAAAAACGGTATTAAGTTGATTTATGCCCTGCTGTTAAATGAAGCACTGCTGAACAAGCGATACCGCGAAATTGCTTCTGTGGCAGATATTTCTATAAGCACAGTGGGAGATATTTTGACCGATCTGCAAGCGCCGAAATTTTTGGTAAAAGTGAATGAAAAAAAATTGGCGCTAATCAATAAGACAGAACTTTTGAGCCAATGGGTAACGGCTTTTAACCAAAAACTTAAACCAAAATTATTGCGGGGAAGATTTAGGCTTAGAACACCAATTGGGTCGCAGATGGAAATTGGAGACCAATCCTTTTGGGGAGCTGAACCAGCGGCAGATTTATTGACAAACAATCTATACCCGAGCGCCTGGACGCTGTACTCCAATCTTGACCGCAAAAGTTTGATTAAGGAGTTTCAGTTGATACCTGATGAGGATAAAGGCAATGTTACAGTTTACAGCCTTTTTTGGAAGGTAGAAAATAAGGACTTTGTCTTGCCGGAGTTGAAGACTGTCCATCCTTTATTGGTTTATGCAGACCTGATTGGCTCTGGCAACGACCGAAACTTTGAAACAGCAAAAAAAATCTATGAGCGATACCTCAAAAATCTTATTGACTAAAATTACAGACGAAGTCGTAATCAAATTGCTCACGGCTGTTATACCTGCCCTGAAAGCCGCAGGCATTGATTATTTTGCAATAGGACCTTTGCAAGAGACGTAACAATGTTGGCTAAAGGGCATACGTCTCCTCCTGAAAGGAAAACAAAAGATGTTGATTTAGCCGTAATGGTCGGCTCTTTGGATGAATATGAGCAGTTAAAAGAAGCGATTAGTGCATTGCCTGATTTTGAGCAGGATGAAAAACTTCCGTATCGATTTATTTTTCAAAAGGCTTACGAGCTTGATTTCCTCCCATTCGGTGAGATTGCAAATGAAAAAGGGCAAGTCGAGCTGCTTGGAAAAAATGCTTTCACATTAGATATGCCGGGGCTTGATTTAGTCCAGCCGTTTGCGGAAACAATTGAAACCGAAGAGGGATTGACCCTGAATGTTTCATCTTTATCAGGCATTGTATTATTAAAACTTTTAGCGTGGCAAGATGATCCTGGTCGCGAAAAAGACATCCATGACATTGCATACATCTTAAAAACTTCATGTCGCTGCATTGGGAGGAAATCGCCGCGGAAGATTTACTGGACTTCTATGCAGACGAAAAAAAATTTGTTTGAACAACTTGTCTCTGCCCGGTATGTAGGAAGGCAAATGGGGATAATGCTTCAGAATACTGACTTGAAAAAAAGAGTGCAACAACTGTTAGAAGAAGAGTCAAAGAAATCAAGTATGGCACGGCTGATGCCACAAGAGTATGTTGAAGACAGTCAGCGCATTATCACTGCTTTGTTAGTTGGGATGAATGATACAACGTCCAAAGAATAGTTATGGCCAAAGCCCTTACAAGCCTAAGTTTGTTATTGTTGCTACCATCTTTAAGTTTCCTGCTTGGGCAAAAAGCGCCCCGTTTTGTTAAAACCGATATAGCTGACTCTGGATGTAAATTTCCTGCGGCCAGGCCGCCGTGAATATATCTTTTCTCCACGTTCCTGTTTTCGAAACCTGGTCTTTTTCTTTGGCGTATCGTAATCCTGAGGGGGTGCCTGGCGGGGAGAAGATATGCTCATGAGCATATGGACTATCTGAAAACCACCTTCATGTTAAAGAGTCGCGGCTACGGCAAGGGCCATGCCTCGCCCCTCTGCAAGAGTCCTGGCTATTGGCAGATGAAACGAACACTGGGTAGTAAAGGATGGGCGCAGAATCCACCATTTTGTGATGTTCATCTCGGCCCGAAAGACTTCGATGTAGCAGATTCTTTTCAGCGGCCGGTTTAGGGAGATTAAGCGCTGTGACACCTCATAAGGTGTCGCCGCCCCGCGGCCGATGCAAAGCCACTTTCGTGATTGCAGCACCTCCGAAACCTTGGACTTCGCCGGGAGATTCAGGTATTGTAAAAACTCATTTTTCCGGGCTTCCTTCATAAAAGCACCGCCATAATAGGCTGTGATGGTGCTGCTGTTCACGTCCTGAACACCCCTGGAAGAAACGCACAAATGGTGTGCATCCACTACAATGGCGACGTCATCAGTACCAAGGATAGCGCAGAGATGATGTGCAATTTGCATGGTGAGTCGCTCCTGGACTTGCGGACGTTTTGCGAAATATTGCACAATTCGATTGATCTTGGACAAGCCAATGACATTGCCGTTGGCGATATAAGCGATATGGGCTTTTCCAATAATCGGTACGAAATGGTGTTCGCAGTTGGAATAAAACGTGATGTCCTTTTCCAACAGCATTTCACGGTATTGGTACTTATTGTCAAAAAGGGCGATTTTGGGCTTATTCTTCGGGTTCAGCCCGCTGAAAATTTCCTGAACGTACATTTTTGCGACCCGTTTGGGCGTACCGCGCAGGCTGTCGTCGGACAGATCAAGGCCCATGGTGAGCATGATCTCGCGGAAATGGTGTTCTATCCGCGCCATCTTTTCCTCATCAGTCAGCTCGAACGCATCTGGTCGCATGGGCGTTTCCAGGGACGTCATGATGTGATCGTCACCAATGTCGTCATCAGTCAGCAGGATGGTATTGTTAAAGTATTGAGTGGCTTGGTGCATGGTACTGCGTGAGTTAAGTCAAGTTTGATTTATTACTTGACTTTAACCACGCTCGACCTTTTTTGTTTAATCTTTGTGATTAAAAAATTAAACAAAAAAGATCGTAACCGTTGTCAAAAGATGTGCGGTCACCTATTTCAACCAATTCCCCTTTTTAAGCGTATCATGGTCAATATGAATAATTTGCAGAGAAAAACAGCCCTTTTTAGATTAAGATATCACCTCGTTTACCTCCCGTCGCGAACAATGATGAATCGTTCGCCCGATCTCGCTCCATCCGCTCGCCTGAAAATCAGGAAATAATGCCCCTGCGGCAAATGCCCGATTTGGAGATTGCCTTTTTTGCCTGGTTCAAGCTGGACATCCTGCGTCAAGACGCGTTGCCCGATTGGGTTAAAAATTTCTACTCGCCCAAGGGCCACTTCGTTTCCGTCAAAAACGATATGTAATACGTCGTCAGCCGGATTTGGGAGGAGCATGAAATGGATCCCTCCTGCATGATTGCCAAATACCTGCTTGACCGAACTGACTACCAGGGTGTCGTCTACGATGCTATTGCAGTCGTCGTCGAGCCCGTTGGGAATTTCTGTTGCGCCAGGGTAGATTGCGTTGTTGTTGTCGTCGCAGTCATCGGAATTGGCCACATACCCTGAAGGCTGTGCGCAAGCCTGAACACTTTCGGGGGAATTGCCGTAGCTGTCAGCATCGGCATCAAGGTACCAGATTGGGCCTGCGTTTTCGTCAATTTGCCCGTCACAGTTATCATCGAGGTTATTGCAAATCTCTGTTGCGCCAGGGTAAATACTTGCGTTTTGGTCGTCACAATCATCATTGCTGGCAACATAACCAACGGGTTGACTGCAAGCCGATTGAACATTGGCAGCATTCCCATGGCCGTCGCCATCTGTGTCGGCGTACCAAACAGGGCTGACACCTTCGTCAATCATGCCATTGCAATCATCATCGTAGTCGTTGCAAACTTCGGTTGCACCAGGGTGGATTTGGCCATTGCTGTCATCGCAATCTGTAGCGTCGCTCACGTAACCAGCGGTTGCGCTGCAAGCCTGTATGCTCACGTTGGCGTTCCCGTAGCCATCGCCGTCCACATCGGCAAATAACGTAATGAGCGAAGACGGGAATCCGATACTCCAGGCGTTCAAAATGCCAGCGTCTTCATAAACATCAATCACAGTCAAAGTCCAAATCCCGTTCGGGTTTTCCCCGTCAAAAGCGGATAAAGGCCATAGGGGTTTATACGTCCCGTTATTGACTGGCGGGCAGGGGAAAGTGCCATAATCGGCCATTGCTTCATCGTCAAAATTGATTAAGATATCGTCCTGATCGCCACAAATGGCATCCAACAAAGTCACTTCCGTGCCTTGAGGGCTTTTTAATTTGACCGTTAAATCTGCTACCCAGATGTGGGAAATGTTGAGGTTCAAAACATTTAAATCCAACAAGGAAGTTGTAGGAGTGTTAACCGGGATGGTGGAAGTAATGGTCTGCCCTGCAGGTATTGGAACCGGCACATTTGGGCTGGGAAGCACATTCGGGATGTCGTCTATGATACCGCTGCAGTCGTCATCAATCCCGTTGCAGATTTCGATGGCGTTCCCGTTAATGGCACTGTTTTGGTCGTCGCAGTCGGTCGAATTCGTCACGGCTGGGCCTGTGTAATTGCAACCTGCGGTTGCGCCGCCGAAGCCGTCTCCGTCGAGGTCTTGAAACAAAAACGAGGGCTGGTCGCCAGAAACTACGTTTGATACGGTACCGCTCATCGCCATATTTTGGACAGAAGCCACGCCGTATGCACTTACCAGATTCGTAAAATTCGTCACCGCCAGATTGTCTCCATAAGGCTGTCCGGTTTCAAAATCATAGTAGGCTTTCAAATCGGGTTCGTTGCCAAGGGGGACACAAACCATGTCTTGCTTCAACTCGTCGACTGTGCGAATGACGCTCCAAATCTTGATCTCGTCGAGCGCCCCTTTGAAATTCGCCCAGGCGCCGTTCTTCCCCGCGCCAAAAATCATATCTGCTGTGTTGTTGCCCGGCTGGGCAGAGGAGGCGCCGTAGGTTTGGGTTTGGACAAAATTGCCATTCAAATAGAAATCAACGGTACGGTTGGCGGTCGCGCGGGTAATTGTGACGTTGGTCCATTTTCCCAATTCCAGGTTACCCGGAAAAATCATGTCCACCGTATTGTCGTAGCCGCAGCAATCGTCCGAGTGCTTGTACCTGATTTGGCTGTTGCTCAAGCCGACGATACATTCACGACCGTTGAAAATCAAGGTCTGTTCTCCGGTTAATCGTTCTGGCTTTACCCAAAATGAAAGGGTCAAATCGCCAGACAAGACCTGGTCATTTTGCCCAACGGCAAGGTGGTCATCCACCCCATCGAAATGCACCCCACGACGGCAGGGATCTTGATTTATGGCGATCGGAAGTGTCTGTTCGCCCGAGGCGCCGCAGTCGTTCACGGCCATTACTTTCAAAAGGCCGCCTGTGCCGTTGCACGTTACATCTATGCTCGTGGAGCTCGAATTTCCGATCCAGCCCGAGGGTAATGTCCACGCATAACTCGTCGCGCCAGCAACCGGGGCAATCGAATAAGTCAAAGATACCTCAGGACAAATCAGCGAGCCGCCGGAAATCGCACCAGGGGTAGCGGGTGCTGAAGAAGTGCAGTTTACCTCCAATGTTGCCGCCTCAGAGGTGTCGCTTAGGCAGGCGTTCGAGACGATGCAGCGGAACTTGCGACCGTCGTGCGCAAGCGTCACCGAAAGTACAGCGTGCCACACCGCATCCGCTCCGGGAATGTTTGAATACGTCGCGCCGCCGTCGCTGCTTTCCTGCCACAAATACGTGGTTGTGCCGCCGCCATTTGAAATGGCTACGGAAAAATTGACCGTGCCACCTTCATTGATGGTCTGCGAAATGGGCGGTACTGTGATGAATACCAGCACTGGCGCAACCGCAATGGTTTGCATCGCCGTTTGTTCGCCGCAGGCATCCGTTCCCGTCACGCTGAGCGTACCCGATGTGACGCCCGGTTTTACAAAAACCATGTTTCCGTAATTCGTCACCGACCAATCTGCCGGGCTCGTCCAGGACCAGGTGACGATGCTCGGATTGGGTGCTACAAAATAAGTGTAGTAATTGTCCACACAAGGCGCTGCGGGTCCGGTGATACTACTCAAAATTTGGGGCGGACAAGGCAAGCTCAAGGTTGCAGCAACGCCAGATATTACGTCGCAACCGTTGGAGACGAAACATTTGAATTGCCAGCCATTCTGCCCGCTGCTGGCGACGGTGAAACTGTACACATTCTCTGTAGCACCGACGATCTCCGTAAAAGTAACACCGCCATCCGTGCTGTGATACCATTGATAAGAGAGGTTATTGCCCGAAGCGATCAGGGTAAAGTGGCCGTTCCGCCGATGGAGACGGATTGGTCGGCGGGATTCGAGGTGATAGCGATGGCGCCGTTTGCGCAGCTCGGGCAATCGGCAATATTGATCGTTGAGAGGCTGGTAAAGGCGCCGTTTTGCAGGACGCCGTGGTTTGCATTGGCCGTTTTATCGGTAAAAGTGTTTGTTCCCCCGGAGCAGATGCCACAATCCTGACTGCTCACAGGATAGTAGGCGAGCAAACCTGCCTCGTTTCCTGCGAGCGTACAGTTCATCTTTTCGTTGATCTCGGCCGTGCTGCGGGCGAGGTTCCAGATGCGGATTTCATCCATGCTTCCGGCGAAATTCTGTCCGCCACAAACGATATTCCCGAGGGTAATCTTTGCAGGATTATCAAAATTCTGACTGGAAAAGGTGGCCAGGTCCAACACCCCATCAACGTAAAAACGAAGGCTTGTACCGTTGCGGACAAAAGCGATATGATGCCAGTTGCCGTCTGCCAACGTGTTGATTGAACCGGTAGCATTCAGATAATTACTGCAAGTGTTTGATTCCGAAAACTCTGCTCTTAAGCGTCCGTTGTCAATAAAGAAATTCCAAAAGTTATCGCAGTTACAGATCGCCCGTTTGCCGATGAGTGCACAGTTGTTGTCCGTCGTTTGCGCCCACATTTCGAGGGTAAAATCACCCGTGCCGAAATTGCCCAGGCTCGGGTTCTGTATTTCAACCTGATCGTCTGAGCCGTCCAATTGCAGGGCGTTTGCTTTCACAATGGGGGTTCCATTGGATTCAATATTGAAATCAGCATTGGAAACATCGAAAAAGATGTTGTCCGCTGCCTCGATTTTGATCCTGGATTTATTGGAGCAAATTCCGGCGGGCAGGGTTACGGTTTCGGAGCCGTCGTTTGGCGTGTTTGCCGCCAAAACGTAGGTGTAGTTGTAACCTCCGTCGAGGGAGAGACTAATTTTTACATTCTGGCAATTGACGCTGGCATTGTCGGTATTGGCCACATCCCAGGTAAAGCGTCTGGCTGCTGCCCGCTTGCCAGCTGACACAAGTATTCGGTTCTGTGACCAGAAAGGGGCCCGGCCGAGCCGTCCACTTCAAAACTGACCTGCTCGTGCGTCGTGCCCCCTGCACCCGGATGGTTGTCGCGCACATACATCCGGTATTTGATGTTCCGGGAATAGGTCGGGAGGCGTTCGTTCACCGACGAAGTGTTCGATAAAATGTCAGAAAGTTGCGGAATCGTGCGGCGTGGCGAGCTCGAAGGATTGAAAATCCGCGCAATCGGCACATTGCCGTCGTCTGGGGTCGGCGGCGTTTGGATGGAAATGGTGGAGGACGTAAAATCAACATTCCGGATATTGACTTGCTCCCAGGAGTAGGTCAGGTTATCTCCGTCAACGTCGCTTGCCGTGCCGACGAGTTCAAAAGGGGTGGAGATCGGGATGTAAAAGCCGCTTGCAGGCACGCTCGAAACGGGAATATGGTTGCCGGTTTCGAGCGTTTTGTAGCAGGTCTGGGCATTGATGTGATTGGTCATCTGGATTTGCGAATACACCCCAAAGTACCTTTCGTCTCCGACGGGCAGGATGTTGTCTATGCCGCAGATATTGGCATACGACAAGATACTGGTGCCTGAGCCGTACTCGTTGGTGCCGAATTGCCCGTTGTTGGAAGGCCCGCAACTGGTCCAGGTATGATCACCATCGAATTGATGCCCGATTTCGTGGGCGGTGACCCTCAGGCTCCAAAAGGCGCTAAAGTTCCAGGCCTTGTAGTCGCCGCAAATCGTCGGTTTGCCTGCTGCACAGCAAGCGCCTGTGACGAAGATAAGGCCCACGTCAAAACCTTCCTGGCCGATGAGCTGGTTGATCACCGCAATGTTTTCATTGGCCGCTTCGCCACCGCCCAACGCCGTGAAAGGATCGGCAGCACTGCTGACGAAAACAATCTCATCTTGCTTGGCAGGCAGCACAAAACGGACGGACAAATCCCGCTCGAATATTGCATTCAGTGTACCTAAAAAGGCGACCAAAGCGCCCATTGCCTGGGCTTTTGTGGCCCAGCCATAGTTTTCGGAGAGTTTGCCCGGGATCGTCATGGCCAGTCGGAAAACGCGCAGCACATCGCCGGTTTCGTTCGGGCCAGCCATCCGGTTATCCTGCGAAGTGTCTGGCGTGTCTGCCGAGCCTTCCCACAGGCAGTGGAAGGGTTTTTCAAGTGTGGGGTCGTATTTCCCCCAATAACTGAGGTAAATAGCCGCAGAATTTTTCAAGGCTTTTCGGATGAACACGTCCTGTCCAAACTGGTGCGACGTGAAAAATGCGCCGAACTCATCCGGGCTTACCGACATGCGCCCGCTCGCAAAGGGATCATCAACGCCCTTCAAAAGGTAGGTTTTAATGTTCGGGAATTTTGCCGCCAGTTCGGGTTCCATCAAAGGGCTTTCCCAGATTTTAAACTTTTGAAAACTGCCATCCGGCAGCGGCAAATCAATGATCGTCGTGGCGCTGCGCGTGTCACCGAATTCTTTTTGGGCGGTATTGCCGAGCTGTTGCATGGCCGCTACATCGAGTTGAAGGAGCAGGCCTTTTTCGAAATCCGGCAGATCGGGCGTGTGCGCTGTTTTTGCCTGGTCTCTGGCAAAGGGCGCCGGCGACCAAAGATTGGTCTGGGCTTGCACATGGGCTGTAAAAAACAAGGCGGCGAAGAGGAGCGCGATTTTGAAGGCGGAGTTTTTTTGTAAAAATGCGAGGGTGCACAGGCGGAGAGACAGGCAGGTAACTTTCATAGAGCGGGAAAAAGTGGATGATGGCAATGCTGTAAAAAGTGTGGCAAAGATGGGAAATGCGTTATTGTTTCGGGGGGTTCTTTTGCCGCCCGGGTTGTGCCATTGTTGGCGTCCTCGCCATAGCCGTCAGGCTACGGTGTACTTCTTCAAGATTCCGCTTCCCGATTAATCGGGATTGTTGGCGAGGACGCCAACAACGGCATTTCTCGATAAAGCATTGATTTTCAACGTAGATCCAAACAAAGGCTGCGTTGTTGGCGTCCTCGCCAACAACAACGGCAGGGCAAAAACTTCCGTTATTCTTCCCTTAAACTTCAGATAAAGCAAGCAATGAATATCCACCAAAAAAAACCTATGTTCTCTCAACAAAGCCACTCACTTAGAGAAGAAGAATAAAACTATTTGTTTTTTACGTCCGCAAATAAAAAACATTAAGTTTATTTGCGCTCCCCTTCTAATTGCAATCCCTTTTTAACAGCCTGCCCCCGCCTCGCCTGGCTGGTAGCAACAACAGCCGCCAATCTCATTTCAGCGTACTCACAAACCCGCGTCGGTCATGTACCTCAACGCACACAGCTTCTTTAGCCTCCGGTATGGGACGTTTTCACCAAAACAATTGGTGGAGACCGCCGCTCTGTATCAGGTAAAAACCCTGGTGCTGACAGACATAAACAACACGTCTGCGGCGCTTGATTTTGTGCGGGCTTGCAAGGACAAGGGAATCAAACCTGTGTTGGGTATTGAGTTTCGCGACGAACAACACCGTTTTCTTTTTACCGGAATTGCCCAAAACAACGCTGGTTGGGCAGCACTTTGCGCCCTGTTGACCGAACACTCCCTGAGTGGGAAACCCTTGCCTGCCGTTCCACCACCCTTGGAGAATGTATTTATCGTGTATGACCGCGAAGTAAAACCCCTTGAACTTTTTCGTCCCTATGAATTGATTGGCATCCGCCCTTCCGAGGCAAACAAACTGGTTTTCTCCAACTGGCGGCGCTACCCGGAGCGGCTGGTCGTCTGGCAGCCCATTACTTTTTTGGATGCTGAAGGCTACCGACTTCACAAACTGCTCCGCGCCATTGATGCCAATACGCTTGTAACTAAATTGGAGGGGGTGCAAATCGCTCAAGCAGATGAATTTTTCCGTGCGGAAACCTCCGTGCTGGAGCCTTTCCAAAACCAGCCGAAAATAGTGGAGAACACCCGCCGGGTGCTCGACGCCTGTTCCATTCGATTCGAGACTGGCTTGCAACTCAACCGCCGCACGTTCATGGGCACAAAAGAAGGCGACCTCAATCTGCTCACTAAACTTGCCGAAAGCGGTTGCAATCGCCGTTATGGCGCAAACCACCGCCGGGCAAAAGAGCGCGTTGTCAAGGAACTTAAAGTGATCGCAGAACTGGACTTCACGGCCTATTTTCTTATTACCTGGGACATCGTGCGCTACGCCGAATCGGCTGGTTATCACCATATTGGGCGGGGCAGCGGGGCTAATTCCATTGTTGCTTACTGCCTTTTTATCACAGATGTAGAACCGCTCGAACTCGACCTTTATTTCGAGCGGTTTATCAACCCGCAACGCAGTTCTCCGCCGGATTTTGACATTGATTTCTCCTGGGACGAGCGAGACGACGTGACCGATTATATTTTCAAACGCTACGGACGTGAACACACGGCTTTGCTCGCCACTTACAGCACTTTCCAACACGCCGCCATCATTCGAGAGCTGGGCAAAGTGTTCGGCCTGACAAAAGAAGACATTGATGCCGTAGTGGATTATTGGCAAAGGACTACCCCCGGCACCTGGGAATGGACAGGGCGTAAAATGTCCAATGTTCAACAAGGAATGTCCAATGTCCAACAAGGAATGTCCAATGTCCAACAATCGCCCCAATCGAATCAATCCCTCCAATCGCCCCAATCGAACCAATCCCCTCAATCCCTCCAATTGAATCAATCCCTACATCCTTGGGCCAAGCACATCCTGCACTTCGGCGAAATGCTCGTGGATTTCCCCAACTACCTCTCCATCCATGCGGGTGGAATCATCATTTCAGAAAAGCCGCTGAGTCAGGTTACGGCCCTGCAAATGATGCCCAAAGGGTTTCCCATCACCCATTTTGACATGTACGCTGCGGAAGAATGGGGCTTCCACAAATTTGACATCCTGAGTCAGCGCGGTCTGGGACACATCAAAGAGTGTGTGGATCTGGTGCGCGAAAACCAGGGCAAAGCGGTAAACGTGCATGATGTCGAACGACTGAAAAACGATGAACGGGTGCGCGCCCAGTTGCGCAGCAGCCATTGCATGGGTTGTTTTTACATCGAAAGTCCTGCGATGCGCGGACTGTTGCGCAAGCTTCGCTGCGACAACTATATACATCTCGTGGCGGCGAGCAGCATCATCCGTCCGGGCGTGGCCAGTTCTGGTATGATGCGCGCATACATCCAGCGCTTTCACCAGCCGCATTCTTTTGAATATCCTCACCCGGTTTTTAAAGAACACCTCGCCGAAACCTTCGGGGTAATGGTGTATCAGGAGGACGTGATGAAAATCCTGCACCATTTTGCCGGATTGGGCCTGGATGAAGCCGATGTGATGCGCCGCATGATGACGGGCAAAAAACGCTCTTCGGAGGCATTCGCCCGATTGCGGCAAAAGTATTTTGACAACTGCGCTGCCCGGCGTTATCCTGAAGAACTTAGCAAAGAGGTGTGGCGGCAGATTGAGAGTTTTGGCGGCTATTCGTTCTGTAAGGCGCACTCGGCGAGTTTCGCGGTGGAATCGTTCCAAAGCCTTTACCTGAAAACCTATTACCCACTGGAATTCATGGTGGCGGTAATCAACAATTTCGGCGGGTTTTACAGCACGGAATTCTATGTGCATGAACTCAGAATGTCGGGTGCGACCGTCCACGCACCCTGTGTTAATCACAGTCGCAACCTGACGAGCATCAAAGGCAAGGACGTTTACCTCGGCCTCACACATGTACGCGGACTGGAATCGCAACTCATCGGGGAAATCGAACAACAGCGCGGAGCATTGGGAGGCTTCAAATCACTGGAGGATTTTGTGCGGCGGGTCCATATCTCGCCGACGCAATTGGACCTGCTGATCCGTATTGGGGCTTTCCGATTTACGGGGCTGAAAAAGAGCGAGTTGTTGTGGGAAAAAAGTCGGGTGTTGACTCCCGAAAGCGGCATGGGAGCGAACCTCTTGTTCACGGATGAGGCCGATACGTTCCGTTTGCCGACGCTTGAAGACGGGCCGTTTGATCAGGCCTTCGACGAACTGGAATTGCTGGGTTTTCCACTTTGCTCGCCTTTTGATTTATTGCCCAACGAGGCGCCCGACGGCGCTGAGGCTTCGGCGGGTGAAGACGGGAAACCCGCCTACGCCAAGGCTTCGGCGGGTAAAGAAAACATCGGCCTGTTGGCCCGCGAAATGGGCGAACACATCCATAAACTCGTCACCATGACCGGCTACTATATCTGCCGCAAAGACACGCGAACGATCAAGGGCGAACTCATGCAGTTCGGCACCTGGCTCGACATAGAAGGGCGATTTTTTGACACCGTGCATTTCCCCGATCAGGTAAAAAAAACGCCTTTCCGGGGACGTGGAATTTACCGCATCCAAGGGCGACTGGTGGCGGATTTCAGTTTTATGAGTTTAGAAACCCACAGCATGGAACGCTTGCCTTATCGGGTGGATGGGCGATATGGGGGCTGAAGGGTTTCATCTTTTACTACTTATTTTAAACAGGAAAATGTAAAACAGGAAAACCGCAAAATGTAAAACTGCGAGGAAAACGATCTGGAGAAAAGGTAGATTTTTAGAGCAGGAAGGGTGACTCATGCCTTTACACTCCTTCCGAAGTTAGCCAAAGAACGACTCTACCCCTCTTAATTTTAAATTTTGCGGTTTTCCTGTTTTGCGGTTTTCCTGTTTATTTGATTATTGAAAATTTATGAACCTCTTCGGCCGCTCCATTCTTCACCTCGACCTCGACGCTTTTTTTGTCGCGGTCGAACAACTGCGCAACGACAGTCTGCGCGGAAAGCCTCTCCTCATCGGGGGCAGCAGCAATCGGGGCGTGGTGGCTTCTTGCAGTTATGAGGCCCGGGCTTTCGGGGTGCGTTCGGCCATGCCCATGCGACAAGCCTTGCAACTTTGTCCTGATGCGATTGTGCTGCGCGGCGACATGGAAACCTACTCCAAACACTCCTCGCTGGTGCGTGCCGTCATCGAAGAACACGCCCCCCTCTATGAACAGGCCTCGATTGACGAGTTCTACCTCGACCTAAGCGGCATGGACAAATACATCGGGTGCTGGAAATGGAGTACCGAACTGCGCCAGCGCATCATCAAAGAAACAGGGCTGCCCTTATCGCTCGGACTCTCGGTGAACAAAACGGTATCCAAAGTCGGCACCGGACAGGCAAAACCCAATGGGACAAAACTGATAGCAGCAGGTACGGAAAAGACTTTTCTTGCGCCCTTGCCCGTGGGCAAAATCCCTTCGATTGGTCGTGAAACAGAACGCCGCCTTTCGCTCATGGGCGTGCGCACTTGTCAGATCCTGAGCGAAGTGCCTCCCCGCCTCCTGCAACGGGAATTTGGCAAGCACGGCCTCCTCATGTGGAAAAAAGCCAACGGGGAAGACGAAAGCCCGGTAGTGCCTTATCGTGAGCAGGATTCTATTTCTACCGAGCGCACCTTCCACACCGATACCATTGAAATGCGTTTCCTGCACGATGAAATCCGAAAACAAACGGCTCAACTGGCTTATCAACTGCGCAGTCTCGGAAAACTGACCGCCTGCGTGACCGTGAAACTGCGCTATTCGGATTTCAACACGTTTACCAAACAAGCCAAAATCTCCTATACCGCACAGGATGGCCTGCTCGTGGCGCACACGCTGAGTTTGTTCGACCGATTGTACGAGCGCCGTCAGGCTATTCGCCTGGTGGGCGTGCGTTTCAGCGAACTGGTACAAGGAACCAGTCAACTCAACCTGTTTGACGATACGGAAAAGGAATCGCGGCTGTTGGATGCTATGGACAAGATTCGGGACCGGTTTGGGAAAGGGGCGGTGCGAAGGGCAGCCACATGAATAATTAATAATAAAAACTAGAAAATGAGGGGTCTTTTTTGATTGACGATTGATGAATACATGAATGATGATTGTTGAGGTAGAGGTTTGATTTTCGATTGCTGATGTTCCGCCCAATCATCCATTATAATTTCACCAATAGCCCATCACCTCAACAATCATCATTCATGTACTCATCACTCGTCAATCAAAAAATTCTACAATTCTTAAATATCACTTCTTAAAATTCATGCGGCTGCCCTGGGGGGGGATAGGTTTTTTAAAAACAGCGTCAGTGCTGCGGCATCTGGTGTCATCTTTGGCTATATCTAAAAACCAAGTGCTCTTTATATTCGATGATGCACTGGCATAATGCTTCCATTTTGTCAAACCTCGGTGAACTCCGGCCAACAAATTGATAGATCCTTTGATCGCACACGGCTGCTTCGGGCTTGTTGCCTTCCAAAAGGAATGCATAACCATCCAATACATCCATATTAGCTCTAAATGGTTCGGCTGTCCAAAAGTCGAATTCATAAATCATTGCATTGAGTATGTTCCAATCTTCCTCCGTAATTTTTGTTTTATAATTAAGGCATTCCGAATTGGAATAGCCTCTCCCGACACATTTTACGGTTAGAAAACAGCCATAGTCATTGATTTCAACTTTTATGGATTCTCCATTACGGAAGGCATCATAGAAAAGCAAATGATAAGCCTTGTAATTCAATCCTTTAATGGGGGCGAGCCAAACCTATTTAACAACGTGTCCCGAAAGACGGTCGCTTGTTGTGCAAAAACCGAATCAACTTGATCGTCCAAGTATTCATACCGATTAAATTCTGGACACTCCTGTTTCGCCTTGCAGCCAAACAAGCAAATCAGCCCAAAGGCTATAGACCAGAAAATTGATTTGACTAGCATATGTTATTGTTTAATCTTCCCGAACTACTCGATGACTAATTTGTGCTTGTCCAGCAAGCCGGCAATGTTTGTCAGGGAAAATTTCGCCTTGCTGATTCGATTGGTTTCGGGGTCGATGGAGAAATTGAAAGCCGTTCGGAGGTCGGCGTTTTCGAGGATGGTGTTTTCAAAGATGGCGTTTCTGAAGTCACATTGCCGAAAAACAGCCTGACTCAGGTCGGTTCCTATCCATTCCACCTCTTCCAATTTGCAATCTTTGAACACAGTGTCCCGCAGGTTGAGTTTGTAAAAAGAAGAAAAATTGAGCACACAGGTATCGAATTCCAGCGCGAGGGCGAAGGTGTTGCAATCGTCAAAACGCAGGCCCAGCATTTTGCAATTTTTGAATGTCACCTCGCGGAAGGCCGTCCCGTTCAGTTTGCACATGCTCAAATCACAATCTGAAAAAGTGCAGGCCGAGAACGAAATCCCCGACAAATTACTGTTCAAAAAACGGCAATTCGAGAACTGGCAGTTTTCGTATTCGCCCATTTCCAGGCCTTTTTCGCTGAAATCTTCCCCCTGAAAATGTTTGTCTTCGATGTATGCTTTGCTCATGAGTGGCGGTTTTGAATCAATTGGAGCGGTTTCTATGTTTTTCGCCGTGCGTGGTGTTCCAAGTGGCCCTAATCCTCCAGAACACTTTCTCCGTTCAAATTGGTGGTCAGCACCATGCTCATATAATCGAAATATGGCCGCATGGCCCGGAAGCTTTGTATCACTTCCTGTAGAAACAGATCGCCGGTTACCTCGGCGTCCGTAAAATTTCGTTTCACGACAAAGCTCTTTTTGCGGAGCAAGTCGAGCGCCGGATGATTCCTGTCAAAGCCCTGTGGCGCTGTTTTTAATTCCTCTCCTTGCAGCGTACCAAAATATTTCCGGAAGCCGGGATCCGACATGATTTCCCGGATCGGCTGGTCGTCAATGGCGAATTCGGCGCGGATACGCTTCAAATCCTCCGCATTAGGTTGCCAGAAACCTCCGCCGACAAACGATCCGCCCGGTTCTATCTGGAGGTAATAACCACCCCGGAGGCGTTTGGTGGCCCGGCTCAGGCCCAAGCCAAAGTTGTTTTTGTACGGCGACTTGTCTTTGGAAAAACGCACATCCCGGTAAATACGGAACAGCGTAGCGGATTCCAGCAAATCGGTTTCGCCCAGCGCATTTTCGACAGCCCGGGCAAATGCTTTCATATTGTCGAGCGCCGCTTCATAACGGCCTTTGTTGGCTTGAAACCACTCGCGATCGTTATTGGCTGCGAGGTCCTTCAAAAACTGTAGGGTGGAAAGTTGAATTTTCATATATGGAATGACTGTGGCGCAAATGTAGGCAGGATTATATCAGTTCTTTCGGCTTAGCAACGCGTCGTAGTGGCGCTGGGTCACACACGTTTTGAAAAACGCACGCCCAGCTCCCTGGCAGCAAAAATCCCTAATTTTAGGGATTTTCATCATGGATCATGACCGCTATCTTTGTGCTTCTTATTTCAATCCCTGAGTTATAACGCTTCTAAAACCGTGCAGATGAGCAATCCCCCTTGCCCTCCTTCCCCGTTCGTCAGAACTAATCTCTCCGACGATTTACCGAACCTCTCCTCTGAAAAAAGTTTAACACTGCGCGAGCGCGAGATCATCCAATGGATGAGTCATGATCAAAATGTGAAAAAGATCGCCAGATCTCTCAATATCAGTGCTTTTACTGTACAAGACCACATTAAGAATATTAAATGTAAAATGGATATGCATACACCGGGAGGCATTGTTGCCAAGGCTATCAGGGAAGGGCTAATTGAGTAAATACTGCATGGCATTTCTGCGCACATTAGCCGAACCCACGTCCAACTTCTCCTGCAATTCTTTCTTTCATCCTATAATACGCAATTATGAAAAAATCGATTCCTTTCCTTGCTTTAATTCTTTTTTTCAGTTTTGCCTGCAACAAAGGCACAGAGGTTCAAACAACTGAAGATATTAACAAGCTGGATGATGCTCAAGCAAATGAGCGTGGCATCTGCTGCTGTAAACTAACCGTGATTACTACTGCGTTCGGCGGATTAGTAATTTGCGGTGTAGCACCTAGTCCGATGGGCATTCCATGTAATGTAGCCACTAGTTGCGGTGTCAACACGTGTGGTGACCGGGTAAACTTCCCAGGTCCAGGCAAGAATATTACATTTTGCTATGAAGATGATTGTGCCATCTGTTTCACCAACCCAGCGGGATTTCAAATTCAATTTACCCTTGATTGCTGGGGTTTATCCGGCCCCATTACGCTAAACGCATTCGAAACTAAATGCTTCGTTGCTGACTGCAATACTGGTTTTCATCAATGCCCATAACCCATATTAAAATCCTGAACTGCCAAGCATAACCAACACGTCCATTAACCGGAAAGAATTGGAAAAGCCACCCAACATATTGGGGGGCTTTTTTTGTGTTGGAGATTGTGACGGCCTCAAAACAGCGTTCGGGATAGCTGCGCTGGGTGGGGTGGGGAGGAGGTCGGCACAGCCGAATGGAATGGGTGGCACAGGCAGGAGCCTTTGCGCCAGCGGGTATTTTAGCGAGAGGCAAAATTTTTCAAATCGAAAATAAAGGTCAATTTTTTCGATTTGAATCTTGAAATTCCGGGGCATGCCGCCGCGCCTGGGTCTTGTGACCCAGCGCTACTTCAGCAGGCAGCCATGCTCAAGCTAGAACCTACTCAAACGGCGGCGGCCAATCACTCCCGTACCAAAAGTGAGTCAAAAAAGTCCAATGCATCTCTGCACGCAGATAAAACGCTGCAGAAGACCAAGGATACTTTTCTGGGTCATCAGCCAAACGCCACTTAGGCTGCACCGGATTGCGATGAATATATTCCATTTTCTGTGCCACGATTGGATCAGTAAAAAGCGGAATAGACAAAGGGCGTTCTTTAAAAAATTGATATTCTCGATCTTTTCGACCCACTTTGAAATATTCCAACACCTTAGGATGATGATCAAAAAGGTCAAACTTAATTTGCTGTGCTACATACTTCATAAACCTAAGCTGAATCTTCGATAAATCCTGTTCTGCGAGCATCTGCCAGATTATATGAAAATGGTTGGGCATGATGACAAAGGCATGAACCCTTACGGTTTGCTCTTTGACAAGATAGTCCAAAGAATCGGTGATGATTTTCTTGTATTTATCTGGTCGAAGTAGATGCCTCCAATCTTTAACGGTGGCAGTAGTGAAGTACAGATCAGTGTATTTGTAATGGAAGTTGCCGGGATACATGATAATGATTCATTTGGTTAATAACAAAGTTAACCGTTATCCTCAATGTTTCAAGTCCTTCCAACTGCTTTGCTTGATTCACTGCTGTCACATTTGGAAGATCAGTTCTTTTGGCTTGGGAAAGCACCGAAGTGGCGCTGGGTCACAAGACCCAGGCGCGGCTTGGGATCAGTTTTAGAAAAAAAAATTGGTCCGTGTTGGAGATAGAACACCATGCAGGGCAGGGAAGCCGGGCAAGCCGGCGCGGCGGCTTGGGATCAGTTTTAAGCAAAAATTGGTCCGTGCTGGAGATGCATTCCCCGCCCCGCTAGTTATCCTAATTGGAACATAATCAAGTCTTTCTCTCTAGAACCAATCTCAAGCCGCCGCGCCTGGGTCTTGTGACCCAGCGCCACTACAAGACGGGCATGGCCCGTGTGTTGTCCTTGGAGCAAAACCTACTCCTAATCAAACGGCGGGCCCGTACCAGAAATGGGTCAAAAGTTATCCCTTATCCTCTTCGTTTCAAGTCCTTCCAACTGCTTTGATTGGTTCACCGCTGTCACATTTGGAAGATCAGTTCTTTTGGCTTGGGAAAGCACCGAAGTGGCGCTGGGTCACAAGACCCAGGCGCGGCGGCTTGGGATCAGTTTTAGGCAAAAAACTTGATCGGTGCTGGAGATGGAACACCATGCAGGGCAGGAAGAGCCAGGCGCGGCGGCTTAGGATCAGTTTGAAGCAAAAAATTGATCCGTGCTGGAGATGCCATTCCCCGCCCCGCTAGTTGTCCTAATTGGAACATAATCAAGTCTTTCTCTCTAGAACCAATCTCAAGCCGCCGCGCCTGGGTCTTGTGACCCAGCGCCACTTCGTCGGGCAGCCAAGCTCGAGCAGAACCTACTCCTATTCAAACGGCGGGCCCGTACCAGAAATGGGTCAAAGTTATCCCTTATCCTCTTCGTTTCAAGTCCTTCCAACTGCTTTGATTGGTTCACCGCTGTCACATTTGGAAGATCAGTTCTTTGGCTTGGGAAACCGAAGTGGCGCTGGGTCACAAGACCCAGGCGCGGCGACTTGGGATCAGTTTTAAGCAAAAAATGGGTCCGTGCTGGTGATGGAACACCATGCAGGACAGGAAGGGCCAGGCGCGGCGGCTTAGGATCAGTTTGAAGCAAAAAATTGGTCCGTGCTGGTGATGCCATTCCCGGCCCGCTAGTTGTCCCTAATTGGAACATAATCAAGTCTTTCTCTTCTAGTACTAACCTCAAGCCGCCGCGCCTGGGTCTTGTGACCCAGCGCCACTACGACGGGCAGCCATGCTTGAGCAAAACCTACTCCTAATCAAACGGCGGGCCCGTACCAGAAATGGGTCAAAAGTTATCCCTTATCCTCTTCGTTTCAAGTCCTTCCAACTCCTTTGATTGGTTCCCCGCTGTCACATTTGGAAGATCCGTTCTTTCGGCTTGGGAAAGCACCGAAGTGGCGCTGGGTCACAAGACCCGGGCGCGGCGGCTTGGGATCAGTTTTAGGCAAAAATGGGTCCGTGCTGGTGAAGGAACACCATGCAGGGCAGGAATATAAATTTATAAATTGATGTATTTTTCATATTGTTAAACAATTTATTCAAACTTTCCAAGTAAAGATTTTAGATTCTTTTGGTAGGATGGATATGCTTTCCTACAATTGTGGTCACAACCGGTTGCCGAAATTTCAAATTCTACAATTTCCTTGGCCACCAAAGAGTTTGACATTACATTAAGTAGTGCGTAAACGCTTCGGATAAAACTATCATTTCGGTCTTTCTCTTTAGAGCGTTAAATAGCGCCGTAATACGCTCCATCGTTTAGAAGTGTCTCGAACAATACCAAGTAATTGAGAAAATGCAGCCTTGCCCTTTCCCTGATCAAGTTCACTGATTCCATTGCCGTAAATAAATCTCGCGTCTATTTTTCTATTAAAAACTGAATACAAAGACCACATCCAAATTCTTGTTGTTTACTGATCGCTCCCAATTTATAAATAATATCGACTCTTGCACTATCATTAGGATAGCTCTTACCATAGACAGCGATCAGACTATCGACTGTTCTTTGCGTCGAAAGGTTTTGGGCAGAAATACATTCAAAGTTGCTTACAATCAAACTGCCGACTACGACAGTTAATTGTAATAAATATTTTATCGAAAAATGTGACATTTAAATTTAAGTTGATTCAAAATTTTTGGCAAAAGGGCATGGGAGTATGTTAAGCGAAAATTATGATACAAAAGCAACAAATCCGCCGCGCCTGGGTCTTGTGACCCAGCGCTACTTCAGCAGGCAGCCAAGATCGAGCAGAACCTACTCCTATTCAAACGGCGGGCCCGTGCCAGAAATGGGTCAAAAGTTATCCCTTATCCTCTTCGATTCAAGTCCTTCCATCTGCTTTGCTTGGTTCACTGCTGTCACATTTGGAAGATCAGTTCTTTTGGCTTGGGAAACCACCGAAGTGGCGCTGGGTCACAAGACCCAGGCGCGGCGGCTTAGCATCAGTTTTAAGCAAAAAATGGGTCCGTGCTGGTGATGGAACGCCATGCAGGGCAGGAATTGGCTGGCATGGACAATAGAATTAATTCATTTTTTTTCCGCCATGCCTGGGTCTTGTGACCTAAATGCAACTCCTCCAAGTAATCAAGCGAATACCACTCTGTCTTGTCCTGAAATAGCTTTACACAAAACACACATTGTAAAGCAATGGTCAGGATTAAAAAAGTGAAGCGCCAAAACCGGTACCCGGATGAATTGAAGCGCAAGATTGCGCAAGAATATCTTTCGGGTCGATTCAGTTATGCGATTGCCGCCGAGGAGTATGGCCTTAGAGACAAAAGCGTTGTCAGAGAATTTGTCAAGTGGTTTCGTCGGAACAACGAACTTAGTGCGACAAATACTGAGATTTCGATGTCCAAGAAGCTACGCTCTACGCCAGATTCCGCCCAAATGGCCACTGAAAAACGGGTTAAAGAACTAGAAGAACAACTACGTTTATCGAAGTTAAAAGTTGAACTTTTGGAGACAATGATCGACATTGCGGAAGATCAACTTAAGGTCGATATCAGAAAAAAGTCTGGTTCCCAGCAGTTGAAAAAATGAAGGCATTCTATCAAACAACCGGCTTAAAGGTTTTTTGTGGGCTGCTGGGAAAGACACGTCAGGCCTTCTATGAGCATCAGTGGCGCGCCGACCAGCACGCTTTGGATGAGGGTTTAGTCATTGACCTGGTGCGCCGTCAGCGAGAAGATACCCCAGGGGCTGGCGGACGCAAGTTGTTGCACTTGCTTGAGAATCAATGGCAAAAACACGGCATTCAATTGGGTCGGGATCAATTTTTTGCCCTCTTGCGCCGCAATGAACTGCTGATCCGGCGTCGCAAAAAGTACGCTACGACTACCGATAGCAGGCATTGGCTCAAGAAACATCCCAATCTTGCCGCCGAATTGAAAGTTGACCGTGCTGAACAACTTTGGGTGAGCGACATCACCTATATCAGTACAGGCAGCAAGTTTGGATACCTGGTGCTGATTACCGATGCCTATTCTCGCAAGATTGTAGGCCACGAATTTAGTAAATCTTTGAATGCAGCTTTTTGTGTCAATGCACTCCAAGTAGCTCTTTCATCACGACAATACCCACAACGATCGCTCATGCATCATTCTGACCGTGGCATTCAATACTGTTCGCAAGCCTATGTCAATGCCTTAGAAAAACACTCCTGTAGCATCAGCATGACGCAAAACGGCGACCCTTATGAAAATGCACTGGCTGAACGGGTCAATGGTATCCTCAAACAAGAATGGGGGCTTGATCAAACCTTCGACTCCTTTGAGCAAGCACAAGAGGCTATCGAAAAGGCCATTTACCACTACAACCATTCTAGGCCTCATGCCAGTTGCGATTACCACACTCCAGTCAATGCACACCAACTTCATGGCGCCCTCAAAAAACGTTGGAAACCTAAGTCAAAGAACAAATCAATCTCAATCTTCAATATCAATTCTGTAGACAGGCTTTTTGGACACAACTTTGTAAAGCCCCCGCAGGATTACTTTTTGAACTGTAAAGTCCCTCAAGGATTATCTCTTAACCTGTAAAGTTATTCTAGGACGAGACACTCCCTACCGCACCAACGTCACATCCCCCTTATACACCCTCGTCTCCCCATCAATAAACAACACCTCCGCATAATACACGAACACTGCCGGGTCCATCGCTGCGCCACGGTAACTCCCGTCCCAGCCTGTTGTGGGGTCGTTTGGTAGGAAATCTCTTTTGTTGAAAATGGCATTGCCCCAGCGGTCAAAAACCGAAAACGATTGAACGCTTTGCACATCTACCCCAGCGGATACATACAGCAGCCCGTTTTCCAATGAATTCGGGTTGAAAATATTGGGAATATACACCCAGCGCTTTTTACTGACAATAATGACCCTGGTATCCCAGACCTCACAACCGCTGGAATCAACGATCCCTACATGGTATTGAAAAGAATGGAGTGGCGTCAGGAGCACCGGCAGGTTCAAATCCGCAGGTACAAAATGGGTTTCCGCTACCCTATCCGGATAATTGATGGCGCCATCCAGATTCAGATCGATGCTCTGTCCCAAGTGGATCGTAGTGTCCGGCCCGAGGTCGAGCAGTAATTCCTCCAGTTCCTCGATCTGGAAAGTAGTCGTGTAAGTACATCCGTTATTATCCAACACCGTCAGCGTATGTATTCCGCCCGTCAACCCCGGATGAAAATGGGAACTTGTAAAACCCAGACTATCAATGGCATAAGCAAACGGCGCCGTACCACCCACAACCGAAAGAATCTCCACGGAGCCGTCAATTTCGCCAAAGCAGGAAACGTGACGACGATGCAGTTGAACGCCGACAGGAATGTCCTGATTTCGAAGTACTGCCGCCTCGGCCACAGCGCTGCATCCGTTGGACAAATCCGTGACCTGAATCGTGTACAGCCCGGGCTGGGTAGCAATTGCAGTCCGGGTATTTACACCGGAAAGAATAAGCCCATTAGCGGTGGTCCAATGAAAATCGTAGGACCCAACTGTATTGACCAGGGCTTCCAGCGCAACCTGGGTAGTGGCGCAATCCAGACTATCCGGCGGAAGGATGCCCAGCGCTGGTGCTTGTGTATCATCTTCTACCGTAGCCATGCTCGTACTAATGCAACCATTGGCTGCCATCCCGCTCACTAGGTAGTCGCCCGGCAGCGAAACCTCCGGGGCCTGGACCTGTGCGCTGAAATTGCCCGGCCCGATCCATTGCCAAGTCACGGCGACATCGGATGTGGCTGAAATGGCGACTAAAGAATCCAAACAGGTAAGCGTTCCGCCGAATGCCGTCAGCACGGGCGAAATTGTATCCGCAGCCACAGTAGCTTGAGCCGTCGAACTGCAACCGTTCGGCGTTGTAACAACCACGGTGTACAGACCTGGCGCCGACACTGCCGCTATCGCGTTTGAAGCAGTGAAATTTCCGGGGCCAGACCAGACAAAAACAGCCTCCGCCGCCGGGGTATTGCTGATGACCAGGCCGACAGGTTCCAAACAACTTAAGGTATCCGCGCTGGCGCTTACTGCCGGATGCTCAATATTCTGATGGACAGCATATTGAAATATGGTACTGCAACCGTTTGGCCCGGTAACCGTCAGGGCATAAACGCCCGGTTTATCCGTCAAGGGATCTTCTTCAGCGGAAACAAAATTATCCGGACCCGTCCAGGCAAAGTTCACATCCGGCGTGTTTGAGGTAGCCTCTAATATCACCGAGTTAGTTGTGCAGGTCAGAGAGTCCGACTGAACGGCAATGTCCGGTTCAGACAAGTCTTGGGTTACCGTAGCGATGGCGGTGGCGGTACAACCATTGGCCAAGCCCGTGAGGGTAACGGTATAATCTCCCGGTTCTAAGACGGTAGGCATTTGCAGGCTGGAAACAAAGCCTCCCGGACCGTTCCATTGGTAGCTAGCCGACGTGCTGCTGCCGGCTTGAATTGCAAGGCTTTGAATTGCACAATTCAACAAGCCTCCTTGCGTGATGACCGATTGCGGTGGTACGGTATCCTGTAAAACGGTCAGCGTCGAGGCTGAGATGCAACCGTTTGCGGCAGTCACATGGAACGTATAAATGCCTGGAATGCTGATGCTTATGTGGGAAGTATCAGCGCTGAAGTTATTTGGTCCGCTCCATACTCCGCTTGCTCCGGCCGTTTGTATTTCGGATTCTAGGGTCAGGCTGGTTAAGGCACACGTCAGTGTACCAGCGCCGTCGAGTGAGACTGCCGGTGCATCCACATCTTCCAGCACCTCAGCAGTAACGCTTGACTGGCAGCCGTTTGGACCGGTAACCGTGAGGACATATTGCCCGGGATTGGAAACGGCCGGGTTTTGTTCCGAAGCGCTGAAACCATTGGGACCGGTCCAAAAGAATACGGCTCCGGGTGTTCCTGAACTGCCGCTTATAGTAATTTGAGTGGCATTGCACTGAGTGTGTCACCCTGTGCCTCAGCGTCGGGCGCAGCAATGTCTTGATTGACCGTTACCGAAATGGTGTCAGCGCAACCGTTGTTCAGAGACTGAGCCACAAGGGTGTAATCGCCAGGCAGGACAACAATAGGATTGGCGCCCGTGAAAACGAAACCAGCAGGCCCTGACCATGTAAAAATGGAATTCACATTCGAGCTGCCTGTCAGGGTTAAAGCATCCAGGGAGCAGGTAAGTATTCCGGTGTCCGAAGCGGCTATCGGCGGAATTTGATCCACCTCCACTTGAATAGAAGCGCTTGAAATACAGCCATTTACGAGACCTGTCACTTCCAATTCGTAAATACCCGGAAGGTTGATGGCGGGGTTCTGTTCGCTCGAAATGAAGTTGCCCGGTCCCGTCCAATGCCATTGAACATTCAGCAGCCCGGAGGATCCGGCAAGGTTCAGGACTGGTGTACTACAAGTCAAAGTGTCGCCCTGTGCGGCAGCCCCTGGTCCGGCGATATCTAAAGGAACAGAGAGGAGGGTTTGAGCCTTACAACCGTTCGGAGCGGTGGCTGTCAGGGTGTACACGCCGCTTACATTTGTTGATACGGTATCGAGCAGCGAAAAGAACCCGCCAGGTCCCTCCCATTGGAAAGTGGCTCCCGGTGTCAGACTGCTTGCGGCAACATCAACGGCAGGGTTCCAGCAGTTGATCGTATCGGTTGCGGCATGCACATCCGGCAAACCGAAGTTTCCGAGAAGGATTGCCGTCGCCGTTGCGGTGCATTCATTCAATCCAGTGACGGTCAGGGTATAAACACCCGTATCCGAAGCCATTGGGTTTTGAAGCATGGCCGCAAATCCGTTCGGACCTGCCCAGGAATAAGAGACTCCGCTCGTGCCGGAATTGCCTTGAAGGGAGATTGCGGGATCTGTACAACTCAGGGTGCCATCGTTGGCCGAAACATCGGGGGCATCTACATTTCCATTTACCACCACGGATGCGGTGCTGGTGCAACCGTTCGGCCCGGTTGTGAGTAATGTATAGATTCCGGCCAGGTTAACCAAGGGGTTTTGCACCGATGCACTGAAATTATTGGGGCCTGTCCAGGAGTAGGTGGCCCCTAATGTCGGGGAATCGCCCATCAGCGGGATTTCCGGTGTCGGACAACTAATTACGTCGTTCACCGCTGCAAGGGCGTCTGGCGGCGTGTCATTCAGGAAAACTTCTGCCGTATCGAGGGCGATGCAATGGTTGTTCGTGTCGGTCACGGCAACGGTGTAAATGCCGGGTATTGTTATGTCAGGCGATTGGGCGGTAGATAAAAACCCGTTCGGACCTGTCCATTCGTAAACGACGGTGGCGGGCAGGGCACTTACGCTGATTTGCATCAAAGTATCCGCACAACTTAGCGTGGCGCCGGATGCTGAAATGACCGGTGGCGCTGTATCATCAATTACCGTGGCTGAAATGGAAGTCGTACAACCGTTTATTGGGTCGGTGACGGTGACGGTATAAATGCCTGCCAGTGAAGCAGTTGGATTGGCGATGACAGCGGAAAAAACATTGGGGCCGCTCCAGACCCAGGTCGGGGAGGCTACGTTGGTGCTTGCGTTCAATGCTATGGAGTTGACCGCACAGTTCAATGTGCCGCCCGTTGCGGAAAGCGCGGGAGCAATGGTGTTGGATGCGATCAGGACTGTGTCGGATTTCACACATTGCCTTCCTCCTCCTAACATGGTAGCACTCAGAATATAAACGCCGGGTGTCGTTACTGACAAATGGGTACTGTCGCCCAAATCCTGCCCGGAGCCGTTCTTCCAACGGAACAAAGTGCCTGAAGGAGAAGCCGAGGCGTTGAGTAAAATATCTGTTGTAGCACAGCTAAGCGTCGCGGTTCCGTTTATCTGAGCGAGGGGAGCCAGCACGGATACGGAAAAATTAATCAGGCTGTCGCAACCATGGTAGCTTTGGCAAGTGGGAATAATTGCCCGCGTCAGTATAATTGATGCCACACACTGCTAAATTATCGCCAGCGCAGAGCGTCGTATCGGGGAGTGAGACGAGTATGGGCGGCCTTATGATAACTTCCTGGCTCACCATGCTATCACAATTGTAAATGGATTTAAGGGTCTTCTGATAATTCCCGCTAACAGGCGCCGGATCGCCCCAGGGCAGCTGAAAAGGCTTGTTTTCATTGCATACATAGGCGGTTGGCAGTACATTAACGGGTGCGGGTCCCACGATGATGTCCTTGCAAATGTCAGGCCCGTCGGGGAAGCAGGAATTAGCAGCCGTGACACATATTTGGCCACTGTTTGTGCCCACTTTTATTTTCAAGGAGTGACCACCGTCCACGGCAAGGATGTGCTGAGGGGAATTTAGTCCGTTGATCTTCCAGCCGGGGGAACCGTCCAGGTATAGGTGCCGGCATTGGAAACCGGCGGCACTGAATAGGTGACAATGGAGCCGGGGCAAATAATATCGGGGCCTTGAATGGGTCCGATACTGGCTCCAAGCGGGTTGGCAATCACTGCGCTTGGGGGATCGGCGGTCACGACAAAAGAGCACTTGTCACCAGACCAGCCATCTATCTGGAGATAATAAGTCGTGCCAGGGGAGAGTGGTACATTGTCTAATTCGAGGGGTACACCTTGTTGCCCCTGGCCTCCGCAATCGCACCTAATCGCACTGGAACTGCAATCATCAAAGAGTGCCGCCTGCATGCCATGGTGATTGGTACATCCTGTGGAAGTGATGGTGATAGTCACCATGGTGTCGCCAGCTACAAAAGCCAGCCATTGGTCGTTGTCGACGTACATACACCCACAGCTGAGGGTCTGTTGGCTGTTATCATAGCCAATTGTGCTTCCCACAAACCCGTTAATATTGCAGTAAACGCAAGCGCCTGCACAGGTCTCGGCTGGCTTTTGTCCGGGTGGACAAGTCGGTACCAATTGGGCAAATACATGATTAAAAAGGAGAATTGCAGCAAAAAGTAGTATGTGTTTTTTCATCATTATGAATCGGTTAGAGAAAAATTACCGCAATAACAATCTCAAAAAATGGATTGCTATCAATACATAATGTTGCAATATTATGCAAAAGAAAAATTACATGCTAGGTTTTTATGCGAGTGATTGGTGGCGGGGCATTAGTTTTGATCAAAAACTTGGTCCGTGCTGAGATGGAACACCAATAGGGGCAGGAATGGGTAAATATTTTGTTTTTTCAGCGCATTTATATTTATATATTTGTTCGCACAAACCGAGTTCACAACAGTCCATATAAATATCATGACAACCGAAATCTTGTTGCTCGTTACATTGCTGGCCTATAGCATGGTCGTGAGTCAATCCTTTATGTATCTGATTTCGCTGAAAACGGTACAACTTAATCTGGATGCAAATGCCTATACGCAATTACGCAAACGGATTGATGCCAGTATGAGGGCCAATTTTAAATATGTGATTTATACGGCCCTTATATCCACTTTGTTGCTCGTTGTTTTGACGGCGAGAAATCCGGGCAGCCTGCTGTTTGTCAGCTCAACCCTTGCCTTTGTAGCGCTCGTGCTGGATGTGGTGATTATGATGAAGGAAATCTGCCCATCAACGCTGTCATCAATACCTGGAGCGCCGGCAATGTTCCCGCCGACTGGACAAATTACCGCGACAAGTGGCTCCAATTGTTTGGGTATCGCCAAATTGCCAGTATCATAGGCTTTTTATCGCTATTGGTGGGAGCGGTGTTTGGTGCTAGGTAGAAGGAAGCGTAGTGAGGCGGTGACTTGGAGTCACTGCCTCACTACGCTTAGGTTTTAAATATTTATTGGCGGGCCTTTTGGCTGTTGGCTGTTGTGTCAAAATCTAAATATAAAAATTGATGCCCTAATTTCAAATTACCGCAAGGCACAAGCATTAGACTCCGCGTCGTTGGGCCTTTGCGGTGAAATCCCCTTCACATCAATAATAACTCAGCCTCAACACCCCCGCCAATTGCTTGGCCAAACGAATCACCTGCCGCGTAGCCGTATTCATTGTCGTACCAGACATACAGCACAATGCCCTTGCCGTCTTTGGAGACAATGGTGGCCGGTGAGTCGAAAATGGATGGGGTAGGGCTGCCCACTAAATCGCTGGAAACCAGTTCGTTCGAGAAAGAATACTGGATCTGCTCCACCAGATCGCCTTTTAGTGCGGCCTGGCGCATGATTTCGTTCAGGACATCTTTGCTGGTGGGCGTGTTGATTTGCAGATTCAGCACAGCGAGCGACACGTTTGGTGTCGGCACACGGATGGCATTGCCTGTGAACTTGCCCGACAGTTCGGGCATCACCTTGGCAATGGCGCTCTCCGCCCCGGTTTCTGTGATGACCAGATTCAAAGCCGCTGCCCTGCCCCTGCGGAATTTGCCGTGGAAATTGTCGAGCAGGTTTTGGTCGTTGGTGTAGGAGTGTACAGTTTCGATATGCCCTTTTTCAATGCCAAGGGCTTTGTTTACGACGGCCAATACCGGCACGATGGCATTCGTAGTACAACTTGCCGCCGACCATACGGTTTCGCTGTCTACCTCAAACTGGCGGTTGTTCACCCCGTAGACGATGTTTGGAATATCGCCTTTGCCGGGGGCTGTCAGCAGTACTTTCGAGACGCCTTTTGATTTCAAGTGCCTGCTCAGGTTCTCACGGTCGCGCCACACACCGGTATTGTCAATCAAAAGGGCGTTGCTGATGCCAAATTTTGTATAGTTGATGTCTTCGGGTTTGGCCGCAGAAATCATGTGTATTTTTTGACCATTCACCCAGATACAGCTTTCTGCCACATCCGGGATTACGGTGCCGGGGAACAGCCCGTGTACAGAATCCGAGCGAAGCAGGTCGGCACGTTTGATGATGTCTTCCGGTTTTTTGTCGCGGGTGACGATGGCACGCAAGCGAAGTTGCTGCCCCTTGCCAGCCTGGGTGATCAGTTCGCGTGCAGCAATGCGTCCAATGCGTCCGAAGCCATAGAGGATGACATCTTTGGGTTTCAGGTTGATCTTGTCTTTGCCGATGTAGCCTTCCAGTTTCTTATTGATAAAGGCTAATTCATTGGGATATTTCCCCTTTTCGTCGAGCCAATCCACGCCGATCCTGCCAATATCCAGTCGGGAAGGCGCGACCTGGCTGCGAGAAATGGCCTTGGCTAGTCCCAGAGTGTCTTGTACGGTGAGCGGGTGTTGCACCACTTCGCGGGCATAATGGTGCAATTGCAGCAATTCAGAAGCACTTCTGTCCACCATTTGGTTGCGGAAAATGACCAACTCGATGGATTTGTCGAACCACAGTTTGCCTACTACTGCAATGAGCTCGAGGGCTGCTTTTTCATCCTCAATCCAGGTCTTGAGGTTTTTTTCGTATGCTTGTTTAGACATGAATAGCTTGATTTTGTTGGGCGCAAATGTAGAAAGACTATTGGTTCTTCCAATGCCTGAAAGGTCTTTCAAACCGAATGTGCACCTCAAAACTGCGTTCCAATGCTGTCACTTTTAGTATCCCGCCAATTCGTTCGATGTGCTCTTTCATAATAGGAATGCCTTGGCCACTTGATGGCGCATCCACTTTTCGTTTGGAAAATAAATTGCGAACAGAGAACTCAATGCTTTTGTCAGGGTTGATCATAAACGATATGTACACTTCTTCAGAAAAGGTATGTTTGAGAAGATTACCCAGCATTTCCTTATAAACCAATAAGAGTTCATGTTGAACATTGAATGGGATGGATTTTTCCCCATCGCCAATGTTGTGCTCAAAAAATACTTTTATTTTGGCAGTTTTAAGCCATTTATCAGCATAGTCCTGCATACGGTTAACCAATCCAAGATTTATTTTTTCCGTCCTGGATAGTACCCAAATAACATCTGACATTGTACTATGTACTTTTACGGTTTGTTCAATCAGTTGGTTTAGTTCTGTTTGAAAGGGTTCCCCTGTTTCCTTCAAGTGATTTATTACGTGCAGCATATTGGAGATGCTGCTAATTTTCCCGCCAAGTGTGTTGTGTAAATCGTGGGCGATGGCTCGTCTGAGATTTTCTTCGCGTTTGTATCGCCGCCTTCGCATTTGGATTATACTTCCAGCTATGCTCAATATAAAAATGCACGCCAGTAAAACAAACCACCATTTTTTATAAAAAACTTCGTCTATTGTAAAGGAAATTGAAAATGTTTGGCTATAGGTTTTATCTGTATTGTTATTTAACCTCACGTTGAGTTTGTAGTGGCCAGCTGGCAAACGATAGTATTTTACAGTAGTTACATCGCCAAGAGAAACCCAATTTTTATCAATATTTTGTAATTGAACATTATAAGTATTGTTTTTTGGACGAAAATAATCATTGCTTCCGAACCTGAATTCCAGGGTGTTTTGGTGCTTGACAGATAAAGCAACGTATCTCTATTTGGGAAGTTGATCATAGTAATTTTATTGGAATAGATATCTTCAATAAATAGCTTTGAAATATAGGGTTTCGCGGTAGAAAGCGACACTGGGTTGAAACTATTTGGATTGAAGTGGGTCAAACCCTTTACTCCGCCAAAAGTAGAATTCTCCGTTGTTTGCTTGCAGGAATGAACCGGTGTTAAATTCGCTGCCACTTGTACCATCAGATTCATTGAAATAGTGAATTCTATTGTTGGAAATTTCTATGCACTGAAGTCCAGAAAACGTGCTGACCCAAAGCCTATCTCTCATTGTGACTACTAAGTATTTTATACGTTTCATTGCTGACAAATCCGGATGATTCATCATAAGACTGTATATATTGGGTCGTCGGGTCATAACAAAGCAAGCCGTAGGTATGGGTGGCGAACCATATTCTCCCTATTTTATCTTCAAATATGTCATTGATTCGCGACTGATCCCGCAGGCGATAATCCATCCGTGGCAAAGGCGCCACAGATCGCCCATCGGGTGCAAGCGCAAAAACACCTTCAGTTGTTCCTACCCAAATAAGGCCATTTCGGGTGCGCTTGAAGCAAAAAGAAGACACATCGGGTTGAATTGGCAAAGTACTAAACGCTTCTATCTTCAAATCTGAAGGCCGAAAACGGAAAGTCTGCTGATTGCCAGCTAACCACCATTCGTTATCCAGCGGTATACTGTTATAAAGGCTTGGATCCTTATTGGCGTTCAATTTTATAGCCTTTGCTTTAGTAAGTAACCAGGGTGGGCGCAGCACATAATTGCATAGGCCATTGCTTTCAGAGAGGGCTGTGAGTGTGTCGCCCCTTAGTTGTGCCAGCTGAAAAAAGAAAGCCTGTTTGTTTCCCTCCATTAGCACCGCTCGATTTTCCTTTGGGAAATACTGAAAAACGCCATCGTATGTGGCAATGTATATGTTACCATCAGGCTTCTCAATCATTCCTCTGAGGCTAACTCCTTTTAATTCGGGACATGTTGTAAAATTCAATTCCCTGGATTTCAACTTAAAAACACCTCCGTATTCCGGTGCCACCCAAATGATCCCCTGACTGTCTTCAAATGTTCTGAATGCATGATAATACAATGAAGTCTTATCGAGAGGACTGGCAATTTCCAGCATTTTTTTGCTGATATCAGGAGACAGATTGACGGTAATGCCGTCCGCTGGCGAGCCTGGGTTCAAAACCTTTTAATTGTGAACTATAGCGATAAGGTTTGGTACTGTCATCCGGCAAAATCAACCTAAATCCTGTAAAATGTCCGTCTTGATTTTCAATAGGTTTAATTTGTGAAAAATGATCTTCGTCATAAACAAGTTTGGGAAAGGAAGGTATAAAACGATTTTGTTCAAAGATATGCATACCCGAATCATAACTCACGCAGTATATTATGCCATCGGGTGTTTGGTTGATATACATGGCTCCCATAATCTCCGCTACAAATTCCACATGATTAGGGTCGCCCGTTGGAAATCGGAATACTCCTTTGTTGGTTACGGCCACCCAAATTGCACCATCCGGTGCCAGGTATAAGCAGTTGGCTCGGGCCTTGACCGTTTCGTCCCTTCCGGCAAGCGAAATCCGATGGGTAATTTCAAGTGAATTTGGCTGAAAAATATCTATACCTGCCAAGTGAGCGATCCATATCTGACCTTTGGCATCTATGATTATGTCTCTGACGTGATGGCTACTCAGGCTGGGCTTGCTTTCAGGTGTATGGTCAAACACTTTGAATCTTGAACCATCGTAACAAATTAAGCCTGTTTCATAAGAGCCAAGCCAAATCAATCCTTGTTGATCTTGCGTGATCGCGTCAATATTTAAGGAAGGAAGCCCGTCTGCAAAACCCAGGTACTCCACAACCCACGGATTCTGACCATGTGAGGCATAGCCTAACATGGCAACCGAAAATATGCACATGGCACATTTTAAGGCACAACGGTGAAGTAACCGAATGGAAGCTGAAGATTGTTTCAAAACCTGGCAACAGGGCGCTATGATTGTATTAAAGCGTGCTTGGCGGGCGTTTCCATGAACATTCGCGCCAACTGTCCACGAGATTTTATTTGTAATTTGGTGTATATTTTTTTAACATAATAGCGCACGCCGTCAATAGTCATTCCCAATTTACAGGCGATGTCTTGGTAGGTAAGCGCATCCATTAACAAGGTTATAATCGCTCGTTCCGTTTCCGTGAGTGTATCCTTTTTGGGGCTGAAAATAGTACGCCGTTCATTACAGAAATGGTTCAATATCCGCCGGGCGATGGAAGGGCTAATTGGGCTGCCCTCTCCTTCCAGTACTATCAAAAGGTTTTTCTCCATCTCGTCGTGCGGGGTGTTTTTAAGCAAATAGCCTGAGGCCCCAAGGCAAATTGCTTGAAAAACCTGGTCTTCATCGTCCACAATGGAATGGATTACAACTGCCGAATCTGGGAAATGACGACGCAACAAGGGCAAGCCGTCTATGCCCGATATACCCGTTAGGTTTATATCTAACAAGAATAAGTGTGGGGCCATCCGGGTGCGATAGAAAAGGATTGCCTTTTCGAGCGAATCCGTTTCAAATTCGATTTCCATTTTTGAGGATTCGGAGAGAGAACTTCGGAGCGATTTACGAATTTCAAAATCGTCTTCTATGAGCGAGATGCGTTTCATGATGCAATGGTAGAAAGTGATTAAAACAGAAGGCAAAACTAGTATTATATATTTTATTTTATAGGTCAAAAAAAAGGGGCGCCCTGACATTCCAGGACACCCCTTTGTACACCTAAAAGGCTCCTAAATTTTTCACTTCTTGACTTGTATCATCTTCTTCGTGTCGCTGTCCGTAGCAGTTTCCAGTTTGTAGTACAGCATGCCTGTGGTGTTGAGCAGCGCACGATCGAGCGCGATCGTGTTCTCCCCTTTGGCAAACTGGCCTTTCTGCTGGTACACCATACGGCCCGTTTCGTCAAAAATTGACAGTGTTGCTTCTGCTGCTTCCGGAAGGAAGAAGCCGATGCTTGTCCTGTTCACAAACGGGTTCGGCTGGTTCTGGTACAACTCGAAGCCGATGCCAGAGATCGTTTTGCCGTTAAATCTAAAGGCGACACCCATTTTGGTGATTGGTGACTGGTGATTGGTAAGTGGGTATGCCTCAGCACGTGTAATCGCACCAGAAACACCCAGCATCTCGCTCAACTTGCCAGATTTCAAAGCCTTGAAACGAAGCGTGAAGGCTTGGGCACCGTCTATGGATACCGTTGTCGCATCTTCAAATTGTCCGAAATTACTGGCCGTCACATGGTCCGATTCAACTACACCCACCGTCTCCAGGCCGTTCAACAACATCGTGAACTGGAAGCCTTTCAACTGCTCTGCTGCCTCGAACGTCACCTCGAAGGTTTCGCCAGATTTTACATTGCGGTCTTCCACGTCGAACAGTGCCGTGGCGGCCGTCCGATCTTCTGCCGGCATCGTGGCGTTGGCTATGGAAGTGTTGTTTACGTCACCAATTTTCACACCCACGAAATCCTCGCCGATCTGGCTCAGCATCGCGTCTGCCACCGAAATCGTTTCGGGGAAGAGGGTCTGGAACGGATTGTTAAGGTTCGGGAACTGGAAGGCCTTGTCTACAAAACGCCAGGAACTGTTGTTCGGAAGGTCTGTGTAGATGCCCAAGATCAACTTGCGAATCTCCACGATGTCGAACGTCGTGATCGAGCCAGACTTGTTCGCGTCAGCAGCGATCATTTTGTACGGCGAGTCCAAAGGCTCAATGCCCAGGATATGCTTGGAAATCAGTACCAGGTCATAGGTCGTTACCCCGTTGAGCGGGTTGTCGTCCTTCTCTGGAGCGATCACAAAGGTCGCTGCCAAAGGAACCGAATTCTTCACGGCGTACACACCCAGGGTGTCCGAAAGGTCGAAGTAGCTGTACGGTGGAGTAAAGGTGCTCGTGCCGTCAATGTACACTGTGCCTTCTTCCACTCCGTCGGCCAACTCTGTTTTCAGCGCGCCAGCCACGTTGATGTGGTCGGGGCTTGGACAGTTACCCAGGTTGTCCTGTACGATCACATAGGTTTCGCAGTAGTCCGCGTTGCCTTGAGCGTCTATTGCCCAGAGTTCCACACACTGTGTGCCAAGTTCCGTGCAGTCGAAGGTCACAGAAGTGATCGGATTTCCCTGGTTGTCCACTGGGAATCCTGTCCCTGTGCCGCACTTGCGGATGCCGATCTTGATCTGGCCAGCAGGGGTGCAGTTGTCTTCCGTGTACTGCAGGAAGTCAGATGCCCACAACTGGATCATCGCCGTTGGCATGATGTTCACACTCAGGCCGTTGATGCACACCACCGTAGGAGGCTTGCAGTCGCGCACCGTGAAGGTGTACTCGTACTCTGCGTTGTTGCCGCAACCGTCCGTGATGAACCACTTGATCTTGTGCGTGCCGTGTGGCAGCTCAGGAACCACGTGGGTGTTCTGTGCCTGCTGGGTGTTCCAGCGAACACAGGCAGTCTTGTTGTTGCCAACCACGGTCTCCTGAATCGAGAAGCCCCACTTCTGGTTGTTCGGAACATTTCGCTCGTCGAACTGGCGCGGCGTACCGCCCGTGAAGTTCGGTGTGTTGATGTTGTTGTACAACACATTGTTCCAGCCCAAGCCAGCGATGCCAGTGTTTACAGAATTAACTACCGTTTCCATCACACCGTCGCCGTCAAGGTCGAGGAACAACAGGTATTCGATGTTGATGTTCGCGCCAGAGCAAGCATCCGTGCCCGTGATGCAAAGTTCGGTAGGCTCCTCGCACAGGTCGTGCGTCTGGATGCCGTTGTCCCACCAGTACATCTCGTTCCACAGCAGGTCGCTGTTCGGCGATGTCCAGTTCTGGTTGTCGCAGGTCGGTGTCACATACGTACCCGTAGGCTTTTGACCGTCAATGATCTTGATGATCTGTTTGTAGCGGTAGCCGTTTGCGTTCGCATCCCAGAACGTACAGAAGTTCGTCGTTGTCGGGTCGCCCGGGTTGATCCGCACCACCGTCGGCGCCCATGGAGCCAAAGTGCCGCATTCGGACACGGTTGGGCCGGGAAGGTTCGTCGGGTGGTTGGTGATCGCGTTCGGGTTCGGGTTCGGAACGTACACAAAGTCCAGGTTCGGGTTGAACGTACACCAGTTGATGATGCTCCAGGTCCGCTCGATCTTGAAGCAGGCGTCGGGAACTACTGTGAAGATTTCATCGGCAAAGCTGACACCCAAAAGTTCGCAGTCCTCGCCGAAGAAGATCGGCTCCTGGTAAAGTCCCGTTCCGTCGCACTCCGTCACGATCGCGTCGTTCGGGAATTTCACGAAGTAGTCCTGCAGGTACGTTACGATGACACGCTGCGTGCATTGAGCGGAGTTGTTCGCGCAGTCGAAACTGCGGAAAGTCCGGGTAATCGTGCCGCGGTTACATACCGTGTCGAACAGGCTATAGTTCGCAGTGTGGGTGATCGTATCCAGACAGCAGTTGTCAGTGCTTGTTGCGAAACCATAAGCCCAGAGACTTGGGTCGAAGTTTTCGCAGTTCACAGCTACTTGTGCTGGCGGGTTGCAAGTTGGCTTGATCTTGTCCTCCACCAGAACGGACACCATGCAGTCGTTGTAGTTGTCGTGGCAGTCCCAAGCACGGAACACAACCATAACCGTATCGCCGATGTCGGAGCAGCAGAACTTGACCGTGCTGTCGAACTGGTCGTCCTCGCAAGGGTTCGGGTTCATACGCCGCACCTCAAATTTGTCAATGCAGCAGTTGTCCGTCGAGCCATCGTCGAAGGTAGTGGCGTTGACGATGGCCATGCCTGTGGCGGTAAGCGCTACTTGAGTTACTTGGTCGCAGGCCACTGCAGGTGGCACGAGGTCGGCAACTACAAGTTCAAAATTGCAATTAGAAAGATTGCCACAAGCATCCGACGCTGAATAAGTCACTTGGTACACACCCAAAGGCATACATTGCGTGTAATCGAACACTGCAAGGGTATCCGGGTTCCACCAGTTGTTGCCAGCAAAGTCTTCCAGGTGACCAGGCACTGTGAACGTGATGATATTGCCGTTGTTCGGGTTCGTACCCGTTACCAGGGCTTCCAGATCACTGATATTGGAGCAGCCTTCTGAAACAATCATGCTTGGCAGTGCGGCCGTAGCGCAGCAAGTGAACGGATCGCTTGAAACCGTCACCGCTGGTGGACAGGTAAACTGTGGACCGCTGAAATCCTTCACCCTTATCACCTGTGTATGCGTTATCGGGTTCGTATTGCTCAAAGGCAAACACGAATTTTTAACCGTCCAGGTTCTGAGTATTTCGGTGCTGCCGCTGCAACCGTTCAAAACAACATCTGTGAAACCAAAGGTCGCGGAACACAAGCTGGTGCCAATGGGCGCACCGTTTATGCTTGGTTGGCCGGTATTCAGCGGTTGCGTAGCCAATGGATTCAAATAGGCTGATTCACAATCAATTGTAATATCCGCAGGCATCACTAAATCCGCAAAATCAAAGGGTATGACTGTGATTATTTGATCGCATACGGATTGATTCCCCCAAGTATCTGTGACAATGAATGTTCGGGTAATGATTTGGCGCGGGTTGCCACATTCTCCATTGTCTACCACCGAATTGGCCAACACAGTCGTTATACTGCTGCAATCAGAAATTAACACGTTACCAGTATGTGAAACATCGGTGGATTCGCTACAGGCGATGGTGATATCTGCCGGGCAATCGAGGATTGGAGCCAGTTTGTCTTCGATCTTGATATCTCCCCAGCAAATATTATTGCCACCGCTGGTATGCACCACCCGATACTGATATGTTTTGCCAATATCAGATGCGTCGAATGTTGCTGGAACCCATGGGCCGTTGCCCAATGGCAGGGTTTTGTCCACTTCTACGGTATAATCGTCGAAGCAGTAGTAAGTGCCTTCCAGCACGTCGTCCACCAGGGTGGTTACCTGACAGTCTGCATCTATAGAAACGTGCACTAAATCGTTGCAAATCAAGGTGCTCGGCGTCTCCACTACGTTGACAATCTTCGTGATCTTTTGTTTGCAGCCTGGATCAGCCTGTGCTGCCGCGTTGCTGCCGACAACGACCGCTCCATTTATTTTGATAAACGGCTGCGCATCGAAGGCATCAAATGTGGCCATCACCGTATGGTTGCCAACACCCAAAGTACCAGCGTCGAAGACCGTTGTCACAACTCCGTTCACCATCACAGAACCTGGCACGATCGTGCCAACTGCGTTATGGAATTCGCCCACTCCAATGGTAAATGGTGGTGTGCCAATGCAAAGCGGGTCGTCCAGCACAAAATCAGTAAAGTAAGGCGTGGGGTAGTAGCACTTGTTTTCCAGGAAAATCTCCTGGTTCAAATTGCTGCGAATCAACGCCGAGTAGCCTTGACCGTCCACGTGGCGTCCTCTGAAGGTGTAGTAAACCCGTTCGTCCGCATCGTTTGTGAATCCATCTCCGTCGTTGTCTATTCCGTCAAGCAGGCCATTCGTCATCAAAGTGCCGTTAGGAACCGGAATCGGAGCTCCCGGAGGAGCCGGGCTGGTAACAGTATATAAACCGGAGCTGGTCACTATGGTCCAGGTTTGGCCTGCAAGTCCATGGATTTGAATCAGTTCGGAGAACTGTCCGTTGTCCAGCGTGGTTGCATTATCCAAACATACACAAGGATCGGAGCCGGTAAAATCATATCCCGGATCACAGTTACCGTTGCCTTGCAGGATGGTAACATAAGCGATGCAAGTTGAGAAATTGCCGCAAGGATCTGTTACTGTCAAAGTAACTGCTACTGGGCTGTTAGGCAAATCTGCACAGGTAAAGACTGTTTGGCTGGCAAAAAGCAAGTTAGCATTTGCCGTACATCCATCGGTAGTACCTCCATCCAGGTCCCTCGGGTCAATGGTAATTGTACCAAAATCATTCAAGGTAACGGTGATGTCCTGACAAACCACTGTAGGCTGTGAGTTATCCTGTACAGTAATGACTTGGGTATGTTGCTTTGAATTTCCGGCACAATCGGTAATCGTCCAGGTACGTGTCAATACATAGTTGTAATAACCGCAAGCGTTAGGATCCGGGCCCTGCGTACTTACTTCATTGAATGATACCGACAATGGTCCGGCGCAGTTATCATTGATGTCACTAACAATCAAGGGGCTGCAAATACCATTACCATGAAATACACAGTTGGTTGGTATGGCATCGCACTCAACCGTAATATCCGTTGGCATCACAATGTCTGCATCGAATTCAGGCTTTTGTGTATCCACAACCATTACTTGGAAATTGCAATTAGCCACATTACCGGCACCGTCTGTCGCCCTGTACGAAATCGTGGTAGGCGTGGGTGGGCAGGTAATTGCCAGGATAGAGCCAGGAATTGGGCCAACGGTTTGTACTACATTCGCCATAGGCAAGCACTCATCCACCGCAACCGGAACAGACCAGTTGACTTTACCAGCACATTGATCAGGATCGTTGCCGATCATAATCATGGAGGTCGGGCAATCCACAAATACTGGAGGGCCATCATCCTCGATCGTAATCACCACGATACAGGTAGAAATATTGCCGTTTACGTCTGTTACAGTAACTGTAACTTCTACTGTATTGCCGTTAATTTGACCAAAGTCAAGCCCGGCAACAGGGTTTTGCGCTATACTTGCTACACCACAATTGTCGGTAGCAGTTAGACCAGCAATCACGTCTGGTACGGTAGAAGTGCAACTCGGTACGGTTACAGGAGCAGGGCAAGTGAAGCTCGGAGCCGTTACGTCGCGCACCGTTACGGTTGCTACGCAGGTTGACTCGTTGCTGTTGCCGTCTGTGACTGTTAGGGTCACGTTGTTGTCGCCTACATTGCTGCAGTCGAAGTCATCGGTGCTGATCGCTAGCGTCAGGCTTGAAGGGCAGTTGTCCGAAGAACCTCCGTCTACGTCTGCCACAACGATTGTTGCGTTGCCAGAAGCGTCGAGGTCTATGGTGATGTCCTGGCAAACAGCTGTCGGGGTTTGAAGGTCAGATACGGTTACTGTGAACTCGCAAATAACTTCGTTGCCACCAGCATCCGTTGCTGTGTATTCTACTGTGTTAATTCCCACAGGGAAGGCAGCACCTGAAGCAGGCCATTGCTCAATGCCACCGTTACACCTGGACAATCGTCCGTGGCCGTCGGGATCGAGTAGGTCACTACTGCGCTGCACTCGTCTACGTCCGTGCCAACGGCAATGTCCGATGGACAGCTGATGACAGGATCGGTGTCGTCCGTGATGGTGACTGTTACCTCGCATGTTGTTGTGTTGCCGCTGGCGTCCGTGGCTGTCACTGTGATCGTTGTTTGACCGCCGTTGATGTTGCCAAAGGAGGAGCCTGGGACAGGGTTTTGCTCAAGCGTCGGAACGCCACAGTTGTCCGTTTCGTCGGCAATGCCAGACAGAACGTCCGGTACTACGTCGTTGCAACTAGCAAGCGTGATCGCCGTTGGGCAAGTGAAGCTCGGCGCCATCACGTCGCGAACCGTTACGGTAGCCACGCAAGTTGACTCGTTGCTGTTGCCGTCTGTGACTGTCAGGGTCACATTGTTGTCTCCTGCTTGGTCGCAATCAAATGCGTCGTTGCTGATCGCAAGGGTCAGGCCAGGACAGTTGTCCGAAGAACCTCCATCCACGTCAGCCGCAACGATCGTTGCATTGCCAGAAGCGTCCAGGTCTATGGTGATGTCCTGGCAAACCGCTGTCGGGGTTTGAAGGTCGGATACGGTTACTGTGAACTCGCAGATAACCTCATTGCCACCAGCGTCCGTTGCTGTGTATTCTACTGTGTTGATTCCCACTGGGAAAGCAGCACCTGAGGCAAGACCGTTGGTCAAAGCCACCGTCACACCCGGACAATCGTCCGTGGCAGTTGGGATCGAGTAAGTGACCACTGCATCGCAAGCATCCACGTCCGTGCCAACTGCAATGTCCGATGGACAGCTGATGACAGGATCGGTGTCGTCCGTGATTGTGACGGTTACCTCGCATGTTGTTGTGTTGCCGCTGGCGTCCGTGGCTGTCACCGTGATCGTTGTTTGACCACCGTTGATGTTGCCAAAGGATGAGCCAGGCACTGGGTTTTGCTCCAGGGTCGGTACGCTGCAGTTGTCTGCTTCGTCCGCAATACCAGACAGAACGTCCGGTACCACGTCGTTGCAACTGGCCAGCGCGATGTCGGCAGGGCAAGTGAATGTTGGCGCCGTTACGTCGCGAACCGTTACGGTTGCTACGCAGGTTGACTCGTTGCTGTTGCCGTCTGTGACTGTTAGGGTAACGTTGTTGTCTCCTGCTTGGTCGCAGTCAAATGCGTCATTGCTGATCGCAAGGGTCAGGCCGGGACAGTTGTCCGAAGAACCGCCGTCTACGTCAGCCGCATCTATGCTTACATTGCCAGAAGCGTCCAGGTCTATGGTGATGTCCTGACAAACTGCCGTAGGTGTTTGAAGGTCGGATACGGTTACTATGAACTCGCAGATAACCTCATTGCCACCAGCATCCGTTGCTGTGTATTCTACCGTGTTGATTCCCACTGGGAAAGCAGCACCTGAGGCAAGGCCGTTGGTCAATGCCACCGTCACACCCGGACAATCGTCCGTGGCTGTTGGGATTGAGTATGTTACCACTGCATCACAAGCATCCACGTCCGTGCCAACGGCGATGTCCGATGGACAGCTGATGACAGGATCGGTGTCGTCTGTGATGGTAACTGTTACTGCACAGGTTGTTGTATTGCCGCTGGCGTCAGTGGCCGTTACGGTGATCGTTGTTTGACCTCCGTTGATGTTGCCAAAAGAGGAGCCTGGGACTGGGTTTTGCTCAAGCGTCGGAACGCCACAGTTGTCCGTTTCGTCGGCAATGCCTGTGAGCACATCCGGTACCACATCGTTGCAACTTGCAAGCGCGATGTCAGCTGGGCAAGTGAAGCTCGGAGCGGTCACGTCGCGAACCGTTACGGTTGCTACGCAGGTTGACTCGTTGCTGTTGCCGTCTGTGACTGTAAGGGTCACGTTGTTGTCACCTACGTTGCTGCAGTCGAAGTCGTCATTGCTGATCGCGAGCGTCAGGCTGGCAGGGCAGTTGTCCGATGAGCCGCCGTCCACGTCTGCCGCAACAATCGTTGCGTTGCCCGAAGCATCGAGGTCTATCGTGATATCCTGACAAACCGCTGTTGGGGTTTGAAGGTCAGACACCGTTACTGTGAAGTCACAAGTAACTTCATTGCCACCGGCATCCGTAGCCGTGTATTCAACTGTATTGATTCCCACTGGGAAAGCAGCACCTGAGGCAAGACCGTTGGTCAAAGCCACCGTCACACCCGGACAATCGTCCGTGGCTGTTGGGATTGAGTATGTTACCACTGCATCACAAACATCCACGTCCGTGCCAACTGCAATGTCCGATGGGCAGCTGATAACAGGATCTGTATCGTCCGTGATTGTGACTGTTACTTCACAGGTGGTTGTGTTGCCGCTGGCGTCTGTGGCCGTTACGGTGATCGTTGTTTGACCTCCGTTGATGTTGCCAAAAGAGGAGCCTGGGACTGGGTTTTGCTCAAGCGTCGGAACGCCACAGTTGTCCGTTTCGTCGGCAATGCCGGACAGAACGTCCGGTACCACGTCGTTGCAACTGGCCAGCGCGATGTCGGCAGGGCAGGTAAACGTTGGCGCTGTTACGTCGCGCACCGTTACGGTTGCTACGCAGGTTGACTCGTTGCTGTTGCCGTCTGTGACTGTTAGGGTAACGTTGTCGTCTCCTGCGTCGTCGCAGTCAAATGCGTCATTGCTGATCGCAAGGGTCAGGCCGGGACAGTTGTCCGACGAACCTCCGTCTACATCTGCCGCAACAATCGTTGCATTGCCAGAAGCGTCAAGGTCTATGGTGATGTCCTGGCAAACTGCAGTCGGAGTTTGAAGGTCAGAGACTGTTACTGTGAACTCACAGATAACCTCATTGCCACCAGCATCTGTTGCCGTATACTCTACCGTGTTGATTCCCACAGGGAAAGCAGTACCTGAAGCAAGGCCGTCGGTCAATGCCACCGTTACACCAGGACAATCGTCCGTGGCAGTCGGAATTGAATAGGTCAATACTGCGCTACACTCGTCCACGTCCGTGCCAACGGCGATGTCCGATGGGCAGCTGATAACAGGATCTGTATCGTCCGTAATTGTGACCGTTACTTCACAGGTGGTCGTGTTGCCGCTGGCGTCTGTGGCCGTTACGGTGATGGTTGTTTGACCGCCGTTGATGTTGCCAAAGGATGAACCAGGGACTGGGTTTTGCTCAAGCGTCGGAACGCCGCAGTTGTCTGCTTCGTCTGAAATGCCCGTGAGCACGTCCGGTACCACGTCGTTGCAACTTGCCAGTGCAATGTCGGCTGGGCAAGTAAACGTTGGCGCCGTTACGTCGCGCACCGTTACGGTTGCTACGCAGGTTGACTCGTTGCTGTTACCGTCTGTAACCGTTAGGGTCACGTTGTTGTCGCCCTACATTGCTGCAATCAAAATCGTCATTGCTGATCGAAAGTGTCAGGCTGGCAGGACAGTTGTCCGATGAGCCGCCGTCCACGTCTGCCGCAACGATTGTTGCATTGCCAGAAGCGTCAAGGTCTATGGTGATGTCCTGGCAAACTGCAGTCGGAGTTTGAAGGTCGGATACGGTTACAGTGAACTCGCAGATCACCTCATTGCCACCAGCATCTGTTGCCGTGTATTCTACGGTGTTGATTCCCACAGGGAAAGCAGCACCTGAAGCAAGACCGTTGGTCAATGCCACCGTCACGCCAGGACAATCGTCCGTGGCCGTGGGGATCGAGTACGTTACCACTGCATCGCAGGCGTCCACGTCCGTGCCAACTGCTATGTCCGATGGGCAGCTGATGACAGGATCAGTGTCGTCCGTGATTGTGACTGTTACTTCACAAGTGGTCGTGTTGCCGCTGGCGTCCGTGGCTGTAACGGTGATCGTTGTTTGACCCCGATGATTAAACGCGGCTCCTGATGACTGGGTTTTGCTCCAGCGTTGGCACGCCGCAGTTGTCCGCTTCGTCCGCAATGCCAGACAGAACGTCCGGTACCACGTCGTTGCAACTGGCCAGCGTGATCGCCGTTGGGCAAGTGAAGCTCGGCGCCGTCACGTCGCGAACCGTTACGGTTGCTACGCAAGTTGACTCGTTGCTGTTGCCGTCTGTGAGAGTCAGGGTCACGTTGTTGTCGCCCGTGTCGTCGCAGTCAAATGCATCGTTACTGATCGCAAGCGTCAGTCCAGGACAGTTATCCGTAGAACCGCCGTCAACGTCAGCCGCAACAATCGTTGCGTTGCCAGAAGCGTCCAGGTCTATCGTGATGTCCTGACAAACCGCTGTTGGGGTTTGAAGGTCAGATACTGTTACTGTGAACTCGCAGATAACCTCATTGCCACCAGCATCTGTTGCCGTGTACTCTACCGTGTTGATTCCCACAGGGAAAGCAGCACCTGAAGCAAGACCGTTGGTCAATGCCACCGTCACACCCGGACAATCGTCCGTGGCAGTTGGGATTGAGTAGGTCACCACTGCGTCACAATCGTCCACGTCCGTGCCAACTGCAATGTCCGATGGACAGCTGATGACAGGATCGGTATCGTCCGTGATTGTGACTGTTACTTCACAGGTGGTCGTGTTGCCGCTGGCGTCCGTGGCTGTTACGGTGATCGTTGTTTGACCATTGATGTTGCCAAAGGCTACTCCTGCTGCGGGGCTTTGCTCCAGCGTCGGAACGCCGCAGTTGTCTGCTTCGTCCGCAATGCCAGACAGAACGTCCGGTACCACGTCGTTGCAACTGGCCAGCGTGATGTCGGCAGGGCAGGTAAACGTTGGCGCTGTTACGTCGCGGACCGTTACGGTTGCTACGCAAGTTGACTCGTTGCTGTTGCCATCTGTGACCGTCAGGGTAAGGTTGTTGTCTCCTGCTTGGTCGCAATCAAAATCGTCATTGCTGATCGAAAGTGTCAGGCTGGCAGGACAGTTGTCCGATGAGCCGCCGTCCACGTCTGCCGCAACAATCGTTGCATTGCCAGAAGCGTCAAGGTCTATGGTGATGTCCTGGCAAACTGCAGTCGGGGTTTGAAGGTCAGATACTGTTACCGTGAAGTCGCAGGTAACTTCATTTCCACCAGCGTCTGTTGCTGTGTATTCTACGGTGTTGATTCCCACAGGGAAAGCAGCACCTGAAGCAAGGCCGTTGGTCAATGCCACCGTCACGCCAGGACAATCGTCCGTGGCCGTGGGGATCGAGTACGTTACCACTGCATCGCAGGCGTCCACGTCCGTGCCAACTGCAATGTCCGATGGGCAGCTGATAACAGGATCTGTATCGTCCGTGATTGTGACTGTTACTTCACAGGTGGTTGTGTTGCCGCTAGCGTCCGTGGCCGTAACCGTGATGGTTGTTTGGCCATTAAACGCTACTCCTGCTGCAGGGTTTTGCTCCAGCGCTGGAACGCCGCAGTTGTCTGCTTCGTCCGCAATGCCAGACAGAACGTCCGGTACCACGTCGTTGCAACTTGCCAGTGCAATGTCGGCTGGGCAAGTGAACGTTGGCGCCGTTACGTCGCGAACCGTTACGGTTGCTACGCAGGTTGACTCGTTGCTGTTGCCGTCTGTGACTGTTAGGGTAACGTTGTTGTCTCCTGCTTGGTCGCAGTCAAATGCGTCGTTGCTGATCGCAAGGGTTAGGCTAGCAGGGCAGTTGTCCGAAGAGCCTCCGTCCACGTCAGCCGCAACGATTATTGCGTTGCCAGAAGCATCCAGGTCTATCGTGATATCCTGGCAAACCGCTGTTGGGGTTTGAAGGTCAGATACGGTTACAGTGAACTCGCAGATAACCTCATTACCACCAGCATCCGTCGCTGTGTATTCTACTGTGTTGATTCCCACAGGGAAAGCAGCACCTGAAGCAAGGCCGTTGGTCAATGCCACTGTCACGCCCGGACAATCGTCCGTGGCAGTCGGGATCGAGTAGGTAACCACCGCATCGCAGGCGTCCACATCCGTGCCAACCGCAATGTCCGATGGACAGCTGATGACAGGATCGGTATCGTCTGTGATGGTGACTGTTACTTCACAAGTGGTCGTGTTGCCGCTGGCGTCCGTGGCCGTTACGGTAATCGTTGTTTGGCCGTTGAACGCTACTCCCGCTGCGGGGTTTTGCTCCAAGGTCGGAACGCCGCAGTTGTCCGCTTCGTCCGCAATGCCAGACAGAACATCCGGTACCACGTCGTTGCAACTGGCCAGCGTGATGTCAACTGGGCAAGTGAAGCTCGGAGCCGTCACGTCGCGAACCGTTACGGTTGCTACGCAGGTTGACTCGTTGCTGTTTCCGTCTGTGACCGTTAGGGTCACGTTGTTGTCGCCCGTATCATCGCAGTCAAAATCGTCATTGCTGATCGCAAGGGTCAGGCCAGGACAGTTGTCCGAAGAGCCGCCATCCACGTCAGCTGAAACAATCGTTGCGTTGCCTGAAGCGTCCAGGTCTATGGTGATGTCCTGGCAGACAGCCGTAGGTGTTTGCACGTCAGAAACGGTTACCGTGAACTCGCAAGTAACAGTGTTACCACTTTCGTCGGTAGCAGTATAGGTAATGGTAGTTGGACCGCCCACAGCAATGAAATCACCCACTGCAGGACCGCCTGTCTGAGTTACTGTGATATTGTTACTGCAATCGTCATCCGCCGTAGGCAAGCTCCAGAAAGCATTCGCCCCGCATTGGTCGACATCGTTGTCCAGTACTATGTTGGCCGGACAATTAATTGTTGGGTCGGAATCATCCAACACAGTCACGTCGATGCTACAAGTAGCAATATTATTATCCGCCGTGCCATCCGAGTAGGTATAGGTCACCGTTGTAGTACCTACAGGGAAGGTAGATCCGCTGGCCAAACCAGCGACTAATGTACCGTTCACGCCAGCGCCGCCACAGTTATCGTTGAACGTTGGTGCAGCATAAGTAACGATCGCACTACAAGTACCAGCCGTGGCATCTACTTCGATATCCAGCGGACAAGTAGCAACCGTTGGAGCTTCATCATCATACACATGGAGCGTGAACGAGCAGGTAGAAACATTATTTGCATCGTCTGTTGCCGTCCACAATATAGTGTGGAAGCCTATTCCAAAGGAAGTGCCGCCGCCAAGACTTGAAGTGCCGTTGATATTGTTTACCAACGTCGCGCTTGGACAATTATCAGAGAATTGAGCATCCAGTGTCGTGCCATTGATAATGGTTGCACATTCACCGTCATCGGTGCCAAGTTCCTGAATACCACTGGCTGCGCAGGATACCGTCGGGTCTTGCACGTCTTCCACCGTAATGGTAAACGTACAGGGAACCGTATTCCCATTGCCGTCATCAGCAGTAAAGGTCACGTCGGAATCACCAACCGGGAATAAAGCGCCGCTAGACAAACCTGCTGTTTGTGAAACCGTTACAGTGCCGCAATTATCGGTCGCTACAGGTGGAGCAAAAGTTACATTGGCGCCGCATTGATCCACGTCGTTGCCGACGGTGATATCAGCCGGACAAGTGATTGCAGGTGCAGTAGCGTCATTTATCGTAATTTCAAATTCCTCCGTAGCAACGCAGGTTAACAAAGTTGCCGTCACGGTCACCGTTGCTGAACCTTCTGTGTTTGAAGCGGTAAAGCCAGCAATTGCCGGATTCAAACCAGTTACCGGACCACCATTCACCAGACCGACGGCAGCACCGCCCGTCCAGGAGAAGGAAACGTCAGCATTGGCCGGAATGGAAGTTAACAGAATATCACCCACCGCTTCTCCAGGGCACAGCAAAAGATCAGCGATATTGGCAATGTCAAGTGCTGCACCATCTGCTATAGAAGCAAAAACGGTTGCTGTACAGTCATTATCATCTGTCACAGTCACTTCATATGTGCCAGCAGCCAGGCCTGTAGCTGTCGCAGTAGTCTGGCCGTCGGGCCATTCGTAAGTATACGGGGTTGTTCCGCCTGTTGCATTCACCGTAGCCGTGCCATCAGCAGCGCCGAAGCAGGAAGCATTGGTCGTTGCCGTAATTTCCGCAAACAGGGCGGTTGGTTGTGTAATGGTAACTGTGGCAACTGCTGTACAGTCGTGCTCATCCGTTACTGTCACTGAATGTACGCCTTCCGCAAGGCCTGTAGCGGTAGCGGCAGTTTGGCTATTACTCCAGAGATATTCATAGTCAGTTGTACCACCTGCTGCCGTAACCGTTGCTGAACCGGTGCTGGCGCCATTACACAATACATTGGTTTGTGCTGTGATTGTGGCGGTAAGCAGGGAAGGTTCAGAGATCACCGCGGATGCCTCTGCCGTGCAGCCGTGGGCATCTGTTGCGGTGACCTCATAAACGCCTTCCGTCAAGTTATTTATAGAAACAGTTGTTTCACCATTGTTCCACAAATAGGTGTACCCTGGTGTTCCTCCACTAACGGTTACATCGGCTGAGCCATCAGAGCCGTCAAAACAGGATACATTGGTTAAAACCGTAGCGCTCGCTGCCAGCGTTGGCATGTTGTTGGCGCTCATCGTAAATGAAACTGTCAAGCCACACCCGGGGCTGCTCGTGCCAGGAGCATCTGGCGCGTCGTAGTGATAATAAACCGTCACAACGCCACCAGGAAAGTCGTTGGCGCCAGGATCAATTTCACCTGTGACACCGTTGAGCCAGTTCACCGATTCCAGAGTAGAAGCGTCACTATCGTTATCAAACGGAGATACTTGCGTGTTAGCACTTGCATCAACTCCTTGTACTTCTAAAGTAAACGGAGTCGAACCTGTGCATACGGTTAACGGTCCTACAATTACTGGATGGGGGTAGAAACAGGTATTTGCTACCAACAAGAAGTAGTTTCCTGGAGTGCCCGGTGCATTGGGGCCTTCTACTGTAATCGTATAACCTTGAGCATCAACGTGATCAAAAGTAATGAAATAGTTTTCGTCAACTGCGTCATACGTTAAAACTGTCCCGATCGCAATAGGGGCACCTGTGACGCCTGGCCCTGCCGCACCATCTTCGGTATATGCTCCGGTGATGGCTTGAACTGTCCAAATCTGGCCACCAGGCAGTGGAGAACCACCAGGACCTGTCACGGCAACTTCTTCAACGAACGAGCCATTGTCT
>JADJFA010000030.1 GCA_016708875.1 Lewinellaceae bacterium
AAGCCCAAACCAAACCAACAGCCTAGAAAGCTGTGAATACCGCGATTCTCCGTCTGCTCGATCCTGCTCTTTTTGAAGTAAAGATCTTGGCGAAAGTTTTTACTAAAATAGCCATTGACCCTGACCAGCCTATTGCGAATACTCCCGAGCGGGCAATTGTGCTCCCTGTGCCCGATGCCAAAGTTTCTGCCGACTTCTTGCCTGGTATTTGAAAACCAGCAAATTGGCGCCTTCCGCAACGTCGTGAGCGTATTTATTTCATTTGACCGAGTGCGCTCTCACGGAGTCGTTCGACCACTTTGCATCCATTATTGCTCGACCAGGCAGGGAACTTCGGGGCTACCTCAAGGAAATTGATTTTGGAGATAAAGGCGGAGTAATTTTTTGTTTGTTCGGCGCGCCCATTTCTTTTGAAAACAATGTGGAACGGGCACTCGAATTTGTAGCAGCGATTCAGGAAGAAATGGTCAGCCTCGAAAACCTGACCGGCGCGCGATACCGCATTGGTATAACATCCGGTCTTGCATTTACAGGCGTGATCGGGAGTAATGAACGGTGCCAGTATGCAGCGGTTGGTGCCCGGGTCAATCTCGGCGCCCGCCTGATGGTAAAAGCCAATTGGGGCGAAGTAATGGCCGATGAAAATGTGCAGCGCAACCGGAATTTTAAATTCACATACCGGGGTGAAGGCTACTACAAAGGGTTCAAAAAAGCCATTCCCAGTTATTTACTGACAGGCAGAAACCTCGCCGGCCGCGCCAGTTTTTCGGGCAATTACTTTGGCCGCGCGACAGAATTGCACAGTTTGGTGGAATTTGCCGCCCCGCTGCGCGAAGGTCGTTTTGCCGGAGTAGCATATGTATTTGGAGAAGCGGGTATTGGCAAAAGCCGCCTGAGTTATGAATTCGCCGACAGCTGCGCGACGCGATGGCCGTCAGCTGGTTCACCTGCCAAAGTGACCAGATTCTGCGCAAACCCTTCAATCCTTTTGTTTATTTCCTCAAAAATTATTTCGAACAAAGCCCTGAAAATACGCCGGAAAGAAACCGGGAACTGTTCGAACAAAATTTCCTTGAACTACAATTTGAATTAACGGAAAACCGCCACCCCGAAGCAGATGCCGTCCGGCGTGAAATCAACCGTACGCAAAGTGTGCTGGCCGCCATGCTGGGCATCAATTATCCAAATTCGCTTTGGGAACAACTGGACGGCCGGGGCCGCTATCAGAACGGTTTGCGGCTATGGCCAATCTGTTTGTAGCCGAGTCCTTGTTGCAGCCGCTCGTTATCGAACTGGAAGATGCGCACTGGTACGACGAAATGAGTTATGAATTTCTGGCGCAGTTTATCCGGCGCGCCCAGGCTTATCCGCTGATGATTCTGGCTACCAGCCGCTATGAAGACGACGGCTCGAAGGCCTATCTTTTCCGGCAAAACATACTTGAAGAGTTGTCTGTTGCCAATATCGAAGTGGACCTTAATTTTTTTGCATCCCGATGATTTAAAGGCATTTGCGGAGGCCCGGTGGAAGCCTGCACCCCGAATTGCTGGAATTGCTGCAACGAATGACGCAGGGCAACCCGTTTTACATCGAACAAATGGCCGAATATTTTAGGGAGGCCAACCTGTTGAAAAACAACAACGGCCTGCTTCAGCTGAAAAACCAGGATGTTCAAATGAATGATTCCGTCAAGGAAATCATGATGGCGCGGATAGACCGGCTGAGCGGCCTGGTGAAAGAAACGGTAAAAGCGGCAGCCGTTATCGGCCGGGAGTTTGAGTTGCCGGTTTTGTCTGCTGTGATGGCCAAACAAGAGGAGTTTATCAACAAAAACGGCGATATCGAAATGGTGCTTCGGGGCAGATTCAAACCGCCGAAAAGTGGCAGGTCTGGTATGCGATGAACGAATTGCGGTATATTTTCCGGCATTCCTTGCTCCGGGAAGCGGCTTACGATATGCAGTTGCGCACCCGTTTGCGCGAGTTGCACCAGTTGATTGCGGATGCGATCGAACAATTGTATCCTAATTCGGAAGAGCGGTTTGTCGACCTCGCCTTCCACTACGAACAGGCGGAAGACGAAAGAAAAACCAATAAATATTTAGAAAAAGCGGCCCGGTATGCACAGCGGAATTTTCAGAACAGACAGGCTTTGTCGTTTTATGAAAAACTGATTGTCAATATTTTAGATAAAGACAAAAAAAACAAGAAGGTCATCAAACTGATCCTTCGGAAAGGTACCGTGCATGAATTGGTAGGGCAATGGGAAGAAGCCGAACAGGATTACCGCACGGCACTCGAACGCGCCAAAAACCTGAACGACTGGTACCTCATCGGTCGCGGAAACCGCCGGCTCCGGACAATTGCTGATGCTCCGGGGCAATTATCCGGAAGCCAAAAATACCTGGATGTGGCGATCACCTGTTTCGACCTGGCCAGCGACCCAGATCGGTATCGCCAAAACCTATGGCAACCTGGGTACCTTCTTTTTCCGGCAAGGCAGTTACGATGCCGCCAAAAGTTGGTTTGCCAAAGCCATCGAAATCAACCGCGCCAATAACCGGGAAACCGAAAATGCCGCCATTGTTGCCAACTTAGGCCTTATTTTTATGAACCAGGGCCATTACGACGAGGGCATCCGCTGGCTGGAAGAACAACTGGATATTGCCGAACGGGTAACGGACAAACAAGGCCTGACCACCCTTTACACCAACCTGGGTATTATTTACCTCGAAAAAAACAGCCTCGACAGCGCTTTGCTCTGCCTGGAAAAAGGGCTGGCTTATTCGGAAGAATTGGGCAACAAACTCCTGATGACCATTTGTATCGGTTCCATCGGTTCGGTTTGGGAGAAAAAAGGCGACTACTCCAAAGCCATGCAGAACTTTGACCGGGACCTGCTGCTTGCCCGCGAACTGGGTGACAAACAAGGGACTGCGATTGCCTGCGGTCTGATCGGCGATTTGTTGTCGACCATGGGTCAGTTTGATGCTGCCATCGAATACCTGGAGGAAAACCTGGCCTTGAGCCGCGAACTGAATTATAAAAAAGGGATCGCCAAAGCACTGAATACACTGGGCGATACCTGGTTTTTCAAACGCGATTACGCCCGCAGTATCCGCTATTACAACGAAGCCATCGAGTATGCCCGCGAAATGGGCAACCGGCTGGTTTTGGGCTACTCCTCATCGAAAAGTTGGTACACATTCAGGCGGAAGTGACTGCTGCAAGAGCATGTAACGGAAGAAAGGCGCGACATCACTCTTTGCGCCCAGGCAATGCCGAGCCACGTTTAGCGCCAACATCCTCCGCGCGCAAGTCATCATTACCAGAGCAACCGCCCGAGCAATACGCCAACTTCCCAGCAAATGCTCAGCCTTGTGGCCGCACCCGAGCGTGAGGAGGCCGCAGTACATTTTGAACTACATGGTGGCGAATATTTCTCCCACCATCTCAGGGCAGTGGCACTTTATCCGATACTATGTGCCCGTACCCTCATACATCTATAAAAGTTCGCCTGGAAGGTGGAACGCGAACATTGGCTTCAAAATAAAAGCCATTCCCTGCCGTGGTTCCGAGGAAAAAACGGAAATTTGTGCCCCAGAATCCTGGCAGCAGTTCAATATTAGCAAGCAACAACCGCTTTCAATGGAAGAAGAAAAAGCGCCGTCCGCGCCTTTCCAAGCCGGACGTGGATCCTTCGCTGGAAGAGCGAACGAAATCCGAACAAAATGGGGAGCCATTTGCGAAAACCGGACAGGCCTGTTGAACGTCCCGACAGAGGTCAGGAAGGCGGTACTCGAGCGTAAACTGGCCGGGCCGCAGTCAAGGTGGTGGCAATTACGAACGCAAGCCCTGGCAAGATCGCGGCCAACAAGAATGGCGAGACAAACCACAAGAGGTAGCGGCGGCAGTTACGAACGCAAACCTGGCAGGATCGTAGCCAACAAGGTGGCGGACAACAAGGTAGCGGCAGCGGCGGCAGTACAGACGCAAGCCTTGGCAGGATCATCAGTCAACAAGGTGGCGGACAACAAGGTAGCGGCGGCCGTTACGAACGCAGGGAGCGGGATCCCGTAGTCAAGGTGGCGGTGGTCAGCAGGGTAGTGGCGGCAGCAGTGCGAGCGCAAACCTGGCGGGACCGTAAATCAACAAAACCTTGGTGGCCAAAGGTGGTGGCGGCAACTGGCGAGCTGGGCCATAGGAGGATCGCAAGTCGAAGGTGGTGGTCAAGGCGGCGGTGGCAACTACGAGCGCAGGCCTACCAGCAACGGAGTGGCGGCGGCGGTGAAAGCGAAAGCTTAAAGAAAACCATTCCCGTAAAAAGACGATTTCTTTAGTGAACAGAAACCAAGCCCAATCTTCCAACTGGGGAGGGATGCCTTTGAACAAATATTTGGCGCATTGCGGGCTTTCGTCTCGCCGTAAAGCAGTTGATTACGTAGAGGCTGGAAAAGTAACCGTGAATGGTGAAGTCAAAGAACCTGCCGCATTCAGCAGGGGGATATTGTCATTTGCGACAGCAAACTGATGAAAGTGCAGGAGCCAACCTGGTTTATGTGCTGTTGAACAAGCCAAAAAATGTCATCACGACTACCGACGATGATCGTGGCAGACCTACTGTAATTGACATTGTAGACTCGAGCTTTTCCAGGCGTATATTCCCCGTTGGTCGCTTGAACCGTGATACCACAGGTCTGGTGCTTTTGACCAATGATGGCGAATTGGCGCAAAAACTCACTCATCCAAGGATTTGCGGTACAGAAACAATATCGAGTAACAGGCTTACGTCGCGGCCTCACACCAGCGGATTTGGAACACATTGAACGGGGTGTGGAACTCGAAAGACAGTCTCATGGAAGTCAACTGGATCCGTTTTCAGAAGACCACGCAGGCAGGATATTGTGGGCTTTAAGAAATCAATTCAGGTACCCAACCGTGTGGTGCGCCGGATTTTTTGAGACCCTGGGTTATGAGATTTTCAAACTTGACCGATTTTATTTCGCAGGTTTGACTAAAAGACTATCGAAGAGCGCGGCAAATTTCGCGAACTCACCCGGCGCGAGGTCATTATGCTCAAGCACTTTACCGGGCATCCTTCTACTGGCAAAGAAAAGGGCGAGGAAGGAGAAGATGCAGAAGAGATACAGGTGGCGATGATCCCACAGAATAAGTTCAAAAGGCCGATTGCGGAGACGCGCTTTCGGCCTTTTTCTTTTCATTAGTTCCAAAATTCAACCTACATTTGTCTGGGTTTGTACAAAAACATTCCCAATCGATTATGAAAACGAACTACAGACTCCTTTTGCTATCCATTTCTTGTTGGGCGGAATTTGCGCTCTGAACTGCCCAAAATGACCGATGGGAGGTTTCGTTTTGGTTTCAAGGCGGGTGTAAATGGCTCTAACCATATGATGATGCCATGGCCGCAGATGAAAGATCGCGCATTTTCTTGGCATCACTGGCGGCGGCTTTAACTGCAAAAGCCTTCTCAAAGGCCGCATATCGCTGCGCCCCGAACTGCTTTTCACAACCAAAGGCGGCGCGTATGATTTTGCCAATGGCGACCGCACGGATTTCAAGATCAACTATATCGAACTGCCTTTCTCGCTCGAGTATCGTCTGCTTGGGTTCATAAACCTCCATGCCGGAGGATACGCCTCTTTACTCGCTACCGCCGATGGGTCCATCGAGGGCATTCCAGACGCCGGTTAAGGAGGATTTTGAAAAATTCGACTTCGGCTGGCACGCAGGTACGGGTATTGATTTTGGCGGCCTTGGTTTACACTTCCGGCTTTACGTGGTCTTCAGAAAGTAGACGCACAAACAGTGAAAGATTCGTTTGGCGAGTTGAAAAAATGCTTCTTGGCGGTCACGTTATCCTACGGACTATAATGTTGGACATGAACGACCTATTGGAGTTTGATGCAGTTTGGATGCTGTGGAAGGCATAGAGGCACTTTCCGTCAATTTCCCCTACGACGTACAAGAAGTCTACGGTGTGCGTGGACAAGGAAGGTAAAAGTCACTTACGATGGTGTGCCGTACCGGGGCAGTCTCGCCAAAATGGGCCACCATTGCCACTTTCTCCTTATTGCGAAAAAGACATCCGCAAACTTATTGGCAAAAATGCCGGTGATACAGTACGCGTTACCGTACAGCGGGATACCGAGGAGCGTGCGGTAGAAGTGCCTGCCGAACTTGCCGATTTATTCAGCAAAATCCAGAAGCCAAAAGCCTTTACGACAAACTTTCCTATACCCATCGCAAGGAATATGTGCAGTGGATCAATGAGGCAAAACGCCCCGAAACCAGACAAAATCGCCTTGCCAAAACCATTGAAATGTTGTTGAATAATAAGAAGAATCCAACAGATAAATACACGCCCATGAAGATTTTTTGTATCGGAAGAAACTAAAGCGACCACGCCAAAGAACTGGAATAACCCAGTGCCCTCCGAGCCACTGGTATTTGTGAAACCGCCCACGGCGCTACTGCTCGCCAACAGGCCTTTTTACCATCCTGATTTCACTCAAGACCTTCATTATGAAGGAGAAATTGTGCTTCGTGTCTGCAAAATGGCCGCTCAATGCAACCTGAATTCGCTCACCGATATAGATGCCGTGGCTTTCGGCATCGACTTCACCGCCCGCGATTTGCAAGACAAACTCAAATCAAAAGGCCACCCTTGGGGAAATTGCCAAAGGCTTTGACCGCTCCGCTCCCTTGAGCCAGTTCGTGCCGCTGGAAAATTTGAAAAACCTGAAAGACATTCATTTCCAACTCAAAAAAAACGGGGATGGGTCCAAAACGGTCATACCGGGGATCTGAATTTTCCTTTTGAAACCTCCCATTGTGCACCTCTCACGTTATTTCACCTTGCAAAAAGGCGATTACATCTTCACGGGTACTCCGGCAGGCGTGGGCCCAGTACAACTGGTGACGTGCTCGAGGGTTTATTGAAGGAGAGAAGTTGTTGAATTGTCAGATAAAATGGAGATTGCTTTTGGCCAATATGTCGGCAAAAACAATAAAGCCAAGGTACTTTGCGCGAGGCTTTGGCTTGTTTGAATGCCAAGCCTAAAGCTTGAAACAAATCAGCCAAATCACCGCCACAAACAACTCAACAAAGAACATGAGCGCAATCCGCGCGATATTAGCAGAGAAATCCTCGACAGCAGAGGCAACCCAACCATAGAAGCGGAAGTATGGACGGAAGCGGGCTTTATTGGCCGCGCAGCCGTGCTCGAGCGGTGCCAGCACCGGCGTACACGAAGCCGTAGAACTCGGGACGACGAAGACCCGCTACCTCGGCAAAGGCGTGCGCCGTGCTGTGAAAAACGTAGAGATCATACTCCGCCCTGAACTGCTCAGCCAGGAAGTGAGCGACCAAATACGGATTTGATCGCTTGATGATTGACCGCGATGGCACCCGCACGAAAAGTCAGGTCGGCGCAAACGCCATTCCGGCCGTCAGCCTTGCCGTGGCTCGTGCAGCCGCGGAAGAACTCGGCCAGCCGCTCTACAAAAAGGTGAATATGTGTTCAAAAAATCCAGCGGCGAACGCTATTCTTCCAAGGACATGGTGGCGTACTGGAAAGACTGGTGCAACCGATACCCGATTTACTCCATCGAAGACGGCCTGGCAGAAGACGATTGGGCGGGCTGGAAACTCATGACCGAAACCCTCGGACACCGTATCCAACTCGTGGGCGACGATCTTTTTGTGACCAATGTGGAGCGCCTCCAGCGCGGCATTGACGAGAAAATCGCCAACTCCATTCTCATCAAAGTCAACCAGATAGGCTCACTCACAGAGACCATCAACGCAGTAAACCTGGCCCACGCGCCATGCCTCACCTCCGTCATCAGTCACCGCTCCGGCGAAACGGAAGATACCTTCATCGCCGATCTTGCGGTAGCTTTGAACACGGGCCAGATCAAAACCGGATCAGCTTCACGCTCAGACCGGGTAGCGAAGTACAACCAATTGCTTCGGATTGAGGAAGGAATTGGGGCGATGCGGCGACGTATTTGGGCAGGGCGATTTTTGGGGGTGAGGAGAGTAGAATCTTGAAATTCGAAACCCCCGTTTCGCAGTTTGCGAGGCGGGGGTTTTACTTTTTTGTAATTAAAAATCTATTTCGGTTCTTTATAGCCGCTTATTCATGCCTTAATTACTAAATCAATAGAAAGAATCTCAATTTTTTCACCAATCAATTTTTTTATGAAACACTTTTCCCATTACTCATCCTTTTGGTTTTCGCCACTAACCTCTCCGCTCAAATCCAAAAGGACCGTACTACTCGGTAAGCACAGTTGGCTTCAACAGAATTAGCGAAGATGGCGAGGGCATTACTTATGTTAACCTCTCTCCTAATGCAGGCTTTTTTCTTACGGATCGCTTTGCTTTGGGTAGCATCTCGACTTTTTTCTGGTTGCCAGCGATGGAGAAAGCAGCACTTCGTTCGGGCTTCTCCCTTTGCTCGTTATTATCTCAATGAAGGTGGCAAATCCCGTTTTTCGGTCGGGAAGTTTGGCTTTCAGATCGGAGATACCGATTTTTTGATGAAAGTACAGCGTGGATATTTGGTTTAGGAATAGGCGCCGATTTTTCCTGAACGACAATGTAGCCATCGAAGCAATCTTAGGATATGAGCGTCTCCAATACCCGAGTATAGTGGCCTTCAACCATATCGGTTTGAACTTTGGTAGCTGCGTTCATTAGCAGGGGTAAAGGAATAAACGCATTCTGGCAGACTAATCGATGAGAACAATTTCTGCCCGAATGGGGATGCCCCACGCTCGAAATAAATGTAATTTTTGAACATGGATCATCCCGATTTTGATCCAATTGGTTTTGACTGACGATTGATGAGTACATGATTGTTGATTTTTGATGGAATGGTGGATTGATAATTGCCGATGTGCCGCCATCGCCAATAATTACATCGTCCATTTACATCAAAAATCAACAATCATGTACTCATCAATAAATCTTGTACGGAACGTTGTTTGACATATTGGTAATCAGTAGATTAGGAGTTATTTTTGGCATAAATTTAATACTGAGAAATTTATGCCCGCGAGTAAAGATCAACCTCAGTTGAGCGGCATCGCCCGCCGTCGTGCCTACAGGGCCAAACAATTGGCCAAGCGGTCCAAATCAGTTTCAGCCAAGACCTTGTTAGAATTGCTTCCAGATTCTCTCTTGGTTAAAGTTTCTCAAGACACAGGCGTAGACCGTCAGTCAAGCATTGAGCGGTCGCTTATGGTTTTGGACTGATATGGAATATTGACGAGCAAGGACCAAAGTCTTAGGTCTTTAGAGAATGTGTACAATGGAGTTGCATTTGAGCAGTTTTCAGGCAAAGGCAAACATCAAACCCGTCATAGTTCTCTGGCAGATCGGCTTGCGCATATTGACCTGAATTTTTTTGAGCAGTTGTATACCGCTTTCTTAGAGAGGGTTAATAGGGTCTATGGTTCGAAACTAAAAAAGGCATTTGGGTGGCTTCATCGTTTTGATTCTACCATGGTTCGAGTGAGTGCCAATTTAGCAAAGATCGGTATGGAAGTGGGCGCTAAGTTTCGGCAAAATGATTCGTATTGGAAACAAATCAAGTTTACGATAGGTCTACAAGGCTTAATTCCCACTAGCGCGCAGGTTTTTCATGAGCAAATATATTTGTCCGAAGAGCGGGCTTTGTTACACGCCATTGAGCAGGCGCCCATAGAATCCCAAGACATTGCGGTATTTGACATGGGGCTAAAAAGCCGAAAAACACTTCAATCTTTTACCCAAAGAGGTTTATGGTTTGTCACCCGATTCAAAGGAACCCGATATGAAGTAGTGAAAACGCATAAAAACATTAAAGGACGCACTCATGGTGACTTAAAATTTATCTCTGATCAGATCGTATACCTTTATCAAAGTGGGGGCGCTCCATCCAATAAGGAGGTAGAATATCGCCTCATCACCACAGAATGCATACAGGGAGATCATGCAGGAAAAACTTATGTTTTTCTCACTAATATCCTGGATTTGACGGCTTTTGAAATCGCAGATATCTACCTCAAACGATGGGATATTGAATTGTTTTTCCGCTTTCTCAAACAGCATGTGGGACTCCAACATTTGATCGCTCACAATCATAATGCCATTACTGCTCTCTTTTATATCAGACTGTTGAGTGCTACCATGCTTCAACTTTTTTTCTTCCTAAATGAAAGAAGAGATTTAGGCATCGCCCAAAATGGAGTTTGCCGACCAACTGAATTGGGAAATATGGGTCACAATGGCTATCCTAAAGGGGGCTGATCCCAAAAAAATAGACCCCATTGGCCATACAACCAAAAGACTAAAACCCAAAAATTCCTCTTAATTTATTGATTACCAACATGTCAAAGAACGTTCCGTACAAGATTAACTCATCAATCGTCAATCAATCAAAATCAAAGAAATCTCAAAATTCGGGATGATCCATGTTGGTGGAGTGAGCCTGTGCACTCAATTACGCCTAAAAACCCACCAAACCCAGCCCGCCGACAACAAAAACGGCATTGTAGAGGCTATAATCTTGATATTTTGGCTCAACACTCCTACCAATAAAATAAACAAAGCCAAAACCCCGGCAATGCCATGCCAATGAACACCCAACGCTTGCTGGGGTCTTTTTGAAACACCAAAAAAAGCAGATCAACTCAGGAAACAAACAGCAACAGGATCAATGGATGGGTAAAGGTGTTTTGCACATCACCCTGTTGGAACAGGACCAAATAGGCTACTTCATAAACGAAGGAAGATTGATCGCTGCTCCCATTCCATATAGCAAAACAGGAAGGAAACGAGCACGGAAAGAAGCGCTAATCTTTTCATTTTCAAAGAAATAGGTTAATAAACCGACAGAAAAAGCAAGGAACACAAAATATTAAATAAAACACATAGGCACAATAGGACACATAGTGTGGAAATCACAACTATGTGTCCATTTGTCTATCTTTTAATCAATTTGTGCTTATGTGTTTCATTAATATTTCACAACATCTTCTTCTCTTCATCACCCAGTACAGCCCCTGTAATAAGTCCGCCGCTACAATCGTGGCATAAAAAGCCCAGGGTGTTCCGGGAATTCCGTTCGGGATATTCATGCCGAAAAAAGAAGAAATAAGCGTCGGCACCATCAGCACCACCGTGACAATCGTCAGTCGGTGGATCACCTGGTTCAGGTTGTTCGAAATAATGCTCGAATAGGCATCCATCGTACCGTTCAGGATGTTGGTGTACACATTGGCCATGGAAAGCGCCTGCGAGTTGTCGATGATGATATCCTCGAAGAGTTCGGTCATGTCCTCGTCGCCGTTGATGTGCAGGAAATCGGTTCGTTTCATCTTCATTTTGAGCAACTCATTGGCATTGAGAGAATTGACAAAATACACCAGACTTTTTTCGATAGCCAGCAGTTGTTTCAGGTCGGAGTTCCGGCTGGAGTGCATCAGTTCTTTTTCGATGCGGTTGCGGCGCAGGTTAAGGGTTTTGAGGCAGGACAAGAAGTGATATACATTTTGTTCGAGCATTTGCAGCACGAAGCGTTTTTCATCGGCGGGGTTGAAATCGCGCACGTTGTTTTCGAGAAATTTTCGAGCACAGGGGGTCTCAAAGCATGAAATCGTGACGACGTGTTCGATGGTCAGCATCACGCCGATAGGGACGGTGATGAAATAGGCCTCGTTTTCCCTAGGGCGTTTCTGTTTTTGACGGGGGTATTGATCAGGACAAAGCGCATATCCTCGTCGCGCTCGTAGCGGGCACGTTCGTCAAGGTCGAGGGAGTCGGTCAGGAAAACGGGGTCGAAATCGAAGCGGCGGGCGAACTCATCACAGTTCATCGGGCGCGAAGGAGGGGCCAGGTGCACCCAACAGCCAGGATCTGGCTCGGTCAGCTCGACCAACGGCGTTTTTCTCGTGTATAATATCAGGTCACTGTCCATGGGCGGGTTTTGTAAGCCAAAAGCGCCAAAAGTGCGGCACAAATTTACACAGAGCTTTTGAGGTCGCGACGCAAAACGGTTTTTAAGTGAAAAAATTATTGTTCAAAAAATTATGTTTGGAATAGGTGGGTGGTTTTGTGCGATTTCCAAACAAATAAAAAGAAAAATCTGTTTCGGACTCAAGCGGGTTTAAATCAAAATTTAACAATCAAATTTTTCCGCAAAGCGAAAATGCCAGAAATAATCTCGCTATCATTGCGGTGGTTTTCATATTAGAATGTACAAGAAACTGCTTTTGAACCGATTTTCAGCAGTTTCTTTGGAGCGAGCGCCTGATCAGAGGCGAACACTATACACAAAGTCCTGTCACCGTGCGAACATCTCTTTCCCAAGTTCTGCATTTTGGCAAATTTCGTGCTCCCGTAAAAATCCTGTCTCTGACTGCTTGCAAAACAATCTTGATCTGCCCCTGAGTAGGGGTAAGTTGGGTTGTGAGGTAGGTTTAGCGTTCCGCTTTACAAACATTATGAATTTTTGTGTGCAGCGTTTTTAAGGCTGTTTGAATCTGGTGTGCCAGATTTTGCATTTGTCTTTATAGAAGCAATTTTCTTTGACCATACACAATTATCACGCAATCAAAACCTGTTAGTCCAGAGCCTTTTTACATCCCGTTCCGTCTATTGTTGTTTTCTGATGGCGGCTGCTTGTCCAACTTGCAGCGCAGCAGTCAACATCGGCCCTTGATGCGCGACAAAAACGTCACGTCATAACAGCTGAATCAGCCCAACAAACCCCTTGTTTTTCAGAACCTGTTGCCAGGAGAGACGTACGGCTTGTTGGTACCGGGAGCCGAGCCTTGCCTCGCTAATGTATGCCCGATTGTCGGTGCTAAGTCCAAACACGCAGGTAATCAGTTGCAACCCGACCATACACCTGTTGAAATTTAGCTTTGGCTAGCGTAATGGAGTTCCTGCTCCAATATCCATGTACCTGGGATCCAGCCAACCCGCCCCGACACTATATAAGCATGATCCATGTGGGGGAAAGAAAAAATTCTAACCGGGATGCCAGAAGCCGTGCTCGAAGTGAGCGGAGGAAATGCCGAAGATCTTGTTAAAGAAGTGTTCATTGGGGGCAACTGTTTTGATGTGACTGGCGTGACATACGATGGACAAGGTGACCAGATTGGTCAATTCAGCAATGGCCTCACCAATGTGGGTTTTAACTCAGGGTTATTATGGCTACTGGCGGCATCGGCATTGCCCCTGGCCCTAATGACTCAGACGGAGCAAGCGCAGGCTATGGTATCGGTTCGTCTGACGGTGATTTGCAATCGCTTACAAATGGTGCACTGTTTGATTTGGCAAGCATCGAATTTGACTTCACACCGACCCAATCCCCACTCACATTTGAGTATGTATTTGCATCTGAAGAATACTGCGAATATGTGAATACACAATTCAACGACGTTTTCGGATTCTTCATTTCTGGGCCAGGCATCTCAGGCACCCAAAACCTGGCAGTAGTGCCCTCGACCAACACCCCTATCACCATCAACACCATCAATCACCTTGCCAATTCAGGTTTTTATCTGCATAATACTCCCAGTTTCAGGCAATAACTGTGGTACGATTCCGCCCGCTACGGGTCAGATACCGAAGAATTGCAGTACGACGGCCTTACCCGTAAAATGATCGCTGTAGCGAATGTAATCCCTGTTCACCTACCACATTAAACTGAAAATCGCCGACGTGGGCGATGGAGTGTGGGACTCGGCAGTGTTCCTGAAAGGCGGTTCTTTGACGGTGGAGGCAATGCTTCCATTGATTGGCTCGTGAACTGGCCAAACAGATGTTGACGAAGTAACAGAAGGTTGCGGTACGGTAGAATTGCTCATTGACCGGGTTGGGTCTAATCCGAACCTCCCATTGACTGTTAATTTTACCATCACAGGCATGGCTTACCAATGGCGCCGACTTTGGCCCAATATCTTCTGCCTACGCTCCCATCAGGGACTGACCAAATTACAGTGCCTGTCAATATTATCAACGACTTGCTCCCGGAAGGCGCAGAAACGGTCGTACTAACTTTGAACAATCCTTGTTCATGCCTAAATCCGCAGGAAACCCTGACGATTTTGGATTACACCCCCTGATGCCAGTCGCTGATACGGTAATCATTTGTGGCCCGGGTGTTGCCGTCGGTGTTATGGTTGAAGGTGGAGTAGAGCCATACAGTTATCAATGGAATACCGGTGGAACAGACCCCACCATCTCGCCATTCGTTACCTCGCCCACCACCCATATACAGTCACAATAACAGATGCTTGCGGGAAAACAAGTACCGCAAGAGCACGTGTGAATATCAACGCACAGCTTATAGCCCAAATCTTAGGCCCTGGGCCACAAATATGTCAGGCCAATCCGTGTTTTTACCCATCACTTTTATTGGAAATGGGCCATTTGACTGAACTATAATTTTAACAGCAACTATTGGGGGACGATCACTGACATAACAGACAACCCTTATTTGCTGGAAGTAACGGAGGCAGGTTCTTATCAAATCGGCAGTGTGATAGATGCCGCCGGTTGCCGGGCCTGGGCTTGGGTAGCGTTCTTGCAACACTTTCAAATCTTGACATAACCGGGGTAGCCTCCAATGTGCCCTGCGGAGGCACCCACGGCTCGATCAACACCACCGTGATAGGGGACAAGGCCCGTACAATTATGCATGGCAAGGTCCCACACCTATTGGAAATCTTCCTGACCCTACAGGCCTCCAGCCAGGCCCTTACCTTGTAACTGTGACGGATGGCTTGGCTGTATGGATGAGCAAGATTACGGTCAGCTCTCCACCTGCACTTGCCCCAAGTATCGTAAGCATACAAGGAGTAAACTGTTTCAACGCCAATGGGGGGCAATATCAACCTAAATGTAACTGGCGGAACACCCAATTACGGCTATCTCTGAGCAACGCCGCCACTGTTCAGGATCCACAGAATCTTGCAGCGGGCACTTATACTGTGACCATTACCGACGGCAACAACTGTACTATGACAGCAACAGCGGTAGTGCCCAGTGATTTTGCGGCTCCAACTGCCTCGACTTCGCCACCAAACAGCATAACGTGCAGCTTGCCCAACGTGACCTTAGACGGGACAGGCTCCGGCAGTGGCCCAAACTTCAGCTACAACTGGGTTGCCAGCCCAGGAAATATTGTCAGTGGAAGCACCACCCTCAATCCAATAGTAAACCAATCGGGCACTTACATCCTCACCGTGCAGAACCTCACCAATGGATGTACCTCGTCGGCAAGTTCTGTTGTGGATGCCAATAACACCCCGCCTACCGCTTCAGCAGGACCTAACGCAACGCTTACTTGTGCAGCCACCAATGTGTCGCTTGATGGCTCAGGTTCCAAGTACTGGAGGCAATTTTACGTATCTCTGGACGGCTTCTCCGGGCGGAATTATTCTTGGCGGTTCAACGACCCTTAATCCAATCGTTTCATTTATAGGCACTTACACACTTTTGGTGACTAACACCCAAAATGGTTGTACTTCTACCGATTTGGCGGTTGTTGACAACAACCTAGCGCCCCCTGCTGCCTCCGTGGCTGCGCCAGGCCTTATCACCTGCACCGTTAGCCTGGTTACACTCGATGGTTCGGCTTCCAGCCCAGCGGGTATAAGCTATCAATGGACTACCTCTAATGGCTTAATCGTTTCGGGACAAACCACCCCCACTCCGGTGGTGAGCGAAGCCGGGGAATACACCCTCACCGTAATGAATCCGTCCAATGGTTGCACGAGCAGCCAAACTGTTACGGTCAACCAGAATTTTCTGCGCCCATTGCTGTGGCCACCGCGAGCAATACTATCACCTGTATCACCCTGCAGGCAACGGTAAGCGCACTGGGCTCGCAAATGGTGCCAACAGATACTTATGTGTGGTCAACCACCAATGGCAATTTCGTATCCGGGACCAATACGTTGTCGCCAATTGTAAATGCGCCAGGCATCTACTCTATCGTCATTACGAATCCAACGAGTATGTGTACGTCCCAGGCATCTATCGTGGTGGTGGCTGACAACTTGCCACCTGCGGCAAATGCCGGCCCTCCAGCAACGCTTACATGCACCACTACCTCGCTTACATTGGAGATCCGCTCGCGCTCATTGATTCAAGTTTGACCTACGCCTGGACGGCCGCTCCGGGAAATATTTCTGGTGGCGGAAACACGCCCATGCCGACTATCAACCAACCTGGAACCTACAATTTGGTGGTTTTCAACAGTTCAAACGGCTGTAGCAACACGGCTTCTGTGAACATTCCACAGAACATAACCCCGCCAACGGTGAACGTGGCCCCAGGCGGTGAGATCAATTGTACCACGCCAACCATACTACTGAATGGCGCCGGTACCAGCACAGGGCCGACTTATTCCTATCAATGGACTTCTGCATCAGGAAGTGGCATTGGGGCAGGCGATAATACCCTGACACCAACCATTGTTGCGGCGGGTACTTACACCTTGATGGTGACAAACACAGCAAACGGTTGCACCAACTCGGCCTCCACCACCGTGACAGTCAATGCAAATGTGCCAATTGCAATTGCGGCCCCACAAGGAATGCTTACCTGCGCGTTCCAAACCATTCCGGTCAATGCAACAGGCTCTACCACAGGGCCTACCATCACTTACCAATGGGGAACAATGGGAGGCTCCATTGTGAGTGGGAACGGAACGTCACAAATCATAGCCGGAGCGCCAGGGCAGTACACCTTGATCGTAACAAACACGACCAACAATTGTACCTCCAGCACGACTATTAATGTTCAACAGGATATCGTTCCACCAGTAGCCGAGGCTGGCCCAGGTAACCTGCTTAATTGCACCGTACCTGCTATGGTATTAACTGGAGACAGCAGCAGCGTTGGCCCACAGTTCGGCTATAGTTGGACTGCCATATCGGGTGGAAATTTTGTCTCTGCTACCAATATTTTGAACCCACAAGTGAATGAAGCGGGTATCTACCAACTTTTGGTTACAAACGTGATAAATGGTTGTACAGCTGTGGATCAGGTGGAAATTGTTGCGGATGATAACGACCCAGTGGTGGCGCTTTCCCAACCGGCACTACTCAACTGTCTTGTTACACAAACCGTTGTTAGTTCAACAGGCTCTTCCACGGGTACCAACTTTACTTACCAATGGACAGGACCTGGTCTGCAATCAAATCCAACAGCGGTAGATGCCACTATCAACCAACCAGGCAACTATACCCTGGTTATTACGAACACGGATAATGGCTGCACAACGGAAGAAACCGTTTCTGTATCCCAAAATATTCAAGCGCCGCTTGCCGACGCCGGCCCAGACGTTTTGCTCAATTGCTACAACCCGCAATTGCAAATCGGCGGCACCAACAATTCCTCCGGCCCGAACTTTACCTACCATTGGGTTGATCCGGGTGGCATTATAGCGGGTGGAACTACCCTGACCCCAACGGTTGCAGGAGGAGGCACTTATGTGCTCATTGTGACAAACACAACCAATGGCTGTACCTCTTCCGACCCGATGAATGTGACGACCGATTTTGCATCGCCGCAAGCCAATGGCGGCCCAACGTTCCAGCTGAGTTGTACTCAAACGACTTACACCCTGCAAGCCGTGGCGCCAGTAGGTCCAAACTTCACCTACCAGTGGACGACGATTGGTGGAAGTTTTGTTTCAGCTACCAACATTTTGAACCCAACCGTGGATGGCGCAGGCGAATATTTCCTGTTGGTGACGAACACCGCAAATGGCTGTACTTCCTCGCCAACAGTGCAAATAACACAGCTGCAGATGTTCCTATCGCCGTAGCAAACAGTGCGCCCAATCTCACTTGCGCTGTTACCCAACTAACGCTTAACGGCACGGGCACCAACAATGGAGTTGGCTACAGTATAGGCTGGACCGCCACTAACGGTGGCAATATTTTGAGCGGGGCCAACACACTTAACCCGGTCATTGACGCACCCGGCACTTACACAATAACCGTGCAAAACCTGGTGAACTTTTGCACAGCAAATTCCAGCGTAACCGTATTGGAAGACCTCGCGCTCCCGCAAATTGACGCAGGCCCTCAGCAGACCTTAACTTGTACCGTGTTGTCACTCAACCTTTTGGGGGCAAATGCTTCAACAGGGCAATTCACCTATAATTGGTACACCCCCGATGGTAACATCGTAAGCGGCGCCAATACTTTAAATCCTGTAATTGATGCAATTGGCTACTATGAATTAGAAGCAACAAGCCTGCAAAACGGCTGTACGAATGTCGTGAGTGTGGATGTGATCGCCAATCAGATAGATCCGCAATCCCTTATTGCACAGCCTGATGAACTTACTTGTAGCGACGTGCAAATCACGCTCAATGCAGCAGGTAGCAGCACTGGCAACATGCAGTATGATTGGAGTACCGTAGGAGGAAATATTGTGAATCAGAGCAATCCTCTGGCTGTGGTGGTGGATGAACCCGCTCCCTACACACTCCTGGTAACTAATCTTACCAACGGATGCACCAGCTCCGTGACAGTATCGGTAACCCAGGATATTCTGCCGCCAACGGCATCCGCCGGTGCTGATGGCTTGCTCACTTGCGACATTACCTCCCTGACATTGGATGGATTGGGTTCGAGCACCATCGGCAATTACTTCTATCAATGGACTACGTCGAATGGCAACATCCTGGTCGGCTCTAACGGGCTTTCACCTGTTGTGACTGCCGGTGGAACCTACAATCTGTCGGTGACGAACATTGACAACGGTTGTACCGATACGGATCAGGTAGTGGTTACGACCAATACCGTGCCTCCTGTAGTAGCCATTGCCTCACCGGGTGTGATTGGTTGCACCCAACCCACGGTGTTGCTCAATGGCGGCGGTTCTGCCGGTGGCGTGAACATTATGTATGAATGGACTACCGTGAACGGCAATTTTGTTGGCAGTACGAACACCAACATGGCCACAGTCAACACTTCTGGAAGTTACACCCTAAGTGTATTGAATACCACCAATGGCTGTTCAGCGACGCAAACGGTACAGGTAAGCGACAACACCGTGCTGCCCTTTGCAGAGGCTGGTCCGCCGTTCACGCTCACTTGCGCGGTAGATAAAACTACCCTGCAAGGTTCTGGTTCCAGTGGCGCGATTTACGCGTACACCTGGACAACGCAAGGCGGAAATTTTGTCTCTGGTACCAATTCGCCAAATCCAGTGGTTAACCAACCTGGTACCTACGCGCTGCTTGTTACCAATACAACTACCGGTTGTACACAAACCGATAATGTTCAAGTGTTTGTGGAAACAAACGTGCCTACAGACTTCGAGTTTGAATTGGAGAAACCAAGTTGTAAAGACAATGATGGCCTCATCACATTTGGGCAGGTACAAGGCGGCTTTGGCCCTTATCTATACTCCATTAATGGTGGTCAGAACTATGCATCAAGTATAGATTTTGCCGCCATTACCCCGGGTACTTATGACCTGTTTATTCAGGATGCAAACGGTTGCGAGTTCCAGCAGCCGCTCGTCGTGCCGCAGGCGCCAGACCCGATCATCACGACCGACCCACAGTTTGAAATCGAACTGGGTGATGAGCAGCAACTGACTGCCGTGCTTGCGCCCGGATATCCAATCTCTCTGATTGAAAGCATCATTTGGACTCCGCAGGATGCGCTGACTTTTGAAGACTCAACCATTTCAAGTCTGTTGAATCCGACGGCCAAACCGCTCAAAACGACCGAGTACACCGTCACCATCATTAGTACAGATGGCTGCCAATCCACCGACCGCGTTTTGATTCGTGTGGACAACACTCCGCATATTTACATCCCGAATGCTTTCTCTCCCTGGAACGAGGATGGCACCAATGATGTGTTCCTCATTTTCGCCGACGGCGACCAGATTCAACAGGTAGACAAGTTCCAAATCTTTGACCGCTGGGGCGATATGGTATTTACAGACCAGAATTTCCAGCCCAACGACCCGGCCCACGGCTGGAACGGAAGGCATAGGGACAAATTGATGACGCCTGCCGTGTTCGTCTATTATGCCGAAATTCGGCTGATTGACGGGCGTGTGCTGCTCTTCAAAGGGGATGTGACACTGGTGCAATGATTGAGTTGTGGCACGACTTCAAGTCGTGCCACAACTAAGCCTGACAAAAAAGCCGCTCCGAGCATTCGGGGCGGCTTTTGATTCCTGGTTTAAATTAAATGTTAAGATCGTTTTGTTTTGATACCTTTTGCTTCGTTTGTGACAAAGTGAATCACTCATTTTTCACAGTCAATCACTTTAAAGCCATGAAATTCAACCTTAAAATTCCAGCCCCAAGCCCTCCATTTTATTCATTTCCAGTTTCTTGCTTCTCTTTTTGGCGTTCACTTCCTGCAAAAAGGACCCAATCATTGATCCTAACCCACCAGCAGAAATTGAAAAGAAAATCCTCGATTTTTATATTCCTTTCAAAAATATCGTGATCAACGAGGCAAAGCGACAGATCATCATTTACGAAACCAAAGACTTTAATGACTTTGAAAATTTAACCCCATACATTGAAGTCTCTGATGGCGTAACCATCCAACCAGCCTCCGGGGTCACCATTGACGCAACTAAGCCGGTCTCCTACACCCTTACCGCAACGGATGGCTCAAAAGCCACTTACGCGTTGATCGTTTGCAACGTCGAATGGGAATATATGGAGACAATATCTGGCGGGGCTTCCATTACCGGAATGGCGTTTTTCGAAGAGCCTTGGTCAGCGGTATCCCAAAACGGCGTCCTGACGCTGCACTTCGGTTGGGACACAGAAAGCGCCATAGATATTTACCTCAAAAGCCCGATTTCGTCGGCGTTGGTGAGCCCATTTCCAGTAGGCAATTTTACCCCAGCCAATGTGCCCACAGGGAAAGCGGGCGCAACATTTATTTACCGGGAAAACGGCATCGTAAAAACCTTTGTCAACCCATTGGCTGGCACCTTGACCATTACTAAATATGACGCTGAAAAAAGCACGATCAGCGGAAACTTTGGCCAAATCAAATATGCTGGGATTGGCACGGAAACACAAGGCAACACCTATTTGTCGGGCAGTTTTGAAAACTTGCCCTTGGAAATCAAGTAGTCCTACTGCGAAGGCCGAGGTGGAAAGTGCGGTTATCATTCCGAGCGTAGTGAGCATCTGGCGAAACCTCTGACTGGGGCATTCCAAACACAGATTCTTCGCTGCGCTCAGAATGACACGCCCGCCTTACCTTCGCGCCCATGTTTTCCACCACCACAAAGATCGGCATCCTCGGCGGCGGCCAACTCGGCAAAATGCTCGCGCTCGCCGCCGCCAACTGGGATTTCAAAACCTTCTGCCTCGACCCAACGCCGGAGGCGCCCGCCAGTCAGGTTTGCACGGGCTTCACCGTGGGCGATTTCAACAACTACGACGAAGTGCTGGCTTTTGGCCGCGACAAAGATTTGCTCACTATCGAAATAGAGCACGTCAACACCGATGCACTTCGAGAACTCGAACGACTGGGCAAGACCGTACACCCCAGTCCCCGTGCCCTCGACATCATCAAGGACAAGGGTTTGCAGAAAGACTTTTACCGCGAAAACGATATCCCCACGGCAGACTTTGAAATTTTTGAAGATGAAAAGAGTTTGAAAAAGGCCATCGAATCGGGGCGTTGGAAATTGCCGCTGGTGCAAAAATCACGCACTGCTGGCTACGACGGTAGGGGAGTGGCCATCCTCCGAACACTGGAAGATTTGACCACCAAACTACTGCCCGGCCCTTGTTTGGCCGAAGTACTCGCACCCATCGAAACCGAAATTGCCATCGTAGCCGCGCGAAATACTCAGGGCGATGTAGCTGTTTTCCCGGCGGTTGAAATGGATTTTCACCCCGAAGCCAATCTGGTGGAATTCCTGCTTTGTCCGGCCCGTATTTCGCCGCTTGTGGCCGCCGAGGCCGAAGCATTGGCCGAAAAAGTCATTCGGACCTTCGACATTTGCGGCTTGCTGGCGGTGGAAATGTTCTGGACAAAAGACGGCGAACTGTTGGTGAATGAAGTCGCCCCTCGCCCCCACAATTCCGGCCACCATACCATTGACAGTGCCCATACGAGCCAATTTGAACAGCATTTGCGGGCCATTTGCGGCCTACCACTCGGCTCCACCAATTCCAAAACCCCCGTGGCTATCATGCTCAATTTGCTCGGCGAACCCGGTCAGAAAGGGCCTGTTCGCTATGAAGGTGTGGAAGAATGTATCGCATTGGAAGGCGTGAACATTCACCTGTACGGAAAGGCTTTAACTTCCCCGTTCCGAAAAAATGGGCCATGTTACCATTACCGCAGAAACTGTGGCAGAAGCCATGAAAAAAAGCGAACTTTGTGAAGGAAAAATTGAAAGTAATCGCTTGGAATGCACTGACTTAGTTTTGTGAAGCAGTTGATTCGTCAGATCAAAAACACTTCCGTCAGTAAACACAATCGTAATCTATATTCGTCAATCCACCAGTCCACTAATATCTACACCATGGTTTCCATAATAATGGGCTCCGACTCTGATTTGCCCGTCATGCAAAAAGCGGCAGACATCCTCAGCGAACTTCAGGTTCCGTTCGAGATTACCATTGTATCGGCGCATCGCACTCCGGCGAGGATGTTTAAGTTTGCCACTGAGGCACATGAGCGCGGTATTCAAGTCGTGATTGCGGGAGCGGGTGGTGCAGCGCACCTGCCGGGCATGGTGGCGGCTATTTCGCCCCTTCCAGTCATCGGTGTGCCGGTCAAATCCTCGAATTCGATTGATGGATGGGATAGTATTTTGTCCATCCTTCAAATGCCGGAAGGCGTCCCTGTGGCTACCGTGGCCCTGAATGCCGCTCGAAATGCAGGGATTTTGGCTGCGCAAATGCTTGCCACCAGCGACCCTGCGCTTCTTCAACGCATCATACAGTTCAAAAAATCATTGGAAGCGAAAGTGCTTGAGAAAGCAAAGGCCATTGAAGGGAAATTGGGAAATTGAGATATTAGGATATTATTACGCGCTCAAATTTAGCAATCTCTCTGCCAACCAATTCTTAACCCAACATCAACCCAATATCCCAATATCCAATCCAATATCCCAATATCCCAATACCCATCACCGCCATGTCGCAAAAACATCGCCGCCGGAAAGTTTTAAAAAGGGCTTGCCGCCTGGAACGCTTGTGTACACCGGCCATCGGGAGGAGTCTCCAGCCAAGGTGATTAGTCTTGCATATACTGATACGGATTTTAAAGAAACGCAGGGATATCTTGCGAATTTCGTGATGGGTGGAAGGGGCGTCTTGTGGACCGATGTGTGCGGCCTTACTGATGCAAACCTGATTGAAAAAATTGGCACTGATCACCAAATTCACCCTCTCGCACTTGAAGATGCTCGACACCCAACAGCGATCCAAACTCGAAGAGTTTGACAACGGCCTGTTTTTCATCGTGCATCATTTGAAGGTGGATTGCACTGCACTTGAAATTCACAGCGAACAAATCGCGCTTTTTGCTGGAAAAAAATTTCCTCGTATCGTTTTCAGGAAGATCCTGACGACACACTTGCTCCGGTGCGCAAACGTTGCGAAGACGGTATTGGGCGGCTTAGAAAAAGGCTCTGATTACCTCGCTTATGCGCTGCTTGATTTAGTGGTGGACAGTTACTATTCCGTGCTTGATGAACTTGAAACGCAGGCTTTGGAAGTGGAAACCAGCCTTCATAGTAATGGAGCACTTCAAACAACCAAAGCCCGGATGTTTGCCCTAAAGCGGGTATTCAACGAATTTCGCCACCGTATTCTTCCCCTCCGGGAAGCCGTCACCCGCCTCTACCGAACGGAGAGCGATTTGGTGGAAGATAGCACTCGGCTTTACCTCCGGGACTTGGTAGACCATGTGGCGCAAATACTCGATGGTATTGACAATCAACGGGATATGCTCTCCAACCTCGAAGCGCTTTTTCAAGCCGAGGCCGCCAATCGCTTGAACACTGTAATGCGCTTGCTCACGGTAATTAGCACTATTTTTATCCCGCTCACTTTTATCGTTGGCATCTACGGCATGAACTTCGATTATTTGCCCGAACTCCATTGGCACTATGGGTATTTCATTGTTTTGGGAATCATGTTTTGTTTGATGATCGGGATGTTGATATATTTTCGAAAAAAACGATGGATTTAGGAAATTGGAGTCGAATGATTCGATTTTAAAGATTGATCCGATTGAAAACCAAGCAAACCAAACAAGTTCTAAAAACATATTTACTATGATCCTAAACTTTACACGCTTCCTTTTCTTGTTGGCCGCAACGCCTGTTATTGCCCAGGAGCCCTTGAAAGAAGCACTCGCACCTTGCGGCACAACGAGGCGTATCGGACTGGCTGCGGGAATATCGGATGAGGCCGCCAGTTCTCGACCGTTCGGAAGACACACTTTGGGTGGCTTTGAAACCGCACTTGTTGGCAAAGGACAATAGCACGGGAAGGATCGCCACGGAGAAGTTTCTCAACTCTTTTTGCCAGCTTAATGAGGATTTTGCTGCTTCCAATATACAGTTTTACATCAAAGATGACTGGAACCTGCTGAACGAATCAGACTGGTATGCCCACACCACCATCCTGCAAGGCATCGAAATGATGTTGACCAACAACGTGCCCGATGCGCTCAATTCCTATTTTGTAGCAGACCCGGCGGGCAACTGTGGCTACAACCTCCCATACGCTGGTGTAGCCATTGGGCACAACTGCTCTGGCGCCAACGATCATACCTGGTCGCACGAGGTGGGCCACGCACTCTCGCTACCGCATCCGTTCATAGGCTGGGAAGGGAAAACCTATAACTTCAGTACCCCCACGCCAACTTTTGTAACCTACGATTACACCCATTTTCACGACACACTCGAAACGCAGGTGCCAGCTCCGCTCGACACTGCGCTGGTGGAGTTCGTGAATGGAAGCAATTGTGCCCAGGCTGCCGACCTTATCTGCGATACCAAGCCCGACTACCTCAGTTATCGTTGGGATTGCGATGCACAAAATATGAGTCCCAACCAACAAAAAGATCCAACAGGGGCGACGTTCTATTCCGATGGCAGCTGTTCATGTCCTATGCCATGGATCATTGCCAAAACCGATTTTCACCCGAAGAAATCGCCGTGATGCGTGCCACCCTGCTTACGGAAAAAGCCAGTTGGCTCACGCCTGCTATGTTGGAGAAACCCATTGACGAACAGCCAGTTGCCATCGAGCCGGTGCAAGACCAGCTCGTGCCAAATGTTGGTGCGTTTTTCAGATGGAATGCTGCGCCCAACGCCACGCATTACCTCGTCCAAGCATCGCGTTTTGCCAGTTTTTCTTTCAAACAACTGGATGTGGTGACCACCGATACCTTCCTCACGGCAGGGCTGCTTAGTGCTAACCTGAAATATTACTGGCGCATCCAGCCATTCAATGACTGGCATGCCTGCGCTCCGTTCAGCGAATCGGAAACGTTTATGACTGCTCCCATCAGCGCGGCTTCCGAACCCGACGCAGATGGATGGCGATGCTACCCATCTCTGCTTTCAATGGAACTCCGCTCACACTCGAAATACCCGATGCCTGGCGCGGTGAAGATGCCAAATTCAGTGTATTCGACGCCGCAGGCCGTTTGGTTTGGCAATCGTATATGGGGTTGCATGCTCCCCGTATGGTACTGGAAATGCCTTCGGACAATTGGGCCGCTGGGGTGTATCGGTTTATCCTGACAAGTGAGCGCGGAGTGAAAAGGGCTTCGTTGGTGGTGGGAGATAGATATTGAGATATTTGGAAATTTAGATATTGGATCCAAATGCATGGAATTCAATCCTCCTATCGGAAGCGAATACCAGAGTGGCACAAAAATCCTAAATCCCAAAATTCTCAAATCACCCTTCACATCACCATCTCCAAAATCTCCGGCGTGTTCACCGCTTTAAAGTAGGGTAAGTGCAATTGATAAAACTGTAAAGCTTGCTCAACAGGGCTTTGCGCTGTGGGCGGGTAAACTGGATTTCATGCACCAATTCCAAAGGAGATTCCAGAATGGCGAGCATTTGGCGAGCCTGATCTGGTTCCAGCAAAAGCGTGTGTGGGGGCGGCACAGGGCTGAACATACCATCTTTCAGGTCAAAAAAAGTTCGCCCGAATCCTCAGGATCTTGTGGCTGAAAACCCAGGAAACCTGAAAGTCCCAATAAAAAATGAAGGTGCAAATTGGCAATCGGATGTGGCGTGACATCGAGCCAGCGCAGATTGCCCAATAAAAAATCAAACAATTCGCCGTGTTCTTCTTCTTCCTGGATGCTGTTTCGGCACACTTCTGCCATAAACAGCGTGACTGCACCGTGCCGAATATCGAAAGGGATGGTGCCCCACACTTCGGCAGCGCGGAGTTCTTTTAGTCGGTTCGCTCCTGATCCTTCCCGATGGTAGGCCACCAGATCTACCACAGACATTGGCTGAAAAAGATTGAAAGGCATACGGGCCTTCGCGGTGCGTACCCCTCCCCCGATAAAAGAGCAAAGCCCTTTTTCTTCCGTGAAAATGTCGGCAATGACACTCGTCTCACCGTATTTTACTGTTCGGAAAACAATGCCTCGGGTTTTTAGTAGCATGGGGTGACTCTTGTCAAATACTTATCTCCATCTGAATATTCGCCCGCTTGAAATCCGTGTTTTCCAGCGCTACACATCTGAACCCCAATTTGAAATACAAATTGATGGCCTGGTATGCTTTGGTGTTGGAAAGCAGAAAAACACGTTTTGCTCCAAGTTGGCGCGCTCGTTCGAGGGCCGCAACGCCAAGCAATTCGCCAATTTTGAGGCCACGTGCGCCTTCGGCCACGGTCATTTTTGCAAGTTCCAGCACCCCGTCTCCAAAAGGCTGAAGTGCTACTGTGCCGAGGATTTCGCCATCGGATACTCGTTGTGCTAACAGGACAGCGCCGCCGTCATTGATAAAGTACTTTTCAGGGTAATTGAGCGTGTCAAGGTCAAATTGTTCCACCTCATAGTCTCTGGAAATCCAGGCGATGTTGAGGTTTTTCCAGTCGTCCTGGTAAGTGGGTTGCCAATCTATTATGCGTATCATGGCTTTATAATTGGTGAATAGATCGTTGGTTTACACTTCAGCCAAAACCTCCTCAGGTGCTACTGGTTCAACCTGAGCTCCTCTTCAGGGTATCAATAATATCCAATTCTATGCGCAGGTTGTCTATGATAAACTCCTGCCGCTCCGGCGTGTTTTTGCCCATGTAATAATCCAGCACGTGGTCGAGGTTGGTTTCTTCCGGGCAGGAAAACCGGGTCGAGGCGGATGTCTTCGCCAATGAACGCGCCAAACTCGTTGGGACTGATTTCGCCCAAACCTTTGAATCGCGTGATCTCAGGTTTACCGCGCAGTTTTTGAATGGCCTGTTGTTTTTCTGTTTCTGAATAGCAGTAAAAAGTCTGTTGCTTGTCGCGGACCCGAAAAAGCGGGGTGTCGAGGATATAGAGGTGACCGTTGCGCACCACGTCGGGGAAAAACTGACGAAAAAACGTGAGCATCAACAAGCGGATGTGCATTCCGTCCACATCGGCATCGGTAGCGATGACCACGCGATTGTAACGCAGATCGTCGAGCGAGTCTTCAATGTTCAGCGCGTGTTGGAGCAGGTTGAACTCCTCGTTTTGGTACACGATTTTTTTGGTCAGGCCGTAGCAGTTCAAAGGTTTACCCCGCAGGCTGAACACCGCCTGGGTTTCAGTATTCCGGGATTTGGTGATAGAACCGCTGGCCGAATCACCTTCTGTGATGAAAACTGTGGTGGCAAGCCGCAGCTCCTCCGGGGCTTTTTCATTCAAGTGATAACGGCAGTCGCGCAGTTTTTTGTTGTGGATATTGGCCGCCTTGGCTCTCTGGTTGGCCAGTTTTTTTACCTCTGAAATCTCCTTGCGTTCGCGCTCGCTTTGTTGGATGCGCTTGAGCAATTCTTTCGCTACCTCTGTGTTTTTGTGGAGGAAATTGTCCAACTCCTTCATCAAAAAATCGGACATAAACGTGCGCATGGCCTGACCATCGGGCGACATACGCTCCGAGCCGAGGCGCGTTTTGGTCTGGCTTTCAAACACAGGCTCTTCTACGCGCACCGCCACTGCTGCGATGATACTCTCGCGAATATCTTTTGCGTCAAATTCCTTTTTGAAGTGCGTGCGCACCACTTTTACCAATGCCTCACGGAAGGCATTTAAGTGGGTACCGCCCTGCGTGGTGTTCTGACCATTCACAAACGAATAGATTTGTTCGCCGTAGTGGTTGCCGTGTGTGAGGGCAATTTCAACGTCTTCGCCACGCAAATGGATGATGGGATAGCGCGTGGCTTCAGCACCGGTTTTCTTTTCCAGCAGATCCAGAAGACCATTTTTGGAAAGAAAAGATTTGCCGTTAAAATTGATTTTCAGCCCTGCATTGAGGTAGGCGTAGTCCCAGAGTTTTTGCTCTACAAACTCCGGCAACCAACGGTAATTCCTGAAAAGGCCATTGTCGGGCTTGAAAACAACCAGCGTCCCGTTTTCTTCTTTGGTCGGCAGTAACTTGCTCTCTTCCTTCAGATTGCCAAAGTTGAACTCGGCGGTTTTCATCTGACCCTCGCGTATGGAACTGACTTTGAAATACTCCGAAAGTGCGTTCACCGCCTTGGTACCCACGCCATTGAGGCCCACGGTTTTTTTGAATGCCTTCGAATCGTATTTCGCGCCGGTGTTGATTTTTGAAACCACATCCACCACTTTCCCAAGCGGAATGCCACGTCCGTAGTCGCGTACGGTGCAGCCGTTTTCATTGAGTGTGATGTCAACTTGTCGCCCATTGCCCATGGCATACTCGTCAATACAGTTGTCAATGACCTCTTTGAGCAGTACATAGATGCCGTCGTCGGGGCTGGAGCCGTCGCCGAGTTTGCCGATGTACATGCCGGGGCGCAAGCGGATGTGTTCGCGCCAGTCGAGGGATTTGATTTCGTCTTCGGTATATCTTACTTCTTGCATGATTGGTTTCTGCTGACTGTTGGCCGGTTTACCCGCCGTAGATTTTTTACCTGCCGAAGCTTTAGCGGAGGCAGGAGCGAAGGCGGGTGGCTTTTGACCATTGACCTTAACAGTGCTCGCCTTGCCATTCGGCTTCGATGTTTTGTAATTTGCGCCCAAAGTAACGGAGTTTTAAAAAGTTGAAGGAGGGAGAGTGAAAGGATGGGCGAAATTAAAACAAATATTGTTTATTAAAAACAAATTGTGTTTATTTTTGATTGTCAATACTAACAAGACACTGAGTTGGGAAGGCAAATTTTCTTGATATAAGAATCAGGTTTTGTTGCCTTGTTATTTGCATTTTTGAACAGATTAAGGTACCTTTGTACTGCAACGCCGAAACGTTTTGGGCGTTTGAGCGGGGACTTCTTTAAGAAGGTGCATCCGGCGTCGGTTTTTTTCAAAATCGCAGCATCCATTCTTAGGGTGCTGCGATTTTTTTAATGTAAATTGTTTGAAACGCTAGCCGAAAGAACTTTCAATGAAGCACCTACTCACCAAAGCCCTTTCCAATACCGCACCGATACTGCCTTTCAGGTATTGGCAATCGCTTTGGGGCGACAAACTTTTCCTGCCTTTCTACCATTTGGTGAGCGACGAATCTCCGCCCCATGTTCGCCATCTATACCCCGTTCGTACGGAGCGGCAATTCCGGGAAGACCTCGATTTTTTGCTCAAACATTTTCAACCCATTGACCTTCAAACACTTTGGGAACACGTTTTCGAAAAGCGAGCGTTTGACCGCCCAGTGTTTCACCTCTCCTTCGACGACGGGCTGCGTGAATGCCATGATCTGGTGATGCCGATTTTGCTGGAAAAGGGTATCCCGGCTACCTTCTTTCTCAACCCCGATTTTATTGACAATCAAGGACTCATGTTCCGTTACAAAGCCAGCCTTTTAAGTGTGGCACACCTTCAAGGTGTGCCACACATCCAAAACCCATTGGCTTTGAAATACGAAAACCGCCACCTGCTCGACACTTGGGCAGAAGCCATCGGCCTCGACTTTGCGGCCTTCCTTGCCGATCAAAAACCCTACCTCAGCACTGCCCAAATCCGTGCCATGCAAGCAAAGGGCTTCACGTTTGGAGCGCATAGCCTCGACCACCCGCAGTACGGACAAATCCCGTTGAAAGAGCAAATCAGGCAAACACTGGAGAGTCTTTCCGAAGTAAAAAGTCGTTTCGGTGTCGCGCTCAATACCTTCGCTTTTCCCTTCACCGACGATGGGGTCGGGCTGGAATTTTTCAACACCGTTCAGGAAAAACTTGCGGAGCCACTTCTGAGTTTTGGCTCCGCTGGTGCAAAGCGCGACGAGGTGCCTACTCATTTACAACGGTTTGCAATGGAACGCACCCTTTTGCCCGCCCGAAATGTTGTCTCTGCTGAACTGGCTACAGCTGTATTGAGAAGAATGTTGGGGAGAAACATCGTTCGCAGGCAGCCCCTCGTCTGACGACTCAAAGTCGTCTGACGAGTAGACGAGTAATATCAACATACAGTAAAGCCAAGTAGAACATCAAAGTCACCACATGACCATTACCCACCTCATCACCAGAGAGTTAGAAAGTTTCGCAGCATCGGAAGCCTATCGCCGTATGCCTGTGCTACCCATTTCGCCGCAACGCGCTATCTCGCAAGGCCGCAACCCCCGCGCCCAGCCTGACGATGTAGTGCTCGTGCTTGCATGGTCAGAAGATGATCTGATAGGCTACCTCGGCGCTGTGCCCGATTGGTTTTATTTGGGCAAAAACCCGCCCGAACGAATGGCCTGGCTTTCCTGCCTCTGGATCGCCCCCTCGCAGCGAGGAAAAGGTTTGGCAAAAAAACTCCTCAATACCATGATGGAAGCTTGGCAAAATCGTGTCATCCTCACAGAATTTACGCCCGAAGTCAAAAACCTGTACGACCGCTCGGAACACTTGACCGAGAGTGAGCCGATTACAGGTTTTCGGGGCTACCTGCGACCCAATTTTGCCCAAATCCTTCCGCCGAAAAAACCGTTTTTTGAAAAAATAAAACCCCTGCTGCGCGTGGCCGATGCCCTGTTAGCCATTCCCAATGTTCTCAGAATTAATCTTTTACACAGCGCAAAACTTCCTTGCCAAATCCAAAACCTCCAAGCCATTGACGACGACCTCGCCACTTTTATCAGCGAAAATCAGCAGAACGAACTCGCCCGCCGCGATAGTGCCGCACTTAATTGGATGCTCCAATATCCCTGGGTGACCGAAACCGCAACGCCCGACGACACTGCCCGCAGATACCATTTTACCTCCACCGCCCTGGAGTTTAAAACCCTCGCGCTCCAATTATTGAACAGCGAACAACAAACCATTGGCGTTCTTGTCCTGACGCTTCGCGATGGCCACCTGCGCGTTCCGCACGCTTGGCACCCCGACGAACACTCCACCACCGTTGCCAGCGTTATCTTTGCACACGGAATTCGACTTGGCGCCAAGATGCTGACGCTCTACCATCCGCGTTTGCTGCAGTATTGCAACGAAAACAGGACTCCATTCTTTTGGAATAAGGCATTGCACCGAACTTATTTTGTGGGGAATGGTTTGTCGGAAATACTCGCCAGTCAACCCTTGGCTTTGCAAGACGGCGATGGGGATGCTGGCTTTACGTAACTACCAGAATGTCGCCGCTATGCGGCTTTTCTATTTTTTTAAAGAATAATACTACATTGAAACCATCCGCAAAGACATTGAAATTTGGGCTGTTCGGGCTCATCTTCCTTTTTTGTGCCAACACGCTTTTGGCGCAAGACCCCGGTTCACCATCAAAAATTACCAATCAACCTTCCACTCCAAACCCTCAGCCTACAGCGCCTCTACCCGCCTCCGCCAAGGCTACGGATCAATTACCCGCCTCCGCCAAGGCTACGGCGGGTAAACAAGACACCCAAAAACTAAAAATAGAAACCGCCGCCGTCATCGAATACTTTCTGAAAAACGGTCGCGAAATCCAGAAACTCAGCGGCACCGTACGTCTTCGGCAGGAAAACACCCTCATTTACTGCGACACGGCCACGCTCGACAAGGATTTTGCCGTTTTGCGCGGAAAAGTGGTCATTGCACAGGGCGATTCTGTACGCGCCTTCGCCGATTCGGCGCATTACGATGCGGTCACTAAAATCAGCGATCTGTTTGGAGAGGTAGTATTGGTGAATGGCAAACAAGAACTTTTCACCAAACGCCTCCGCTATGACATGGGCAACAAAATCGCCACCTACACCACAGGAGCGGTTATGACCAATGGCAAAAGCCAGGTCACCAGTCGGCGCGGACACTATTTTGTGGAACAAAAAGAGGTGTATCTGAAAGGCGATGTGGTGGTGACCGACCCCGAGTTCACGATACGGACGGATACGATGACATTCAATACCGAGGCGCAGTTGGTGCGTTTTGTAGCGCCCACTTTGATAAGTCAGCGTGGGAGTAAAATCTATACGGAGAGCGGGTTTTATGACATTACAAACGACTTTGCGGTTTTTGACCAAAACCCGCAATACGAGAAGGACGGCCAGCTCGGTCGGGCGCGAAAAATGCGCTACGAGGGACACATCAAGGAATACACGCTCGAAGGCGACGCACACATTGAAAAACCCGCAAAGGGGGAGGTAGCAGAAGCCGATGTGATCCGCTACAATGCTGATACTGAGAAAACTATCCTGCGCGGCAATGCCCATTTTCGCGACAGCACCCGCGACATCCAGGGCGCCGAAATCCGCTATGATACCCGCAATAAAACCTACCAACTCACAGGCCGTGGCCGGGTAAGCGATCCGCCCAATATCATCGAAGCCGATTCGCTGGATTTCAACGACGTGCTGGGCAATGGCCTCGCGCTCGGCAGCGTGATTTGGCAGGACACCGCGAGCGACTACACGGTGCTCTCCTGGCGTATGGATTATAACAAAACATCGCAGTACCTCAACGCTTTTGGCGGTTTTGGGGAGAAAGGCGCGGGCGGCAGACCCATGATGAAAAGCCTGATTGACGGCGATACATTGTTCATGAGCTCCGATACGCTGACTTCTTTCAAACCCGATTCAGCCAGCGATGTGCGCGAACTTTTTGCCCACCGAAATGTGCGCATTTTCAAAAGCGACTTGCAAGCAGTCTGCGATTCGCTTACGTTCAGCAGCGCGGACTCTATTTTCTGGTTTTATAAAATTGATACCCTGCCCATTATCTGGTCAGATACCTCACAGTTTTCCGGCGATACGATCAAATTATTATTGAAAAACAAGAAGTTAGACAAGCTTTGGCTGCTCCAAAACTCCATGGTCGTCAATTCCGAGGATGGTATCCTGTTCAACCAAATCAAAGGTCGAAACTCCACTGTTTTCTTCCGCGATGATCAGGCTCGAGAGATGCTGGTGGAAGGCAATGCCCAGGCGGTTTATTACGCGGTGGACGACAAACAAGCCTACATCGGCCTCAACGAAACGGAGTGCTCCGAAATGCGGCTCTTTTTTGGCGACAACAAGGTGGAAAGCATCAAATTCTACCAGCAGCCCAGCGGTAAATTCATCCCGATGAAACAAGCGGGGAAAGACACAAAGAAATTGGATGGGTTTTTCTGGGAAAGGTTAAGGAGGCCAAGGGGATTGGGGGATTTATAATCCGTGTCTCATCCGCGTCATCCGTGTTCCTCTACGCGTAGTGGGCCACGGATCACACGGATGGGACACGGATTTTCACGGATCAAAGTTCTCCGGCCAACAACCTCAATCGAATCTCTGCCGCCTTCAAATTATACAGCACCAAATCCCTGCGCGACAAGGCTTGCTCCAGCGAGTTTTGGGCAATTTGCGGCTCCAAACCATTCGTAGTGCCCACCCGAAAACGCTCCGTGCTCACATTTAGGTTTTCACGTGCAATGCGCACATTTTCTTCTTCCAGACCCAGAATTTGCTGTTGACTTAGGTAGGTGGCCAGTTGATTGTCCAATTCAGTTTCGAGCTGAAGTCTTTGATTGTCAAGCAGAAAGGTGGATTGTTGAGCTGCAAGTTGGGCTACTTCTACTTGCCTTTTGAAATTGCCTCCGGCATAAATGGGCACCACCAATCCTACACCTACGGTCAAACCTGCTTGCGTGTTACTCAGGGTAAAGCCTGCGCCATTGTCCGATCGGACGGCATTGAGTTGGCCATTACCCGTGAGCCGTGGTCTGCCGAGTGCTCGGTTTTCGTCCACTACCAATGCTGCGATTTCCATTGATTTTTGAAGGGACAACAGGCTGGGGTTATTGGCTAAAATTTTCTGTACTAAGTCATTGCGCTGAGGAGCGTAAGAAGTTGCCAGCGTTTCGTCCACATTGAATGCCGTTTCAGGCGGGCGCACGAGCAAGCGGTTGAGGAGGCGTTTGGAATTGGCTGTGAGGGCCTGTTGCAGAACAAGGTCCGCACGGCGCTGGTTGAGGTCAATTCGGGCTTGCAGGGCATCTGTTTGGGCCGCAAAGCCTGCTGCCAGCCGAGCCTCCGCGATGCGCAGCCGCTCCTCGTTGAGCAGGATCACCTCAGCCAAGGCTCGCTCCTGTAGCCTCCCACGCACGATGTCGTAATAGCCTTGGAGCACGGATGCTGTGGTTTGTTGCACCGTGATTTGAAGATTGCTTTGGCCGAGCGATTCCAATTCTCCCAATCTCTTTTTGGTGATTTGCATTCTCCGCCCGTCGAAGAGGGTCCAGGAAAGTTGCACCCCTGCGTTTGCATTGTTGAAGGGGGCGCCTGCTTCCTTGAACTCGGTGCCATTCGCCAGTTTTTGCTGGAAAGCGCTGAGGGTGAAGTTCTCATTGGCCACGAAATTCACGGTTGGGAGCATCCCTGCATTGCCTTTGGTATTGTTGAGTCGTGCTATGTCAGCATCGGCCTGGCTGATGCGGATGTCGTAATTGGCCTCCAAGGCGATGCGGACGGCCTCCTCGGGAGTGAGTAGTGGGGCGCTGGGGTTTTGGGCGAATGTAGGGGTGTTTATGAATGTACCCACCGCCAAAGCTATAGCGGCGAAACAAAAGGAGTGTTTTTTCATGGGATAAAAGTACACATCAAGAAATAGTGTTGATACCTGATAACTCTTGGGCGACGCAATTGTTTTTTGAATATGATCAGGTAAAGCGCCAGGCTTAGGCTATAAAACAAAAAAGCCTTCCTGTATAGGAAGGCTTTGTGGGCACAGAAGGACTCGAACCTCCGACTTGCTGCTTGTAAGGCAGCCACTCTGAACCAACTGAGTTATGCGCCCTTTGCTAAATGCGGACGCAAATGTCTGACGATAAGTTTGAAATACCAAACAGTTTTGTCAGAAATATTAAATTTCTAACTCAAAACTTTTTTACCCTATTAACTTCCTTACCCACCCTTCGCATCAAAATACGTTTTCAAATCGCGGTAAAAATCCTCAAACGCAGCCATGCCTTGCGGGGTAAGGCGGCAGAGCGTTAGCGGGTAGTTGTTGCGGAAAGTTTTCTCCATTACAATGTAACCGGCTTCTTGCAGCTTGCTCAATTGCGCGCTGAGGTTGCCAGCGGTTGCATCGGTCTTTTCTTTCAGCACATTGAACTCTGCCTCTTGCGCAACCATGAGGTACGACATAATGGCCAGGCGGAGTTGCGACAAGAGTAGTGGATCAAGGTCTTGGTACATTGCTTTCTCGCATTTGATGGTTGAGCAGATAGCCGGGAAGCAGGTAGCCAAATACAGCGGAAGCAGCCTGTACCAGCAAGTGTTGTTCGGGAGATAGAAAAAGACACCAGAGTGCGCCTGCCCATATAGCTGCTGCGCCGAAAACCAGGGGTTTGAAACTCAAGATTATTCCGGACATAAAAGTCGCGAACCCTGTAAGCACCAAAATAATAGGCACGGGGGAAAAGCCGCTTTTGGCTGCCAAGGGAATAGCAAGTCCCATAGAGATGCCGTATCCCAGCCATATCATGCCATACATTTGATGAAAGAGATTTGGGGCCTGGATTTGTTTACCGCGGCGCCATTCCCGAATAAGGGCTGCCGGCATGCCGATCACGACCATTACGGCCCATGCTATTTCGGGGTTTGGGTGCAATCGGTTCACAAGTAAATACCAGTGTGCCGCGCTGGCCAATACTACCAGCCAGCCCCAAAGCAAAAAGTGGAAGCCATTGTCTCGAAAAGAACGCTTGGCAAGGTCAATGGTATTTCGGATTACGCGAAGGCTTTCTTGCGGTGAAAGTGCTTTTTCAGTCTGTTCCATGTTAGGATAAGGTTTGGTTTGAAAAATAAATCGAGACAAAAGTATAGACTAGTTTATGTTTTAAACTAAATTTTCGATAAAAAATTTATTCCATCAGATTAATGGCGGAAACTCTGGGAAAAAGAGGTTTAAAATCATTAACTTTGTTGAAAACCATCACCCTGCAATGTCAAACGAAACTAGTTACCGCTCCATCAACGCCTGGGCCGAAGAAGACCGCCCGCGTGAAAAAATGCTCCTCAAGGGCTATCAATCCCTTTCTGATGCTGAATTGATTGCCATATTGCTCGGTTCCGGCAGCATCGGAATAAGTGCTGTAAGCCTCGCACAAGAAATTCTGGCTTCCGTGGAAAACAACCTCCACGAACTTGGCAAACGCTCCCTCAAGGAACTCCAACGCTTCAAAGGCGTTGGAGAAGCCAAAGCCATTAGCATTGCAGCTGCACTCGAGCTGGGTCGTCGCCGTCAGATTTCTGACCTTCGCGAACGTCCCAAAATCGGGTCAAGCCGCGATGCATTCAAGGTCATTGCTCCATTTTTGACCGACCTTCATCATGAAGAGTTTTGGCTGCTTTTGTTGAACAAGGCTTGCGAGGTTGTAGCCCGGGAAAAACTGAGCACTGGAGGTTCGGCAGGCACCGTGGCCGATGTGAAATTAGCCTTCAAAATGGCCCTGGACGCCCGCGCTTCGGCCATCATTGCAGTACACAATCACCCTTCCGGAAATTTGAAGCCCAGCGATGCAGATATGGATTTGACAAAAAAATTGAAGGAGGCTGGCAAAATTCTCGACCTTCCATTGCTCGACCACTTAATTGTTTCAGAAAGAGGATATTATAGTTTTGCAGATGAAGGCGCAATTTGAGTATTTTGCAGAATGCTGCCACCTTGCGCAAACCGATTTGTCTTTTTGGACATTTCACCAACTTAACAACAGCAGTGCTTATGAACCAACTTTTTACACATTTGGCGCTTCTTTCAGGATTCGCCACCCTGTTTCTTTCTTGTAAGGCCGAGTATGCTTGCCATGAATTGGCCGGACGCTGGACGAACCGTGAAGGCCAAATTCTCTCCTTCGAGCCGGATGGCAAAGCACTCTGGCTCATCAAATTTGGGAGTCAATTTGACACTTTTGCCATCAACTATCGCTATGATTGCAAGCAAAAAACGGCAACGCTCGACCTGATGAATTTCAAATCAGGCCCGCTTGCGGGCAAAACCCTTTTTGGTATCGTTGAATGGAGCAGCGACTCCGTGTTCCGCTTCGATGCCGAGTCAGGCAATTCATCCGAGGTAAGGCCCAGCAATTTCAACGCGGAGCATACGGAAAGGTATTTTAGGGAATGAGGAAATTGGTTCGAATAGTTCGATTGGGGATTGATTCGATTGGGTGATCGCTTAATCGAATCAATCATCCAATCGAATCAATCGAATCAATCAACTCACGCTTGCGCCACTGGTGCGCCAAAATTCATGGGTGGCAGCGGTTGGTCGGGTTCTTCGATTTTGCCAAACTGCATTTCAAATTTTTGAACATTGTCGCGCAGGGCGTACAACAGCCGTTTTGCGTGTTGTGGTGTTAGCACGATACGGGCCTTCACCTTTGCCTTTGGCAAATTGGGCATCAGACGAATAAAGTCAACGACAAACTCAGCGTTGGAATGTGAGATGATCGCGAGGTTGGAGTAGATGCCTTCAGCCACTTCTTCCGAAATTTCGATATTGATGGCGGGTTGCTGTCCGATATTTTCTTTAGCCATTTTGTGTTATTATTTTAAGAATCAAATGTTTGTGATAGACGTTGCCCGAGGAGCCCAAGTTTTGAAAGGACAAAAGTACCGTTTGCAGACGTCCCGAATGGATGAATTTCTAGAAATAAAAATAAACAGCAAAACCGCAAAACCGGAGAACAGGAAAATATAAAACTGCCAGGAAATTGATCTCGAAAAAGGTAAAATTTGGCCTTTTTCGGATCAAAATGTAGGGTTTTATATTTTCCTGTTCTCCGGTTTTGCGGTTTTGCTGTTTAATTTTGTTGCCTAAAACGGGTTACCGTCCGCCTACTTTGCTAAGACGAACACCTCCCCAATTTTGTCCATCGCTCAAGCGAAGGAGGTAGGTGCCCTGCGGCAAATCCTGAAGGTCGAGCGTCGTCGTCAATTGGCCGCCAATGGGTTGCAAATCAATGGATTGGAGCAAACGCCCTGTTGCGTCGAACACTTCGACGTGAAGCGCATCAAATGCATTTTGCAGCGTAAGCACAAACAATCCAGTGCTTGGGTTGGGCGAAACTGCCAAGCCCCAGGCCTCGGTTGGTTCAATGGTGCCTGTCATGATCACCAGATTCGTCACCGAAGCCGTACAGCCGTTTGCATCAGTAGCCACAACAGTGTGGCTGCCAGGCGCGAGATTGCTAAAAACGCCGCTGCTTTGGGGCGCGCCACCGTTCAGGCTGTACTCATAGTTGGTTACGCCGCCTGATGCAGTGGCAGTGATTTCGTTTCCGTTCACGGTTGCTCCGAGCGTCAAGGCCTGCGGCTCCTCTATTAGGATTCCAGTAAGGGAAAATGTAAACCCGTCGGCGTCACGTACCGTCACGGTATAAGTTCCTGCTGGCAGGTTGTTGAAACCACCATTGGTCTGGAAAGTGCCGCCATTCAAACTGTATTGGTAAGGCGGAATACCTCCCGAACCAAGGGCCATAATCAAGCCACTATTGTCTCCATTGCACACTAGGTTGATTGATACAGAAGATCCTCCAAGCAGCTGAACATTTATGGTAAAAGTCGTTGTGGCCGTGCAGCCATTTGCGTCGGTAGCCGTAACATTGTATGTCCCATTAGGCAGGTTCTGCAAATCCGGGTTGGGCGCATCGCTCGTGAATGAATAAGGTGCTGTGCCGCCTGTTAAACCCGCTAATCCGTCGCGACCCGTTACCGTAACGGTCACATTCAACAATGGGGGTTGGTTGATGACGATGTTTTGCAAGCTCACTTCATTGCCCTCAAAGTCTTTGGCCGTTACCGTATATGTGCCAGCGGGCAAATTATTAAACGTAGCACCTTGGAATGGACCTCCATTCAAACTGTAAGCATAGAAGGGAATGCCGCCAGAGGCTGTAGCTGTTATGCTACCATTGGTGTCACCGAAACACAAGAGGTTTACCACCGTTACACTTAAAGCTAGCGGCAGCACATTCACGGTAGCCTGGGTAATGGCAGTACAGCCGTTCGCATCGCGCACGGTCAACGTGTACGTACCATTGGCTATGTTGAAGAACTGATTGCTTGCTTGAAATGACGTGCCGTTAATACTGTATTCAAGTGGGCTGGTACCCCCGCTCGGCCGTTACTACTATGTCATTGGTAATGGCATTTGCAGAGGCCGTAATGGCACTTGGATTGGCCAAAATAATTTGAACGGAAGATGCACTGAATCCTCCATTGTCAGTTACGAACACGGTATAGTTGCCCGGAGGAAGATTGCTGAATACATTGGATGCCTGTCCGGCGCCACCATTGATACTGTACTCATAAGGCAATTGCCCGCCACTGGCCGTCACTATGATTTCACCATCGTTGCCTCCGTTGCAACTGACTTCGTTCTGGACATCCGCTAACCCGTAAATTGTTTACTGCTACCGTAGCCTCCAGAGGTAGCGGTGCATCCATTTTCGTCGCGCACGGTTACCGTGTATACGTCATTGCTAAGGTCAAGGAATTCGTTGCTGCTCTGGAATGCAATGCCATTGATGCTGTATTCCAATACACCTGTGCCGCCTGAAGCAGTTACGGTAATGTCATCGCTTGCTACTGATGTGCTAACCGAAATGACTGTCGGATTGCTGATTGTAACCGGATTGGTGGAAACCGTAAAGCCGAATTGGCCCGTCACCACCACGGTATAAGTGCCTGCTGGGAGACCACTGAATACGTTGCTGCTTTGGCTCGCGCCACCGTTGAGACTGTAAGTGTATGTGCCGTTCAGGCCTGTGGCCGCTACTGTGATTTCGCCCGTCGCGTCGTCATGGCACAGGATTTCACTCGTTTCGCTAGCCGATGCAGCGAGGTTGTTGGTGACTATATTGATGTTGAAAATTGCGTCGTGGACCCAGGCGTTGTTGTTTTGGTCGAGCGCATCAAAGTGGAAATCGTCTGCGGTCGCAGCATCGCCGTTGTTGGTGTAAACCAGCAAGTTATTGTTGATGTCCTCCTGGGTAAAGCTGTCACCCATTGCAAGCGGGTTGCCGTTTAAGGTCAGTTCTCCATGTTGCGGAAGGCTGAGGAGGATAAAGACTCCCTGTCCCGGAATGCCACTGATTTCCATATCCAAATGGCTCTGGAAAATTACTTCACTCAGGCCGGATCCGACGCTGAGCGGGTTATTGACCAAGATATTCCCTGCAACAATTACTTCTGGAAAACAGAACGAAAGACTCCAGGCCGTAATCGGGCCACCATCTACGTCATAGTTGTCGGTCACTACAAGTTTCCAATCTCCTATTGCGCTCTTGCCGTTGTGCGCATTGAGCGTTTCGATGGATTGGAAGGTGCCGCTCAAAGCCGGGGACGTGTTATTGCATTGATTTTCAAGAAGGTCCGCGTTTTGTGCTGCCTGGCTGTCAAAGTGAGGTTGACGTTTGCCCTATTGCAACCGTATGGATCGGCTGGAACACCCGGCTGGTCAAAAAGCAGGGTAGTGTCGCCTGTTGGGGATACAAGACTTGCAAGGAGGTCGCCAGTATAACTGTGGGTAATGGCCAGGCTAAGGTTCACATCATTGATGTCCTTGTTTTGCCCGACGTTCAGGTTTGACGTAACTGTATTAACCGAGCTGGCGTCAATGGTTTTTGGCACATCGGTACTGTTAAACTGAACCCCGCAAATGTTTGCACCCGTTTGGAAAGCCCATGTGGCGGAATAACTGCCTGTGCCACAATCATTGCTTGCGCGAACACGCCAGTAGTAAACCGAGGAGGTCAAAAGGTCGCCTACCGTTCCACTTGTGCCGCTTACGGTTTGGCTTGAAACTAAGGAACCTACTGAAAATGATGGGTTTGTAGCCACTTCCAAAAGGTAAGTGTTGGCAAAAGAAGCTGCTGACCAGGTAAGTATGGCCGTAGTACTTAACCCCGATTCGCCGTTTGTCGGGCTGATTACATTGGCTGTGCCGGGGGCGCCGGGTAATGCCGTAAGTGAAACCGTTGCCGTTTGGGTTATTGCGCCTCCGTTACCTGTAATGGCGAGTGTATAGTTGCCCGCCATACCAGGTGTTATATCCGTAATGGATATGGTGGCTGTGCCCGATGGCATCACAGGATTGGGTGAGATGTTTACGGTTGCGCCCGCTGGAGCGCCGGTCACACTCAAGGTGACGTCACTGTTGAAACCTGCAATAGGTGTCAAAGTGCTACTAAAGGAAGCGCTCGAATCTGCGCAAATATTCAGACTGCTTATAGAAGTGCCTATCAGGTAGGTAGGGGTAGGGGGCGTTTCAATGCGGAAATTCGTATTGGAAATATCAAAAAAGATATTGCCCACCGATTCTACCCGAACCCTGCAAGTAGTGGAGACGTTGTTTGGAACAGTGATGTTGGCGGTGCCATTGTTCGGAACGCTTGCGGCTAATTCTACCGGATAGGTAAAGCCTCCATCCGTAGAAAGCGTGATACGCACATTGGTGCATGAAACAGGAGCGGCAGTAGTATTTGCCACATCCCAGGTCACCGTTTTCGTTTCGCCGACAAGCCAAAGCACATTTGTATTGGGTACTGTGACGAGGAATGGCCCTGCGGTGGCGGCCACGGTGATTTGCACATCATCTTCGTCCGTGCAACCTGAATACCAGTCATTGTCGCGGGCTACTACCCGAAAATTCATGTTACGTGCCACACCGGGGAGTTCTTCCCAGGTCGAGTTCACATTGTTCACCAGGTCTGGCAAACGCGGGAAATATCGGGTGGGCGAAGTGTTGCCTTTGTATGAACGAAACAATGGGCCTACTGTAGCCGTAGACACAGGAGGCGAAGGCGAGTCGCCATAGTCCATTTGCTCCCAGGTGTAGGTAAGCGTATCGCCATCAATGTCGGAACCAACAGCTGTAAGCGCAAAGGGTGTTGATTTTGGGATGATTCGGTTGGGGCCGCCATTTACGTCCGGGTTGTGATTTGTTGTTGTAATCTTTACGGGACAAGTATTCGCGCCGCCTGTATTGATAAAGGCCCCCATTTCCTGAATGTTGTAGCCATGGAAAATGTCTTCGCTGTGTGCATCAACATTTTGAGCGCCGCAAATGCCCGCATAAGCCATAATGGTAGTTCCACTCCCCGGCTCCACAGCGGCAGGATTGTTCACGTTCCCGCCGCAGTTGCCATAAGTATGGCTGCCGCCAAACTGGTGGCCTATTTCGTGGGCTACATAATCAATGTCAAAAGGATCACCAACAGGGCTTCCTCCACCCGTTACACCATTGGCTTTGCTGGTGCCGCACACCACATAAAGACCGGCAACGCCACCTCCACCTGTGCTGAATACGTGGCCGATGTCGTAGTTGGCGACTCGATCACATTGTTGCAGGTAATCTGGTTTTGACCAAGCATTGCGCCGCCGTCGTTGTTTGTGTAGGGATCGGCAGCGGCATTCAGGTAAATAATGAGGTCGTTGTTCGGGATGATCTGCATCGTGACGGCAAAGTCAATTTCGTACACGCCGTTCACGCGGTTCATCGAAGTATTCATGGCCGCCAGTACAAGGGGCTTGGTGCCGCCATGGAAGGCAGCGTACTCGCCCGTGCAAGCCAGTGCAAGGCGATAGCGCCGAAGTTTGGTATCGCCCTGGAATTCAGCCAGTTGGGCGGGAGTCAACTTCTTGCTATGTTCCAACAGTTGTGCCCCATCTGGCTCAGGTGTAGCACAAGTCCAAAGCGCATCATCCGCTGTGGGGAGGTAATCTTTTTTGTTGTAAACAACATAAAACTCGGTATTTCCATGTACTGCCGGGTCAATGAAATAAGTGCCGTACTTGCCGGAACGCACCATGCCATGGAAGCCCCAAGGCGTGAGGTCGCATTTCAATACTGCGGTCGGGTCGTCAATTCCTCGACCTGTATAAGTTCTTATTTGAGGGTATTTGGCTTGCAAATCGGGGTGCATCACGGGCGTTGCTTCGATTTGGAAACGTCCCATGCCGCCATCGGGCAATGGCAGGGAGAGCACGGGCCAATTGCCAGATTCGGCAGCTGTACTGAAGCGTTCAGGTGCAGCAGCCAATACGGGCTGTAGTGCTGAAACATTGAGCCGCGCAGCGCGAAACTTGGCAGGCTGGATGCGGCGTTCTCCAGTGGTAGGAATGCCGCTTTCTGGCATATCTGTCCAGATAGATTGGGCATGAGAAGCGCCGACGACCATCAGCGCGCACAGTAGGGTGAGAAGTTTCTCAAACATTAGAAAGAAGGAAAATTTTGGATTTGACAAACGAAAAGAGATGTGAGCAGCCTCGATCTGGGAGAATTGCTGGCTTTGGATTAAAGAAAGGCGAAAGTAGCCAACTCGGTGCTTTTAGAGGCTAAATATTGTAAGCCTTTGGCAAAGGGTGGCAAAAAAATAGCAAAGTGTTAAGGCCAAATGCCTGCTTTTGAAAAGTTTAACGCATAGTTGGCCCATACTTTAACACGCCAATACTTTGCTAGATGGGAAGTCAGTAGAAACCTTTGATTGAATCAAATTTTTGCCGACTATGAAAATTTCCACGCTTCTTTCCTGGTTTTTGTGCTCTAGCAGCCTGCCACAGTCCAGAATATTTTGTTCAAAAGGGGACTACGATAGAGCGATTGAACTGTACAGTTCAAATATTGGCGATCAAAGAAACGGCAGGCAAAGTAAAAGACCTTCTGGGGCTCGAATCGGCATTTGGTCTTGCACAAAGGCGCGATTCTGCTGAACTAGCTCTGTTAGGTGAGGTCGCTTTATCTGAAAACTGGCCGCGTATCAATAAGATTCATCGTCAAATCCAGGCGCGCCAGCAGAAACTATCTGCCCATGGTTCCTTCAAAAGCAAAAAAGGGTTTGTCCCTACGTTCACGCAAATCAAGACCATTGATTCACTGGAAGCAGACAGTCGTCGTCTTGCTGCTGCCTACCTTTACAACCATGCGCAAGGACTTCTTGCCATAACCGATTCCACTGGCCAACGACAACCCGCCGGAGATGCCTACCGTGCATTACTTGAATTAAAAGACAATTACTTTCCTTCCTGGGAAAATGCCAATGCGCTGATTGACAGCGCATATCAGAATGGAAAGGCCCACATTCTTTTTGAAACGAGTGTGCTAAACGGAGTGCCGGATGGCAAGGCTTTTTGGCGTGACACCCATCTGGGAGAGAGCAGGGTAAAAAGCGAATGGTTGGTTTTTTACACAGACTCAACAGCTCGCTCAAATTTTGACTTTCGTGCTAAATGCCGCTTGGTATCGCTTTATGTAAGCCCGGAAAGCAATACTAGTACCGAGCGTACTGAGTGCACGCAAGTTGAAGATGGTTACGATGAAAAATTGGATACCGCAGGAAGGGTTATTTCTCGTACGTTGAAATACAAGACTGAAACTAAAACAATCACCACTTACAGTGCTAGTCGCTCTGCCAATGGCACGGTACTTTTACAGTTGGTGGATGAGCATACAGGGAAAACACTGCACGAACAAGCCATTGATGGGCATCACAATTCTAGTGACAGTTCAGAGATGTTTATGGTCTCTGCCCCCAGTGAAATGTTCATGATTGGGTATGTTGCCAGTAGTATTCAAGGGTCTATTCATTGGCATTTGAGAAAGATGTTTGTGGCGAAATAGGGTAGTGGAGCCTTCATCAAATCCCCTAAACAAATATGCTTCACCTCCAAAAAATCCTCCAAACCATACTTCGAGCCTTCCGCCCAATGCCGCTTTCTTTCACACCGCCGAAGGGCGCGACTGTAGTAGCTACCATACCTGTATTCACGCCCACCATCCCGTATTCGAGTGCCTCAGCTACGCGGAACACCCGCCCGATGTCGCGCCCGTAGAAGTAGGCGGCCAAACCGTATGGCGTATCATTTGCCATTTTAATCACCTCTTTTTCTTCTGAAAAGCGGATAACAGGCGCCACCGGGCCAAATATCTCCTCGTGCATGATGTCCATTTTGGTAGTCACATCAGCCAGCACCGTGGCTTCATAGAAAGTGCCCTGCAAGGCATGGCCCCCGGTCACTATCCGCGCTCCTTTTTGCGTGGCATTGCCTACCAGCCGTTGTACTTTTTCGAGGGCTTCGGCATTGATGAGCGGGCCAATATTCACGCCTTGCTCTGTGCCGGGACCGATTTTTTGCTTCAATACAGCGGCGGTGAATTTTTCCAGAAATGCCTCATATACACCGTCTTGTACAAAAATCCGGTTGGCGCACACAGGTTTGTCCTGCATTGCGATATTTGGCTACGATGGCGCCGTCCACGGCAGCATCAAGGTCGGCATCGTCAAACACGATAAGGGGCGTTACCGCCGAGTTCGAGCGAGATTTTCTTTACGGTATCCGCGCACTGGCGCATGAGCAATTGCCCACTTCAGTGCTGCCGGTAAAGGAAACTTTGCGCACCATCGGACTGTCTGTCAGGACTTTGCCGATGGCTGGTGCGTCCATGCCCGTGACGATGTTGAGCACTCCCGGCGGGAATCCTGCGCGGGCCAGTTCGGCCAATGCCAAGGCGGATAAAGGGGTTTCTTCCGAGGGTTTGAGTACCACGGTGCATCCTGCGCGAGCGCAGGGGCGACCTTTCGGGTAATCATCGCATTGGGGAAGTTCCAGGGCGTGATAGCGGCTACCACGCCGATGGGCTGTTTGACCACGAGCAGGCGCATACCGGGCAGGTGCGGCGGAATAATATCGCCATACGCCCGCTTCCCTTCTTCGGCAAACCACTCGATAAACGTGGCGCCGTACCGGATTTCACCTTTTGCTTCGGGTACTGGTTTGCCTTGTTCGAGGGTCAAAAGCAGCCCAAGATCATCGGCATTTTCCAAAATCAGATCGTGCCACTTGCGCAAAATTGCGGCACGTGCGGTAGCGGTTTTGGCGCGCCACTCGGGCAAGGCAGCTTCGGCGGCTAAAATGGCTTGTTTGGTTTCAGCCGTGCCGCAATCAGCCACGCGGGCAAGTTCTTCGCCAGTGGCTGGGTTGGTGACAGAGAAGGTTTTGCCGGAATCGGCGGAAGTCCATTCGCCATTGATGAAGGCTTGGCGGTGTAAGAGTGTGGAATCTTTGAGCATGGAATGGATGTACACCCGTCCTACGGCTTCAAGCCGCTAGGACGGGTTATTTCTGTATCAAAACCCGGGCGGACAAACTTTGCCAATCCGGGAAAAGCGCTCCATTTCTTTCCGAAAGCGGCTAAGTGCCAACAGCATATCGAGGATTTCATCGGTTTTTTCGGGCCAGGTTTTGCGAATCATTTCCCAGGAGCCGAGACTTCGCTCTGCAAAGTATGCAGGCTTTTGCACTGCCATTCGCATCGCTTTGGTAGGGTGGGTCGCCCCAAATCTCGGTATTGTGCATATCCTCCATGCCCGGAAACTGCGCGGCGGGCTTTTACACCGATAAAGGCTGCGTACTGGTGGATGATTTCTATGGCCTCTTGCGTGTGTTCCAGTTGTTCCACGTCAATGGGAATTTCCATTTCGGCCATTGCTGGGTTTCGGCCTCTCGTGCTGTTAAAATTCCTGGTTTGTTTTAAAAAAGCATCTGTCAACTTGAAATAAGCCATCCCTCTCAAAGATTTCGGCTTCCAGTTTTTCCATGTCCGGGTCCGGAATGGGCTCAGGCTCGGCCCGGACTTCTGCGGGGTCTATTCCGGCTTCGCGTAGCATTTCGTCGAGCATGCGCAGGATTCTTTGAAATGATCGCTCACGGTGCTCCACATTTCCTCGTCGGTCATGGGGGTATCGAGTTTCCAGCGTTCCAGTTCTTCCACGCCCACAGCGCAACGTTCGACAAAGACACAGCGCTCGCACCAGCGGTCGCAGTAGTTGTGGATGGAAGATAGAGTTTTGGTTCGCTCATGGGCGGGGTAGGGGGATATTTAGTGCAAATGTCAAGATCTTTTTAAAGAAAAAGACCCACCTACGGGCATCGCTGTTTTTGAATTTACAATTTTAGTCAAAGCCTTTGCTATGTTTGCCATCAATTTTTAAATGAAACAAAACTCCGCATGGGAATGGTCGGCGGTGGCCAGGGCGCGTTTTTATCGGCGCAGTACACCGCATGGCAGCCGCATTGGATGGCGAGATTGAACTTGTCTGTGGCGCGTTCAGCAGCAATCCTGAAAAATCAAAAGCCTCCGGGGCTGATCTTGGACTGCCGCCGGATCGCTGTTATGGCACGTTCCGCGACATGATCCAGCGCGAAAAACGCCTGCGCCCCGACCGTCGGATGCAGTTCGTGAGCATCGTGACGCCCAACCATGTCCACTTTGCCCCAGCCAAAATGGCGCTTGAAAACGGATTCCACGTCATTTGCGACAAGCCGGTGGCTTTTAGCCTGAAAGAAGCCCTTGCACTGGAAAAAATCGTGACCAAATCCGGATTCGTTTTTGCGCTTACGCACAACTCACAGGCTACCGATGGTAAAACAAGCCCGCCAAATGATGCGGCACGGCGAACTTGGCCATATCCGAAAAGTCGTGGTGGAGTACCCTCAAGGTTGGCTCAGCACCAATTTAGGAAGCCTCCGGCCAAAACAAGCCGCCTGGCGCACCGATCCCAACCGCAGCGGTATAGCAGGGGCCATGGGCGATATTGGCACCCATGCCGAGAACCTCGCCGAGTACATCACGGTCTGAAAATCACGAATTATGTGCCGACATCAGCACCTTCGTGCTGGTCGCTTGCTCGACGATGATGGCAATGTGTTGCTCCGTTTTGAAGGGGGCGCGAAGGGAATTCTCCATGCCAGCCAGATTTCAGCTGGAGAGGAAAATAACCTGAATATTCGCGTTTATGGCGAAAAAGGTGGCCTCGAATGGCGACAAATGGAACCTAATTCGCTCATTGTAAAATGGTTAGACAAACCAATGCAAGTATTCCGAACGGGCGGCGCCGGGCGATGTATCCTGAAGCGCAAGCGGCGGCACGTATCCCAGCGGGACATCCGGAAGGTTATTTGGAGGCATTCGCAAACATTTACTAAGAACTTCGCACACTGCGTTCGGGCGCAGGAAGCCGGGCATCAACCCGACCCAATCCACGCGGATTTTCCTACGATTCAGGATGGGGTCCGGGGTATGCGTTTTATCGAAAAAGTGATTGCAAGCGGGAAAAGCAAAGCGAAGTGGGTCAGGGGTGTGAAGCGTGAGAGCCCTCTCACACCTCTCACGCCTTTCACGCCTCTCACCTGACTACCGTCACATCGCCTACCACTTGCTCGGTGCTGCCGTTTTTCAGCAACAAGGTGGCCTTCCATACAAACACTGCCGGGTTGACCATCTGTCCGTTATGTGTACCGTTCCAGCCTGATTCAGACTGGTTGGGTGGGAAATTCTTTCTGGAAAAAACCATGTTTCCCCAGCGGTCAAAAATCTCAAGCAATTGAATCTCCGCGACATGATTTGGACTGGCGAATAGGGTGAACCAGCCGTTCAACTCCGCCGAAAGGGGACGTATCACGTTGGGCGCATACCATCCACCTTCCACCAACACCACACAGAATCTTTCAGCAAACAACCGTTCAGGTCCTGGATTTCGAGGAAATACAGGGTGTTTTCGGCTGTACCGTGATGCCGAGATGGGTTTCCGGGCATCGTGTCGGTGGAATTGGTGTAATAATGATGGCAGGAATGGCGTTGGTTTGCCTCAGTAATTCGGCGGATTCATCGGCTGCAATCGTCTGGTCTTCACCGAGTTCAAGCCATACCGGAGGCAGGTCGCCGATTTGAAATTCAATGTTTTCGCAATTTCCCGTCACCGAGTAGGCCCCCGGCTGGCAGTATTCCACGCCGTTGTAGGTCAGGCATGGCTGGGCGCAGGTCAAAGTCCCTACCACGCCAAGTTGCACCGTCGGCAAAGCTCAGGTCTTGCGATTTGAAATTCAATGATTTCACAGTTTTCCTGCACGGAGTAGGCCCCCGGCTCGCAATATTCCACTCCGTTGTAGGTCACGCATGGCTGGGCGCAGGTTAAAGTCCCCACCACGCCAAGTTGCACCGTCGGCAAAGCCAGGTCCTGCGCGATTTGAAATTCCTTGATTTCACAGTTTTCCGTCACGGAGTAAGTCCCTGGCTGACAATAATCAGGCCGTTAAAAAATCAGGCATGGCTGGGCGCAGGTTAAAGTCCCCCACCACGCCAAGCGAGTAAGTCCCCGGCTGGCAGTATTCCACGCCGTTAAAAATCAGGCATGGCTGGGTGCAAGTTAAAGTCCCCACCACGCCAAGTTGCACCGTCGGCAAAGCCAGGTCCTGCGCGATTTGGAATTCCTTGATTTCACAGTTTTGCGTCACGGAGTAAGTCCCCGGCTGGCAATATTCCACTCCGTTGTAGGTCAGGCATGGCTGGGCGCAGGTCAACGTCCCTACCACGCCAAGTTGCACCGTCGGCAAAGCCAGGTCTTGCGCGATTTGGAATTCCTTGATTTCACAGTTTTGCGTCACGGAGTAAGTCCCCGGCTGGCAATATTCCAGGCCATTGAAAGTCAGACATGGCTGGGCGCAAGTTAAAGTCCCCACCACGCCAAGTTGCACCGTCGGCAAAGTCAGGTCTTGCGCGATTTGGAATTCCTTGGTTACACAGTTTTCCGTCACGGGGGAAGTTCCCCCCTGACAGTATTCCACGCCGGTAAAAGTCAGGCATGGCTGGGCGCAAGTTAAAATTCCCACTACGCCAAGTTGCACCGTCAGCAAAGCCGGGTCTTGCGCGATTTGGAATTCCTTGATTTCACAGTTTTCCGTCACGGAGTAAGTTCCCGGCTGGCAGTATTCCACGCCGTTAAAAATCAGGCATGGCTGGGCGCAGGTTAAAGTCCCCACTAAGCCAAGTTGCACCGTCGGCAAAGCCAGGTCTTGCGCGATTTGGAAATTCGCTTGATTTCACAGTTTTCCGTAACGAGTAAGTCCCCGGCTGGCAGTATTCCACGCCGTTGAAAGTCGAACAAGGCTGCGCGCAGGTCAAGGTTCCCACAGGCCGAGTGGGACGAGTTGCGGCTGATTCACCTCAACAGTTGTGGTAATGACGCTAGTGCAACCGGTTGAGGGATCCGTAGCGTAAGGGTGTAAGTAGTTGTCGCGAATGGGGTCACGGTTACCTCTGCGTCGTTTCGCCTGTGCTCCAGAGATGGCTCAGGTTTGACGGAGATAGTGGAGCAGTTTGTAAACTGGTACTTTCGCCCGCACAGACAGGCGGTACAGGGATGATAGGACACCACGGAGGTGTGGAATTGCCCAAAATGATAAAAAGGATGTTGCCGCAGCCGCCTGGTATTGGTTCAGTATATTGACCTGGTTTGTGTGTAAGTATTTCCAAAAATTTATTTCCAATTGGGCGCAATCCAAGGTTCCAATCACGCCTAAATCTGTGTCCACTGATTGTGCGACATTCACATCACTAGGTCGAACACGCTAAGCAGCCGTTCGCAAGGTTTTGGGCAGTAACTGTCTAAGTCGCTGTCGCTGTGGGAGAAACTTCGATTTGTGTTCCGATGGTGCCGTTAGCAAGTATATTCCACGCCCTGCAAAAAATCGGGCTGACGGCAAAAGGGTGGCTGTTTGCCCGGCACAAATTTCCTGCGGCTGGCCTAACGCTACCAGGGCGGAAGGACATCCAAATCAATCGAGAACTGGTGTTCCCCGCAACCATTCGCTTTTGGCACGGCATAATTGCCTGGCTGGTTAAAGTGTTTCCCATAAAAATCGAAGGCACTTCTAGTCAAAGTTCAAACGATGCCATAGTTGGTCACCAAATAAGGTATCACATTGATTGAAAAAAATAATAGAATCCACAACCTTGAAAGGACTGTGTTACCGCCAAATAATGCCCTGGAGAGCAGAATTCATCACCGGCGACCACACACAATCTCCCTCGCAAATAGTTTTGGGAGGGAGATTCATGATAATATTCGGCGTCACTTCCTGCAACACGGAGGCCGTATTGGTGCAGCCATTAGCTGGGTTTGACACAGTGACTGAGTAGGAGGAAGGTGGAAGGTGGTTCAATGGTGATTTGCTGCCCCATCATGTTGTTGCTCCAAGTGTATTGGACAAAGAAGGTTGGCATTTGCCGTAAGGGTCACTTCTGCAATTGGCAAACCTTCGGCAAAGCGGAATCGTGACAGATGGGATACTGAAATCCTGTGACACAAAGGCCATGTCGGTGTCTGTGCAGCCATTGGCCGTGTTCATCACCAAACGATGTAGGCGCTAGGCGCGGTGACGGTAAGGAATGGCTGAGTGTTTCCGGAAGGAGAAATTCCCGGCCCAGACCAATGGTAGGTGTAATTCGGCCCCGGAAGAGGAACCACCTCCCAAAGTGAGGAGTTGATAAAACAGTTCAAGTTCCTCCCGGCCAGCGGCAGCAAGTGGCATGGCCCAATCGGCTGTGACCACAATTTTTTGTCAAACAATTTGTCTGCTCAACAATATAAGTGCCGGGGGCACAATACGATTGGCCGTTCACGATACTGGCATGGCTGCACACAAGTCAAAGTGCAGTAGGATACTTCCACATCATGGTGCATCACTACGTCTAATGGAGCATCTCCGGGTTTACAGTCAACGCAACAAGAGCAAAAAATAGTGCTGTCTGATGGCAGGTGAATAATTTCCAGTAATAGAGGCGGTGCCAGACAAAACCGTGTCAATCCCCAACAGAAGCTCAGATCCACCTGTACGGTGATACTGGTCACATTGATGCTATCGCCCACAATAATCATCCAGGATGGGACGATCCAGTGCAGTACTGAGGAGTCTTTGCTCGACGGGCAGGCATCGGGTGGTGGAGGGCAACAAAAATAGCCGTTCCCTCCTACTGGCGGGCCGAACGTCATCGATACAACTGCCCGCCACGATGCTGTATTGTACTATTTCGCCGGGGCAAACGTCAACTGGCCCGTCCACATAATTGTTCGTACAATCGCAAGTTAATACCGGGCCGGGGCAGCAGTGCCGATGCCATACACGACGTGTGTTTGAAATTTGCATTCGGCATTGTTCGGGCCGTCTACAACGAAATAGATTTCTCCTGGGGTGAGGCCGTTCGCCATCAGATGCGCCACGCTGCCATCCTGAGCAGAGGCGAATGGGCGCAAGGTCATCGTGTCACATTCGCCAGAAAGCAGAAAAAAGCGGAGTTCGTTCCCGACTTGGCATTCAGAAACTTGAAAGTCAATGGCTATGGAATCAAAGCGGGGGCTGATGCGAAGCCAGCCGTTGTTTTTCAAAAAGTAGGGATTGGATCCGCCGGCAAAATACGGGCTGGTCGGGCGTGAGGCCTGCCGTCGTGCTGCAAATAACCTTCAGATAATTGCCGCACAATAGCCGGAACATTTGGCGGATGTCGGCCAGCGGGCGAGGCAGGTTGCAATTTTGAGCGGAAATAGGGCTATGGATATTGCAAAAGAAGGGCGAGGGCAAGTAGTTGGTGCTTCATGTAAAGATTTTGAATTGATTATCTGTGGCAGATACCAAACGTTTGTATTTATGCTGCCCATCACACAGAAAAATAATTTGGTGGCGTCTAAATCTGAATGCTTTTTCACATCTTCCCAAACACTTAAAAGGTTAAAGTATGTGAATTTCATCCCTTTGGATACTTGTTGTTTTGACAAAAAATGCGCGAGACGCGCTCATTCAGAGTCTTCCAACGCTCAATTCTCTCACCTCTCTCACCTCCGCTCGCCCATGCCCCCACCATTTGGCACAACAGCATCGTCCGAAAAATAGAAACCATAGCCCCAGATGTCCGCACGTTCCAAAAGTGGAAGTTCCGGGCTCAATCCTTTGATTTTCAGGCAGGTCAATTTGTCACCATGGATCTGCCCATCGGTGAAAAACGCCTGCAACGTTGGCGGAGTTACTCCATCGCCAACCCACCGAGCAATTCCAACCGACTAGAACTTTGCATAGTCAACTCCAGCGAGGGGCTTGGCTCGAAATACCTTTTGACGAAATTCAAGAAGGAGCCATATTAAAATTCAAAGGCCCCGATGGCGGTTTGTATTGCCCGAAAAAATAGAAAAGGATCTCGTGTTCATATGTACCGGAACCGGCGTTGCGCCTTTCAGAAGCATGATTTTGGACTTGAAAATTCGAAAGCCGCATCAAATATTCACCTGATTTTTGGAACCCGGGAAGAAAGCGGCATCCTCTATCGGGATGAATTTGAAACACTGGCCCGCATGATTCCAGGGTTTTCGTTACGATATCAGTCACTTTCCGGACAATCAGATTGGGCAGGCTGGTAGCCCGTCCGCAAGTATACATGGAGCAATACGCCTTACACGCCCGGATGTAGATTTCTACCTCTGCGGCTGGAGCAGCATGATTGACGAAGGCCGTGGCGAACCTGCTGATCAAATTGGGGTATGAGCGCGGACAGGTTCGGTATGCTGTATGGCTGGATCTTGCTAATTTGAAATGGCGAGGACACCTCGGAGGTCTTCGAAGACCTCCGAGGTGCCCTCGCTTTCTTTATCTACCTATACCATGTTCACAGGGAATTATAGAATCACTTGGCAAGTCAAATCCGTGGAAAGATCAACCAACGTCCGTTTTTTTTACCATTGGACACAATTTCATCAGCATTGAAAATTGACCAAAGCGTTAGCCATAATAGTGCTTGTCTCACAGTAGTGAAGTCGACAGATTGGCATCGGGTGACGGCGGTGGAAGAAACCTTACGCCGAACAAATTTGGGCGAATTGGAGGCCTGGCACACTCGTGAGTCTGGGCGCTGCCACCATGGGCGGACGCCTGGACAGGCACATGGTGCCAAGGCCATGTGGATGATGTGGTGGAATGTGTGGAGGTAGTGGAGGCCGCTCGGCTCTCCTGGAAATTTTCGTTTCGCTTCCAATGCAGGGCACAGAGGTCTGTTATTGGATAAGGCTCGGTTTTGCCTTAATGGGTGGGCCTTACGGTCGTTGACCATAGCAGGATTTATTCTCTGTCGCGATCCATTCCTTATACCTGGGAGCACACGAATGTCCAAGACCCTTGCTCCTGGCGACAAGGTGATGAGCAGGTTTGACATTCTTGGAAAATACATTGCGCGGCAGATGGAAATATGGTACGGCGAAATCCATTTGAGTTAGCTGGCGAAAGAAAATCAGCACTACGGATCAATCATACCGCCTGATTTAGGGAACACTGCTTATCTTTCCCCATACTCTGCAGAACAATTGCAGCCAGAACAGCATAATACTAGCCTGACCATTAACATCAGGTAATACTTGACGCTCCATTCCAGACGCCGCGACGGGCGTTGCGCAAAACTAATATCAGTCCGTTCGCCTTCGAAGCGAGAATCGAATGGTACAAAGTTCGTTCACCTCGTCGTAATCGCCCTATTTGCACCCGAGTTCCTGGCTCTCTTTCGATTTCGGAAATCCGGTTTTCCAATCCAATAAACTCGTCAATTTGCCCGCCGCGGCTTACGGGTTCAAGCAGGGCATTGCGGGTTTCGAACGAAATCCGCTTGGCATTGAACTGAGGTACTCGTTGGTTTTGTCTGTTTGAGTGATGCTTTTTGATAGAATACGCCCGATTTTCAGTTCGACGTAAAAACTGTCAAAACGTTCGGGTTTTACCCAACTGAGCAGGTTCAAAACTCGCTGTCGGATTACCAGTGTTTTGCTCATATTGTATCACTGCACAAAACCCTTTACCAATGATTTCAACCGGGTCTCATCTTCCTCCAATTGCCCCTTTGGAACAGCGTGGATGTTTCTCAAATTTTTGGCTTTAAGCGAAAGAGATGGTTGTTGCTGCGTCTGGGCATCACCTTTGATTTTTCGGAAGCGTAGTTTTTCCTGGAAACTGAAAATTCTTCGGACCAAGTAAACGTCACCATTGTCCTGCGCCGTGCCAGAATAATAATAATATAGAGGAGGCGACAAACGAACAGCAGTACAAAAATGCCCGAAAGCCAGGAAAACGTCCTTTTGGAGTAAATCGGAAAGGTATTGCCATCTAGAAAATGGTTTAATTTTCAGGCAGAACGGCAAACAGTCTTAATTATTTACCACAAACGTCTTTGTGACTATCCCGCTACCTATTTTCAATTGCAAAAATAGACGCCATCGGGCAGCCGGAGATTGGCAATTGCCAATCATTTCCGCCAACTATGGAATTTTCAAGCGGAAAAAGATGCCGCAATTGACCAAACGCATTAAAGATGCTGCCCGGGAATTTCGGCGCCGAAACCGCCTCTATTTCAGCATTTAGAAAATCTGAAGCAGGGTTTGAAATAATTGAACATCAACGTTTGTGCCAAATCAAACACTCCAGAACACTACACCCGCGCCAAAAAGCCGCCGCGAATATTCTTCGAATTCGCCACCTGAAATAAGGGGTGTTCCAGGATTGTCGAGATTGTTGCAGTCGGTAGTAGCCCGTGCCAAATCCGCAGCACATACCATCGCCATAAGCGTCAGAAAGTGGATAGGTAGCGGCCGTTTGGAAGAGCCCGTCCAGGGTGGCTTCGCGAATGAGGCCATGTTTGAGGTGGCTGCCCGGTCCGTTAGGTGGTTCCGAGTGGGAATGCACCTCCGCCATTGGGCTAACCGCCTCGTTGCCGCCGTGTTCGAGCACCGTTCGAAGAAGTCCTCGCGAATCTCCCAATAGGTTTCCGCGCCATAGTTGTCGGTCCTGATTTTCAGGAGGACAGGGGTGCTGTTGAATTGTTTTGCGAGGGTGCAAATGGTCGTTCGGGACATTGTTTGAAAAATCGTCGTCGCCGGTACCGTTGTTGATGTTTGTGATAGTGGTTTTAGTGTTCCGGAATTGCTAAGGCCTTGATTAGCAAAGGAAATGGGGGCTTCACCGCTCTGGGTAGAAAGGTAGCCCGTCCATTGCAGGGTTTACTGCGCGTTATTGTTTACATTCAATTCGATGGTAGCGGCGGTAGGTGGTGTGGCGCTTCGAGGTTGGTTAGGAAAAACTGGGCGCCAGTTCTTGTACCATTTAAAGTTCGGAGAGATCGGTTTCCCGAGCTGTATTGGAAAATTCCGGCGTTTTGGGCGCTTAAACGCCACCTACGGACATTCAGCGCAGGCTTTCCCAGAGATCGTCTGCGTCCAAAGGATCAAGCGCTCGTAAGTTTTTTGTTGGGGCAAATAACAAAAAATGGAAGGGTGGTACGTGATCTGGTAATCATTCGCTTAATGCCAGCATTTGTCCAAAATCGGATAGGGCGTTCCGGCCACGCCAATTGCCACTCGCGCCGCCGTTGCAGCCACCGGGACCGTAAAGAGCAGATGATTGGTGTTTGGGTCGCCTTCCACCCAAAATACCGGAAACTATCGTCGCCAACCGGGCCATGTTCACCTTAAGGTCCCGCATTTGGAATAACAGGTGTGATAAACTAACGGGGGCACACCAGGTGGCGCTGATTTCAATGACCGATTTTGCCAGGATCAGGCAAACTCGCGCCGAAACGGTACGCATTTTGCCCCAGGATGTCTGCTTGCGCCGTGAAGTGGGGCGCGACAGGCCTCATCGAGCAATTGCGCAGATGGGCAAGTGCGATAGGAACCAACAGGAATAGGAGTTGCGGTTTTCTCGAGTTCATTTTGCTAAAATTGTCCCGATTCGATACAAAACTGTAGCGACGAACAAAATAGAGTATCGGCATAGGGCAGTTGGGTGTACCTTTGTTTAATTATTTCACAACCTGCTAATGCGAGACAATTCTGTCATGAAAATCTACTCTACACCCTCTTTTTGCCCCTCGGCCTTCTCCAAATACAAAGTGTTACAAACACAGTCGGCCTATGATGTACATCCGAACCCTTCCGATACCATCGGGGTTGAGAGATAGTTACGGCCTTACACCCGCGCACGGCGAGATAATAAACGTGTCCAACAGTCCCGTCACTATCAGATGGGTGCGCACTGAAGTTTATCTCACCGACAATATTACCGCACTGCTGGTAATGTGGCCAGTCCGTCACTTGCTGGTTCGGGAATAAACGATAGGACATTCCAGTTGATGCCAGATTCTTTTGGCCAACTTACGGTTCACTTCTACGGCAGTGGATGCTGATCCTGGTCGGGGAATTTGGTTCCGGGGTTAACACACCTCAAAACTCTACCAACCTCGACAACCCTTCGGACTCTTTGGCGGCGATTTACACTTTTAGTACCCCACGAGACAGACGATCTTACATCCAACGTCAAACTTTTCCCCAACCCTACACAGTTTTCTTTACCCTGGAAAGGCTGGATATTGCTTCCGTAATGCGCATTTTCAGCAATGGATGTCGCGATATGGCACGTTTTGACGTTTCGCCAGACAATACCTATTCCATCGGGCATTTGCCGTTAGCAGCTTCGTCCTTTTCTTTTGAGGATAAGAATGGACGGTTGTTTCAGGCGGTGAGATTAACAAGCGATAGTTCAACAGTTTGCAGTAGGCAGTGGCGG
>JADJFA010000031.1 GCA_016708875.1 Lewinellaceae bacterium
GCCTTGGGAAAGTTAAAAACCCCTGGCCCAATGTGGATGCGCATTCAGGCGCCGTACTTATACATTATGGCCTCACACAACACAATTTCTATACGGTTCTGTTTGGCGTAAGCCGCGCGCTTGGCGTCCTGGCCGCACAATGCTGGGCACGTGCGCTTAACCTGCCATTGGAGCGGCCAAAGTCCGTCACGACGGCTTGGGTGAAAGAGTTTTTGGAAAAAGAGGCAGCGTTGAAAGGGGAAGAAGTATAGTTTCAAGTGGCAAGTTACAAGTATGTAGACCTCGTAGGTTTTTTGAAACCTACGAGGTCTTTCTTTATCTGCGAATCATTTCTTTCTGTCCAGCACATCCTTTACCGCCCAAAGCACATCCTTTTTACCCAGACCATATTTTTCCAAAAGCTCGGCGGGTTTGCTGCTTTCGCCAAAGGAATCATTCACTCCGACATACTCCATTGGCACAGGTAGTTTGTGCACGAGCAGGTTGGCAATGGCATCCCCGAGGCCACCATTGCGCTGGTGTTCTTCAGCGACAACGACAGCACGGGTCTTGCTCACGGAGTCAAGAATGGCCTCGTTATCAAGCGGTTTGATGGTGTGGATGTTGATGACTTCGCAGGAAACACCTTGGGCGGCGAGTTCTTTGGCAGCCTCAATGCTCGTCCAGACCAGGTGTCCGGTTGCAAAAATGGTCACGTCGGTACCGGTTGCCAAGAGCAAGGCTTTGCCAATTTCAAATTTTAGGTTTTCGGTGAACATCGGCCAGGCTGGTCGGCCAAATCGGAGATAAACAGGGCCATAATGCTCGGCAATGGCCATCGTAGCAGCCTTGGTCTGGTGATAATCGCAGGGATTGATCACCGTCATGCCAGGCAACATCCGCATCATCCCGATGTCTTCAAGGATTTGGTGGGTAGCGCCGTCTTCGCCGAGGGTAACGCCTGCGTGAGAGGCGCAAATTTTGACGTTTTTGTGTGAGTAGGCGATGCTTTGGCGAATCTGGTCGTACACACGCCCCGTCGAAAAGTTTGCAAAAGTGCCCGTGAACGGGATTTTCCCAGCCGTGGCCAATCCTGCTGCGATGCCCATCATATTGGCTTCAGCGATGCCGACTTGGAAAAAACGTTCCGGAAATTCTTTTTGGAAATGCTGCATTTGCAGGCTTTCCATCAGATCGGCAGTCAGGCCGACAATGTTTGGGTTCAGGCGGCCTGCTTCGAGAAGGCCTTGGCCGAAGCCATCACGGGTGGCTTTTGTGGCGCTGGAGTTTAGGTCGTTAATGTTCATTAATTGAGTGGTAGTATGTCCTGCCGGAGAAAACACTTTTATTGATTTCGCCCCGCAAAAGAACCAAAAACCTCGGTAACCAAGGCTGTTCTTTCCAGGCTCTTTTACCAATCATTCCTTTATCCACTTTACGACTACGTCGTCGCCTATTTCAGTGATGATATGCGCGTAATAAATTCCTGCGGGAAGGATGGAAGCGTCAATTGGCAAGGTCATTTCTTTCTCGATTTCAAAATCCCACGCCAGGCCCATTCGATAACCGGTCACGTCAAGGATTTCGACGGTGATGTTCATTGTTTTTTCCGAAAAAAGATGGAGCGTACAACGGTCAGCGGTAGCATTTGGCAACATTTCTGCCTGGAAAGCGAGGTTTCGGATTTGAATGGTTTTTACATCTGTGTAATCGGCTTTCCCGTCAAAATCAACTTGTCGCAGGCGGAAAAAGTGCTTTCCAGGCTGAAGATTTTGAATTTCAAACTGGTATTCGGAAAGCAAATCAGCGTCTCCTTTCCCTGTTACAAATCCGATCTTTTGCCAGTTTCCAGTTGTACCGACGCTGTGTTGGATTTCAAAACCCATATTATCCCGTTCCTGCGCTGTTGCCCAGGTCAGGAGCACTTTATTATCTTCCAAGACTGCATCGAACCGAAGCAACTCAACGGCAGCAGGAGGCAGAAGCGCGACATCCAGTATGGTAATCGCCCCATTTGAAAGGGAAACCGATCCCGTCCAGGTTTGGTAACCGGTTTTGCCTACTGTCACATTATAGTCGCCGCCTTCGTGCCACCCAGTTTTATAAAAACCTCCTGTGTTGCTTGGTTGGGAAATCGAGATACTGGATATTTCGATCCGTGCGCCTGCTATTGGCGTCCCGTCTGAAGCTTTTGTGATTTTACCTTCCAAATGACAAGCCCGGACATAGTTGGGGGAGAGCACCCAAAGCTCTCCGTCATTGGTTCCTTGTTTTTTAATGTTGGAAACCAAAATATTTCCTGACGGGAGGTAAGGGTAAACACCCCAACAGCCTGCGAAACCATTGCCTTGATCTCCAGGATAGGTATCATAGTTGCCAACCTGAATGAGGTTCTGGGGACGGGACACGTCTACAATTGTGAAACCGTCTTTATACCAGGAGGTAATGGCATAATCATCCAGTATATAGGTGTTGTGAACTATGGAGCCAGAGCCAGGTTTGCTCTGAATACGGTCGGCTTCAAAGATGTCGTTCAAATTAGAAATATCATAAGCTGTTAAGTACGAACCACTTACTTCGTCGGTTGTATAAAGAAAATTGCCATTCCGCCAAGTGTTGTGTGTGAATGCGTGGGGCGTTGAAAAAGTAGCAAGGGTGTTGGGATTGCTCTTGTTCGACATATCAACGATCGCTACATAACCTCCGAAGATGTGTGCCGAGTACATGATATCGTTGTCAGCATAGCCATCATGCACATATTTGTGCCCAGAGGTCGAGTTATAAACACCTACGTAGACTGGGTTAAATGGGTCAGCCAGATCAAAAATCAATGGCTTCCCTTCATTGGAATTGTTACTCAGGTAGCTGCCATATACATAAAGGTAGCCTTCCGATTCGTCAATATGCAGGGCATGAGCCCTCACCAATAAGCCATTGATGGCTCCATTGCCATTGTAGTTGTGATAGTCAGAAGATGGAGGCGGGTCGGGCAGCTCACTCAAGTCAACAATCAATACCCCTCCGCCGCCCTCAGAAACGACATAAGCATAATGCTGGTAAGTCTTCACCTCACGCCAGTCACTGGAAGGGCCTGCGATCAATGCAATTTCGGACGGAGAACTTGGATCTGACACGTCCACAATGCTGAGGCCATTCTTAGCGCCCACGAGTGCGTATTCGTTCCCACCGGCAGCATAGCCCCAAATATTTGCTAGGTTTTGATTGGAGTAAGTGAGCTTGCCTTGGTAGGTCACATTGATGTTCTGAGCATAGACCGTGCAGGAGGTAGCTAGCGTGAGAAGAAGGAGTGTTTGCCGCATAATTATGAAAAATTTGTAGTTCAAAATTAAAGCATAATTAACGGCACTAACTCAAATCATGTCATTTCTTTTCCAATCGCCACTCCCAAATCTTCCCGTCCTCAATGTCAATGTGCTCCCCAATGAACTGGAAACCAATTTTTTGCAATAAATAGTTGGAGGCGTTTTTTTCAGCCAGGGTGTGTGCCGTCACTTTTTTCACGGCTTCATGGTTGAATGCATTTTCTACCAAAGCCCGGGCAGCCTCTGTGGCCAAACCCTGAGCTTGATAGGCTTCCGCAATCTCGTAACCAATTTCGACTTCTCCCTCGATGCTCGGCGTACCTTTGTAGCCGCAAGTGCCAATGAGCCGCACGTCGCGGCGGTGTATGATCAGGAAATTCCACCAGCCAAGGTCGGCTTCGTGCTCGCGCAAAAAATCGCGCATCCAGATCATGGCCTCCGGAAAGTGGAGCCAGTGCTCGGCAAAATCAACCCCGCCCAATAAAACCGAAAGCGCGGGCCAGTCTTCATCGGCAATGGCTTCGAGCATTGGTAAATTGGCGGGGACGAGGAAAAGACGTTCGGTTTGTAACATGACGCCACAAAATTCAGGAAGTTTTTCAAATGATAATGAACAAACTAATTCAGAACTCCATCCGCGACAGTATTACTGTAAAGCAGGCTATCCTTGTTGATGAGAATTTTTTGCAAAAGATAGAACAAGCCGCGCAAATGCTCGCCAACACTTTCCGCAACGGTGGCAAAGCACTCTTCTGCGGCAATGGTGGCAGCGCTGCAGATGCCCAACACATCGCGGCAGAATTATCCGGGCGTTTTTACACCGACCGAGCACCGCTCTATGCCGAGGCACTCCATGTCAACTCCTCATACGTTACTGCTGTAGCCAATGATTATGGCTACGATGCGGTGTTTGCCCGAATGGTACAGGCTGCTGGTCGGCCCGGCGATGTGCTGGTGGCGCTCAGCACCTCCGGTAATTCTCCCAACATCCTGAAGGCCATCGAAACTGCGAAAGAAAAAGGGATGCTCATCATCGGTTTCACAGGCGAATCGGGCGGCAAAATGGCCACCCTTTGCGATGTGCTGTTGAATGTTCCTTCTGCCGATACACCGCGTATCCAGGAAGCGCATATTTTACTTGGGCATATACTGTGTCAGCACGTAGAAGTGACACTTTTTTAAAAAGCAGAAGTGACACTTTTTTAAAAAGCAGAAGTGACACTTTTTAAAAAAGTGCCACTTCTAACGGGCGGCCCACCCTACCCTCTTTTTCCTCATCAAAAACCACGGCACCACCGCACCAAAGTACACTGCCAAAAACGCGTCAAACAACATTATTCTCCAAAGCAAGCCTGGCTCGCGCAATACACGCAGTATTTTTCCAAAAATAAAAAGGACAGAAAACAGCCGGAGGAAGTAAAGACCTAAAACTATTTCTGGGGCAAATCCGATGACCATCAGCACGATGAGCAGAAAATAATGCCCAACTTGGGAAAAGGCCATCATCGCCAGTACCATTTTATGCCGCCAGCGGTATGCCGGGCTTGATGATAAATGCCGTTGTTTTTGTCGGAAATAAGCCGACCAACTTTTTGGCGCCCGGGAATACACAAAAGATTCAGGTGCAAGACATAACGCCGTGTTGCTGGCGTTGGCAGCCGCATTCACCAGAAGGTCGTCGTCGCCAGAGGCAATGTGTGCGTGATTGGAAAAGCCCCCTACCCTATCATAAACCTGCCGTTTGAACGCCAGGTTGCGACCTACACCCATGTAGGGCATGCCCGAAAGCGCAAAGGAAAAATATTGGGCTGCAGTAAATGCAGTTTCGTAGCGGGACCAAAGGTTTAAGAGGGTTTCTTGGGGGGTGTACTCGTCAGACGACTTTGAGTCGTCTGACGAGGGACGCTGTGGTCTGACGACTCAAGTCGTCTGACCACTCATTTCATCTGCAAAACAAGGTCCGTACCCAAGCACAATTTCTGTTTCAGGCTTCACCATAAGCATCGCCGCCATGTGCGCAAGCCATAGCGGGCTGGCGGGTAAACAATCTGCATCGGTGAGGAGTAAATGGTCATGTTTCGCAGCAGCGATGCCTTGTGCAAGCGCGTGTTTTTTTCCCGCATAGATTTTTTGATCAATGCGCAGCACCCGCATGCGCTCCGGATTTTTTTTCTGGAAATCTTGGAGCACAGCCGGTGTTTTGTCCTCTGAAGCATCATCTACCACGAGCAATTCCCAGGGCTGCTTAAATTGTTGCGCCAAAACAGCGGGCAAATAGCGGCGCAAGTTTTCGGCCTCGTTTCGGGCGCAGATGATGATGGTGATTGGTGACTGGTGACTGGTGATTGGTGATTGGTGACCCGCCTTCGCCAAGGCTACGGCTGGTAAACTGGTGACTGGTGACTGGTGATTAGAGATTGAATTTTTCCGAAATCCAAGTTTCCCAAAAACGCCCCACCAGACTACCAACTGTATGATGGTAGTCAGCACATAAAGTCCCAACAGCATTTGCCAAAAACTTTCAGGGAAGGCCATCACACCCGCACTCCTTCAATTTTTCCGGTTTTTCGGCTTTTTTCGGCCATGAAGCCCATCACATGGCTTTCGATGGATGCATCAATGGTGGAAGTAAGCAGCTCCGGTTTTCGTTGAGTTACGGCTTGAAGCCAGTTACGGACGAGCCGCCAGTCGCCGCCGCCATGACCATCGCCGCTGGAATTGTCGTACACGGTGGTTTTTCCCGTTCGAAAATCCGTAAGTGTAAAGGTGTCCATATCCCCCACAATGTCGCCCATGCTGCCCATGATACGTGTTCGGCGACCTGCGTAAGAGGTAAATGCCTCCATAGAAAAAGCCGCAGTAACACCGCCCTCAAATTCCATACTCGCGATATAGTGGTCTTCCTGATTGTTTTCCATTTTATAAACACAGCGGCCGTAGTTCGTGGTGCGCAGTTTTTCCAGGATGAATTCGCCGTGTTTGGATTTGTCCTCCGGCATGTCAAAAACATAGGTCCAGCCCTTTCCGCGATAGTAAATTTTCATAGCCGAATACGGGCAGGTGCTTTCCACTGAGCATCCGTCCATACATCTTGGGGTACTACCAGCAGGAGCGTTTTCTTTCCTGAACCATTTGATGCCGCCCATGGCCACTATTTTTTTGCACGGTTTTCCCACTAGCCAGCGCAGTATGTCGAGATCGTGACAACTTTTGGCCAGGATGATTGGCGTGGTAGCATTCCGGTCGTGCCAATTGCCCCGCACAAAACTGTGGCTCATGTGGACGTGTTCGATTGGCTCGAAGTGTTGTACGCTTACAATCTCCCCAATTGCACCGCTTTGCATCAATTCGTGCAGTTTTTCAAAGTAAGGCGCGTACCGGAGTACATGGCAAACGGCCACGGTTCGCCCCGTTTTTTTGGCCAATGCGAGGATGTTGCGGCATTCTTTTTCCGAAGGTGAAATCGGTTTTTCAAGCAGGACGTCATACCCTGCCTGGAGTGCCGCCATGCAAGGGCCATAATGGAGATTGTCTGGTGTAGTGATCAGCACTGCATCAGCGAATTTGGGGCGTTTGAAAACATGTTCCCAAGTGGTAAAGCGATTGGCTTCTTCAATGTTGTGTTTTTTTACATAACGTTCATTGCGCAAAGGAATTGGTTCCGCTACACCCACCACGTCCATTTCATCCGGGTACGAAATGGCATAATTGCCATACACATTGCCGCGATTTCCCGCTCCGATGGTTACGACGGTGAGGGGTCTTTCGGGCTTTTGGTAAAGCGGATTTTCTTCAGAAAGCAGGGGGATTTGAAAAAACTCTGGTTCTACGGAGAAACCTGTCAGTACGGCCGCGCCAGTAGCAGTGCCCAGGGTTTTTAAAAGTTGACGACGAGAAATAGGCATGAATATGAAGTGATAAAGTGATAAAGTGATGCCCGCCTGCGCTCCTGCCCGCCCCGCCTGCCAAGCCTTGGCGGGCAGGAAGGCTGGGAGGCGTCGGCGGGTAAAGTGATGAAGTGATGCCAAAAGCGCCGGAAAGGTAAAAATTCAAATTAAAAAACGCTTTTCAGGGATTTCCTGAAAAGCGTTTTTGGACTATTGGAAGTAGTAAATTGGGACTAAACAATGTTTTGTGCTCGACGGCAACAAGTCTAGTGGCCATGGGCTGAGTAGCTGCGCATAGTCGGCTATATGAGACCAAGGGTCTGGATTCATCATTTATCCTTAATCCTGTTGCGCACCAATTTCTCAATTCCACTGCATGAAAAACTATCAGCGAGACGAGTATGCAGCCGCCGAGTTCTTTCAAAGTGAGTGTCTGGGTGGAAAAAATGTCCTGTAAAAAAGGCACATAAAGCAAGGCCAGTTGCATCACGAACGTAAACAGCACGGCGCCAATCAACGGCAGGTTGCTGAAAATGCCCTGCCGGAAAAGGAAAAAATGCTCGCTGCGAATGGCCAGAACGTGCCCCATTTGGCTGAAACAAAGTACCGTAAAAACGTAGGTCTGCCATTTTGGGTCGTCGTTTTGCATTGCCCAAGCCTGCACGCCGACGCAAATCGCGCCGATGAGCAAGCCCACCCAGAGGACGTGCCAGCCGAGGCCGTGCGCGAAAATGCTTTCGCCCGGTTTGCGGGGCGGCAGTTGCATTATGTTCTTTTCGCCAGGTTCGCCGGCGAGGGCAAGGGCGGGGAACCCGTCGGTCACGAGGTTGACCCAAAGGATGTGGATGGGCAGCAACGGGATGGGCAGCCCTAAGAGCGGGGCAAGGAAAATCGTCCAGATTTCACCGCTGTTGCCCGTCAGGATGTACTTGATGAACTTACGGATGTTCTCAAAAATGCGCCGCCCCTCGCGCACCGCTTTGACGATTGTGGCGAAATTGTCGTCTAGCAAAATCATGTGCGCGGCTTCTTTCGATACGTCGGTGCCAGTGATGCCCATGGCCACGCCGATGTTGGCGCGACGCAGGGCGGGGGCATCGTTCACGCCGTCGCCGGTCATGGCAACGAACTGGTTTTTGCTTTGCAATGCCTTGACTATCTGCAATTTTTGCTCCGGCGATACACGGGCATAAACTTTTATCCGCTCGATTTCATCCTCGAATTCTTGTTCCGACAATTTCAGCAAGGCTGCGCCGGTGATGATTTTGTCGTCCGGGCTGTTCAAAATGCCAATTTGCCGGGCGATTGCGGTGGCCGTTACAGGGTGGTCGCCGGTAATCATGACAGGCACGATGCCCGCTGTCTGGCAGTCAGCAATGGCTTGCGTGGCTTCTTGGCGGGGCGGGTCAATCATGCCAGCGATTCCGAGGCATTGCAGTCGGGTTTCGAGGGTGAAAAAATCAAGTTCGGCGGGTAGTTCGTCCAGTACGCGGTAGCCGTAGGCTAAAACGCGGAGGCCCTTTTCGGCCATTTTTTCGGCCTCGACGGTCATGTCGGTTTCGTCCGCGTCGTCGGCGCAGACTCCTAGGACGGATTCGAGCGCGCCTTTTGTTATCACCAAAAATTTTCCGTCGCCCCGGCGGTGGACGGTCGTCATCATTTTTCGGACGGAATCGAAGGGTAGCTCGGCCACCCTCGGATAATCGGCGGGCCGCAGAGCGATCAAATTCGCTTGCGCAAAAACGGACAGCGCAACCTCAGTGGATTCGCCCGTCGGTTCGCCTGCCTCGTTTTTTTGCACGTCGTGGTTGAGCGACATGGCGAGTAAAAGGCCATCTTTCGGAGTGCTGAGCGATGCGTGATGGCCGATGGGCGTTACGGCCTCCTGTGAGCCGTCCACCTCCTGCTGCCTACCGTCTGGCGCCCAGATTTGGGTGACGGTCATCCGGTTTTGGGTGAGCGTCCCGGTTTTGTCGGTGCAAATGAAAGTGACGGAACCAAGGGTTTCGACGGCGGGGAGTTTTCGGATGAGGGCATTTTTTTGCACCATCCGCCGCGCACCGAGGGCGAGGGCAATGGTGACGACGGCGGGCAAAGCCTCTGGGATGCCTGCCACGGCGACCGAAATAGCGGTCATCAACATCGGGATTAGGTCTTCGCCACGCAACAGGCCAGTGACATAAATGATGGCGCAGATGCCTAAAACCGCGAGCGAAAGTTTTTTGCTGAATGCGGCGAGGCGCACCTGAAGGGGGGTGAGCACTTCGTCCCCCTGCAAAAGCTGGGCTATGCGCCCGATTTCGGTGTTCATCCCGGTTGCGACGACCACCCCCCTACCGCGTCCGTAGGTGACGAGGGTACTTTTATAGGCCATGTTGGTGCGGTCGCCGAGGGGCAGTTGCTCGCCGTGTAGTTCGTCGGTCTGTTTTTCGACCGCGTGCGATTCGCCCGTGAGCGAGGCTTCTTCTATTTTTATGGAATGCGATTCGAGCAGGCGGATGTCGGCGGGCACCATGTTTCCCGCTTCGAGCAAGACCACATCACCCGGCACGAGTTCGGTGGCGCTTAGGTGAACGGGCATCCCATTTCGCAGGACGGTGGCGGAGGGGGCGGACATTTTTTTCAAAGCCTCCATCGCTTTTTCCGCCCGGTATTCCTGCACGAAACCGACGATGGCATTGAGCACCACGATTATCAAAATCACGACCGTGTCTTTCACGTCGCCAATCATGCCCGACAAGACGGCGGCGGCCATCAAAATCAGAATCATCGTGTCCTTGAATTGGAGCAAAAACAGGAGCCACACAGGTTTTTTCCTCTTTTCCAACAGTTCGTTGCGGCCAAATTCGAGGAGCCGCTCACCTGATTGAGAAGTGGTGAGGCCAGTGGGTTGGCTGCCGGTGAGTTGGAGAGCTTCTTCTTTGTTGATTAGATGCCAGTTCATCATTCGTCTTTTATTAAATTTTACCAAAGACATAAACCAGATACAACGCAATAAGCACAACTGATTCCACCCACGATATCCCCCTTTTGTTTTTAGAAAATGACTACCAGCAAGGTAATCCCAAGTTGTACAGGCAAATCGTACCGCAAAGCCCGATTTCCATTGAGATTTGGCTGATGGAGCCGCCCAGCCCGATGGGTACGAGCGTGTCGAAAATATTACTCCCCATGATGGTGCCGACCGACATCCCTGCCGATTTCCGTATCGCCGCGTCGATGGAAACGGCCAGTTCCGGCAGGCTCGTCCCCAATCCAATCAGCACGATGCCTACGAACGACTGCGCCACGCCCCATTTTTCGGCAAAAAACATAGCGTTTTTCACCACCAGATGGGAGGAGAAAACCAGCGCGACAAAGCCAACCAGCAAATAAGCGGCTAATTTCAGGTAGTTTAGATGCACGTGCGCGTCGAGGTCGGTGGTTACGTTTTGGTTGCTTTTCAACAAAACCAGATAGTAAATCAGGTAGGCGGCCAGCAAAACCAGCCCGTCCGCCCGTGAAATTACGCCATCAAGACCAACTGCGAACAACAGCCCGATGGAGATGAGCAAGGCCAGCCCGTCGCGGAATAGTTCTTTTTACGGGATGGTGAAATTGAGAAACAGCCCAGCGAGACCGAGGATGATGCTGATTTGGCTAATGGAACTGCCGATGGCGTTGCCCGTAATTATCCCCGACGATTCTACGCCCTTCAAATGGAGGATGGAGGCATCAATGGAAACGAACACCTCCGGCAAATCCGTCCCGATAGCCAAAATCGCCAGCCCGACGAATGTATGGGAAAGGTTGAACCGTTTGGCGATGCCGATGGCACTTTTTACGACCCATTTTGTGCCGAGCCAAAGGCCAACCAGGCCGGAAATAAACAGAAGAGCTTCTGTCATTTTGATAATTTTTTGATAATTATATTCCGATATCCAGTCCCCACACCTTTCGACACAAAATAAGCCGACAGGTTATTTGGCAGTTTTTCGAAAAACCAGCATGGGCGTTTTTGTAACGAATGAATAGGCCTCTGACCTGCTCGAGGAGAACAGTTTGTCGAACCAGGTTTTGTTGGTATGGGTATAAAAGGCAATCATTGAAGGCTTTGTCTTTTTTACCAATTGATCCAGCTGTCCGGTAAAGCCTTCATTCACTTGGAACTTTTCGAGGAAAATCTGATCGAGGCATTCATGTTTTTGCCGCCACATAGCCTTCAGCATTTCCTTGTCCAATAATATCTGGCCGGGATAATAGAAATGTGCCAGGTCCACTTTCGCCTTCACGGATTGGGCAAACCCGACAACCTTGGAAAGCTCTTCGTTTATGTTTTCTAAATCGGAGGCGTAAAGAACTGTTTTGATTGTCTGTACCCGATAAGTATGAGGCACTGCCAGTACCGGCACGGATGACTTGAGGATCACAATACTGGTGTTCGTGCCGATTATCTTTTGGATGGAGCCTGCGCCCCGCGTGCTGATACAAATCAAATCGAACTTATTTCGATGGGCGTAATCCAAGATGGCACTTTCTGGACTAAAATCCTCCAACACAGCACACCGATATGGGCCAGGAGTGACTTTCAGGGATTTGTAGTAGGCTTCCACGAAGCTTTCAAGTTGTTTTAAATGTGCCGCAGTTTGCTCCCGTATAGCGTTTTCTATACGTTTCCGATGTAATGTCGTCGGAATCAGTGCCTGAAAACAATGGAAGAATACCAACTCCACCTCTTTCTGGGTGGCCAGTTGGATAGCAAAGCGCAAACCCGCTTTTGAATGCTTTGAGAAATCGGTGGTAACAAGTATTTTTTCCATGAAAGATATATTAGGCCATCAGGTCAGGTGAAGATTTTTTTAATTGCAATAACTTCCTCATAAAACGTGCAAAATCTATTCTATTGAGATCGGAAATTTGTCCGCGCGATCACAGACACAACCACAGCAGTATACATAACCCAGAGATCTTGAACCATGCCTACGGCAGTTATTATAACAGCCCGCCAAATATCAAAATCAATCCTTTACCTGTTAAATCTGTTTTGAAAACAGTAAACAAGGCTTGGTCCAATTTCAGAATCCAGGAGATTGCTGCCAATAAACAAATCCTGAAAACTACTGCCAAGCCTATACCCCAGTATCTGAGCTTATTCCGTCGGTGGTCTTACACCTAGCGCTACCGCGCCGTCATGCCCCCGTCAATTACCAACTCTGCCCCGGTTATATAGGATGCTTCATCTGAAGCAAGAAACAAAGCCCCCTGTGCAATCTCAATGGCTTCGCCGATTCGACCAAGTGGGCACATGGCTTTCATCATCCCGTCTAATATAGCCGGGTCGGTTGGCAGGATTGGCTCAACCATAGGGGTCATAACGCCTCCGGGATGAATAGAATTAACCCGGATATTGAAAGGGGCAAATTCAATGGCTTGGTCTTTGGTCAGGAGCAACATGCCCGCCTTGGAAGCCGAGTATGGCGCACCGTTTCCGCCCACAATCCCAGCGATGGAAGAAATGTTCACAATGGCCGATTTGCCCGATTTTTTAAGGGCGGGCAATGCGGTTTTTGCACCTAAAAAGGCACTGGTGAGGTTGATATTCAGGATTTTGTTCCAGCGTTCGAGCGAAGTTGCTTCCGTGGTTTCCATAGGCTGGTAGATCCCCGCGTTGTTGACGAGGATGTCAATTCTGCCAAATTTTTGGAGCGTTTTTTCCACTACTTTTTGCCAGTCGGATTCGGAGGCAACATCGTGCTGAATGCATTCGATGGCGTCACTGCCTTTCTGAAATTCCTGAACCCAGGCAAGCAATTTGTCAAACTGGATATCACTAGCCAAAACCTGCGCGCCTTCCTGAGCGAACAAACGGGCAATGGATTCTCCCATGCCCCCAGCTGCTCCGGTAACGATGGCGACTTTGTTTTGCAAACGATTCATAATTAATTTATTTGAAAAGATTTGTTGTTCTAGAATCTATTGAGGAACACGATCCATATAGCATGTCGCATACGCAAATTTTTGACCTGTATATTACGCCAATTTTGTTCAGACACACTCTAGTCTTCCTCTGAAGGAATCACCAGCAGCGGAACTTTTGTATGATAAGCGACTTTTTTAGTCAAACTTTTATCTATTAGAGCATTAAAAAAACCTTTTCTCTGGTGTGTTATCAAAGCAATCATATCCAAATCCTTTCTTGCGGAAAGTTTATCAAGCGCGCTTTGAATGTTGTCTGAGTGTGAAAAATGAAATGTAATTTTTTTATTCCCGAACATTTTCCTGATCATTGCTTTATAATCTGTTGCTAATTTGTTCTCACTGTCAGCATTGTCTTCCCTTTTATGAAAATGCCAAATCCGGATATTAGCTTTAAACTTTTTTGTCAAATTAAAAAGATATTTTAATGCGCCAATATCCCTCAACTGGTAATTGCTGCAAAAAGCAATTTCCTTCAGAATTCCTGGTTTATATTTTTCGGGAATTCCAATTACCGGGCAGCCGGATTTACTCATTATATTGGCAGTAACAGAACCTATCAGCTTTTCTTTTAAGCCGGTCGCTCCGGTAGTCCCCATTACAATAAGGTCTGCTTTGATATTCCTTGCATAGTTGATAATACTTCTTTCTTCTATTCCCCGGTCAACATATATTTTAATATCAGCATTCTTGTTTACATCTGAAAACTTATCTGATTTTTCCATTAATCTTATTCTCAGTTCATCTTCTGTCCTGTTATTTTCTTCTTGGCTTTTTTGGGGAACTGTAAAATCCACTTTCAAATGGCATAAATGAGTGATACAATATAAAAGTGGTACCTGATTTTTTAAAACAATCAATGGCATATTGAAACGCTTTATCTGCGGTCTTGGAAAAATCAGTTGGAACGAGAATTTTCATAATTCTATCCGTGCGTCTTTTTTATTGAAAGCATCGGCGTCCATGTATGAAAAGCCATTTGCCGTGTTATACTCATACCAAATAGTTTTTCAAAAAAACTATGCTTTTGTGTGAACATCGCTATCATATCAGCTTTTTGGTCGGCAACGCATTCATTAATGCCATCTAAAATATCATCACTAAGAATTATCTGAACAGATATGGAGGGATATTTTAGTTTCTTTTTTATATCCGCTTTCATCTTTACTATATCAATTTTTTTGTCGGATGCAGGAGGCAGAACATGAATTAAGTGAATGGCTGCGCCAAAAAGTTCAGCAAACTTTATCAGCGTATTTAATTCAGTTTCTGTTTTGTCTACATCAGAAGCATAAACAATTTTTTCAATTTCGTTAAACCTTGCATGCTCTGGGACAATGATGACAGGAATACTACTACTGCTGATAACAGCAGCGGCATTGCTTCCAATCAAGACTTTCTGTAAGCCGCTTGCACCTTTAGTTCCCATTACAATAAAATCAACTTGATTGTGTACGGCATAGTTTTCAATTACATCTTCAACCGGATAACCCTTGATTATTTTGTAGGTAACTTTCGGAGCATTAAATTTCGATTTAAGCTCGTTGGCAAGTTGTATGCAATCTTGCTTCGCATTATCTGCCATTTTATCTTCAATTTCTTTCACACGTAAAGCCACCTGAGCCCGGGGCGGGCTGTTTAAGTGAACAACATGGATCAAAACTATTTCAGCATTGAGCTTGTTAGCCATCTGTGTTGCATAGTGTGAAGCTGTGTTTGACAGTTTGGAGAAATCTGTGGGAACAAGGATCTTCATATTGCCTGCATTTAATAATTGTTAGTAACTGGTTAGCCTCTCAGGAGACACGATACAAGTCGCTGAAGATTGATTGAACCTTGTGCAATTGTGACTCCAATTCTATCACCCGGAGAGTTAGACGCTCCACAACTGAAACAAAATCTTTTATCAGTTGGTGACAACTTGATATGTCGGTAAGCAGCTCCTACTTAGACATTGAAAATTCCTTGTTGGATATTGGAAGCAGGGCAGCTTTCGCAACTTGGGAAAAGTCTATGGGAACAAGTATCTTTTTCATAATCTGACGTTGCAGTTTTGTTTTGCTGGGACAAAGGTTTGGGAGATACCCGCCCATAAAGATGATTTCTGTCACGATGTTAGTTGATTTTTTACCAAAAATTAAAAACCTCTGCTCTAGTGCCATCTCCGTTGGGTGGCCTCTGATTGGACGACCATTTGAAGCCAATTCATGCATTATTGGCCGGACACGGCACTTGTTAAATGAAGTACAAGTGTGAATCCTACAACTGAAGGCTGCCGTCCAAACAATGAAGGATGTTATTACAAAACCGAAATCGTCCGGTACAACTATAACATGGCCACCCAAACCTTGTCATAGATCAGTTGCCCTTTGTGCCTGTCAAAAACTGTGTAAAATCAAAGTTGCTACAAGAAATAACATCACAAATGGTGACAACCTGTAGCATTTTCTGGTTACAATCCATTCGAAGAAGTAGTATTAACTATAAGCGAACTCTGGTAAAATACCACCTCGCCTGTAGTGATGTCGTGCGTGCCACCCGACAAGCCCTATTTCTTGTTTTTCTATCATCTCTTTTAGAATAGGACTCCGCTCCACAATGCTTTTAACGGTTCGCTTTACATTAATAGCCGTTACTTTTTCTACAAACACCCCGTTGCCTGAATTGCGGTTTTCGTTGGTAGTCATTTCATCATCAACGGCAGGTCTTATTTTAGCCAGTAAAGCCGTCAGGTTGCCCATTTCAACATGGTCGCAAGCCCCTCTTACCGCACCGCACTTGGTGTGTCCCAGTACTACAATGATTTTTGAACCGGCGACTTTGCAGGCAAATTCCATGCTGCCCAAAATATCTTCATTGATGATATTACCGGCAATACGGATACTAAAAACATCGCCCAATCCCTGGTCAAAAATAAGTTCGGCCGAAGTCCTGCTGTCAATACAACTTAGGATGACTGCAAAAGGATATTGCCCGTCCGACGTTTCATTGGCCTGTTGCAAAAGATTACGGTTCACTTTCAGGTTGTTGACAAATCGCTTGTTTCCTTCCTTTAACAATTCCAACGCCATGGAAGGTGTGATGGCATCTTGCATTTCCTTAGTTAAAGTCTTCATCAATTTACTTTTTATGATTGTGAATAAAAATTGTGTTTAAGAAGTACCGCCTTTGAATGATGAAACACCTGTTTTTGTGTGTTCACCACCCCAAAGTGGCACTTAAGTATTCACGCTATTGGTTCAATAAAGTTGATTTTCTCAACGGTGATGTTTCTCGTTTTCGCATTACTCTCATAGTTCTTTATCAACTCAACTACATCATAATCAATGGACTTAGAATTGGTGCAGTCAATAATCACTTTTGAATAGTTGGGGACAGCTTCCAATTCCCTTATCACGCTTGCTTTGTTGAAAAACGATACTTCCTCTGCCAAAACAAGGTGGTAGGTATTCATACCCTTTTCATGGGTTACTATTTCTTTCATGTAGTGCGAATTGCGATAACTGTGGCGCAAGGCATAAAAACCGCCCATAATCATGCCCGCAATGATTCCAGTCAATAGGTCGGTCAATAATATGACAATAACCGTGACCGCAAAAGGAACAAACTGCTCCCAACCCAGTTTATACATTTGCTTGAAAAGAGCGGGTTTTGCCAATTTGTAACCTACCATTAAAAGTATGGCTGCTAAACTTGCCAATGGAATCATGTTCAAAACACTGGCTATTGTCAAAGCGCTGATCAATAAAAATACGCCGTGTAGAATGGCCGACATTTTTGTTCTGCCACCAAAAGAAATATTTGCCGAACTGCGAACAATTACCTGCGTGATTGGCAGACCACCTATCAAACCCGAAAGCACATTGCCCAAACCTTGCGCTTTTAATTCTCGGTTGGTTGGTGTGACCCGCTTGTAGGGGTCAAGTTTGTCGGTGGCTTCCACACAAAGCAAGGTTTCCAGGCTTGCAACAATTGCCAAAACAAAAGCGATTTTCCAAACCTGCCAATTTGTGATTGCTGAAAAATCGGGCAAAGTAAATTGAGCGAAAAAACCAGCCAAATTTTCGGGAACAGGGATGTTCACCACCTGGTCGGCAGCCAAACTAAAATCCAGTGTGCCATTTTGGTAAAAATAATTCATCACAATGCCCAAGAGCACCACCACGAGCGGGCCGTTTAACATGCCAAAAATTTTGTGCTTTTGGGTCAGTACTTTATCCCAAAGTATGAGGATGCCCAATGAGATGGCCGCAATTAGCAAAGCACCCGGGGTCACAAATTCCAGTGCCTTAATAATCTCGGAAAAGGTGTTTTCGCCATCTTTTTGTAAAAACGCATCATCACCCTCTGCATCCTTGTCCCAACCCAGGGCGTGCGGAATCTGTTTTAAGATGATTAAAAGCCCAATGCCTGTCAGCATACCTTTGATGACTGATGAAGGAAAAAAGTAGGCAATAAAGCCCGCCTTGGCATATCCCAAAACGAGTTGTATGATACCCGCCAAAACGACCGCAAGCAAAAACGCCTCCCATGAACCTCCAAGCGTGGCAATGGAAGTCAATACGATTACAGCAAGTCCTGCTGCTGGGCCACTTACGCCCAACGGCGAACCGCTGGCAACTCCAACCACAATGCCTCCAACGATGCCCGCAATGATGCCCGCAAACAAAGGTGCGCCCGATGCCAATGCGATGCCCAGACACAGGGGAACGGCGACGAAAAACACGACGATACTCGCCGGCAGGTCGTGCTTTATTTCAGTAAAATAGTTTTTCATCCCTGCAAATTTTATTTTGTTTCGGCAAAGGTAGTGGAATAATTTTTATGATAGTAATACTATTGTACAAAATTGTAAAAATATTTTTTAAAATACTTTTGCTTTTCAAGCAGTCAAATGACTACCTTTGCAAAAAAGACTTCCGGAATGGATTTTCAAGTAACTTTTAAGATAAACGAAAAGATATTTTTGCGAGACCCGGAAAGCAGCGAGGTCGGAAAGCAAATCGTAAAAAATGCGATAGACCTAATTTACCAATTAGGCCTCGAACAATTTACTTTCAAAAAATTGGCTGTTGAAACAAACAGTACCGAGGCTACCATTTATAGGTACTTTGAAAACAAACACCGCCTTCTACTCTACATCCTTAATTGGTACTGGTGCTACATGGAATTTTTGGTGATGTTTAAATTACAAAACGTAGCCGATAAAAAAGAAAAATTAAAACTAATAGTGGAGTTGTTGACCCATGAATTGCCTGAGAGTTCAGGCAAGTTTGATTACAACAAAAAATATCTGAATCAAATAGTGATCGCCGAAAGCAGTAAAGTGTATCTGGTTAAAGAGGTGTCGGAAATAAACAAGGGTGAAGTTTTTAAGCCATACAAAGATTTGTGTGCCCGAATTGCGGATGTTATTTCAGCGTATAACCCAGAGTATAAATATCCACGATCGTTAAGTACCACTTTAATAGAAACATCACATCATCAGCAATATTTTAGTGCCTATTTGCCCAAATTAACGGACGCCTCTCCAACAAACAAGCAAGAATTCACAAGCCAGTTTTTGGAAGATTTTTTATTTAAGGTTTTGAGATAGTGTATTTTTTTATTTAGAGTGTGTCTGAAAAAATACTGCCGGAGATGAAAATGCAGTTTTTGGGTTCTGGGTCCCGAGGACTCGGGATACCTTTTTCTGGGAATAGCGGTGTCCTATTGCCAGAAAAAGACACGCAGCACAGGTTCCAAAAGATGCGTTTTCAGCCCGGTGAGCATTTTTCAGACACACTCTAATCAAGGTATTGATTGCCTCTAACAGGTCCTATCTTCAACTGCCCTCGAAATCTATTTAAGCACAAAACGTACAGGAAGTGTGAATCTGACTTTCACCGGGTTGCCGTTTACTTCGCCGGGGCTCCATTTTGGCATGGTCTTCACAACGCGGGTGGCTTCTTTCCCCAAAATTCCGCCGCCAGCCGGGGTTTTCACCACTGCAATGTCACTTATGTTGCCGTCTTTTCCCACGACGAAAGTCAGTACGACTGGGCCTTCTGTACCACTTTCTCTCGCCATTTCAGGGTAAATCATGTGCTTGTAAATCCACTTGAACATCTCCGCCTCACCTCCCGGAAAACTAGGCATTTTGTGCACAGCAAATGGCTCAACTGGTTCATCATCAGCAGGTTTTGGGGTTTCAACAATTCCTAATCCTGTACCCGATGGATCCAGTGAGGGCGGTTCGTCATTGGTTCCTGAAACGGTTTGGCTTCCCACATTTCGGGGGTCTTCCAGTACTGTTTGTACATCCATGGGCTTTGCCTCTGGCACTTCATCATCAGGGGCGACCACCGGTGGAGTGTAGGCGATGGACGCTTTTGGAGGAGGAGGCGGAGTGTTCAATACCGGGGGCGGCGTGTTAATTTCAATTTCAATTTCCGTGAAGCATTTGGTAGACTCTCCAGGTATTTCCTCCAATGCATGGCTTGAAAATGCTGCTAAAATTCGGGGCAGTAATACAAATGCCCCAATCAGTAAAATTGCAATACCCAAGGCCCGAACCAATGTAGTAGGATATTCCCGACGGAGTTGATACGCTCCATAAGCGCGGTTTCGGTTCGCGAAAACGATGTCCAGTGCGTCGCGCTGCGACACAGATTCATAGGTAGTCATGGCACAAATTTTAAAGTGTGAAAGAGAAGGCTTCGAGGTTTTGGCTGGCCAACCGTTTTACAGTAAGATGTCGGACTTGCAAATTTTGGTGTGTGGGTAAGCTATTTTTTGACTTTGCCACATTACCAATGCTCAGTTCCGAGCCTCCAACTCCTTCCGTTCCCGCTTGAATTCCTGATAACTCTTGAGCATTTCTTCGCTGGGTTTTTCGCCTGTGTCTACTACTGCCCAAGTGATTTCTGGGCGCAATGCGAGTGTTTTCGCGTCTTGGGATACTCCGACGAAGCCTGCCATGAACTGCATCTTTTGCATTTTCCCATTGTTGTCTAACAGAAAATCCACCTTTGAATAGCCATCGCCCAAGCCCTCGGGCTTCACGTCAAAATCGGGCTTTTCGCTACCGATATAGGGGTTACGCTCCGCATTGATGTAAGGAAAAAATTGAAGCATCCAACCGTTCATATAAGTGATATGTGCGCATACTACATTTTCCTTGCGCTCTTTGTACATGTTGTTCCAGAACTCCAAATCGGGATTTCCTTTGCTGGTTTCGGCCATTTGGTGCAAGATGGGTGCGAGCGCATCCGTCCACCAGGAGAGTTCGTACTTGCCAAGAATTTTGGTTTTTTCCTCCAAAAGTGCCCAGTCTTCGGGCGTTCCCTCGAGCGTAATTTCCGGGATGCCACAAGCTACTGACATTGAAAAATCGAAATATTCGCTCATAGCATCCATCAGGGTCACCCGGAATGCTGCTTGGGTAACGGAAGTGCTGGTACTGAATTTGGTATCCAGTGCGCCTGAAAGTTCTTTGCCAACGTAGCGGCCAATCTTTTCGGAAAATATAGGGAAAGCGTCGTCCCAATCCCATTTTTTGGGAAGTTCATCATCACTGACGTTGATGTGCTTTTTCCCATCAAAATCAACGAGGTATGGGCGAAGTTTTTCTGTATTCAAATCCACGTGCTGGGCAAATCCCTGCGAAATCATCAACCAGACCATGTCAGGTGAGAGTACCAATGGGCGGTGTTCGCCATAGGCCATGGTAGCCGCGTAAAGCACAGGGTGCATCCAGGATTTTATCAGCGAATCCGGCCCTTGACCGTAGCCAACGAGTGCACGCTGGGGTTCTTTTTTTGCTTTTCTAGCTCCTTTCAGCCGGACTTTAAATTCCTCTTTTGGGCGCCAGGTGTCGGTCATAGCCTGCACTGAATAGAGATAGCTTCTCTGATCCAGTGGTTCGGTGCTGGGTTTTACGTCGCAGGCTTTGAAGCTAAATTGGGCATTGGCAGAAGCCAAAAAAGCTGCGGTAAACGAGATCGCCAGGGCAGATTTTTTCAGGAAGTTTTTCATGTGTGGTATTGAGTTTAGGTGAAAAAATGGGTGAGAAAATCTCAACGCATAGCTTCGCCTTTTTAGTTTCAATACCCCTGCAAAATTCCCTTCTCGATCGGTGGCACCCCTCGTTTCATCCAACTCGGCTCCGGCGCGCCCATGAGGTAGTGGTCGAAGAACTGTTGCATTCTTTTCTGAAAATCAACCCGATTCTGAATTTTAACGGGCCAATGCGGCTCGTCGTTGTAGTTCAGCAGCCAGGCGGGTTTGCCCAATCGGCGAAGACCCGTAAAAAGTTCGATGCCTTGATACCAGGGCACAGCGCCATCTTTGTCGTTGTGCAGAATCAGCAGCGGCGTTTCTACTTTGTCGAGCGCGAACAACGGCGAATTCTCAATGTATTGCTTGGGTTTTTCCCAGAGTGAGCCGCCGATACGGCTTTGTTGTCGCTCATATTGGAAAGCCCGGCTCAGCCCCGACTCCCAACGGATGCCGCCATAAGCTGAAGTCATGTTCGACACAGGCGCACCCGCTTCAGCACAAGCGAACAAGTTTGTTCGTGTCACGATGTAAGCCGCCTGGTAGCCACCCCAGGAGTGCCCTTGCATGGCTACCCGCTTCGGATCCACAAAACCTTTGGAAATCAGCGAAGTAACTCCACTCATGATGGCATCAAAGGCCGATTCGCCTGGATAACCCGTGCGGTAAGGGATGTCTGGTGCAAAAACGAGGTAACCCCGGCTGGCATATACCGTGTAGTTTATCTGCGAGCGGTGAAAATCCGGCGCCCGATGGCTGTGCAGGTTATCTGAAAGTTTTTCGTAAAAATTCACAATCATCGGGTACTGCTTTTTTGGGTCAAACCCTTCTGGTTTCACGAGCAGGCCCTTGATTTTTTCACCCGTAAGGGAGGTCCATTCTACCATTTCGATGCTGCCCCATTTGTATTCCGCCTGCTGCGGGTTGGCGTTGGAAATGACCTTTTCGCCTACATCACCCGAAGCGTAAATCAGATTTGGGAAGGTGGCGTAATTCTCTTTTGAATACAGAAAAACGTCGTCGTATCGCGCTTTCACAACATTTTGGGTGTAGGAAAACCCTTCTCCCCACTGTTCTTTAACGAATGGAACAAGCATTCCGGGCTTTTTCACATTTTCTGAATCAAGTTTCAACCAGGTGTAGCCTTCGCTCTTTGTAAGGTCGTTGAACAGGTGCATCAAAATTGAGCCATTGGGCCGAATACTGCGCTGCTCTGGATCAAGTTTGATGTATCTGTAAGTTGTTTGAGATTCACGACCTCTGGTAAGTCGTTCTGGCTGCCTTTTCCCATCCGGGTCAATTTTCCACAGGTCATATTTGTCATATACCAGCATTGCCGCATCGCCTTCAAGCCAGCCTGCCAGGCCGTGTTCATTGGGATAATCCGGCACATCAAATTCTTCATCATAAAATGGCACCGTCCGATTGTCCGTCAGTCGGGCAATGGTAGCGGTGCTTGCGTTCCAGGCAAACCAGGCCGAATCGGGATCACTCCACCAGGCGATGTATTTTGTAGCTGGAGAGAGGCGGGGATTGCAACGCAAATCTTTGACAATCATCTTTTTGTCACCCGATTCAAGGTTAACTGCATAGAGGTCCTTGTGGGGTGTACCTTCAGAAGTAATGTATTTCGTGTAAGGTTCTTCCGTGATGCCAAGCGCGAGATTTGCGTTGCGTTGTTCCTGAAAACGCAGTTCCGGCAAGTCGGGCGAGCTGAGGGGAACAAAACGGTTTTGATTGGTATGGAACACCACGGAATACGAGCGTTTTTTCTCGCTTTCAAGTCGAGTTTCTTCCTGGGTATACAGCCGTTTATCGTTCCAAACCCAGACTTCCACGTCTACAATTTCTTCTTTCAAAAGGGTGGTATCGTTTAACACAGGCGGAGGCGCCACACCGAAATAAAGTTTTGACGCATCATCAGAAAATAAAGGTCGTGAGTGCTCACTCACTCCCCATGACCGTGCGGACAAATTGTCCCTTGTTTCTTGACTGACCGAGGTCTGGAATTTTGAAAGAAACTCGCTCTGATGCCCAGCGATGATTTTTGCGGAATCAAGTTCTGTTTTCCAATAGCCAAGTTGCCAGGGCCGGATTCGTGCTTTGGTGGTATCGAGATCGGCCACGAAAGCGGCCTGACGCCCGAAGTCATCCAGGGCAAGTTGGGAAAATTTGCCCTTGGACCGAAGAAGGGGACGGAAGCTATATTGGTCTAAATCAATCAGATAAATCCCGTTTTGGAGCATTTTCGGGTTGGCCGTGAAGGTCAAGGTGTCGCCTTTTCTGGTGGTATGCAGCAGGAGGCGTGGGCCGCGTTTGGCAAAAGTGAATTCTTTGACGTAAGCGATGGTGTCTTGAAAACCCTTTGTCAGAGACCGCACGATGAGGCGATAACCATTGTCCTTGTCTTCCTTTTTGGGTGATTTTTTCACCCCCCCCTTCCCCTTGAGGGGGGGGGGAGCGACGTTTACAACTTTGCTAGAGTCTGGCTTTACGGCAGCCGTATCTTTTTTTGCAGCGACAGGTTTTTCCATCTCGACTTGGAAGGCCAGCCAACCACTCCATTTTTCTGGAATCGTGAAATTTTTAAGACGCGGGATTTTTTCCAATTTGCCATTGGCCAGCTCGTAAATGCCGAGCGTGTCTTTGGGCAAATCTTCGTCTTTTACCTTTTTCCGCCGCAGTGCCTTGAGGGTATCAAGGGCAGGTTTTATCTTGAAAACCAGCCACTTGGAATCATCGCTGAATTGCGCTTCACTGCTGCGCGGGAATACCAGCGTCGCTCCCGAAGCGGCATTCCACAGGTAAAGTGTTGCATCGCCCTCGCTAACAGGCGTTTGCGCCCACACAGCCCATTGACCGTTGTTGGAGAGTTTTTGCTGCTCTATTTTGCGCCATCGGTGGACATCGGCGTGGTCGAGCGGCTTTTTGTTTTGAGAAAACAAGAGGCTCGAAAAAAAGAGAAGAAACGAAAGGAGGAAGGTGTGTTTCATGTTTAAAATGTCCAATGTCCAACAGGAATGTACCGGCAGGCAGGCAATGTCCAAGTAGCTACAGGGACTGATATTTCGGTTGTTGTTGACTATACAATCTCGAAATGAGTAAAATCAAGAATTCGGCAAAGAAATGAACAATTGTGATTCGGTGCTTCTTGTTTTTAATATCTGAAAATTGGAATTACCTTCTCTTTTAGAACGAAATGCCAAGAGATAATCCCACTTGGACATTGCCTGCCTGCCGGTAGGCAGGGACATTCCTTGTTGGACATTGGACATTCCCTACCGTTTCATTTTCCAGCGTTTATGGCTCCAAAGCCATTGCTCTGGTTGCTGGCAGATATCGGCTTCCAACCGCCGGGCAAAAGCGCGGGTAATATCCATTTCGGCTGCGCAGTAGGATCGGTACAGATTTCCGTGAATTCAATCTCGTAAAAACCCCGTTGTTCCGTACGCACTACACGGTAGTACAACACGGGCAGAGCAAATTTTCGACCGAGCACATCTGCGCCAGGCAATGAGGCTGTTTCTTGTCCAAAAAAACTCACCCAATGCGCGCTTTTGCGGCTGCTGGGTGATTGGTCGGCCAACAAAATAAAAACCGTGGGTTCCGCCGAACGTTTGCGAATCGCTTTGAACACCTCATCCATACCTACCATCTCCATCCCGGTACGGGAGCGGGCTTGATTGATATAGGCATCCATCCCTTTGTTAGTCAAGGGTTTATAGGCAGTTACTGTTGCGCCATGAAATTGAGGCGGCATCGTGAGACCCGTGTATTCCCAATTGCCCAAATGGCTACCCGTGAGGATGACGCTTTGGCCCCTATCGAGGTATTGGTTCACAATCTCAGGGTTAAGACAAATCGCGCGGCGTTCGATTTCAGCAAAGGGTGCCGTGAATGACTTGAGGGTTTCAAGCGTCACGTCGGTGAGGTTTCGGTAATTCGCACGAACGATTTTCAGGATTTCTGCTTCACTCTTTTCGGGGAATGCACGTTGTAAATTCTCAAAAATCACCTTACGGCGGTAACCGATGACTCTGAAAAGCAAAAACGCAAGCCCATCGGAAAGGACGTACAAAACACGAAATGGAACAAGTCGGAAGATTTGGAGGAAAACCTGAAGCATTGTTTAGGTGGTGGCGATATCTGATTGGTTAATTGATTGACGAATGATGATTACAGGATTGTTGATGGTGTTGAAAGATTTTTGATGGTTGAGGTACGGACTTGGCCCAAGTCGCGACTCAACCTTAAAAAATCAATCCAGTCCCATCAACAATCAACAATCATGTACTCATCATTCGTCAATCAAAACAGAGTTGATCGGTGAAAATCACTCCTTGGGTAATATTATCCATAAACGGCCATAACTGTTGATTTTGCGGGCTTCTTGCAGGCCTTTTTGGCCAATGCCGCAGTAAAGATCCATCCGTTTGGTGGTTAAAATAGCCCCCCCGCGGTCCTGTGCAAAAAGGATGCGGTAGACGTACCCTTTCAGATTACCCGCCGCATCTAAGTCTGGCAATTCGGCCAACAGTGTGGCGCCTAGCGGGATATATTTCAAATCAACAGCAACCGAATACCGCGCGGTAAGCGGAAAAGTGCCCGCGCCCAGCACCTGTTCGTCTACTTCTTTGAAAAAAACATAGGCGCCTCCTGTGCCACGTACCGACTGGCCAAAACCAAAGTACTTGCGTTTTCCATCCGGGAATTCAACCAGACAATTGCCCTGCAACTGGGCATTGCGCAATTCTTTTCTGGAGCGAAACCAAGCCAGCTCGAGGCCTTTCCCCTCCAATGCTCCAGCTTCGATGGCAGCCGGATTGGGAATGCCCGGAAGCAGGTGCTTTGAGCATAGGTACTTGATATTCAGGCGTTTGCACCCGACTGGCCTGAACGACGGGCGTATAATAACCCGTCATGCGCACCCGGTCGTTGTGCAAATCCGTATTTACCTGATAAAAATCAAAAGTGGTAAGCAACACGCTGGGATCTAGCAGGTTGATGCCTTGCAAAAGCTCAATGGTGCGCTGCATCTCTGCTTTTTGGATACCTGATGCACCGCGTTCCTTTACGTCTTTTCGGCGCAGGTAATTGGCCTGCTCAACCATCGCTTGCAACAAATCAGGTTCGAAAGTCAGATAAGGCGTAGTATCTGGAATGCCTTTAAGAAGCACTTTGGACGACACTTCACGCGGACCAAGCGGTGCTGTGGGCATATCCGCAATTACAGCAGTTTCACCGGGAGCCGGCATCTCGGGTACATTGGTGACGGCTTTTCCCAAACTGGTTTTAGGCAAATAGCGAAACATCAAAATCGTTGAAATACAGACGATTAAGACCAAAATATCCAGAAGGACAACCCGTTTGGTACGATGCATACGCAGGGGGGAGGGAGCGGTGGCTGCTGGCAAAGTCAGCGTGCCGAAATTTTTCGTTTCCACAAATGTAGATGTTGTGACGCAAGCGGAGGTAGTGAATAGGGGGAACAAAAATTCGCCCGCCTCCACAGGGGCACAAAAGGGGTAGAGGAAAAATTATGCCAACTTTATATTTGTTAACAATGTATTGGGTATTTGAGGGTGGACAAGGTGACATCTCCGATCCCGAGAATCGGGAGAGGAGGTGTCACCTTGTCCACCCAAAAACCCTTCGTCACTCAATTTCCAAATAGCCATACTTATCAGGCAATTCGCGATAACCCTGCCCATGAAATTCTAAAAAACGCAGCTTCCCGCCGAACCAATCAAGCACTTCCTGTTTGCAGAGCGAAGTTGGTTTTTCATGTAAAAACGTCTTGTATGAACTCCAACGGTAAGCGGCAAAATGGGAACTAATTCCATGCTTTGAAATATTGGAATGAATGTAATAGACCAGCCAAATCTGATGGTCCTCATCCGTTAATTCGATCCGTTTGAAAGGCCTGTAAAACAGGTTTCCGCTACGCTGGTGGGTCAGGTTATACGTCATAGCGTAGGACGTAAACAGGCGGGGAAAATTGCCTTTCAATAACAGTATGAAAGGCCTTTTCGTCCTCTGGGTTCGACAAGTAGTTGATTTGAGCTAAAGTGCGCAGTGGTTCTTGCGTCCCTTTTACTACCTTCAAAATCTCATGCTTAGGTTTTACTCGAATACTTAAATGGAAGTGATTCTCCATCAGACACCAAGCAAAAGTGTCAACATAGCCAGACAAGTATTCCTTGTATTTTTCCAGGAAAAGGGCCCGTTCACGATCACTTGTAAAAAGCGTTTCACGATTATTGGTCCGATTATAAACGTGGTAGTGTACTTCGGGGCAGAGTTGAGCAGTGTAGTCAGATTTTCGCATGGTGGTTTGGGTTGGGCGAGGTAACATCTCCGACGAAGGAGGAGGTGTCACCTTACTCAAGAAGGAAGTGACACCTCATAGGCATTTTGCTTTGCAAGTTAACATTTTTTTGGAAAAAAGAAGGCGTTCTTTAAAATGAAGAGGTGACACCTCCTCGTGCCTCGGAGATGTCACCTCTTCACTTACCCTTCCCCGCCAACCACCCCCGAAACGCCCGCTCCACCCCTACCCCATTCCACTCCTGCTCCACATTTTCCAGGTTCAGAATTTCCCGAAAAAGCGCGTTTTGCGCATCATCTTCCCGAAGCGCAACGTGGTAAGGCGTGTTGCTGAAGGTTACCATGGAATACACGGGCAGGAAATCCTGTGGGAATTTGGCGTGTAAATCAGCAGCGATTTTCTTGCGAAGCAAAAACTTCGGGTCGGACACTAAGTCCCTCATTTCTATGAAATTACGTTGAGCCAATTCGGCAATCGCGTTGCCATCCTTAACCCTGGACTGTGCAAAAGCAGGGATGGTTTTTGACCAATCGCCGCCCATTTCATCCAGCATCGCATCGAGGATGGTGCAGTCTTCAAAACCTGCGTTCATGCCTTGTCCGTAGAACGGCACGATGGCATGCGCCGCATCGCCGAGCAGCAGGATTCTTCCTTGCCATTGCCACGGTGAGCAATTTACAGTGACGAGGGAAGAGGTTGGATTTGCCCAAAAATCGCGCAACAAAGTGGGCATTAGCGGCAAGGTATCCGGGAAATATTTTTGAAAAAAACCGAGCACGTCCGCATCGGTTTTCAATTTTTCAAAGGAGACTTCGCCCTCGAACGGAAGGAACAGCGTGCAGGTGAAACTTCCATCGGCATTTGGCAGCGCGATGAGCATATGATTGCCACGTGGCCAGATATGTAAGGCGCCAGGCTTCATCCTATGGTCACCGTTTTCAAGTGGCGGGATCGTCAATTCTTTATACCCGTGATCGAGGTAAAACTGGCGGTAATTGAAACGATCGGTACGTTGAAGCACATTGCGAACGGCGCTGAAGGCCCCATCGGTGGCAAAGATGAGCGGCGCTTCAACGGTCTTTAATTCATTGGTTTTCAAGTCCTCAAACGTAATGGTCGGATTATTCAAGTCCACATCCGTACAACGGTGATCAAAGAAAAACTCGACGTTTGGGAAAGTGCCGGCTATATTCAAAAGCTCAAGATTGAGCCCGCCGCGGGAGACCGAATAAATAGCCTCGCCTTCTTTTCCGTAGGGTTGGAAGGTCAGTTCGCCTGTAATGCTGTGCATCATCCGGCCCGGCATCGGTATGGCGACTTTTTCGATTTTTTCGCGGATACCAGCCTGTTCGATGGCCTTCCATCCACGTTCGCTCATGGCGAGGTTGATGCTTTTCCCGCCTGAATAACCAGCAGCGCGCATATCGCTGCGGCGTTCAAAAACTTTTACGGAGTAGCCACGGCGGGCCAAAAAAACGGCCCATAAAGAGCCAACCAGGCCAGCGCCAACGACAATTGCGGTTTCTTTTTTCATGGCGCGAAATTACCAGATAGCCAACAAAAACAGCCAAAAACGTGACAACTATTAATCACCCATAAAACCCATATCTACCCAATACCGCTTTGGGTTGGCGGGGTCAATCAGCACCCGCAGCGATTCACTGCTGGAGGATACAAATTCTTCTGGATTCTTGCTTATTGAATCGCTTTTGAACTCATAGATTATGCTCGTGAAAGGGTCTTTCCACTCGCACACAAGGGTATAGGTTGTGGATTTCCCCCTGCTGACATCAACGCGCAGGAAACGGGCATTCACTTCCTGGCCCTGTTCGTGGAGCCACTTATGAAGCCGCCGCTTGCGTTCGAGCCACACAAGGCCAGTAATGCCCACGCCGCCGTGGGTGAGCAGGAAGATGAATGGAAAATAAATCCACCAGTTATCGCCCTCGATCACCACGTCCCATTCTGGGTTAGAAGGTAGATACCAAAGCTCCACACGGCTGCCTACTTTATAAGGGTCTACGTTGGTATAGGTACTGGAGTTGTATACCGTGAGATTGCCATCGGTGTCGCGGAATTCAATGACTGGAGCATAGGTCGTGGAACCCTTGCCAGAATGGCTTTCCCGCAGGCTGATGACCGTGCCAGTGGTTTTGACCCCTTCATTCTTAATGCGATTGTGCGAAATCAAGTTTGTGATACCCCAAACCCCGCAACCGAGGCCCGCAAGGGCGAAAATGGCGAAAAATGGGTAAAGGCAGCCTTGACTCTTCATAATGAGTTGTTTTGCTGCATCAAATGTACAGAGGTAATTTTATTTAGCCCTCATCCGGTTGTTCTTCGGATTGTGCTCCAATTCCACCAAACCCAATTCCTCCATCAACGGTGGCACATACATACCAAAACGACCACGAAATCCTTTTTTGAGGCCGTACCAGCCACCGATCGGGTTTTCTGAAGAGCGCCCCCAGGCCTCGACAGTGCCCGGTTTAGGTTCTTTGCCTTCGTCCGCAGCACCTAGTTCCATCCAATCGCCATGTGCTTTGAGCATGGCATGTAAGTCATCAATGCAGCGTTGATCGTAGTGGAGGATGGTGGCGCCGACTTTGCAAACGATGATACCTTTTTCTTCATCGCGGTACATGGTATACTCAGCAGTACCAGGAGCAGTTTTCAGTTGCCAGGGATTTTCTTTTGTTCCGTTTTTCATGTGTTAATTATTTGGATGCTAAAGTACGGCAGTTTTCAAAATCCCTTCTTTGCAACTGTTTTCTACATTTGCTTTTGAAAATCAACCGTCTTATGCTCTTCCTTTCCATTTTTACCTGGTTAACCCCGTTTATAATTTCTTTGTTCGGACTTAGTTTTGCTGGCACCTTGCTATGGCATAAGCACAAAGCTCCCCTTGCCCGCACGGCCTCCATGGAAGCGTTGGCCGAACAACTTGGCATGTCATTCTCTGCCAAAGACTCCTTCGGAATATTGCATCAGTTGCAGGGATTCGACCTTTTTAAACGCGAACGCTCGCGCTGGTTCAACAACGGTAAAATAACGAACGTGATGCGCGGCCTGGTAGGCGAAACCGATGTGTACCTGTTCGATTATTCTTACACAGTACAGGCGGGTAATGCTCGTAAAAGAATAACACAAACGGTATTTTTTGCCAATGACAAAAACTGGTTTTTATCCAATTTTCACCTAAAACCTGAAAATTGGTGGCACAAATTGCAGGCAAAACTTGGCATAAGCACAGATATTAATTTTGAAGAAAACCTTGAATTTTCCGAAAAATTCTGGCTCAATGGCGAGTTTGAGGAACTGGTGCGCCAACAATTTACCCCTGCTTTACAAGGCTTTCTTACCGAAAAACCGCCCGCCCATCTGGAAGGCAACAATTACTACCTCATCGGCTATAAGCCACGCCAAAAAATGGACACGGAGGAAGCGAAATTATTTTTCCAACACTGCTGCGAGATTGTGCAATTGCTACAAGAAAAAGGGAATTTGGAACTGTTGGATTTGAGCGAAGAAGTAGGGCGAACTTCAGTTCGCCTACCCAATGAACATGAGGGTTGACGAACTAAAGTTCGTCCTACTTCACTGCCTTCTTGAAATACTCATAAGTTATCTTCAACCCCTCTTCCCGGTTGAACTTTGGATTCCAGCCAAGAATGGTCTGGGCTTTTGTAATGTCCGGGCGACGCTGTTTTGGATCATCTACCGGCAGCGGACGGTAATCAATATACGCCTTGGGGTTTTGCACCAGCGCAAGTATCTCGTGGGCAAATTGCATGACGGTGATTTCCGAAGGGTTCCCGACGTTGACCGGCAAATGATAATCGCTTAACAACAGGCGGTAGATGCCTTCCACCAGATCATCCACATAACAGAATGAGCGGGTTTGCGAGCCGTCGCCAAAAATCGTAAGTCCTTCACCGCGAATGGCTTGCGCAAAAAACGCTGGCAGCACACGCCCGTCATTTACCCGCATTCTAGACCCATAAGTATTGAAAATTCGGATGATCCGGGTCTCCACGCCATGGTAATTATGGTAGGCCATCGTAATGGCTTCCAGAAAACGCTTGGCCTCGTCGTACACGCCGCGCGGGCCTACAGGGTTCACATTTCCCCAGTATTCTTCGGTTTGCGGGTGTACATGGGGATCGCCGTACACTTCAGAAGTAGAAGCCACCAGGATCCTTGCGCCTTTTTCTTTGGCCAGGCCGAGCAGGTTATGGGTTCCGTGAGCGCCCACTTTCAAGGTCTGAATCGGCATTTGCAAATAATCAATCGGGCTGGCGGGCGATGCGAAATTCAGGATATAGTCCAGTTTTCCCGGCACGTGGATGAACTTCGTCACGTCGTGATGATAATATTCAAAGTCTTTTTCGGGAAATAGATGCTCTATGTTGGTTAGGTCGCCCGTGAGCAAATTGTCCATGGCGATGACCTGATAGCCTTCGGCCAAAAAGCGGTCGCAAAGGTGCGAGCCGATAAAGCCGGCGCCGCCGGCGATGAGTACGCGTTTTTTAGTCATTGATTTTCAATATAAAAGGAACCTGCTAGGCTTGTGTTTGTTAAAAAATTCTGTGCAAATATAGGGCGTTCCAGTGGCAAGCATGTGAACTTTGGAAAAGCGGGCATCAGGTTAGCTAGTTGTTAATTTATATAGTAACTCTAAAAAAAATCCATTCAAAATTTGGATGTGTAAATTAGGCCGCTACCTTTGCTGCCGTTCTGCCTCTGCGGCGGAATTTTACAGAACTTAACCCGACATTTCCGAACCACGACCTAATCCGAAAACAACGTCCCCGACCTTTGATTCGTCCTTTACGTCTTTTGCAAAAACCGAACGCCCCACGTTAATCGTCCCTTGATTGAAAAACCACTTATAGCGTCCTTCCCGCACACCTACGTACCTCGACCCTAATACCCGTTTCCACTCCCATTTTGTGGCATCCCGGCTTTTAGCCGCTGTGATTTTCAGATTTTTTCATTTGGCTCGCCCTGAATGGGCTTGTCTGTTTATGCTCTTGCAAACGCGCTTCTGGCATCAACGGCCTAATGGCTGTGTTGTGTGCGTTTGCGAGCCAACCCTTCATTTCCCCATGATTGCAAAGACCGTCGAATACATCTGCAAAGAACTTAATTTTCGCTACGACGACCCCTGCCACGGCTTCGTTGCAAGACTTCGCTGTGCTTGGCAATGTGGCCCGGCTTGACACAGACACTGATGCAAGTCAAGCCGAAATGGTGCGCAACGTGGTAATGACCCTGGTCAATATCGAGGAAGAAAAAACCCTTAAAAACGGTTCACACTATGTGCAGAACGGAGATACATTGAGCAAGCGCAACCCCACGATATTCCTGAACTTATATGTGATGTTCAGTTGCGCCGACAGTAACCACTTGGAGGCACTTAAAAAAATATCGCGCGTTGCCCTTTTCTTTCAACGCAAGAATGTCTTCACGCGAGAAAATGCCGCTGCTCCATTCCCTGCGGAAGCTGGTGTGGAAAAAATCATCCTCGATCTTTTCACCCTTAATTTTGAACAGATTAATCATTTGTGGGGCATTTTAGGCGGTAAATACTCGCCTTCAGTATTGTATAAAGTGCGCATTGTAGCGGTGCAAAACGCCTTGCTCGAAGAGACAGCCACGGTACAAGACATTGAAACCCAATCAAACGCTAACTGAAACGATGCACTGGAAATTCGACCCATTTTTCAGCATTCATATTTTGCACGGTAAGTACCCACCGCCCGGGCTGGGACAGCCGGCTCCTCCCGCGCCTGTATTTACACTTGAGCCAACAAGCGAAACACAGCGTCGGCTGCAACGTATGGGATGGGTGTTCAGGCCAAACACCGCCGGGGGAGAGGGCACCTTGTACGCCGAAAAAATATTTGGTACTGATGGCACGGCAAAACTTCGCGTCAGGCCAGCACAAAACGAAGGATTCAGTTTTATCATCCGCTTAACAGACCCTTCGTTGCTGACCCAGACAAAACCGTATGTGCCCACTCCATCCAACCTTCCTTCATTTTCAGGACGTGCGCGCATGCTGTATTTTGACAATTTTAACGCCTCTCCTGTCGGCGCCAATACATTCTCCTTAACGGCAGGAAATGCGGTAGGCCACCCGGAATTTGCCTCCCGTGCCCCAATACCATTCACCTTCAGTACCCCCACTCCTGCTGTGTCGGGATTGGAGCTGAAGCCGCTTGCACCCGGGAGCGCTTCCATAAATTTTCCGATCAACGACAAGACCCTCAGCGTAGAGATCAATTTGCCAGAAAACGGCTACAAGTGCACACAACAGCCTGGGGGTCAGGCGGAAACATTGTACCTGACCAATGAGGTATTACCTGCCAATGCGCTCGGCATTGTGCGCATTTTCCAGCCACCAAATGCAGACTGGGAGCCATTTAAACACTATCAGATCATGTTCGACAAAGCATAATTATTCACATATCAAAAATTAAAACTGACCATCACCATGTTGAACCTAAGCACACTCAAAACCCCAGGCGTGTACATTGACGAGGTGTCGCTGCTACCGCCTTCTGTGGCCGGGGTAGAAACAGGCATCCCTGCCTTCGTTGGGTACACGGAGAAAAACCTGACCGATGCGGGCGTCTCGCTTGAAAACAAGGCTCCTCGTATTACTTCCCTGCTTGATTACGTCCAGCTTTTTGGAGGCGCACAACCCGAAAACGACGGTATCAAAGTGACAATCTTTGATGTAATCGAGAAAATCTTGACCGACAAAACCAAAGAAAACCTGCTCAACCGAGAAATTCACGCGCAACTCGACCCGACCAAAAAATCAAAATTTAACATGTATTATGCGCTGCTGTGGTATTTCGCCAATGGCGGTGGACCTTGCTACATTGTTTCGGTAGGCCTAACCCCGGCCGATGGGAGCGGAAGCCCCACCAAACAAAAACTGATTGACGGTGTAAAAATCCTGGAGAGCGAAGATGAGCCAACCATGATTGTGGTACCAGAAGCGCTTGCATCTGGCGATGCCGTAGAGATTTATGAAGAAGCCCTCCTCCAAGCAGCCAAATTGGGCGACCGAATGGTGATTGTTGATGTTGAACAAAAGGCTACTGACAAACTTGGCGTAGCCGCTGACATGACTGCTTTCCGGGGTAACCTCGACAAAAACAGGATGTTCGCCGCTGCATATTATCCCCATATTGACACCTCTATTGATGTGCGCTATTCCGACACATCCTTGACCATAGAACACAAAAAGAAAGACCTGGACGGCGCTTCCGAAAATGGAGCATTTGAAGGTGCTGCACTGGCAACCATAACCGACAAATCTGTACAGGAAGCCATCCGAGGGCAAATAGGCAAAATGGCTTTGCTAATGCCTCCCAGCCCCGCAATGGCCGCCGTTTGGGCCAGTACGGACCAAGAGCGTGGCGTATTTAAAGCACCAGCCAACGTTGGTCTTTCAAACGTAATCGGCCCCAGCATAAAGATTGACGATGAAACCCAAAAAGGGATGAATGTGGACGCTACCAGCGGTAAATCCGTGAACGCCATCAGACAACTCACCGGCCGCGGCACCGTAGTCTGGGGCGCGCGTACCATGATGGGCGAGAGCAGCGAGTGGAAATACATCAGCGTCCGTCGTTTTTTCAACTTCGTGGAAGAATCGGTAAAAAAAGCAAGTTACCGCTTTGTTTTCGAGCCAAACGACGCAAACACCTGGGTGAAAGTACGCGCCATGATCGAAAATTTCCTCACCCTGCAATGGCGCGCTGGCGCACTTATGGGTGCGAAACCTGAGCATGCCTTCTTCGTACGCGTAGGCCTAGGCCAAACCATGACACAAGACGATGTGCTTAATGGCCGCCTTATCGTAGAGATCGGAATGGCTGCGGTACGCCCTGCGGAGTTCATTGTGCTGCGCTTTATGCACAAACTACCTGAGTCTTGATTTTGGGGATTTGAGTATTTGGGGATTCGGTTATTCGAGTACCCAAGCCGAATAACCCCAACTAAATCCACAATAACCCAATAGCCATTTCAACAACTTCAACAACTTCAACAAAAAATATCATGGAAGAATATCCAGTTCCAAAATTTCATTTCTCGGTTGACTGGGGCGGCACACGCATCGGGTTCACCGAAGTCAGCGGTCTCGATGTACAACTTGATGTGATAGAATACCGCGAAGGTAACAGTCCTGAATACCACAAAATCAAGCAGCCAGGTTTGACCAAATACAGCAATATCACGCTCAAACGAGGCACATTTAAAGGCGACAACCAATACTTTGAATGGCTCAACACGGTGCAACTCAATAAAATTGAGCGCCGCGATGTGATCATCACGCTGCTTAATGAAAACCACGAACCTGTGGTGACATGGACCATAAAAAGAGCATGGCCTATAAAAGTGCAAAGTACCGACCTCAAAGCCGACGGCAACGAGGTAGCCATCGAAACCCTCGAACTGGCCCACGAGGGCCTGACGATGACGTTTGAATAACTTAATTAGTCATCTCGAATTTTATTAATAAACAGCAAAACCGGAAAACCGGAAAATTTAAAACCCTGCCTACCGGCAGGCAGGAGCAAATCAAGAAGCACAAGTTTTGAGACGAGTCAAAGCCTTGCCTCATTCGAAATCAAAACGTATGGTTTTATATTTTGCGGTTCTCCTGTTTTGCGGTTTTGCGGTTTATTTTCTCTTTTTTTAAAAGTCGAGATGTTTCACATTGACCACATTTCCTAAACATGGAGACCCAATACCCACCAGTCGGCTTCCACTTCCGCGTGGAATTTCAGGGACTGCCTGGCAATTTGCCCGTGCAAGACGCTGCTTTTCAAGAAGTGACGGGGCTTTCGCGTGAGCTGGATACCGAGCAAGTGAAATCGGGGGGTGAAAACCGGTTCACATTCAAACTCCCCAGCCGAGGGCAGTACCCAAATTTGGTACTCAAACGCGGGCTTTTTACCGATTCAAGAATTTTACCCTGGGTAAACGCCGCCATCCTTGATCTTGATATTACACCCGTGAACGTGCTGGTGACTTTGCTCAACGAACAACATCAGCCACTTCAAACCTACCAATGTGTCAATGCTTGGCCGCAAAAATGGTCGATCGCGGACTTCAACGCCCAGGAAAGCCGCATTGTGGTGGAGAGCATGGAACTTGTGTTTACTTTACCATCATCAACTGACGAATCATGCCAATAGAGATTAATCAACTCACTGTGACAGCAAGGGTGCGCGAAGAACTTCGCGATACCGCTTGCGGCGACAACCCGAACGCGACAAACCAAAACCGAAATGGCCGCCGAGGTCAAAACCCGGCTTCACAGCGAACTGCCACACGACAAGCTGCCGAGGCCGCATCTCAAATGATCAGACGCCAAAAAGAACGCTAAGCCATGATACCTAACCTAACCGGAAACATTTCGTCGTTGATGAACGTGGTGCCCACCCCCGGCACCATGACCATTATCCCCATCAAAATGGTAGGGCCAGTCCCCTTGCCTTTTGGGCTTCCTTATGTGGTCATGTTCAACCCCGAAAATTTCAATGAGCGGAAGGATTTCAACTATGATTGCGAGCAAGCCCCGGGCGATGCAGAAGGTACCCTAAGATTTAGTTGGGTAGAACAGTCAGAAATCCAGTTTGAGTTTTTGATTGATGGCACCGGTGCAAGCGGCGACAAACGCGAGGTAATGGCTGAAATTGAACTGTTCCGAGTCACAACGGGGTTCAACGGCGACCGGCACATGCCCAACTATCTGGCGCTTATCTGGGGAACCTTCATTTTTCACGGTTTTTTAAAATCCCTGGATGTACAGTACACCCTTTTTCGGCCAAACGGCACACCCTTGAGAGCCAAGCTGCGCTGTTCCTTTAAAGCCAGTACCACCAACATTTTGCGTGTGTTGAGCATGGGCTTGCTTTCCCCTGACCTCACACACAAGCACACTGTGAAATCGGGCGACCGTCTCGACAACCTCAGCCAGCAGTATTACGAAAGTCCACGCCACCACATTAACCTCGCGCAGGCCAACGGCCTTACCAGTATCCGCACCCTGCGCGAAGGCGAGACCATGTTTTTGCCGCCTTTGGAAAAGTAGATTTGCATTGGCTATAATTTATTGAAAACCAGTCCCATAATGAGGGATATTACTTCGACCAACAAATAACTTGGAATGTTCGACCTAAGCCTCGACCAACTTTTACCACCGATGCCCGACGACACCACCCTCGTCACGTTCACCATAAAAGTGAACGGGGTGCGGCTGCCTGATACAGTGCAGGTGCAGGCCATCAACATCTCCAAGGCCGCCAATCGTATCCCGTGGGCAAGCCTGACCGTTATTGATGGCAATGTGGCGGAACAGGAGTTCGAGATAAGCGACACCAATTTGCTTTGTCCCGGCAACCCCATCGAAATTTCTGTTGGCTACCACCACGATGAACAGTTGGTTTTCAAAGGCATCATCGTTCGCCATGGCCTTAAGATCCGCGATGGCCGCACTTTTTTAGACATCGAGTGCAAGGATGAGGCGGTGAAACTGACGGTTGCACGTCAGAACAAATACTTTTTTGGGCTAAAAGACTCAGAAATAATCGAGGAAATCCTGAATGGGAAGAACATAGCTAAAGACGTGCAAACCACCCAGGCCAAGCACCTGGAAATGGTGCAATACTCGGCTACCGACTGGGATTTTATCATCACGCGTGCCGAGGCCAATGCCATGCTTGTGGTGGCTGACAATGGCACGGTCAGGATAAAAAAGCCTGATTTCCAGCAAGATGCCAAAATAAACCTCTCTTTCGGCAGCAGTATATTTGAACTGGAAGCCGAGATGGATGCACGCGACCAATACCCGGCAGCCAAGGTGTTCGCCTGGGATTCCAAAGACCTTGCGGTACGTGAAGCGGAGGCCTCCGATGACGGGGTAAGCGGTGGTTTGATTGACACCGGAGGCTTGGGCGCTGCACTTTCATCCATAAGCAACGCAGTATCGGCCATTGGTGGGGCATTGGGGCTTGACCTCCCCGGTGCACCTCCAAATACAGACTTCACGCAGGTGATGGGCTTGGAAAATTTCCCTTCCCAACACCCCGGCAACCTTTCAGGAAAAGAAACAGAAGCTTGGGCTGAGGCGCAATTCACCAAAAGCAAATTGGCAAAACTGCGCGGAACGGTCAAGTTCCAAGGTTCGACTGAAACTATTATTCCCGGCGACAGCATCGAACTGCGCGGCGTTGGCCAACGACACGAAGGCAAGGTCTTCGTGACGGGCGTGACGCATGAGATTTCTGAAGGCTCCTGGTTCATGCACGCGCAATTTGGCATGAGTCGAGAATGGTTTGCCCGAACTTATCCCGACGTGAGCGAGCTGCCGGCCAGCGGCCTTTTACCTGCTATGAATGGCCTCCAAATCGGGATCGTCACCTCTTTGGAAGCTGACAGCGACCGCGATTTATCCGACAAAAACCGGGTACAGGTGCGCCTGCCACTTGTCAGCGTGCAAGGCGAAGGGGTTTGGATGCGCATGGCTTGCCAAGATGCGGGCGATGGGCGCGGCTCTTTCTGGAGGCCCGAAATCGGCGACGAGGTGGTGGTAGGTTTTCTGAACGACGACCCCCGCGAGGCCATTATTTTAGGGATGTTGAACAGCCCAGCCAAGCCTGCGCCATTCCAGGGTGTCCAAGACTCCAACCACGAAAAAGGCTGGGTGACGCGCTCGGAGATGCGCATGATTTTCAATGATGACAAAAAAAGTCTCGTGATAGAAACCCCTGGGGGTAAAAAAGTGACGATTGATGAAGACGCAGACAAAATCGAAATTGAAGATGAGCACAGCAACAAGATAACGATGGACAGCAACGGCATTGTCATTGATTCATCCAAAGACCTGACGCTCAAAGCCGCCCAAAATCTTAAGCTTGAAGCACCCAATATCAGCAACAAAGCCCAAAGCTCTTTCAAGGCCGAGGCACAAGGCCAGGCGCAACTCACCGCATCCGGCGACGTGACGGTAAAGGGAGCATTTGTAAGAATTAATTGATTGATTCGATTAGGACGATTGGTTCGATTGTGACGATTGATGCGGGCTGCTAATTCAAAATATTCAGTATGATTTTATCAGTCGAACCAATCGTCGCAATCGAATCAATCGAATCAATCGAATAATCGTCTCAATCAAATAATCGAATCAATTTAATTATGCCATTAGCAGCCAGAGTAGGAGATATGCATACTTGTCCGATGGTAAACCCCAACGGCAACCCACACGTTGGTGGGCCTGTGATGCCGCCGGGTGTGGTAACCGTAATGATTGAAGGGATGCCAGCCGCCACGGTGGGCAATATGTGTACCTGCGCGGGCCCGCCAGACAGCATCGTGATGGGCTCGCAAACAGTGCTCATTGGCGGAAAACCCGCAGCCCGAATGGGCGATACTACCGCGCATGGGGGACAAATTACGCTGGGAGCAGCGACGGTGATGATTGGTTAAAAAATCCAGTTTACAGCTAGACCAGCACATAAAGTAAAACAGCAAAACGCAATTTTTCAAGATGCAACTTGCAAGAAAATCATTCCTAGGCACCGGTTGGGCATTCCCGATAGCCTTTGACAAAAAGCCTGAATGCACGGTACGAATGGTGTCGGAAGTAGAAGACATCGAGCAAAGTCTTACCCTTTTGCTTAGCACCCGGCCTGGCGAACGGGTTATGCGCCCTGATTATGGCTGCAACCTGGAAGACATGCTCTTCGAGCCGGTGAGTACAAGCCTGATAACGTACATCAAAGACTTGATTACCAAGGCCGTACTGTACTATGAGCCCCGTGTGGATCTTCGAGAAGTCACCATTCACACCAATGGCGTGGCCGAAGGGATGGTGCTCATAGAACTCGATATCGTAGTGCGCACGAGCAATACCCGCTTCAATTTCGTGTACGATTACTACAAACGCGAAGCGACGATACAGCAGGTGTAATTGACCACATTTTTACCCGCCGAAGTCCCGAGTGCTCGGGACGAAGGAGGGAACACATTGACCACATTTATCAAATTGATCACATTTTTTGAAAAATGCCGACCGAAATTCACATAAAACACCCGCTCCGCAGCAACGGCTCCAGCCAGTTGAGCCGATTGGTGAAAGCGCTCTCGCCCACGCATTTCCGTTTGGATGAGCGCTCTTCGCAGGACCTCATCAATGCTGCCTACCAATATGCCCAAATGCTGCGCTATCACAGCCCCGATAGCCCTGCAGGCGACAATTGGGCATGTTTCTGGGAAATCGAGAACCTGACCTACATGGCAATCCTTGCCGCGCTGGATACGGATCAGATTCGGTTAGATTATGAGAAAATTGACCTAGAATTCGGTCTCGCGCTCGAAGGGCAGTCTAATAAAAAAGGCAAAAAAAGCAACAGTGAATTGGAGGGCCAATACTTCCGCCAGCTCCTGCGATATACCCGTGACACAGCCCGCCGCCTCGAACGTCACTACCAAACGCTGCGTGAAGGCATTCCGCTCAAAGGTGAACTCCTGACACTCATCCGCCGCGACAACGACAAACGCTACGACGACCCGAAAGACATTGAAGGCGCCCTTCAGCAACTCATTGCCTGGCATAAGGCTTGGGATGACCATCTTGATTTCAAAGCCTATCGCGCTTTCTTCCAGGACCCATCTCGTTGGGGCGTGCGCAACCTCGATGAGTACCACTGTATCCTGCCCGATGAATCGCTCAATGATAGAGACGAGATTCGCGGCCTTTTCCTGCGTTTTTTCAACGCTCTTGTAGCGATTAAGACCCGTGCACAGCAATTGTTTGATGCTGAATCCGCACGACTCGAATTACCCGAAGACCAGGAACCTCGTCCGCTCGCGCCGCACATTGCGCTGTTCATCACGTTCCTCAACCTCTTCCGCCACGCGCAAGACAGCCTAAACGAAATACCGCAACGGCACCTCGATTTCTACTACGACCAGGTGCTATGCCTTCAGCGTAGGCCTGCCGACCCAGATCATGCTTACCTGATTTTCACGCTCGCAAAAGAATTCAACGACGAACTCATCGAGAAAGGCACTACCCTGTTGGCAGGTAAAGACGACAACGGCCAGCCAATCAAGTTCCAGACATTGGAGCAGTGGAAGGTGACGCGGGCGCAGGTGGTGGAAGTGAAGGCAGCTTTTTGGCATGAAGCAGACGCTAAAAAAGTAATTAATGTCTTGCCGAATAGCGCGCTGAAGTTTTTAAACCAAGAAATAGATACAAATAACAAAGTAACATCCTGGCGAACTTTTGCAGACGATCCAAATCTGCCATTTGAAAAGACCGGTTTTGCAGTTGCCAGCCCCCAATTGATTTTGCGGGAAGGAAAGCGTATCGTAGAATTCGACATCAAGTTAAGCAGCTTTGATTTGCTGGATTCTGAACTCCAATTGGACGATTTTGAGTTGTATATCAGTACTGAAAAAGGCTGGACAAAACTCGAACACGACGAAACGCTTTATGGTGCAAATCCGGAAGATAAAAGAGAAGAAACCGCCAAAATAGGTGCGTTTGACTTGTTGCCCGTAATTGACACCTCCAGCATTGAAGGAAGCGCCTCTACAACCCATTCGATACTAGGTTTGAGACTTCTTTTCATACTTGAAAAAGATTTTGAGGCAATTGATAAAATCCAGACGGACACGGGCATTTCCAGTGAATGGCCTGCTTTAAAAGTTTTCTTCCCGCCTTCATGGGGAGAAAGAGCCATTCGATTTGAGGAAATAACCATTGAGGTGGATGTTCGTGATATTCAGGAAAATTTGATCATCCAAACGGACCAAGGCATTTTTGATGGCACAAAAACCATCTTTCCCTTTGGTCCAATCCCCGAACTCGGCAACCGCTTTTTCGTGGGAAGCACTGAAGTATTCCAAAAATCATTAACCTCGCTTGGGGTCAATTTTGGCTGGATAGCACCTCCCGACTCCTTTTTAGGGCATTATAACAGGTATTTTGGACGCCCCCAGCCCAAATTGCGAATTGACTTTATTGATGCTGCGGAAGCCATAGGAAGCGGATTGCACTATTCCAGTCAAATCAGCACCCATCTATTATTATGCAATTACCACTTTTGCGCCTTAGGCCGAAAGATTCGCTTTAAAGTCTTAGATATTAATGGAGGGGAAATTCCTTCCACCGAGGTTGAAAGTGTTAGCATCGGCTCGGAAGTAAGCGTATACAAAAGCACTACTGATGAACATGAAGTGACCATTAGCAGTTTCAATAATCCCAATTTTTCGATCAACAGCCCTACCAAGAATTACCGCTATTTTGGACACTTTGGATGGCTGGGAAATCCTTCGGTATATTATGACCTGATAGAAATCTATCTCCTTCCGGATCGGGTTGTGCTGGAAAAAACGCCCGAAGAAGACCAAATTGAATATTTTATTATCATAAATCTACCGGATGAAGCCAGAGTTGTCAAAAATAATCTGAAAATAATTATTGAAGGAACGCCAAAAAGTGATGCTGATATCACAGTCGTTACTCAAGGCTTTAGATTTACTCACCCCCGCCCGCTCATCACCAGCACCATTAGAATCGAGTATCTGGGCCACCAAGCCATAGATATCCTAAATCCTTTGGGCTTAACTAAGTTTGAAGTAAATCTAAAACCTACTGTTTGGACGCCTGGGCAAATAGCCCTGGATGGTACTGTTGCTGATGACGAAACCGGAAAACTGAAAGTTTTCAACGCTTTCCGTGATACTGAGCCTGTTAAGGATATAAAAATCTCCATTGGAGCTCAAATTTTTACCACGAATGCGAATGGAGAGATTGATCTCGGACCAGATTTCGTAGCTGGAGCAGCCTTGCAGATCAGTCATTTTCAATACGAAACTGTCAATTTAACAATTCCAGCAGACTACGTTCGCCATAACCTCAAGGTAGAGATTAACCCATTGACTGCATTGTATGAGATGCAGGCTAAAGTAACGGATTATTTTCTTGACTTACTTTCCGGAATCACAATAGCAGCGAACGTCCAAGGGCAAGAAACGCATGTATTTGAAAACAGCGGAAGCGATGCAGTATTATTGAAGCTCCCCCCACAGATGGTCATACCAGCACTTAATTTTAAGGTGAGCCAAGGTGAGGGCAATTTTAAGTCTTTTGACTTGACGCTAAATGATCTCTTATCCAAAAGAGGAGATGGCTTTCCTAACGAATCCTTGTCTGTCTTTGCGGTACGCCTGGAAAGTGCTGGGGATAATTCATTCGACCTGATTTCTCCGGACAGCAAGATTATTTCAAATTTTGACAATATTGCTATTGCTGCTCAAATGCTTAAAAGGGATACCCGGACCCAGCATTTTACGCAATATTCTCCTACCCTGAAGCGAGGGTTTATTCGATTCACTTTACAAAATACCGATTTTTTTCACAAACAGTATCCCAAATTGCTCGGAATTCAAGCCAATGCCGGGCAAATCAATGAGCCATATACCCCTTCTATTAACTCCCTTTCACTCAGTTACAAATCCCGACAGGAAATTGTGGAGCCTCAGGATGGTTATGATGGCTTTTTCCACCTTACGCCTTTTGAAGGTTATAAGGAAATTTTACTAAAGAAAACTCCAGAAACGCCAACGTTCCACTTGTTGCCTTCCTTTTCGTCGGGACTCAATGCTAATAACGCAGACGTTAACTTTGGCAACCTGTTCATTGGCCTTGAACAATTCCTGGCTGGTGACAACCTGTCCTTATTGATCCAATTGGAAGAGGGCAGCGAACAAAATTTTGACTTGTTACCCCCCAAGATCGAGTGGTTTTATCTCGCCAAAAACGAATGGAAACCCTTGGACGCCGAGAAAATCCTAAAGGACACGACGTATCAATTGACGCGCTCTGGGTTGATCCAATTAGCCATCCCAAGTGATGCAACAATAGACAATACCATTTTAAATGCAAAATATCATTGGATAAGCGCTAGAGTAGTGGAAGGGCCGAATGAATCCATCAACGCCTTCGCCTCCATCATTTCCATCCGTGCCCAAGCCCTGGAAGCCGTCTTCGCACCCACCGAGCGCAGCTTTTTTACTTGTTTGGAAAAACCGTTGGATGCCCTCATCATCTCCAAACTCGAAACCAGTCGCTCCGCCGTCAAGAAAGTGGAGCAACCTTTTGCCTCTTTTGGAGGACGTAAACCAGAGAGCGATTCTGGTGAATACCATCGCCGCGTCAGCGAACGCTTGCGCCACAAAGACCGCGCTGTGACTGCCTGGGATTACGAACACCTGCTCCTTGAGCAATACAGCCTGGTTGCAGTAGCCAAGTGCATCCCCCACACCAGGTACGAATCTTCGGGCGAGTACACGGTTGCAAGTGAACTCGCGCCCGGCTTTGTCTCCATGGCTGTAGTGCCCGATTTGCTACGCCGCCCCAACATGGTACGTGAAGAACCCCGCTTCTCTCGTGGTGATCTGAATGAAATGCGCGATTTCTTGCTGCCCAAAACCAACCTGTTCCTCCAACCCTTGCCTGCTACAGATAGTAGCGATCCTGAAGACCACTTCCTGCAAGTGGTAAACCCGCAGTACGAACCCATTCACATCGCGCTCAAAGTTTGGCTTCGCCGCGGCGCTGACGAAAACCTCGCCAAATATCAAATCAATGAAGCCCTGCGCCGCTACCTCGCTCCCTGGCTCTATGATCAAACACAAGGCCCCACTTTTGGCCGCGAAATACGCCGTTCAAAATTGGTGCAATTGATTGAAAATCTGGATGCTGTGGATGTTATTCAGGAATTGAAGGTCTACCAATCCGTGGTTGAAAAATTCCCAACCGACAGCCTGCCACCAGATGGGGATTGGGAACCCTTTGAAGTGCCTGGAACACTCATCATACCTCAAACGGCCCGTTCCATTCTTACCACCGTGTTGCAACATCAAATAGAACTCGCCAAGGACAACACGGGCGGCACAGTCGTTCCGCGAAAGGTGTCCGGGCCTCCCCCAATACCCGTTGCAGAAAAAAAGGAAGCTCTTGTAGCCCCAAAACATGAAGCAAAAACTGTTCGCAAAGCACCCGGCAAAGTCAGCGCAAAACCTAAACCCAGCACCTCTAACCGCAAGTGACCATGCAAGCCAGCAACGCCATCATAAACGTAATACCTAAAGGCAGACCCGACCACATCAGCCTCGACTTCGACCGTCTACGAACCGAGGGGATACGTCATTTGGAAAACCTCGCCACCGAGGTCTGGACGGATTTCAACGCCCATGACCCAGGTATCACCCTCCTTGAACTCCTGTGCTACGCCATTACCGACCTTGGTTATCGCACCAGAATGTTGCCCATACAGGACATAGCAGCCGGGCCGGGTGGTGAAAAGCCCTGGTTCGACGCCCATGAAATACTGCCCGTTTCGCCCGTAACCGTATATGATTTGCGCAAGATTCTGATAGACATGGAAGGGGTGAAAAATGCCTGGCTCGAACGTGCACGGCCTCAGGATTTTCTCATCAAGGATTTGAAAGGAGGCGGCAAGTATTTGAAAAAGAACCCGCCATTTAGGATTACGTTCCCAAAGGACGAAGACCTGAAAAGAGTGGCAAAAACCTTCGCCAAGCAGTTTGGAGTCGCGGCAGGCCATGGTTTTACAGCAGCAGTCGCACAGTTTGGACGCACTGTCGAACAATTTAATCAGCAGCCATACTCCAATCAACTGAAGCTGATTGCAAAATTTCAGGAAAATTTTGGTTCGAAAATAACAAATTACATACTCTGCCACTTCGGCCATTTTCATCAGGGAAAATTTGACCCAAATGACCCTAATGACGCCCTGACTATCAATGATGCCCTCCCCCTTAACGGCATCTATCGCGTCCTGCTCGAACTGGATGACCACCTCGACCCCAGCAGTGAAAAAGTGCGCAGGCGATACACTACCCGTGCCCGCCGCCGACTGCATCAAGACCGGGGCATTTGTCAGGACTACCTCCAGCCGGAGGTGGTGCAAAACTGGTCTTATTGCCTTTGCCTCGACCTTGAGGTGGCCCCCAATGTGAACGAAAAAGAAGTAGCTGCTGAAGTATTGTACCGCATCCAGGAATTCCTGGTTCCTACCGTGCGCTCCTACAATTTTAAGGAAATGCACCAACGCGGCTTGCCTTGCGACCAGATTTTCAATGGTCCCTTGCTCGCTAATGGCTTCATACCCGACGACGAACTCAAAGCCTCCGCCCGGCTTCCGCGTTACATCTACCGCTCTGATTTGCAGCGCATTGTCTCTGAAACACCTGGGGTGCTCGATCTGCGCGACCTGCGCCTTAAAGCGCCCGATGGCAGCGATTACAGTGATGCCTGGCAAATCCCGGTGGTGCCGAGCGATTCGCCATTGCTTACCGTTCCCCTTCCATATCCAAGTGATCCAAAAGACCCCAACTACCCGCCTGGCAACCTCAAGCCCTTGCTTGATCCCTGTTGTAGCAAAGTCACTATTCATCGCAACGGATTGGTAAACCGGCTGACCAGCCATACCCTTGAGGATCAGTACAAGACCTTGCGCATGGCGCGTCAATCGCTCGCTAATAACGACCCAGGAGGCCCAGATGTACAAAATGGTGTGTACCGCGATGACTTGGACGATTATGTAAGCATTCAATACGATCTGCCGGACATCTACAGTGTAGGCAACAACCAGCCCCGGCCCGGTCAGATATTCCCCGCCAAACAACTCCAGGCCTACCTCCTTTTCTATGATCAAATTTTGGCGGGTTACCTCGCCCAACTTGGCCAGGTGCGGCGATTATTTGCTGTGGACCAAAACCCCGCCGATCCAACCATGGTGCTCCAACCCCTGTTCGAGGTGCCGGGAGCGAAAGAACTAATGGGCGATTTCGCCGACATGGTGTTCCCTCCAGATGCACTTTTATCGGTTGAAGTGGCGGTAAGTACTGACAAATCCGTTTTGGAAAAGCAAATCCAGAACCTCCAAATAGCACTTTTAGAGGCTAAAGAAGAATCGTTGAAAGAAGCCTTGTAGGCCGCTATTAAAGATGCTCAATTGCAATTAGAACAATTGGAAAAAGTCCCCGGTTTGTTGCAAGCAATTGTTGGGAAAACATTTAAAAATGGGCTTTCCCAACTGCGCACTGAATTAGAAAATGCGCTGGGCACAAAACATTTTGCCGCCTACGGCCTCGTAGCAGAAGACGCTGTGTGGCAATATTTTACAGCACAAAAAAACAACAACCTAGTACAGCTGTTGGACAAAATAGCCGACCCAACGGCCCATCGTCAACAACGGCGCAACCGCCTGCTCGACCACCTCATTGCCCGCTTTGGAGAGTCATTCAGCGAGTACGTTGCGGCACTCGCCCGGCCCGATGCCGACCCCGAAGACAACCCCTGGCGGCAGGATTTTTCAGAATATCTACGAAACAAAGCCCGCTTCCTGCAAACCATCCACACCACTGGAGCGGAACGCGGACGCGGCTTTGACTACCGTTTGCACGATCAATACGAACAGCCAGATGTGTGGAATAGCAGCAACGTCTCTGGTCTGCAAAAGCGCGTGTGCCGACTGCTTGGCATTGACTCTTTTCGCTCGCGCTCATTGCTCGGCACTTTGCCTTACCGGGTGGAAGTAGTATCGCGGCCTAACCGCCAAGGCGCGCCCGTCCATTATGTGCAACTCGAAAGTCGGGAAGAAGCCGGATCCAAACGTTTGAATCCCCTGCGACCCGGCCCGATCATGCGCAGCAACTCGTTCAAAAGTAAAGAGTGGGCCGAGAAATACCAACTGCTCGTTTACCAAAACTTATGGCAAAAAGATATCCTCAAAGGACGAAATATCGAGGGCGACATGGCGCACTCGGAAGTCTATTTTGACTACCCATTTAAGGTTCCAATTGGAGATAAAGAGGTAATCTATGAATTAAAAAGTGAGCCAATTCCGGAAGAAGCCCTCGACACCTTCCTCAGCGAATTGAGGGATCTCGTTAAGCCACAATCTGCGCAAGACCAGGAAGGATTCCACCTCGTGGAGCACATCCTTTTGCGTCCAGATGACGAGCGCGACGATCTCCTCCAACTTTCGCTCGGTTGCCATCCCGACGAAACTCCACGCGATCCTTATTCTTTCTGGCTCACTGTGGTGTTGCCCAAAGAGGCCGGGCGATTTGAATATGAAGATTTCCAGCAATTCGCAGAACAGACTTTCCGCCGCGAAGCCCCGGCACACCTCGCCCTGCGCTTTTGCTGGGTTACACGTGAGCAACTGCTTCATTTTGAACCACTTTTTGAGGCCTGGCTGGAAGCCAAAGCGCGTTGCAGCCCCGACGAATGCCATGTGACCGATGCGGCCAACAATCTTATCAAATGGCTCAACGAAACATCTTGCAGCTGCGCCTGCGAGCACCAAATGGAAGAAAAATCACCGTGTGGATAGAAGTGACACTTTTCTAAAAAGTGTCACTTCTGCCGAAGGCATAAAATTTATAAACCCGCTTAATCCTGTCAAAACAAAAAATCCATTGTCATGGCCAAAAGGACAGCCACCGCAGCAGAAAGCAACACCCCACTGGAGCAACTCGAAGCGCTCCATAAAATATTCCTCGACCGGTTCAACCGAAACTCGGTGCCGATGGGCGAACAGCTCACTTCGGTGCTTGGGCTGTTGCAGGAAATGTTCGGCGACATCAACAAGCAACTGGAGGACGACGATAAGAAATTAGCCGAACTCGAAGCCCTGCTGAAGAAAGCGGAAGAAATCCTCAAACGCTTTGAAGGCATCAACCTCGACGAACTCGACCCTGAAAAAATAAAGCAGCGGGTGCTCAATGCGCTGGCCGACTGGCAAGCCGGAATAAAGGCAGAATTGGATGCCCTGCGCGGTGAAGACCAAAGGCAAAATGACCGGCTCGACAAATTGGAGCGCGACCTTGCAGCACTGACACAAAAGGTTGAAAGCATTGATTTTGCAAACCTTGATCCGGAAAAAATAAAGCAAAAAGTACTGGATGCGCTCGCCAACTGGCGCAATGAAGTCGGCAACGCCTTGCTCACCATTCAGACCGAGCTCCATGCTCTTTCTGATAAAGTAAAAGCGTTAGAACAAGGTTTGGCAGCACTAAAAGAAAAGGTTGAAGGCATAGACGTTGACCCGGAAAAAATAAAGCAGCGTGTGCTCGATGCCCTGGCCGATTGGCAAAAGCAAGTCATCGCCACGTTGCAACGGATTGAGACGAGTCTTGCTGCGCTTACGGCTCGTGTTAGTTCTCTGGAATCATGGCGCCCCATAGTGGAAACCCGCCTCGACGACCATGGCAAACACCTGACAAAACACGACAGCGAAATAGCCAAACTTGTGGCCGATCTCAAAGCATTGGGAGATGAAGTAGACCGCATCATCGCAAAAAGGTGGAGCCGATCCTGAGGACATCAAAAACCGCGTACTGGCTGCGCTTGAAGCCTGGCAGAAGGATATTTTCGATAAAATAACGGCCCTTACAGGACGAATGACGAAAGGCGAGGGAGACATTCAGCAGCATGAAAAATGGATACAAGAGCTGCAAAAACAGGTGGCCGAGATACTGAAAAACCCCGGAGGCGGGACTGTTGACCCGGAAGATATTAAAAACCGTGTGTTGGCGGCTTTGGCTGATTGGAAAAAGAAAGTGGACGATGAATTGGCCACATTGAAAAATCGCCTTACAGAAGACGAAAAAACCATTCAAACACAGGGTACCGCAATCGCCGATTTGGTCCAAAAAGTGGAAGGGATTTTGAAAAAAATCCCTGAACTGGAAACGGTCCGGGGAGAATTGCTGCTTTCCCTCCAGTTTGTGAAAATGCAGCTGGAAGAACGTTTGAGCAAACTGGAACAAGAACTTGCCTCCCAGGTAAAACGGTTGGATGCCCGAATTTCGGCCATTGAAACCACTGGCATTGACCCTGACGATGTGCGGAAAATCATCGAAGAGGAGTTCAAAGAATGGAAGTTGGAAATCGAAGCGAAGTTTGTCTCCAAAGCAGATTTTACGGCGCTTCAGAATGCGCTCAATGAGCTTATTAAGCGGGTTGACGCCCTTAAAACAGATGGCCTCAATGCAGAACAGGTAAAGGCGCTGATTCACGCAGAAATCGACGCCTGGCGCAAGACGACCGATCTGTCAATTGCCAATCTGGTAACGCGTATGGGTAAAGTTGATGGCGATTTGTTGGCCTTCGACACACGCATGGGCGGCGCTGAAACGGCCATTCAAAAACTCAAAAATAATCTCGCCGGGCTACAAAAATTGGTGGAAGAAAAATTGAAAAGCGGCGCAGACGCGGAAGAGGTAAAAGAACTGGTGCTGGCCGAATTAGCCAAGTTTCGCGACGAAGTGAACGACCGATTCTTAGTAGCAGAGAAAAAAATCATCCTGCTTAAAACCAGTCTCGAACAGCTGCGGGAAGAGCTTGAAAAACTTGCTGCCATCACACCAAGCGCCGAAGCAATCAGAACACAGGTACTGCTGCTGATCGCAAAGTGGCAATCGGATTTGGAGCGAAACTTTGCCGACCTCAAGGGCGATGTCAAAAAAGACCTCAAAGACTTACGCAAGGAATTGGACGAACTGATAAAACGGGTGAATGAACTCGTACTCACGGGCGGAACACCCGCCGATGTGGAGGCGCGCATTCGCAAAGCCATTGAAGCCTGGGAGGCCAAACTTGTGCGCGAACTGGATGATATCCGCAAGCGCAATGAGGAAGACCGGATCGGGATACTAAGCCTCCGCGATTTATTAAGTACCCTTCAGGAGCGGGTGCGGATTTTGGAAGTCAGTGACTTTGGCAAAGCGATCAAAGACTTGAGCGACAAATTGGTCAAAATTGCCAAGGATGTTAACAATGCCAGGGCAGAAACCGAAGATCTCGCTGAGGATTTGAAGAAACTGACCAAGCAGGGCGGACTGCTGGACGCATTGCAGAAGCAACTGTACCTACTTGTACAGCAATCAAAAAACTGGGTCAAAAAAGAGGACGTTCAAGCTTTGATTGAGGAAGCATTGGAAGACATCGAGGCCTGCAAAAAGGACCTGTGCGAGCAAATTAAAGTCTTGGAAACCAAACAATTGGAGCATGAAAAAGCGATTGAGGATTTGATAACCGCGGACGGAAATCTGCGGGATGATTTTGAGAATAAAACCGAAGAATTGGAAGAAAGAATCGGACAAGTGGGTGTGTTAATGGCAGAGGCCGACGATGAATTGGAGGGCAAAATAAAGGATGCTGAAAAAGACGCGAAAGAATACGCCCGCGACCGCGACCAGGAACTGGAGCACAAACTTGACAAGCGACTTGACAAGGCAGAACGGCGGCTTGATAAAACCGAAGACCGCCTCAACGAAGACGACGAGCGCGACGAGGAACAGCGGCTTCGTATCGAAGACCTGCAACGCCAAATTGACGAATGGCAGCCCGACCCTTCCGGCGATGCAGCCGACCGTCTTGCCCGGCGTTGCCTCGAAGGTCGCGGCATCGTTTGCGGTTTCGATGTGTGGCATACCTGGAAGTTCACGCTCTATATCGGCCCTGGCGCGGGTGTAACGTCAGACGGACACATCGCCAAATGGAACGAATTGGAACATTTCACGCATTACCAGGCATTGGAAAATACTTCGGAATATCCCTTTTTTGTCAGAAACAAAGACAAAAACGACAAAATAGAGACCTGGAAAGTCTGGCGGCTACTGGCCGAAAAAGAAGACGAAACACAGGAAGGTGTGCATCCGCTTTCGCCGCAACAGAGGACCAGATTCGCCACACCATTTATCCACGATAAGGTGGTGCTTGCCCTGCTCAATCCCGTAAGCCATCCCGACCCGGACAAGGTAACTTTTGTGCTAATGAGCCGCCACGATGCTATGGCTGCGCTGAATCGCAAAGACAAACTTCAACGGCGCATCGCACAGCACCCCGACACGGATTTTCTATTTGAAGAAGATTTTAGCCCGCTGGATGAAATTCCTTATGAGGACGATATTTTCCATGCCCTTCGGCCAGAACTGGGCTTGCGCGAAATCCCGCTCCCTCGATTTGGACTGCATTTGCCCGATGGCTGCGGCGCCGACGAGCTTGACCGCACGGACTTCCCGAACCCACTTACACTCGAACAACTTTTTAGCAGATATTCGGTCATAACAGGGGAGGTTTTTGAAAAAGTGGAACGTGAAATGCGAAGGGTCGTGAAATTGTACCACCGACTTTTGTTCCCGCAGTTTGGCGAGGATTATTTCTCCAACGCACTCGACCGCTTGGACGAAAAGTGGACGGAGTACAAGAAATTTTGCGAAAAACACGCTAAAAAGCCAAACGATCCGCTCGATGCCCGCCATTACATCCAATACTTTTACGACTGGGCACGCGACCTCATCAACGCCTACCACGAGCTGCGCTCAGAACTGCTGCAACTCATGGCCGCTTGCTGTATAAACGATGCCAACGAACACCCGCGCCACCTGCTGCTCGGCCTTGCCATGCGGGAGGAACACAACGGACTGGCATCTCCGCTTCGTCACGAGTTCGCCCAGCCACCCATATACAATGGAAACGCGGCTCGACTGGAAACCAGCCGACTCTACCTGCGGCGTTGGCTCCTTCTGGTGAAAGGCTTCTTGTTGCCTATCCACGACGACCCGAAAACAAACCCTGTTTGCTGCTGCGATGAGGGCGAGGATTACCCGACGCTGCCTGATTATGAGCAACTTAAAATCACCCCGGGGCGCAGTTATTTCCATCCGCTGAGCCGACAAAGTGTACCGTTTTATTACCTCGTCACGCTTGGAACCCAGTCCGTACACCGTTTTTGGACTACCGCCGCTCCAAAACGCTGACCGAAAACCAACACCTCTGCTACCACGCCAACGACACAGAGGAAAGTTACAGCCACCTCCAGCATGTCATCCGACCGCTCCGTTTTACCCTCGACCCGTATGATTTTTACAGGGTGGAGGGTCATATCGGAAAGGCGGGTAAAACAGGGGAAATCAAGGACGCAATTTTGAAAATTGTACGGAAGTACAACCTTGATTTTGATGTGCTGGAGATGGAGGCAAAAGACACGATTGAAAGTTATCCGTAGGCCGGTGTCGCCAAAAAGGTCAAGTTCAACACCTTCGTTGCCAAAATTCAAGGGGCAGAACATCTGGCAGGTGTACCAAAAGGAGGGACGTTTATCCTGGTGACGGAAGGCGGAAAAGTGATAGGTGATTTTAGCGTACCGTATCGGTGTTGTGAGAATCCACTATCAATAGCAGATTGTAAACCAATCATTGAAAAAATGGCTAAAACGGCCATAAATGAATCTGAACCTGAAATCAAAAAAGCTATTAACGAAATTGCAGCGAACAGACTAAAAAGAGATGAAGCAGTTAAAGAGGTTTTGGAAAGCTACAATAACCAGGTAAGTAGCGAGGTAGATGCTCGTCTTAAAGAATTAGAGGAAAAGGAACTTACTAACCGAAAAGAATCAGAGCAGATTGGCATTAAAATCTTTGATGGATTAGTGGAATTGAAAGGGATTCTTGCAACCCTTGATAGCATAACCGACTGTGATCAAGATAAAAAGAAGGTCGAAGTTCTTATTGATAAATTGCATGCTAATATGGATGGAAGCATGAAGCCTTGCGTAGAACTTTCGAGTCAACTCATAAAGGCGACACTTGACCTGAAAAGGCAACCTGGGCGAGTTGGCTAATTGATGTTCCAATCACTTCATCACTTTTACCCGCCGAAGCTTTAGCGTAGGCGGGCATCGCTCCATCATTTCATAAAATGACCCATCGCATCCGTCATCAAATACTCGAATTAGAACTGCCCCGCGAGGCAGGGGCGGTAGCTTTGCAGCGACGTGCGAGCCGGGTGTTTCAAGAGCAGGTGTTGCCGCGATTGGACGAGGCGTTCAGCCGTATTGCACCTGCTGATCGGGTGGTTCGTATTGAACACCTTGAATTGGATTTAGGTGAAATTGCAGAAGCCAACTGGGAGCGCGATTTTGTGGAAAAATGCGTGCAGCAAATCTCTCAACAAGTCGCGGAAAAGGCTTTTGAGGTGAACGCTGAGGAGTCGGTAAAAACCTTGAGCGCCGAAGAAAATGCAGTAGCCGTATTCCGGCATTTTCTAGAAATGGGAACATTGCCCTGGTATGCCAAACATTTGACGCTGAGCGAATTGGAGCAAATGGTCGACAAGAATCTGGCAGGCGGAAGCGCATTTTGGAGGCAGGAGATACGGCGTTTATTAAAGCAAAATGATTATGCGTTACAGCGTTTGTTGTGGCAGTTCAGCGTAGCGTTTGCAGAAAAAGTGGTAGCAGCGGCAGTCGGGCTACCGCTTGATTGGATACAACAAGCCAAACAAATCCGTCAAAGCCAAACAGGGCAAAAAACGACCGATCAGGCGTTTGTTGTTTTGGCAAAATACCTGCTCGGAACGGATCTTTCTGTTCTGAAAAACACCTTGCCCGAAGCTGCACTTCTGGCACAAATATTTTCAGAGGAAATACCTGATGTTACAAGCCCACCAATCGCAAAACCCTCGTCTGATCCCAAAGGACTTTCGGTGGAAAATGCCGGGCTTGTGCTGCTTGCAGCGTACCTGCCACCATTTTTCAAAAAACTTGGTATCGAGCTCCAATCACCAATAAACCAATCACCAATCAACCAATCACCATTAAACCAATCACCAATAACCAACCACCACCTTGCCGTTCACCTCCTCCATTTCCTCGCCACAGGCCAGGAGCATCCTGAAGAACCCTTGCTCGTGTTGCCCAAAATCCTATGCGGCATGCCGCTCGAAACGCCCCTACCACAAGAACTTGGTCTGAGCGAAGAATCAAAACTCGAAGCCACTCGCCTCCTGGAAGCCATTGTCCGCAACTGGCCCGTGCTGAAAAATACCAGTCCTGATGGGCTGCGCTCAGGTTTTATAAAACGTGCCGGGCTGCTTTCATGGTCGGAGGACCGCGCCTCTTGGGTACTGCGTGTGGAGCGCTTGGGACAGGATTTGTTGTTGGAGAAAGTGCCCTGGAGTTACTCGGTGATTAAGTTGCCGTGGATGGAAAGAATATTGACAGTGGAATGGTAAAAAGAACACCCTATAAATGAAAAGCCTCGCAAGATGCACGAGTTGCCCAAGCAAATAGATCACCAAGCAGTTAAGCCAAGCTCCAAGAACGGCTCGTTCTTCGGCGGAGGGGGCAGTCCGCCTTTTTTCCAGGCAAAGTTGAAGGTGAATGATGCAAGCGACCCGCTCGAAAAAGCTGCCGATGAAGCTGCAGAACGCGCTGTTGGCCCGGAGCCAATGAAGAATCTTGGAGCCTTAGGGGCGCCGATTTTGCCACCAAATGACCCAAAAAATATCGAAAAAGTGACTTCGATAGGCCGCGGGCGAGCACTTGATCCAGAAATACGGACATTCATGGAGTCTCGAATGGGGGCGGATTTTTCGACCGTCACGATCCAAACTGACGGCGCGGCAGCCAAAAGCGCAGAAGACTTGGGTGCTCGGGCCTACGCTTATGGCGAGCAGATCGTTTTTGCACCTGGCGCTTTTCAGCCACAGACGACGGCGGGGCGACGGCTTTTAGCACACGAATTGGCACACGTTTTACAACAGCGGGCGATGAGCGGCGGGCCTGTAGTTCAGAAAGACGATGCGATGGCCAAAGGGACTGAGCCGGAAATCCCGTCACTCGACAACGAAAAGGGATTGTCCTATAATTTTATGTACAAAAATGGGATGTGGGTGCTTCGGACGGAATGGTATTGGAACGATCCTGAGGCGCTTCAAAGCGGCAATTGGACGACCAATCCCAAGAAAAATCTCGTAATGCTGAATGAGATGAAAGAAAAAGGAGCCATTGCCGCGTATCCGCAGGAGCAACTGGCCGAGTTCGCGAAAACAATGGAGGTCGCGGTCAACAAGGACACTACATACAAATTCGTCTCTGTCCACCCGCGAATTGATTTTTATACCGGTTTGGGCCTCATGAAAGGCGAACGGATTCGAGTTATTTTAACGGACGACGGCGGTATGGCCATCATATTTAAAAAAGTTGACGGCGAGTCAGATGAAGCAGTCTCAGGTATCATCCGTCGAGAATTCGAGCGCGGCGTACCAGGTTTGCCGCTGACTGAAAACGGAAGTCTTTTGATCATAGCCCTCATGGCTGACTTGACAATTCAGGATCAAAACGAATCTCTGCGACAGATTGATCGAGAATACTGTGAGGAACTTTTTAGTGCAGGTGCATGGGCCAAATATCAAAAAGGTAAAAAACTGGGCTTTAGCAGTGGCCGCAAAAAGCGCAAAAAGGCCAGGTGGGCATCGGGTCTCGAAAAAGACTCAAAAGCAGCCCTTAAACAGAAAAAAGCCGAGAATCCTGAAGACAAAAGCTTGCCCGATTCCATCTCGATCGAGTACGACGAGGATTCTAAAAAATACACGGCGACCGTCAAAAAAGGCAAAAAAAGCGTAGAAACAACCGTCAAATCTGGTCAAGAACCCGACGCATTGCTCGAGGAATTGGCGCGCAAACTAAGGCTCAAAGAGCTGGACCGATTCGCCGAGCGCGGCGAGTCAAAAAAGAAACTCGGAGCAGAGAATTTTTGGGCCTACGAGTTTTTGCTGCTTGTGCGCAAACGGATTTACGAAGAGAAAAAGAAGTACGGAGGTGGCGACCGGGTTAGAGACGACTTCGAAGACCTGCCTGACAAGGTCGGTCTTGGAATTGACGAGCATGTAAAAAATCAATTCCAGCTTTTCGTGCAAGTTCAGGTTAAAAAACACCTTGTGGCCGATGAGCCTGACTCAAAATTCGAGGCGAAGCCAGACACAGAACGGGTCAAACTGAAGTCAGAATTCGAAGACAAAACCGTCTCGATACAGTTACCGCTTACAGAACCTATGCTTGATACAGATGCCAAACGGGCAGCTGTAGTAGAGGCCGTACTGCCTGAAATCCGGGCCATCTCAAGAGAACTTCGTGGCAACCTTATTTTAACAGACAAAGAAGAAAACACAGTTGATCTGTCAAAGTATCGCACGCTGTCGCCCTATCCTGCTTGGATTGAGCCATCCGACACACGACCCGACTTCATTGGAGTAACAGGCGGTGAAGGCAAGTACAGAATGGTTATGAACCATGTCCCGTTCGAAGGTAGCGCTGACCCCTTAACGGGAATCTCAGTCTATTTCGGGCGGACCGTTTATTACCATTGGATCATCTTGCCGGCCGTATCCGTGCTTGGTGCAGCCGATTACAAGTCCTTGAAAAAATACGATTGGCCATTGCGACGAAAAGCGATGCAGCATTTGTTGCAAAACAAGCGAATCGACCCGTTCGAACACACCAGTGGAAAATCCATAACAGACCTCTTTATAGGTGCGGCGATAGAAATTCAGGAGGATATATTGCAGATGAATCGTGGCTTACGGCAGGTTTCTGAGCGCGATCCGCATGTAGAACTTGAATTGCCTATCGCTGAAGGTGAATACGTCATTTTCTGCAATGCCTTTTTCAAGCCTGAGGGTGGGTTCTATCGCCTTCCGTCCATGGCTTTTTTCCCTGTTCGGCTTCGCGATGGGTTTAAACTAACCGATGAATCCGTAATAGCCGAAGAAAATATACTCGAATTCCTCCGCCAAAAACTTCAAACAGAAGAATCAAAAACTGGCGAGGATCGCTCAGAAGCAGAAATTGAAAAGTTAAAAGGACAGATAAAGGGGCTCGAAGTAAACCAAAAATCAACGCTCGGTGTCCGGCTGACCAGGACACAACAAACCCTCAATCGAAAAATTGGTTGGGCTAAAAAGCTACTCAGCTTGCTCGATGATTTTGAGAAAAAACAAGCTGCCGACAGCCAAAAAGTGGATGCAAAAAAAGTGGCGTTTGTTGAAGTTTTACTCCAAGAAAACGACGGGGTGGAATTGGTTAATTTTTGGCTCACTGAACTTAAGGGAGACCGCCTGGCGATCCCCAGGTTTATCGCCGATGCTGAATTTAATGCTAAAGAGGTCGGCAAAATTGACAAACGGCTCGATCATTACATGATTAATGATGGACTTATAAACCATTACCCAATCAATGTATCTTTTGCTTCAGAAGTCACAGGCCATCAGTACGACTTGTTGATGACGGTCGCCGATGTCCCTCCAATCCCATTGCTACCGAATTTAACTCAAATGGCGCTCATAGACGTGACGACTGACAGCCACATGGTTTATTACGGCTCCAGCCATAACTCAGACAAAGACGCGGCGCGTAAAGAGGCCATCCGAGACGCTTTTGAGGAATTCGCAACAGGTGAGGCAAAATACGGGGAAGGCTATCTTTCGTATCGCATTCCCAGCCTCAATATGAGCGAGCATATCCGCACTGAACCGGGCACTTGGGAAGAAGTCACGAGCTTTTTGGAAAGCGTGGCGATGGTAGCTGGTATTGCAGCATTGGTTCTGGCCACTGGGGGGGTAGGTGGCGCATTTGTTACTGGCATGGGACTTTTTGCTGGAGCTGTGGGGGCGGCATCAGCCATCGGCAACATACGCGAACGTGCACAAAATCATCGCCTGGGGATGGATTCAGAATTGGCCCTCGATCTCTTGAGCATCACAAGATTCGTAGCAGCAGCCGGCGCAAGCCGGGTTGCAAAATTGGCTGACGCAGCGGCCGATATCGGGCGGACATCACGCGGTATTATAAGTTTACAGCGCGGCTTTTTTATTTATCAAAAAGCTGATTTGGCAGCCAATATCGCTTTCACTTCAGTCAAAACAATCACTGATTTGGCTGATGTCGAAAAAGCGTATCCCACCTCTAGAGACCATATTCCCGGCAACCGCGAAAGGCGGGAGGCCTACCGCGGCCAAATACTGTTAAACGCGGGGCTTTCAGGCATGATGCTTACTATGGCTGTTAAACTAGAAGCACTTGAAAAGTGGCCGAAAGAGACTGCCCAATATGCGCAAGAGCAGCTGCTCGCTCGTCAAAATGAAGGCTATTATGAAGAACTGAATCGTACCAGCGGCCTCACTGATGAAAACGGCGATTGGGTACCAGCAGAGTTTCATGCCGAAGTTGATGCTGCTATTGATGCCCTAATCGTCCCCGATGATGCCACAGTGCCAAAAGCCGACCAACTACCAAAAGCGGATACCTCAACTCCGAAGCCTGACCAGACAGTGGTGAAATCCGATAAGCCTGTGCCAAACGATGATAAACCAAGCTGTAGATGATGACTCAGCATTAAAGCCCGATCAGCCAGAACCAAATGCTGATAAACCAGGGCCAAAAGATGACTCAGCACCCAAGCCTGATCAGGCAGTGCCCAAAGCAGATGACTCAAGCAGTAGCTCAGGCGGCGGTTCGGGACGACCACCCAGACGCAGCAGCGACGGCGGTTCCGGCCCACGCCGTAAAAGACCCTCGCGGCAACGGCCCGAAAAAATTCCTGAAATCCGCGCCGAACGAACACGCCAATTCATGGAAAGCCCCGAAATGCAACGTGTTTTGGCAGGCGATCCAGAGGCTTGCCTGGCCCTTTTGCAAACGCATGGTATATGGCGCGACCTGGTTTTGGACTTGCCCAACAATCACGGTGCAACGGGAGATAGCGTCGTCGATCAGCTTACAGCGTTCCGAGAAACCATTCGCACCGACCTAAAAACACGCTTTGGCCTGGATATTTCAGACCCCAAAGCCTGTACTGGAGCAGGCAGTGACATTGATTTGGCTACCTCTGGCCCTGATGCAGGTGAAAGGATGAGCGCTGCTGTAGATCACATGAACGACACCTTCGGCTCAAATTGGTCTGATCTGCTTCGCATGAATTTTTACACCGAAGCGGAGCGGCATTTTACTTACGAATCGGCGCGGGGGAAGATAAGTCACGAAGATTTTTCTGCCATGCAATCGAGAATTTCTGACCTCACTGAAATCCTTGTAATGGCTCGCGCCATCGTCCACGCAGAAGGTGATGCCGGCCGACTAGCCACCGTTGAAAGACAGATGGGCCATCTGAGCGATGCGCAAAAAATCGAAGCCCATAGCCGCGCAGAAAAAATGAAAGTAGACCCTGCCGATCAATTGCACGATCTAAACCTCGAAATTGATGCTATGGTCAAGGAAAAGGAAGGCTTGCCTGCCGATTCGCCCCGTCATCCTGAACTGGCCGAACGCATTACAATGCGCCAAATGGAGGCCAATGCGTTGACGTTTGAGGCGAACATTGGCCCGGGCGCCAACCAGCAAGCAGTCCGCGGCTTAGCCGTCGAGGGGCATGAGGCATATCAGGCCGTTCTCGGCAGCTTGGACATGATGTTTCATAATATTTTCGAACATTTTGGAGACGTGCGCGCGGCCCTCCAGGAGTATGAAATCTATAAATATGTCCATCGCCTCATTACCGCCACGATTACGGCAGGGCTGACACCCGACGCATTGATGCTCCATTATTACGAAGTTTCGCAAAGTCTGTATCGCGGCGATCGAGGGCAGTTGCATGACATAAACCGATATGACCAATCGTATGTAGAGGCATTGCACAATCAGTTTTTAGACTCTGTAAAGCGACTTTTGCCCGTATTAAAAGCACGGGCACAAGCAGCAGGCGACACTGGCCCCGCTCCTCGACTTGATCTTCCTCGTCACGGAGAGATGACATACATTGACACAAATCCCTCATCAATTAGGCCGGATGATCCGATGTATGCTCAGCTCGAGCGGCTGCGGATAATTGGCCAAACGCCACCGGGGCAAGAGCCTCCACTGCCCTCCCCTCCGTCCGAAGTGCCGATTCGACCCATAGAGCGCGATGCAGAAGGCAAAAAGCGTTCCGAGAGAACTACGTTACCCATCATTCCTATCGCTGGGATCGAGCCTCCCAGACTCATCGACGATAGCGTGCAAGACAAATACTATGTTTATGACTCTTCGAATCCACGTTTCATGGCTTTTGCGACGGTCCAAGATGGCAAGTTGAGCATAGACCTTCGGACGACGCTTGAAGATGGCTCAAAATCAACGGTTGTGATTGGGCGTGAGCAAGTAGAGCGCATTTTCGCACATTTCAATGGTCGTTTCGACGCGCTCTCGGCAAACTGGCAGTACGGTTCAAACCTGAAAAAATTCAACGAATTAACCGCCAAAGGTGCTTCGCCGGAACAAGCTGCGCTTGGAACTTGGACAGGTTTTCAGGCTACGAAGCACGGGTATGGCCGTGTCGAAATTACTGAAACCAACGGTCAAAGCGGTGAATATACCGTGGTAAAAGTACTTTTCAGGCGCGGCGCAGGCCCGGCAGCTTCTCCATAGCGATCTCGAAAAATGGTCAAAAACTTTTCTAATAAAAAATACCTGCAAAGGTGCCGATCTTGATCGCCACTAAACAATATTCATGACACCCAATCTAACAACATCACTCTCCTTCCTCCGCCAACTCCTCCGCCTCCGCCTTTCCGATCATCTGGGCCAGTCCACCATGCCCATCCCCCAAGTCCCAGTCCTTCAGGACGACGACACCCCTTCACCCGCTTCGTGCAGCACAAACGCCTGAGCGTGGATGAATTCGTGGCCCTGCTCACCGGGCTGGTGCCGCATGTTCAGCCGCAGATGTTCGACGAGGTGATGCAGGAGTTTTTTCCGAACGGAGGAGATTTTCCCGCATTGGGCGGCGTAAAAGGCACAAACTATCGCGGCTTCTTGCCAACAGGCGATACGGTACATTTCCTGCTCGGAGGCAGCACCGATATGGATCGCCGGTTGGAGGTGCAGCGCATTTTTGGGAGCGGACATGCTTTTGCCAAAGAACGAATCCTCTACCTCGAAGAAGTAAAGCCAGGCGAGCCCATCGCCAGCGGTCGGCTGATCCTCGATCCGGAATATGCAGAGTTATTCACCTTTGGCTACGTCACGTCGCCGAGGCTGAGCAGCAGTTTCCCGGAGCAGCGCTTACAGACGGAGTTGGAATGGGACGACCTCGTACTTAACGAGCAGACTTCCAAGCAGTTGCGCGAAGTGGAAACCTGGATCGAGCACAACGATACCCTGCTTTACGACTGGGAAATGCACCGCAAACTCAAACCCGGTTTCCGTGCCTTATTCTATGGTCCGCCCGGCACGGGCAAGACCATGGCAGCCACCTTATTGGGCAAGTTCACCGGCCACGATGTGTACCGCATTGACCTTTCCTCCCTCGTATCCAAGTATATCGGCGAAACGGAGAAAAATCTCAGCACCCTGTTCGAGCGGGCCGAAAACAAAAAATGGATTTTGTTCTTCGACGAGGCCGACGCGCTGTTTGGCAAACGCACCAACGTGAAAGACGCGCACGACCGATTTGCCAATCAGGAGGTGTCATACCTGCTTCAACGCGTGGAGGAATTCAGCGGACTGAGCATCCTTTGTTCCAACTTTAAGAGCAATATGGACGACGCTTTCACGCGCCGTTTTCAGACCATGGTTTATTTCCCCATGCCCAAGCCCGAAGAGCGGCTCATGCTCTGGCAAAAAACTTTCCCGCCCGCCGTCAAATTGGATCCGGCGATTGACTTAAAACAAGTAGCCGCCAAATACGAACTCACAGGTTCCAACATTGTCAACATCGTTCACTTTTGCTGTTTGCAGGCCCTGGCTGCCCACACAAATGTAATTTCAGCCGAAAATTTATTTGGAGGCATAAACCGCGAATTTGTAAAAGAAAACAAGGTAATTTAGCGACTTAAAGAGTTATTAGTTTCAAGTTTCAAGTTATGAGATCAAAGCCCTGGATCGATAACTCAGCAACTGAAACACGAAACTTGTGACTTGAAACTTGAAACTTGAAACTTGAAACTCATAACTAAAAAATATGCTCGCAATTTTATCCATCATCATCGGCATCGTATTCGTGCTGCTTCTGTTCAGTATGCTCACCTCGGCCATAGTTGAGGTCTACCATGCCGCGTATTCTTCGCGGGGAAAACACCTGCGTGAAACCCTCGAAATTATGCTTGGCAAAGAGGTCTGCGACAAGTTTTACGAACACTCGTACTTCCGCCAACTTTCATCGGCCAGTAAGCCACGCTCCAGCCTGAAATTGCCTATTTGGATTCAAAAGGATACGTTCAGCAGCGTTTTGGCCGATGTGCTTACGCCTCGGAACAGCAATTTAAGTGTCCCGGAGCGCATTAATCTGGTCGAAAACAACGACTTGCGCAAGGTGCTCGATTTCCTTTGGCGACAATCACACGGCAATCAGCAATTGTTTCAAAACAAGGTGGAAGCCTGGTTTGACGACATCATGGCCCGTGCCAAAGATTGGTTTGGCGATTCCACCAAATGGCGACTCTTCTTTTTCGGCACCATCCTGGCCGGGGCGCTCAACGCCGACACCATCCAGATTTACAAAAGCCTTTCGGCCAATGCTGCACTGCGCGACGAAATCGTGAACGCTGCAGAAAAATTTTCCACTTCGGCTGACACGGCGCTCATCCGAGACATCAGCGCCCCACCGCGCGACTCGGCGACCGCCAGAGCCAACTACGACGTAATCAAATCCAACTATATTGAAAATATCCAATCGCCGCTCGGCCTGGGCTGGGGACAATCCAAGCCAACCAACTGGTGGGAATGGTTGAGTAAAGTTGTCGGCTGGTTGCTCACCGGGGTGGCCGTCACCATGGGCGCCCCATTCTGGTTTGAAATGCTGCGCAAATTGCTCGCGCTTAAAGGCAGCTCTTCGGGCGACAGTAGTAAAACAAGCGCCAGCGGCACTTCGACAGGCGATGGCAAAGGCGAAAATAAGCCCGCCCCCGCATTTGAAATGAAAGCCGCAGGCTCCGACCGCGAGGATGCTCCCGTCGGATAATTGGATGTTGGACTGTTGGACATTGGACTTGCAAACAGCCAAAATCCATTGTCCAACAGTCTAAAATCCAATTATCCAAAGTCCAATAGTCCAACAGTCCAAAGTCCAACATCCATGAAAATTAGATTCCGCAAAGTCACAAATATTCGCAGCGACCACCAATCGCTCCGTGCCGATCCTATTGGCGTAGTGTATGCCAATACCTTGCTCGAAGTGGACGGCGTGATTCATGAAGGCGCTAGCGTAAAAGGCGACAATCGTTGGTGGCGCGACCACAATGGCTGGTACTATTGGGCAGGTGAAACCGAAGCGATAATGCCAGAAGACAGAGCAAATATCCCCTCTCCCACCCCATCAGTGATACCACCCGCTGCGCCAGTGGCAACTGCACCGCAATTGCCACTGCCCCCTGCACCGCCGCCACCGCCAACTGTGCCCCCGCCTTTACCCGCAGTCGAACTAATCGCCTTGCCCGTCCCAGACGATGATCATGTACAGGGTGGCGCTGTACCAACAGGCGAATGGCGTTCGCTTGAAGAAAGTGTTCAACTTGTGCAGGAAGCACCTGTGGCAATTGCAGGAGCAATAGTAGCAGTAGAAGGGGCAGTAGAAGTCAACAGCGATTTTGAATCTTTCCAAACGCCTCAACCTGCCCCTGCTACTGCAACTGCTACTGCCTCTGCCCCTGCTCCTGCCCCGGCGCCTCCCGAACTGCTCACACCGCGTGTACAGCGACTCAACTGGGGTCTCGAATTAGGCCAAATACCAGGCCATTGGTGGCAGGAAAAAAGGCTGACTGGACGGGGCGTAACACTGGCTTTGCTCAGCACAGGTGCAGACACACAACATCCAGATTTAATGGGAACACCTTTGCCTGTTTTCGCCAATATAATTGAAAATCAGTCTTTTGGAGATTCTCACGGGCTTGGAACACAGGCTGCAATTGTTGCAGCGGGAAGGGACAAATAGCCTATGGCATTGCACCCGAGGCAAAATTGCTTATCGGGAAAATCGGATCCAGTCCCAACGACATTACCCCTGAAAGCCTGATGGCCGGACTGGAATGGGCCATTGCCCAAAAGGCAGATGTAGCGGCCTTGCTCGTAGATTTTCTTGAACTTACCGAAGCGCAAAAAAAGCAAATGAGCGATGTGATTGCGCGTGCACTTGATGCCAATATGGTGCTGCTCGCCCCGGTGGGCAATTCTTCCGAACGCAAGCCGGAAGACCGTTTCCCGGCTGCCATGGAAGGGGTAATTTCAGTTGGCTCACACCATTCGTTCAACCGGCGTTCTGAATTTTCTGCAAAAAGTTACCACCTCGATTTTCTTGCTCCGGGAGAGGGCCTGAACACTTCCGATTTGCAGCATGGAATTGGCAGCAATTTGAAAAACACCGCCATCGCAACTGCATATGCAGCAGGTTTTGTAGCGCTCATCCGGCAATGGGAAAAACAGCACAATGAGGTTTTTAGTCCTTCGGACATAACAGCATTTTTGCGAGAAACAGCACATTACGAGGGCATCAACAAAGGAAAAGATACGGAAATGGGATACGGAATTTTAAACCCGCAAGCGGTACTGGAAAGACTTATAAATTAATTCAGGTCTTTCAAACGCCAGTTTATGTTTAATAGAAACTTTTCAAAAATAAATTTAAACACATAGGCACAATAGGACACATAGACGTGATTGTCAAAACTATGTGTCCTATTGTGCCTATGTGTTTAGTTTGAAAACAATAAATAGTTCCCCACCACCATGTTTACATCTCTCCGACAAATAATCGAAAACGGCCGTACGGTAAGCACTGACGAACTCAATTACCCGGCCAATCGCCCCGCAGCAAAAGAATTGCAGGCACGCTTGTGCGATTTGGGCATTTTGGACCCTGATTTCGGCGGCGATGTCACAACGCCCTTTGGCCCCATCGGGAAAGGCGACGGTATTATCGGCGCCAACAGCCGCGCTGCCATTATTGAATTTTGCAGATTGGCAGGGCTTCCCTATATTGAAAAACAATTGACCATCACCATTTTAGACTCCTTGGTTAGGGCCCAGCCGGAGACGTTTTTGCCCATTGAATACGGCGATGCCTCCGATGATACCACCTCCGTCCGGCTCATCAAACGCATCATCCGCTACATGCGAACGAAAAGCTACTGGATCGCTCGAAGTCCTCGGATGCGCAACATTGTGTATGTGGAAGGGATGAACCCCGATGGCAGCTTAAACGCCGATAAGGCAAACCAATGGAACGATCGCCGTATTGTGTTCCGCATCGCCTCAAATGGTCGCCCTGAAATGCTCGTGAAATGACCAGGCCACCACCGAACCGGGCAGTCATTATACCTGGCACCCGCTCAACCCGAATGGTGCGGCACGTATAGCCTTTGGACAATACAAGGCCTGGGCCGTGGGCCTGCACAAAGGCACTCAACCAGCATTGGTGCAGCGGGAAAAACTGCGGCTCCACCGCGACCTCAACAAAGATGGTTTCCGGAGTTCAAGCGACCCGATTGACATCGGCAAAACGTTCGGTATCAACCAACATTCCACACGCCCCGGCACCCCGCCGGAATTTGTAGATTCGTACAGCGCCGGATGCCTTGTTGGAAGGCGCTGGGCCTGGCACATGTCGTTTCTCAACATCGTAAAGCAAGACGAGCGTTACCGACAAAATCGCGGATACCTCTTTGTCAGCACCGTAATTCCGGGTGACGATTTGGTAAGAGAAGAACCAATTTAGAGGATATTGGAACTTCCCGCCCGGGGATTTGTTTGGGGACGGTAATTTTGCCCTTACTAGACATTGGACTATTGGACCTTGGACTATTAGACTTTAGACATTGGATGTCCAGAGTCCAGTATTCTAAAGTCCAAGGTCCTATAGTCCAATGTCATACAGTCCAACAGTCCAACGTCCAAACATGATCTTCGAGCCGAAAGACGTTTTCCACAAATTAGAGTTCGACAAAGTCCTCGATTTGCTTGAGAAAGAGAGCCTTACGCCTATGGGCGCGGAGGTTTTACGCGCTATAGCGCCGCATACTGATTTCTCAAAAATAGACCAGAGCCTGCGCGAAACCCGTGAGTTCAAACTCATGCTGGAGAACAGAGACCGTTTCCCTCTTGAAACATTTCCCGACATACAGCCAGATTTGAAAATGCTCGACATTGATGGGTTTACCCTTCAGGCAGAAGCATTTCAAGGCATTTTGAAGGTGCTGGTGATGATGCGCGATGTGTTCAAATTCTTTGCAGGAGGCGCGAAAAAGGAAATTTACCCAAAACTCTACGACATCACACGGGATCTTTCCAATGACGAAGGCTTGATGAAAGCCATCACCGCAGTCTTTGATGAAAAAGGCGGGATTCGCCCCGACGCATCTCCTGAACTGATGCGCATCCGCCGCGATACGCAGCATAAAATCAGGGAATTGGATGGACGTTTCCGGCAGATTATCCAGGATTACCGCACGAAAGGCTGGCTGGCCGACTCGCCCGAATCTTTCCGAAATGGTCGCCGCGTACTCTCTGTGCCGGCTGAACACAAACGCAAAATCCGGGGCATCATACACGACGAATCCGACACGGGACGCACGGCCTTTATCGAGCCGGAAGCCGTCATCGACATCAACAACGACCTCTTCGATCTCGAACACGATGAACGCAGGGAAATCTTTAGAATTCTGCGCGACCTGAGCGAAACATTTCGGCCATACAGCCCCATTCTGCGCAACTACTCGGAAGTGCTCGTCCGCTTCGACGTGGTACGAGCCAAAGCCGCGCTCGGCCTTGCCATGCGGGCTGGGATGCCTATTTTGAAAGAAAAACCAATCATCAACGTCCGGAAAGGTTTTCACCCGCTATTGTACTTGAAGAACAAACAAACGGGGCGTAAAACCATCCCGTTTGAGTTGCGGCTCAATGCTGAAAACCATATTCTGATCCTGTCAGGGCCAAACGCCGGAGGCAAATCTGTGGCGATGAAATCCGTTGGACTCTTGCAAATGATGGTGCAAAGTGGCTTGCTCGTGCCTGTGCACGAACTGAGCGAGTTTGGCATTTTCTCCCAAATATTTGCCGATATCGGCGACCAGCAAAGCCTTGACGACGATCTTTCTACCTATTCTTCCCGCCTCCAGAACGCCCGTGTTTTTATTCAAAAAGCCACCCCGGACACCCTTGTACTTATTGACGAAATGGGCAGCGGCACAGATCCAAAGCCTGGCGGGGCCATTGCCGAGGCGATTTTGCGCCAACTCCACCGCAAGGGCGTATATGCCGTGGTGACCACCCACTATTCCAACCTCAAGGTGTACGCCTTCCGCAATCCCGGCATCCTGAACGGGAACATGCACTTCGACAAGGATACCCTTTCACCGACCTACGAACTGAAAGTGGGTCGCCCCGGCAGCAGTTATGCTTTTGAAATTGCCGAAAAAAGCGGCCTCTCCCGAGACCTTATTGGCTATGCCCGCAACCGGACTGGCTCCGAAACGGCCGTGGACGATATCCTCATCGAACTCCAGCGCGAGAAGCAGGAACTGGAGGAAAAACTCAGTTCGGTTAAGGAAAAAGAGCAGTCCCTCGAACGCCTCATCAAAACGTACGATGGGATGCACCAGGAATTGGACGTAAAACGCAAGCGCCTCAAACTCGATCAAAAGGAGCATGAACTCCGCATGAGCGCCAACACCAACCGCGAGGTAGATAAAATCATCCGCGAGCTAAAAGGCGAGAAAAACCTCGAAAAGGCCCAGGAATTTGCGGCCAAACTCCGCCAGGAGCGCACGGAAAAAGCCAGACAAGTAGATGAAGTCAACGAAGAAGTGGTCAAATCAGAATTAAAATCTGCCGGAAATGTGGTGACCCGCCCCATTGTTGTGGGCGACTTTGTGCGACTCCGTTCAGGTGGCGCCACGGGCCAGGTGGAAGAGATTAAAGGGCAAAAAGCCACAGTGCAAATGGGCGGGCTTCGGATCACGACGGTCGTGCGAGATTTAATACCCGCCAACGAACCGCTTGTGCAGCCTTCCAGTGTCAATTCCAATGATTTACAACACGTTGCGTCCTTTGACGCCAAGGTGGACATTCGCGGCATGGGCAAAGAAGAGGCGCTGCAAGTGCTCGAAAAATTTGTAGACAACGCCCTGCTCACCAGCGCCAACACCATCCAAATCCTGCATGGAAAAGGCACGGGCGTGCTCCGCAATGTGGTAAAGCAAAAACTGCGGGAATATGGCGGGAATATTGCCCGGTCTTATCACCCGGAGGATGGCGGCGGGGATGGGGTGACGATGGTGGATTTGGCGTGAGGAAAATAAACAGGAAAACCGCAAAACAGGAGAATAGGAAAATTTAAAACTAAGAGTGATTAATCTCGAAAAAGGCAAGGTTTTAGCCTTATTCGGATCATGATGCACGGTTTTAAATTTTCCTGTTCTCCTGTTTTGCGGTTTTGCGGTTTAATTCCTCTTAAACACTACTCCACCCTAAACTTCCCACAAAAATCAAATCCTCATCCGCTTGGCGCTCCATGGTATAATAGTACAAACCGGGCTGCAAGCGGAGTCGCTGAGCAGAAGAAAACGCCCATGACCCATCCGCTGTATTGCGATTCTTGATCGTAGGCAAAACTTGGAACAGGGATTTGTTTAAGTCTACAGCATTGTCAAAGATTTTCAACACCAACGGAAACTGAGCCGTATCCCCATCTGCGGGGGCGGCGCCACGAAAGTTGATTTTTACCACACCGTTTTCAGCCTTGAACGTAGCACCCATGGCCGGGCTTATCATTTCTGCTGTTCCGTTTGAGGAACGGATCAAGCTACCCAAACGGTTCTCAAAATCGCGGTTAGGTAGGTATGCCGCCTGATCTGCCTTTGCAATGGGGCGTATGGGCGCTTTTTCCAATGGTTCTGTCTGTGGGTCTCGAATTTCAGGCGTTGCAATAGGCTCATTAGCTGGAGGCACTGATTTTATTTGCTCTTCCACCGCAGGTTGAGTATTTTCCAAAGCGGGTGTTAGCCAATGCCACCCCACCCAGCCTAAAAATAATACCGCCAATGCGATGCCTGGCCATTTCAGCCATCCATAATTCGTTGACTGGGACGGCGGCGATTCCTTGAGGATATCAGTCAACAAATCACGGAGTTCCAGCTTTTGGGGGTCTGCAAATTCCTCATGCAATTGCCGGTGTAATTCCACTTCCGCCCGGAATGCCGGGTCAGTAGACAGACTGGTTTCTACCGCTTGCAGATCCTCGGGCGGAAGTGCGCCGCGCAGGTATTGTTCGATAAGTTCGTTGTTATCTAAATTTTTCATGACTGTCAAGCGGTTTGAAGTTCCTTGAAGGCGGCGTCCTTTTTGATCGTTTCAACCAGCCGGTCCTTGCACTGTGATTTTCGCACACGGGCATACCCTTCGCTGGCAAAGCCCATTTTCTGAGCGATTTCTTCCATTTTATGGTTTTGGAAGAATAATTCCAGGAGTTTTTGGCAGTCTTCTCCCAATTGTCGCAGGGCTTTGTAAAAAAGTTTGCCGCGCTCCACCTGGAGTGAGTCAATATGTAAGGAATCGTCCGCTATGTATTTGGCGTCCTCCGGAATTGTTACTTCCAAATTCGTTTTTTTTTGCCGCCGCGACATCCAGAGGTTTCGGCCGACCCCGTAAAACAGGGTACTAAACTTGCTGGTGAGTTGAAAACCAGGCTTTTGCGCCATTTCATAGATCACAATGATTGCATCTTGAAACACGTCTTTGGCGTCGTCTTCGGTGCCTACATGGTCTTTGACCAGTTGACGAATAGCGGGGAAAAGTTGGGCATACATCCGGGTGATCAGGGTTCGATCACCGGAGAGAATGGCGGGGATGTAGTTGAAATCTTCCAAGGTTTTTGCTGCGAATGGGTGGGTAATTTGCAAAAATAGTACTTGGATGGCAAGAGACAACTTGAAATTACAAATTACAGTTTTGGATTTAGGATATTGGACTAGGCATGCAACCAAGACCGTTAAGCCAAAATCACACATCGCACATCATTCCTGATAATTTATCCGTGAAAAAACACAACTACAGTTTGTTTTTTTCACGGATAAATCGGATATTTGCACCATGATATTTCGGATTGCAACGCATAATATTGTAGAAGATTTAGACCTCTTTCCGGTCGTAGCTATCATCGGTTCGAGGCAGGTTGGGAAAACGACCCTTGCCAAATCCATCGGCCAACATCTGAAAAAAAAGACGCTCTACCTCGACCTTGAATCTGAAAATGACCTTGCCAAATTGGCAAGCCCTGAAACCTATCTCTCGGAGCATTTTGACAAATGTGTCATCATAGACGAAGTTCAAACCATGCCGAGGCTTTTCCCGATCATTCGTTCCTTGGTGGACAAGCAGCGCGAACCTGCGCGATTCATTCTTTTGGGATCCGCATCTCCTGAATTGCTTCGCAACAGTTCCGAGTCGCTGGCTGGGCGCATCGTTTTCCACGAACTCTCTCCTTTCTCGCTGCCTGAAATCGCCCATGCTTATCCTATGAGGGAGCATTGGCTACGGGGCGGCTTTCCAGACGCTTTTTTGGCAAAGAACTTCGACGTAGCGAAACGTTGGCTTGAAAACTTTACCAAAACCTTTGTTGAACGTGATCTGCGCAGAATCATCGGCTATGAAGTAGAGCCGCTGACAATGAGCCGTTTCATCCGAATGCTGGGTCACTTGCATGGGCAAATTTTGAACGCTGCGGAAATTTCCCGTTCAATGGACATTTCTGTTCAATCGGTCAATAAATATCTTTATTTGCTCGAGGGCGCCTTCCTGACCCAAAAATTAGAGCCCTATTTCCGCAACCTCGGCAAACGGCTAACCAAATCTCCGAAATTTTATTTTAATGATTCGGGTTTTCATCATACACTTGTCCGCATCCCTGACTTGGAAGGACTTTATTCCAGCCAGATGTTGGGCGTCTCGTGGGAAGGATACGTAATCCAGCAAATCCGCAGGGTTTGCGGCGACCGGTGGAATTACTTTTTTTACCGTACTCAACACGGTGCCGAAATTGACCTTTTGCTCGAAACTCCTTCAGGAAAATTGGCCGCCATTGAAATAAAATATTCCAACGCGCCCTCCGTCTCCAAAGGGTTTTATCTAAGTTGCGAAGATCTCAACCCGGATTTCAGGTTTATTGTTACCCCTGAAAGCGAAAGCTATCTGCGTGATTCGGGTATCAGGGTATGTGGCCTGCTTCATTTTTTGCTGCACGAAATTCCTTCTTTGGATTGAGCCTACGTTGGGAGTTTTTTACCCGCAAAAACTCACTCAATCAACACAAACCCCGCCCAATCATACGCCCCCGAATACATCGCCCGCATCTCCAGCTGGGTGCTGCGGAAGGCCTCCGGCACGGTTCTCTTTTCCGTCAGCCAATGCCGGTAAAAACTGCTCATAAATGCCTGGGTACTCCGGTCGTCCACTTTCCACAACGACATAATGAGGTACTTTGCCCCGGCGATTTTGAAGGCGCGTTGCAGGCCGTAAACCCCTTCGTTGCCAACGATATCTCCGAGACCCGTTTCGCAAGCGCTGAGCACCACCAGTTCAGTACCAGAGAGATTCATCTGGCTGATCTCGTAGGCGGTAAGAATACCGTCTTCCTGACCTTCGGGGTGTTTGCCAGTGAGCCAGGCCTGTTTGGCGCCGGCCATAATGAGTCCGGAGCGGATCATGGGGTGCTCGGACATTTTGAAAACAGGCTCGCTGCCTGCTGCCAATTGCCTGCTTTGCTGACGGCCGGATCTGGGAAAAAATAGCCGTGCGTGGCCACGTGGATGATGCGCGGGGAAGGCTTTCCAACACCCAACTGCCGGAACGACTCTTCTGTGGCGTAAAAACCCGTGTCTATTTTCGTTTCAAGACTGACGGAGCGAAGCGTTTGGCCGATCTCTTGTACTTCAGCGGCGGTGGCAGGCAGGTAGTCAAGTACGCCACCCCGGGTGATGCTGAGGCTGTCGGGCTGAAACGCCAAAGCGCTCGGCTCAATACTTCGCGTCGAAGCGCCCCGGTTGGCATAAGCGATCACCGTGCTGTCGCTGTCGTAGCGGATGCCGCCGGCGAGGTAGGCGTCGTTGGAACTGGTCTGACTGCCATTGCCAACTGCCAACTGACGTGTGCTGCCCATCACAACCACTTGACGGCGTTCGCCGTACACCTGGCCTTCAGGGGTGGCCATCGCGGCCAGATTCAGGCGGTGGAGAAGGCCAGATGGGGCGCAATACATGGTTTATGCCGGTGAGAGCAGCGATTCAAGCGGTTTCCAAATGAGGTCGTACAGGGATTTTTGACTGTACAGCGTGTTGATTTTCAGGAAATTGCTGCCACCGGAGGCGCCGCGCATTAGCTCCTTGAGTTCATTTTTTCGAAGGGGATGAATTGGCAAACTGCCCAGTATTAATATAACGGTCCTGCCATTTTACCAAATGCATAGTTGCTTCATAGCCTGCGACATTGCTGGCAAGGTCTTTTTCTAGGACATTGATTTTTTCTTCTAAGATTGAGACATTCTTTTGTTCAGAAATC
>JADJFA010000032.1 GCA_016708875.1 Lewinellaceae bacterium
AAAAGCGGGCAGCCAACCATCATGATCTATTATCCCAACGGTCAAACTGCCTCGCAAGCGGTGGATGAAAATGATTAATGACTGACGATTAATTTGATAGTTCGATTTGACTCCGTCTTGCGTTTGAAGCAATAAAGACCGTTAGGCAAATTCTGGAGGCCTCAAAATGCGCCTTCCCAAGTACCCGTTGTCCTTGAATAAGTTGCGCCTGACTATCCGACCAGTAAGATCGTACAAGCGAAAAATGGCAGCTTTCAGCACTCAGGTTTTGTAAGCGAACAGTGCACTGTTTTTGCCCGGGTTTGGCCAAACTTGCAGATCAAGGTTCCTTGATGTGCCACTGACTGGCCCTCTTCCCGGCTTGTTACCGGGCTATTCAGATTGCTGCCCCTGTTGTTATAAGAGAGGAAGCCGTTTTGAACTTACGCCAGTCCGTCCAGTCGCCAGACCACCGCCAGCGCAATTTGAACGGAACCTTGAATTTGTACTGCGTCGTGCCTAAGCAAGCCCGTGAACAAAAACGAGTTCGTGGTTACCATTTTGGGTGATTTGCCACGGAGCGCCGCCTGTTTGCGCTCAATTTCATGGAAGTAAGAGGCGGCAGCCGGCACGGCAGTCCAAGTCAGCAAGGCGGTATTGGGCCGTGATATTGGAAACCTGTGTGACTGTCTGGAGTGTTGCAATCCCATTTCCTCCACCTGTTCCACCACCTACATTGCTGTTGAAAAACAACCAACCCGACCAGTCGCTTTGACCACCTGTACAGTGCACGGATTTTGATTTGTGCCAAAACATTGCTTGCAGACCCACTAACGTGTAAATGAATCTTGCACTGGCAATTCCAAAATGGAAAGTACTTGGCCCGTTTTGTTCGTCTTCCACTTCGATGTAGTACTGCACTGCTCCGCTCACTTTGTTCCAGGAAAGTGTGGCCGAAATGCCCGTTACATTGGCGGAAAGTAGCGTTGAAGCGCAGTGCCCGGAGCCGCCCGCGCCGCCATTACCCGCCGTGAAAAACACCCAGTCCGACCAGTCGCTTTTATCGCTGCCACAACGGGTGCGCACTTTGAATTTGTAAAGCACCCGTTTGTCAGGCCCGTGACGGCGTAAGAGGTACCGTTCACGTTGGCCTCGATAGTGAAAAGTACTGGGGTTGGTCTGTTCATCCTCCACTTGGCATGGTATACTTCGTTGCACCGCTTACGGCATCCCAGGAGAGTGTGGCGGAGGCCCCGGTCAGGTTGCCTAAGTCAGTCCGCTGGGGATTTCACAAGCGAGGCAAAGAGCGGCTTTGGCGTAAGGATTAAAATCTGTGTTGGCATACAAACTGCTGAATGCCAGGAAAATAGCGAAGAAAAGTTTCGTTCTCATAACGAGATAAATTTTAAGTTTGACGAAAAAGATGGAGCAAATCTGTTTCCGGCCGGGATGTTGTTTGCATGGCTCAAAAGTGTGCTCGGCCAATTGCGGCACACAAATTTTGTCGTCTGAGCGAGCAGCAAAAGGTGCTCAAAAAGGAAAATGAGGTGCTGACCCAAATATTAGTACAGCAAAAAAACTTTAGTCATCCCTGCGAATCAGGGGTAAAACGGATCAACAAAAAAAAGACGCCGTAGTGATCCTGTCATCGGGACTTGGAGAAACCGACCGTGAAAATTGATCAGAACTGCGTAGCGGTGACACGGTGCCAGCTACGCGGCTCTGAACCAGATGTGAATATGTTTTCTATAAACCTGATAGCCGACCACATGCGGCTTTTAACACCGTTTCTACCCCTGATTCGCATAATCTATGTTGGAAAACACTTCAACAAATACGTACAACTCATACGCCGTAACGTGCATCTTCTCCCAACCCGGACAAAAACACGTGCCAAAAAAATGAATCTGTTAGCATCTCGCCCGAGCTCCACCTTGTTTGTTTTCTTCGGTTTGCTAATAAGTACCTCCTATTCCTGCAAGTACCAAGTGGCGGTTTCGCCCCCTTGGAAAAATGAAAAAAGTGTTCAAAAACAGGAACTCCTGTTCGTCAAGACAGACTTATTGAACCAGATTGAAAGTGCAAAAGCCGCGGGGAAGCCTGTATTTCTGGATTTTTACACCGATTGGTGCGGTCCTTGCCGTGATGGATCGTGATGTGTTTACAAACGGAGACCTTGCTGCCTTTTTTTCAACGAGCGCTTTAAATTTGAAAATCAATGCCGAAAAAGGCGAAGGCGTGGCCTTGGCCAAACACCTCGGCATCAGCGGGCTACCCTATCCCTGTTGTTTTTGATGCACAGCGTTTGGAAACAAAGCGTAGTGGGCATTGCCACCGCTTCCAAACTAATGAAAATGGGGAAAGAAGTCAGGCACTCGAAATAGGAATCAGGTTTTGCCCAGCTTACCGCAACTCCAATTCCACCAAAACAGGAAGGTGATCAGAAGGGTATCGCAGGTCTTTGGAATCGCTCAAAACGGCATATTTTTTCACAGAAACCCCGGCGGATTTGGAGACAAAAATATAGTCAATCGCTTTCTGGTCACCGGCTCCTCGAATTTGAAGCCGTTGAAGCTTCGCCACTTGGCCCAAAGGCGGTATTTCAGAAACCTTTGCGCGTGTTTTTCATTTCTTTTCGCCGGGTGATGATGACAGAACCAGGCTCCGAGTCTCAGGTCGCCCATGAAGATGACCGAGTTTTCCGGTATTCAAAACTCTATCTTCTTCAAAATCAGGTTAATACTGTTTTGTCGGGCCGTTTCGCCAACATGGTCGAGGTGCGTGTTGAAAACCCAAAATTGACGTTTTGATCGTTTGTCCTTCAGCAAAACCGCCGTGCAAACCCGCAGACAGGCGGCATCCCAGCCCATTGAAACGGAGTCGGGAGTGGGCGAAAGCCAAAAAGTATGGCTTTGCTTGAGCAGGTATTTCGATTTGTCGAAGAAAATATGCGTGGACTCGCCTTTCCCGCCCGCTTCCCTGCCAAGACCTGCGCTGTTGTAATCCGGGAAGTAGTTTTGCAAAATCCAATTTGTTGCGGCAGTCCTTCCTGGCGCCGAAGATATCGGGTTCGTAAAATTTGATTTTGGGCGGCCAGAAATCCCGGCGTTGTGGCCAGGCGTGTTCGCCGTCGGAGGCTACGTCGTCGAGGCGAATGTTGTAGGTCATTATTTTGAGCGATTGTGACTTCGCATGGAACGAAGTGAGCACCGCCAGCATGGCCCACACCCAAGTGCTTTTCCAATATATCATTCCCAGAATTTTCAGGAAAGGTTCAGAACAACTTCTAAAATTTCGGGTTGGCGAATGATTTTTCAGCCTTATGGGTCGTATCCATTCAATCGTCTCAATCGTACCAATCCCGTCAATCGTATCAATCCCATCAATCGTTTCAATCGTATCAATCCCATCAATCGTGTCAATCCTATTAATCCCCCCTACGCTTTCCGCACAACTCCGACTTCAGGCCCATAGCACCGAACCCTTCACTTGCAATCAATATTGTGATCGCCGTCCGTAAGGCGGATGTTTTTCACCTTGGTTCCGGCTTTCACGGGTCTGGGCATGCCTTTTACCGGCAAGTCCTTGATGACGATGACGCTGTCGCCGTTTTGCAACCGTTACCGTTCACATCCAGCACTTTGGGCGCAGCATCTTCTGCCGCTTCCGGCACTTCATCCGGGTTCCATTCGTGAAAGCATTCAGAACAAACCATGAGGCCATCACTGGGAGAGCCTGTATTCGCAGTGGCATTTGGGGCAGGGCAGGGAATCTGACATAAAGCGGATATTTTATTGGAAAGCAAGGCGAGGGCCTTATTTTGTTGCGATAGACGGAAGGGAGAACTGGGTTTCGAATTTGATTTGCCGCAAAGGTAATCTCTTTAAACATGCCAGCACCCTGGACAAATTTGATTTCAATCAACCGTTTGTGTGATGCGAGTCACCCCGCTTCCATAAAGAGCAGGCTTACCTTTGGTTGGTTCGCAACAAGATTTTGAAAACGCTCTCATACAGTAAAGACTAAGTTTTTTCCCATGAAGAAAATCGCTTTTCTATGCTCATTTTTCCTTTTCCAGTGCTGGTGTCTCGCCCAATTCCCAGTGCCTGAGGCGTTTGCAATTACGGTAAACCACATTCTGGGAGAGATCAATGGGACTGGTGCGACGAGCATATCATTCAGGGGCCTGCCTATTGCAATTTATCGTTTGGGAGGCGCCCGATACCGCCAATACCCCCGCTACACTGACGGGCTATAGAATTTATAAAGATAGCGTGTTGTTTCTTTCAACAGACCAAACCATGTCAGATACGGCAGGGGGTTATATGGCCAGTTTTTTATGTAACTGCCATCTATGCAGACCCTCCTGGAGAATCAGAGCCTTCCAATATAGTAACCATTAGCGACTTGCCTTTGCAACCGGCGAGGCTGAAAACGCCGGATTATCGGGATGGGCTTGATCTTTCCAACCAAACGCTGTTTATCCGGGGCGTTGAGTATGTCCAGCACCTGCGGGTGTATGATATGCGAGGCACGCAGGTCGTTTTTTAGCGCCGGTTTCGGGGGCTAGCCAGCGGTTGGAGTGGGATTGGCCCGGGATTGCATGTGGTGGTGGTGAGGATAGGTATGGGGACCTTATAGTCGGTTGATTGTGATGGGGTTGCGGTAGATACTGAACCCCTCTGGATTGGGGGGCAGCAGCATAAGCAGCACCATATTTCTCCGTCATTCATGATCGAAGTACTCACCGGAACCGATCGTCCCCGCAAGTACTAGAACGACCTGAAAAGCAACTTCACATGGAGGGAAGTCAGTTGTCCGAAAAATCGGACAGTTGAAAACCTTCCCAAAGATGGCAAAATGCACGAGATCGAAAAACCTCCGCCGTATCCTCGGGCTTAATCAGGTACGCCAAACTCCTCTCCTTCTAACCAATTACACCGCCATCAGCTTCTGTCCAGCACTGTGTTCCTATTCCTGCTTCCTGAATTTACCAGAAAAGACCTTGCCCGAAGGCGTTGTGGCGGTCAGGTAGGTAGCCATTGGGTAGTGCGGAAATGTCCGCACTCCCACCGTTGGAAATGGTTTGATGGCTGAGTTGACGGGCCAGGAGGTCAGTGATGCGAAGGGTTAGGGCTGGTTCTTCCGAGGCAAGTTGAAGGGTAATGCTGTGGGAGGCTGATTGGGATAGATTTCTAAGCTGGAGCCGATTGGGTAGCGATATCTTCCGTGCCCACGGATCGGGGGAGAGTTTGACGACCCAGAAATCGCTCTCACCCTGATTCCCGGAGCCAGACACATCCCCGTTTGTTGACCAGGTAAAACCTCCAAGTATGTAGCCGCCATCATTCGTTTGCCAAACGGAACGGCCGCCCTCTGCCATGTTCCCTCCAAGTGTTTTTTGCCAAACAATTTCACCACTTTCGTTCAACTTGAGCACCCAAATATCCTGCCCACCATCATTGTTCAATAAATCGCCATCCACAGATTGGGTTTCTCCAACCAAAATGAAGCCGCCATCACTGGTCAATTGTATTTCAAAGGCTTGATCAATGCTGCTCCCCCCATACACCTTGTCCCAGATCACTACTCCAGCACTGCTCAATTTGACCAACCAATAATCAAAAAAACCATGGTGCCCCAGAATGTTGGAGCCAACATAACCTGCCACTATAAAATTTCCATCGCTCAACTGACGGATAGACGTGGCAACATCTAATCCTATCCCACCGAGTGATTTCTCCCACTCAATCGAACCGTTTCCGTCCAGTTTTACAATCCAAAAATCCGGATTACCGTAGTTGACCGAGACGTCACCGTCGTTGGAATCCGATTCGCCTGCCATAATATAGCCCCCATCCATAGTTTGAATGATACACCGCAATATCGGTACTGCTCCCACCAAAGATTTTTGCCATTGTATGGCCCCAGTTTCGCTCAATTTAACAACCCAGGCATCATCAAAACCATGATTACCTGGGAAACATTACCATCATTTGACCCAGAGCAGCTTGCAACGATATAACCATTATCACTGGTTTGTTTGACGTAGAACGCTTCATCAGCACCACTTCCGCCGAGTGTTTTTTGCCATTGAATCCCCCCCGCCCCATTCAGTTTTACCACCCAACAATCTCTGTCCCCATGATTGCCAGAAACATGTCCATTGTTTGACATTGCCAATCCGGCCATGATATAGCCACCATCATTGGTTTGTTTGAGCGAGAACGGCCATTCGTTGTTGCTGCCACCATATGCCTTTTTCCATTGATAGCACCGCTTTCGGTCAGTTTCACAACCCAGAAATCAACACCACCATGGTTGCCGGTAACATCCCCGTTATTCGATAAGGTCACGCTAATGGTGACAAAGCCACCATCTGTGGTTTGTTGAATGGAATAAAGTTCCTCGAATGCTGATCCGCCATAGGTCTTTGCCATTGGATGGTCGGTTGAGCATAGAGGGGCCCCATAAACATTAGTATAAAGCAAGAAGAAGGCAATGCTTGCACTCGCTTTTAATAGAATTATTGCCGCTGCGAAGCCCTTAATATGAACGATATGTGCCAAAGTTGAGGCAGGGAAAAGGAAGAAGTTTTTCATACAGAATAGAACCGTTCAAAAAAAAAGCCACAACCCAATACTCAAAGTTGTGGCTAAAAGCGTGTTTCAAAGGTAAAATTGTAACCCGGATTTGGCTTAATCCTGCTTCCTGAATTTCCCGGAAAAGACTTTGCCTGAGGGCGTAGTGGCGGTCAGGAGGTAGAGGCCATTGGGCAGGGTCGAAATGTCTGCGCTGCCACCGTTGGAAATGGTTTGGTGTCTGAGTTGGCGGCCAAGGAGGTCGGTGATGTTGAGGGTTAGGGTTCTTCCGGAGACAAGTTGGAGGGTAATGCGTGCGAAGCGGATTGGGATAGATTTCTACATTGGAGGATTGCGTTAGGAAATCTTCTGTGCCCACGGATTCGGGGAGAGCTTGACGACCCAGAAGTCTCTTCCACCGTGATTTCCGGAAGCATCGCCGTCGTTTGAATAGGTTTCTCCCGCGATAATATAGCCTCCATCAGTAGTCTGTAAAATTGAGTTAACCCATTCAGCACCCGTGCCGCCGAGTGTTTTTGCCACAACAATTCCCCGTGCTGTCCAGTTTTACGGCCCAAACATCTTGTCCATGGTTAACAAGAACGTCCCCATCCATCGAGCGGGTAATACCCACTACAGCATATCCGTCATCCACTGTTTGACAAATGGAGCGCCCCCAATCTTCGTCACTTCCACCAAGCGTCTTTTGCCATTCAAGCACTCCTGATGCACTCAATTTGACAACCCAATAATCATAATAGCCCTGCCAGCCAGTTATATCACCATCGAGCGATCCGGCATAGCCGACCATGGCATAGCCTTCATCGCTGGTCTGCACAACGCCCCAGCCCCTGTCGGAACCTATACCCCCTAAGGCCCGCTGCCATTCCAGATCACCGTTGCTGTCCAATTTCACCACCCAACAATCATCGTTCCCGTGGTGACCTTCTACATCTCCATCACTTGAATTCGTTTCGCCTGCGAAAATATAGCCGCCATCTTTAGTAAGTTGGATACTGAAGGCCCTGTCAGCTCCATTAATTCCGCCGTAGGATTTGTCCCACTCAATCTCGCCCACACTGTCCAATTTTACGAGCCAAACATCGGAATAACCAATGTTCTGAGTTATATCGCCATCCGTTGATGAGGAATAACCAGCTACGATATAGCTCCCATTTGTTGTTTGTCGGACGGAATAGGCATAATCTGGGTTACTTCCTCCCAATGTTTTCTGCCACTCCATTTGACCAAGATAATTCAATTTGACCACCCAATAATCCCAATCACCGTGGTTGTTCGACACATCGCCATTGTTCGAAAAGGTTTGTCCCGCCACGATGTACCCCCCGTCAATTGTTTGGGAAACTGAATTTGCAGTTTCCGTTGAACTGCCACCCAATGTCCTCTGCCACTGGATATCGCCAATGGCATTTATTTTGACCACCCACCAATCGCCTCCACCATGGTTACCGGACACATCGCCGTTGTTAGAGGTTGTAAAGCCTACCACGATAAATCCTCCGTCGTTGGTTTGTTGGATGTCTTGGGCTGTTTCAGACTCGGTGCCGCCGAGGCATTGCTGCCATTGGATGGAGGGTTGGGCGGAAAGTCTGAATGAAGATAGGAGAAGCGCAAAAATTATTAACCTTTTTTTCATACCATGATTGTTTGTTCCGAGGATGTATAAGCCGAAAGACACCTTATTGAAAGGTCAGATTTTAATAACCTTCACTATCTGGATATCGTTTTCACTATCAATTCGAAGGATGTAAGGGCCTGCTGGCAGCTTGTTCGTTGGTATGGATGGAATGTTCGGACCAGACCCAAACTGATGCCTCAATACGATCTGCCCTGTCATGTTTATTAACCAGACATTGATTACATTCTGCAAAGAGGTACTTTCGAGCGGAGCAATATTTAGGCTTTCATTGATTGGGTTTTCACCAACAAACTTCTCATTTTTAAAATAGAGTTCGTCATTTCGATCCATCGTTAAATTGGGACGCATTCCATTTGCTGATTGGGCAGTATGAACAGTAAATGAATATTCATTTGACCAAGGCACATCATCAACCTTACAGATTTTAACTGTCTTTGGTTGGAATATGGGTTATAGGTTAATCTTAACATCCCAATAGTAACTGGCAATGCACCATCAACCCGTTTAATCAGAAACTCCGATACATTTAGTTCGATTATACTTGGTTTCGGTGGGTTTTGGGGGTAATCTCCCCCTAGATTAGTTGCAACAATATGCGGCCCGTAACTGACACGCTTAATCAATGGTACACCATTCTCTCCTACTGCAAATTCAAAGAAATTCTCGACTGCTCCAAGGTTTTGACCTGCTGCAATCCTAAACCCTACCCAATTGTAATTCTCGTATTGGATGGATGGACAAAGAGGAGGAGACGAAGGTTAATAGGTGTCCGCCCATTTAGTACCAAGTCCAAGATCAATCCTGACGGTGGGCCTGTGAACGCCTGTACATCACTTGGGTCTCCATTCGCACATTTGGTCGATATTGCAAATCGATATTTTGATCCATACAGCAAATTGTTTACGGTGAATGAATCTCCTGGAATAGTGGGAAAGGTATCAATTGGCAACCATGAGACACCGTCAGATTCAAGTTTCAAGACAACCAAGGTGTGCGTGGCTCCTATCCAAACAGGTTGCCAAGCCAAAGAAACAAAGTGAGCTCCAGCGGCAGTCATGCGGAAGCTATCGGGCGGAGGAGCATGGCATTCTTCTGCATTTAGAGGTAATTTTTCAGGCAGAAAAGTGCTATTCAGCGCAAAAAGGTTCGTAAGGTCACCAAAATGGATACAAAAGAGGAGAGAGAAAAGGAATTTTTTTGCCATAACCAGAGTGTTTAAAAGTGTTAACCAAGAATAATTCGAAGCAAAGGTCTTTACTTCGGCCTTGGAAAATCAATAACACTTTTTCAATAGTGTTCCCCGCACAAATATGGAGCAAAGCAACCTCATTGAGTTGATACGAACCCTGAATCCTGAGGAAAAGGAGCAAATCCGTCAGTTTGCACTTCCTTTCTTCAATAATGGCAAAATGAAGGCATGTCGCCCCACTTCTGGAGTTATGTTTGAGCCATTCCTGGGATTCGTCAGCTCTGCCATTAGACAAACAATATTTGCACGAAGTCCTTTTTCGGGCGATCTGGTAAAAGACAGGAAGCCAGAAAAAGTCATGGTGGAAGCGCAAAAAGTAAAAGTGCGCTTTCTATTGGCTCAACGGTATTATCGAAGAGGATAATGAATTCAATCAAAACTTTGATTTTCCGGAGATCGCACGTACTCGTAACCTGAATCGCGATATCGGCAATTGTTGATAAGGCTTCAAAAAATGCAAGAGGAATATCCCTGGAAAAATGAGAAGCATTTTCACCGGCAATTTATTTTAGAATATGCGATTTTTGAGAACGAATGTTTGCACAACCAAACCCGGGGCGACCTCAATATTCCCACTACTCTTCGAGCCTTGGATCTGCATTACTACCTCTATCAATTGACCGTACTCAATCATTTTTTACTTCAGCAAAAGGTCGCAAACATTGCGGTTCCTCCAGACATTCAATTAATCATAAATGAAACCTCCATACCCAATCGTTATCTGACGTCTCCTCCTCTCAGGGTCACTACGAAATTTTTATCCTTCTGAAAAGAGCCATCCAGAGTCATCAGATGTTCGTATTCTTTTGACCTTCTCCTAATGCATGAAAATAGCTGGATGAGGAGAGCCTTAGGAAATTTTATACATTACTTGCGAAATCTTTTGCGTTTTGATCTCAAATGCACATTTTGACAACGAAGAGATTCGACTCACTTTATTTGATCTATACAAGGATAATCTGATCGTGGATACCTTCATTTCGAAGGAAGCTTTCACCCTAGCACCTATTTGGCGGTTTCCATTGCCGCGGTTAGAGTAAAGAAGCTCGAATGGGGGTTAGATTTTATCGAAAAGTACCAAAACGAGATTTTAGGTGAAAATGAGCAAAAGACATCTATCGATTCAATAGGCTCAATATTTATTTGGAGTAGGTCGATTTGCCGAATGCTTGAACTTTATACCTGCAAGTTCTCCATTCGTAGTTTACTACTGCAAGCGATTGACAATTGCTTACTACGAGATCAGGTCCGAACTCTTCCATACAAACTTGATGCTTTCAAAATGTTCCTTAGCCGAACTCTCAAAAATTGTTGTCTGAATCAGAGAAAAACTCAATGTTGACTTGCCAACCTTCTCCACCAACTAGTCTACTCTCCCTGGCGACCCCAAACGTTCAGAGCGCTTAGTCAAAACGCATCCAGGAAAAAAAAAAAGCCGCCGAATGGCGCTGGCTCTCGAAAAAGCAAAAGCCCTGAAATCCGTATAGATAGGATTAAAAACGAAGGTCACTTCAATGCTCCTATTCATATAGAACACGGATGACACAGATTAGACACGGATTATAGTTTAAATAAAAGACAAATCCGTGTCTAATCTGTGGACTTTCCTCACTATAGTGGACACTAAGAAAAGGTTAAGCGGCCAATCTTGAAGTTTTTTTCATAAAAGGCTTCCCAAGGTAAGGCCACGCAATGTAGAGTGAATTCTCTGAGGATTGTACCAGCCTTCTATGTATTTGAAAATCAATGAATTGAGTTGAGTAGCCTAATAAGTTTAAATCTGTTCAGTCCTCGGTTTTAATGGTTTTGAAAAAGATCCTGCTACTGCGTTGTCCCAACAATTTCCTTTTCTTGACATGCTTTGTGCTATTCCATAATGAGCAAGAATTGTCCGAAAATCTTCACAAGCATACTGTACGCCTCTGTCAGAATGGAACATTAAGCCGCTGTGAGGCTGAACCCGGCGCCTCTCAATGGCTTGTTTAAAGGCCGGCACGACGGTACATTGCGCATGCATCGTTTTTCTCAAAATCCAACTCACTACAGCCCCTATCGGCCAGATCCAGAATCACTGTCAGGTAGCGCCATCCTTCGTCTGTAAGGATGTAGGTGATGTCGCTAACCCAAACGGTATTCACTTCTTCGACGTCAAAGTTTCGGTCTAGCAAGTTAGGACACGCTCAAAGCATGGCCTAATCTGTCGTATGCATATTTACGCTTGGCCTTGCCACAAGCCCCCAAAACATACATCCGCCTAGCCACCGTATCTGAAACCTTTTATCCGTACCCTTTTTATTGTTGCTCGCAAACCCGAGGGCTTCCATATCTGCATTTACTGTCCTGGAAAACGGCCTTTATTCCTTCGTCTAATCTTAACCTACCTTCCTTCACCCGATTGGTTTTCAACCACTTATAATAACCGCTCCTGCTCACCCCAAGCGCTTTGGACATCAGCTCAACAGAAAAACGATTGCTGTATTGCTTCATGAAAGCAAATTTTTCCTGTCGGGTGACGAGAAGATGCCCAAGGCCTTTTTTAATATCTCTTTCTCCAATTCAACCTCTCGACTTCTTTAAGCGGGCAATCTCCTTTTCTTCGGTGCTCATGATTTTCTTCCCATGGCCGGGAAAAGACGATTCTCGTGCTTCCAAATATTCCCGCCGCCACTTGTACAGAGTATTCGCATGAACTTTGTACTGGGCCGCCAATTCTTCTAAAATTTGCCCCACTCTCAAGGATTGGTTAACGATTTCAAGTTTCTGTTCCTTGCTGAACTTTCTTCTGAATAAGTGACATATGGATTCGTTTTAAAAAGTGAATTTATTACTTCTTTCAAACTTATCTATATGTCTACTTTTATGAGAAGGTCCAGTGTCATCCGTGTTCTCCCCTCCCCTATTCCTCCGCGCTATTCTTCAATTTCATCAGCAGCGTATACGCATTCTGCAATACGACATTCTTACCGCCCAAATCCTCCGTGGGAATAATCTGCTGCTGCCCGTCTTGCGCTATGCCTAATGCAACGGGCGCCATGTTGAACGCGCCATTGCCTGCTTCGACAAACACATAATTCTGGTTTTGCCAGCGCACCACCGCGCCTTCGGGCACCACCAGCGCCTTTTCGGTTTTTACATCCACGTCTGCGTTCATAAACATGCCGGGAACCAGATTGCTGTGGTCGAATTTTTCAAAATGACAGTGTACCTCCGCCGTGCGGTTTTCGTCCAGGCTTTTGCTGATGAGCAGGATTTCCGCCGGGTATTTTTTTGCAGGATTGTCGCTGGTGTAGGCCATCACTTTTTGGCCGATGGCCAGTTTTGCCACGTCCTTTTCAAAAACCGTGAGCGCGAGGTGAATGTCTTCCGGGTTCACCAATTCAAACAGCACATCCGTCGGCGCGGTGTATTTTCCAATGTTGACATTCACCTTGGAGACATATCCATTTATGGGCGAGCGAACGCTGACGCTGCGCGAGAGGTTATTTTCTGATAACGCGCTGGGGTTCAGGCCAATGAGCCGCAGTTTTTCGTCCAAGGCCCGCACCATGATTTTCTGCGTTTCAAACTCGTTTTTGGCCTGCTGGAACACCTTGTCGCTGCTCGCTTTGTCGGCATTTAGCCCTTGCTGCCGCAGAAACTCCCCCTCGGCCAAGGCCATTTTTGATTTGGCCAGGAGATAATCCTGTTGAATCTGGATGAACTGCGCGTCTTCCATCACGGCAAGGGTCTCGCCTTTGCGCACCCGCATGCCGGGCAACAGTTTGCTCGATTTGAGATAGCCTCCCAGCGGAAAACTGATGCTGACCATGTTCTGGGGCGGCACATCAATAGAACCATTGAGTTTCAGGGTGGCCGAAATGGATTTCATTTCCGGTTTGCCGAGGGTAATACCCGCGTTTTTCAATTGATCCGCATCGAGCGAAACTAAGGTCGCAATGGGAGTTTCTGTTTCCGAAGTGGCGGCTTCTTCTTTATTAGAGCCGCAGGAATAGGCCAGTAAAACGGCCGTTATGAGCATGAAATATGATTTCATTGTTTGAAATTTTACTCGTTGATGAAAGTAAGGAGGTGTAGCACGGCCTGGTTGTAACGGTCCTGTTCGTCCAGAAACTGCCCTTGCAGCTCAAAACTTTGGTTGACCAGCATCACCCATTCAAGGTAGTTGATTTCGCCTGCGGCAAATTGCCGATTGGCGGTGGAGACAATGGTTTTGGCGCTGGGAAGTGCTTGATTTTGATAGAATTGCAGGCTTTCCCAATATTTCTGCACTTCCTGTCGGGCGGTAATGCGCTCGGCGCGAAGCCGTTGTCCCAGCCAGTCGAGTTCCTTTTGTTGCTGCAAGACCTGTACCTCATAAGCCGAAATCCTTGCACGTTGGGCGCGTGAAAAAATCGGCACGGCCACGCCCGCACCCACAAAGGTGAATCGCTTGCCACTGCTGAAATACCGGTCCTCGTCCCCTACCCTTTGGTATCCAATGATGGTATGGCTGTTTAATCCAATGGACAAATCCGGCAAAAGTTTGGCTTTTTCCGCCGCCACAGAGAATCGGGAGGTATTGAGCAAATGCTGTTGAAACTGCATTTGTGGCAAATTGTCCATTCCAAAGGTATCCGCCAAAACAGGCAAGGGCAATTCTGGCGCTGCCGCCGTGGGGATGCGCGGACTTTCGGCCCGAAGCAGGAAATTGAAGCGCTGCAACACGATTTGCAGGTCTTGCCGGAGCATCGCCAGTTGATTGCTGATCTGCTGGCGCTGCATTTGGGCGGTGGTTTTTTCCAGCAAATTGGTCTCCCCTTTTTGAAACCGCAACAGGGCTTTTTCTTCAAAAACACTGTAAACGCTGTCGGCCTCCTGCAAGAGTTTTTCCTTTTCCTGGAGCCAGATATACCCATAAAACAAGCGGCTGAGTTCCGTTTTTAGGTCCCGCTGGGTCATTTTGGATTGCGCCTGGGCAGCGAGCGCCTGTTCGGACAGCAGTTGTTTCTGCGTTTTGTACACTTTTGGAAACTGGATGCCCTGCGAAATCCCGATTTTGTTGTCAAAAGCCCGGCTGTTGAATTGACCGAGTTCAACCGAAAAATTGGTCTTGTCCAGTTCCCGCCAGGTCCCTTTCATTTTTTCGTAAAACTGCTCGTTGAGCCGGGCCGATTCAAGTCCGGGATTTTTGGCAAAAGCCAAGTCCAATGCTTCGGACAGCGCAATGGGTTGCGGACTCGTTTGCGCAAAACCCATTGTAGCAGAAAAGAGCATTAAAATAGCAATGCTGGCTACGTGTTTGGCCTTTTTCCGTCCAGATTTTTCAAACAACACGAACAACACCGGCAACACAAACAAGGTCAGCAGCGTCGCCGAAACAATGCCGCCAATCACCACCGTAGCCAAAGGTCGCTGCACTTCCGCGCCCGCGCCCATGCTGATCGCCATCGGGATAAAACCCAGCGAAGGCGCCAGGGCCGTCATCATAATGGAGCGCAAACGGATTTTGGTGCCCATGAGCACCACCCGGCGCGTGTCGTCCCAACCTTCTTTTTTGAGTCGGTTGAATTCAGAAATCAACACGATTCCGTTCAATACCGCCACGCCGAACAGGGCGATAAAACCAACCCCCGCCGAAATGCTGAATGGCAAATCCCGCATCCAAAGTGCCACAATGCCGCCAATGGCCGAAAGCGGGATGGCCGAGTAGATCAACAAACTTTGTTTGACCGATCCAAAAGCGAAATACAACATCAGGAAAATCAGCGCCAAGGCTACCGGGACGGCAATGCTGAGCCGCTCCTTGGCTGCTTGCAGGTTTTCAAATGCGCCGCCATACGTGACATAATAGCCCGCGGGAAACTTTACCTGAGTTTCTACTTTTTGCTGCAATTCCTTCACAATGCTCTGGACGTCATGGCCGCGCACATTGAATCCGATGATGATACGTCGCTTTGCATCTTCGCGCTGAATTTGGTTTGGGCCTTCGATTTCCTGCACATCGGCCACTTGATGGAGTGGGATTTGTATGCCAGAAGGCGTGGCAATCAATAAGTTCTGAACATCCGAGATAGTTTTTCGGGCTTCGCTGGCCACGCGCACGACGAGGTCAAAACGTTTCTCGCCTTCGTACACTTGTCCGGTGGCCGCTCCCGCAAAAGCTGCATTGAGCGTGCGGTTGATTTCCGAGATGTTCAGCCCGTATTTGGCAATGGCGTCGCGTTTGTAATTGACCACGATTTGTGGCATCCCGTTCACCTGCTCCACATACAGTTCGATGGCGCCTTCCACGCTGCTGCTGATCTCGCCCAGCACCTGGGCGTATTTGGCCAGGGTGTCCAGGTCTTCCCCGAAAATTTTGCAGACCACGTCTTGTCTTGCGCCCGTCATCAATTCGTTGAAACGCATCTGGACCGGGAATTGAAAACCAGCCGTGACACCGGGAATGGCCTGAATTTTGGCGCTCATTTTCTGGGCCAGTTCGTCGAAGCTCTTTGCAGAAGTCCACTCTTTTTTGTCCTTTAGAATCACCATCATATCGCTGGCCTCAATGGGCATCGGGTCGGTGGGAATTTCTCCACTGCCGATTTTCGTGACTACTTTTTGGACTTCCGGGAAGTTTTTGAGCAAAACACCCGCCGTCTTCTGGGTCGCTTCAATCGTTGTATTGAGGTTACTGCCCGTCAAAACCCGGGTATCCACCGCAAAGTCGCCTTCTTCCAGTTCGGGAATAAACTCCCCGCCCAAAGTGCCCATCAGGAGCACGGCGCCCGCCAGTAAAGCCAAAGAAACGGCGATGATGGTTTTCGGAAAATTCAACACCTTCTCCAGCGTGTGTTGATACCAGCGTTCCAAATGCTCCATCAGGCGGTCGCTCATGGACTTTTTGTGCGAGATGTTTTTGCTGATGAACAAAGCACTCATCATCGGAATGTACGTCAGCGAAAGAATGAAGGCGCCCAAAATGGCGAACGAAACTGTTTGCGCCATGGGTTTAAACATCTTACCCTCAATGCCTTGCAGTGCAAAAATGGGCAGGTAAACGATCAGGATGATGATCTGTCCAAAAACCGCCGCGTTCATAATGCGGGAAGAAGAATGGTGTACTTCTTCATTCATTTGGGCAGTGGAGAGTCGGTTCGTTTCCTTGAAATGTTTGCTGTGTGTGAGTTGGTGCATGATGGCCTCCACCACAATCACCGCCCCATCCACGATCAAACCAAAGTCAATGGCGCCGAGACTCATCAGATTGCCGCCCACGCCAAACATATTCATCAAAATGATGGCAAAAAGCATGGAAAGCGGGATAACCGAGGCTACAATCAGTCCTGCCCGGAAATTGCCGAGGAAAAACACGAGCACAAAAACCACGATAAGCGCACCTTCCAACAAGTTGGTTTCTACCGTGCTGATGGCATTGTTCACCATTTTGGTGCGATCCAAAAACGGTTCGATGACAATCCCCTCGGGCAAGGTTTTTTGAATGGCTTCTATTTTCTCCTTGACTTTTTTGATGACCGTAGAGGAGTTTTCGCCCTTCAACATCATCACGACTGCGCCGGCCACTTCCCCTTCGTCGTTGTAACACACCGCGCCGTAGCGGGTGGCTGCCCCTTCTCCCACTTTGGCCAGATCGCGAATGAGCACAGGCATTCCATTGCCGGTGGTTTTGACCACTATGTTTTCAATGTCGTCCTTATTTCCGACCAAGCCCTCGCTTCGGATGTAGAGCACGGTCGGGCCTTTTTCAATGTAAGCCCCGCCCGTGTTTTCATTGTTACTTTCCAGGGCATTGAATACATCGGTGATGGTAAGTCCGAAGGAGTTCAACTTATCGGGCATCACGGAAACCTCGTATTGCTTTAACTCACCGCCGAAGGTCGAAACATCGGCAACTCCTTGTGTGCCAAGCAATTGCCTGCGCACCATCCAGTCTTGAATCGTGCGCAAATCGCGCAGACTGTACTTGCTTTCAAACCCCGGTTTTGCGCGGACGACGTATTGATAAATCTCTCCCAAACCCGTCGTAACCGGCGCCATGGAAGGCGTGGCAATGCCCTGAGGGATTTGCGATTGCGCCTGTTGAAGCCGCTCGCTGATTTGTTGCCGCGCCCAGTAAATGTCCACATCGTCGTTGAAAACGATGGTCACAAGCGACAATCCAAAGCGGCTAAAACTGCGAATTTCTTTCAATCCGGGGATGTTGCTGTTCGCCTGTTCGATGGGAAATGTGATCAGTCGTTCTACATCCGGCGCACCCAAAGAGGGAGCGGTCGTGATCACCTGAACCTGATTATTGGTGATATCCGGCACCGCGTCTATGGGCAGCCGCGTGGTTTCATAGGCGCCATAACCTATCAAAGCCAGGGTAAATAACCCGACAATGAGTTTGTTTTTTATGGAAAACTGAATGATTTGATCCAGCATGTTGAATAATGTATTTGCTCCGCCAACGGTCTTTGTGGAGACCGGGCAAATTGCTTGCAGAAAAATGGTGGGAACCTATTTTAGAGAAACAGGTAAAAAAAGGAAATCAGCAAGCCTTTGGCGGCTGCCAGATGTCGTCCAGGTGCGAGGAGGGAAGCACCGACTGATCGTAGGGAGGCAGCGCACGGGATTTGATCAAAACACTTGGGTTAAAATCAAAAAATTCGGGCAATGGAATGGAAACTGTTGGTATGGAATTGCTGCAATCGGCGGTTTTAAACGGCAATTGCATGTCTTCAGCGTAGTCTGCATCCACAATATTGCCGCTGAAGTAGTGGATGATAATAAAATCGAGCAAGTTCAAATCCTTGTCGTCTTTCTGGTGCTGCGCATAATGCTCTATAAACGCACCAATCTTTGCCAACTCGTGTAATTCCGTGTTGGCAAAGAGGTACGCAAAAAGTAAAAGAGAGGCGGCAAACCTACGCATGGCGCAAAGGTATAGAATTTCGTATCCCTTATAAACGCAAATAGCCGGGGCTGGTTTTAGCCCCGGCTAATTTAATCGCAAATTTTGCGGTTAATGCTTACTCAATACCGCCGCTTGAGCAAAAACCGCCGACCACGATCCAGGACGCTAATTTGATCCACCTGCCAACCTTCTTCGTAAAAGAAATTGAGTCCGTCCACGACGCTGCGAAAGTCGAAGCGTTTTCCGTTGACATCTGTCACAAAATCTTCTTTCGGATTCGATTGGCCAAAATCCACCCGGAAGGTGCAGCGACCGTCTTCGCGGTAGAGCGGGTCAATTTCGATGTACTGGCCGGTGTTGGAGGGTTCGATTTTTACGCCTTCCACGAAGAGTTGTGCAGAGGCGATCAGGGTGTGCGCAAAGAGCGCGAGGGTGAGTGTTATTTTTTTCATGGTTTGAAAAATTTTGGGGCAAAGAAACGAGGCGATTGGGAGTGGTTTGGAGCTTTAACCGGGGTTTAACCGGAATACAAAAGTTTTGTGAAAAATGTGACTTACACAAAAAAATCATCGCGATACGCTGGAAGTATCCCTTTCTCCCGGGCAATTTGAAACATCTGTCGCACCGCAGCGCGACCGTCCTCCCCCAAATCCACGGTATGTTTTGTCACATACAAATCAATATGTGCCCGCATAACCGCCTCGTCCATTTCCTGCGCGTGTTGGCGCACGAACGGCATCACTTCGGCAGGGTATGCAAAGGCGTATTCCACGCTCCGGCGCAGCACCCGATTCACTTTTTGCTGGATTTCAATCGGCAAATCGCGGCGAACCACAATACCTCCGAGCGGTATGGGCAAGCCTGTGGTCGTTTCCCAATACTCGCCCAAATCAAGGATTTTAACCAGGCCTTTTTGGGCATAGGTAAACCGGTTTTCGTGAATGATTAATCCAGCCTCTGCTTCGCCACTCAAAACCGCGTTTTCTATCCCTGAAAAGATCACTTCGTATTTATTTTGCGCTTTCGGATAGGCAAGGCTGAGCAGAAAATTGGCCGTGGTCATTTTGCCGGGAATGGCGATGCGGGCGGCGTTGATTTCAGTCTCCGACATGGGCTGCCGGGCGATGAGCAGTGGACCACAGTTATTGCCCAAGGCGCTGCCCGCGTCGAGGAGTGCATATTGCTCGGTAAGATGGGCGAAGGCATGATAGCTGAGTTTGGTCACCGCCAAGTCCCCCGCAAAGGCGCGTCGGTTGAGGGCTTCCACGTCTTCCATCACGGGTTCAAAGGAAAGGCCTTCTGTGTCAACTCTGCCGTGAAGCAGGGCGTCGAAGATGAAGGTATCGTTTGGGCAGGGGGAGAAACCTATCGTAATGCTGTTGGTTTGCAGTTCTTTCATCCTTGGAATATAAGCAGTGCTTCCTGCTAAGGTTTTGCTACCTTGGGCATTTAGCATGTCATAAAGGTCTTAAGACCTCGCACATTTAGGAACAACTTAATTCAAACAACGTTCAACCCCGCATGGCACCTACCATTATTTTTGAAGACAACCACCTTCTTGTAATTAACAAACCCGCAGGTTGGCTCGTACAAGCTGACCGAACGGGCGATTTGACGCTGACGGATTGGGGAAAAACTTACCTGAAAGGAAAATATGCCAAGCCCGGCGCGGTGTTTCTGCACCCCGCGCACCGGATTGACCGGCCCGTGAGCGGAGCCGTGCTTTTTGGCCGAACCGACAAAGCCCTGGGGCGGCTCACTACCCTATTCAAAGAAAAAAATTGAAAAACTTATCTCGCCCTTACTTTAAAAGCACCCGCCTCCCATTCAGACGAACTCCGGCATTACCTTTTAAAAGATGAAAAAAGGAACACCGTTGAAGTTTTTGCCAAACCACGCGGCGACGCGAAAGAAAGTATTACCCGATATGAGACACTGGACAAAGTCGGCAATCTCTTCCTCCTGAAAGTAGAACCACTCACTGGCAGACCACACCAAATCAGGGCGCAACTTAGCGCCATTGGCTGCCCGATTTTGGGCGATTTGAAATACGGCGCTCCGGAAGCCCTGCCGGATCAATCCATCGGTTTGCACTGTAGGAGCATGGCGTTTATCCACCCGGTTCGCCTGGAAAAAGTGGTTGTGACGGCTGATTTGCCGGAAAGGGAATGGTGGACGAAGGTGGGGTTGAGAATAGCCAATGTCCAACAAGGAACGTCCAATATCCAAGTATAGCCTGAGTTGGGGATTTGTTGCTATCCAACGTCAAGAGTTCAATGTGTGTGGTTAAGCGCAAGGCTTATTTGGACATTGGACATTCCTTGATGGATATTGGACATTTAACCCTTTCTGGCACTACATTTGCCCCATCCATACCATCCCTCAGAAACCGATCTGTTTTAATCAATTTAATCCGCTTTCACATCCTGTGCCGATACTTACTCGAATTCCGATTTCGTGCCGCCTCGCGCGGCTTTTTCCGCTGTTTTTCCTGTGGGGATTGCAGGTGCCGTTGTTGGCACAATGTGTCCTTTTGTGCAATGATGGCCTACAGGTTTCCCTCGATCCTACCGGGAATGCCCTCATCACATGGCAGATGATCGCCCCTAATGCAGGCAGTTCCTGTCCCGGCCCGCTCAATGTCACGTTGTACAACAACATTGGCCAGCAACTTCCCAATCCGCTCACTTGCAACCAGATAGGCCAAACCGTGACTGCTCAGGTAAGGCATATCAGCTCCGGCAATTTCTGCACGGGTACCCTGGAAGTCATTGACGCACTCGCCAACGATCAACAATTGCGGCGACCATTTCATTTTTTGCAATGAAGATCCCTCGCCAGGAGCTGTCGGTTTCCCCACAGGCACAGACAATTGCACCGCTCCCGGAAATTTGGATTTCAACCATTTTGATACAGAGACTTCGCTCGGTTGTGGCAATTTCCAAAACGGCCACCCGGTACTGAAGCGTATTGACCGCGACTGGACCGTAACCGATGAACACGGCAACAGCAACACTTGCCTGCAAAGGGTCTGGCTCAAGCACATCACTTTTGCCGACATTGATTTCCCGCCCAACCGCGATAATATTTCTTCCCCTCACTTGATTGTGGGCAGGACCCGGAGGACCTCGATCTGACCGGACAACCGATGGTAAATGGCATTCCTGTAGGCGCTTCGCCCGAATGCGAAATCGCAGTGACCTATTCCGACCAAACCATCATGCATTGTGCTCCCGCAGGTTTTACGGTGCTGCGCAATTGGACCATGATTGATTTTTGCACCGGCACTTTTAACAACCGCATGCAGATTATCAAGGTGGAAGACAATGAAGCGCCAGTATTAATTGCGCCCGACGACATAACAGTTGGTACGGATGGTTTCTTATGTTCGGGTTCCGTCACCCTGCCGCAAGCCGTTTTTTCAGACAACTGCTCAGCTGTGACGGTGCTGCCCACCTGGATCTATGGCTCGGGCTACGGGCCTTTTTCGGGCGTGGCACGAGGTTCGCATATCGTGACTTATACTGCCACCGATGCTTGCGGGAACGATGCAACCGCTACCATGATGGTAACGGTAGTGGACAATAGTCCGCCTCAAGCGATTTGTGCCTCAGATTTGCAGGTCTCGCTGACCAGCAATGGCCTGGGTTACGTACACGCAGTCACGGTAGACCAGGGAAGTTTTGACAACTGTGGCCCGGTATTCCTCAGCATCAGCCGCGATGAGATAGAGTACAACCCGCAAGTGCTGGTTAGCTGCGCAGATCAAGGCGCACCTTTCCTGCTCACGCTAAAAGTGACGGATGTAGAGGGCCTGGAAAATTTCTGCCAAATGGAGGTGACGGTGCGCGATTTTTTGAAACCAACGGTTCTTTGCCCAGCCAACCTGACGCTGACGTGTTTGCAGGATTACAACAACCTGGGCCTCACCGGACAAGCCACAGCCACCGACAATTGTGCTTTACAAAGCATTGAACATCAGGATTTTGCAAACATTCAGCCTTGCAACATCGGCTCGGTGACACGCTGGTGGATTGCCACAGACTCAGCTTCAAACACCAAAAGTTGTAGTCAATTAATCACAGTCAATGTGATCAATACAACCACAGTCACATTCCCTGCCGACGCATCGGTGACGGATTGTAGCAATCCGGCAAACCTATTGCCAACGGCTACTGGCGAACCTGTTATAGCTGGGCAATCATGTTCACCACTCTCGGTAAATTTTACCGACCAGATATTCAGCATTGCCCCGCCATCCTGCTTTCGCATTTTCAGGGCCTGGAAAGTCATTGACCATTGCGTTTACAACCCCAATGGCGGCACGGCTGGCATTTGGGAAGATATCCAAATCATTGACGTAGTGGACCATACACCACCCGCACTTTCCATTCCGCTTGATCTGACAGTTAACGCCGACCCACTAAACTGTATGGGATTAGTGAGTTTGCCCGATGTGATAGCCACCGATTGCAGCAATCAAATCAGCTATTCGCACAACAGCAATTACTCTGGTTCGGGCAGCACGAACAATGCCTCCGGGCAATACCCGCTGGGGGTGCATTTTGTCAGCTTCACTGCCACGGATGGTTGTGGAAATTCCGCGCAGCAAACGCTTCGCATTACCGTTAAAGACATCACACCGCCCACGGCCGTCTGTCTTCCAGGAGTTTCGGCAAATATTCAGGCCTCTGGGTCTGTGACACTTGATCCGAACAATTTCGATGGAGGCTGTTCAGATTTTTGTAGCCCACAAAACAGTCTGCAATTCAGCATTGCGCCATCCGTCTTTGATTGTCAGCAAATTGGCCTGTATCCCGTGACCATTACCGTGCAGGATACAGCGGGAAATTCGGCCACTTGCAATACGCACGTGACAATACTCGACAATGCCAGTATTTGTGGCGGCGGCGGTTTGGAGCATCAGGTAGAAGGCACCATTCGCACCGAAGCCGGGCTTCCGGTAAACAACACAATTGTTGCACTTGTAGCGAACGATATCGGGGTGTACACTGACACCGATACACTGGGTTATTTTGGTTTCAACGATGTACCGACAGGTTTTACATACAACCTAAAGCCCTACAACAACGCACTTTGGCTAAATGGCGTAACAACTTATGACCTCGTGCTCATCTCCAAGCATATCCTAGGGACCGAACCGCTCAGCTCACCCTACAAGATGATCGCCGCCGACGCGAACCAATCCAAGTCCATCACGACATTCGACATCGTACAACTGCGCAAGCTAATCCTTGGCATTCTTGATTCGATGCCGAACAATACCTCCTGGCGCTTTGTAGACTCGAACTTTGTTTTCCCTGATTCGCTCAATCCGTTTTCTACCCCAATTCCAGAGGAAATTGTGTTTGACCCCTTGATTGTCAACCAATCAGGTCAAAATTTTATCGGACTAAAAGTGGGCGACGTGAACGGAACCACCAATCCTGCCGAACCCCGTTCGCCAAATGACACTCTGTTTTTGGGTTTGCAGGACCGCCATTTCCTTCCGGGGAAAGCTTCACCGTTCCCGTCTTTTTGGAAAATTGGACTGCACTCGAAGGATTGCAATTTGAACTCAAGATTGACCCTGAGCAGGTAGAACTGGAGCGGGTAGAGTTTGCCAAGCCGGAACTTTTGGGGCAGCCGAACATTGCGATAAAAGAAGGCGGATTGCTTTCTGTGAGTTGGGACAATGCAAGTGTGGCACACCTTGGAGGTGTGCCACACTTTGCCAGCCTTTTCATCTTACATCTCCGGGCAAAGACGGATTCGGATGTTCGATCGGCGGTGGAAATTTCAAGCACACGGCTTTTGCCGGAGGCATACCGGGTTGATAATGAAGAACTTGCTGCAATTTCGCTTCGGTTTGACAAGTCAAGTCCGGAGATTCAGCAATCGCATTGGAGATTTTTCCCAACCCGAGTTCAGGTGATTTTTATGTCAAGAATCCATTTGGCGATGCGTACGCGCAGTTGCGCGTTTTGGACTTGAACGATAAAACCGTTTGGGAAAAACATGGAACCCTGCCAGAACAAATTGAGGTGTCAACCATCCCTCTCTCACCAGGGATTTATTTTGTGGAATTAAAAAGTGCCGCGCAAACAAGGCTGGGGAAGTTGGTCGTGGTGGAGTGAACCTTCTCTATAATCTGCGAATAAAAAACGCGGGCCATCCCAATGTGGGCGGCCCGCGTTTTTTGTATTGGAATAACCCGATAAAAGTGTCCTAGATTTTCATGTCGGTGTGGGCTGACCTTTGCCCATTCGCAACATTTAAAAATTCAGACAATTCACTCATGAAACACTATTTTCTAGCATTCGCATACTGCTTACTTTCCCAACCCTCCTTTTCGCAAGGCATTTCTATTGATTCCACGTTTTCAGGCGATGGGGTTTTGGAAACCGAGATTACCCCTAACAAACAATATTATGGTAGCGCAATCAAACCTCAACCCGACGGTAAAATCCTGGCCTGTGGCCACCCGATATCATCCCCAGCGACCAAACTTTCCATCGTGCGGTATCTTTCGGATGGGCAAATTGACCCTGCCTTTCTTTTCACAGGACAAATCAGTTTCCAAGGCTACAGATGCGTCATCGGCTTGCAGGAGGATGGCAAAATCCTTTGCGGTTTTCGTACCGGGTTGATTCGGCGACTTGCCGACGGGAAGATAGATAGTACTTTCGGCACAAATGGGTTTGTGCCGCATACCCCAAATTATGACGTTACCGCCTTGATAATCCTTCCCAACGGAAAAATCGCAGTAGTGGGCGATAGAAATGACGACCCTACCTTGGGATATGTGGTTAGGGTTTATCACCAAATGGAACCCTCGACTCCTCGTTTTCTAATGATGGGATACTCACATACAAACATGGCGCTGGTATTAGCTACATCTTGAACGCTCAAACCCAAACCGATGGTAATATTTTGTTGGCGGGTGATTATTATGCCACCAACGGTGAATTAAAATTTACTGTGCTTAGGCTGACCCCTGAAGGAGCGTTCGATCAAACTTTTGGTATCAATGGGTTTGTTGATGATGTTCTCGGCGGCGACAATCAAGTTTCTGGCTTGGCTATTCAAGCAGATGGGAAAATAGTTGTCACTGGTTTTGTGGGGTTTCCCAAAAAATTGATAGTCCTGCGGTATTTGTCAAACGGCACCCGGGACACCTCTTTTGGAATTGACGGCCTCCAGAACCAGGTCATTGACGAGCTGGCAGAAGGCAGGGATGTGCTGATAAGGGAAGACGGAAAAATATTGTTGTTGGGTCGGATGGAGGATACCCAAACAAACAGCAACCAGATCTTCTTGGCGCAACTTTTGGCAGACGGGACACTCGACACTGCGTTTGGAAACAACGGTATTTTTATCAGCTCTGTTCCAACCGCATCCTTTGGACCGTGTTCAATGTTTCTGACAGAAGGCAACAAATTAGTTGTAGGAAGGAATAGTTCGGTCAGTTCAAATCCTCTGATTATAACCCGGTTCATTCTGGACCTCAACGTAGGCGTCCTGAATCCCGGCTCCGATATCCAGCAGAATTTGCTCATCTACCCCAATCCTATCACTGACCACTTCACCCTCCATTTCGCTCTACAGGCTCCCGAACGTGTCAGCATTAACCTTTTCGACATGAGTGGGAAACTCGTGAGACGCCTGGCCCAAGACCAATTTTTCGATGCAGGGGAACACAAAGAGACCTTTGAGACGCGGCAGGAATTGCCTTCCGGGAATTACGCCTTGGCCATTTCCATGGAGGGAAAAATAGTGTCGAGTATTCAGATCCTAAAAAAATAAGGCTGGGAAACCCGTCCTACGGCTTAAAGCCGTAGGACAGGTAAGAATGACGCGCGTGCGGTGGATATTGAATTAAATTTTGGGGAATTGGTTGTTTTTGTAGGTTTGTGGGCAATTAAAAATCCAACAAGCCGCGATGAAACTGAACTAACAAGGGATTTTTGTTAAAATCTACGCTAAACACCTTTCACCTCCATCCTTATGTCTGATCGTCGTTCGTTCATTCGCCAATCTGCCGCTTTGCTTGGCACTTTTGCGCTGCACCAAAACATCGCTGCAGCATTTCCTGGCATCCAATCTCCTTCGTCCAGCGTCCTTACTCAAACGGCTGACGATGACGATTTCTGGCGACAAGTTCGCCTTGCCTTTGCAGCCAGTCCCAACATTATCAACCTCAACAACGGAGGCGTATCTCCTACTCCACGCGCCACGATGGATGCGCTGGATTACTACAACCGGATGTGCAGCGAGGCGCCATCCTATTATATGTGGCGCACACTCGATCAAGACAGGGAGCCACTGCGCGAAAATCTGGCCGCGCTGGCCGGAGTGAGTTCCGACGAAATTGCGATCAACCGCAATTCCACGGAGGCATTGAATTCCATCATTTTTGGGCTGAATTTAAAGGCGGGTGATGAGGTCGTTTTGTCCAAGTACGATTATCCCAACATGATAAACGCCTGGAAACAACGCGAAAAACGAGATGGCATCAAACTCGTTTGGGTAGACCTCAACCTGCCTTCCACCGATGAAGAGTACCTCACCAATGCCTACAAATCGAAGTTTACCTCCAAAACCCGAATTGTACACATCACCCATATCATCAACTGGAACGGTCAGGTATTGCCAGCCAGAAGCATCTCCGATGCGGCACACAAACAAGGGGCAGAGGTCTTGGTGGATGCCGCACACTCCTTCGCTGTGCTCGACTATAAAATCCCTGATCTCGGCTGCGATTATTGGGGCACGAGTTTGCACAAATTCCTTTGCGCTCCTTATGGCAGTGGCATGATGTGGGTGCGCAAGGAAAAAATCGCTGGCCTGTGGCCACTCCTTTCCAGCCCTGAACCAGACAGTCCTGATATCCGGAAGTTTGAGAACCTCGGCACCCGGAGTTTCCCCATCGAAATGGCCATCGGTTACTCGCTGGATTTGCACAACATGATCGGTTCAAAACGCAAGCAGGAGCGACTGCATTTTTTAAAAAATTACTGGATGAGCCGGGTGCAGGACGTGCCAGGCATCAAGTTTTATACTTCACCAGACCCAAAATGGAGTTGCGCCATTGGCAATTTTGGTTTTGAAGGCAAAAAGCCGGTGGAAATCGCCGACACATTTTTCAACAAACACAAAATCCACACCGTCGCCATCGAGTGGGAGAAAATCAGCGGGGTGCGTGTTACGCCAAACGTGTATACGACTACCGAGGAACTGGACAAATTGGTGAAGGCGGTAAAGGGATGGGGGGTTTGAATTAGGCTCTAAAATGTCTTGGTTTGTCCTCAATGTCACCAGAGAAGAAGGTTGAAAGTGTGAAATCAGGGCGTTACTTTTGCACTAAATTCATAGATTATGGGAATCTCGATTCAGGAAAGGAAACTCCACATTATTGGTCGCCTGGCTACTTCAGACGACGAGAATCTTATCGAACTTATCGAAAATTTGCTTTTTGATGAAACAGATCAAGTTGATAATGAGGTGCTTAACGAAGCTGAGTCGGCCTTACTTCGCGATCGAGTAGCTGATTATCATGCGGACGCTGACGATGAAATTTCATGGGATGAAGTAAAAGCAAGCCTCAAAGCAAACCATGCAATACGCCGTTAAATTCTCCCGTCTGGCATTTCAGGACTTGCGGGAAATATGTGATTGGTACGAGGACAAATCGGCTGGCCTTTCTGACCGATTTTTGGATACGCTTCAATTGACAATAAAGTTTTCTATATGGTGAATGAAACAAAACGCTCCGTGCGTGTCATCGTGCTGATGCACCGAGCGCGCCACCCGAATGTGTGGCAAAAACGGTTATGAATTTTCATTCACACACAAAATTTCTACTTCGATATGGAACATATTCTTTTCAAAATTGAAAACGCCGTAGCCCGCATCACCTTCAATCGCCCTCAGGTATTCAATTCCATGCACCACGCCATGCGAATGGAAATCCTGGAAGCTCTGGAAATTTGCGAAAAAGACCCTGCTATCCGCGCAGTGTACATCACAGGCACGGGCAAAGCCTTTTGTGCAGGAGAGGATTTGCAAGAGGTAACCGATCCGAATGGGCCTTCGCTGGCGGAGATCATTTCCACGGGTTACAACCCCATCGTTTTGAAAATCAGACATTTGGAAAAGCCAGTGGTGGCCGCCGTAAATGGTGTGGCAGCAGGCGCCGGCGCAAACATTGCCCTTGCTTGCGACATCACCGTAGCCACCGAATCGGCCTCCTTTACCCAGGCATTTTCCAAAATCGGTCTCATCCCGGATTCGGGCGGAACCTGGACTTTGCCGCGTCTTGTGGGCTTTCAGCGGGCAACGGCATTGATGATGCTTTCTGATAAAATTTCAGCTACAGAAGCGGCAGCAATGGGCATGATCTGGAAGGTTTTTCCCGATGAAAGTTTTGCTGCCGACAGCCTGAAATTGGCCGAAACACTGGCGCAAATGCCCACACGCGGACTTGCACTTACCAAACAGGCTTTGAATCAAAGTTTCTCCAACGATTTCACTGACCAAACCGCTGTGGAAGACCGACTTCAAACCCTGGCTGGTAAAACGGAGGATTACCACGAAGGCGTAGCGGCGTTTTTGGAGAAGCGGAAGCCGGTGTTTAAGGGAGCTTAGAAGTGACACTTTTTAAAAAAGTGTCACTTCTAACCGCTTCAATATGCGGCGAGGAGAAAAATATCCCCATTGCTTTTGTGTACTGCCACTGCAAACTGCCACTTTTGCAACCCCATGTCCTTTTTCAAAAAACTCTCCATCATCCCGCCCGACTACGCCCGCAGCAAGGGCGATGCCCGAAAATTTTGGACAGTCCTGACGATTGTATTCCTAATTGTGCTGATTTTCAGTCCCGAGCTGCGCTATCGTTTGCGTTCGCTGATCGAGTATCCACTGCATTATAAGGAGTACAAACGGTTTGGAATCCGCATCCCGGGGCGTTACCAAACACATGGAATTGACGTAAGCAAATGGCAAAGTCGCGTGGACTGGAAACGGGTGAAGAACATGAAGGTGGGAAGTATACGTGTCACATTTGCTTTCATGAAAGCCACGGAGGGTACCTGGATGAAAGACCCGGAATTTGAACGGAATTGGAAAGGCGCACGGGAAGCAGGCATTATTCGGGGCGCGTATCACTTTTTCCTGCCCGACATCAGCGTGAAAGACCAGGTCTTGCAGTTTAGCCGGGCAGTCAAATTGAAATCGGGTGATTTGCCGCCTGTAGTAGACATCGAAGAAACACGCGGAATGAACAAGACCCAGATTCAAAAATACACCAAGGAATTTCTGGAACTGCTTGAAAAACAGTACAAAATCCGCCCGATCCTGTACACAAACCGCGATTTTTACAAAACCTATTTTGCTGAAAACGAGGCATTTAAAGGCTATCGCTTTTGGATCGCACACTACCACGTGGCCGATTTTGACATGCCAGGAGAGGAAGATTGGCATTTCTGGCAGCACAGCGATCGCGGCAACGTGAACGGCATCAACGAATTGGTGGATTTCAATGTGTTCAATGGGGACAGTTTGGCGTTACGGAAGTTGTGCGTGCCATAATGTTTCACACAACGCCACAACGACACAACGTGATAGTCCAAACATTGCATCGTAACGGCGTTGCGTGAAACCACAGCTCGGTCATAGTTTTTTTGCACAAAATGAACTTTGGCGAGATTGTAATCGTGGTGTGCACTGCGATATCTTTCTTCTATATAGGGCTCGAATTGTTCAATAAACTGTTCCACCCAGACAAACTCCTCTAATTTTAATCCCAATGCTACGATGTTGGTAAAAGCGAACCTGCTCAAATACCCATTTTCGAGCAACGCCAGGGAGTCAAGACCTATGCGGTAGAGATTAAAGGCCTCACGCACATAACGCGACTCCCCAGTATTAAGCCTTCGGATGCAGTAATTGATGGCTAACAGTGTGAATGTGCGGGTTTCATCTTCAGGGAGCGCTTTTGCCTGAGATTCAAGTTCACGGCGGAATGCCCGGAAACTGTCCTCGTTCCCTTCGGTAAGTGATTGGTAGCAATGGTAATAAAGTGCTACGATAGGCACTTGTAGCAAATCACTTTTCTCAACGAAGCGAAGCAGTTCGGGTAAAAACGAATTGTCGTAATCCATTTGAAACACCGTACGATGCGATTCCATGAGACATGCGAGTCGAAGTTTGTTGGCCGCAGCATAAATATCGAAGGCTCTGCTGGCTGCGACCAGATTGTTTTCCTGGGTACGGCCATGTTGCACCTGGGCTACTGCATACCGTTCCCATTCCAATTGATGCAAATAATGGAAATATTGACCGTCTTTGGGCATTTTTTCCAAGCGTTCGGAAGCACGACGGAGGGTATACTCCAATGGTTTGCGGAGTTTTTTATCTTGATAGATCGCAATCAGATGAAGGTCGCTGAGCAAGGAGTTCTTTTCCCAGTTTCTTAAAGCGAGGAAGGCTTCAACGCAACCCAATAGGAAGGATTGAAGATGCCGCCATTGAGCATCATTAAATGATTGACCGAAATAAATGGCCGAAAACGCTTTTTTTGCGTCGAAGGAGACTTGTTTATTGCCCGCCATCAATTCCCAAAGCAACAATACATCCTCACGTCGGTTGTGATACGGACTTTTTAGGAACACAAAGCATTCTCTCTTTTCGACAGAACTAAGTGTTTTTATCAACTCAAATAGCTTATTATCAATCATTTAAATCTAAAAGTACAATCATTTACTTTTTGACAAAAGTATAAAATTGTTGTTTCTTGTCCACATTGATCTCGAATCTTTGTAGCGTCAAAGAAATATGTCATCACAGTGTTGAAAAGGGGTGCACCTCTAGGAACATGATACAGATGGCAAATTCTAACCTAAACAGCAAACAATTCATCTAATTCAAGATTCAGATCATGAGCACAAAAAAAATCCTCACCCTACTGGTGTTGCTCTTCCTGGCCGGAAAGAGCATCGCACAACCACCTCCTACTGTGGACAGTATTTACGGCTACGTTTTCCGGGATATAGATGGCGACTGTATCAAGGATGCCTTTGAGGAGGGCCTGGAAGAGTGGACCATCACTGCTATTTTGTACGACTCAATCGGTGTTGTTACAGAAACCTATTTTGCCTTGACAGATTTCAATGGGCAGTACACTATTCCAATCCCGTATTTGACCACTGCATTTGTAGATTACAATGTTTTTGCGAGTCCGCCAGCCGTCTTCAATGAAAACTGCTTCCAAACCTGCCAAAACTATGAGCAAATTTTCCCTGGTCCGAATGGGCTGGGACACACCTACACCTTAGAGGCCAATTTTGGCTATTATTGTGACACATTGCCCTTTTGTCCTGTAATTGATGTGGATATTGCAGCAGCGTGGTTACGACCGTGTTTTGAAACCCCTTATTTCGTGGATTATCAAAACAAAACCACGACTCCCGCAACAGATGCATATGTTGAAGTAACCATTGACCAACCGTTGCAAGTCGTTAGTGCCAGCATCCCTTACACTTTTGTAGGAAATGTATACACTTTTCAATTAGGCACCCTTGATGCCCTTGAGTTTGGTACGTTTTCGCTAACTGTTTTCACTCCCTGCGATGAGCCTGTCGGCCAAACCTATTGTGTTGAAGCGCATGCATTCCCCGATACCTTAAGCGCCTCCTGGTGCAAATTGGGATGGTTCAAAAATTGAGGTCATCGCAGCTTGCGACAACGATGAAGTCACATTCACCCTGAAGAATGTCGGCACGGGAAACATGGCCAATGCCTTGGAATACATAGTGGTAGAGGATCACGTATTACTTATGCAGACACCCGGTCAGTTCCAATTAAATGCCGGCGATGAAACAGAATATACATTCCCAGCTGATGGCAGTTTTTATCGCTTCGAAGCGGAGCAATCTCCCGGTTATTCTGGTTCAAACCCGGTCGTTGCCTGGACGGAAGGCTGCGGCGGAAGCGGTTCCGTTAGCCTTGGCTACATCAATCAATACTACCTCGGTGATAATTGCTTGGATTATTATTTGATGTTTTTTTTTTTTTTTTTTTTTTTTTTTTTTTTTTTTTTTTTTTTTTTTTTTTTTTTTTCGCCTCAGAAGTCAAATTCTTACGACCCGAACGACAAGCAGGGCTTCCCACGTGGCGTAGGCGATAAGCATTACATTGATCAAAACGTAGACATCGAGTACATGATCCGTTTCCAAAATACTGGAACGGCCCCGGCCTTCAATGTCGAACTCCGCGATACCCTCCCCGTGCAATGGCTTGATCCGAAAACAATTCGTCCCGGCGCCAGCAGCCATGCTTACCAGTTTGATATGTTGGACAATGGCGTAGTAGTGTTCAAGTACAATAACATTAACCTGCCAGACAGCAATGCCAACTTCGACGCATCGCAGGGTTTTGTAAAATTCCGAATCAGTCAGCGCAAAGACGTGCCGCTGGAAACGGAGATTAAAAATACCGCGGCCATTTACTTCGATTTCAATGCCCCGGTCATCAC
>JADJFA010000033.1 GCA_016708875.1 Lewinellaceae bacterium
ATCTTTCGCGCAGCCCAATACTGCGCTTTTGACCGAAACAATCGCGCAAATACTTCGGTAGCACCGAGGCCCTGGGCAAGACCTTCCGGGTGAACAACCAGACGGACTATCAAGTAATTGGCGTCCTCAAGGACATTCCTTCAAACACTGACCTCCGATATCAAATTTACTGCTCCTGGGCTACCTTGAGCGCCGACCAGGATTTTAAGCGTTTGCTCGAAAACTGGGGTGGCATCCATGGCGGCACCCAGTGTTTTGCTGTCTTGCGGGAAGGCCACACGGCGGCTGAATTGGAAACCGCCTTTGTAGGGTTTCGGAAAAATATTTCCATCCCAGGGTGCGTGAGTTTTATTACCACACAGCGCCTTTGGCCGCCGTTCATTTCGATCCTGACTTAGGCTCGGGCCTGCGTAAATCTTACGTCTGGGCTTTGGGCCTCATCGGATTATTCCTGCTGCTGACGGCATGTGTCAATTTTGTTAATATGGCCACCGCACAGGCCCTCAACCGCGCCCGGGAAGTGGGCGTCCGGAAGGCCATTGGCAGCAGCCGAGGCCAACTTTTTTGGCAATTTATGTCCGAAACGGGGCTTATTGTGCTGTTTTCGACCGTGATTGGGCTGGCAACCGCTTATTTGGCATTGCCCGCGCTGAATGCGCTTATTGATACAAACCTGAGCCTGCACGGCACGAACGCCATGGCTTTTTATGGTTTTCTGATTGCGCTGATGATCGCCGTGGCCTTTTTATCGGGCGCCTATCCGGGACTGGCCATGTCAGGATTTCGTCCGGTGGAATCGGCAAGCGGTTGGTGGAAGGACAACGTGGGCGGTTTCTCGCTGCGGCGTTTTGCTGGTAGGGACACAGTTCGGGATTTCCCAGGCACTCATTATCGCAGCGGTGACGGTGACCGCACAAATGGAATACACCCGAAAAGCCGATCTGGGTTTTCAGCGCGAAGGCATCGTGGTTGTGCCCTTGCCCGGGCGCTATGATGCGGCCAAGCACAGCACTCTCCGCCAACAATTGGGCAGCGTGGCTGGTGTGGAAAGTGTATCGCTTTGTTTCCAGCCGCCCGCTTCGGATGCCAACTGGAATACCCGGACGCGCATGGAAGGCCGCTCGGAGCCAGAAAACTGGGACATCAACATCAAATTCATTGATCATCAATACATTGAAACCTTTGGCCTGAAACTGTTGGCAGGCCGCAATCTCGAACCCAGCGATACCACCCGCGAATTGTTGGTGAACGAAGAAGCGGTGCGCAAACTGGGCCTCGCCAAGCCGGAGGATATTCTTGGCAAAAAACTGTTCGAAAACGACCGTGGTTTTCCGGTGGTGGGTGTGGTCAAAAATTTCCACAATCGTTCTTTGCATGAGCCTATCCACCCTCAAATCATGATGACAGATGCTTCCAGTTCCGATGTCTGCGTCCTTCGACTCAATCTGCAAAATACAAAACCTGCCTTGGCCGAAGTGGAGAAAATCTGGACAGGACTTTTTCCTGAATACTATTTTGAAAGCGCGTTCATGGACGCGCGGCTCGCCATGTTTTACGAACAAGAGAGCATTATTATGCAGCTGATGCGCTTGTTTGCAGGCATCGCGGTGTTTATTGGTTGCCTCGGGCTATACGGTTTAGCGGCCTTCATGGTGACCCGAAAACGGAAAGAAATCGGCATACGGAAAACACTGGGCGCGAGCGTCTCAGGGGTCTTGTGGTTGTTTGGAAAAGAGACGTGCGGCTGCTGATCCTGGCTTTTTTACTGGCTGCACCGCTGGCCTGGTGGGCCGTGAACCAATGGCTGGATGATTACGCTTATCATATTTCGCTGGGAGCTGGTATTTTTGGGCTGTCTTTGCTGTTGACGTTTGTGGTGGCAGTGTTGACGGTGGGTTTTCAGAGTGTGCGGGCGGCGCTGGCGAACCCTGTTGAGTCATCCGTTCGGAGTGACTCCATCCCGATTTTTCTTCGGGATTGAGTCGTTGCGGAGTGAGTGAGCTAATCGTAGAGAACACGGATGACACGGATTAGACACGGATTTGGGATCAAATTAAGACTAAAATCCGTGTCTAATCTGTGTCATCCGTGTTCTCTACGATTAAGTCAAAGACATTTGACCCCGAAGCCTTATGCTATCTAAACACATCGATCCAATCAAAAATGATCCAATGCACACACCAACACAAATAGCGAAGCATCTAAGAGAAATCCATTTTGGAGTAAACTGGACCTGGTCAAACCTCAAAGACAATCTGGCAGATGTGAGCTGGCAACAGGCAACCACAAAAGTGCATGATTTTAATACCATTGCAGCCCTCGTTTACCATATCAATTATTTTGTAGCCGCGGTCTTGAAAGTATTGCAGGGCGGACCGCTCGATGCCAAGGATATCTATAGTTTTGACCATCCCCCCATCCAATCTCAAGAAGACTGGCAAAAATTGCTGGATAAAACCTGGGCGGACGCTGAAAACGCGGCGAAATTGATAGAACAAATGCCCGAGGAAAATCTTTGGGAAACCTTTTCAGAAGAAAAATACGGGAACTATTATAGAAACCTGCACGGAATCATTGAACATAGCCATTATCATTTGGGGCAAATTGTGCTGATAAAAAAGATACTCCAGCATCAGGCTACTGAAAACTAAGGTCGACAAATAACCTTCTCTTATGGGGACTTATACTGAATATTTGTCCATTTGCAAATTTTTATTTGCCCAAATGCTTGTATGGAAAAAAGTGCCATGCTACCTTTCGACCTGACAAATCGAAAAATCCACATGGCACGCTTGCTCCTGCTACCATTTTGAACTGCGCCCCCGCCTCCAGTATCACACCAGAAGCGGGGGGCGATCTCCATACCAACCCGTTTCCCCAGAAACCCAACCCAACCCCTACATCCCCCCCAATTCCTTCAAATACTTCTCCGAATTTATCCGCACCGCATCGCTCGGTTTCTTGCTGAGTGCTTTTTTGAAATGAGCGATCGCATTGGCCTTATCGCCTTTGAGCGCGTAAGCCTCGCCCAGGCTGTCCCAGGCATTGGCGCTATCGGGATGGCGTTCGGCATTGAGTGCCATGATCTTGATGGCTTCGTCAAAGCGGTTTTCCCCGATCAACTGATAGCCATGTGCATTTAACTCTGCCTCAGTAGCAACAGCAACGGCTGCCTCCTCCATCTTTTCGGCCTCGGCGGTTTGGTTCGCTTGCCGGAGCAGTCCGGCTTTGGTGCTCAGGGTATTGAAATTTTTGTTTTGTGCCAGTGCCTTGTCTGCCCAGACTAGGGCTTTTTCTGTGTTGATTTTGTTCTGTAAGGCATAAGTGGCGGCGCTGGACGGGCCTTGCCAACCGAATCCAGTGGGGCCTTTCAATTCTTGCTCGGCATTGGCCATAACGATCTCATCTACCGCAAATTCAATCGCGAGCGGAAACTGCTTTTTTTCCCAGTTCAGTACGAGTTCGCCGCCGTTTTTGCTCAGGTTGACAAAGTCGTACGTCAGCAATTCGGTGTGTGGTATGTTGCGCAATTGAATTTTGGTCCGCAATTGATCATTGGCCGGGTCGTAAAAGAAACTGCCCCAGGAGCGGTATTCTTTGGATAAAATGGCCTCTCCGCTGTCGTCCTGGTTGATTACGAAGAACAAACCGTATTTCCCGGCTGGCACGGTTTGTCCACCGACTTTGACGGCATGGGAAAATTCGATCGTCGTGTTTTCATTGGCGCCCGCCCGCCAGGGGGCTTCCTTTCCCAAGCCGAAACCTTGTTTGTTCCAGCCATAAGGCACCAACTTGCCCCAGACTTCCCGACCCTTTACCGCAGGTCTGGAATAACTGACTTCAACGGTAGAAATCCCGATCGTTTGGGAAATTTTGGCGGCAGGACTAAGGGTACGAGGCAAGGTGATTCCCTGCGACCAGGTGTTGGTGAAAACAAAGGCTACTAAGGTCAGTGGAGCCAATAAGTGAAGGAAAATCTTTGTCATGTTTTTGCTTAATTTTTAAGTGAACGGAATGGATACAAAGTTTGGGTTTTAAAGTACCATTGCTAAAAATATGGACAAAGAGAGTGGGGGTGGGGGTCAATGGCGGATTGATAGGATTGATGGGATTGGGATGATTGCCAATCTTTTACAATTCCGTTACATCGTTTTACACCCAAAAAACACCCTGCGCTTTACCCGCCCATACTTTTGCCCCATTGTTTCACCAACCAAACAAAGTCATGCAAATTCACATCTTCGCATTATTGCTTCTTGTTCAATCCCTCTTTTCCTGTCAGCAGAATCCTGAAAAAGCCTTGCTATCAGAAGCCGGCATTGGTTTACAATCCAGCGGCGCTTGTCAGGAAGTCCCGACAAAAGCTATACCCACGGCAAGCAACATCGTTTTTAAATCCTCCGACGGCGGCCTTACCTGGCAGGATGTCAGCGCGGGACTGCCCATGGATTTGCCTATCAGCCGTGTTCATGCTGAGGCTGGAGAGATTTTTTTGTCTGGAGAAACCGGTTTGTACCACAGTAGCATCAGCACAGAAGCGCCGAGTTGGCAAAAGGAAATTTCTGTGGGAATAGAAATCTCTGGTATTTTTCATGGTAAGACAGGGCCTTATGTCAGCAGTTACCGGCATGGTTTTTTTCAAAAAATACTTGGTACGGACGTTTTGATACCCTTACACAATGCTTTGGAAGACAAGACGGTACGCACCATTTTGGAAACCTCTGATGGAACGCTGTTCGTCGGTTGCGAAAGCGGCCTTTACAAATCCAAAGACGCTGGAAATAGCTGGAAACATGTCTATGCAAATGATGGCATAAATAGCATGGCTGAATCAGACGGCGTGATCGTTTGCGGGACCTACAAGGGCCTCATGCGCTCGACCGATGCTGGTGAAAACTGGGATGCGGTGCTGACCGAGGACGGTGGGGCCTGGAACCTGGGAGTCATAGAGGGGCGTTTCGTCTCGCTCACCCAAGGTGGAGACTGGGAAGATGACCCTACGAACAGACTGCGTATGTCTGCCGATGCTGGCAAAACCTGGCAGCGGATAGATGAGAACCTGGCTTCGGGTCAGTTCATTTTTAACAACGAGATAGGCGGGAATCCTGTCAAATCCATTAACGACGTCAAAAAGGCGGGCAAATACCTTTTTGTAGCTGCGACGCCGGGATTTTCCGCTCCTCAGACTGGGGCAAAAGCTGGGAACCTGTGTTTACGGATAAAGGCTTGAAACTGTTGCAACTGGCTGTTTCGGGCAACGTGATTTATGCCGTAAAAGTGGTTGGTTGTTGATAAATCGCGCTAATTTTGGCGCATGCTTTCCGTCTATTTTTTCAAAATGATGCGGTTTTTGCCACTCCTGGTGTTGCCTGTTTTGGCCTGGCTGATGCCGGCCGCAGTGGATGACTCCAACGGGAATTTTTCGCCTGATAAAATCAACCTTGCCCTGCGCCGCACTGCTGATGGGCTGCTTCGCCTATCAGGCGACAGCACGAGCCGGATTCCGGCCATCGAGCAGTGCGGCGTGGGTGTTTGGCGGGTACGCCTGGAACAAGATTTTCAATACGATGCACTTCCAGCATTGCTTCAGGCTTCGCTCGAGCTGTACGACATCCGCCGGCCATACGAAGTTGCAGTGCGCCGATGCGCTGACGCCACCATTGACCTGGGTTATCATCAACAGGATTATTTGGAAAATACCGTCGTAGCCTGCGGCGGACGGACAATGCCTGATGGCTGTCATTTTATTGAAATCAGCTTTTTGGAAGAGGACGGAAAAAACCCGTTTTGGATAGCCAAAATTGGTTTTTTGATCCTTTTTTTAATTGCATTTGCTGGTTTTTGGTATATCCAAAGGGGAAAAACAACCACCACAACACCTTTGGCCAGCCCTTTAGGCCATGACTCTAATGGTGGTGGTGAAACAAACTGGCTGACATTCGGTAATTCGCGCCTGGATGTCGCTGGTCAAGTGCTCCTTTGTAACGGCGTCCGCCATGCGCTGACTTTCCGGGAAACGAAATTGCTCCGGCTATTCGTCAGCAGTCCCGACCGGCTGCTCGAACGGGATTTTATCCTCCAGCAAGTGTGGGCGGATGAGGGCGTTTTGGTTGGGCGTAGCGTGGATGTTTTTGTGTCGAGGTTGCGGAAAAAATTAGCGGCTGACCCAACGGTCGGTCTTGTGGCCGTGCACGGGGTAGGGTATCGGATGGAAACGGGGAAATAGGGAAGTAAACACAGCGCGGCGTAGGTTAAAAGGAATTTCTACCTAGGCAGCTGGGGATGTCTAAAAAGTCATTCCGCAGATTTTCATTAAAATGGTATACTGCTTTGGGGGCCCCCCGCCGTTGTGGTTCAAATATGTCAAGGTTTATGTTGCAACGGAACAGATCATTAATGTTATAAATTTCGGAGTGACTCATGAATTCGAGTAAAACCATTGTAATGCTGTGAAAAAGTTTCAACTTATATTTGACACAAACCCCGTACCGACGCATTACTACAAACCACTTCAACATGAATATTTCCCTCGCCCAAATCTCCGAACTCATCAAAAACCGCCGCGCCGTTTTCCCCAAGTTTTATATTCCGGGAAAGCCGATTGACAAAGCCATCATCGAACAATTGCTGGAAAACGGCAACTGGGCGCCCACCCACAAACGCACGGAGCCCTGGCGTTTCCGAGTATTCCATTCCGAAGCGAGCCGCCAAAAACTGTCAGATTATCTTTCTGAATTTTACAAAAAGAACACGCCTGAAGAACTTTTTTCAGAAGAAAAAATGAAAGGCGCCGGGGCCAATCCACTCCGAGCAGGAGCCGTAATTGCCATTGTACTTCGACCTGACCCGGCGGCGAATCTGCCTGAATTTGAGGAGATTGCATCGGTCGCGATGGCTGTTCAAAATATGTGGCTTAGTTGCGCTGCTATTGGCTTGGGAAGTTACTGGAGTACGCCCAGGGCTTCACTGGAAGCAAACGAATTTCTGAATTTGGAGGCTGGCGAGCGATGTCTCGGTCTGTTCTACATGGCCTGGCACGAGATGCCATCCGATGTGCAGGGAAAACGTGGAGATGTGGCGGAGAAGACGGTCTGGGAGTAGAAAAATTAAACCGCAAAATGTAAAACCATGCCTGTCGGCAGGTAAACAGGAGAACCGCAAAATGTAAAATTGAGAGGAGTGTGATTTCGATAAGGGAAGGTATAATCCCTGCTTTTCAAGAAGCCGCATTGCCACGACATTTTTGCAGCCCTTCCAACCATCAGTTCAGTTTTTTCCCGGTACGATATTACCCACAATCCGAAGGTAGTAAGCAGGCCATTGATCAGGATGGTCAGAAACCCACATCGAAGCCAGCCCAGGCTTTGGAGGCGTATTCAAAGCAAAAAGTCAGCACGGGCGCAGCAAGGCAGATGTGCAACGCGTAGCGGTCGCGGATTTTCAAGTCGGTGAAAAGACCGAACATAAAAAGTCCAAGCAAAGGCCCATAGGTATAACCCGCTATTTTGAAGATAAGCGATATGACCGCCGAATTGCTCAGCACATTGAGAATCAGAATAATAATCACAAACAATCCCGAAAAGCCGAGGTGAACGAGTGTGCGGGTTTTGCGCTGTTTTGCTTCCAAAGCGCGTTCGTGCGCAAGGCGATCTTCTTCATACGCGAAGGATGGAGCCTCCTCAGTTTTCCCTTTTTCAAAGTTCAAAAAATCAACACAGAAACTCGTGGTAAGTGCGGTAAGCGCCGAATCGCTGCTGGCGTATGTGCTTCCGATAAGGCCGAGGATAAAGAAAATGCCCGCCACTGCATCTAAATGTCCAAAGGCTATCCGTGGGTACAGATGATCCGTGCGGGCTGGGATTTCGAGGCCAATGGAGCCAGCGTAGAGGTAAAGCAAGGCCCCCAACACCAGAAATAAGAAGTTGATAACCACCAGATATACACAGAAAACGAGCATGTTTTTCTGTGCCTCGCGGATGTTTTTACAAGCCAGGTTTTTCTGCATCAAATCTTGGTCAAGCCCGGTCATGGCAACGGCGATGAGTGCACCACTCACAAATTGCTTCACAAAATGGTTGGGGTCCGAAAAGAAATTGTCGAAGAAAAATATTTTCCCATAGCGGCTGTCCATTACACTGGAAACAATGTCCATCCCGCCCAGATTCAGTGATTTCCCAATGGTCCAAACGGTGAACACCAGTGCTACAAAAAAAAAGATGGTAATGATCGAGTCCGTCCAAATGATGGTTTTTAACCCGCCTTTGAACGTGTAGAGGTAAATCAAGGCCAACATCAACACCACCGTGACAACAAAAGGAACCCCCATTGGGCCAAAGACAAACAACTGCAAAACGCTGGCTGCCAGGAACATCCGCGCTGCCGAACCCAAAGTGCGCGAGAGCAGAAAGAATCCTGCCCCGGTTTTATACGACCACCAACCAAACCGCTGTTCCAGATATCCGTAAATACTCGTCAGGTTCAAACGATAGTACATCGGCATCAACACAGTAGCGATAAAAAGGTAGCCCAGCAAATAGCCCATCACCACCTGCATGTACGAAAACGCCATGTTCAGGCCCGTGCCACCTACTGCACCCGGAATGCTGATGAACGTGACCCCGCTGATGCTTGTGCCTATCATCGCATAGGCCACAACATACCAGGGTACCTTGCGGTTGGCGAGAAAAAAACCTTCGTTGCTGTTGTTGCGCCCGGTGAACCAAGCCACGCCGACGAGCATAGCAAAGTACAGGAAAAGGATGATTAGGACGAAGGTGGGAGTGAGCTGGGCCATGTCTTGTTGTGTTCCTTGTCAGTTGGCAGTAGCAGTTTGCAGTAGCAGGTGGCAGTGGCAGCTGGCAAAGATTGGCAAAAGTAATCTTTTCTCAATTCTCCCTATTTTTGTTGAGCCAATTGGCATTGGCTAAATTCGATACATTCGTCCATCCTTTCACCCTATTAAAAAAATTTTCCCAATGAAAAGAACATTTTCGATTTTCCTCTTCATTGCCTTTTGGCTTTCATGCTGCCCAGTTTCCAATGCCCAAAACCTGCGCTTTGGAGTAAAAGCGGGGGCTGGAGTGGCAAACCTCGACTACGAACCAGAATCCTCTGCCGACACATTCGACTTCGATTTTTATCGGGGTCTTTTTTACAACAAGAAGAGCAGTTTTCGCCCGACATTCTTGGTCGGTGGAACCTTAGAATACGACCTCTCGAAGGATTTTTTCCTTTCCAGCGGCGTTCAAGTTACCGGAAAATTCGCGCACGTAGAAGCCGACGACCCAAGATGGAGCACCAATGATTTCCGACTTCGTGCATTTTATATGCAAATCCCCATGAATGTGCATTACCGGGCGGGCAAGTTCTTTTTAGGGGCAGGTGGCTATGCAGGCATCGGAGTCGGCGGAAAATGGAAAAACACAAATGTGTATGAAGATCCCGATGGGGACATCACTAAAAACAGTAGCGATAAAATCAAATTCGGGAATGACGAATTTGAATCAAACTTGAAACGATTCGACGCGGGGATTCGAGCCGAGATGGGCTTTGGTTTCAAAAGGATCAGGCTTAGCCTTGCTTACGATCATGGGTTGGCGAACAACGTTTCAAAATTCAAAGACGGAAAACAAGTAATCTCCGTTTCCAAACTCCGCCACCAGGCCGTCACTGTCACCGCCGCTTACTACTGGCTTGCGAAGTGAGTATTAAAATAATTGGAAATTGGGATATTAGGAAATTGGCGTACCCTCAATATCCTAATATCCTAATATCCTAATATCCTAATATCCCAATTTCCCAATTCCTTAATCCCCCTCCACCAGCCGAAGTCCACTCCTTCGATCAGTATTTTTTGCTTTTTCGCGGCGGCGCGAGGTAATTTTTATGTCCCCACGATTGTCGGCCCAGGAACCACCGCGAAGGGCTTTTTTCTCCGTGCTTGGTGGTGGACAATTGAGGTAAGGAGGGTAGGGGGCCAGGCACCATTCCCATACGTTGCCGCTCATGTCGAATATGCCGAGTTCATTGGGGCGTTTGGTGCCTACTTCCTGGGTTTTTTCCTGTATAATGTTGAACCACGCAACGCTGTTGGGGTCGTTGCTGCCACTATATTTTGTCAATTTGGAAGCGCCGGCCCGCGCGCAGCCCATTCCCATTCAGCCTCGTACGGCAAACGATAGCGTTTCTTGTTCTTCTGTGAGGCTTTTTGAATAAATTCCTGTATATCATTCCAGGAAACTCGTTCCACGGGGCAGTCTGGGCAGTTGGAATGGAACGAAGGGTCGCGCCCCATAATGCCCCACCAATCGGCTTGTGTGATTTCGTATTTGCCGATTTTAAATGCCTGGATTTTTACACTCGTGCCGTCTGGACAATCGCCCTTGTCAACGGTGAGTTTTCCACCCGGCACCGACACCATCTCAAAACCGGATTTTTGTTTGTCTGACTGGGGAGCTGGGGCAGGAGGGGGAGGTTTTTGGATAGGCGGAGCAGGTTTTGGTGCAGGAGGTGTTGGCTTTGGTTTAGGTTTTGGCTTTGGTTTAGGCTTGGGTTTTGGTTTGGGATTTGGTTTGGGATTTGGATTCGGCTGCTCTGTTTTTTCAGGATTGAATGCTTCTATGGTAGTTGTGTCTATTTGAATTTCCACCGAATCTTCTTCTATATAAATGGATTCAGGCTCCAGGCCTTCTGCTTCTATTGGCTGGTTGTCCAGGTTTTTCAGGCTGTCAATTTTGAACCGGGCTTCTTCGATGAACAAACCATCAGGATAAGCGAGCAGGTAGGTTTCAAAACTGTTGCGCGTGTGCGTTTGTAGCATTTCCTTCCAGAATGCCCGGTCATCGTCGCCCGGTTTTTTGCCACCAAGCCACGAGGGGGTAGGGATAAAGCCAAGTTGCATCCCCACAAAAGCCAAAATACTACCTGCTACTACCAAGGCCAGCACCATGGGCAATACATACTTTTGTTTGGAAGGTCGAATGGCAACGGCTGCTACAGGAACGTTGCTGTAAGAAAATGCATACCCGGAGCTCTGGAATGTGCTGCTTTCATCGTCGGGTGCAGCATCCGCCACCACGGTGATTACCTCTTCCAGCACTATTTCTTTGATGCGCTCTTTGTCGTTGATGAGTTCTTTGACGGAGACTTTCAACACCAAGGGCATGGTGCCAATGACGAGCGGTTTCACAAAGAAAATCCATTCGGTGTAGTCGTTTTTTTCCAGGAACTGCTCCACCGAATTTAGTTTTCGGATCGCGAAACAGGGCGTTTCGTTGGGATCAAGCAGCTCCACTTCCATCACCTCCGACACACGCACATCCTTCACTACGGTATCTTTTGTGAGTTCTATGTTCCGAACCACGGTGTCCACATCGAAGGCCAGGCGTACCACGCACTTGTGTTCTTCCTCCACTTCCATCGTATGCGGGATGCGGTAAAGAATGCTTCCTGCCTTGTCTTCCACACTGCTTTCGGCTGTTTTGGAGTCGAAATCTTCCAATCGAAGGCCATCAATCAGGTCCAGCACATCCGCAGTAATGCGGTTGTAGGCGCGGTCGAGGTCTTCCTGAGAGAGTAGGCCCCGAATGCGGTCTTTGTTGACGGCATTGAGTCGAGTTTCTAACTGGAAAACGGCGTTGTATTTTTCCGTTTGCTCTGGGAGGGCGTTTTTCAAAGCAGCCAACACCGAGAAAATCCCTTTATCGGGGTCCGGGAGGATGTCGCGCAGTGAGCGCTGGAGTTCGGTGAGTTCGGCAGCTGTGATCATGGTGGAGGGTTTTAAAGCATGTTGGGGCATGCTTTTCGATTGCAAACTTCGCGTTTCCTTTCTAAACCTGCGATAAAAATGCGATAAAATCCGCAAGTATTAACCCCATTGACCTTTATTGAATATTATTAATAGTTCTTTAACTGCCGGCATTTCGACTGCTATGACTTTTGTGTCCTAACTATTAAAACTTAAAAGCAGTATGAAAATTGCAGTCATTGGGGGAGGCGTTTCCGGACTTTCGGCAGCCTACTTTCTACAATCAAAAAACATTGATTTTGTCCTTTTTGAAAAGGAAAAACGTTTGGGCGGAAACGCCCATACACGAAAGGTTATTCATAACAACAAGGAAAGATTCGTGGATATGGCCGTGAATGATTTCAACCCGAAAACCTATAAAACACTTATCAGTTTATTGAAGAAAACTAATTCTTCAACTGGGCAGGTAAAGGTGAATACCACCTTTTTTTCTTCCAAAAGTTTTTTGTTTAAAGAAAGTGACTTGAAGGACACTGAACTGGTGGAAAACATTCGTAGATTTAAACACGAAGCAGTAGAGGTTTTATTCAATAAGTCTTTTAGCTGGTATAGCGTAAAGGAATATTTTGAAGAAAAGGGGTATTCTTCAAATTTCCTCACAAAATACCTTTATCCAAGAATTCAAGGTTTGTTTTTTTACCCTCCTGAAGGCCTGGAAAATCTTCCGGTAAGTTTTGTGATGAATTTTTATGCATTGCAATGTGGCTTTAAATACAATGAAAATCCATCGTCGAGTCGTTTCAATTTTAAAAATGGCGCCAGCAGCTGGATTGAAAATCTTGCCAAGTCTATCCCCTCTGAAAATATAATTAAGTCGGAAAGCCCAAAGATTGTAAAATCAGAAAAGGGGTATAAGATATACTATTCAAATGGAGCAGTGTTTGTGGATAAATTGATCTTTGCCTGCCATGCAGACGATTTGTGCCATCAATATGCTGAAATACTCTCTGAAAAGCAATATCAGATACTGTCTAAAATTAAATATGCTAAAATGCAGGCTATAGCGCATTGCGATATAAACTATTTGCCAGTAAACAAGCGGGATTTTTCAGCCTATAATTGTCTGGTAAAGGATTATTCGGAGGATAAAAACACCAATTACACCATTACATACAATTGCAATGAGCATCAGAATTTATCCAATGGGGGTGTCAATAGCGATGGCGACAACGATTATTTTTTCGTGACGGTCAACCCGATTCGAGCTATAGAAGAGCAATTCATTCTTAAGGACACAGACGGATTTCCATTGGTAAAGGAATTCAGCAGAAATATTTGCGATTTTGACTTGTTGAAATCACAAAAACAACTCAAATTTCAACAAGGGAAAAACAACATTTATTTTGTTGGCGGTTATACAAACGGAATTGGCTTACACGAAAACTGCCTGTATCAAAGCGCGAAAATTGCCAAGATGATTCATAAGGGCACAGGTTAGTCATTCAACTTCAGCACCTTAATAAACGCCTCAGCAGGAACCTCCACGTCACCAAACTGTCTCATGCGCTTTTTCCCTTCTTTTTGTTTTCCAGCAGTTTGCGCTTCAGAGAGATGTCGCCTCCGTAGCATTTGGCCGTCACGCCCTTGCGGAGCGCGGAGATGGTTTCGAGGGCGATTACTTTTTGGCCGATGGCCGACTGAATGGCGATTTGGAACTGCTTGCGTGGAAGAAGTTCTTTGAGTTTTTCGCACATTCTGCGACCCATGGATTCTGCTTTCGAGCGGTGTACGAGGGCCGAAAGCGCATCCACTGGTTCAGCGTTGAGTTTGATGTCGAGTTTCACCAAGTCCGTTTCGCGGTAGTCTATTACATGGTAGTCGAAGGAAGCGTAGCCCCGGGTAATGGATTTCAGTCTGTCGTAAAAATCGAAAACAATCTCGGCCAAAGGAAGGTGGAAGATCATTTCCAGGCGTGTTGGCGTCAGGTAGTGTTGTTTGATGAGGATGCCGCGTTTTTCGAGGCAAAGTGTCATGATGTTGCCGATGTATTCAGGCTTGGTAATCACCTGTGCATAAATGTAGGGCTCCAGTACGCTTTGCAAAAAGTTGGGTTCGGGGAGCTCAGTGGGCTGGTGTACCGTGAATTTTTTGCCCTTCATGTCGGTAGCGGTGTAGGGCACGTTGGGAACGGTGGTGATGACGTCCTGATTGAACTCGCGGTAGAGCCGCTCCTGCACAATTTCCAGGTGCAACATCCCCAGGAAACCGCAGCGGAATCCAAAGCCGAGCGCAGCTGAAGTTTCAGGCTCCCAAACCAGCGAAGCGTCGTTGAGTTGAAGTTTTTCCAGCGCGTCGCGCAGGTCTTCAAAGTCGTCATTATCAAGCGGATATACGCCTGCAAACACCATGGGTTTTACTTCTTCAAACCCTTTTACGCCTTCTGTGCAGGGCCTTGCAACGTGTGTGATGGTATCACCAACCTTGATCTCCTTGCTTACTTTAATGCCGGTTATAACATAACCTACGTCGCCCGTGCTGATTTCAGTGGCCTCGAATTGGCCCATTCTCAACACGCCCACTTCCTCTGCGGTAACCTCCTTTCCTGTATTGAAAAACTTGATTTTGTCGCCTTTTTTCATAGAACCGTTCATCACGCGCACGTAGGCAATGATACCACGGTAAGAGTTGAATACCGAATCAAAAATCATGGTTTGAAGCGGTGCATTCGGGTCGCCACTAGGCGCAGGGACACGGTCAACTACTGCGGCCAGAATTTCCGGGATACCTATACCTGTGCGCCCGGATGCAGAGATAATTTCTTCTCGTTTACACCCAATCAGGTCTATGATTTGGTCTTGCACTTCCTCCACCATCGCGCTCTCCATGTCCACTTTGTTTACGATGGGGATAATCTCCAGGTTGTGGTCAACAGCCAGGTACAGATTGCTAATTGTTTGTGCCTGAATGCCTTGTGAAGCATCTACCAGCAAAAGCGCCCCTTCGCAAGCAGCAATGGAACGGCTCACTTCATAGGAAAAGTCCACGTGGCCGGGGGTATCAATGAGGTTGAATATGTATTCTATACCATTCGCCGGGTGTACATACTTCATCTGAATGGCGTGGCTCTTGATAGTGATACCGCGCTCGCGTTCCAGGTCCATATTATCGAGCGCCTGATCTTGCATATCGCGGTTGCTGAGGGTGTGGGTGTACTCCAACAGTCGGTCGGCAAGAGTGCTTTTCCCGTGGTCAATGTGTGCGATAATACAGAAATTGCGTATGTTCTTCATGTAGTGATAAAGTCGTTCTATATAAAGTGATGGAGCGATAAAGTGATGAAGTGATGTAGGCGAGCGATGGACTAAAAATCACCTTATCACTTCATTAGTTCATCACTTCATGAAAACGGGCGCGAAGGTACTCTAAATTACGCTTTTCGGCGGGGTTTTGTGAATGTTTGAAAAGAATTTGAGACTGGAAATGCACAGGGCTTGGCTGTCGACCAGCCAAGCCCTGTGCTTAAAGTTTACGAAACCTTCAAGGTTTCGTAAACTTCTAAAAAACGTAATTCACACTCAAATTAAACCGATACCCTGGCAAAACCACCCCCGGCGTGTGTACCTTGATTTTGTCGCCATCTACAGCAGCAGAAAGTCTCGAGCCTATGATTGGAATATCCTCCACCGCCTGTTGAACCTCCTCTCGGAAGGCGGCTACATCGTTATTGGGGTCGTTGCTGGAATAACTAAGCGTTCCGCGCAACCATTTGAAATCCAGGCCTACAAAAGTTGCGTCCATCGTAACATGATCGCCCAGCCGGAATTGAACGCCCATGGCGCCTCCAAGACCAATGCCGTTTATAGCCCCCTTGAACGTTGTGGAGTATTGACTATCATCAATTTGTGTTGTTCGGGCCAGCGAAAAATGATTGTAGCGAGCATAAGGTGCGAGGTAGAAACCACGCGGCGCATTTCCGCCCAGATAAAAACGGTTTTCAAGCACAGCGCCAAAGGAGGAGTAGCGGTTTTTTACTGTCTTGCCTTCGCCACTCAGGTCAAAATTGTTTTCCAACAAGTTAGGCATTTTGGTAGAACGCGGAATGCCTACCAACAAGGAAAGCGATTTGTTGGAGGCATAGGCCCATTCGCCACGTACATTGATTTTTCCGCTTGGGAGAATCAAACTGAACGGTGCGAGGCCGACGCTCCATTTTTGTTCAGGCTCGTCGTCATAACCCGAACGGTTTCGGTTGTTTTGGGCAAAAATATTTGAAAAAGAAAAAGCGCAAAGTGTAAGGGTGAGCAGGATTGGTTGGACTTTCATGTTGATATTATTTTGGGATCTAAACGGAGTAGGGGTGTTAGGGATTGGTGAAGGCGCGTTAAGGGAGTCGTAAAGATTTAACGCTCGCCTTATAATCTCCAGCGAAGTCTCATTTGTCCTTTTTTTAAAAAACTTTACCTTTGGCAAACAATCAGACATTGAGATTTAAAATCATCAACATTATGACTAGTGCGCAAATAAAGCCAGGTGCAAAAGCCGAAATAGAGGGCATGCTTGCCGGAGCGTCTTCATTGGAAACGCACGAACTGGAATTATTCCTACAGCAAGTGGCACAAGTGCTGGCCGCACGCAAAGCCCCTTCGCTTTCACAGCGTGAATCAGAGCTATACCTTAAAATAAATGCAGGTTACCCCACTGATTTAAGAAAAAAATATGAAAGGCTTTCTGCTAAAAAAGAAAATAAGAGCATTACATTTAAGGAACAAGAAGAATTAGTTTCGCTTACCGATCAATTTGAATTATTTGACTCCGAGCGGCTGCAATCGTTGCTTGAACTTGCCCAATTACGGCGCATACCCCTCGAAAAACTCTTAGAAAACCTCGGACAGCCTGCTCATGGCTAAACAGTCTATCTCTTCCAAAATACGTTTATTGATTGCCGAAAGGGCCCAAAATCGGTGTGAATACTGTCAATGTCGCTCTGACTGTGCATGTGAATCTTTTGAAGGAGAGCATATTCTTCCAGTGTCAAAGGAGGCCCAATGAATCGGACAATTTGGCTTTCACCTGTAGAGGCTGTAACAGTCGAAAATCTGACCGTATAATCGCAAATGACATCCTGACTAAGCAATTTGTTTCCCTTTTTAATCCCAGATTGGAAAATTGGCACAGCCATTTTGCATGGACAGAAGACTTTCTTCATATCATTGGGTTGACGCCAACAGGCAGGGCAACTGTTGATGCTTTACAACTCAATCGAATAGGAGTAGTAAACCTACGTATGCTTATGAAACTGGGAGGTATACATCCACCCCTTGAGAAAAATGGTTAGATACTTTCAAATCCTCCCCGCCACAATTTCCAAAATCTCTTGCTCCATTTTATCCGCTTGCTCTGCCATTTGCTGTCCTTCGGATAGAACCTGAGCAGCAAACTCCTTGTCGTTCAATCCACCCGTATTGACCTGAATATTCATATACGCTCCGCGCACAGCAGCCCGGGCACACAATGCGCCCACACCCGCGTCAGTCACGGAATTCGGATTGCCTGTTTCTACCATTTGCTTGATGAGCGGTAGGGAATCGAATGCGAGTTTCATCACTTTGAATGGCACCTCTATGGCTATCCGAGTGCCCGCTTGAATCGCCACTTTTCGGGCCGTTTTTTCCTCCGGCGTTGTGTTAGGCAAGCCGAATGCCGCCATAATAAGTTTGAATGCATCGGTATCCTCGTCCACGGTACGGAGCAGTGCGTCTTTGATTTTTTGGCCGCGTTCGGCCGCATCAGAGAATTCCTCCCAACGCTCGTCCCAGCCGCGTTTATGGCTGCTGAGGTTGGCGACCATAGTGGCGAGCGAGGCGCCCAAAGCGCCCACATACGCGCTGATAGAGCCGCCGCCGGGCGCAGGGCTTTCGCTGGCTGTTTCGTTGGCAAAGGCCACTAAATCCATCTTTACCAACTTGTTAGCGTTCGCTCCATCGCCCTTTTCGAGGTTGTACTCAATTATTTTTTGCTGCGGGTCGAATGGCGCGAGTTCGTCTAAACCCATAGATTTGACGGCTATTTTTAATAATTCCGCTTCGCTCACACCCACACTGCGCTGTTGTTTTCTCAGGAAAAATTTGCCGGCTTCAAGCATTACCCCGAGCGGCACCAGGCCTACGAGTTCGGAGCCAGTTACACGCATTCCACGGCGGTCGGCGCTTTGTCGGCATTCTTCAAAAGCCAGGTGGAGTGGGGTAGCGCGAACATCCGTGATGTTCATCGAAACTTGTGCGATGCCGTATTCCTCAATGTACCAGCCGATGGCCTTCACGCCTTTTAAAGTACCCGGTTGGCGGATTGGCTCACCCGAGGCGTCTTTCATGGGCTTGCCTGTGGCGGGGTCGTTGAGCACGCGGCCGTTTTCGCGCACGTCGAAGGCCACGGAGTTGGCACGGCGCACGGAGGTTGTGTTCAAATTCACGTTGTAGGCAATCAAAAAATCGCGCGCACCTATGACGGTCGCCCCGCTTTTCGCATTGAATTTGGCGGGGCCGAAATCAGGCTTCCACTCTGGATTGGCCAGTTTTTCAGGTAAGCCTTCATACTCGCCTGCACGGATGACTGCTAAATTCTGTCGCTCCGGGCGGCTGGCGGCGGCTTCGTAGAGGTAAATTGGCAAATCCAGTTCGCGGCCCACACGTTCCCCGAGCCGGCGCGCCCATTCTGCCGTTTCTTCCATGGAAATATTGGCAATCGGAATGAGCGGGCAAACGTCGGTTGCGCCCATGCGCGGGTGCTCGCCCGTGTGCTTGCTCATGTCAATCACTTCACAAGCCTTTCGAATGGCTTGAAAAGCGGCCTCGACCACGGCGGCTGGCTCGCCCACAAAGGTGACCACGGTACGGTTTGTGGCCGCCCCGGGATCCACGTCAAGGAGTTTGACCCCCTCAACTGCTTCAATGACATCGGTGATTTGTTTGATTACGGCAGGGTCGCGTCCTTCAGAGAAGTTGGGGACGCATTCGATGAGTTGTTTCATGCGGCGAAGGTATGAATTGGGTGAAAATCAAAACGGCGAGCCTTCCGAAAAAGGCTCGCCGTGTAAAGTGAATTTATTTCGCCAGTACTTGCGCATCTGTTGAGCGAAATGAATTTCGTATTACTTCTTGTCTCCGTAGCCCAACACCCAGCCGATTATGCCGCCGATAACGGCCCCAAAAACACCATTGGCAAGTGGATCAATGATAAGTCCGGTACTATCGTTCCACATTTTGAACATACTGTACTGGCCCAAATCAAAACTCAGTGTAATCAGGAAACTAATGACCGCTCCAGCAATTGCGCCCCCAGTAAAGGTGGAAATATTAGCCCATCGATTGTAAACAATGGCCAACATGAGCGAATATGCCAGATTGCTTAGGACCATCGCCCACATAACAAAGTCGGTCTCGCCCCTTTGAAGTGCCATGGCTTCAGGGGTCATCATTGATTTATATTGGGCATCGAGGAGTATTCCGAAAATTAACCAGCCTAAGAGAAAGGAGGCGACTCCTCCGGCCAGAGCGGCAAGTAAAACTTTGGTATTCATATCGTTTTGTTTTAGTGAAAGAATCGTAGAAAAGGAGGTCATTTATTACCGTAGCCAAGTACCCAACCAATTATACCGCCCGCAAGGGCGCCTTGAACGGCATTAACAACGGGGTCTACAAGAGCAGCGTTCATGGTCATTATATTCATAGAGGCATAGGAGAAAAAATCAGCACCCAATGCTACCAGAAACATAATCCAGGCTCCTGCGATGGCGCCGCCCTTAAAGGTAGTGATGGCTGCCCAGCGGCTGTATAGCAGCGCCAACAGCAGCGACCAGGCCAGGCAACCAACGAAAATAGCCCACATAAGAGGCATTTCTCCGCGCATGACGCTTGCACCGACTTCTGTAGTGTTGGCATCGAAGAAGCCTTTTAAAGCCATACCATAAAGGACCCAGCCGGAAAGGAAAGTAACTACTGCGCCAGCAAGCGCGGCAAGTAAAACTTTGGTGTTCATAACGTTTTGTAATTGATGAAAAATGGTGAAAAGTAATGGTCTTTTCAGGCTATTTTCTTAGAAACGTTTTGATGCAGGCCGAAAGTGAGAAAGGATTGTCGGGCAAATGTAGAAACCACCGATTTAATTTCTAATTTTTATCAAAAAAATAAACAGCGTGCTTAGCGCACTGCGTTGCAGTGCAACTAAAACTTATCGGGCAGCGAAATCCTACCAACTCGGTATCTTGCCCGCCGTTACCGCTAAAGACTATTTCATCTTTGGCAAGCCTTCTTACACAAAGGCCAAAGCGGCCAACTCTCACACGAAAAATTGACAGATTTCATGAAAAAACACTTCCTCCTTTTTGCTACCTGTGTTGCATTTTCCTTCCCTGCCTTTTCGCAGCAGACTGCAAAACTTCCCCGCCTTTTCCTCGATATCCCGATTGTTCACCTTGCAGCACCCGATGTGACGCTGGTGGGCAACCGGCTTGGCGTCGGAGTGGGCACCGCCATGAACGTAGCCACGCACTGGAGCACCGCCCGCCTTGGAGGCGGGGCTGTTTTTAGTATGGACCCTCAATCACGAGAAGTACAGGAAACCTTTGTCACCTCTCCTTATATGTTGTTCGAAGTTGGTGCAGGAAAGTACCGTACCAATGGCAACCAATGCAGTAAAACCAAGTCAAAGGCTTTTACTGCAATGGCAAAGGCGGGTGTTCGCTACGCATTTATAAGCGAGGCGCTGGAACCAGAAGGCGAAGTGCCGGATAAGTTTGACGTTACCGTGGGTGCTGAGCTTGGCTATTTCTTTATCCGCGATGTGTTCAAAAACACAGAAGTTTTCCTCGACGGCTACTACCACGTCAATTCAAAAATTATCTCTGCAAACTTTGGGTTCAAGATGTTCCTGAACCTTCGGGCAGATAGAGACCGGTAGTTTCAAGAGTAACAAGTTAATAGGGGCAAGTTTCAAGTGGAGCAGATTCTGCTTTTAACGCCCTTTAACTTCTGCCATCTTAAGTGCTACTTGTAACCTGCTCCTTTGTAACTTGCTACTGTAACTGCCCTTATCCTTGAAACTTGTTACTCATAAACCAAAATCCCACCCAAGTCACAAGTGCCAACCCCGCCACCAAATACCAGAGTGCATGGAATCCCCATGCCGCTATGACTTGGGTGCCCAAAAACGGCGCGATTATGTTGGCTACCGAATACGACATGGTGTAGAGCGCCATATATCTCCCTGCTTGCTGCCTTCTGAGCGTCCAAAAACATAATTGCGGCTGAATGGCATTACGAACATTTCTCCGAAGGAGATGACGAGTGTAAATAGCAGTGCGGCTGCTATTCCAGCCGGCAGCAGACAAAGCGCAAAAAGAAACGGCATACAAAATCAATCCAAACCGCACATAGCCCAAGGCTGGTGCGCGGCCTTCGAGGCGATGTACGAGCGGCATTTCTATAAAAAAGACCAGCAGCCCGTTCAGTGCCAGCATTTTCCCGATTTGTCCCTCAGACCATTCGTACGTTTTTTGCCAAAACAGCGGTATTGTCCATAAAATTTGCATAAAAACCACTGCGCCCAACATAGTTAGCAGTACGAACAACAGGAAATTGCGGTCACGGTAAGGCGAAATGCTGACAGTTTTGGGCACTTCTGGATCTTCGCTCATTTGGGTCAAAGGATTGCTGCTGCTTTGGGCGCCAACAGCCAAAGAAGCGTCAGCGAAGCAGCAATGCAGGTAAGCCCATCTATCCAAAAAAGCCATTCCCAGCCAAATACGACGAGCATACCGCCCAAGGCTGGGGCAAGCGTCCAACCGAGGTTCACTGCCATTCGGTAAAGCGAGATGGAGCGTGTGCGCGTTTCTGGTTCACAATGTTGGGCTATTGCCACGGAGTTGGCCGGACGGAACACTTCGGAGGCAAAACTCATGGCGAACACCGCCAGGCCCATGATCCAGATATCGCGAACCAGCATCATGAGCAAAAGCACTATGCCATTGAGCATCAGGCTCCAAAATTGCACCGGGTGATAGCCCAACTTGTCGGTGAGTTTGCCACCCACAAAGGCGCCCGTGAGTGCTCCCACGCCAAAACACATCATCACATAACCAGCTTGTTCCAGTGGAAATCCCAATTTTTTGGTCATATAAATGGCCAAAAAGGATATGACAAATGCCCCGCAACGGTTGACAAGGCTCACAATGGAAAGGTACCAAATGACGCGCGGGATGCCTCTGTACGATTCGAGCCAGTGGGTGTAGAATTTTTTCAGCATAGATAGTAGCATTTCAGACCTGGATCAATAATCGAAATGAGGCAGAGAAGGTTTCCGTAGTGCGAAATTTATTTCGCCTTTAGTGCCATTGCATAAAAATAAGATACTGTACACTGCAAAATGAAGTTGGCTGTACCAAATAAAAAACGCCGACTGCTTTTCAGCAGCCGACGCCGTTCATACAATAGAATGGATTGCTAATTTTGATTGGTCAACTGTCCCGAAAATTTCGGGAAAAATTCTGGTGCGAATGTCGAAACTTCATGCCTAAGTGCAAACATTTCTACACAAATTCTATGGAATAGGGCGCAATAAATAACGGATTGCCTCGAAGCGATTAGCCCAAATTTCCATATCTACCACTATTGCGGTACGGTTATCCAGAGGCAGGGTTCCGTTTTTGCGCTTCAAATCAAGATAGTATTGTAAACACATACGAGTAACACTGACCAAGTAATGAATGGCATTCAAAGCCGTCTCTATCCTGGCTAAAGCATACTCGGTTTTGCGAAAAGCCAAATTGGTGGCTGCCACTTGTTCCTCGAATATTTTTATCAGAAGTTCAATTTCAGCTCGTTCGCAAAGGAATGATGCCAAGGTTACAGTGCCTGCTTGTCGGTCGTGCCACAGGTCAAAAATATCATCGCAATATTGAAACAGACAACCAAACTGGTAAAATGCTTTTTCTTCTTGTTCGGTAAGTGGGTGATTCAGAACACTGCGAAAAAGCAAGATTGAGTTTCCTCCTTTTTCTGCCATGATCTTTTTCAATTCCTCAATATTCCAATATCCTTTCTTCCCACCGGTCTCTACGTTGAAAACCCGGTGCATATATGCTCGAAAATGTTCTAATCTCTCCTCAGGCAAAGCCTGGTAGATATTTTGGAGCAGGTGCGTGGCCAGTCCATGTTGGTCGGAAGCCAGACCGTAGACTTCGGGGTTGTTTTGCCAAAGTACACTCGGGTCGGCGTTATTGCGAACATCCTCCACAAGATCGTCGAAGGAAAATGCGAGCGCAGAAAGATTGGTAAAAAGATGGGTTTCGCGCCGGGACAGCGTCTGCTTGCGAAGGCCGCAAATCAGCACGGCGAGGTAGCTGGCGCCATAGAAATAGTGCTTAAAACGACGTTTTTCTTTGGAATTCAGGACAAATCCTTCTGGTAAATCAAGCGAACGCATTGCCCGCCATCGGAAATGCCAGGCCGCACGGACAAATGCCAAAAAGAGCCAGATGGTGGCGCGAAAGAGGTGGGTGAAGTTCACCAATTATCACCCAATTACCGAGCGGTCTTTGGAAAGGTGCTGTGCGTACATCATGGCCGCGCCAGCGAGCGCCAGGTCTTTGAACAACAGAAACTGCGCGCTGATGCTTCCTCCCATGGCACCAGGAAGGTGCACCAAGGCCACCATTGCTAGGAGGTAAACCGCCAAGAGCGTGCAGGCGAGTTTGTCGTATTTGCCAATGAGCATGCTTATCGAAGCGGCCACCAGTCCGACTCCACCCAGAATAACCCATGCCGCAGGTGCAGGCATATAATTGGGGACAAAGGACTCGACCATGGTCTTGGTGCTAAGAAAGTTTATCAACCCCAGAATAGCAAAAGGAATGGCGAAGAGCCAGCGACCGAGTGATAAAAATGCATTCATGCGGTAATTACGTTTTGAATTGAGTGAAAGAAAAGGCTTGGGTAGGCGGGGGCGAAAGTAGCAGAGTTGTTAGGTCAAAAAGATTTTTGAGCAAAAAATTTTCTGACATCAGGGCATTGTGAGAAAAATAAAAGCCCCTGCTTACACCGTAAGCAGGGGCTTTGTTGATTTTTAAACGCCTAAGATTCAGCGACTTAAACCTTTTCCTTTTTGCCCTTTGCAGATTTCTCTACCAGAGGTTTTTCAGGAGCAGCCGTAACTGCTTTGCCACTTATCACATCTTCTTTCGTGAAATCTACCACGAGTGCCGAGGCAATAAAAATCGAAGAATAAGTGCCAAATAAAACACCGATCAACATACCAAAAGCGAAGCCTTTGATCGCGCCACCGCCAAAAACGAACAGGAGCAGTACCACAATGAAAACTGTACCTGAAGTGATAAGGGTACGGCTCAAGGTTGTATTGATGGCAAGGTTGAATACTTCTTCTTTTTTGCGGCCAGCAAAAGTCCCCATGAACTCCCGGATACGGTCATATACAATTACGGTGTCGTTCACAGAGAAACCGATGACCGTCAGAATACATGCAATGATGGCTTGGTCAATCTCCAAAGAGAATGGCACCAAACCATGCAGCAAACTGAAGAACGTGAGCATGATCAGCGCATCGTGCAGCAGTGAAAGCACCGCACCGAGCGAGAATTGCCAGCGACGGAAACGAATCAACAAGAACAAGAAGATCAGGCTCAAGGCCCAAATCCCTGCCTGGAAAGAAGAGTTCCGAATATCGTCTGCTACCGTAGCGCTTACCTGACTCGATGATACGATGTGCGTACCGCTGCTGCTTGTGTTTTTGAATGACTCAAGATCAGACGAAATCCCGGCAGCAGTAATGCCTTCGTGGAGTTTTGCCGAGACACGGTCTATCACATCGCCACCTTGCTCGTCAATAAGATAAGAAGGCGTATTTCCGTTTGCCGATCCAATCATAATGGAAACCCACCAGCCATTTTTCTGACCAAGGACGGCTGTAATTGATATCGCGGCCCTTGCTGATCCACCATTCGGTGATGTAACGACCCACCAAGACTGCGGTAAACATGGAACAAATGATACCGATCAAAAGCACTGTTCCAAAGCCCTTGATAGGGCCAAGACCAAAATAGATCAACACGAATGCCGTAAGGAGCATGGTTGCGTTCGCATCAATAATGGCTGAAAGCGCACGTGTAAAACCAGTGGATATCGCTTTTGCCATCGTAAGTCCGTTGCGCAATTCCTCTCGAATCCGTTCATAAATGATCACATTCGCATCTACTGCGGCTGCAAGTGTAAGTACGATACCTGCAATACCGGGCAGCGTGAGTACAGTGCCCATTGAAGCCAGTGTGCCGAGGATAAAAAAGATGTTCGCCAACAGCGCAACTACGCTCACCCAACCACCTTTGTTGTAGTATAAAACCATGAACGCGCAGAGGAATAGCACGGAGAGTATCATGGTTGTCAATGATTTACTGATGTTGTCGGCGCCGAGCGAAGGGCCAACCTGACTTTCCTGTACGATGTGCGTTCCAGCCGGCAATTTGCCGACCTGAAGGATTTGAGCCAAGTCCTGCGCTTCTTCGAGTTGGAATCCACCCGTGATAGAGGTGCTTCCACCCGTGATCGGATTGATTACCCGTGGAGCACTCACCACCTCATCGTCGAGTAGGATAGCGACTTCGCGGTTGCCATTGTTCGCCGCTTTAGTAGTCATGTCGGCCCAAATTTTTGCGCCGTCGTTGTTCATTTGAAGGGTTACCTGAATTTCGCCGCTTTGAGGATCAGGGTCTGCTCTAGCCATCGTTACTACTGAACCATCCATTGGAGCATTATCAGAGCCAGGCCGTTTTTTGACGGCGTATAATTCGAATTTGCCATTGAGACTTTCCGTTGCACCTTCTGCATCATCCACCGGCTTGCGGGCCCAGCGGAATCCAATATCAGCAGGGAATTTAGCCAGCACGTCAGGGCGAGTCAAGAACGAATCAATATCGTCCATTTTATTCTTGTCCACCCAAGCCAGCACAGAACCACCCTGGCCGTTTAGGCCACTACCAAACAAAGAAAGAAGCGGGCCAGCCACAGAGTCCGTATTTAAACGGTCTGTAATCACCGCAACTTTTTCTTGTGTGGTATCCGGGTTGCCGTCTGGGCCTTTTGGGTAATCGTAAATGGTGTCTTTTTCAAACACTTGTCCACTCACGGCAGCTTTATTGGCCTTAAGCATGTCGTCAGCATTGATAAAGGCTTGGATAATGCCTTCGTCATTGACACGGTAAGTTTCCCAAAACTCCAGTTTTGCCTGGCTTTGAAGCATTTCGCGGGCACGGGCTGGGTTGTCAATACCCGGCAATTCGACCTGAATAAGATCGCGGGCAGCGTCGAGACTAATATTAGGCTGTACTACGCCAAGTTTGTCAATACGCTGTTTGAGGCGCTTGTAGGTCTCGTCCACTGTGCCATTGGCAAGGGTACGGATGCTGTTGAGCGCGTCGGCGTCGGGAGCATCAAATTTGATGCCGCTGGCTTCGTTGCGGGCAAAAATGGATGCCAGCGAGCGGCCTTCGCCCAACTCTCTCCATGCTTGCGCAAAAAGAGTGATGTAATCGCCTTGCTGCGTTCTTTGCAGTTGGGTGGCGCGGTCAAGCGCTTTGGCGAAAGTCTGGGTCTGAACTATTGCCCGAAAGGCTCTTCAGAAAATCCTGCAAGTCCACCTGAAGCAATACGCTCATGCCGCCTTTTAGGTCAAGACCCATAGCCAATTGGCTTTTCTTCAGGTCGGCGTAAGTGAATTTTTTAATGAGCGGGATTTCAAAAACCGTTTCGGTAGAGAGAGAATCCAAATACTGGGCGTAGCATCCTTGCCAGCCGAGTTTAGGGTTTTTGCCAGCACATTCGTCCGCGTAAGCTCGCGCATCGGATTCAATGTTGTTCGTCGGAATGACGAGCAGGTACTGGTACAGGCACACGATAGTGAGTGCAATGAGGAAAAAACGTACTACGCCTTTGCTTTGCATACCTCTTAAAAATAAGTGAATTATTGAGTGAGCGGGTGTTTGAATATTGGGGGGTTCAGAAAAAAGTCCGCAAATGTAGAGAACGCGGAGGAAATCAAAGGCAAAGAATGAAAAATCGTCATTTTGGAAGCAATTTCTTTAGACTCGCCTACGATGTCCGCATACGCCGAATCGGCATTTGTGAAATCCGACACAGCCTTGCCCATCGAGGGCAAAGATTTGAGTTTTTCCAGCCCAGTGCCTTCAAAATCGGCTTTTTCAATGCGCAAGGGAATCATGCGCCGACCTTCACCAAGGGCCTCGTATACAACTTCGAACCAATCCGTGGAGTTGAATAGATTGACTGTAATCAGGACCAACAAATAGTCCGCATCGGCCATTTCAGTTTTGGCCTGCGCTACTAAATCTGCGCCGAGCGTCTCGTTCACATTGTAGACGCGGATTTTTTTCATGATTTTCAGAACGTTAAGATGCCTGTTAAGCATCTTGCAATGCATCTCGTCGGCAGGGTCGTAGATGACCACGAATTTAGGCACAGCCGCTACGGGTGCTCTACCCGCTGCATTGTTTTTTGATTCAAAGTCGGACTCAGAGAGGCCGTTCGCAAGCTCGAGAATGGCTGCACTCACTTGGGAGAGTTCTATCTGATGATCTTCAAAGCGAATCTGCCCGGTGCGATGTTTTTGGCCTGCGTTGCTCAATTTGCCTTGGATCAAAATGGCCTGAGTGCGTTTCCCTGAACCATCGGGGAGTAAATCCTGCAAGTACTGGAGTGCATTTTGCGGTTCTGAGGCGCTGATGAATTCCTCTACATCTTTTTTTAGGTCAGAAAGTGGTTTGGGTAGTGGCATGGTCAATGTGTCAGTGAATTATACTGGCCGTGGCGGGGGGGCGGGTAAAGGCTGTGGGTCTGACGACTCAAAGTCGTCTGACCACTAAATCCAAGTTTTACTCGTCAGACGACTTTGAGTCGTCAGACGAGGGGCTATTTCCCAATAAAGGCAAAAATATCCCGGAAAAGTATCCCCCGGTTCGCAGGAGCTTTATCGCCTTTTGCATTGATAACCAGTCCGCCGCCATCTTCCGCGCCTTTGCCAGCGTGGTGGATAGCCACCACTTTCCAATTATTGTTGAAAATAGGGGAACCACTGCTGCCCCGCTTGGTGTCGGTTTTGTAAAAAATATACTGATTCATTTGGCCGATCACCTCGTTGGCCGTTAGTGCGATTTGTTTGACTTCCCCTTCCGGATGCTGAATAATGGTAACTGCTTCGTTGAGCGTTGGAATTGCTTCTTTGTCGAACTCAACAAATCCCCATTGACTAAGCGGCGCATCCGCCCGGTCTATCACTTTCACGCGGGCAAAATCAAGCTCGGTTGGCGGACTCGTAATGAAATCGGAGGGGTCAATTTCATAGCTCATGCGGCTTTTCCCTTCCTCGTAATTAAATTCAATGCGGGCAGTTTTCGCAATTTCGGCTGATCCAATGACGTGATGGTTCGTGAAAACATGGCCATCTTGTGTGAGAAACCCTGTGCCAAGGTTGCCATCAGCGCAAACGACCCGGCACACTGCATTGGCAGCAGCGCGGGCCTTGTCAAGCCAGTCTATTCTCACCAGGTGATTTATTGGGCCTAATACTTTTTCCAGGGTAGGCTCATCCGGCACCTCAAATTGGAAAGCGCCCACGCCTCGTATTTTAGCGTTCAGGGCCACTTTGCGCGGAATTTCTTTCATCAATTCCGTCAGCGCGTATTTGGCCTGGGCTTCGTATCGCCGGAATTCTTCAAAAGGTATCCGGCCCTCACGCGATGCTTTGGCTGCCGAACGCAGGTTGCTGTACTGGAGTGTCAGATCCTGCCAGATGCCGGCTCCGGTTTGTTTGTCCAAATCTTGAGGGTGTCGAGGGCTTTTTCGATTTCGTTTTCCTCGATGAGACCGTTTACGGTTTCGAGGACGAGGACTTGGGCATTTTGGATTGCGGGGATACGGTTTAAGAAGTGATATTTAAGAATTGCAGATTTTTTTTTGATTGACGATTGACGAATACATGAATGATGATTGTTGAGGTAGAGGTTTGATTCTCGATTGCCGATGTTCGAGAGTGTTCACGAACCGTGTCAGAACAAACAAGTAAGTTTGACATGGAAAAGCAATTTGATTTTTGAACATTACAAGAAACAGGCCGTAGAAGACTTGCTGTCTGGGGAAGAAATCGACGGCCCAGATGGAGTACCGGCTCTTTTGTTGAAGCAGTTTCTGGAGGCCGCCATGATGAAGTCAAGTTTCACGTCAAGTCGTCCAAAGGTATTGGCGAGCTAACCGTCGCAATGGCAGGATGCGCAAGAAGTTCGAAGCATGAGTGAGGCGTTTTGATTTGGAGACGCCACGAGATAGAACTGGCACATTTGAGCCTCAGATTGTCGAAAGCGTCACATTTTGGTGAACCCTGGAGCGCAAGGTGTTGTTGATATGCGCATGATGAGTTACGAGGTATTTCGCAGGATGCATCAGATATATGGAAGAAGCCTCTGCAGCCTTCATCAGTTCTGTAACGACAAGGTTTTGCTGATGATGACCAGTGGACACGCCCTTGGAAGGGGTTTATAGTTTTGTTTTTGGATGCGATGCATTTTCGGATAAGAGGGATGGCCGGTAGAGAATCGGAGCTGTACTTGGTTTACGGGATTACTGACAAAGATGTTTGGGCATGTATTTAGCGCCCTCGGAAGGCTAAATTTTGGGGTTGAGCGATCTGCAACAGCGCGGGGTTGAAGATCTGCTGATTGTGTCTGTTGATGGCTTGAAAGGTTTTGAAGAAGCCATTCGGGCGATCTTTCCCAAAGCCGAGGTTCAGGGTTGTATCTGCATCAGATCCGACACCCTTCAAGTTTGTTTCCGACAAAGACCTCGCACATTTGCCAAAGACCTCAAGCCTGTTTACACCGCAGTTGACGAAGCCAGGCCCGCCAAAGATGGATGAATTGGAAGAAAATGGGGCAAAAAGTATCCTCCCGTCATCAAATCTTCGACAATTGGGAACGCCTGACAACTTTTTTACAATACCCGCAAGTCATTCGAACCATCATGTATACCACTAATCCAATCGAAGTTTGAACCGAAGGTCCGAAAATCACCAAACACAAAAGGCGCTTTTGCTTCCGGAAACGGCTTTGCTGAAACTTGTCTATCTTTATTGATCAAAAGCCCAAAATGGAGCAAAAATCACAATTGGGGCGAAATCGCAAGTCAACTGACATAATATTCGGCGAAAGAGCTGAAGCCGGACTGAGGGTTAAAGGGAGCCATGCAAAAGAACTTTGGAGGGTTCTTTGCAGACTGGAAACCCTATGTTTCAACCAACCGTAACTTTTAATTTTTGACACAGTTCCGTGAACACACCCGATGTTCCGCCATTCATACATCCTAATTTCATCAATAGCCCATCACTCAACAATCATCATTCATGTATTCATCATTCATAAATCAAAAAAGCCGCCTGGTTCACAAATTTTTACTTTTGATTACGGCCATGCCCCTCATTTAATTCCTAACATCCTCCCCCCAACCCAGCTTTGCCCGGATGGTGTTGAGGAAGGTGGTGTCTTGTAATTGTACCAATCTTATTGGAAAGTCATTTTTGCGCACGGCCAATTGGTGGTGGATGCCGATCAATTCGAAACGAGAATCAAGCGAACAAATAAAATTGTCGGCACGACCTTCGATTTCAAAAGAAATGACCGATTCATCTGACAGCACCAGCGGGCGAACATTCAGGTTGTGCGGAGCGACGGGGGTTATAACGAAGTTGCCCGAATTTGGAAAAATGATGGGGCCACCACAACTCAGCGAATAACCAGTACTTCCCGTAGGCGTGGCAACGATCAGTCCGTCCGCCCAGTAGGAGCTCAAATAATCGCCATTGAGAAAGGTGTGAATCGTAATCATGGAGGAGGTGTCGCGTTTGAGCAAGGTGCAATCGTTGAGCGCAAAGGGCAGTTCTCCGAAAATATGCGGGCTACTTTCGAGGTAGATCATGGTGCGTTCAATAATGTTGTACTGCCCCTGGGCGAGCATTCCGACGCTTTGGCGGATATGGGTTTTTTCTATGCTGGCCAAGAATCCAAGTCTGCCAAGATTGATGCCAAGCATGGGTACGCCCGAATCGCGCACCAGTGTAGTGGCTGTCAGCATAGTGCCATCGCCGCCCAAAACCATTACAAAGTCAATGTTTTGGGTGCGAAAATTTTCGTATCCAGCAAACGGCTCCCATATTTTGGGCATTCGAATATGCGCTTCGATATCCTTAGCGTAAGCCTCGTACACACTGATTTCCAACCCTTCGGCCTGGAGCGCATCAAATGCCTCCTGCACTTCAGGCTGGTCTTTTTCTTTATACTGTTTTCCAAAAACTAGGACGCGCATGTTTTTTATTCCCAAATTTGCCGCAAGATAGGCAGTCGAACGTATTTGCAGAATTTCCTTTCGGCTCAGCCCCCTCAAACCCCTCAAACCCCCTCAAACAATTCAAACCCATCCATAACAATGGAATCAATCTCTTGCAACGAAGTCATCCAAAAAGAACAGGAACACCTGCGTCTGCGTCGGCAAAAACTCGGATTTGAGCACGGCACAGCGGAAAAGCCCAACTGGTTCGGCATCGCCATGTCGGGCGGGGGCATACGCTCTGCCACCATTAACCTGGGCATTCTGAAAACGCTCAACAAATATGGTGTTTTGCAAAAAGCCGATTACCTGAGTACGGTATCTGGAGGAGGTTTTATACACGCTTATGTGCAAGGGAACGGCCAAAGAAACGGGTGATTTCGGCAAACTTTTTAGTGTGGATCATATCGAGGAGATGCGTGCACAAGGGGAATACATGGTGCCGCACACAGGTCTTTTGGGCAAAAATGGCAACCTGATCTTGCTAATCATATCCTTTATAGTCAGTTGGCTGATGAGCCTGGTCAGCCCTATTATTGTAATAGGCATTGCCTATTGCCTCTACCTTATCGGGGCGAGTTGCCTGGGCGAAAACCCTTTACGAGTCTAAACTTTTGGCCGAGCATGACCTGGCCTGGTGGCTCCTGGTGATTCCGGGAGGATTGCTGGTGATCCACTTTTTGGTGAACATCATTTTGAATTTCAACCTGGGCGTATCCAAGGTATTCAATCGGCTAGAATCCATTCTCGTGGGATTCATGCTTATATTATATGCCTGGATGCTTGTGATGTGCTATAAAGGGGTGGGCAATATACCGTTTGATTAGAAGGTGACGTATGGCATTATTGCTTTGTTGCTTTTTTTCATAGGCTTTTTCACCAACCCAAACGCACTCAGTTTCCATCGGTATTACCGCAAACAACTGGCCGATCTTTTCCTGCGCTTTTCGGGCAATTATGACAATATGCCTTTGGGAAAAGTTTTTAACGCAAAATCCGATGATCCGAAAGATTATATCAGTCCTTACCCGCTCTTCAATACCTGCCTGAACCTGATGAACCCGCTGAAAGACGAGGCTTTTCAGGGCACCAAAACAAGCGATTACTTTTTGCTCAGTCCATTTTTTTGTGGTTCTAAACTTGTGGGGTATGTACCTACTGACCGCTATTTCGATTATCAAAGAATGACCCTCCCGGCAGCCGTCACCATTTCAGCAGCAGCCGTCAATCCCGGTATGGGCATGTATTCCAACAAGGTTTTGAGTCTGTTGATGACAACATTCAATTTCCGGCTCGGATTCTGGATTTCCAACCCGCTCATTCTGGTAAAAGCCCGCGCCATCGTGTGGTGGCCGCTTTACTTTTTCTACGAATTGCTGGGGCGCATTGGCTCAAGGAAAAAGATGATCAATATCTCCGACGGTGGCCATATCGAGAACCTCGGAGCATACGAACTCCTGCGTCGGGGTTGCCGACTCATCATCGCAGTGGATGCCGGAGAGGATAAAATTTACTCTTTCGCCGACCTCAACAATTTCATCATACGCGCCCGCAACGAAATGGGTTTGGAGATAAGGTTTCGGCCCACAGAGCAGCCAGAAGAACTGATCCGCCCACGCCCATCGCAGGTGTATTCAAAAAAACGCTACGCCGTCGCCGATATTTACAAATGCTGGGAGGAGGTCCCCGACCCAAGCCAGGAAGATGGCAAAAGGATCGTCAACTTTTCAGAAAAAGAGCGAACCGATCTAGGCCCCGTGGGTACCTTTGTGTACGTAAAATCCTCCGTTCGGGCGCCTGAAGGCAAACCTGACCTTGATAAAAGGGACGAATTGAAATACGGTACCTACAAGTACAAAATTTACCACCCCGACTTCCCGCACGAACCAACCAGTGACCAGTTTTTTGACAAAATACAATGGGAGGCGTACTTCCAATTGGGTCGCTATATTGGCGCCGAGGTGCTGGGTGTCACGGATCTGGAGGCCGCTGTGGGAGAGAAACCTACGGTAGAAAACCTTTTAGAATGGTTTGACTATGGGGTTAACTTCTTTGAAGAAAAGCTGCCTACTCCTGCCGAATCAGCGGTGCCTACCAGTCGGGATGCCGTTGGCGACGATGGTTTTGAAAGTTTCAAAGCGCCACAAGCGGAAGCTGCGCCGGCGGAGAAGGAGGAAGTGAAGTATCAGATGTAAGCACACATCTTTTTTTGGACAATATTTAATCAATTTAATACAAACATGCTACCATGAATTAAACAGAATTTCATAAACGATAAACAACCAAATACCATGTCTCCTGTTAAAAAACCAATTAATGCAAAGCCTAATGGCGATGCATTCAGGCCCATTTTAATAATTGGGTTACTCCTGAATGCATTTTGTCCACTTAATTCCCAGAGGTACGAGCCATCTTTGAGCACAGACGAGATCATCAGTGAAAATGCAAGTGCTGAGGAATACGCCCTTGAGGGAAAAAAGGCTCAGGTTTGACCTGAAAATTGGGAAAGACAGAAATGATACGACCTATGTTTATCATGTTTACCTTCAATTGAGTGAGCTCTATATTGCACTGGGCAATCCAGTCAAAGCCGAAGCCTTGCTTGATTCCGCATTATTGTTCGGCCCGCCGTGTTCCAAAATTGAAATTGACAAAATCCACTATTATATTGAAAAAATTCGGGGCAATCAGGAGAAGGCCTACTATTACCTTGAGCAGGCGTATGGCACGGTGAGTGATACTTCCAGCCTAAGAAGTGTGGAACAACTTGCTGCTTTGGATACCCGCCAGATTTCTCATGTGCTGGAGTCTAAGCCCGATGCTCCCCACAATCTTTTTGAGTTGCAAGGGCCCAGGCAGTTCCTCTTATTGGGTTTGTTGGCCTTGGTTTTGGCTTTGGCGATTGTCAGTTTCATGGCTTGGCGCCTTCAACGACGAGCCAATATAGCACTCAAACGCAAGTACCAATTAATCGAACAAGACCGACATTCGACCCAGCACGAAGCCCAAAACCAAGAGATTGCTGAAGATCAAGATGGCCTGACAAAGTCAGAAGCAGTCGAATGGCTGGCGACTTTAGAATCTGCCACGCTAGCCCACATCGCCGACAATAGTTTTACACTGGATGGATTGAGCGACACACTAGGGCTAAGTCGCCGCCAGGTGCAACGCCGGTTGAAAGCCGCTACCGGACTTACTGCCACAGCATACTTACACGAGACCCGACTCCAACAGGCCCGCCTTTTATTGGAGAGTGGCCAAGTAACCTCGGTCAAAAATTTGGCAGCCGCCATTGGTATGCGGGATGTGAAGTATTTTTCACAAGAATTCAAAAAACGGTTTGGGAAATCACCCTCAAAATTTACCGAGCAGATGGAATGATTTTGCCGCAGCCCCCCGTTGTCGCTGCGATGTCCTTATTTTCCCCTATGATGTCACCATTTTCCCATAGATAAGTTAGCCAGTTGACTGTTATTTGGTATGTCCTTTGCATTCGTATTTGAGGCAATATATGCCTTGAAGAATAATCCCTTGCCGTAAGGCAGCAATCTCATACGTGAAAAGTTTGCGTGTGCCCGTCTTTTTCCTTTTTGGGCATTCCGCGCTCTTCCTCACTTCTTGTACCATCTCTTAGTCGATCCAGACCATGCCTGGCATGGTTGTACCAGTCTGTGTTTTGCCGTCTCCTAACGGTATTAAGGCTTAATCCTATTTTGAGCAGGTTTTGTCCTTGCTTAAGTCCTTTACATCTAATTTCTCCAATTTTTATGAAAAGTAATTCTACTTCGAATTATGTCCTTTTTGCCCCTATTCGCATTTCTGATTTGTCTGGAGGCAACATTTTGAAGAAAAATTCTTGGGCCTTCAAAATCCTTTTACTCACTTTACTTGCTTTTACTCGGTTTGCTGCCCATGGGCAGATGCTATCCGGCAATGCTTTTTTAATGGGAAACCACGTAGAAGTAGCAGTGGCGCCTTGCGGCGCCTTTGCGTCTACCGTTGCCCCGCCGGCTGGTTATCATCCAAGAGGAGGAGGAGGGCGCTTAGGATTCGTTGCAGATCCTGCGCAAGATGGGTTTGGTGTCGGGACTCCCTAATTATATCAGAGATTATTTCCTGCCAAGGAAATCCTGAGGAAGGATGGGGTTTAACCATAAATGGAGTTAATTTTAATAACAATCAAATTTGTAACATTATTGATATACCGGGAAGTGTAATTAGTTATACCAACGATGCTACTACCGTAACAGGGGTGTGGCAGGGAGGTATTAATGGGTTGTCTATTACCGCTTCCACCTCCATTCTGGTTAGTGGCCTGTATATACTTACGGAGGTAACGTTGACCAATACCACCACTGATCCGATTAATAATATTTATTACATGAGGAATGTGGATCCGGATCATGGTACAGCAACTCCTGGAGAAGGACTTGCTACGACCAATAACAGTATCGTATTTCAGAACCCTGAAATGTGTGACAGGGCGTTGGCTTCTGCCACAACCCTGAATAATATGCATTATCTTGGGTTAGGAGCACAAGATTCAAGAGCGAGGGTAACACATGGCGGTTTTTCCAACAGGAGCGCATTCGATATTTGGCATGGAATCGGACTGAATACCTCCGGGATGGTGACTGCGGATCAAGCAATTTCGGTAGCTTTCAATTTGGGTAATCTGGCGCCAAATGAATCCGCAACTTTTAGCTATGTTTACATATTGAACGAGGCTGATTTGAATGAGGCGCTTTCTTCAACCAATATTTTCTTTGAGGCTGAGGGCACGGAATACGGTTCAGGAGAGACCATTGAAGTATGTGAGGATTCGCCTACCCCTATTGACATTATTAATGGCTCAAGCTATACCTGGACATGGTCTCCGCCTACTGGCTTGAATACTACCGATGGACCCTCGGTCATCGCAACCATTAATGCCCCGATTACTTATACCGTCAACGGAGTTGGACCATGCGGAGACGTGGAGCTTACCATAAGCCTGGATCCCGTCGGTTCAGATCCAATCGGAAATGCGGGAGTGATTACAGGCCCATCGTACATCAATCCTGGGGAAATGGGCGTCAACTATTCTATTGCGCCGGTTTCCGGGGCCACGGATTACGAATGGGTTTTGCCCCCGGGATCCGTTGTCACTTCGGGTGATGGTACCGTCTCAATCACTTTTGATGCATCGAATTCTACATGGTGCGGAAATATAATGGTTACGCCGTCCAATGCCTGTAATGTAGGCGGCAGTTCATCAAAACCTGTTTGTAAAGGGGTATCATTGGTACTCAGCAATATTCCCACCCCAATTTGCATCTTTGATGTTATTTCAATTGATTATTCTGCCTCAGGCATATATAATCTTGGGAATATTTTCTCCGTTGAACTTTCAGACGAGAATGGAGATTTTACCAGCAGTATTGTAATTGGAACATTGGCATCTACAGATCCAATGGGTTCAATTCTCTGTGCGATCCCTGGCGGACTTACTCCTGGTGCTGGCTACAGGATGAGACTAACCTCAAGTGATTTCCCATCTGTTGGACCTCCCAACGATTTTGATATTCTCATAAGTGATGGCTCTATCATTTGTCCCGCTGACATCGTTGTCAATAATGATGTTGACTTGTGCGGAGCAGTGGTGCTCTATGATTTCCTGAGTTGTCAAACAATTGTGAATCAGGCGATCCGGTACTTGAATCGGGATTGCCTTCAGGTAGCTACTTCGAAGTAGGAACTTTATACAGCGTTACTTATTCTGCTGTCAATCAAAATGGAGATGAATCTACTTGCACTTTCACCATTGAGGTATTGGACAGCCAGAAGCCTGATGCCAGATGTCAAGATGTGGTACTGGAGCTTGATGCTGACGGAAACGCATCCATCGTAAGTTCAGACTTGGATGCTGGATCTTATGACAACTGTGCGGTAGGAAGTATTGTTGCTTCCCAATTAAATTTTGATTGTAGCAACGTCGGCTTGAATCAAATCCTGTTAGAGGTTACAGACACCTCCGGCAACATTGATATATGTGCTGCTTCCGTCACGGTTCAGGATGAAACGGCACCAACCATTGAATGCCCTGCGGATATCGCGGTGGAGAATGACCCGGGGGAGTGTGGTGCGGTAGTAGATTTTAACGATCCCACGGTTTCGGACAATTGCGGACTTAGTTTTGAAGGCGCAGAAATCACGTTTGATTACACTGGTACAGAACAAACTTGGACGGTGCCAGCAGGTGTGACTTCGATATTTGTTGATTTAAGAGGAGCAAGTGGCGGTTCGAATAATGTTGATGGAAATCCCAACCAAGGTGGCCATATAGAAGGTCTTGGTGGACGTTTGGTGGGCAATCTTGCGGTTACCCCTGGAGATGTAATTTACATCAATGCAGGAGGCATTGGGAATACGGAGCAGGTGGCGCAGGAGGCACGGGAGGATACAACGGCGGTGGAACCGCAGGCTCAGGATTTGGCTCCTGGCGGCGGCGGCGGTGGTGGCGCATCCGATATTCGGATCGGCGGGAATGGCTTGGCCAATAGAAAGATGGTAGCCGGCGGCGGCGCCGGAGAGGCATATAACTACGGATCTGGCGATGATGGCGGCAATGGGGGCGACTTGGTAGGTATGAATGGCACTATGGGTGGGGGCGATCTGACCACGCCGGGTGCGGGCGGCTCTCAGGTGTCTGGTGGTGCAGGAGGTTCGGCTGCATATTATGGATTCTCTTATTTGGACGGCAGTGCCGGTGGCTTTGGCTTTGGGGGTTCAGGCGGCGCGGACGGTTCAGGCGGCGGCGGCGGCGGCGGCTACTATGGCGGCGGCGGCGGCGTATGGGCTGGCGGCGGCGGCGGCAGCAGTTTTGCTGACCCATCGGCAACGGGCGTATTTCATACGCAAGGCTTCCAAAGCGGTAATGGATTGGTTATTATCCAATACAGCCAGTCTGCATCATTGGTTCAGGTAGAAGGCTTGCCAAGTGGTTCTATATTCCCGGTTGGAACAACGACCAACGTGTTTGTTGTTACAGATGGATCAGGCAATACAGCCTCTTGCAGTTTTGATGTAACGGTAACGGACGATGAAGATCCAACGATCAGCTGCCCGGAAGATGTAGCCATCACGACCAGCAATTTGGGCACCTTGGGCGATTGTGCAGGCCAGTATGCCTGGGATCACCCGATCGCTTCAGACAACTGCGGTATTGATGACTTGACTTTACATACAGTAATCCTGACGGTACCATAGACGGGCCTTTTGATGGCCAACAAATCGCAAGCCTGAATATTTCGCAGGAAGCGAATCATCACTTTGCTATTGGTGTAACAACGGTTACCTATTACGTTGTAGATGCAAATGGCAATGCAGTCAGCTGCGATTTCACGGTAACCGTCACCGACGACGAAGACCCAACATTTGTCAACTGCCCCGAAGGCGTGATCTACACGGTCAGCCTGTTCAGCGATGAGTGCGAGGGCGGCGCGATCTGGGGCATCCCGATCGCAGACGACAACTGCAGTGCGACCGTAATGCAAACGGATGGCCCGGATCAGGGAGACACTCTGGTGGTAGGCACGTACGCAATACAATATACGGCGACAGACGCTGCAGGCAATGACGTGCAATGCAACTTCACGATCAATGTCGTAGATACAGAAGACCCCGTGATCGTTTGCCCAGCCAATTGCGTTATTGATGAAACAGACCCGGGCACCTGTACTTGGACATCTCCTGCAGGATGCTTTACCCCACTTTTGGCACAGAGCAACTGCCCTGCTACCATTACGTGGACGGTAGAAAATCCAGACGGGACAACCGACATGGGCTCTGACGACGTGAGCGGCTATGAGTTCCAATTGGGCACCAGCACGGTGACCTATAAAATAACAGAGACTTCCAGTGGAGATATGTGGACTTGCAGTTTCACAGTAACAGTGGAAGACAACGAAGCGCCGGTGATCGAATGCCCTGCGGATATTGCGGTGGTGAATGACCCGGGGGAGTGTGGGGCTGTGGTGGATTTTGACGATCCTGTAGTGTCGGATAATTGCACATTAGCCACAATGGACGGCAACGAAACCTTTGTTTATACAGGAGCACTTCAATCTTTTGTAGTACCAGCGGGTGTTACTCAAATCACCATCAGCGCATTAGGTGCTAGTGGTGGCAACGCGAGTGGCTTTATCGGAGGGCTAGGCAGCTCCATGACAGGAGAATTTTCCGTGACGCCTGGTCAGGTGTTAGATATTTTGGTGGGGGGGCAAGGGGAATCTAACGATTGTAGCCTAACAGGGTCAGGCGGTGGAGGTTCCTTTGTAGCTATCGGCGCTACCCCATTAATTGTCGCTGGTGGCGGCGGTGGTGCCAGCATTAACAATAATGGTGTGAATGCTGTGACCGGAACCGCAGGCACTACAGATGGAGGTGGTTTTGGAACAGGCGGTGTTGGCGGGTTAGGAGGAAGCTCTTGTGCCGCAAATCACTGGCCTGATGGCGGCGGCGGCGGCGGTTTTACCGGCAATGGCAAATCGAACACAAGTAGTGGAATTACCACGGGTGGTGGACTTGCTTATTTAAATGGTGGAGCAGGGGGTGTTACCATAGGCCAGGGTGGTTTTGGCGTAGGCGGCTTTGGGGGCGGTGGAGCAGCAAGTTCTTGCACTGTTGGCGGCGGCGGCGGCGGCGGGTATTCTGGTGGTGCTGGCGGTTGGCATGCCTATACGGATCATGGCAATTCAGGTGGCGTATGTGCTCCCCCACACAGTTTCCGTTATGGCGGCGGCGGCGGCGGCAGTTTCAATGATGGTTCGAACCAAATGAATCTAGCTGGGGTAAATGCGGGAAATGGAATGGTGTCCATCACATTTAATAGTAACGCGTCGCTGGTTCAAACCGAAGGGCTACCAAGTGGCTCACTTTTCCCAGTCGGCACTACTACCAATACATTTGTTATAACGGATGAAGCAGGAAATACAGCGTCATGTAGTTTTACCGTTACTGTAACAGATGAGGAGGATCCTACGATCACCTGTTCGGAGGATGCAACAATTACCACTAGCAATCTTGGTACAACTGGAGACTGCGCCGGACAGTACGAGTGGGATCATCCGCTTCCCTCCGATAATTGTGGAATAGAGGATTTTGATATTGTTTATACAAATCCTGACGGGACTATTGATGGGCCATTCAATGCAATTCAAATATCTGAAGGGTCTATCGGGACAACCGCTAACCGCCATTTTGCGGTAGGCGTAACCACGGTTACTTATTATATAGTGGACGCATCTGGCAATTCTGCCTCCTGCGACTTCACAGTAACAGTCACCGACGACGAAGACCCAACGTTCGTGAACTGCCCCGAAGGCGTGATCTTCACGGTCGGCCTCTTCAGCGACGACTGCACTGGCGGCGCGATCTGGAGCATCCCAGTGGCGGACGACAATTGCAGCGCAACAGTGTCACAGACGGGCGGCCCACTTCAGGGCGAGCTCTTGGGGGTAGGTCCGCACGATATCCAATACACGGCAGAAGATGATGCCGGAAATACGGCTACCTGCAATTTTGTCATTAATGTAATAGACACAGAAGACCCCGTCATCGTTTGCCCCGGCAACGTGGTGATAGACGAGACGGATGAAGGCGTGTGCAGCTGGACCTCTCCAGCAGGTAGTCTGACACCACTTTTGGCAGGCAGCAACTGCCCGGCCCTTATCACTTGGGAAGTTTTGAACCCAGACGGGACGACCGATATAGGCATTGAAGATGTGAGCGGTTACACCTTTGGACTAGGCACCAGCACGGTGACTTACACGATCGAGGAAGATGCCAGCGGCCAGACTTGGAGCTGCAGTTTCACGGTGACCGTTGAAGACAACGAAGCACCGGTGATTGATTGCCCTGCGGATATCGAAGTGAGCAATGATCCTGAAGTCTGTGGTGCGGTAGTGACCTTTGACGACCCAACCTTTACGGACAATTGTGACATTCCACAGGTTTCTGGTTCCATAGATTTTGTGTACACTGGGGAATATAACAATTTCATCGTTCCAGCTGGTTTGACCTCTATCCACATAGCAGCTCTGGGCGCTCAAGGTATTTCTGCTCAACCAGGTTTGTCCGGAGGCCTCGGAGCCAGCATGTCGGGAGATTTTGCAGTTACTCCAGGAGATGAGTTGATCATTGTGGTAGGCGAACAGGGTAAGATTGATCCTAGTACCTACAACGGTGGTGGTGGTGGTGGCACCTTTGTGGTGAAAGTTGATCCGGGAGGCACAGATGTAATCGCAGTAGGTCCTTTTGCCGGAACCAATGTAACGCCGCTATTAATTGCAGGCGGCGGCGGTGGCACAAGAATATATGCAGAACAAGATGGAAATCCTGGTGTTGCCGGTGAATACGGCACGAATGCTTCGGGATCCAACTCTACGGGAGGAGGTGTAATAAAAGGGGGTGACCTTGGAATAGGGGGGCAGCCAAGTAGTTATTCTTGGGGATCTGGTGCAGGTGGTTTTAGAGGAAATGGAGGTGCAGATAACGGATTTGGAGGCGGCGGCCAGAGTTTCCTGAATGGCGCGACGGGTAGTACTAGCAACTGTGTTGGTATTTTCACTATCAATGGCGGCTTCGGCGGCGGTGGCGGCGGCGGATGCGGCGGCGGCGGCGGCGGCGGCGGTTATTCCGGCGGCGACGGCGGATTTGTTGCTGGTGGCGGCGGTTCGTACAATGCCGGTACCGCTCAGGTAAATGTAGGAGGTGTCAACCCTGGCAACGGTCTAGCTACGATTACTTATGGCTTTGAGCCATTGGTGCAGATTGCTGGCTTGCCAAGCGGATCTGTATTCCCGGTTGGCACTACCACGAATGTATTTGTGGTAACAGATGCATCTGGCAATACTGCCTCATGCAGTTTTGATGTAACCGTAACGGATGATGAAGATCCGACGATCGTTTGCCCTAATGATGTGGCGATCACCACGAGCAACTTGGGTACAACTGGCGATTGCGCCGGTCAATACGAATGGTCTCATCCACAGCCTTCAGACAATTGCATGGTAGAATCATATCATGTCCAATATACCAACCCGGATGGCACGATTGACGGACTTTACGAAGTAATTTTATTGTCTGGTGATAACACGCCAATGTTGGGCAATCACCACTTTGCAGTAGGCACAACTACGGTAACATACTATGTAGTAGATGCTCATGGTAATACCGCTTCTTGCGATTTCACTGTAACAGTTACCGACGACGAAGATCCAGCATTTGTCAACTGTCCTGAGGGCGTGATCTTCACGGTTGGCCTGTTCAGCGACGACTGCACTGGCGGCGCGATCTGGAGCATCCCGATTGCAGACGACAATTGTGCGCACTGTGGCTCAAACGGGTGGCCCGGCTCAAGGAGAAATCCTGACAGTAGGCACATACCCAATTCAGTACACAGCAGAAGATGATGCCGGCAACACGGCAACCTGCAACTTCACGATAGAAGTAATTGACACAGAAGACCCTGTGATCGTCTGCCCCGGCAACGTGGTTGTGGACGAAACGACCTGGGCGATGTAACTGGACATCTCCAGCAGGCAGCCTGACCCCGCTTTTGGCAGGCAGCAACTGCCCGGCTACCATCACTTGGGAAGTTGTAAACCCGGACGGCTCTGTAGCCAACGGGCAATGACGTGAGCGGCTACGACTTCCAACTGGGCACCAGCACGGTGACCCACACGACCACAAGAAACTGCCAGCGTCAGACTTGGTCCTGTAGTTTCATGGTAACGGTGGAAGACAACGAAGCGCCAGTGATCGAATGCCCTGGGGATATGGTTACGGTGCAACGACCCAGGCGAGTGTGGCGCAGTGGTGAGTTTGACAATCCAACTGCAACAGACAACTGTGAACTGATTTGATGATGGAATGAGGGTTTGCCAGAAATCCTGTTAAAATGGATGGTCCATGACAACGTGACAGAAATTCAAGATTCGGCTTTGACTGCAGAAGGGGAGGTGGACAACAGTGTTGAATGACCACAATGGACCACTGGAGGACTGAGAATGTTTTATAGGAGATCTGCCGTGACCCCTGGATCTCATTATATATCAAGGTAGGAGGCAGACGGGTTTGGAGAAAGTCACTGCTGCTACAGGCTGATGGAATTGGCGGAGAGTTGCGGTTCAGGCCGGTGAAGGTGGTTCGCTTCCGATATGACGGTTCGGCGGCACTGCAATAGACAATGTGTTTTAGCGTTGCTGGCGGTGGTGGAGGTGGGCACCTCGGGCACGGACCAATGGGGCAGGTGAAACCGGAGGCTGTTAGGGATAACTGATTGCATACCTTGACCACGGGCATGTTCAACGATTGCGGGAACAGGCAGTTCTTCAGCGTCTTTGATTGCGACATGGGCGGATTTGGTCTGACGGCGAGACAGTAGACGTGGCAGGCGATTCAGGTGGTCGCGGCAGTGGCGGCTGGACGGCGGTCAGTGGCGTTTGGATCTACGCTGCATCTGGCGGTTCGCCCCTCCATCGGGAACAGGTTATTCCAGCACTGCCAATTGCCAGAAAGCCAGGTCCAGGCAACTGTGCGTTTTTATGCAGACACTGCAATCCTTGTTCAGCCAAACTACCGTTCCAGTTCAGTGTTTCCCGGTTGGAATGACCACGAACACCTTTGTATGTACGGACCCATCTGGCAATACCGCTACCTGTAGTTTGAAGTACAGTAACGGACGAGGAAGACCCACAAGTAACTTGCCCAAGCCCTGATGTGGTGATTACCACCAGCAATTTGGGCACCACGGGCGACTGTGCAGGCCAATACACCTGGAACCATCCAACGCGCCGACAATTGCGGTGTTAGAATTCGACGTTACATATTTGAACCCTGATGGCACAATTGAAGGTCCAAATAATACCTTCTTAGGAACAAGCAAAACGGACTTGTCCGAAGTCAATAGGCATTTTGAAGTGGGCGTAACAACTGTTACATACTTTGTTGAAGACATCTACGGCAATATCACTTCATGCGATTTCACGGTAACAGTTACCGACGACGAAGACCCAACATTTGTCAACTGCCCTGAGGGCGTGATCTTCACAGTCGGCCTGTTCAGCGACGACTGCCTGGGCGGCGCGATCTGGAGCATCCCGGTCGCAGACGACACTGCGGAGCGACCGTGGATCAAACGGACGGCCCGGCTCAAGGAACTATCCTGGGAGTAGGCACGTACCCGATCCAGTACACTGCGGAAGATGATGCAGGCAACACAGCAACCTGCAACTTCACGATAGAAGTAATTGATACAGAAGACCCTGTGATCGTTTGCCCCGGCAACGTGGTCATAGACGAGACGGACGAAGGTGTGTGCAGCTGGACCTCTCCAGTCGGCAGCCTGACCCCGCTTTTGGCAGGCAGCAACTGCCAGCTACCATCACTTGGGAAGTTTTAAACCCGGACGGCTCTGTAGCCACAGGAATTAACGATGTGAGCGGCTACCTTTGAATTAGGCACCAGCACGGTGACTTACACGATCACAGAAACTGCC
>JADJFA010000034.1 GCA_016708875.1 Lewinellaceae bacterium
TGCATTATTTAACGAATTTAGTAATGGGCGACTCATGTTTCAATGCCTATCAAAACATCGGCACTTCTTCCGCCCGCAACTTCTCCAAATATGCCCGCTTCATCGGATCGCGGTAAAACAGATTCATGGTCTCAAAGGGAATAATTTTTTTGTCATCAAGGCTCACAATGTGGACACAAGATTTTTTGATGGAACGGACGTCAAAGTCGTAGGCATCTATAAAACGCATGATGATGATGCGGAACAGGTTTTCGTAGCCCAAATTGGGGGCACTCACCTGCGGCAGACAGCACATCAAGCTTTGGTTCAATTCATTGGTGGCGCATTCTACCGAATTTCCTGTGCTGAACAATTGTACCATGTGCTGATGCAATCGTTCATCTTGTTCATACACAATGGTGTTGCGCGAATTGTCGAGGATATCTTGCGGGTTAATGAATCGGGTAAGCGGGAACACCTGACCATCAATTTTCAGCGCATAAGCCATGGCCAAGGCATCAGGATTGCAAGGCACAGGGATAATATCTTCGGCTTGGAAAACGGGGGCTTGCCGCAGGATTTCCTTGCGCACCTGAGTGAGGGTAATGCGATCAGTAGCCGGATCAAAACCGTCCGTGCGGCCAGCAACCTGTGTTGGTTGGAATGTCACTCCGCGCACACATTTTTGCTGCAAAGCGAAGTCAATGATTGGGCCGATTTCTTCATCGTTCAGACCTTTTTGCAAGGTCATGACGAGCGTGGTAGAGAGGTTTACACGGTTCAGATTTTCGAGGGCCTTCATTTTTGTTTCCAGCAGATTTTCACCCCGCAAATTTTCCAAAACGTGCGGCTGGAAAGAGTCGAATTGTAAGTAAACCTCGAAATCAGGCGCGTAGGTAGCCAGGCGTTCAGCAAACCCGGGATCTTTGGCAATGCGAATTCCATTGGTGTTCACCATCAAGTGACGGATGGGTTTTTTCTTCGCAATATCCAGAATCTCAAAGAATTGTGGGTGTATCGTCGGTTCACCGCCGCTGATTTGAACGACATCGGGTTCGCCTTCATTTGCCACCACGAGGTCGAGCATCATCTCTATTTCTTCCAAAGTCCGATGCCGCCCATGGTGCGGACTGGACTCGGCATAACACGTCGGACAAGCGAGGTTGCAACGGTCGGTTACTTCCACAATGGTCAGGCAGGAATGCTGTTCGTGATCGGGACAAAGTCCGCAATCATAGGGGCATCCGAAGTGAGTATGCGTGTTGAATCGGCGCGGCATTTCACTGCGTTTGGCGTAGTTGCGCGTCGTGCGGTAGTAATCCACATCATCGGCAATCAGCACTTTTTCAGGGCCGTGGGTGGGACAGCGTTTTAGCATCCACACCTGGTCGTTTTCAAAAACGACCTTGGCATCTACCCGGCGGAGGCATTGCGAGCATAGACTTAGGGTGAAGTCGTAATAAACGTAGGGACGGTCCATTGATTCGATTGTTTCGATTACGGGATTTTGCGATTGATTCGATTAGTGCTGACCCGTCCTACGGCTTGAAGCCGTAGGACGGGTGCTTAATCGGGATTTTTTTCTCCCTGCAATCTTCTGATCAAATAACTTACTATAAGCATCACAATCAGGCCAATAGCATACGAGGAGCCGAACATTAACCACTCGTAGTCACCTCGACTGACGACTTCTTTTTTCGCAGTAAGGCCCCAGAGGTTTCCTAATTTTTTCCTTTCAAAAAAATTGGAAACCAATTTGGAAGCCGACAAACCGGCCAGGTAACCCACCGAAAGGTTTAGGATTTCACCCGATACGAAATGAAGGAATTTTTTGAGCATGTTTTATGGATGTTGGACTGTTGGACGTTGGACTGCTGGACGCTGGACATTGAACCCATTCTTCTGCTACATTGTGCTTTTTAACCAACGGCGGCAAGCGTCCAAGGTCTAGCGTCCAAGGTCCAACTCCCTGTATTTCACCCGCTTGCGCAATCCCTCTGCAAATTTCAGCATCGCGTTTTGCGCCGAAAGCGCCATACCCGGCACAAGGTCGGCGTTGCGTTCGACGTGCGAAACGGGCAGTGCAAAAAAAGTCGTTTTCCCCGCCGCCGTCTTATGGACGTAGCGCCAAACCGGGATCATGCCGTGATCGCCCAATCGCACTTCTGGCGAACCTTTCTGTTTCAATAAATCCACTTGAAAAAGAATCCCGCCATCGGTGTTGGGTTGCTGTTGGTTCGAAATGAAATTGCCCAATGAATACACCACCAATGCTTCTTTTTGGGAGCCATCGGGCATGGTCACGCGCTCCGTGCGGATGGGTTGCACCACGTGTGGGTGCGAGCCAATCACCATGTCGGCGCCGTTTTGTATAAGGAATTTTGCCTGCTCGCGCTGCACGGCGTTTTCGGTCAATTGATATTCCAAACCCCAGTGCATCACCACGATGATGTAGTGCGGTTTTCGGGCGCGGGCTTCGGCCAAATCTGCTGCAATCTGTTCATTCTCAATACGGTTTACAATCGTGGGTGCTTCCGTTGGCAGTCCGTTGGTGTCGTAGGTGTAGTTGAGCAGCGCGATTTTGAAGCCGTTTTTGTAAATCATCAAAGGGTACAAAGCATCCCGATCGCGTTGGTTTTTGAAGGTGCCCGTTTGGAGAAAACCCTCTTTGCGCAGTGTTTCAATGGTATTCACCACCCCCAATCCGTGGGCATCGTTGGAGTGGTTGTTAGAAGTTACCAAAAGATCGAAACCTGCACTTTTCAGGCCAGTAGCCAGTGCGTCCGGGCTGCGGAACATGGGATAACCCGTGTAGGGCGCTTTGCCTGGCAGCGTAAGTTCCAGGTTGCCAATGGCAATGTCTGCACCTTCGAGGATGGGCTTTACATATTTAAAACAGGGAGCGTAATCATATTGGCCACTGGCTGTTTTTGCGCTCGAGATTTGTGGCGCGTGGCCCATGATGTCGCCCGCAAAAATCAGTCGCAGTGTGTCTGTCTGCCCAGATAAGGAAAGGCTCAGTAAAAGGAGCGGAAAAATGAATCGGCTATACTTGAATGACATGGTGCTTGTTTTTCCCACAAAGAAAGGCGGAGCAGGATCATCCTCATGATTTTGCGGTTTTACATTTTCCTGTTTTACATTTTGCGGTTTTTACGACCTCAATGTTCTTCCGCTCTTCCCAAAATCTTCCCCTGCTCAAAATTCTTCCGCAAACGCTCCTCCTCTTTTCGCTCTTCCTCGCTTATGACAGGAGCGCCCATTTTCGACAAATCCGGTTCTCCCGCATCCACCCAAGCCGTGTACCATGCACTGCTGACGGCATGAATCGCTGCCCGCATCCGGCGTTCCACCATTCCATTCATGGCATCCTGGTAAGCTGCGGCAAAATCACGGCAGGGCATCACCGACATCACGCCTGAGCGCATATCGGGACACATCTGACGGTCGAGTGGAAAAGTGCGACGCAATCTTTTTTCAAAAGTCAAAACACTGTCTACCAATTTGTTAGAATCAAAAACCATTTGCCAAAACCAATCCTCTGAGCGTTCTACATATTCAGGTTTGCCTACAAAATAGTCATAAGATTCATCGGCAAAAAGTTCGGGAATTCGGCTTTCCCAAAATCCATGGATGCCGTGCTGTTCCGTTTTTTGGCCGTTGTAATTGCTCGTGGTGTGGAGCGGCACGTGCGCATCGCCGATGTAGTGGCCCATGTCACTTGCGATTTTCAAAATTCGCCGACTATCGCGCTGACGGAAAGCCTCGGTTAGCAGACGCTGCATCCGCTGGAGGTTCCAGGGCAAGGTCCCATGCTGGGAAAGATGCTCCTTGTAAAAGGCTGCTTGTGGACGTTCGTTCCTTCCCATGATTTCCAAAAAATTCCGCAGCGAATCCGCGTTTAGCGTTTCGTCATCCTGATAGAAACGTGGCATCAATTGGCTGTAAAACCAGTTTTTGTAATCGCGTTGCCAAACTTCCTGCAAGGGCTTTTTATCTCCCCAAAGCAGGACAGTATCCCCGGAAGCCTTCACGGCCCAAATATCGGTGTGTGCCATGAGCGCATCCACCCATTGCCGCGGGAGTTCGTCGAATGGCGGAGCACCGTAGTTATCCAGATCAATGTAATGCCGGGGCGCCTCGTGTTTGCTAGCGTAACGGCGCATATCAGGATCCACGGCATGGTCGGTGAGGTAGTCAATATTGGGTTTGAAAAACACCATCATCTGCGGCGGCAGGGTGAGCACAGCCAGGCGGTTGATGCGTTTGTGGGCGAAGAAGCCCCAGTCTGGTGATTGGTGGAGTGGTGATTGGTTTATTGGTGATTGGTGATTGGTTGGTTCAAACCTATAAGGTTTTGACAACGGCATAGGTTTCAAGGCGCAGAGGCCGATGAATATCAGGGTCAGGGCAGCTAAACGGCCGAAAATGGAGCGAGGCATGGGTGGGTAGTTTTTTTGGGTTGAAAGGTAGGGAGAAAGAAAATTGATGGCGGAGAACTTACTGAAAGTTTGAAGATTTTGGGAAGTCAATCCTCATGCGCCTCCTTCAGGCTTTTGAAAGCCAGCAACCTCCAGTTCTCTGAATTTTTCCCAACTTTTTGTTCCAAAACAAAATGTTTGTCTTATTCAATTTTGGCTGATCCATGTAAATTGGTATTCGGGCAAATACCCAAGCGGCGCAGAACAAGTAAATTGGGCGAACAGCGCCCAACAAACCTTTGGTCAGGTTTGGCACTCAAACAAAAGCACCTAGTATACCCGTAATGGAATGTTTCCCCTCAGAATGGCTGCCTGTGTTTACGTCCCACGGCGACCCCCACACAACCACTCATCATAGAAGGACCCAATCCTGAAAAGTCAGAGAATCTCGATGGCCAAAACAATGTTCTGATTCGATGGCCTTCGTCCAACGTACTGTCTGCTCGAATCTTTGGGCTTGAATCAGGCGGTTTAGATTTACGCCAAGAAGCATGGCTCGGTTCAAACTCTCAGAAAGTATCATGGCCAAACTGGCTTTCCACTTATCGCGGGTATTTCGTGGCGTCCCGTCTGGGGCACAACAACTTCTATAAAGTTCACACGTACTAAAATTTCTTGGCGGTTATAAGGAGAAGGAAGCAAATCCAGATTTGTCCAACAAGAAATGTAGTGCACTTTTTGGTGCCATGAAACCAGTTTCGGAAAACTTTCTTTCTCGTTAAAATCAGCCATCATCGGAACTGGCCCAATTGGCGTTGTAGCGTGGCATGATGATTGGTTTTTCCAAATCCTTGATCTGTCGGATAATACCAGTTTGATCGGCATCATGGTTGACCTCATCAAACCGTCAAATAATCCAAAGTCCCCAACCAACATCCTTTCAAAACGGTTGGGCATCCTCAAACACAAATGCAAACTGCTGAACGCCCCGCGGTGCACTGGGCGCCTGTGCCCCCCGGCCGCTAGAACCGCGACAACTTAGCCTTAAGGATGTTCGCGAAGCAGGGATCCTGCTTTTCAGAATTGACGCGACAACGATTCGAGCGGCGGCTCGCTGATGGCCAGCACCTTAATGGTGCTGTTTCGTTTCATAAGACCAGCGATGTATTTATTCGTGGCCGTTTTGAAAAAATCTCGCTCCTGCGCGTAGCCAGTCAAGCCAGAATAGGCTTTCTTGACCAAGCCAAAAAAGATTTCTGCACCAATTTCAATGGAAGATTCAATCATGGGGAAGATGGATTTGCGAGGCAAGATAGCAAGCACACTCAATCGAACTTCCCGAAAGTTTGAAACTTTCGGGAAGTTAAGTTCCTTTACCCGCTTTCCGCCTAGCCCTGGGCGGTCGTCACCGTAAGCACACACCTATTTCCTTCCAACGCAAAACGACCTACCCTATGCAAATTGCTACCACCCGCACCACTTCCTACCTCTACCAAATCAGCATCATTGGCCTCCTATTCTTCATATTCGGCTTTGTCACCTGGCTGAACGGCACCCTGATTCCCTTCCTGAAACTCGCCTGCGAACTGGATACTTTGCAGGCCCTGTTTGTCACCTTCGCCTTTTACATCAGTTACTTTTTTCTGGCCATTCCTTCCTCCAAAATCCTGCAACGCACAGGTTTCAAAAACGGCATGGCCTGGGGATTGCTGGTCATGGCTGTGGGTTGTTTGATTTTTATCCCGGCTGCTCAGGCACGGGCTTTCCCGCTGTTTTTGACCGGACTTTTTGTGCAGGGCATGGGTCTCGCGCTGTTGCAAACTGCCTCCAATCCCTACATCAGCATTATCGGCCCAATAGAAAGCGCAGCGCAGCGTATCAGCATCATGGGCATTTGTAACAAGGTAGCGGGAATTCTTAGTCCCTTGATTCTGAGCAGTATTGTGTTGAAAAATGCCACAGCCATCGAAACGCAAATCAATGCTGCCACGGATGCAGTGGTTAAAAATGGCCTGCTCGACGAATTGGCGGGCCGGGTCGTCGCGCCTTATGTCGTAATGGCCATCGTGCTCGCAGCGCTGGCTTTGATGATTCGCCGCTCCTCACTCCCTGAAATAGACACTGCCGCAGAATCCAACGAAGAAGGCCAGACGAGCCTCTCTGCCGGGCGCACAAGCGTGTGGCAGTTCCCGCATCTGGTGCTGGGCGCGGTGGCAATCTTCGTCTACGTTGGCGCAGAAGTGATGGCGGGCGATGTGATTGGCATCTATGGGAAGTCCCTGGGTTTTGACCTCGACCAGACGAAATATTTTACGGCGTTTACATTGGGCGCAATGCTGGTAGGTTATGTTTTGAGCATCCTTTTGATCCCCAAATATGTTGCGCAGCAAGACTTTTTGAAATACTCTGCCATACTGGGCATCCTGCTCACGGTGCTGACTTATTTCACCACAGGCTCGACAGCCGTATCCTGTATTGCTCTTCTGGGATTGGCCAATGCGGTGATGTGGCCAGCCATTTTCCCTTTGGCTATCAACGGTTTGGGGAGGTTTACACAGATCGGTTCTGCCTGGTTGATTATGGGTATCGCGGGCGGGGCGATCATACCGCAAGCGTATGGATTGCTGGAAAAAAGCGTTGGGTATCAGGCGGCGTTTCTGGTGTTGATGCTGCCCTGCTATTTGTATATTTTGTACTACGCGATGCGTGGGTATAGGGCGCGCTGAGGAACCAGAAGTGACACTTTTTAAAAAAGTGAACAAAATTGGGGGTGCGACTACGAGTCGCACCCCCAATTCGTTGTTGAAATTTAGGCGAAATAAATTTCGCCCTACATCGCTGCCGCAAACTGCCGCAGAAAGCGCACATCGTTCTCAAACAACAGCCGGATATCACCAATTTCGTACAGGCGCAAGGCCTGCCGTTCGATGCCCATGCCGAATGCAAAGCCGCTGTATTTTTTGGAGTCAATACCGCAGTTTTCAAGCACTTGCGGGTCTACCATGCCGCAGCCTAGGATTTCCAGCCAGCCGGTGCCTTTGGTGAGGCGGGCGTTTTTTTCGGTATCCGTACCCAGCCAGATGTCCATTTCAGCAGACGGTTCGGTGAACGGGAAAAAGAGGGCCGAAGCCGGATTTTGGTAGCGCCAAACATCTCCTGAGCAAAATACAGCAAAGTCTGCTTCAGGTCTGCGAAGGATACACCCTCATCAATGTACAGTCCCTCCACCTGGTGAAATTGGGCATGCGAGCGCGTCGAAATCGTTTCGTTGCGGTACACCCGCCCAGGCGCGATGATGCGAATGGGCGGCTTCCGGTATTTCATCACACGGGCTTGAACAGGGGAAGTGTGCGTGCGCAGAAGCATACCAGGGGCGTCCACCACATAAAACGTGTCCTGCATATCCCGGGCAGGGTGGTCTTCAGGCGTGTTCATGGCCGTAAAATTGTGCCAGTCGTCCTCAATTTCAGGTCCATCCACCACACTGAAACCCATGCGGGTGAAGATATCTACGATGCGGTTCATGGTCACAGCCACCGGGTGGCGCGATCCAAGTGGCAGCGGTTCGCCTGGGGCAGTGAGATCAATGGCTTGAGCAGCAGCACCTTGCGATTGGCTTTCAAAGATTTCTTTGAGTGCGTCGTGCTTGGACTCGGCCTCTTGTTTGAGGCGATTCATGAGTTGGCCGTAATCGCGTTTGCGCTCGTTGGGCACGTTGCGCATTTCTTCCATAAGACTCTTTATCAGGCCTTTGGTGCCGAGGTACTGGATGCGGAAAGCCTCCAATTCCGCCGCGTTGGCGGGTGATTGAGCCGCGATTTCGGCAAGGACTTGTTCGGCTTTTTCAAAAATATCTGCCATGGGTGAGGGTTGACTGTGTTCAACTTTGAAATAAAAAACGCCGCGCTTGGTTGCGTGGCGTTTTTCACAGAGCAAAGGTTGAAAAAATTCCTCAGAGCAAATCTTCCAATTTTGTTTGAAAGCCCTCTAAAACTATCGATTTTATCGCATCGGTTGCTTTGAAAGAACCCAGTTTTTGAAACTCCCCTTCTTCGTTGAGGTATTGTACAATAGTCTTCTTCTTTAAATCCACCACCCAGTATTCACGCACCAAAAACGTTTCATAGATGTGCTTTTTAAAAGACATTACTTTGGGCGTGTTTCCTTCTGAAAGCACTTCAATCACAAGATCCGGAGCGCCTTCGATTTTCTTCGCTCCAATGATGTGGGCACGGTCTTTTTTGATAAAAAGGATATCTGGTTGGAAGGTGTTAATTTCGTCGAAGGTAGTGTCGAGTGGAGCAGTGAATACTTTCCCAAGGTCATTAGATTTGGCAAAAATGCGCATTTGGGTAGTCAATTCCGCGACTACATCTTGGTGTTGAGGCGTAGGAGAGGGCATAAAATCGATGTTTCCATTGATGAGTTCGTAGTTACCGTTGTCGTTGGGCGTGATGGCAGCGTAGTCCTTGTAAGTCAGAAGCCTACGGCGAACCGGAGCAGCCCGTTTCTGGGTGGGTGGTTTCGTGGCAACAGTAGCAACTGCGATTGCGGTGGTTTGCATGGTCGAAAATTTGAACAAAAATAGGTTTTCAATCTGACATTATCCCAATATCCTAATCTCCCAAATTTCTCCTATTGCACCTTATCCCCCCTCAAAATCCTGAACCTTTTCCGCGCATCCACGGCAAACACGCTGCCAGAATATTCCAGGAAAATCTTTTCATAAATTTCCTTTGCCTTCTCTAAGTCATTCATTTTCAGTTCGTAAATCTGTGCCAACGCATACAAGGAGTTGTCGGCACGAATGTCTTCTTTGAATTTTTCAGCCACTTCCTGATAGAGCGGGATAGCCTTGTCATAGTTGCGTTGTTTGTCCCATATCCGTGCTTTCAGGTAGAGAATATCATCTTGCAGGGAATGCTCCGGGAAACCTGTAGCGAGGGTATCCAGTTTGAGGAAAGCCTCGTCGAACCGATTTTGCAGCACCAATAGTTCGGCGCCGGCGTACAACGAAATGGCGTCCGAAGTGGTGTCGAGGTTGAGGTTGTCCATGATAAACACCGAGAGATCGAGCGCGTCGTTGGATATGAGTTTTGAGGTAGAGGCTTTCAAAATGTCGAATTGCGCTTGCGCCCACTGGAAATCGCCATTGAAATAGGAAAGCCGGGCATTCTTGAATCGCGCTTCTTGCCCGATAGTATCTTCTTTAAAAGCCTTGTCCACCTGACTGTACAGCAAGGTGCTTTCCCAGACATCGCCATGCATCAGGTAATAGTCGCCGAGGTTAATTTTTAAACGAGCCAACACATCCGGACGGAGGCCGGGCATCTTTTTGAGTTCTTCCAAAAGCTCAATGGCTTTAGGCAGATTGCGCAAATAAATGGCCTCTAAATCAGCCAATTGCAAGATAATGGAAGAACTCAAGTGGCTCTTTCCGTACTGTGACAAAAACGATTCGTACTCGGTTTCGAGGATGGTCAAATCTTGCTGGGTGTAACTATAACCTTCCGTGATTTTGCGGCGACGGCTCTGCATGGCCTCCCGCTTGGCCTCATAAAAGAAAGGGCTGGTCTGGCCTTTTTCAGCGATAATATACTCGTAGGCTGCGATGGCCGAATCGTAATCCCGGGCTTCGGCAGCATCGTCTGCCACCCGCATTATGCGTTGGCCACTCTCGCCGAGTCGCTTATCGAGTGCCTTGTATTGACGCAAGGCACTTTTGAAATCTTTGCGTTGCACGAACGACCAGGCGAGCAATTCCACATAATCTGGATTCTCGTTCTCCTGGATGCGGGCGTAAAGTTGTGTCTGCAGTTCAGTAATATCTTCCGGGCCAAGCGAACGGGCAAAAATGGTCTGGAGCGAGGGCAATTTACCGGGATCGGCTGCGAGCGCATTGAGGTATTGCTCTGTCATTTTTACAGGCTCGCCTTTGCGACGGTAGAGATCGCCAAGGTTGTACGCAAACCGATTGGGGTCTTTCGTGATTGCTGCCCCGCGTTCGTAGGTTTTGATGGCAAAATCGTATTTGGAATCAGCCAGAAACATATTGGCGAGCCGGATGACTGCCGCATAATCAGTCGCCATCTTGTCTATGGCGCGTTCGTATTGTACTTCGGCCTCGGCATCTTTGCCTTGTTGCTCGAAAATACTGCCATAAACAACGTAGAGCGTGTTGTTGTCAGACTGCTCTTTGATCTGCTTTTTGACGGATTTTTCGGCCTCCTCCCATTTTTCTAATTTGGCGAGGCAGTCTATGTACCGGGTAAAATAATAGTCGCTTCGGCGCTCTTTTTCCACCAATTGGCCATAAAGCGTAGCAGCCTTTTCAAACTCGCCATCTGAATAGTATTGGTTTGCCAAATTTGGATCTGCATTTTGCGCTTGCAAAACGTTCAAATTCAGACCGAAAATCAAGAGCGCAAATGCAGCGATGCGCAAGGAGGAAACTTTCATGTGCTTATTAAGTTTGGGAAAAACCAAGACAAAAGTACGGGTGTGCAATTTGGCAAACGGCAATTTGCATGTCCGCATTTTACCAATCAGACAAAAGTGTGCCTAATTTGGTTCAAAAACGGTTTTGGTCCCCTAATGAACGTGGCCTAATGGCACACGGATAAAACGGATCAAATGGATCAGCACGGATTTTTAAAATCTGTTTTTATCCATAAAATCTGTTTTATCCGTGTGCCATTACGCTTTAATCGCTTTTTCTGATTTCCTCCGTTCGCCAACCCTGGCCGCAATCCAGCCCGGCACCACCAGGGCGCCTGCCAGCAGGTAGCCATAGTAAGCCATACCGCGCCATAACAGGGCAATCACCAGCCCGATGCCAGCAGGCACATAATCAGAGATAAAGCCAGCCAGTGCAATCTCGGCCAATCCCGCTCCGCCCGGTGTTGGGCTGAAAGCCATGATAATAAACATGGCCACCAGGCGGGCATAAATGAACGCCTGCGTACCGCCATCAATGGGTGTGCTGGGCACAATGGCAATAATCAAACAATTGATCATCAGGAACTTACTCGTCCAGGCGCCCACAGCACAGAGAATAACCCGTAGGTGATAACGCCAGTTTTGCTGTCGCAATTCGGTCGCTGCGAGTTCAAATTCCTGACCGAGCAGGGTAAGTTTGGGGGCAAATCGTTTTAGCAAAGGGATTTTTGCCAACCAATTCAAACAGATTTTGGCGTACTGCGGCCTCAAAAAAACAAAAAAGATGAGGAGCAGCCAATAGGTCAGCATCATCGCGTAGGTGACAAACATCACATTCGAGGCCAGATTTTGATCTGAAAAGGAACTCATTCCAGGGTACATCATCGGCGGCCCGTAAATGGCGAGCAGGATCGGGAGCAGGATAACGAAGAACCCCGAATCGCAAATCATGGTGTAAAAAATCGCCGCTGCTGTGCGTCCTGCCGGCACTTTTTCCTGTGTGAGCACAAACAACATTACGAACGGCCCACCCTTGCTGGTGGGCGTTAGCGCCCCACTAAATTCCCAAATCACGATGAGTTCCAGGCATTTTTTCCAGGTAAAATAATCGCCGCCCGTCAGCACTTTCAGCCGATAAGCGTAGAAAAAATGCCGTGCTAGCAAGAGTAAAAACGCCAGTCCGATCCAGGCGAACGCCCGACCAGTCCACTCGATTTCGCGGAATTTTTCAAGATCAAATTGTTGGTAAAAAAGATAGCCCACCCCAATCAAGCCCAACCCGATAGGCAGGAGCATCCTCGAAAGGCGCATGGATCGGACAAACTTTTGGGTTTCGGCTTCGCCTAATGGGAGGGGTTGTTGTGGGGACTCGTTCACGTTGTGGGTGATTTGCAGCAGAAAAAGGAGGCGCGGGAATGAACATCTGTTTGATGGCAGTCAGCGAAGAGCAGGTTAAACAACGAATCAAGCGTTTTGTCAAAAAATAAGTGCAGGTATTTAAAATGTCTGCTTTTAATCTTTGGCTCATTCCATAAACTTTTGAAAACTAGAGGCCGTATCCAGACGCTGTTCAATAAGCTCAGAACGCTTAATTCCTCTTTGATCTACCTCCTTTGGTCTGTTTCTCGTTCTCCAGAAATGCTTCTTCCCAACCCCAGAGTTTTGCCATTTTCCAAAAAATATCCGTATTGTCCATCACCCCGCCAAATTGCTCGGAACCAGGGCCAAAAGCAAAAACCGGCACCATTGTGGCCGTGTGATAGCCTGTAGTGAACTCCAGGTCCAGCACATCATAACCCGCGCCCTGCTCCAGCGCTAGCCCGCCCGTTTCATGGTCGGCAGTAACGATTACCAGGGTATTGCCATCGGCTTCCGCAAAACGAATGATTTCACCAATGGCAGCGTCGAAATCTAGCATTTCGTCCACTGCACGAGGGCCGTCTTTAGCATGGCAGGCCCAATCAATTTGGGAACCTTCCAGCATTAGGAAAAAACCTTTTTCGGAACGATTTTTTAAAAAATCAGTGGCCATTTTTGCAGCAAGCGGAAGGTAGTCTCGTCCAGATTTAACTGAATCCGGTTCTCCATTAGCCGAAAACCAACCGAAAGCTTGTTTGGGATTTGGGGTGGTTTCAGACAGTTTTTTTTCCTCAAAATTCGACAACCAATATCCTTTTGCCACGAGTTCGGCGTACAGGTTACGCAGGTCGGTCTTGCGCTTGTTGAAAAAATCGAGGCCACCGCCGACAAAAAAGTCCAACTCAGTTTGCACAAAAAATTTGGCTATGTCCTCATGGTCGGCCCGACTTATCACATGGGCGATGAAGGAGGCCGGTGTGGCATGGGTAATGCTGGAGGTGGCGACAAGCCCCGTGGCAAGCCCGTTTTTTTCTGCTTGTTCGAGAATGGTCAGGCAAGGTTTTTTGGCTTTTGTAACCCCAATAGCGCCATTATACGTTTTGCAGCCGCAGGAAAAAGCAGTGGCCCCGGCGGCAGAATCGGTAATGAGATGGCTGCTTGAGTGGGTTTTCATCAGGCCCGTGATGGGGAATTTTTCAAGGTTTAGTTTGTTGCCATTGGCATACATCCCGGCTGTAACCTGCGAAAGTCCCATTCCATCGCCAATGAGCAGGATGATGTTTTTAGGGCGCGTGGGTGAATGGGATGCTGACATCCCGAAAATAAGCAGTGCAGCGAGCGCGATAAGTTGTTTGACCATCATTGAAAAATTACATTAACCCAATATCTAAATATCCCAATATCTAAATATTTCAGCACAAGATGTACCGTTTGCCCGGTAAGGTTCGGATAATTCCCTTGAATTCCAGGGCAAGAATGTGCGCCGCGAGTTCGCCAGGGGTGCATTGGGCAGCCACCGTGAGTTGGTCAATTGGGATTTCTGGCTTGTCCCGAATGATGCCGACCAAGGTTATTTCAGTGGGACTGAGGTCGAGGAAAAGTTGGGCCTGGTTCAATTTAGGCTTCCCAGGTTCTCCCCATTGCATTCGTTCGGCGATGTCTGTGGCGGACTCCGCGAGTTTGGCGCGTTCGGTTTTGAGGAGCAGATTGCAGCCTCTGCTTTTTGTGTCGTGGGGCCGGCCGGGCACAGCGAATATTTCACGGCCATGGCGTTCAGCATATTGTACCGTAATCATGGACCCGCCACTATTTGCGGTTTCGACCACCAACACTACATCAGAGAGGCCGGAAATAATGCGGTTGCGCATGGGGAAATGTTCGCGGTCAGGCTTGGCATCGTGGGCATATTCACTGATTAAGCCGCCATTTTCAATCATTCGCTGGGCCACGCTTCGGTGTTGTGCGGGGTAGATACTGTTCAGTCCGTGTCCTAAAACGCCCACATTTGGGATCCCGATCGCCGATGCTTTTCGGTGTGCTGTCACATCCACGCCAAATGCCAAACCACTCACAATCAATACGTTGTAATCTCGAAGCCCTTCTACAAATTCATCACACATTGCTTTGCCATGCTCGCTTGGCTGACGTGTGCCAATAATGGCGACTACGCGCTCTGCTTCAAAAATGGACATAGAACTTCCTTTGAAAAAGAACATCGCCGGGCTGTCCTGACATTGGCGGAGGCGGGCCGGGTAACGCGCATCGGTATAGAAAACAGCCTGAACATCGTGCTGTTCCATAAAAGCAATTTCGCGCTCGGCCTTTGTAAGTGGTTCAACGGCAGCAGCCAATGCATTTATGGTCGTATGACCTATACCGGGAATTTTATGCAATTCTCTTTTGCTGGCTCGGAATACGGCTTCAGCACTGCCGCAATAACTGACCAGGGTTTTGGCAGTTACCGCGCCTATTTGTGGCACGAGCATGAGCGCGATTTGGTGTTGGAGGCTGTCCATGTGGGTTGGTTATTGGGGAATTGGTGATTGGTAAATTAGTGAGCGGAGATGGAAGCCAAAGTTAAAACAGATCACTCCATATTTACAAACATTTTGTATATTATATAGTTAAAACCGCGTGAATCGCTCCGTAAACTCCTCTTTTTTTATTCGCGAAACGGGCACACTCACCTTGTTGGGCATCACGACATAACCGCCATCGCCGCGTATGTAACTGCGGATGTGCTGCATATTGACCAAAAACTGTTTGTGGATTCGGAAAAAATCTCCACCTGCGAGCATTTCTTCCACGTCGCCCAAAGTCTTGGTAATCAGGTACATTTCGCCCGTAACCAGAAAAAACTTGGTGTAGCTACTGTCTGATTCGCAGTACATCACGTCGGCGAGCTCAACAAAAGTGTAGCCATGGGCATAAGGCAATGCGATCTTGTCGAACCGCTTGGCATCGGGTGCGTAAAGTTGTTGGCGCAACAAGTCCAATTGCGTTTTTTCCACCCTTTGTTTATCGGCAACCTTGTCCACGGCTTTGCGGAGTTCGTCTGGATTTACGGGTTTGAGCAGGTAATCCACCGCGCTGTATCGAAACGCTTTAACCGCAAAACGATCATAGGCAGTGGAAAAAATCAGCGCAAAAGAGAGATCGCCCAATTCTTCGAGCAATTGAAAACCGTTCATCACGGGCATTTCGATGTCCAGAAAAACGAGATCTGGTTTCAGGCTGCGAATGGCCGCAAGCCCTTTCTCGGGATCCGTGTATTTGCCCGCCACGGCCACTTCCGGGCAGGTTTCCATGAGCGTGAGATGGAGCGCCTCCAAGGCATCAGGTTCGTCGTCTATGATGAGGGATTTCATGATGTTGGTGATTCGTTTATGGGTGGATTTGGTGATTTGTTTTGCCAGAGCCAATCACCAAACCCCTATTATAAAGGTATTTCCATTACCACCTTCGTTCCGGCGGCCATGCCATTTTCATCCCTTAAATCAATGGTTTCGGAATGCGCCAATTTGCCCGTGGCCTTGAGGCGCTCGGCGGTGATTTTTTGTCCAAGGCTTTTTTTAGTGAGGGCGCTTTTGCTTTCTAGTTCGTTGGCGGCAGCGCGACCAATGCCGTCGTCTTCGATCTCAATATGGAGCAAATTTTCGGCGGGAAGTGAAAGCCGGAGCCAAATTTTTCCTCCTTCTTTTCGGTGCATGAGGCCATGCCAGATGGCGTTTTCGATGTGTGGCTGTATGAGCATTCCGGGGATTTGTAGGAATGTCGGGTCAATTTCCGGGTCAATTTCCAGCGAAAACTGAAGTTTTTCCTTGAATCTCAGGCTTTCAATGTCCACGTACAGTTGAAGGGCTTCCAGGTCGCGCGCCAGGGTGATTTTCTCGGAGCGACTGTTTTCAAGCACGAGGCGGAGTAAACTGCTGAATTTTTGGAGGTATTTGGCGGCGGTGTCGGTGTCGCGTTCTTTGGTGTAGCGGTAGATGCTGTTGAGGCAATTGAAAATAAAATGCGGATTGATTTGTGCCCGAAGGTTGGCGAGTTCCAGTTCTGTACGGCGGCGTTCCTGCCTTTGGCGGTAAGTGTAAAAAACGAACGCAGCGGTAGCCAGCAATACCAACAAAATCAGCCCAAAAATCCAGGATTGCTGCTGACTTCGGGCATCGCGCAGGGCAAGTTCACGGGTCTGTTCAGCTTTTACCGCTGCTTGTTTTTGTTCAAACTCGTGGTTCAACTGGATTTCTGTTATGCGACGGGTGTTTTCTAAATTGATGACACTGTCGCGGGCATTGATGTGGAGTTTGAAAAAACGAAGCGCATCAGCTGGTCGGTTCTGGCGCTCTGCGAGGCGACTAAGATCAAAATAGTAGCGCTCGTGATAACTGGGGTCTGGAATCTGTGGCATAATCTCACCAGCTTTCTGCAAGTATTGAGCGGCAGCAGGCAAATCTCCCAGATTAATCAGGCATCGTCCCATGGCCAGCAGGCAATTGATCTCCGTTTCGGCAGTGGCGGTTTCCGGGTATTTTTTCAAAGCTTCCTCTGCCTTTTTCAACCAATCCTTTTCCTGTGAATACTGCTTTTTTCGTTCTTCCATTCTAGCCATCGTCAGGTAAAGCGGCACAATACCGGGTATATTGGAGGTTTTTTCCAGTATTTGGAGGGCGTTTTGGACGTAAAAGGCGGCGCTATCAGGTTTGCCCATGCGGTCGTAGAGATCGCCGAGAAGATGGCTGCATGCGCACAATCCATGTGGGCGATTGGCCCGGGTGGTTAGTTCTACGCAAAGCCGGGCATATTGCAGGGCCTTATCCGATTGTTCCGGCATTTCAAAAAGATGCGAAGCCAGCGTCGAGATGATATAAGTCATCTTGGCGGTATCCCGGACCTGCTCATAAGCCCGATAGCACAACAAAAAAGTATCCGTTGCTTCTGGAGAGTGGCTTTCATATAAATGGGAGAAAGCGATGTTCCCCAGCGATTGCGCCACGCCGCGCGTGTTCTGGAGTTGCTGGTACAAGCGCAAAGACTCGCGACCATATTGTCGGCTTTTGTCATACGCCTTCATTGGCCTGAAGTAGTGGGTGCTGATGCGCCAAAGCAAATGTGCCCTGCGATGGATTTGTGCGGTATCCGTATTGGTGGGGATACTTTTTAGTTCAGCAAAGAGTGAGTCCAATTTGCCGTTTTGAGCTTGGCCGTTTTTCGGGCTAAAAGCGCAAAAAAACAATAGGTATATCAGGTGTGATTTGTGCATTTACAGAAGAAACCAATTTCGCAGAAAGGTAACCCCCTGTATTCGTCCACACGCTGCGTATTTAAGGAATGGTGAAAATCAGGCGGTTAATGGTGAAAATCAGTCTAAATCTGCCTGCTCGAGGATGGGCAAAAACAGCTTAATTTTCTTCTCATCACTCGGATTGAATAGAAAAGAACGCACGTCTGCGACCATTTCCTCCATCGCTACCCGATTACAAACTTCTCGTACACGTTCACGCAATTGCGCAGAAGAAGAAACATTCAATTTCATTTTCAGATAGGGTTGGGGTTGGGGTCGAAAGGGGGGGGGGGGGGGGGTGCGCGCGAGGGCCCGGGGGAGGGGGACAAGCAGGATTTTGTATGCAGATATTCGCGCAATATGAACGCACGGTGCATGTGCAAAGACTCCGGGTAGGCTCGTATGATTTCAGAAAGATTCAACATGGCTCAGAATATTCTTAAAAATAGTCAGTCGTTTTAACAAAGTAGGCGAATTGAACAGTGTAGCATATTCATCCAATCTTTTCGGATTTAAATCAACCCGCATTTGTGCAAGGTTGAAGCGGTAGGCTTCAAAATCCTCCTCTTCCCGGGCTTTGGGATGTAAATACAGAAAGTCCAGTAATGCCTTTTCTGGCTCAGCCATTTTGATACCATGCCCATCAAGCGACAAAATTTGGTAGCCAAAAAAAGCGAAGGCTTGACGGTAGCATAGCGGTATCTTCCTTTTGGCGTATCGAATACATTGGTTTTGAGCGTGGTAACAGAGGTAAATGTGAAAACGGCTTCTGGAATCCAGCCAAAGTGTGCCAAGGCCGATTCCAAAGAAATATAGGAAGGTGAGTAGATTTTGTTGGCAACAAAATAAGCGTGTTCCAAGGTCTTAATGGTGCCAGAAATGCTGTACCAACCATTTCGAATGCGCAGCAAATCGCCCTTTTTCTGCCAGTTTAGCAAATTTTCGCGTTCAAAACCAGGAAAATACTTTTCAATTTCAGCAATTGAAAAGACTGGAACACGACGAAAAATATTGGCAAACGACGAATAATTCATTTCTGTTTATCCTAAATAAATAGGTTTTAAAGAAACAAAAATAAGGAGATTTTTATAGCCTGACTCTTTTTCTTTCTGAAATTGCTGCTGCGACGCCCCCTACCAGTTCTTTTAACACTGCTTCAATCTTTCTGCCCTTTCATTTCTCACCGTTCACCCGCCATTTTTCACTGTTGGTTAGAAACTGGATGCTCAACCCTGCCAGGCGCTGATACCTTTCGGCATTCTTCAACATTTAAAAAAATGGAAAGACGCGATTTTATCATGGCTGCAGGCTTGTTTGCAAGTTTTGCAGGCCTTCCGCAGGTGGCAAAAGCAAATGCCCCGCTTTTAAGTGCTTTTTCAGACCCGCTAAAACCAGTGTTGCTGCCTGCGCTTCCGCCGTTGGATCCCAAGGGCGGCATGGATATCCGGGTGTGGGTACGCTCCGGTATGACCAACGGTTTGTATTCCAGTGTAGAATGCGCCGTGGCGCCCAAAGTCATGGGCCCGCCACCCCATTACCACAAGGAGCTGGATGAATTAATGCTTGTGCTGGAAGGTACCGCAAGCGTGATGGTAGAAGGTGAGGTAGTGGAAATCGGGGCTGGAGGCTGGCATCTGCGCCCCCGCAACCTAACGCACACCTTTTGGAATGCCTCCGAACAACCGCTTCGGTTCGTGGATATGTATTTCAACCAGCCTTTTGAGGAATTCCTTGAGAAGGTCTTTTTTGAATACACACCCGAAAAAGGGTATCCCTTTGGCTCAAAAGAGCGGGAGCGTGTTATGAACCAACTCACCGAACAATTTGGGCTTGTCTATGCACAAACCGCACACGATGAACGCAAGGTAATCATTGAAAAATACGGTCTAAAATAAATACAACATGAAACAACTAGTCCTCCTCAGCACCCTCCTCCTCAGCACCCTGTGTAGCTGCCAAAAATCCAACACTGAGCTCCCTACCGACCTTTTCGACGGTAAAAAACTTGAAGGAAAATGGACGCCTGTTAAAAGTACCGTCGTATTGAAATACAATGATGGTTCCGTGCAGAACGTCTCCGTGCCAGCAGAACCCGGTGATTTTCTCGAATTCAAATACAACAAAATCACTGGTCACAAATCGGAAGGCACACTCTCTGCGGTCGCGCAAAGCACCGCATCTTCAGGCACCTGGTCACTCGCGCAAGACAAGGCCGAACTGGATCTGGTTTACAATGGCACAGGAGGAAACCACTTTCAATACCGGCGGATTGATGAGCTGGATGAACACACGCTTATTCTGAGTGCCGACGATAAAATGGTGCTACTGTTTGTGGAAGTCAATGACTTGAACCAGAACGGAGCCAAGAAAATCACAGGCGGCAGTGTTTTTGAAGAATTCAAACGGTAATTGTTCGGTGTTAAAGATCATTTTTCGAATCCTGTTTTTGGGTCTGGGTTTATTCACCACCTACACTTTTGGCCGCGACACTTTTGAACCCATTTGGCATCGGTTGACGGGGACTGTGGTGAAGGGACGTATTTCGGGCTTTTTAGCCGGACGCAATTCAGCTTCCGTACAGCGTGAACCTACTGGAGTTCGCAAGGGAAAAACCCGCGCTCGCAGACCCGTTTTTGTGTACCCCACGGCGCCTGCTGCTCGTGACAGCCTGGAAGGCCGCAGTAGTACGGGCGGGTTTGTGGTGTTTGGAAATTATGAACTGAACGAGCGCGTCACAGTCGTATTTGGTCAAAATAATCCGGCTAGTGCGCACATTTTTGGTTTTCAACTCATACTTACCGCATTGTTGGTCACGCTCCTCGGGCTGTTTATGATTCGGATAGGAGTTTTGGGAAAGGCTTAAATTATTTCATCATTTCTATTGTTCCATCGCATGAAATCCATTTTAATAAGTGGTTTGTTGCTCCTTGCAATGTCCGCCCACGCCACCACCTGGCACGTCGCCACCAACGGTAACGACAATAACCCCGGCACGCTGGCCAGCCCCTTCAAAACCTTGCCTACTGCCATCGAAGCCGCCAGTCCCGGCGACGAAATCCTGCTGCGCGGCGGCAACTACATCAGCCAGGAAATCCGCATCAACAAAAGCGACCTGCACATCAAATCCTACCCCGGAGAGTGGGCCATCATCAGAGCCGTCACGAATGTCGAGGACATCAGCGCCTGCCTTTGGTACAACGAACCTGAAACCACCGGCGGCTCACTCGAACGCCTTGAAATCGTGGGCGGCTATTACTATGCCATTAAATTTGAAACGAATTGGGACTGGGACAATTCCGTACCCTTCAGCCTTCGTCGTGGCGTGAGCAATGTGACCGTGAAAGATTGCAATATCCACCACAGTGGGCGCGACGGGATTAAACTAACCCCAGCTTGCGCCAACATTACAATTCAGAACTGTGAAATCCACCATACTGGTTCCGGGCCTGGCGCGCTTTTAGATTTTAATGCGGAAGGTATTGACAATGTAAATGCACCCAATCTCAAAGTGCGGGGCTGCCATTTCCACGACATCGCCACCACGGGTATTTATGTTAAAGGCGGGGGACGCAATTGCATCATCGAGGGCAATAGGGTCGAAAACTGTGGCGAAGGCGGTATCTATCTGGGTTTTTACACCGATGCCGAATGGTTTGACACAGACTTTAATCCGACTTACTTTGAAAATATTAACGGCTTGGTTTTCAACAATTTAATCGTGAACACCCAACACGCAGGCATCGGGCTTTGGGGTGCAAAAGACGCACAGGTGTACAACAATACCGTCATCAATGGTGGCCAAGCCGAACATGGCGGTCTTTTTTTCAATACCACAGACGTCTGGATAGACGACGACAACTCTGCGCGGGTGGGCAGCCAAAACGTGCGCGTGCAAAACAACATTTTTGTGCAATCGGCCAGCCAGAATTTGGCCATGGTACGCGTTCGGGAAGGCGCATTGTCGGGCAATGCAAACGTGATTGACAACAACTTTTACTACGATCCCAACGGCGCGGTTTTTCTCGACGACAACCTCGACTGGCAGGAATGGACACTCGCGCAATGGAAGGCGCAGACTTTCCGCGATCTGCACAGTTTTGATACAGACCCAAAACTTGATGTGACTTACCATCTGCTTGCCAACAGCCCGTGTATTAATGCGGGAGTTGATATCAGCATTGTAACGCTAGATATTGATGGCCACCTACGTTCAGACGGCGCCAATGATGTGGGCGCCGATGAGTTTGGGTCAGTCACTGTCGTTCAAGGGCCATCCCAACGGGCCGATTTTGGTTTGAATATTCTGGGTAATGCTGCATCAGATCAACTCTTATTCGAAGTTGTTTCTGAAAAAAAGATTGAAACAGTAGCGCAACTCTTGGGCTTGGACGGGCGTATTTTGCGCAGCAGGACCCTATTGGTAACAGCGGGAAAATCCTCGCATAATTTTGAGGGCCTTGAATTGCCCGCTGCGGTATATGTTTTACGGGTGGGCGGCATTTCAAAAAAAGTGGTTTTAGGATTGTAGGATCATGCTGTTACGGTTATCTAACCCGCTCCCTGGCTTGTATGCTGGGGGCGGGTTATTTTTTTTTCGTTCACATCGGGTTTAACCTCATTTTTGCCCTTCAATTTGAAAAGATCGTCACTTAACAAATCAAATAACATTTGTCTGTACGATTTTTTTAGAGACAACGTTCTGACTTAACCCTTCCCGCGTACGCACTCCTATTTTCGTTATCCAAATTCATGAAAAAAGCGTCCCTATTCCTTGTAGCCACTCTATTGGCTTTCCCCGTTTTTGCTCAAAACCCGATTCCGAAGGAAACGCCCAAATCAGGCGCCATCGAAGCGCTCGATGCCGAAGCCTTTGCACCAAAGCCAATTGACACTAGCCTGGCGCCCACTATCATTGCATTTGGTTCCTGCAACAAAATGAACATGCCGCAAACCATGTGGCAGCACGTGATTGCCAACAACCCCCAACTCTGGGTATGGCTCGGCGATATTATCTATGCCGACACGACTGATATGCGTGCGCTGGCCGCCCACTACAAACGCCTAAAAACAACCGCGGATTACAAAAAAATGCGCGCTAAAACCCAGATTATTGGCGTGTACGACGACCACGACTACGGCATTAATGACGGCTGCGGTGATTACCCACTGAAAAAAGGCGCGAAAAAATGCCTTATGGATTTTCTGGATGTCCCGATGAATAGTGTGCTCCGCAAACGCGAAGGCGCCTACAGCAGCTACACCTTCGGCAAAGGCGCACAGCGGATAAAAGTCATCGTAATGGACACCCGCTACTTCCGCGATACGTTGCAAAAAGACCCTACCAAACAACGCCGTTACGTTCCAAACATGGAAGGCCAAATGCTCGGCGAACAGCAATGGAAATGGCTTGAAAAGGAACTTAGCTCCAGCACCGCCAACCTCAATATCCTTTGCTCCAGTGTGCAGGTCATCGCTGACGATCACGGTTATGAAAAATGGGGGAACTTCCCCAATGAACGCAAAAGATTGCTCTCCCTTATCACCCATACCAAGCCCAAAAACCTGCTTATTCTTTCCGGCGACCGCCACATGGCCGAAGTGTCAAAAATGCAGCTCGAAGGCTTACCTTATCCGCTTTACGACTTTACCTCCAGCGGCATGACGCATATCAGAAGTGGCCTGGTGGAATCAAACCGGTTCCGCGTGGGCGACATGATTGTCAAGAAAAATTTTGGCGTGCTGAAGATTTCCTGGAATGGAGATAAGCCTGTAGTATCGCTTCAGGCTCGGGGGCATCAGAACGAGTTGTTTCAGGAAATTGTAGTGAGATATTGATGGTGATTTGTTGAATTGGGAATTTATTCGCCAGGGTTATGCGGCAAGAAGCATATCTCCCTCCCATATATGCTTGGAAAACAACCTTTTAGGCAACTGCCTTGCAATAGCATCCTCCCCCGGGCCATGTCGTTCTATACTTGCCTTGTTCTGGGAAAAATGGAATATCGGATAAGACCCCGCCTCGCCTTCCTGGGCCTCGCATCGAATGACAAACGGCATAAGGCGTTCTTTAGCAAACTGGTATGCCCGCTCCCAATCCGTTATGGATCCCAAAGGATCGCCGCTCAGGTTGGCACTTGTGCAAAGTGGGGCAGTATAGGAATGACCACCAAAAAGTGCAGGCTCCGCTTGCGAGGCGAAACTTTCCTCAATGGCTTTAAAAAGCATCCGGTGCGGCCCATCCACCAAAAGTCCCTGATGGGTGCCATTGCGTATGGTTGGCGAATGGAAGTTGTGTTGCTGTACAGCAAAGCGGATAAACGCACCAGTGAGGCAACGCAGCGATTCTGCAGTTGACAGCTCCTGTGGCAGACTTCCAGGCGCAGCCAGCGCATGGAACCGGGCCAGGTCACCAATGGCTGTACCGTAGTTTTTTTGGGGCAGTCGCATTTTGGTGGAATTCAGTTTTGCGACCCCTAAAGCAGTTGCCGGCGCAAGCAAAACATACACTGCGGGCATTTGCAACATCAGTACACCGGTTTTAGAATGCAGCACTTCAAGTGCAGCTGGGATGGCCTCTTTATCCAGAATTGAAATTTCACGCATGGTATTATTGTTTTAAGCAGCCAAAGAAGATTCAATTATTACCGACCCTTCAAGCAAGGAGCCAAATCGCTGAATACCAGGCTTTAAGCCCAGTGTTTTGAGCGCTTGATACACGGTTGCAGCTGCGGCAGTGACCACTGGCAGACCAGTGATTCTTTCTGCTTCCGCGATCATATCGAGCGAAGGCATCTGTACACAGGCTGAAAGCACAATGGCTTCAGCACTTGGAGGGATGTTATCAAGTAGATCCAAAAGATTGGCCGAATTTAGCCTGCCTACCGCACAGTTGTCAGCGACCGAAAGCGACTGCGCGGAAACGACTTCTACACCCTCGTTTTCAAGGTATTGGCACACTTTGGCCGTAAGTGGTGGCATATAAGGCGCTATCAGGGCAATTTTTCCTGCATTGATTTCCAAAAGGGTGTTTACTAACGCGCCTGCACTGGTGATTACAGGCACAGAGGCATTTGTATTGCGAATGGTGTTTTCAAGTTGTTTTTCTATTTCACGGTGAGCACCTGGCCCTTGTACCATGATGGCCACTAAACAGGCGTACAGCATCACATCAACGGAAGCATCGGCGAGTTCGAGCGCGGCCCTGTCTGCGTGTTGATTCATTGCCAGGAGGCTTTCAGGATCTACCCGCTTCATACTCACCCGACTGGAATGGAAGCTGAACTTTTCAGGAAATGTAAGTTCCCTGCGGTGCAAAATGCGGGGTACTTCTTTCTCCATGGTGACATTGGAGCTGGGCACGATCATCCCGATTCGAATGCTGTCTGTTTCAAAGGAGTTGGATAGGAAGCCTTTCATTAGTATTAAAGTCTTTAATGGTGAGTAGTTAAGTGTTTTCAATATGGCTATTGCCCGAGCACATCATTTTTAGTGCTTAGTGCAATGCCTACTACCTCATCAATCAGGTCCTGAGCCACCCCTAATTCCTGAAGCGTCGCAATCAATTGTCCCGCTACTGCATCAAAATGAACATTGGTAAGATTCATGTGTGCATGCGCTTCCCTCATTTTCATTCCGGTATAACCGGCCATGGGTGCACCAAATGCCATCGCTAAAAAGGCTTTCATCTTGCCCGATTGTGCGGTCATATTGGTGTTGGTAAAAAGTGATTGATGCCATCATCTGCCAATACCTTTTGATAGAAAATATCTACTGCGGCATTTACAGCATTCATCCCACCAATGCGTTCGAATAAACTTGCTTTAATTTCCATGATTGTAATTGTTTAATATTGATGGTGTCGTATGTTTATTACAATGCAAAGGTTTGGCCTGCCCGAATCGAGGGGGGCTAAACAAGTTTTAAAAAAGGTAAAAAATGGTCAAAAAAGGATCTGGCTTAATCCTAACCATGCATGAAATGCCATTCTAGGGTCAATTTCATCCCAGTCGAAGCGTAATAAAATGTTGCCGAAGTGCTGGAAGGGGCTGGTGAAGTGATTGATTCGATTGCGGGGTTGATGCGATTGGTTCTATTGTTATGGCTGGGGCAGGCTCAATCGAATCAATCCCGCAATCGAATCAATCTTACTATCTTTGCCGAATGGAATTTCTGAAACAGCATGTCGAGGCCCTTATTTTCGCATCCCCGCAACCCGTGGCCATTACGGATTTAAAAACTGTAATGGAGGAGGCTTTTCAGGCCGAAATCAAAGAGGCCGACATTTTGAAAGCCATTGAGGAACTAAAAACGCAGTTCCAACAGGATCAATTTTCGTTTGAACTTATTGAAATCGCAGGAGGTTGGCAGTTCCTCACCAAGGGCGCGTACCATACCACGGTGGGCATCCACCTGCGCCAAGCCACCAAAAAACGGCTTTCGCAGGCGGCACTCGAAACGCTGGCGCTCATTGCGTACAAACAACCCGTGAGCCGCCCTGAGATCGAGGAGATCCGCGGCGTGAACTGCGATTACGCGCTCCAAAAACTTTTGGAAAAGGAGCTGTTTTCATTACCGGTCGCAGCGAAGGACCGGGAAGGCCGCTCCTTTACGCCACAACGGAAAAATTCATGGATTATCTGGGAATCAACAGTCTGACAGATTTGCCCAAGCCCAAAGATTTTAAAGACGAGGAGAACAGCGTAGGGGAGGCGGCGTAGGGCGAAATTCATTTCGCCAGAATGCGCAACAGGATTGGCAATTCAATTTCAAACTATGTCGAAATAAATTTCGACCTACATTATATGCTCGAACAACCCTTAGTGAACCGCGTCGCAAACAGCAGACTCTTCACCATAGATTTGGAAGAACTGTACCCGAAGGGGGAGCTCGTCCCTTTCGACCTGAAGGGCTATCTCTTCATGGAATTGATCCTGAAAGAAAAAGACTTCCGGGAGGCGCTCCAGGCACTTGATTGGGAGCAATATCGTGGAAAAAATCTCGCCGTGTTTTGTTCTACCGATGCCATTATTCCGCTCTGGGCCTATATGCTCGTGGCGACGCATGCTGCACCTTTTGTGGCTGACATTGCACTGTGCGAGCCAGCGGAATTTGTTGAAAAAGCGTTCCTTAAAAAACTCGCCACTTATGATATTAGCGTATGTGAAGGCCAGCGGATCGTCATTAAGGGTTGCAGCGATAAACCGGTGCCAGCATCGGCTTATCTGGAAATTACCCGCAGGTTGCAGCCTGTGGCGTTGAGCATCATGTTTGGGGAACCTTGTTCTACAGTGCCGGTTTATAAGCGGACGAAAGTTGAAAAATAGTTACTTTTGTAAAAATTCAATGCCATGACGATAGAACGCACCAATTCTGAAATCATCATCAAATTGCCCACCTATGTTAATGTAGAAGGCGTTCAACGTTTGCTTGATTTTTTAATGTACCGTGAAGTTACTGCCAAAAGTAAGGCTACGCAAGAGGATGTGGATCAATTAGTTGCCGAAGTCAAAAAAGGTCGTTGGGCACGAAACAAAAAACGGCTCCTGCCATGAATGTTATAGTAGACACTAACATTGTGTTTAGTGCCGTTCTGAATAGCTTGGGAAAGATTGGCGACCTTTTGCTGAATTCTCATGGCTTGATCCAATTCTTCGGGTGCGATTTTTTAAAGGAGGAATTATTAGAACACCACGAAAAATTGAAGGAAATCTCGAACCTTTCTGATGCAGAAATTCAGGTTTCAAAGGGCCTTTTATTTTCAAAAATCACATTTATTGATACCCGTTTGTTGCCAGCCATTACGCTGTTACAAGCAGAAGGACTGGTAGAAAACATTGATCCCGATGATACTGAACACGTTGCTCTTGCACTCCATTTGGAATGTAAACTATGGTCGGGCGATAAAAAACTGCGTCGCGGCCTTCGCGAAAAAGGTATTTTTTGGGTATTGAATACAGATGAAATGTGGGAGACCCGTACCACTTTGCAATCATAAGCCAGCCGCCTGTACAAGGGTTCCTTATCTTCAATGAACACAAATCCGCTAAAATTCAAAGTCCTCGACGCCTATCTTATCCGGCAATACCTCTCCACGGTATTCTTCTCGCTGTTGATTTTCAGCATGATTTCTTGTGCCATTGATTTTAGCGATAAGGTGCAAAGCATCATCGAAAAACCCTGCACCTGGAAGGATGTATTGGCTTACTATATGGGCTTTGTGACACACATGGCGAGCTTGTTGCTGCCACTCTATACGCTTATCGGGGTTGTATTTTTTACTTCAAGGTTGGCTTCGAACGCTGAAATCTTATCCATATTCAATGCAGGCATCGGGTTCCGGCGATTGCTTCAACCTTACCTTATTGCAGCCACCGCTGTCATGTTTTTACACCTGACAATCAATCACTTTGGCGCACCAATCCTCAACCAATGGAAGCTGTGGTTTGAGCACACATTCGTCTGGACCGACCAGGACAAAGGAAAAATTGCCAATGTCCACCTCCTCACTGCTCCTGATACCAAAGTCTTCGTAAGGGCTTTCAACAAAAATACCAATACCGCCTCTGGCCTTCGCCTCGAACGTTTCAAGGGCAATCGTGTAATCAGCATTTTAGAAGCCGACCAAGCCAAATGGAAAGGCGAACCCAGCCATTGGGAACTCCCCAAATGGTCGGTACGAACTTTTGACGGACTACGCGAAAATTACACTGTTCATACTACCCCACTGGATACTGCGATCAATATTTCGCCTGCCGACTTTGTTTATTACGCCAATCAACGAGAGCAAATGACCACGCCTGACCTGCGCGAAGCCATTGCCCGCGACCGGGGTCGAGGCCTTCCTTACACCCGCAGTTACGAGGTGGAAATGCACCGCCGCACCGCCGACGCTTTTACCATTATCATCCTCACCATCATCGGATTGGCCGTGGCCGGACGAAAAGTGCGTGGCGGCATGGGGCTTCATCTTGCCATCGGCATTGGCATCGGCGCGGCATATATTGTGTTTTCCAAATTCACCGTGTCTTTTGCTACAGGTGGCGCCTTGCCAGTTTGGTTGGGGATGTGGCTGCCCAATTTTGCTTTTGGGATAATGGCCTGGTGGCTGGTGAGTCGGGCGCAGAAGTAGTGGGCAGTGGCAGTGGCAGTGGGCAGTTTACACGCTTTTGGGTGCCGAAGGATTGCCGTAAATGAACCATATCCTTTGTCTTAATGAAGCGTGGAAGCTGAGGAGGGAACAGGTTGCCGTTTTTGCCTACCGTTACCTTACTTTTGCAGTTTCTGAACAGCCATTTGATTACTAGACGTTGTCCTTTGGAGGTCCAGAAATCTAATGTCCAGCAGTCCAATGTCCAATAATCCAACGTCCAGAAGTCCAACGCCCACCCATCCAATGTCCAAAAAAAGATACCTCGTCACCGCCGCTTTGCCCTACGCCAACGGTCCGCTCCACATCGGCCATTTGGCAGGAGCCTACCTCCCTGCTGATATTTTTGTGCGCTATTTGCGCCTGATGGGTAAAGACGTGGTGTTCGTGTGCGGCTCCGACGAGCACGGTGCAGCCATCACCGTGAAAGCCCGCAAAGAAGAAACTACCCCACGGGCGGTGGTGGACAAATACCATGCGATGCTCCGGGATACGTTCCAGAAAATCGGCATCTCGTTCGATATTTACCACCGAACCACCGAGCCGATCCACCACCAGACTTCTCAGGATTTTTTTAGAAAACTCAATGAGAATCAAGAGTTTTTGGAAGAAACAACGGAGCAGTACTACGATGAAACTGTTGGCCAATTCCTCGCCGACCGCTACATCGTGGGGACTTGCCCGGTGTGTGCGAACCCGGATGCCTATGGTGACCAATGCGAAAAATGCGGCTCCACCCTAAGCCCCACCGATCTCATCCACCCGCACTCCATGCTCAGTGGCTCGGTGCCGGTGAAACGGCCCACAAAACACTGGTTCCTCCGCCTTGATCAGCACGAAGCCTGGCTGCGCGAATGGATCAATACCGGAATCGCTGATGGCATACAACTCCACAATCCGGCAGACTGGAAAAACCACGTGATCGGTCAGTGCAATTCCTGGCTCGACCAGGGCCTTCAGCCACGCGCCATGACCCGCGACCTCGATTGGGGCGTGGATGTTCCGCAGGAAATCCCCGGCTCGGAAGGCAAAAAACTGTACGTCTGGCTTGATGCTCCGATTGGATATATTTCTGCTACCAAACAATGGGCTTTGGATAAGGGCAAGGATTGGGAGCCGTACTGGAAAAGCGACGAAACCGCTCTTGTGCATTTTATTGGCAAGGACAACATTGTGTTCCACTGCCTCATTTTCCCGGCGATTTTGAAAGCGCATGGCGGCTTTATTTTGCCTGAAAATGTACCCGCCAACCAATTCCTCAATCTCGAAGGCCGCAAACTTTCCACCTCCAAAAACTGGGCGGTTTGGGTACACGAATACTGCGAAGAGTTTGCCGGTCAGGAGGATGTGCTGCGCTTCAACATGATCAAGAAAATGCCTGAGCAGAGTGATTCGGAGTTTACCTGGAAGGGCTTTCAAGAGACGAACAACAACGAATTGGTGAACAACCTCGCCAATTTTGTCAACCGCGTGCTGGTACTCTCCCACAAATACTATGCTGGGGTGGTGCCGCGCATTGAACCTGAAATAACCTTCAACAGTGGTTGGGAGACTGCAAAAACCGGACAGTACAACGAGGAGCTCAATCTTTTGTACGACAAGTTGCAAGAAATGGGCGCCGCCATCGAACGGTACGAACTCCGGGAGGCATTGCGCATTTTGATGGAAATATCAAGCGCGGGCAATGCACTGCTCCAGTTCAACGAGCCTTGGAAAACCGTGAAAGAAGCGCCAGAAATGGTAAAGGTGGTGATGAACCTCGCTATTCAGTACGTCGCGGTGCTGTCTGTAGCGATTCGTCCATTCCTTCCTTTTGCGGCAGATCGACTGCGCAAAATGCTCAACCTCAACCCCTTGCAAGACAATGGCGACCTGCTTGAAATACTCAACGAACTCGTGGAAGGCAATCCTGTGATCCCGGCCCAACACGCGCTCAACGAACCGGAGCACCTCTTTAGCCGCATTCCTGATGAGGTGATAGAAAAACAGATTGCCAAACTGGCCGCAACCGAACAGCAAAACCAACCCCAAAGCGATTCATCCTCAGCCACAAGCTACCAACCATTGAAAGAAATGATTCAATTCGACGACTTCGCAAAACTCGACCTGCGCACTGGCACCATCCTCACAGCCGAGAAAGTGGATAAATCCAAAAAACTCCTCAAGCTCAGCGTTGATCTTGGCTTCGAGACGCGCACGATCCTGTCTGGTATAGCGGAGTATTTCACGCCCGAACAGGTGGTAGGTCAGCAAGTCGTTATCGTCGCCAATCTCGCGCCCCGTGTCATGATGGGTACCGAATCGCAGGGGATGATTCTGATGGCTGAAGATGCCGAGGGTAAGTTGAGTTTTGTCAGCCCGGCTGCGGCATGGCCAAATGGGATGGGTGTGAAGTGATAAGACCTCGGAGGTTTTTAAAACCTCCGAGGTCTGCCGCTGATCAAAGATACCGCTCCTGAATTATCCCCACATGGTGCATTTCATGCCCCAAAACAAGATAGCCCACAGCCCGTACCGTCAGTTGCGAACGACCTGCTGTGCCACGGCCCATTGCCATTTCTGCATCGAAACTTTCTACCGTACATTTGTTCTCTAAAAACAACTCCCAACCATGCGTAACTTATTTTTCATTTCCGCTCTCGTACTCTGGGGCACGCATTGCGTTACCGCCCAAAACGAACCGCGTTTTTATGTAGAAACAGGCGCTGTTGAAGTAGTCGTTGGCCAAGCTGTTCAAGTCTCGTTTATTTTAGAAAACGGGAAAAACAATGGCCGCTTCAACCCTCCTGATTGGGAAGCAGCAGGTTTTATGTTGCTCGGAAGCAGTCAATCGTCTAACGTTTCCATTATGAACGGTGTGACAACCGCTTCCGCTTCCTACAATTTTACCGTTACTCCCATAGCGGAAGGCGCTTTGACCATACCATCTGTCCGTATCAAAAACGGCGACGGAGAATTATCTACCGAGCCAATCGCGATACAGGCTCTCCCCAGTGCGGATGGTGTAAGCCCGGCCTTGCCCAAGCGTTCGCCCCCAAAGCCGCAAAGCGATCCAAAAAAGAAGTTCAAAACGATTAACATGTAACAATGTCCCTAGCCTGCTCCTTCCATCGTTTGCAAAAAAAACCCCGCGCCTTTGGCGCATGGGCAGGGGCGATGTTTTTCGTTTTCAATTTTCACCCGCTGGTCGCGCAGAGCAATGTCACTTTTGAAGCCGCCATTGACGCGAAAGAAGTGGTGGTGGGTATGCCATTTGAACTGACATTTACTTTAAAAAATGCAGAAGGCGCGCGCTTCACCGCACCCAATTTTTCAGGATTTAAAACGGGCGCTGTCTCTGAAATGCGGGGTATGAGTTTCGTAAACGGACGAAGCAGCACCAGCCAAACCTGGTCCCTGGAATTGACCGCCACTAAGTCCGGCACGTTCAGCATCGGCTCGGCAACAGTAGTGGCAGGCGGGCGTACGCTCAGCACAAAACCATTGGCCGTCAAAGTATTATCCATCTCGGCCAGTAGTAAGGGCAAGGTAAACGTCCCCCCTGGCTCCGATGACAAGGTGTTCGTGGCTGCCGAATTTGACCTTAAAGAAGCATACCCAGGTCAGCAAATATGCTGGCGGATTCGGCTCTACACCCAACTTTCGGTGGAAGGCTACGACATCATTGCGCTCCCCGATTTCGAGGGCTTTTTTTCCAAAGAAAAAATCCGGTACGACAAGCGTGTTGAGTACCTCAACCTGCGCGGGAAAAAATACGCCGTGCGCACCCTGCACGAAGAAGCGCTTTTCCCCCAAGAAGCGGGCGAACTCAGTGTCGGCGCGGCGCGTGTGAGCGTGGGAATCGAACAACCCGGCACCCAGGGTTTTCTTTTCGGACCCAAACCGGTGACTTTGCAGACGCAGCCTATTGTGCTCAGTGTGAAGCCTTTACCACAACCGCCGCCCGCCGAATTCACAGGAGGCGTAGGAAGTTATGAATGGGAAGTAAAGGTTGATACTACCAAGCTTAGTACCGACGATGCCCTCACCATCACGGTGGAAGTGAAAGGAAATGGCGACACCAGAAGGTTTGCCCCACCAAAAATTGTGGTACCGTCGAATTGTGAGATTTTCGAGCCGCGCATTTTGGAGGAGGAAGAATACGAGGGTGAATCCGGGATCTTGCACCGAAAAAAATTCGAGTATGTGGTGCTTCCAAGAGATACGGGCAATCTGGAAATCAGCCCAGTGCTGGCGTATTTCGATACCGACAGCAACGGCTATTCTCTTCTCCGCGCCGCGAGTATCCAATTTAGCGTGACAGCCGGCAAGAACTATCAATCCCCCAACGCATTGCAGGATACCCTCCCCGCTGAACCATTTGTAAACCAAGAGACAAGCCTTTTGGAAAAGGCTGTTGGCTGGCTGAGTTCACCCTTGCTTTGGGGCATTTTGGCCCTGCCTTTTTTGGCGCTGGGAATTTTTGTGCTGCTTAGAAAAAGAAGGCCCGCTTTAGCCGCCGAAGGTTTTTTACCTGCCGAAGCTTTAGCGAAAGCTGGCAAGCAGTCACCAATCACCAATCACCAGTCCACTAATACACCAATCACCAGTCCACCAATCAACCAATCAACCAATCTCACCTCGGCCCGCCAGCGCTTCGAAAATGCTGGTCGCCTTTTGAAAGGAAACGACCCGCAAGGTTTTTACAACGAACTTTTCAAGTCCTTGCAAGCTTGGCTTTCTGCACGTTTTGGTCTTCAGCCTGCTCAGATGAACGACGCAGACGTGAGCGCAATCCTCCTCCAGCGCGGCGCAACGCCCATCCGAACCCAGGCCCTGCTTTCTGTTTGGCATACCTGCGAACAAGCTATTTATGGCGGACAGGACCAAGCAGAACAAATGGAAAGTACTTGGCAAATGGCCGGGCAGGTGATGGAGGCTTTGGAGCGGGAGATCAGGTAGAGATTTTTAATGGAAAATCGAGTAGGAGAAAGTTAACCCGCCATTTATACCTAACCAGAGCCAAAGGTGGCGTGGTTAACTTTCGTCCTCTCACACCACCGGACGTACGGTTCGCGTATCACGGCGGTTCATTAAAGTTTTACGACGAAGGGTGTATGTATCCATAAGTGGGACATACCCCTTTTGTTTTAAGCGTTCATTGGTGATCGTACTTTGGAGGATCGGGCTATGTGCTGTTCGCCAGTAGCCTTTGCGGGTGTTGCCCCATTCATAGGCCTTCTGCTGGCTCGCTCCCAACTTTTGCAGGTTCTTTATCCGCGTCCTCACCCGTTTCCACTGTTTCCAGATGCACATCCGTAAGCGGGCTTGCATCCATTTGTCCAGTTCAAGCAGGTGCGTTCTTGCGTTTGCCCTGTAGAAGTAGTTTACCCATCCGCGTGTGACCTGTGACAGTTTCAGCAGCCTCTCCTCCATACTGACTGGCCAACTTCGCCCTGTGAGACGTTTTATTTTCTCTTTAAGTCTGGTGTAGGATTTAGTGCTTACGCGTGGTTGTATTTCTCCACCCTTGCCGTGCCAGAACCCAAAGCCTAGCAGGTTGCCATCCGATGGCCGCCGTATCCCGGATTTCTCCCGGTTCACTTTTAGTTTCAACCGCCTTTCTATCCAGTCAATCAGACTGGCCAGTATCCGTTCGGCTCCCCTTTGGCTGCTCGTGAAGATACTTATGTCATCGGCGTATCTTACAAACTTATGTCCACGGCTTTCCAGTCCTTGTCCAGTAGGTCTAACATGATGTTGGACAATATCGGGCTTAGGGGCCCGCCCTGTGGCGTACCCTCCATGTTCCGTACGATTACTCCATTCTCCATAACCCCGCTCTCTAAGTAGCGGCGTATCAGCCGTAGTACTCGCTTGTCGCTTATTCCTCGGCTTAATATGGACATCAGTTTGTCGTGGTTTACACGGTCAAAGAACTTTTCCAAGTCTATTTCTACGATGTATCGAAGACCGCTGTTCAGGTGTTCGGTGGCCTTGACCAGCGCATCGTGCGCTGAACGACCCCGTCGAAACCCATAACTAGTCTCTGAGAACATCCCATCATATTCCTTGTCCAAAGCCTGTGCTATCGTTTGTTGTAGCATCCGATCTATCACTGTGGGAATCCCCAATTGTCTCACGCCTCCGTTCGGTTTCGGTATTTCTACACGCTTAACCGCTTCGGGGCGGTACTTCCCTTCCAACACCGACGTTTGTAAATCCTTCCAATGCTGCACCAGATAACTGAACAACTCTTCCGCTTTCATCCCGTCTATGCCGGGTGCGCCGTCGTTGCTCATTACCTGACCACAGGCAATCAGTAAGTTCCGCTCATTGACGATGTCTTCCAGTGTCACCATAAATAACGCTTAACTGTTGTCGTTTGCAGTCTTTCCCGGATGCAGTCGCTGGATCAACTCTCCTGCCTTGTCTCCAGATTCCGTCCTTACCTCCGGCAGAAGTCCCGTTCCTAAAAAAAAAAAAAAACGGTGTGGCTGTCTTTGCACCAACGCCCTAATCTTGTGGTAAAACTGCGTACCTTAATGTTCGGCCCTTCCCTCAAAAAAAATTGAAGTACTATGGCCTCTGCTGACTTCTGCCGCCTTGTGCTTCGGCACTCGCTCGTACCTCAGCCTCCGGCTGACGCAGATCTCCCCGGGTAAGAACGCTAACCTTCACCCCATCTACCCGCCACATTTACCACCTTGCGCTCCGGACAGCGGTAGGGCTTTGTTTTGTTTTGCAAACTCACCCGCGCAAATTGGCCTTATATGTGGTTCCTGTTCGTCGGGCCAGGGCTTTGCCGCCGGCTTCCTTCAGATTCCACCTCACGGTGGACACCCTTGCCTTAGGCTAACACTCCTCGCTGCCAAGCGTGTAGCGGACTTGCACCGCCGAGTTAGCGCCCGTGCCGGGCGCACAAAGAAAAAGCCGCCCGGAATGACATTCCGAGCGGCTTTGCTATTTTCAAAAAAGTCTTAAAATCAATCCTTAGCTCTTCACTTCCTCAAACTCCACATCCTGCGCTTCCGTTCCAGCGCCACCCCCTGCCGGGCCGCCTGTGGCAGAACCGTATGGGTTCTCGGCTGTTTGGCCATCAGTGCCACCAGCGGCTTGCTGGGCAGCGTAGATTTCCTGACTGGCTGCGTTCCAAGCCTCCGTGAGGGCGGCCTGTGCGGTGTCGAGACGGGCGATATCCTGTGATTTGTGCGCCTCGCGGAGTTCTTCGAGTGCTTTTTCGATGGTCTCCTTGTGGTTGGCAGGCACTTTGTCGCCGAATTCTTTGAGCTACTTCTCGGTCTGGAAAATGAGCGAGTCGGCAGCGTTGAGTTTTTCAGCGCGTTCGCGGGTCTGGCGGTCGGTTTCGGCGTTGGCTTGTGCCTCGGCTTTCATCTTTGCAATTTCTTCTTTGCTCAAGCCTGTGCTGGCTTCGATGCGGATATTTTGCTGCTTGCCGGTGCCTTTGTCAAGTGCCGTTACGCTCAGGATACCGTTGGCGTCCATGTCGAACGTAACTTCAATTTGCGGAACACCGCGTGGAGCAGGTGGCAGATCATTGAGGATAAACCGGCCCACAGAGCGGTTGTCGCGTGCCATCGGGCGTTCGCCTTGCAAGATGTGGATTTCCACCTGCGGCTGATTGTCTGAAGCCGTAGAGTAGGTCTTCGATTTCTTCGTTGGCACGGTTGTGTTCGCTTCAATTACCACGTCGTAGATATTGCCCATGGTCTCGATACCGAGCGAAAGCGGGGTCACGTCGAGCAGCAGCACGTCGCTTACTGCACCGCTGAGTACGCCACCTTGTACGGCTGCACCAATGGCCACTACTTCATCAGGGTTCACCGAGCGGTTTGGCTTTTTGCCAAAAAACTTCTCGACTTCCTCCTGAATGCGCGGGATACGGGTGGAACCACCTACGAGGATCACCTCGTCTACTTCGTTTGGCTTCATGCCAGCGTCTTTAAGTGCTTTGCGGCAAGGCTCGAGCGTACGTTGTACGAGCGCGTCCGTCATTTGCTCAAATTTGGCGCGGCTGAGTTTGACCACCAAGTGTTTTGGCACTCCATCTACTGCGGTGATATATGGCAGGTTGATTTCGGTTTCCGCGCTGCTCGAAAGTTCAATTTTAGCTTTTTCAGCAGCTTCTTTCAGGCGTTGGAGCGCCATCGGATCTTTGCGGAGGTCAATATTTTCCTGGCGTTTGAATTCGTCGGCCAGCCATTCGATGATGGTTTGGTCGAAGTCATCGCCACCCAGGTGTGTGTCACCATTGGTGGATTTTACCTCAAAAACGCCGCCGCCGAGATCGAGGACCGAGATATCGAAGGTACCACCACCCAGGTCGTACACAGCGATTTTCATGTCTCTGTCGCGCTTGTCGAGGCCATAAGCCAGGGCTGCTGCGGTTGGTTCGTTCACGATGCGTTTTACATCAAGACCTGCAATCGCGCCGGCTTCTTTGGTTGCCTGGCGCTGAGAGTCATTGAAATAAGCCGGAACCGTGATGACGGCTTCCGTAACGCTTTCACCGAGGTAGTCTTCGGCTACTTTCTTCATTTTTTGCAGGGTCATGGCGCTGATTTCCTGCGGGGTGTAAAGTCGTCCGTCAATATCAACACGCACGGTGTCATTGTCGCCTTTGACAACTTTGTAAGGTACGCGCTTGATTTCAGAAGTGGATTCGCTATGGCGCATCCCCATGAAACGCTTGATAGAAGCGACGGTGCGCGTGGGGTTAGTGATGGCCTGGCGTTTGGCGGGTGCGCCGATTTTGCGCTCGCCATTGTCCAAAAAGCCGACTACCGAAGGGGTAGTGCGTGCGCCTTCATCGTTCGGGATCACGGTAGGTTCGTTGCCGACCATGACGGAGACGCAAGAGTTGGTTGTACCGAGGTCAATGCCTATTATCTTTCCCATGTTTTGCTTGAATTGTATTTAGTGATTGCCTGCCTGCCGGTAGGCGGGGTTTATTGGTGATTGGTGGATTGGTGATTGCCCCTCCTACGGCAAGCCTTCGGCGGGTAAAGGAGACTTATCAATCGTTGTGCCATGCAAGGAAATCTGACGGAATGGCAGAATCAATTGACCTTAAAAAGTAAAAATTTGTCAGGAAATTGTAGCGTCGTCTGGCAAAGCGGCATATTTCTATTTCAAGCGCGCCACCATAATCCCTGTCTGACCCGGCTGGGTGATTACATACTCCGGGAGCGGCTGCTTGGAAATAATCACTTTTTCCCAAGGGAAGAAGCGTGCATCAAGTGAATACGCCCGTTTATTTTAACAGCAAAGCCTTGGTGAGCAATGTCCAACTCTGGTTTCCAGGCAGTAAGCGACACAATATCGCCTTCTTGTATAAGGTGTTCCATCTTAGCTATCCGTGCTTGCGGGATGTAAAACCATTGGTGTGCGTTGATCCTGCGCTCCGCCATGCGAATGGCGCGAAGGTTATCGGAGTTCTTAATTTTGGGATACTTGGCTGGTCGAGCCGAGATGTAACCGATTTTTTTTCGGTAAGGGATGCCACCCATTTCCTCTGTGAGGTCTTGGAGTATGCCGCGCTTTTCATTTTGCAACAACCAGCCTGTGAAATAATGGATGCGCGAACCATAGCCGTTCACATTGCCGCCCCAATACCTAAGTTCCTGTAAATGTGCTTTGTACGACTGAAAATCGCCCGGCTCGGCGAGCGCAATGGCTAGACTGTTTTCCATAAACGTCCAACAATCCAACTCACAAAGGTTGACGGCCAAACACTCTTCTGCGCTGCGGTCAAGGCAGCCGTTCACATAAGGCGTCCCTAAAAAGTGCGCGCCACAGCAAGTGTTTTGGAATGGAGCGTGGTTTCCGTTAAAGCGGTTTTTTGTTTTTCGAGGAAGAGCAGGGAGTCTGCGCCTCCTATTGTTGTGAAACAAGACCTATGAGGTTTTAAAAACCTCATAGGTCTCAAAGCCAAACTTGATGGCTCTATAGATACTACATCAAAACCAATCCCTGAATAGAAAGAAGTTGCAAACAGAAACGGGAGCATTAAAATGCCCACCATCCCGATCCCGACTCCGTTGGGATGAAACTTTTGAGAAGTTGGAAAAGTCCAATATGTGTTTGTTTCCTTCACAAGTACCTCATTTTCAAGTTCTAAAACAACAATCCTGCCAAGGTGGCCGACAGGTAACTTGCCAAAGTACCGGCAGTAAGCGCCCGGAAAGCCAATTTTGCCAAATCGGCCCGCCGGCTTGGCTCTAACGCGGAAATGCCCCCAATTTGGATGCCTACCGAACCAAAATTTGCAAAACCACAGAGCGCGAAACTGACGATTGCAATGGTTTTTTCAGAAAGCAATTGACCTTCAATAATCGGTCTGAGCTGTAGATAAGCCACAAATTCGTTGGCCACCAACTTCGTGCCCATAAGGGCGCCAGCCTGTGGTGCTTCGTGCCAGGGAACGCCCATTACGAATGCAAAACCCGAAAAAAGCCCGCCGAGGATGCTGTTCAGTCCAAACTCAGGGAATCCAGCGAGTCCTCCCGCAGCACCAAGTATGTAATTGATAAGTGCTATAAGTGCCAGAAAACCGACCAACATGGCCAATACATTGAGGCCGACTTTGAGGCCATCGGTGCAGCCGGCCGAAATGGCGTCCACGATATTTGAATGTTGTTTACCTACTTTCAGTTTCACAACACCTTGAGTCTCAGATTCTTCAGTTTCGGGCCACATAATTTTAGCAATGGCGAGCGCACCCGGTGCAGCCATAATACTGGCAGCAATGAGATATTCAGCCTTTACGCCAAACGCAATATATGCTGCCATCACGCCGCCTGCAATACAAGCAAAACTGCCCGTCATGGAGGCCATCAGTTCCGACATGGTCATACCCTTCAAGTAGGGTTTGATCATAATCTGGGCTTCCACCTGTCCCACAAAAGCACTTGAAATATTGCTCAAAGCCTCTGCACCGCTCACTTTCATGATGTAATTCAGCCCTTTGGCGAGTTTTTCCACAATCCACTGCATGAGGCCAATGTGATAAAAAATATTCACCAGGCAGGCTACAAAAATGATGGTAGGGATGATTTTGAAAAAGAAAATGAACCCGCTTACGAAGACCGGGTCGCCGAGGCCGTCTATGCTCCAGGGCTGTGCCCCTACTGTTTTTTCTGTGCTTTCAACGACCTTTCCAAAGGCTTTGTCGTCGGCCAAAATGCCAAAAACAAAACGGGCGCCTTCAACAGAAAAATCCAAAACCTTGGTGACAGCTTTGCCCAGCCAACCGAAAATGGCCTGACCGACTGAGGTTTTTAAAATAAAAACCGCCAACCCAGCCTGCAACAAAAGGCCCATGCCCACGGTGCGGTAATTGATGGCTTTGCGGTTGTTGGATAGTAAGAAAGCGATTCCAAGAATGACAACGAGGCCGACGAGGCCGATAAGACGGTTTATGATTTTTCGATTGTTATGATTATTCGATAGGTGCGATTGATTCGATTCAGACGATTGCAGGAATTGTCTGATAAATCCGCCGAAATGTACGAGTTCGCTTTTGATTGGAGGGAATTTTGGGCGTTGTCCTATTTTCGCCTTTCCCCAATCGAGTCAATCGCAACAATCGAATCAATCAACCCAATTCATGAAGCCATACCTTATCGGAATTTGCGGCGGAAGCGGAAGCGGCAAAACGAGTTTCATCCGTCGTTTGCGCCAATCCTTTTCAGAAGAACAAGTGTGTATCGTCTCGCAGGACGACTACTACCTGCCCCGTGAGCAGCAACACCGCGATCCCAACGGCGAGCAAAATTTTGACCTTCCAAAGTCAATTGACAAAAAGAGGTTTCGACAAGACATCGAAAAACTCATGGGCGGCGAATCCGTCACCATAGAAGAGTATGTCTTCAATAACCCCGAGGCGAAGCCTAAAATCCTGGTTTTCAAGCCCGCTCCGATAATTATTGTTGAAGGACTTTTTGTTTTTCACTATAAAAAAATTGCGGCACACCTCGACCTGAAGGTATTTATCAATGCCAAGGAAAACCTCAAGGTGATTCGCCGCATTATGCGCGACCAGGTGGAGCGCGGCTATCCACTCGACGATGTGCTGTATAAATATCAGCACCATGTGCTGCCTTCTTACGAGCGGTTCATTTTGCCTTATAAAGAAGAAGCTGATGTGGTGGTGAATAACAACCAGGATTTTGAGCGTGGCCTGGAGGTGCTGGAGGGTTTTTTGAAGAACAAATTGTCTCTACTTTTGTAATTGGATGAATTTTACACCCGCCCAAGCCCTCTACACCCGCCCTTTCCTGCTCCTTTGCATTTCGCACGCCCTCTTTGCGGGCAGTTTCAACATGATGATCCCGGAGTTGCCCTCTTATCTCAGCTCGCTTGGCGGAGCAGAGCATAAGGGTCTCATCATTGCACTTTTCACACTTACGGCGGGACTTTCGCGGCCATTCAGTGGCAAACTTGCGGACACCATAGGAAGGCTCCCGGTAATGTACATCGGCACCTTTGCCTGTGTCTTTTGCGGCCTCTTGTATCCCCAATTGGCCTTTGTGTCGGGCTTTTTGGCCTTGCGGTTTTTCCATGGTTTTTCAACAGGTTTCAAGCCCACCGGCACCTCGGCCTATGTGGCAGATATTGTGCCCGATGGTCGGCGCGGGGAAGCGATGGGTACACTCGGCATTTGCTTCAGCATTGGCGCCAGCGCATCGCCGCCTTTGGGAAGCTGGTTGGCCAAACAGTACGACATCAACGCGATGTTTTACGCCTCGGCCACACTTGCGGTGCTTTCGATGCTGATTTTGATCAAATTAGGAGAAACCCTGCACGAAAAACAGCCCTTTCGTTTTTCCCATTTGAAAGTCGGCAGGCATGATGTGTTCGATCCCAAAGCCTTGCCTGTAGCAGTTGTAATGATTTGTTGTTACATAAGCTATGGCGTCATACTTACTTTAGTACCCGATTTGAGCGATAAAGTGGGGGTGGAAAACCGAGGCACATTCTTTACTATTTTCACACTGGCGAGTGTTACTCCGCGATTTTTTGCAGGTAAAATATCAGACCGACTGGGGCGTGTGCCTGTGCTGAAAGCTTCCGCGATTCTTATCGCCATCGCCATGTTTGCATTTGCTATGGCAGAGTCAAAAGCCATGCTTTACCTCGCTTCGGTATTATTTGGTCTAGGGAATGGAGTATTTTCTCCTGCCATCAATGCATGGACGGTGGATCTCGGCGATCCGGGCCGAAAGGGCCGCGCTTTGGCAACGATGTATATTTCTTTGGAAATCGCTATTGGAGGCGGAGCGTTGATAGCGGGCTGGTTTGCAGGCCATTTGGCCGGGGTTTTTTACTTCGCCGCAGCGACGAGTTTGTTGGGCTGGGTGTATTTGATGTGGCGGAGGTAGTTGTTTGATGTGTTTGAAGGGTTTGAAGGGTTTGAGTTGTTTGAATTGTCGGGCCCGCTTCAAACAACTCAAACCCTTCAAACAACTCAAACCTTCAAACCTTCAAGCCCGCCATCGCCCGCCCAGCCAGCCAGCCGCCCGTCCAGGCGGCCTGAAAATTAAAGCCACCCGTGATGGCATCAATGTCCAACACCTCGCCCGCCAGAAAAAGATTCGGGCAAATTTTGCTTTCAAATGTCTTGAAATTCAACTCTTTGAGCGACAAGCCGCCTGCTGTCACGAATTCTTCCTTGAATGTGCTTTTGCCCGTGATTTGAAATTGCGCTTCTGAGATTTGCATGGCTAGTGCCTGGAACTCTGATTTCGCCAAATCGCCCCAACGGCGTTCAGAACCGATGTCTGTGGCTTCAATGAGTCGCTGCCAGAGTCGGGTCGGAAGTCCAAAGAGCGGGTTGGATTTCACAAGTTTTTTCGCGTTTTCGATTTTTATTTTTTGAAAAGAAAGCAATACGCCCTCCATGTTTTTTTCAGGTAAAAAATTGATTTCCAAGGGGAATTTATAATACACTTTGTTCAAATCTCTTGCGCCCCAGGCCGAAATACGCAACACTGCCGGACCGCTCAATCCCCAATGTGTCACCAACAGCGGCCCATCTGCGGACAACTTTGTACCGGGAATGCGCAGAGAAGCCATTGGCACCGACACACCCGCCAACTCCCGCAAACGAGTATCCTTTGTGTTAAAGGTAAACAGCGAGGGTACAGGTGACACAATATGGTGTCCGAGTTCGCTCAGCCACTCCCAAGCTGTGGAACTGCTTCCAGTAGCAAGCATGATTTTGTCAAAAACTTCTGAACCGATTCGCCAGCGATGGAGTTGTGGCACACCTTCAAGGTGTGCCACAACTGTCGCAGGCTCTATTTTTTCCACTCTTGTACTGGTCAAAACCCTGACACCCGCTTGGTGTGCCGCACGACTGAGGCAATCTATAATTGTTTGAGAATCATCGGTAATAGGGAACATTCGCCCATCAGCTTCGGACTTTAACCGCACACCACGTTGCTCGAACCAGGCCACTGTTTGCTCGGGGCCGAACTGCATAAATGGCCCCAACAACTCACGACTACCGCGTGGGTAATGCTTCACCAATTCGCGGGCATCAAAGCAGGCATGGGTAACATTGCATCGGCCGCCGCCGCTTACACGTACTTTTTCGAGCACTGATTTTCCCCGTTCAAAAATGGTGACACGGCAGGCCGGATTGGCTTCTGCACAAGTAATGGCCGCGAAAAAGCCCGCCGCTCCGCCGCCGATGATGGCTATGTTCATAGGAGCGAGCGCAAGTTTAAGCCTGCGAAATAGGTTTGGAAAAAGACAACAGACAAGCAGGGGAGGCTCAATATCATGTGGGCAAAGATAGCCCTTTATGCCTTTTTTGTGTATTCAACGCAATAGCCTTGGCCGCTTTGATCGGAATGGCGACGCATTTTTTCTCCATGTAGCCGAGCATTCGATGTATCAGGTCTTGGGCCTCAGGAGCGAGTTGCTCGAATTCCTTGTCAAAAACTTCCTGGATAGCGCGGTTTTTTACCGCCTTTACTTCGTCGGGGATGTGCGCGAGGGAACGCTCTACCTGACGTTCGTGCCAGCGCTCGCGAAACATCAAAACGCGCTGCTGAATAAGGCCTTCGGCGCGGTCGCGTTCTTGTTCACGATAGGCGAGATTTTCGTTGGCGGTTTCTTTAAGACTTTCTATTTCAATGTATTGCATTGGAAAAGTCTCCACCGTTTCACGCGATACATTGTGCGGGATGGAAAGATCTACCACCACTTTTTTCCCGGCTTCCTTGGCTAAAAGTTCGCGATAAAGGGCCGGGGTAATGATAGCCTGAGTGGCTCCGGTGCATACCACGAGCGCGTCAAATCCTTCCGAATAATAAGCCAGTTCATCCAGGGAAAATGCCTGCCAGCCATTTGGATTAGCCAGGTTTTGGGCTTTTTCAAAGCTGCGGTTGAAAATCGTGACCTTGGAAAACTTAGATTTTATCAAAAACTTGGCGAACAAGGCATTGGTCTCGCCAGCGCCGACCATCAGAATGCGCGCATCAGGTCGGAGTCCGGTTTTCAACATCTCGCCAAAAGCGAGGGCTACAACGGAAAGTGCTCGGCGGCCAATCCCTGTGTGGGTGTAAATTTCTTTTGCCGTCTCGATGGTGAAGCCCATCAGCAGGCGAAGGTGATCGCCCGTGAGATTCCATTCGCGGCTTTGGTCGTAGGCTTGACGAATCTGGCGGATGATCTCGCGCTCCCCCACCACAAGGCTGTCCATCGAAGCTGCTACTTCGAACAAGTGGGCTACAGCGGCAGTACCATGCAAGAGGCGCATTTGTGCGGCGGTTTTTTGGGCCACAAATTCAGACAAGTCAGGCCGGAGTACGGCGAGCATTTGCTCCGCAATATTTTGATCTACAGGGTCTTGCGTATAAAAAACATAGCTGACCCGGTTGCAGGTAGCCAGATAAAACAACTCTTCCCAGCCCATTTCGGCTTTCAGGTTTTGAAGTGCAAAATCTGCGCTTTCGCCAGGCGCGATTGCATGCGCCAGCATGTCCAGCGAAGCATCGCGATGGGTCAGAGTGAGTATGTGGTAACCGTCAAGCATGATTCTGATAATCCGATTTTTTGAGCAAAAGCGTTGCAAAAGTACCTTAGTGGTTTTCAGGCTCTGTCATGCCTTTGTAAAGGGCGGGGGCAGCGGGAAATTTGGAAGATATCTACATAGGGAATGGTTTTTCAAATACCGCACAGTTCTGCGTTGCAAACTTTGACCTATCTTTGTTCGACTAAAAACATCGCTCATGGTCGCTTATCCAAACATTTATGACAGTCTGGCGGAATTGATGGCTGGAATGGACCCCAAAAAGGTCCTGGCATTTCATGCGCCCCAAGACATCCAAAGCCGAGTCGAATTTTTACTTGAAAAAAAACAGACTGTAGGCCTTTCTGAAAAAGAAAATGAGGAGATAGAACATTTCTTTATTTTAGAACACATTGTACGCTTAGCAAAATCTCGCGCTAGGCTACGGCTCTCTCAACATCAGGCATGAGCCGGAATATTCCAGATTCAATATAATATTATAACCGAATTTTAGAACGCCTTGACTTGATTGAGGCCGGACTTTTCCCATGAATTGACACTATGCACCCATTCAAACTCATCCTAGCAATTTGCTTATTTACCAACCTTCTCCCCGCCCAAACCACCTACCTCCATTGCGGTCGCATTCTCCCTATCAGCGGTGAAGCCCTATTGAACGCCACCATTGTGGTAGAAGGCAACAAAATTGCCCGCATCGAATCCGGGTTTTCGCGTATCCCTGCCGGTGCAGAAGCCATTGATTTAAAAAACAAAACGGTGCTTCCCGGGCTGATTGACTGCCATGTACACCTTGAGTGGGAGCAAAGCCGTAGTTCCTACACCGAACGCTACACCCTCAATCCCGCCGATATTGCTTACCGCGCCGCCGTGTATGCCCGCCGAACGCTCGATATTGGTTTCACTACCGTTCGCGACCTCGGCGGCACAGGCGTGAACATCGCCCTGCGCAACGCCATAAACTCGGGTTGGGCCATTGGGCCACGCATCCTGACGGTGGGTCGTTCACTCAGCATTACTGGAGGTCACGGCGACGGCACAACCGGAGCAAAATGGGATCTTTTCGACCCGCCCGGACCCGAAATGGGCATGGCCGATGGACCTGACGAATGCCGCGCTGCCGTGCGCGAACAGATCAAACTTGGCGCCGACTGCATCAAAGTTTGCGCTACCGGCGGTGTGCTCTCCCTCGCCCGCGATGGAACGCTGCCACATTACGCAGAAGATGAACTCTCTACCATTGTGAAAACTGCCCGCGACCTCGGTGTAACGGTGGCTGCCCACGCGCATGGCGATGAGGGAATGCGTCGCGCCGTAGAAGCCGGGGTGGTGAGTATTGAGCACGGCACGTTTATGAGCGACGCAACGATGGATGCCATGATAAAGCACGGCACTTATCTCATTCCGACCTTAACAGCGGGTCAGGCCGTGAGTGATAGCGCGACGTATGCCAAAGGATTTTTCCCGGAAGTGGTGCGCAAAAAGCCATCGAAATTTGTCCACAACTCAAAGCCACCGCAGGAAAAGCCTACAAAAAAGGCGTAAAAATTGCTTTTGGCACGGACTCTGGTGTATCACCGCATGGAAAGAACAATCTTGAGTTTGGTCTGCTGTCAGAGGCTGGGATGAAAAATGCCGACATCCTCCGGGCGGCCACGCTTGATGCGGCTACATTGCTCCGTATGAACGACCGTATCGGCTCGCTTGAAGCGGGCAAATTCGCCGATATTGTGGCAGTTGATGGCAACCCGATGGAAGATATCCGAGCCATGTTGAACGTTGTGTTTGTGATGAAGGATGGGAAGGTCCATCGGCAGTAGGTGTGTTGTAGGGTCGTAACTCTCTCACAAGGCGGAGTTATAACAAACCTCTTTTCAAAAACAAGAATTATCTATGGATAAGTTTACAATTAGAGATATCCTAGTTTTTTTCATCACAGGGTTGGTGGGACTTCTTTTATTTTCAATCTTATACCAAACTAACGTTATCGAATTCTATAATGAAAACCGTAGTGCTATAATGGAAACCAGCACGATAATTTTGTTAATAGGTTCTCCAATAGTATACTTACTAGGTCATTTTATTTCTTCTATGGAAGATGTGCTTTTTATGTTTGGTAAAAAAGCAAGAACACTAGCAAAAAGATTTTGGGTATTCAAACCTTTAGATTTTCTGTTTAATGGATATCGGGTGCAAACACTTCTCTTAGAATTTGAAATAAGCACAAGAGACTTTTGGAAAATGTATTCTAAGGCACAAATAAATAATAGTTCTAGCATTTCTGAATACTGGCATATAATGAGTGATTTGTTTAAAAACATATTTACTATAACTTTTTTTGCAATACTATATTCTTTTTGGTGGTGTAATTACAAAATTACAATTCTATTTATCATCATTGCTATCGGCTCTTGGTATCGTTCAAAAGTATTCTCCAGGCAATTTGTACTATCTGTGCGAGATATAAACTCAGTTCTATCAAATCCAGATGATAAGAAACCGGGTTAGTAATCAAACAATAATCTATTCTTCAACCAATCGATCTAAACCACATCAGCGTAGAACCCTGCTAACAAAATTTCACTCATAAATCCAATTGCCATTCAGCATCCGTTATGCAAACCATCCTAATCACTGGCGGCGCAGGCTTCATAGGCTCCCACCTTGTCCGGCATTTTGTGCAGAAATACCCTGATTACAAAATCGTCAATCTCGACGCGCTCACGTACGCAGGCAACCTCGAAAACCTGCGCGACGTAGAACATTCGCCCAATTACGTCTTTGAAAAAGGCGACATCACGGATACGGTTGGGCTAAAAGACATTTTTGAAAAACACCGCCCGGACGGCGTCATCCACCTCGCTGCGGAAAGCCACGTGGATCGCTCGATTTCCAACCCGATGGCTTTCGTGGAAACCAACGTGATGGGTACGGTAAACCTCCTCAATACCCTCCGAAATCTCTGGGGAAATGACTTCGCAAACAAGCGTTTCTACCATGTCAGCACGGATGAGGTGTATGGTTCGCTGGGCGAGGAAGGCTTTTTTACAGAAGAAACCCGCTACGATCCGCGCTCGCCTTATTCGGCTTCCAAAGCTGCCAGCGACCACTTTGTACGGGCTTATTTTCACACCTACGGACTACCTGTGGTGCTCTCCAATTGCAGCAATAACTACGGGCCAAACCATTTCCCTGAAAAACTCATTCCGCTGGTAATCAAGAACATAAAGGAAGAAAAACCGCTCCCGGTGTACGGCGACGGGAAATACACCCGCGACTGGCTTTGGGTAAAAGACCACGCGGAAGCCATTGACACAATTTTCCACGGAGGTCGCGTAGGAGAGACCTACAACATCGGTGGCAACAACGAATGGAAAAATATTGACCTGGTGGAAGTACTCTGCGATATTATGGACGAACTCCTGGGCCGCGAGCCCGGCTCCTCCCGGCGACTCATAACATTCGTGAAAGACCGCCCCGGTCACGACCGCCGTTATGCCATTGACGCATCCAAACTAAAAAACGAACTGGGCTGGCAGCCATCCATCCACGCCGAAGAAGGATTCCGTGAAACAGCAAAATGGTATCTGGAAAACGAAGAATGGCTACTCCGTGTATCTTCTGGCGAGTACCAGCAGTACTACGAGCAGCAATACGAAGGCTGAGCAAATGTCCAATTTCCAACAAGGAATGTCCAAGGGAATGTCCAATTTCCAACAAGGAATATCCAATTTCCAAGTACTGCGAACCCTTGGGAATTGGACATTCCTTGTTGGAAATTGGACATTCCCTAGCCTTCTACAATCTCCCCCGTCACCAGTATCTCCAAATTCCGCGTCCGCGAAGTCGTCGGGTCAAATATTTGATCACCATCGGGGGAACTGCCCTCGCCGATGGTTATTTCCCATTCATCATTGATGATTGCCACGGAGCGGGTTACGATTCCATCTTTTACGGTGGTCCCGGCAATCACCGCCTTGCTGATCATCTCACCTTTTTCATTAAAGGTCGTGAGCACATATTCGTAGTTCAAAAGTTCGGCCTTCCACCACACCAGCGCAATGAATTGATCGGTGTTGTCAATGGAAAAACAAGGCACGTACTCAGTGAACTCATCGTCAGCAACAATCTCCTCCGTTGGGTGAATGAACTGGGAGATCATAGCATCCGAAAGCGGTTCGTTCTCGGTGCCGAAAGTATGGTGGGTGTCTTCACCAAGTGTTACCGGCATGGGCAACGGAGGGAACTTGGCTAGGAAATCGTGGAAATATAATTTTTTCATGTTCATTTTGAAATAAATGCCTCAAAATCAGCCAATTGTTCGCCCTTCAATACACGAGGTATTTTGGCCTGTCCGTTGAGTTTGCCCCGTTGGCTTAGCCAGTCGAGGAACACTTGATTTGGGAGCAATTGCGCTCTGACATTGCGGAGTGCATAACGGCGTTCCACCGCATAATCTTCGTTCAATCGGCAGAGTTCTTCGTCGAGCGCATTCACGAGCGTTTCACTGCTAAGCGATTGATTTTCAGCAGAAAGATACCATTGGTGCGTCCAAAAAGTACCCTCACGAAGACTGGTAACAGCAAATTCGCCAATGCCAGCATGGAATCGTTCGTCTACTGCCCGCACGGCGTCACATAGATTGTCAATTGAAATATGCTCCCCGCAACCTGAAAGGAATTGCTTGGTGCGTCCGGTGATTTTGATTTCTGCTTTTTCAAGATCGCTAAACTGCACTGTATCCCCCAAAAGGTATCGCCACGCGCCCGCAACAGAGCTGAGCAGGAGGGCATAATGTTTACCAACTTCCACTTCCGAAAGTTCGAGGCTGCGAGGCTGGTCGCTGCGCAATTCGCCATCGTCGTTAAAATTCTCCTCGTCAAATGGCACGAATTCAAAATAAACCCCACAATCGTTGAGCAATTTCATCGGGCGGTGATCGGGTCGTTCCTGGTAGGCAAGAAATCCTTCCGAAGCACCGTAGCTATCCATATACAGAATGGGTTTGCCAAAAAGTGGTTCAAGGGTTGGCTTGTAAGGTTCAATGGGCACCCCACCATGGATAAAGACGTTGAAAGAAGGCCATATTTCGTTGATATGCGCCAGTTTATGCTTTTCGATGATCCTTTCCAGAATGAGTTGCAGCCACATTGGGTTGCTCACAGAAAAACCAATGTCCCACTGTGGCGCTTCTTCCGCGATGCGTTCTATGCGCTCACCCCACTCCGGCAAATCGGTGATATGACGGCCCGGACGGTAAGAGCGCTCCATGATACGCGGCCGGTTCATGCCCATAATCCCCGAAAGATCGCCTTCCCAGTGGTAGCCAACCCTTTTTTGCTGTGTGCAGGAACCTACCATGAGCATTTGTTTTGTGTAATGCTCTGGTGCAAGTCCGTAGAATTTGGCCATATCGTAAAATAGCCGCCGCGAACCACGTTTCATTCCCCGAAGTAAATCCTCGGTGAGCGGCAGATATTTCGTGGCTGCTTGACTGGTGCCGCTCGAAAGTGCGAAATAAGGCACCAGGCCCGGCCAGCACACATCCGGCTCGTCTTCCAGGTGCGCTCTGGACCACCAGCGGTCGTAAAGCGCTTGATAATCCATGACCGGGACGGCTTTTTTAAAAGCAGGTTGCACATTGTCAGCCCGCAAAATGTCTTTAAAATTATATTCCAGGCCAATGGCTGTGTGACGGGCTTCCCAAAGAAGATCGCGCAGTTGCTGTTCTTGAAGCTGTGCAGGCGATTGTCGCGGCTGACCAACAAAGCCACCAATTTTTGCACCTTGCTGGATGAGGGTTCCGATGATATAGGACATAGTGAATACAGGATATTGGGATATTGGGATATTGGGATATTGGGATATTGGGATATTGGGACAATATCTTAATATCCAAATATCTCAATAACTTAAAAGGGGCGGCGAAGGTAAAAAGGACGGAAGGTTTTAGTACAAAAAAATCCCCCGATGTGCTGCGAATGTTGCACATCGGGGGAATCAAAAAGTTGGTTCTGAATCTTTTACATCATTCTACAGGCGGGGGTGGATTTTTCCGCTCGTAGAGGTAGGCGCCAAAAGGCCTGCGCCACCAAAAATAGCAATCAGGGCAAAAAATATCCCGGTGCTGCTTTGGTTGTCTAGGTTGAGCATATTAGAGATCACGATGGCAAGCAAGAGACCCGTGCCCGCGCCCACGAATAACAAGCCGTTTTTCAAGGTTTGCGAGGGATTGGTCTGCCGACGGTTGCGTTTATGATCGGCAGGGTTCATGCCCTTTTCTATCATGGACATCTTTACCTTACTTTCAAGATAAACGATTGCAACAACCATCAGAAAAGCCGCAACGGGGACAATGAATACATGAGAATCCATAATCTTAATGTTTTTTTGTGAATGAAAATTGGTTTCCGTTTCCAATGCAGACTATGACAGCACGCTTGAAAAAGAGGTTACAATACGCAGGACATTTTTGAATCGGCTGCATCGAAACCACTCAATGAAATTTAAAAACCACATAGTTCACATAGCACACATAGTCTGTAATTTGTTGATTATCAAACTATGTGTACTATGTGAACTATGTGGTTTTTAAATAATGGCTCGATTCCAATACTCCCATCCCAAATAACGCAAAATCGTATCGCACAGGGTCAACAGGATCGAAGTCTCGAAGATTGCTAGTGAGTTCAAGCACGGATTGCCAATCAGTTTGCTTGCGATGTAGAAGGCCCAATCGCCGCGCTACCCGTTCCACATGCACATCCAGCGGGATCAGCAATTGTGCAGGGCTGATATTTTCCCAAATCCCAAAGTCCACCCCGGCCTCGTCTTTCCTGACCATCCAGCGAAGAAACATATTGAGCCGCTTGCAGGTGCTGCCCCGCGCAGGTGTAGCCACATGTTTGCGGGTGCGTTCAGGCGCAAAAGGGTGGTCGAAAAAATCATTGTGAAAACCTCGCAGCGCATTTTCTACGGTCGGATCATTGGGGCTGAGATGGCGGGAAAAGGCCGATTCGAGCGAGGCGTTTTTTCGATAAAAATTTTGAAAAAACTCCAAAAACCACAGCGTATCGGTTGCCTGAAAAGTACGGTGTTTGAACGACTCAAAACGCGCGCGATCTTGTTCCAAATGATTGATTATGAAATCGTACGGCGCATTATCCATCAGTTCGGCCAGGCGATTGGCACTTTGAATAATGGTCTTCCGTTGCCCCCAGGCGAGCGTGGCAGCCCAAAAGGCCATGATCTCCCGATCCTGCAATTTCGTAAAACGATGTGGAATAGAAATAGGGTCGGCTGCGATAAAGTCGGGCCTGTTATACCGCGCAGCGGCCAAGTCGAGCATCTCTTTGAGTGTCATTGATTCTCCTCGATGTGCAGTAAAATGCGTTGTTTCCGGCGCTCTACTTTTTGTGTGATTTCGCGAAAAAACCAGTCGCGATTTTTGTCGGCTGCATGCGTCAGGGCGGTGGATTTTCCTGTAATGATTTCAAACCAATTTTGGGTGTAATCGCACAAGCGGGTGTCGGTGCTTTTCAGGAAATTGGGTGTACAGTATGCCGTGTACGCCATGCGCCCCACGTCGGAAGTGATGAGTGCCGTGATATTGGCGTACACCATTTCGTTGTAAAAAAGCTGGAATTGGCCACGTCCGTGTTCTGGTTTCTCGCCAATGTTGAATTTACAACCTGCAATCGTTAACGCCTTCATGTGGGAAGCCCATTCCTGCAATCGGTCAATCAAAACAAGCGAATCCTGAGGGTCGCGAAACCCTCCAGCATACAAGTGGTACTCTATTTGCGCCAGCGTATTGTCCATGATTTGGGCCGTCCAAAGCTCTGTGCTGGGCAGTGCGAGGTATTGCTGGAGCATGTTCTGGCTCTCGCGGATGACAGGTTGCGTTATAAGATCAAAGGAAAACTTCCGATCGCGCAACCATTCCAGGTTCCAGGTAGTGCGGCCCCAGCCATAGAGTTTGAAGGCGATCAGCTCGGGAAAAAGGCTATAAGTGAAAACAGGCAATTCTGCCGAAGCATAATAAAGATGTGCATTTGGCATTTTGTGGATTTGCTCAAAATCATCGTTCATAGCACCTAAATAATCCGAAAAACTGGCTATTTTATGCGAAAAGGCATTGAAATCAACTACTACACGGTCACTTTGTCCAATCACCAGAGCATCAAGCGAAATGTTGAAATGCTGTGACAATAACCCCAATTCTTGTGGCAAAAGCGGTGTATCGCCCCGCAGCCGACGGTAGATGGGGTCTTTGGCAAGGTTGAGCAAATGGCAAAGTTCGTCCACCGCATCCGCACGACGAGGAAACCGCTTCAGAATGATCTCGAAAAATTGGTCTTGCAATGTAGATTGAAGCATAGGCGGCAACAGGATTTGACCTGCAAAGCGTAATGCGCGTGCGCATTCATTGGTTTTGTCAAGGGGAAAAGTAGACAGTTTTTGAAAATGCCTTGTCAAAATAAAAATTCCATGCTTTTGCCCGACCTTTGCCGCCCAAAATAGCACAATGACAAAAGCGCTCCTCCTCCTTGAAGATGGCACCCTTTTTCAAGGCAAAGCCGCTGGAAAAATCGGCACCACCACAGGCGAAATCTGTTTCAACACTGGCATGACGGGTTATCAGGAAATTTTTACCGACCCGTCTTATACAGGACAAATATTGGTAGCCACCAACGTCCATATTGGCAATTACGGCATCCACGACCAGGAAGTGGAAAGCGACGGCATCAAAATTGCCGGCTTCGTGTGCCGCAATTTTAATGTTCCATACAGCCGCCTCAATGCCCATCTGAGTATTCAGGATTATTTTGAAAAAGAAGGGCTTGTCGCCATCCACGAGCTCGACACCCGCGCCATTGTGCAGCATATCCGCGAACGCGGTGCGATGAACTGCATTATTTCCTCTGAAATTGAAGATTTAGAGGAACTGAAGCGCCGACTTGCCGCTACACCCAGCATGGCAGGACTAGAACTTTCGAGCAGCGTGAGCACCCGCGAACCCTATTTTATTGGAAACCCGGAAGCAAAACACCGCGTGGCCGTGATGGATTTTGGGGTGAAAAAGAACATCCTCCGTTGCTTCGACCAGCGGGATTGTTACCTGCAAGTATTCCCTGCCAAAACTGATTTTGAAACCGTAAAATCCTGGAAACCAACAGGATATTTTCTCTCCAATGGCCCCGGCGATCCTGCTTCCATGCCCTATGCAGTAGAAACCGTTAAGAAAATGCTCGCGGACGGGAAGCCGCTTTTTGGCATCTGCCTGGGCCAGCAACTGCTTGCACTGGCCGCTGGTTTGCCGACCTACAAACTCCACCATGGGCATCGTGGGCTAAACCATCCTGTGAAAAACCTCCGCAGCGGACTTAGTGAGATTACCAGCCAGAACCACGGGTTTGGGGTACTCGAACAGGCGGTATATGATTCACCCAGCCTGGTGGAAGCGACCCACCTCAATCTCAACGACAATACCATAGAAGGCATCCGGTTAAAAAACAGCCCTGCCTTTAGTGTGCAATACCACCCGGAAGCAAGTCCTGGCCCGCATGATGCACGGTATCTGTTTGATGAGTTTGTGGGGATGATGTGAAATTTTAAGACAATGGGCTAAATCATCCATTTTCAAGGCAAGCAAGGGTATAAATTCAAAATAGCCGACCTTTATCCTATGATGAAGTTCAACTCGCCTGCTGCACTGCCCTACCATACTTACAACAGCCTGTTTTTGAGTCTGCCATTTGATGAAATTGCAGAGACCGGCACACTCTTGGCCTTGTTTTCACAGCATTGTGAAGATGGTTTCCGGCAAAGCAAAAGCCCGCAGGGTATTGTGGAGTCTTTTTGGAATGAATATGCTGCAGATTTGGACGAAGATGCCCGACACCGTTTGCTGCGTTATTTTATTCAATACATTGAACGTCAGGTAGTTTTGTTCGATTCAGTGGAAGATTCGCTCTTCGAAAAAACCCATGAGATGAATGGGCCTGGCTCCATGAAATATCTCCTCAACAGCCACGATTCGGAGCATCTTAGGGCGGCTTTGATGGAAAAAATCCGCCATTTCAGTCTTCGTCTTGTATTGACGGCCCACCCCACGCAGTTTTATCCCGGCAAAGTGCTTGGCATCATCAACGACCTGGGCAAGGAAATCCAGTCCCATCATTTAGAAAATATCCGGCTGCTGCTCATGCAATTGGGCCGCACAACCCTTGTAAATCGGGAAAAACCCTCCCCCTATGAGGAGGCGTTGGGCCTCGGTTGGTACATGGAGCACGTGTTCTACCATACGCTGCCAGATATCTTGTATCGGCTGCTGCGCGAATTAGGTGAGGATGTAACCACATTTGAAAACCCGCGGCTATTAGCGCTTGGTTTTTGGCCCGGCGGCGACCGCGATGGCAACCCTTTTGTGACGGCAGATACCACCCGTTTAGTGGCAGAACGATTGCGGGAAGCTGTGCTGCGCGGGTATTACCGGGACATCAAACAATTGAAACGACGACTCACATTCAGGGGGATTGAAGAAATCATTGCAAGCGCGGAAGTGAAAATTTACAACACGCTTTATCAGCCGGAAAAAAAGGAAGGATATGTGCGTTCTGAGGATTTGCTGAACGAATTGATGGCGCTTCGAGCCAAACTTATTTCAGATCATCAGGCACTTTTTCTGGAAGAACTGGATCGTTTTATCCTGAAAATCAGGGTTTCGGTTTTTATTTTGCGAGCCTGGATGTACGTCAGGACAGCCGCAAACACGGCGAAGTGTGGCAGGCCATCATGCAAAACTGGCATGAAAAACCCCACGGTTACAATGCCGACGAATACTTGCAAAGCGACGAAAACACCAAAATCAATCGCTTGCTAAGCACACATCATGCCCTGGACGAAAACGATTTCTCCGATCCATTCGTCAAAGAAACCATTCGTTCCTTTACGGCTATCCAGGATATTCAGCAGAAAAACGGCGAACTCGGCAGTCACCGCTACATTATTTCCAATTGCCAAAGTGCGCTCAATGTGGCCGAAGTGCTGGCTTTGGCCAACTTGAGTTGGCAGAACAGCGAGCTTGCCCCTTCGCAGGAGGCAGATGCGATTCCACTCGATATCGTGCCCTTGTTTGAAACCATTGACGACCTCGCCCATTGTGGCGACATCATGCGGCAACTTTACACCAATACCTACTACGCAGCACATCTCGCCAGCCGCGGCCAAACCCAGCAAATCATGCTTGGCTTTTCCGACGGCACCAAAGACGGCGGATATCTCCGCGCCAACTGGAGCATCTACCGGGCCAAGGAAGCACTCACTCGAGTCAGCCGCGAACTGGGCATTACGGTCATCTTCTTCGACGGACGCGGCGGCCCTCCCGGACGAGGCGGTGGCAACAATGCCAGTTATTACGCAGCGCATGGACAAGATATTGAAAATCAAGGCATTCAGGTCACAATTCAAGGTCAAACAGTGAGCAGCACCTACGGGACCGTTGCCGCCGCTACCTTCAATATTGAGCGTTTGTTGAGCGCAGGTTTGGAAAATCATTTAGATGGCAGCCATTCCCGCGACCTCAGTCAGGAAGACCGACTCCTGCTTGATGAGCTCGCAGACAAAGCATACGAGGCCTATTTGAAATTGAAAAACCACCGCGATTTTGTCCCTTATTTGGAAAAAATGACCCCGATGAAATGGTATGGCGACAGCAATATCGCCAGTCGCCCGACCAAACGCAGCGGCGATGGCGGGATGAAATTTGAAGACCTGCGGGCCATTCCATTTGTGGGCGCCTGGGCGCAAATGAAGCAAAACGTGCCCGGTTATTACGGCCTTGGCAGCGCCTTGGAGGCCTTTTTAAAAATTCGTGGGAATGAAATGCGCCTGCTCTACCAGAACTCCCTGTTTTTCCGCACGCTGCTTGAAAATTCGATGCAATCGCTTTCGAAATCCAATTTTGAGGTGACGCGCTATATTAGTGAGCACCCGCAGTTTGCGGAGTTTTGGCACATGCTATACGACGAGTATGAGCTAACCTTGAAGAGCCTGAAAAAAATTTCGGGCGAACGCGACCTGCTTACCGAGAACGTTGCATCGAAAAACAGCATCAGCCTTCGCGAGGATATTGTGTTGCCGCTCATCACCATTCAGCAATTTGGCTTGCAAAAACTTCAGGTTGAGAACCTCAGCCCCGAAGCACATGAGATGTACCGGAATCTGGTGTTGCGGGCTATGTTTGGGATAATTAATGCGGCGCGGAATGCGGCGTGAGGGTTAACGGTGCGCAAGCGGATTGGAGGAGGAAAAGAATGGGGGAAACTTTTATTCAATTACAGTATTTTTGTCCTTGTAAAATTAAAATTTGTTTTTAAATAAACAAGGATAAATTATGATTGAACGAAAAATAGCCGCAGAAGTCGCAAATAATATACGATATTTTCCAGCCATCGGAATTATTGGTCCACGCCAGGTGGGTAAAACTACCTTAGCAAAAACGCTCCAAAAACGCTTGGAAAAGCCCAGTGTTTATTTGGATTTAGAGTTAGACGAGGATATCATTCGCCTCCAAAATGCTCAGTCATATCTCCAATCTCATCAGGATAAGTGCGTCATCATTGATGAAATTCAACTGATGCCAAGCTTATTTCCCCTGTTACGCGCCCTGATTGACCAGGCCCGGGTGCCTGCCCGATTCTTAATTTTGGGCTCTGCATCTCCTGTAATCATTCGGCAGAGTTCAGAAACCTTAGCGGGGCGCATCGCTTACAATGAGCTTGCCCCTCTCTCGCTGTCAGAAATCCAACCGACAGGTATAACAATGACAGAACACTGGTTCAGGGGCGGATTCCCCAATGCCCTGCTTGCACCGACGGATGAAGTGGCCAATACATGGCTTCGGAATTTTGCCAACACCTTTATGGAAAAAGACCTCAAAGCCATGGGCTACGAAATCAGCGTACAAACCATGTCCAAATTATACCGCATGGTAGCGCACGTGCATGGGCAAATACAAAATGCCAGTTCTCTCTCCCAGTCCTTGGGAATTTCCAGTCCAACTGTTTCAAAATATTTGGATTTACTGGAGGGCGGTTTTTTAATCCATCGCCTTCAGCCCTATTATGTCAACGTAGGCAAAAGGCTTGTAAAATCACCTAAAATCTACTTTCGGGACACCGGGCTTCTGCATCATTTATCCAATATTTCCAGTTTTGAGGCCCTGCAAGGAAATCAACTCATTGGAGCATCTTGGGAAGGTTATGTCATGGAGCAAATTAAACGAGCTTTGGATGAATCTTGGCAGTTTTATTATTACCGAACGGTGGCTGGTGCTGAAACGGATTTCATACTTATCAGTCCGAACGGCATTATGACTTGTATAGAAATCAAATATTCAACAGCCCCTGTCATCACAAAGGGCTTTTATCAAAGCATAGAAGATTTGAAACCCGTCCATCAATATGTGATTGTGCCATCTGGGTCGCCCTATTTTTTCAATGATAAACTGAAGGTGCGGAGCTTGAAGGATTTTTTGGAATATGAATTGGGGATAATAAATTAACGTTCGTAGTAAGCAAAAAAAAGGAGTTGCAATTCTGCAACTCCTTGATAATGAATGTCGGGATGACAGGATTCGAACCTGCGACCACACGCCCCCCAGGCGTAAAACAGCTTGCAAAATGAAATCGTATGTGTATGATTATCATAAAGTTAAGGATATATAATTCTTTAATTTTTATGATTTTTCTGCACCATGTCTGCACTAAAGATCGTCTTGTACAAAAACAAGCAACTCGCTAACGGCGAAAACCCCATCCGTTTGAGGGTTTATTTCGGAACGGAACGCTACATCTCACTTGGCATGAGCGCCAAACCTTCAGACTGGAATGACAAGTACGGAAGGTTCAACGCGAAGTCTCCGAACTTTGAAGCAAGAAACGCCATTTTGCGGAATCACCTTGCCCGCGCCGAAGCGATGCTATCTGAAATAATCGAATCCGGCAAGCCATTCTCCATCCATGAGTTTAAAATCAAGTTTCTTGGTAACGACAAAAAGTGACGGTGCTGGACTTTGTTGAGCAAAGGGTGAAGGAACTGATAAACGAAAAAGCATTGGCAACAGCAACGCTTACAAGCAACTCAAATCAATGCTCCAATTACAAACCAGGGGACTACCTCTTTGCTGATATTGACTATACTT
>JADJFA010000035.1 GCA_016708875.1 Lewinellaceae bacterium
GGGTCTTGATGTCAACCCGGTCCTTTGTCGTAGAAAAAAAAAAACGATTGGCAACGGTGAGCGTCGGGTGACCACTTTGTTCGCAAAGCAGTGTAGTCAGGTCATTGTGCAAGCGATTCAGGTCAGAGATTGGGTAGTCGGGGCGATCCATTAGTTCCAGGATTTCATATAGTGTGTTGCCTTTTGCCCCATTTGTGGCTATATTGAGTGCCGTTTGGATGCTAAACGGGGAGATCAGGATGTTCTCTCCAGGCTTGTTTTTCTGTTCCTGATTGAAGATTTTCCAACCAAGCGTTTGGTTCATTTCAGCGATTTCCGCTAAACTTTCAACAGAAATCGGAGTTTGTGCGACTGTCCTCGGGTCTTCTGACAAGCAATGAAACCGAGTGATAGTACAAGAAAGAAGATAAGAGGTAACCTTGTCATAACGTAGTAGTTTGTTTAAAGACAATTGGTAGACATCATAAGTGGAACAAAGGTTGGATATGTCCCTAAACATCACGCGGCACATTCCCATGCTTCCTCCTCGGCCTGGCGACCACCTTAATTTCCAGCATGGCAAAGTCACTACTTTTGCTGAACAGCACAACACAAACAATGAAAAAAACACTGCTCGCCTGCACCCTTTTTGTGGCTTTTGTCGGCATTGCCTACGGGCAAAACAAGCCCGATACCATCCCTTTTTTCCTCAACAAGCAGAGCAATATCTGCATCAAAGCCCGCATCAACCAGTCGGATTCGATGATTTTGATGTTCCATTCCAGTTCGACCGGCCTAACACTCACCAAGGAGGCGGTGGAGAAAAAACTGCCCCTGCACGATAAGCAAGCCACCGAAGTACGCACTTGGGGCGGCGATGCGGATGCCGAGTTCAGCGAAGGCAATTCGCTTGTCATTGCTGCTTTGCGCTGGGACAGCCTACAGATTTTCATCAACGAATACTCCGGCCCAGACACGGACGGGAAGTTTGGCTTCGACCTTTTTTCTGGCAAAATCGTGGCGATTGACTACGACAACATGCGGATGATTGTCTCCGCTGCCTTGCCAAAAATGTCGAAAAAATACTGCAAGATGAAGTTGCTCGTAAAAAGCGGCAGCACGTACATCGTTGGAACACTGAAAATGCACAACCGCATTTACCAAGACACCTTCATGTTTCACACGGGCTACGGGGGCGTAGTCCTGCTCGACCCCAAAATCGGCGAGCAGTACGAAATGCAATCAAAACTCCAGACCATTGGCACATCTGAACTGAAAGATGCCTACGGAAACGTGTTCAAAATCGAAACCAAGTCTTTGCCGCAAGTGCAGATCGGCTGCAAAAAATTGAAAAATGCACCGCTGAGTTTTGCTGCGCGGTCTTCGGCCATTCCGATGAAGGTTTTCGGTAACGGGCTTTTGAAGCGGTTCAACGTGGTGTTCGATTTTCAGAAAAACGAGGTTTATCTGAAACCGAATGGGCTGTGGAAACTGCCTTTTTAACGCCTCACAACGGTATATTCCCATGCTTCCGCCTCGGCCTGTCCACCACCTTGTTCTCCAACATCGCAAACGCCTTGATCAATTTTCGCCGTGTTTCCGGCGGCTGAATCACCTCGTCAATAAAACCCCGGGCAGCAGCGCGGTAGGGGTTGGCAAAAGTTTCGGCGTATTCCTTTTCTTTTCCAAAAGTTTGGCGGCCGGGTCGGCTGCAGCATCAATTTCCTTTTTGAAAATGATTTCGGAAGCTCCTTTTGCGCCCATCACGGCGATTTCTGCGCTTGGCCAGGCGAAGTTCATGTCAGCACCTATGTGTTTGGAGTTCATCACGTCGTATGCGCCGCCGTAAGCCTTGCGGGTGATGACGGTGATGCGCGGCACGGTGGCTTCGGAGAAGGCGTAGAGCAGTTTCGCGCCGTTGGTGATAATGGCGTTCCACTCCTGGTCGGTGCCGGGCAAAAAACCGGGCACGTCTTCCAGTACCAGCAGGGGAATATTGAAACAATCGCAAAAACGCACAAAACGCGCCGCTTTTTGGAGGAATTTACGTCCAAAACACCCGCTAGGTTCATCGGCTGGTTGGCCACAATGCCGATGTTGCGCCCAGCGAGTCGGGCAAAACCGACCACGATGTTTTCAGCATACTGCTCATGGATTTCGAAAAAGGACTCCAAGTCTGTGATGCCCGCGATGACTTCTTTTATATCATACGGATGGTTGGCGTTTCTCAGGAATGATGTTGCTAGTTCTTCGCGGTATTCATCGCCCAAAGTATAGGGTAGGGTAGGGGCTTTGTCTGCACAGTTTTGGGGAATATAAGAAAGCAACTTTTTGAGTTTAAAAATGCAGTCCATGTCATTGGCTGCGGTCAGGTGCGTTACGCCACTTTTGCTAGCATGCGTGCTGGCGCCGCCGAGTTCTTCGCTCGTAACTTCTTCATTGGTAACGGTTTTTACCACGTTTGGCCCCGTCACAAACATATACGAACTGCCTTCCACCATCATGATAAAATCCGTCATGGCCGGAAACTCCATCTCCTAGAAATTGCTGTTCGGCCATGCCAAAATCGGTGCTACGGTGCGTCACGAGCGCACCGATTTCCTCGAAACTGTTTTCGTCCAAAAGGAAATGCACCCGCTCACGGGCGGTGAGTTTGCCTTTTTTGTGTTGGGCATCAATGCGGTTCTTGACCGCCGCCGAGTTTTGCTTCGGCGAGTTTGGATTGGAGTGTTTCTAACTTTTTGTCCATAAAAATCGAGCATGTATTCCGGAACGCTGTTCCGTGTTACCCGGAACAGCGTTCCGGGGTACAGTTCGGGCAAAGGTAAAAAAAGCGGGGGCTGTGGTATCGCCACAGCCGCCCTCGTTAATTTTATTATCCTGTGATCGGGCTCAGCCACTGGCTCGTTTCAATGCCCAAAAAAGCCCAACGCCAAACTACTGTTTCACAAAATCTAAAGATACCGAATTGATGCAATAGCGCAAGCCGGTTGGTGCCGGTCCGTCAGAAAAAGGGGCCTTGGTGCCGGGCCGCCCCAGCACATTCCACTTCGGTGCGATCCATTCCATGGCTACCATCTGTTTGGTCAGCGATGTACTCTTCGCGGATGGGTTTGTAAAAAGATGGCCAACCGTGACCGGACTCAAACTTGGTTTCAGAAGAAAAAGCGGCAATCCACATCCTGCGCAACGAAAATCCCTTTTTCATGGTTGTCCCAAAGATCGCCCGTGAATGCGCGTTCGGTGCCTTCTTTGCGCAGGACGTAAAATTCTTGTTCGTTGAGTTCGCGTTTCCAGGCCTCCTCGGTTTTTCAACTTTTACCAATTTTCCGTCCGCATATTGGGCAGGGAACGATGGAGTCGGTTTGACCGCCGTAGCAGTAGACGGAAGAGGCTAGCCCTGTAGCCAAGGATCGGCGGTCGAACGCCCGTTGAAACTACGGCGGGTAAAGAAGGCGCGTTATTGCACGCGAAAACGGTGAGCAAAATGGTCAGAAATTTCATTGCAGATGAGTTTTGTTTGCCAATATAACGAGCAAAAAGGTGATTTGGATTTGAAACCAGCAATTGAACACAGTACTTGTCGGCAGAAGGACAAAAGTTGGTTCACAAGTGCAAGTTTTCAATTGAAAGCAACAGTGAAACCCAATCGATTTGGGACTTACCACTTGAAACTTTAAAACTTGCTACTCTTCCTCCTCCGCCCCCCCTTTTGGGTGTGCCTGTTCATACACTTTGATGAGTCGCTCAATATTATTGTGCATATACACTTGCGTCGAAGCGAGGTTTGAGTGGCCAAGCAGCTCTTTTATGGCATTCAGGTCTGCGCCATTGTTGGAAAGGTGCGTGGCGAACGAGTGCCGCAATACGTGCGGACTGCGTTGTTCCTCGGTGGTGACCGTTGAAAGGTGCTTCCGCACGAGGTAATAAATGCTTTCAGGAGAGAATCTTTCGCCCTTCCGGTTGAGGAAAAGCCAGGGTTCTTGGGTGCTTGGGAACGCGCTTTTTCGGGCTTCCAAAAACTTTTCCAGCCAATCGTATAGGTAGCGGGCAAATGGCACAAACCGTTCTTTGTCGCCTTTGCCCCGCACTCGGAACACCATACGACTGAAATCTAAATCATTGACTTTCAGGTTGGAGGCTTCGCTGCGTCGCATACCGGTAGCATAAAGGGTTTCTAGCAAAACCCGTGCGAGTAAGCCTCCATAATCGTCCGCAAATTCAATGTGGGAAAAAAGTGCCGCCATCTGGCTTTCCTGCACAAAAACAGGAAGGCGTTTGCCCATGCGCGGTGCGGTTATTTTGCGCATGGGGTCTTTTTCGATCAACCCCCGTTTTTTTAAAAACTTGAAGTAAGTCTTCAGGCACGAAAGCCGGCGGACAATGCTGCGCGCGCTTTGCCCGGCTTGCATCTGGGACACTACCCAGGAGCGAATATGCAAATGCCTTACTTCGCTTAGCGAGGTAAGGCATTGCTGTTCAACACAATATGCTATAAAACCGGAAAGGTCGCCACGGTAAGCTGTCAACGTATGAGGCGAGAACCTACGTTCGAGTGACAAGTATCCGTAAAACGAATCTTCGTGGAACAAATTAATCGTTCTTGTTGCCGTACATATCTTCCTTGTACACTGCTTTGAGCACTTCAGTGCGGCGCTGTACGGATGGCTTGGAAAATGCTTTGCGGCGACGCAATTCTTTCAGGATGCCCGACTTTTCAAACTTGCGCTTGTACTTTTTGAGTACTTTGTCGATGGTATCGCCGTCTTTAATCTCGAGGATGAGCATGGATTTCTCCTTCTTTTTGTTGGTGAAAAAATTCGAATGTTAAAATTGGGCTGCAAAGGTAAATCTAGTTCAGCAAAAATTACAGCCTCGGGCAAAATTTTCAGTGTTATTACTGAAAATCAATTTTTTCAAAAAGAAAAGTGCCCGTAAATTCGGCAAATTGCTGGCAGAAATGCGTTCCTTTGCCCCCGGAAACTTAATTGTCCTCCCAATCATCAATAAAAGTTATTTGAAACCTTATGCTCAGCCGACGCAGTGTTCGAGTCAAAGTGATGCAACTTCTTTATATGCTCAATCGCGACGAGTCTCTTGAACTCGCCGAATTGCAAAAAGCATACAAAGGCGGCATCTGGAAAGCCTTTGAACTTTACATCTACCACCTCTACCTCACGCTGCGTGTGGCGCAGTACGCCGAAAAAGATGCCGCAAACCGGGCCGTAAAACTCGTCCCTAGTGATGAGGACAAAGTTTTTGAGCCACGCCTGAGCACCAACAGCTGTACGCACAGCCTCGCAAATCACGTCGAATTCCTCAACCTCGTAACCAAATACAAGGTCAACGAATCCATTGACGAGGATCACATTCGCTCCCTTTACAACGGTTTTTCCGACCAGCCTGAATACAAGGCATACCTCGCATTGGAGGCTCCTGCCGATGCCGATCATGCTAAGATTTTCATCGAACTGTACCGCTATCTTTCGTCCAATGACCTCTTCCTCGACATGACGGAAGACCGCTACAACAACTGGGCGGATGACGAATCTTTGGTGATGGGCGCCATGAAAAAAACGCTCAAGTCAATGCCCCTGAGCGGCGCGTTTTATCAAGAACATGAGCCTTCTGACGAAACAGTGCGCGAATTTGGCGCAGAACTTCTGCTTCGCACCGCGCAAGAAGATGCTGCACTGCTCGCAGATATTCAGCCCACCCTCAAAAATTGGGATGCCGACCGCGTAGCCATCCTCGACATGATTATGTTGAAAATGGCGCTTTGCGAACTCCTGCACTTTCCAACCATCCCCACAAAAGTTACCCTCAACGAATTTGTTGAAATCTCCAAAATTTACTCCACTGACAAGAGTAAGGAATTTATCAACGGCATCCTTGACCGTTTGATGAAGAAACTTCTGGAAGAAGGGCGGATCGTGAAGGAAGGCCGAGGACTAATTGATCAGTAGGACGAAATTCATTTCGTCATAGATAGCTAAGGAAATTCATTTCGCCTTTGTCCCGCCATCGGTTCTTCAACCTAATGTGCAAAACGCGAAATAAATTTCGCACTACCTTTGCGACACAATGCAGCGCCAAGCCGAAGCCCCAATCCCCACTCATTACGGACCATTCAGAATGTTGGCCTACGCCGAAAAAAACACGGAGCGTATGCCCCACATCGCTTTGGTGGCCGAGGGATTCAACCCCGCTTTGCCAGTAGCCGTGCGTATCCACTCGGAATGTATGACAGGGGATGTGTTTGGTTCACGCCGATGTGATTGCGGCGAACAACTGGATGCTTCCTTGCATATCGCTGCCGAGCGCGGAGGTGTGGTCATTTACCTCCGACAAGAAGGACGCGGGATCGGGCTTATCAACAAACTCAAAGCATATAATCTCCAGGACTTAGGACTGAATACTGCCGATGCGAATACCCACCTCGGCTTTGATGTGGATGCCCGCCAGTACGATTGCGCTATTTACATCCTCCAGGACCTTGGAATACAACAAGTTGAGCTGATTACAAACAACCCGGTCAAAGTCGAAGCCCTGCGGCGCTCCCCGATTGAAGTGGTGGGGCGTATTCCTATTATCATCCCACCTCAGCCCGACAGCCGTTTATATTTACAAACCAAACAAGATTTGATGGGCCATCTTTTGGGGTTGTGAAAACCAATCTTCGTACTGGTCTTCCCAAATTCTACATTTGACACCTTATAGCCGCGTAGCGGAAACGTTTATAGCAATGAATGAAGAAGTGATTGAAACAGCGATTAATAAGTCTTTTCGCACAGGGTTTGTGAACATAATCGGACGCCCCAACGCGGGCAAATCCACCCTGATGAACGCACTGGTGGGTGAACACATGAGTATTATTACCCACAAACCGCAGACCACCCGCCACCGTATTATTGGAATTTTAACCGGGGAGCATTTCCAAATGGTTTTTTCTGACACGCCCGGCTATGTGAAAACACCCACCTACAAAATGCACAAAGCCATGAACCGCTTTGTAGAAGGAACGGTGGAAGATGCAGACCTGATGCTTTTTGTGTTCGACATGACCGAGGAACTCGAGGCCGACAATCCTTTGATCGAGGTTTTGAACAAAACGGAAGTGCCCATTTTACTTATTTTGAACAAAAAAGACCTGGTGGCAGAGCAGCGCATTCAAGACGCGACCGGTTGGTGGAAAAAGCATGTAAAATTTGACGATGTAGTTGCTATTTCTGCATTGAAAGACGCGCAATCAGATTCGTTGCTCGAAAAAATATTAAACTACCTACCGGAAGGGCCTGCATTTTACCCCCCCGATCAACTGACGGATCGCCCCGAACGGTTCTTTGTTAGCGAAATCATCAGGGAGAAAATCTTGAAGCTCTACGACGACGAAATCCCTTACGCCTGTGAGGTGAGCATTGAGGATTTCAAAGAGACTAAAACGAACGCAGGGGCAGATATCGCCAACATTCGCGCTACTATTTATGTGATGCGCGAAACACAGAAAGCCATTTTGCTAGGCAAGGGTGGCTCGGCCATTAAAAAACTGGGCACCTACGCTCGTAAAGACATTGAAACATTCCTGCAAACCAAAGCGTTTCTCGATCTGACGGTGAAAGTGCGCGACAATTGGCGCGATGATGAGCAATCGTTGCAGCGGTTTGGATATATGTAGGGCGAAATTCATTTCGCCCGTTAATTATAGGTGAAATGAATTTCGCTGTCAGGGTGTGGACGAAATGAATTTCGCTGTCAGTATGGACGAAATGAATTTCGCCCTACGGCACTTATTTCGTATCCTTGCGGCTTGGTTTTTGCTGTTTGATTTTCAACTATTTTTATCTTTTGACGGAAAAGTATCAACGTTTTTGAAACTAAATGCGTCAAGTATGTTTTAAGGTACAACTTTGAGCCTCAAACTCCTTCCATTCAAAACATTCCATCTATGCGCCAGTTAAAAATCGCCCACAAGATTACAAACCGCGAGAGCCAGGCGCTTGACAAGTACCTCAACGAGATAAGCAAACTTTCGATGCTTACCCCGGACGAAGAGGTAAGGTTGGCGCAGCGCATCCGCGAAGGTGATCAGGAAGCCCTGGATCAGATGACCCGAGGCAACTTGCGATTCGTTGTGTCTGTGGCAAAACAGTATCAGAATCAAGGACTTAGCCTCTCTGACCTTATCAATGAAGGCAATGTTGGTCTCATCAAAGCGGCGCGACGTTTCGACGAGACCAAGGGCTTCAAATTCATCTCTTATGCTGTTTGGTGGATTCGCCAAAGCATATTGCAGGCCATCGTTGAAAACAGCCGTATTGTGCGGATGCCGCTCAACAAAGTGGGGTCTTACAATAAGGTAAATGAAGCTTATATCGCTTTTGTACAAGAATTTGAACGCGAACCTTCCGATGAGGAACTAGGCGAATTGCTCGGCATGAGCGAACGCGAAATACAACAGCTCATTCACAGTGGTTCACGCCACGTTTCGCTTGACGCGCCCTTGCCCGGCACGGAAGAGGGCGACGCGACAATGCTGGATGTGATGGTACCAGAAAATGGTGACGACCCCGACTTCCAGCTCATGGCGGAATCGCTACGGGAAGAAGTGGCTCAGGGTCTTTTCTCCCTGTCGCCGCGTGAAACAGAAATTATTGGCGCTTATTACGGCCTCAATGGACGTACGGCCTTAACGCTCGACGAGATTTCGGAACTCTATGGCCTTACCCGCGAACGGGTGCGTCAGATCAAAGAGCGCGGTATTCGCCGCCTCCGCAAGATTCACAGCGAGAATTTGAAATCTTATTTGGGTTGATATTAATGGTGGCACGACTTCAAGTCGTGCCACCATTCTTTTCGAAAGCCCGCACCGAAGTAAATCTTTGGTGCGGGCTTTCTATTTTTGCACTTGAGAACACGGATGACACAGATGAGACACGGATTTTCCTTTAGAATCTATGCAAATCCGTGTCTCATCTGTGTCATCCGTGTTCTGCTATTCTTAAATCAACACATCAAACACATACTATTACATGCGCTATCTACTTTTCGCTCTTTTTGGATTTCTCTTTTTTTCTTGCGAGAAACAACTTTCGGCTGATCAACAACTTCAGGCTGACATCGCAGAAATTCAAAAATATCTGAACGACAACAATCTGACTGCACAATCCACGCCCTCCGGTTTGCATTATATTATTACAGAACCAGGAACTGGCGGACATCCCAGTATTTCGAGTAGCGTAACGGTTAACTACACGGGCAAACTGTTGAAAAACGGAGATGTTTTTGACCAAACAAATGGCAGCCCACGCACATTCCCGCTCGCTAATCTTATTGCAGGCTGGCAAGAAGGCATACCGCTCCTAAAAAAAGGGGGTAGAGGCACCTTTTTTGTTCCTTCTGCGCTCGGATACGGTCCCTACGGAAAGGGTGATATTCCTGCTAATGCCCCGCTCATTTTTGATATTGAGTTGGTGAATTTTTAAAAGGCAAATCCTACCTGACTATTAAATAGTGTGCCGGGACAACTATAAGTCGTCCCGGCACTTTTTTGCACTTGCAACTTTAAACTTGCTACTTAATACTTCTTACTGCTTCGCAAGTTTCAGCACTTGTACGTCCCTGCCTCCATTGGTGGCAATTTTTGCGAAATAGAGGCCAGCCGGAAGACTTTCGCCTTCAAAACGAGCCTCGTACACGCCAGCGTCCATGCTTTGGTCAACAACCATCTGCACCAGTTTGCCACTGCGGTCAAACACTGAAATATTCACGTCAGTAGGCGTATTTATCTCATATCGGATGGTGGTAGCTGAAATAAATGGATTCGGATAGCCGGTTGCCATCACCGCTGATTTGCTGGGGTTCACCATTTTGGTGTTGAATCCAGTAAAACCTCCCATAAAAGCAATCGGGCTAGCAGCTGCATCGGCAATGGTACCGCCGCAATCACCGTCTCCAGCGTGCGGGAGCGCGAGATATGGGAACGAAGTTCTGAAGGGAACATCATTGCTTTCCACACCCGTTGTATAGGTCAATACGTCCAAAAGGTCTTGTGTCACCGGGCTGCCGCTGCTGTAATCGTCGTACCAGAGGCCAATTGCAGCCAATACTACGCCACCAACTGCTTGAAGTTCAATACGTGTCACATCATCTTCCAAACGGCGGCCATTTGGGAAACCGTCCATATTTGGGATGAATTGAATGTTGGTGTTGGTGTTGTAAGGAGCCTGGGTAAGTCCCAAAACAGCAGCACTAACGAGGCCCAAAGAACTGAAATTTGGGTCATTGCGTGGTGTTGGTGGGACAGCCATGTTCAAGCGCAACATATCCCCGCCATTTGGCAAAAAGTTGTTGATAAATGGTTTGCCAGCTGCGAGTGGGTTACCGTTTTTGCCAGTAGCCAATTGGTATGGGCGAACATTTGGAACGCCCGTGTGAAAAATAGGCCAGAGGTCAACCGAACGGGGTTTCCCGGCTCCAGGGAGCAAGAGCGTACCAAAAATGGCATCGTCCAATGCTGTGCCGGCTACTGCAGCAGTGCCCTTTAATCCGAATAAACCATCTTTCCCGTTGCCGAAGTCAAAAGCGCCCAATGAATTGCGCTGAATCCTCAACTTGGAAAATCCTGGCACCGCGCCACCGAACAAATCGTCGTCCATGTAAAGCGCCAATTCGGGATTGTAGAAAAATGGGTCGAGCGTTTGATCGGCCAGTTCCTGATAGGGCGTGAGGCTGTTCCAATAATCCTTCATTCCAATCGGAATAACCACTTCATTGGTCAAAGGCATGCCCAAACGGCTCACTTGCACCCAAGGGCCGCTGTAAGATTCGCTGTCGCCCGTAAGTGTGCGAATGGCTTTGCGGCTGGCGCTGGCCCATACACCTATAGTATAGTTAGGGTCGAGAATATTAGCGGGTACACGCGGGGCGCCCTTTTTTAGGAGTGTGTAAATCGGCACTTGAATACAGATAGCACTCACGTTTTTACAGGCGAGACCATCTCGGGCATTGCCGCCTTGACGGGGCAAATCGCCCAAGTCAAAAGCGCCGCCAAGGTCCACAAAGAAAGGGTCGTCAGCAGGGCCGACATAAATCCGTTCGCCAGTGGAAGCGTATCGAGTTGCCTGATTTACAAGTGTTTGGTAAGATTTGCCCAGACCAAGTGGCGAGTCTATGCTGCGTTCGCCTATGTTGGTAGGTGGCACTGGCACTTTTTGCAAAATGTTGGTCCACGATTGTCCGCCATTGTCTGAACGTGACAGGGTGTACCACATCATAAGGTTGCGTTTCCCGAGACGGATATTAAAAAACGTGCTCGGATCCTGGTCTATCCTTTCAAACTCAACACGGTAAATGATCTCATCGCCCGGTTTTGCAGCATTGTTATCCACGTGAATTTCATAACGGATGTTAGATCCGAAAGAGTAGTAATTCGGGCCGCCCTGTGGGAGTTGAAGCGGCACATAAGTGGCAATCAGCGTAACCATACTTGGGTTGTCGGGACTGCGGAAGGCGTACACGTCCACATTATCGGCGAGCGGGTCGTCGGCAATAAGCGGTGCCTCGCGGTGGCTCGAAGCGAGCGCGGTTGTCAGCGACACGAGCATGAAAAATGCCGCCAGACTATTTTTGAAAAAGAAAGTCATCTTGTTGAATTTTAATGGTGTAAGGCGAAATTCATTTCGCTTGGATGTAGGGCGAAATTCATTTCGCCGTATTTATTTATGTATTGGCGAAATAAATTTCGCCCTACTGCTCCTTCCCACTCCATGGAATAGCCACGTAAGGGAAAGAAGATTGGAATGGTTTGTCGTTCTTTTCTACTCCTGTCTGATACGTCAGCACATCGAGCAGATCTTGCGTTACAGGGTTTGTACCCCCGAAATCGTCGTACCAAAGGCCGATGGCAGCGAGTGCTACGCCTGCAACTGCTTGAAGTTCAATGCGCGTTACGTCGTCTTCCAAACGGCGACCATTTGGGAAACCATCCATGTTTGGGATAAACTGGAGGTCAATGCTGGAAGCATAAGTTGGGTCAGTAAGCCCCAAAACTGCTGCGCTTATGATACCTAAAGCGCTGAAATTCGGGTCATTGCGGGCGGTCACAGGCGTGGCCATGTTCAGGCGCAACATATCGCCACCATTGGGCAAGAAGTTGTTGATGAATGGTTTGCCTACAGCGAGTGGGTTGCCGTTTTTGCCAGTAGCCAATTGGTATGGTGGGAAATTCGGAACGCCCGTATGGAAAATAGGCCAGAGGTCAACCGAACGAGCCTTTCCAGGTCCAGGAAGCAAATGGAATTCCAGTAGTCCTTGGATCCCAGTGGGATCACTACCTCGTTGGTCAATGGCATTCCCAGACGGCTGACTTGTACCCAGTTGCCACTGTCGGTATAAGTGCCGTTAGTGCCCAAAGTGCGCGTAGCGCGACGGCTGGCACTGGCCCAAAAACCGATCACGAAGTTGCCGTCCAATATGTTGACCGGAGTTGGAGCAACGCCCGCTTTCAGCAGCGTCGTGATTGGAACCTGGATGCAAATGGCGTGCGTGTTGTACTGACCAATGCCATCACGCGATTGAGCGCCGCCCTGACGTGGCAGGTTGCCGAGGTCAAAAACGCCTCCTAAATCCACAAAAAATGGATCATCCACAGGGCCACAGAACACTTTTTCGCCCGAAGTGGCCGTGGTAATGGCCTGTTGCATCAGCGAAGCATAACTTGCATTGAGACCCACCGGGCCGTCAATCGAACGCTCGCCGATGTAAGGCGGAGGTACTTTCCCGCTGGTTACAATGGTTTGCCAAGTCAGTCCTCCATCAATGCTGCGCTCGCAGGTATAGGTGGTGAGCAGGTTCTGCTGGCCGAGGCGGATGTTGAAAAAAGTGCTTGGGTCTTGGTTTGTCCGAGTGAAGGTGAAGCGGTACGTAACCTCATCGCCAGATTTGGTAGCGTCGTTGTCCACATGGAGTTCGTAGCGGATGTTCTCGCCAAACGTGTTGTAGTTTGGCCCTCCGTGCGGCAATTCCGTGGGGATATAACAGGCAATAAGGGTGACGGTATTGGGGTCGTCTGGGCTGCGGAAGGCATAAACGTCGGTGTTGTCCGCGAGCGGGTCGTTGGCGATGAGCGGGGCTTCGCGGTGCGAAGAGGCCGAAACACCCATGGCCAGGCCCATCAACAGCAAAAAGCTGGAGAGGCGTTGAAGGCTGCTTTTCAACATGGTTTGAAAATTTTGTTTAAGTAAGTGAAATGGAAAGTGAAACAGTTTCGAGGACACTTACGGAGGGGGGGCGGAGTTTGGATTTTTGGGAGAGGATTTTTTTGCGTAGCCAATATTTTTCTTCCAGAGATGCCGCACCCAGCCCCAGCTTTGTAATCTTGACGAGACCCGTCCGTATCAAGTGCGCTTAACCCGAGTTATTTGCCCATTTGGGTGCCGGTTCTGCAAGCACTCGACCAAAGCGCGTTTGAGCTGGACGGGTCTCGACAAGATGACAAAATCGATCTTGGCGGCTCGGAAAGGCAAGGGGGACAAATCTCATGAATCCTGGTACTGAGCACCGAGTTCACACCATACTATTTTGGCACAAAAAGTTTTGTTTCCAAATAATCCCGCTACCTTTGCACCGTATTTAAACACCAACCCGGTGTTTGTCCGCCCTGGACGACGACGTTTTTTGAATGTGCGCGAGCGAAATCCCCAAATAGTTTTCGTTTCCCGTTCCGACCTAATCAGTCCCCCACATTCAACACGCTTTGCCCCTTGAAGAGCCGCTCTTGGCTCGCCGCGCACGAGACCGGACAACAACAATTCAATGTTATTCAACGATTTATCGCTCATCGAGCCGCTTCTGCGCGCGCTCGAAGCCGAGGGCTACGAACGCCCCACCCCCATTCAGGAACAGGCCATTCCACCTGTATTGGAAGGTAGAGATTTGCTGGGCTGCGCCCAAACCGGTACGGGTAAAACCGCCGCGTTTGCGCTCCCGATGCTTCAACTTTTACACACGCAATTTTCCAATGTACCCACTGGTGGGGCCAATCGCCGCCCGATTCGCGCGCTGATTTTGACCCCGACCCGAGAACTGGCCATCCAAATCAGTGAAAGTTTCACGGCTTACGGGAAAAACCTTCAACTCCGAAACATGGTCGTCTTTGGCGGAGTAGGCCAAACGCCTCAAACCGATGCACTGCGCCGCGGCACCGACATCCTGGTTGCCACTCCGGGCCGCTTGCTCGATTTGATGAACCAGGGCTTTGTGGACCTCCGCAGCCTTTCCATTTTTGTATTGGACGAGGCTGACCGAATGCTTGATATGGGCTTTATCCACGATGTACGCAAGGTCATCGCCAAAATCCCAACGAAGCGGCAAACGCTGTTTTTCTCGGCCACCATGCCACGCGAAATTGCCGACCTGGCTGATTCAATTTTGAACAACCCGGTTAAAGTCGCTGTGGATCCTCCTGCTACTACTTCAGAAATGGTGGAGCAAAAAGTGTTTTTTGTCAATAAGCACGACAAGAAAAACCTGCTTATTCATCTGTTGGAAGACCCTGCTATTAAGTCTGCACTGATTTTTACCCGCACCAAGCACGGCGCAAACCGCGTAGCGGGCGACCTGACCAAGGCGGGTATTCGTGCCGAAGCCATTCACGGCAACAAATCGCAAACGGCGCGTGTGGCTGCGCTGACCAACTTTAAAAATGGCCGCAACCGAGCCTTGGTCGCCACCGACATTGCTGCACGCGGCATTGACATCGACGCCCTTTCGCACGTGATTAATTTTGAACTGCCCAATATCCCGGAATCCTACGTCCACCGTATTGGACGGACGGGTCGTGCAGGTGCAAGCGGCATTGCTTTTTCGTTCTGCGAAGGCGAAGAATTGCCGTATCTGAAAGATATTCAGAAACTTATCGGCATGCAAATTCCGGTGGATAATGAACATCCTTATGTGGCTGAACTTACGGCCCCACCGCTGCCCCAACCGCGCAGCCAACAAAAACCGCAGCGCGGCAGAGACAATGGCAGAGGCGGTCGAAACGGTTCGCAAAGTCGGGGAGAAGCCCGTCCGGCGCGCCCGGAAAATCAGCGTCCTCAGCCTGCTGGCGACCTGATACCAATGCCTGATCGCCGCGAACCACGCGACCCGCGCCCAGCCCGCAGAGAAGGGAATGACCAACCGCGCGAGCGCAACAACGATCAGCAACGCGAACGCGGTAACAACCCACGCGAACGCAACGATCAACAGCGTGAACGAAGCAATAACCAGCCTCGTGAACGCAGCGCAGGCAACGGCCCAGACCGCGAGCGCCGCGATGATCGTCGTGACGAGCGTCGGCCAGCATTCAGTGCGGTTCGTCCGGATCCACGACCACGCCGGGAAGAAGGCCCGCGCCCGGAACAACGTCGTCCGCAAAATGCTCCACCTGTTGGAGAAAAGCTTAGCAAGCAAGACATCGCCAACGAAATGCGCCGCCGCTTTTCTTCCATTTTGGAAGTGTCGAGCATTGAAAAACAGGACTTTAAGCGCAAGCCGAAGCCCCGTTTTGATGAGCGCGGTGTAGAACCTAAGACAGAGAAGCCCGGCAATACGCGGGGTGGAAATGGCGGCGGTCGGAATAGTGGGGGCCGCGGTCAGGGAAGGTAAGTTTCACTTTTACGCAATCTAAAACGAAGCCGCCAGTCCATTTTTGGGCTGGCGGCTTTTTTTATGAATGGTTTAATATTGGGTAGTTTTTCTACATGAAATCTCCTTTGGATCAGAAGGAAATATTGAAAGAAGTTGTGTCGCTTCTAATCACATAAACAGAACCGTGGTCAGGTGTTAATTTTATGCTCGAATTTGAAGGCCAAGGCAAATAGCCCCAATAGATGTCTATACTTTCTTCCGATGCGAGGTTGAGTATTATGCTTCTTGAGGTCATATTTGGTACTTCGAAAGCATGGTTTACAATAAAACCAAAAGAAAGTCCAAGTTCTGAATCTTGAAGCGCACTATAAATTCCAACATATACGGTGTCATGTATGCCAGTATTGTTCTCTAAATTTAATTTCAATACCCCATCTTTAGGTATCATTTCAATGGTTACGTCATTTATCTTTCCTTGTTCAATACGAACAATAGGAGTACCCAATCCTTTAGGAAGATACCCTTCCTTTAAGACCCAGTAAACACTAATTCGGTCATTTGATTGAATAATAAATTCCCCATTTGCATCTGTGTATAGATCACTGGCTCATAATTATTTGGGGCAGGGACATCATCGTGAGAAATCCAAAATTCAACAAACGCCTCATCAAGTGGGGCGCCTGTGATTTTATCCACTACTTTGCCATTGATGACGGTGGTTTTGTCTTTGTCACAAGCGACAAGCCCAATCAGGAAAAGAGAAAAGGAAAGCAAAAACAGCGTTTAAGTAATTGTGTCATAAAGGGTAGACGGCATTTGACAGTGTTAAGTCAAAACGAGATGATTAACCAGTTATGAAATGTAAAACAATACCGTTTTACCGCAAGGGCGAACTTATGTCCCCAATTCCAATTGCTCCCTTACCAACTGATAATACGCTCCGCGTTTGTTGGTCAATTCCTGGTGGGTGCCTTGCTCCAATACCTCGCCTTTTTCCAGCACGATGATATTGTCGGCATTGCGGACAGTGCTGAGCCGGTGCGCTACAATGACCACCGTTTTTCCCTGGAATGCAGCTTCTAAATTGTGCATGATCACCTTTTCATTGTGCGCGTCCAGGGCATTGGTGGCCTCATCAAAAAAGATGTATTTCGGGTTTTTATAGAGTGCGCGAGCGATGAGCAGGCGTTGCTTTTGGCCCTGGCTGAGGCCCGTGCCGTCTTGCCCGATCTTGGTATTGAATCCGAGTGGCAGCATCTCGATAAACGCTTGAATGTGAGCCGTTTTGGCGGCTTCCAAAAGCCGTACCCGGTCAATATTTTCTTCGCCCAGCGCGATGTTTCTGGCGATGGTATCGTTGAAAATGAAACCGTCCTGCATCACTACGCCGCAGTTGGCCCGCCATACTTTGTGATGAAAACTGTCGAGACTCAGGTCGTTCAATCGAATGCTTCCTTCTTGCGGGGTGTAGAAATTCAGCAGGAGTTTCAACAGCGTGGTTTTGCCCGAACCGGAAGTGCCCACGATGGCCGTGGTTTTGCCATTTGGGAAATGGAGGTCAAGGTGTTTCAACACCCAGGGGTCGTGTGGGCCTCCGTAGCGGAAGGACACGTTCTGCATGGTGAGTTCGCCGGACTTTGGCAGTTCGCCAACTTTTGCGTCCTCGTTGGCATCCTCATCGGCGCGTTGGTGGATTTCGTTCATGCGCTCCAGGCTGATCTTCGCTTCCTGTGCGTGGAGAATGAATTGCACGAGCGATTCCAGCGGGCCGTTCATGTGCCCGATAATGTATTGAACCGCCAACATGGCGCCGAGGGTCATTTCGTTGTGGATGACCGCTTGAGCTGCCAACACGGAGATCACAATGTTTTTTCCTTCGTTGATGAATGCTGCGCCTGCACGCTGCTGCTGGTCGGTGGACAGATACTGAACATTCACCCGGAAAAGCCGTGCCTGAATGCGCTCCCAAGACCATCGTTTTTGACGCTCGGCGTTGTGCAGTTTGATTTCCTGCATGCCGTTCACGAGTTGGATGAGGGCGTTTTGGTTTTCAGCCATTTGCTCAAAACGCCGGTAGTCGAGGGAACGTCTTCGGGCCAAAAACAACCAAACCCAGCCAAAATACCCAGCCGCGCCGAGCGCAAAGACCAAGAAAATCAACTTGTTATAAAACAACAGCACCCCACCAAACACAATTAAATTGACCAAAGAAAAAAGCGTCACCAAAGAAGAGGAGGTGAGGAAACGCTCCACGCGCTCGTTGTCGTAGATTCGCTGCAACAGATCGCCCGTCATCTTGGAATCGAAATACGACATGGGCAGTCGCATCAGTTTCAGCAGAAAATCCGAGACCAAATTGATATTGATTCGGGTGCCGATATGCAGTAAAATCCAGCCCCGAATGAATTCAACGGCCACCTGACTGGCAAATAAAACTCCCTGGGCCGCGAGGATTAGATAGACAAAATTGAGGTCGCGCAACTGCACTCCCTTGTCCACCAAGGCTTGCATGAGGAAGGGAAACGCCAACTGAATGAGGCTGCCGAGTAATAATCCGACAAGCAGTTGCCAGATCAATCGCTTGTGTTGCAGCACATAAGGCCACAAAAATTTGAATCCCGAACGATTTGTTTTTTCTCCTTCGCGGTCAAAAAACTCCGGCGTTGTTTCTAACAAGAGCAAAATGCCCTGCGGTTCGGTGTTCACCACATCGCTGATCCAACCGTTCAGGAAATCCTGTTCTTTCATCTGGACTTTCCCTGATGCGGGATCTGCCACAAACACCTGCCCGCCCGAAATTTTGTACACCACCACAAAATGGTCTTGCTTCCAATGAGCAACACAGGGCAACGGAATATCTTTAGAAAGTCGGCTAAACCCCGTTTTGGCCCCCAGAGTGCGGAAACCGATCTTTTCGGCAGCCTCGGAAATGCCCGCCAGCGAGGCACTCACCTTGTCGGTATGCGACAGCTGGCGCAAAAACTCGATCGAATAAAAACGGCCATAATGCCGCGCAATCATGCGCAGACAGGCCGCACCGCAGTCGGAAGAGTCAAATTGTTTGTCGAAAGGGAAGTTGTCCACGTTTGAGTGTTGGGCGGGGTTTGGCTGCAAAAATAGGCGAATGGTTCGGTTGGAAAAATGATTGCGGGTATTTGACAGGGATTGTCTCGTTTCTGGCCAATTTTGCGCTGCATTTATTTAGGGGTTATGTCAAAAGAGAAATCATCACTTTTTGCATAGTAATGAGCTCCGTCGTTGTTGTTGGCGGGGACGCCAACAACGGCAGGTGTCTCAATATACTGTTGATTTTCATGCATTTAGGCCGGCATTTTCCGTTGTTGGCGTCCTCGCCAACAACAACGGCAGGGCGGAATTGCAGAAGAAATTAATGGCGTTCAGTCTTTTGGCAACCTTCTTTGTTTATTTCCCGGAACAGCGTTCCGGGGTACGTTATACTATGATACAAAAAGAACAAATCGCCGAGCGTTTCCGCCAATTACAGGACGACATCTGTCGTGCCCTTGAATCCGCCGATGGTGGCGGTAAATTTTTGGAAGACAATTGGTTGCGTCCTGAAGGTGGCGGTGGCAGGAGCCGCGTGCTCGAAGGTAAAACCATTGAAAAAGGCGGGGTCATGTTTTCCGCCGTGCACGGGCCGTTGCCGGAAATCACAGCCAAAGCCATGAACCTCGTGCCCACCGATTTCTTCGCTACAGGGGTTTCCATTGTGCTTCACCCGCATAGTCCGATGGCGCCGATCATACACATGAACGTGCGGTATTTCGAGACGGCGGGCGGGGAAAAATGGTGGTTTGGCGGTGGCATTGACCTCACGCCGCATTATGTGGTTCCGGAAGACGCGCAATTTTTTCACCAGCAATTGCGCAGCACCTGCGAGCAGTTTTCGCCCACTTTTTACCCCGACTTCAAACGGCAGGCGGATGATTATTTTTTCCTGAAACACCGTAAGGAGACCCGCGGCATTGGTGGTATTTTCTTTGATTATCTGGACGAAAAAACGGGCTTTTCACAGGAAAAACTCTTGGAATTTGCCTTGTCGGTGGGCGAAACCTTTGAGCCCACCTATACAGAACTTCTTTCGCGCGCCGCCCCTAGGACCTTCGGTGAGCGCGAAAAACGCTGGCAAATGCTTCGTCGCGGCCGTTATGTGGAGTTCAATCTCGTTTGGGACCGCGGCACAAAATTTGGCCTTGAAACCAATGGCCGAACGGAGAGTATTTTGATGTCCATGCCGCCCACGGCGCAGTGGGCCTATAATCTTCAGCCGGAAGCGGGGAGTGCTGAGGCGGAGACTTTGGGATGGTTGAGGAAGGGGATTGATTGGTAGGGATGTCGATTTTACAAAATTTAGAACACGGATGACACAGATGAGACACGGATTTCTCCCCTAATAAATCCGTGTCTCATCCGTGTCATCCGTGTTCCCCACGATTAGCTCACCGAAATGGAAACTTTTTAGAAGTTTAACTTGTATGTGAGGTCTTTGCTACACAAATCATAATTTTGCCGCCCGGCCCAAAAATGCACCAATCCAAAATATAATATGGCGACCAACAATAACTTTCTTGAAGAACTCCGCTGGCGCGGTCTTATTCACGACTTCACACCTGGTGTAGAAGAACATTTCAACAAAGGAGTGGTACGCGCCTATATCGGCTTTGACCCTACTGCGCCCTCGCTTACGATTGGCAATTACGTCCAGATCATGTTGCTCACTTTTCTCCAACGCGCTGGCCATCAGCCAGTTGCCCTTTTGGGCGGTGCTACTGGTCGTATTGGCGATCCGAGCGGTAAGGACAAGGAAAGAGACCTTAAAGGATTTGATTATTTGGAATCCAATAGTGCCAGAACAGCCACACAGATTCGGCAAATGCTCGACTTCAATCCTGCCACACCTAATCACGCGCTGCTGCTGAACAACTACGATTTTTACAAGGACATGAACATCCTTGACTTCCTGCGTGATGTAGGCAAGTACCTGACAGTCAATTACATGATGTCAAAAGAAAGTGTTCGCCGACGCATTGAAGGGGAGACGGGCATATCGTTCACGGAGTTCAGCTACCAATTGCTGCAAGGCTACGATTTTGTGCTTTTGCACCGCAACCACGGCATCAGTGTGCAAATGGGTGGCTCTGACCAATATGGCAATATCACTGCCGGGGTGGAATTGGCGCGCAAGATTGATGAGGCAAAAGTATTTGCGGTCACCACGCCGCTGCTGACAAAATCTGATGGTTCCAAGTTTGGCAAAAGCGAATCGGGCAATATTTGGCTTGATCCTACCCTCACCACGCCGTACAAATTTTACCAGTTCTGGCTAAATGCTGATGACCGTGATTTGCCCAAATTTCTGCGCTATTTCTCGTTGAAAAACAGGGAAGAAATCGAACAGTTGGAGGCAGCGGAATCTGCCCAAGATGCCAAAAGGATTTTTGCTGAAGAACTTACCGTGCGCATTCACGGCCAAGCGGCCTACGAATCTGTATTGGCAGTTTCCAAACTTTTGTTCGACAACAAGGCCGATGCAGACACACTTCGCAGCCTCGATGCGGGCACTTTGGCACAAGTAGCCGAGGAAATACCTTCGCTCAAAATTCTTTTTTCAGCCATTCAAGATGGGCAAAATATCCTCGATTTTCTTTCTGAAACAACGGGGATTTTGGAAAGTCGAAGTGAGGTCAAACGCGCGATTCAAGCGAATACCATTTCAGTGAACAAGCAGAAAGTTGCCGACTTGGGCTTGATGGTTAAGCCTGCTGATTTGCTGCACGGCAAGTTTTTGATGGTGGAAAATGGGAAGAAGAATAAGTATTTGGTGGTAGTGGAGTAGCCACGAATTGCACTAATTTACACGAATAAAACCTTTGCTTCGTGTAAATTAGTGCAATTCGTGGCTAAAAAGCCTGTATTAGTTAGTTTTTCACAAACTTCCCAATCCGTATACCCTTCTCGGAATACACTGCAATCGCATACATTCCTGCCGAAAGATCGCGGACGTTTAATTCAGGCATTTCATTGCTTGCATAAGCGTTTTCCAATACAATTTTTCCTTGCATATCTGTGATTACCAGCCGGTAGGCGCTCGTTTCTGGCAATTGAATCGAAAGCCGCTCCCGAACCGGATTTGGGAAAACCCGAAGCGCCAGCGGATTGTCTTCTGAAATGCCTACCGTAGCGGCATCCACTACCTCATCAATAGCACGGAGCAGCGAAAACTCGATGTTTGAGCCGAATGCGTCCTGCCCGATTTCCCAGATCATGATGCCCGCTACCTCATTGAGGGCAAGTTCGGTTTTTGCTTTGATGGTCGGGATGCCGTTCCACCATTTCTGGCCGGTGTTGTCAAGAAAAGCATTGGCGGGATCTTGTGCAACGATGCCGCGATAATTGAAGGATTCCACAGGATCAACCCCAAAATCGTAGCCATAAAACGGCACCCCCAGCGTCAGTTTTTGGGCCGAAACACCTTGGTTTTGCCAGTAATCAACACAATCCTCTGCCCAATCATAAGGTGAATGCTGGCCGGGGTTGCTTGGGTCCCAGGGGCCGCGAAGGTCGTATATCATCATGTTGATCCAATCATAAGCTGCCAAAGCGGAGGCCGTGATTTGTGGGTAACGGTAGTTGCCAGGCAGAGCCGCGGTGAATGGGATGCCTAGCGGCTCAAGAGCTGCTTTAAGTTCCAGTCGAAAGGGCTGTACCAGGTTTCTACGTATTGCCATTCCAGGTCAATATCCACCCCATCGAGGTTGTTTGCCTGCACATATTGTACAATTTTTTGGATAAAAGCGGGACGATTGGCGGGTAAGCAAAGGTTGTTCCAATTTGCTTCGTGAGTGGGCGTGAGATAACCACCGGCCAATGAAATGAACACCTTGCATCCGTGCTGGTGGGAAATGTTGACCGCAGGGGCGATGTTCGTGCCTTCCACCGATAAATTACCATTGGCGTCCGGGTTTGCGAAGGCGATGTTGACGTGCGTGAGTCGCTCGAACTCGATGTCATTCAGCCAACTAAATCGGTAATAGGGCAGATAGCCTATGACTTTGAAGGATTGGGCGAAGCTGGTTGAGAGAGTGAAAAAGAGTAGGATGGGTAGGATTTTGCGCATCGGTTATAGGTTTTGAATAAACGGCGAATTTAGAAACAAAGCAAATATGAGCTCCTTTTGAGGCAAGTTAAGCGTGTGGGCAAAAATGTTTCACACAACGACACAACGACACAACGCTTTGATAGTCAAAAAATATGGAACATTCCGGCGTTGAGCAAAACGATTTTGTTCTGGTGCTTATCCTACCTTTATCACAGAAATTTTCTGAATTTTGCACACTTCAACCCCGCCTTCGCTGCCGCCTCCGTTAAAACTTTGGCGGGTGAAAAAGCTACGGCGGGTAAAAAATCATCACAACTATGATATCAAAAGGCATCCCTACCGTAGACCTATCCCAATTTACCCAAGGAGACGCTAATCAGCGCGAAGAATTCGTGCGTCAACTCGGCGCTGCATTTCACGAAGTTGGTTTTGTGGCCGTGGTCAACCATGGCATCCCAAAATCGCTGGTGGATGGTTTTTACGCTTCTTCCAAGGCATTTTTTGCGCTGCCGGAAGCGGTGAAACGAAAGTATGAGGTGGCAGGACTGGCTGGCCAACGAGGCTATACTTCCTTCGGTAAGGAGCATGCCAAACAGTCGACGGTGGCGGACCTGAAGGAGTTTTTCCAAATTGGCCAGGAAGTGCCCGCCAACCACCCTTTGAAAGCACAATATCCTGATAATGTGCAGGTTGAGGAAACACCCGAAATGCCTAAACTTGGCAGCGAACTTTACCGCGCATTTGAAAGCGGGTGGACAACTCCTTGAAGCCATAGCCATTCACCTTGATTTGCCGACAGATTATTTCCAAAAACAAATCATTGCCGGAAACTCCATTCTTCGCAGTATCCACTACCCACCCATACGTGAGGAACCCGCCAGCGCCATACGTGCCGAACAGCATGAAGACATCAATCTTATAACCTTGCTCGTTGGCGCCAGCGCAGGAGGTCTGCAACTCCTGACCGCTGAAAATAAATGGGCTTCCATCATGCCCGAGGCTGATGAGATTGTGATCAATGTGGGAGATATGCTCCAGCGCCTCACCAATAATTACCTGAAAAGCACTACCCACCGCGTCGTAAATCCGCCGCGCGAAGAATGGCATTTGCCGCGTCTCAGCATCCCGTTCTTCCTTCACCCAGTCAGCACCATGGACTTGACTTGTCTTGATTCTTGCGTGACAACAGACAATCCCTTGCACTATGAACCGATCACAGCAGGGGAATACCTGGACGAGCGTTTGCGGGAAATCGGATTGAAGAAAAAGTGATGAAGTGATAGAGAGATAGAGGCATGTTTTGCCGAAACACCTCTCGGTTTTAAATTCACTCCTTTATCGGTTTCATCACTCCATCACCAGCGCAGCGCCCTCCTGTCCCACCAAAGTCCCAATGGCTACACCCATACCACTGAGGCGGACGGCCACGGTGACGTTGGGTGAAATCTTTTCTACAATGGGCTTTTTAATGGGGCCTAGACCGAGGATGCCGGTCCACCAGGAGTCAATTTGCACTTGCTGATTGGGACAAACTACCGTTTCCAGAAGATTGACCAATGCCTTGCGAATCAATTCATTGGCTCCAAATTCATCCGTTTTTTCGCGTTCTAAATCAAGGTTTCGTCCTCCACCAAGAAGGATTCGGCCATCTATATTTCGAAAGTAAAAATAGCCCCGGTCATAGTGGAAACAGCCTTCTATTTGAAGGTTCGGAATAGGTTGGGTAATCAGTACCTGATTGCGAGCAGGCTGCACTTCCGCCATAGAAAGGAGTCGCCGGGCGAAGCCGTTCACCGCTACCAATATATTCGGTACACGGATTGTCCAGCCAAATTCTGTTTCAATTTCTACCCCTTGAGAAGTGTCTTCTAAATGCTTGATAGCAAAGCCGTTGTAAATTTTCACCCCAGATTCGATGGCGCGGTGGAGTAGGGCGGACATCATTTTTCCTGTGTTTACCTGTCCTTCTGCCTGGTTCAAAATCAGGTGGCTAACACCATTAAACCAAAGCCTGAAATACGTTCGTCCACTACTTTATAACCCTCGGTCCAGCCGGTTATTTTCCCGATTTTTCATTGAATTCGGGGATGCGGTCCCTGCATTCCCGAAAAATAATTCTTCTTCGTTGGTGAACATTTCATAACCGCCCAGCATCTTGAAATCCATGTTTTCGTCGCCTGCGAGTTCGCGGAGTCGTTGGAGTCCTCGCCAACGTTTTTCTACCACCGCCAGCACCTCGTCTTCGCTCGCGTGGCTGAGGTCGTCGAGCAATTGGTCATGGAGCCGAAGCAGGCGAAGCCTGCATTTCGGGTGCTCGCGCCAATGGGCAGGTGCCGCGCTCCAGGATGGCCACCTGGAGACTTGGGTCAAGTTTTTTTAGATAAATAGCCGCCGCAAGTCCCACGATTCCGCTGCCAATTACGGCTACGTCTATGTCTTTGAAGAAGGATTCGCGTTCCCAGTAGCTTAGTTCGTATTGCATGATGGTGATTGGTTTGTGATTGGTTAATGGCGCACTGGCCTTAGCACGGCGGCGGCGACTGGTAGATTGGTGCTACTCGCCTTAGCCAACGGCAGCGGGAGATTGGTAAACTGGTTTATTGTTGACATTTGCTGCTTCAAAATGATTTCAACGATTCAAATTCGACGTCGTTTGGGCCGCATTTTCTATATTTGGAAACGGCGGGCAATCTGGTTTTGGGGAAAACGAAATTTGCATGACAGCGCGAAGACTCTTTGCAAGTGCCTGTTTTTCAGCACCAAACACCGCTCATTCGCCAGTTGAAAGATGTGGAAATGTATCTCCAATACAACAAAGTGACCAATCTCCAACTGGCAGCGGCGAAGATAAATGGCCTCGTGCTCCTGCCGGGCGAAACCTTTTCTTTTTGGAAAAAGGTGGGGGCACCAAGCGCCAGAAAAGGCTATTTAGAGGGTCTGGTATTGGAGCGAGGGCAAGTGACCAAAGGCATCGGTGGTGGGCTTTGTCAAATGGGAAATCTGCTGTACTGGATGGTGCTGCACAGTCCGCTGACGGTGACCGAGCGGTGGCGGCACAGTTACGATGTGTTTCCCGATGAGGGCCGGACGCTGCCATTTGGCACTGGTGCCACGTTGGCTTACAATTATATTGACTTGCAATTCCGAAACGACACATCTCAGGCATTTCAACTCCTTATTTGGCTTTCCGAATCGCATCTGCAAGGTGAAATTCGAGCAGATTCTCCCCTTTCTGAGCGCTACGAAATCATTGAAAGTGAACACATTATGCGGCAAGAATCCCATGGCGGCTATTCGCGTCACAACCGAATTGCCCGTCGCGTGTTTTCTGTTGCTTCGGAAGCATTGCTTGGGAAGAATTGGTGGCTGAAAACAATGCTTTGATGATGTATCAGCCATTTTTGAGTGAAGTAGTTATGGAACACGGATACCGCAGATTAGACACGGATTAAAAACCAATCATCTCTAAAGTCTAATGTCCTTGAGTCCAAAATCCCCCACTACCTTTGCCGACCAAATTTTTGTTACAAAATGATCCAACGTATTCAATCCATCTACTTGTTTTTAGCCGCAGCCGCCATGGGCAGCTCGATTTTTTCCATTGGCAACCGCATCTGGCGAGGCTACTGCAATGGCCGCCACAGGCGACAATTTTTTTGCCGACGGTATTTATTGGGCCAAAGAATCCCCTGCCTGGATGGGGCTAACTTTTTTAATTGCAGGAGCTATTTTTACCATTTTTCTGTACAAAAACCGCCCACGACAAATGCAATTGACAGGCGGGATTGCTTTTGGAGCTGTGCTCATTTTGGTGCTGTTTGCAACACTTGGCTATTACTATGCAGACCGTTTGCCGGAAGGTGCAGATGCACATTTGGCGCTAGGTAGCGCTTTCCCGCTTATTGCAGTTCCTTTGCTTATTTTGGCTTATCGTGCGATCAAAAAGACGAAGCATTGGTGCGTTCGTCGGATCGGTTGCGGTGAAATTATTCCTGGAACGCTGTTCCGGGGTAGAATGATCTCACCCGGAACAGCGTTCCGGGGAAAAAATCTACATTGACTATGAAAAACTTAGCAATATTTCTTGTCTCCTTTATACTGGGGGCAATTGGCTGCAAACCCGCTGAAAAAGCGGTTAGCTACACACCAGAAAATATCGTACCGACCGAAAAGTCGCTCGTGTGGAAAATAAGTGGCAAGGGCCTGAAGAAACCATCCTTCCTGTACGGTACCATTCACATGATTCCTAAAAGTGAATTTGAACTTCCAGGCACTGTGCGGGAGGCTTTGGACAATGCGCCGCATCGCATTTGAAATAGACATGAAACAAATGACCAACATAGTCAGCCAAATGAGCCTGATTACGAAGTCATTCATGGCGGGCGGCAAAACCTGAAAGACCTGTTAAATGCAGAAGACTACGCACTTGTAAAGGCTAAAATGGCCGAAAAAGGCCTCCCCGGTGGAATGTTCGAGCGCATGAAACCCATGTTTCTCAGCACTTTATTCAGCACCGACGAAGAAAACCCGATTGCGGGCGGGGCCATTACTTCGGTAGAAATGGAACTCTATCGTATGAGCAAACACCGCAAATTAGAGTCGGCGGGCTTGGAAACTGCGGCTTACCAGATGTCGGTTTTCGACAGCATTCCTTACGAGGCGCAGGCCAAAATGTTGGTGGATGGTCCGAAGTATGGATACTACCAGCACAGAGGAGAGCCAACTCGATGAGATGCTCCGCCTTTACCGCGAACAGGACATTACCGCGATGCAAGCCTTGATTGGTGAAGACAATAGCATGGGCCAATACGAAGACTTTCTCCTTAATAATCGCAACCAGAACTGGATACCTGTGATGGGTAAGATGATGGCCGAAAAACCGACGCTTTTTGCGGTGGGTGCGGGTCACCTTGGCGGGAAGCAGGGAGTAGTGGCTTTGTTGCGGAAGGAGGGGTATCGGGTGGAGGTGGCCATTGAATGAAGTGATGGAGTGATAAAGTGATGGAGTGATTTGTTGTGGATAAAGTCTTAGAAAACTTTGCGAGGAGGGTTGTAGAAATGTTTAAACGATTTACCTTTGCACCCGCTTTTGAAAAAGCATGGCGCGATAGCTCAAATCGGTTAGAGCGCGCGATTCATAATCGCGAGGTCGGGAGTTCAAGTCTCCCCCGCGCTACTTTAACAACACAAATACCTGATTGTCAAACAATCAGGCATTATTTTTTCTACAGGACTTGCTCTCTAAAACCCGCCGCTCAATAGATTTATGGTTATGCAAACCGCACCCATACCGAGCGGTATAGGACAAGCTCACTGGCATTTTCAACTTTAAGGAAATCAGAAGGGCGAAAGCCCTTCCGTAGAAGTGCCGTCGAAGTAGGCACGTTCTTTTTTGTAGAGGTTATTACATTCCTCCCGTGTCTTTACAAAGATGAAGGTCACAACGCCCTCACATTCGCCGTTTGGGGTGTCCGGGTCTGAAACTGGACACTCAATTTCTTCGCCCAGTTTTTGGCAGCACTCGTACTTCCGATAAAGCAAACGGTATTGTGGGCGTTCCCCAAAACCCACTTTGTATACCCCTAACATATTGCCCACCATCGGCTCACCCTTGCCAGGGTTTTCGATAACGGCTTGCACCTGCTCGAAAACCAGTTTTTTAACAGGCTTATTTTTCTTGAAAGCCTTACATCTCGCTCAAATTGAGAATGAAAGGAGACTTTGTAGGGCATGGCAGGTGTTTTTCATTCAGTCTTTAAAAAGGTCGTAGAGAGCTTTTGCCGTGGGTGGGGTTGCTACGGCTTCCTCCACCATTTTATCTAAAAACCGTTGATATCCTTCCGAGGCTTCATTTATCGGTGCATCATTAGCCGCTACTTGCAAATCATCAAAAATCGAAATCAGGCTTTTATTAGTTTGAATATTTCAACCTCAACCGACGAGGCATCTGGGTGTAGGAAGGCATTGGATGTTTTTTCCCGAATTACTGTGATTTTTTCGGGAGAGAGAAACATATCCAAAATGGCTTTTGCTTCCTCCACGTCCATCCTAAAATGGTTTCTTGCATTTCAAATAAAAAGCATTTAGCGGACGAAGTAGCAAAGTGATATGCGGTCGTTTACCGAGGTTGGGGTTTTCCTTATTTTTACGTAGTTCTTTAAAATCCGTATCGTTCGCAACTTCCAACGCGGAGCGCAAAACGGTAGGCATTAGAAATGAATTGGTATAGGAAAGTGCGGATGTCATAATTGGAAGGTTTCACTTTGGACAATTGTACGACATTCAAATTTTAGTCCAAATTCTGGACAAACATAACGTCCCAACCCTCATACCTGTTTCAGAAAGTTATGTTTTTTACGATTGGTCGCGGTTCTTGTTTTGAACTCCGCACTTTTTGACACAAAAATACAAAAACGGCTTAAGCCCCTCCACTTTCCCCTATCAATAAAAAAGACGAGCGCAGTCTTTACGACCACGTCGGCTTTTGCCCTGGCATAACTCGCGGTTATGCAAACCGCGCCAACTTCCAAAGCAATGCAAGACAAAGATATGATTTTTCTACTTCGTGAGAGGTCTAACCTTTTCCATGAAGTCGGAATAATTCTTTAATCAATTTCGTCAAAGCAATTACTAAACCATCACCAAATTGTCTCACTTCCAGTTGAATATTGGGGACATATACCTCTGCAATTTGTGTTTCCGGTTCGTCTCCAGGTCTTAGTACCCTCGCTTGCCCTTCAACAAGAGTAAGGTTATATCCTGTAATAAAATTCAGGATTTTCAAAAACCAGCTTCCGTTTTTTTAAAATTGCCGCCTTCAATATTCGGGAATTGCAGGAAATTAGAAGGGACGTTTAAATCTCCTACATGAGAAAATTCAAATTCTTGGGTGTCTGGGTTAAATAGTAGCATTGTCATTTTTTCAGGTATTAGATATGTTGAAGTTGAAATCCAAATAGGTCAAAAAAAATGCCACGGACTAATTCTGTCATTATGTCACAAACGCCGCCCTTCAATCCGGGTGGTGTATGTATATCAGGAAATTTTAAAGATGAAGAGCCTGTACTAATTATGAGAATACTGCGTATCCACTCTTTTGCAAACGCTTCTACATCGTTTCCTAGATGCTGTACAGGAGCTTTTACGGCTAATAGTTCGCTTTTAATATCCTCGATTGTCGGAGCAAAGATGTTACCCTCTAAAAAGTGCTCAGTTCTTGCGTTAGCTTTTTTCCCTTCCATTGTATAACCCTACCAGCCCTTTTACATCTTCGGGCTTTTTACGGTTAGTTTAGTCCCAAAACCGGAATACCATGTTTGCCCTGGTTGCGGTATTGGTTGTGAAATCCAAATGTTTTTAATTCCTCGGCTGTGTAATAAGAAACTACTGATTCATTCATGTCTCGAAAGTTTAGAGATGAAAAACGCAGCCCCGGAGTGTCCGGCGCAGCGTTTGTTTTTTGAATTTTAGCACACTTTGGTGACTTTTTATCCAAGGTAAAACCCAAATCTCAGAGGCTCACCCTTTCGTATCGCTTTGCTTTTCATATTTTGACAGCCATGCCTTTGCCCAAGCTTCAGCCCTGTTTTTGTCTTCGTAATACTTTTCTGGCGAGGCGTCTAAGTAGCATTTATAAACCCCCTCGAAGTCGGGGCCAACTTCCGCCCATCCATCCATTTTTTTGTAAGTTTTAAAGGTGAGAAGCCGCCTGGTACCCACGGTACAGTTTCGTATAGTTTGCATACGCTTCCGCGCATGGGGTATCTACGAAGATAATAAATTTTAAGGCATTTTCCGCTTTTTATCCAAAATAAAAAAGGAGGTTGCGCCAGAAACGGCGGGCCTCTTTCTAAATTTTGCAGTCTTTGCCGCTTCACCGAATGCCGTGGGCCAGGTTCGTGAGCCTTGCGTTTTTCTTTTGGTTAGCATCGTTTTTGAGACCTTGTGTATCTTCACAAGAATTTTTAAGGCCGCTGTTGGTACTTTGCATTGGTAGAAGACGCTACTTTTCGGCGGGCAAACATTTAATCCGCTAAAATTCTCCCGTTCCCGGCCTGTAATCTCCTGCAAAAGTCTCAGGATCTATTAACCAATCAATTTTACCTACCGGATGAACTGCAAAAATTCGCCCGACACAATCACTGCTACTTTCAGTATTTTGTGTCTTCTTCTTGCCCTTTGTTTAAGCGCAATTTCTCCAGGTCACAGATGTCGTATCTGGTCCCTACAATCCTCAAAGCCTTATTTCCAATGTGTTTTTGGCGCAGGTGTAGAGGTCACCAACATTCAATTCAATGGTGACCCCCGGGCTGTGGGGTATTTTTCTGGCGGCACAACGTCTATCGGCATCGAGCGTGGCATTGTGCTCACGAGCGGATTTGCAAGTGAAGTCGAGGAAGATGGAGTGTTTTTTGCAGACAATACCAACATTGGCGGCTCCGTAGAGGCCAGCCTCGAACCAATTGCCACAGATGCTCAACGATGTGGCAGTTTATACCATCACCTTCATTCCGAATGCCGATACGTTGCGGTTTCGCTACAGTTTTGGTTCAGAGGAATATCCCGAGTACGCTTGCAGCCCTTTTAATGATGTTTTTGGGTTTTTCATTCAGGGGCCGGGCTATCCGACTTTTACAAATATTGCCATTATTCCAGGCACTGCTTTACCGGTGTCAATCAACAATATTCACCCCAACAACCCTAACTACGCTCCCTGCCCGCCTCTTAATGTCCAATACTACAACGACAATAACAACGGCAACAATCAACCCGTTTACGATGGCTTCACAGATGTATTTACTGCTATGGCAGTTGTAACACCTTGTCAACCATACACCATCAAACTTGCCATCTCTGATGTGGGTGACACGGCGTATGATTCCGGTGTGTTTTTGGAGGCGAAAAGTTTTGGCACTGGTTCGCTGCTCGTGAATTCAGCTACGGTGAGTGCAGATGGCACAATAGCCGAGGGATGTGTGCCGGGTTCGGTTACATTTACCCTGCCTGAAATCCGCGCGCAAAATTATCCAATCGTTTTCAATGTCACAGGCACAGCCACTCCAGGGGTTGATTATCAGCCCATTCCAACTACTTTGGTAATTCCTGCCGGACAATCCACCGTCACCGTACCTATCACTGCTTTTGAGGATGGCATTGCTGAATCAGCAGAGTCTATTATAATCTCTGTGCAAGTGGATCCGTGCAACTTTGATACAGTACACCTTTTTATTCGTGACAGAATTCTGGCACCGCCGCTGATGAACGACACTTCGGTCTGCCTGCCTAATACTCCCATAACACTCAACGCTACAGTGCCTACGCCAGTGCCGCCCGCACCAACATTTACCAATCAGACTGACTTTCCAATACCGAATAATAGCGGTCCGGTCAATTCCAGCGTCACTGTATTTGGTGTTCAACCTACAATCTTGGGTCCTGGAGTAATCCGCTCCGTTTGTATGAATGTGGATCACACCTGGATTGATGATGTTGATGCCTATCTCATTTCCCCAGGCGGAATTGTGCTTGAACTCACAACCGACAACGGCGGCAATGGAGACAATTATACCAACACCTGTTTTACCCCAACGGCCTCTACCATTATCAGTTTCCCAGGGCCATTTGCTCCTGCTACCGCTGCACCGTTTACAGGGGACTGGCTTCCAGAAGGCCCTTGGACCGACCTTTGGGGAGAACCTTCCAATGGGAACTGGCGCTTGCGTTTGACAGACGATCAACTAAATATTAATGGCATTTTGCGTGATTGGACTATAACCTTCGAGCCGAGTTATAATGTGACTTACGCTTGGTCACCCGGCACAGGTCTCAGTTGCACGGATTGCCCGAACCCGATTGCAACCATCTCACAGACAGGCATTTATAATGTTACTGCCACTGATTCGTATGGCTGTACCGTTACAGAAGATATAGAATTGAGCGTCGGTTCGCTTACTGCTGCTGTTGCGGTTTTACAACCTATTAATTGTTATGGACAAAAAGGAAGCCTACAAGCTTCTGCAGCAGGAAATAACGCTTATGTGTGGAATACCGGGCAAACGACAGCCACCATATCCAATCTTAACCCCGGTACATATACGGTGACCATCACCAATATCGGCGCCGCTTGTACCGCCACTAGCTCGGTAACGCTGACAGAACCGTCTGAACTTTTTGCCACCGCGTCGCCACACGATGTCACTTGTTTTGGACTGGTAACGGGTACGGCTGCGGTACACCCCACAGGCGGTGTAACACCTTACACATATTTATGGAACAACGGCCTTATGGCTGACAGCATTTCCAATTTGTTGGCAGGAACTTATACCGTTACGGTTACAGATGATAATGGTTGTCAAAAAACTACATCCATGCAGGTTTTTGAACCTGCTGCAATTCAGATTCTGACGGCCTTGAACAGAAGTCCGTCGTGTTTTGGCCTCTCGGATGGGCAACTTACCACTTATGCTGTGGGAGGAACTACACCTTTTGTATTTGTGTGGAACACAGGACAGATTAACCAAGGCATTACCAATATCTCCGCAGGCACCTATACTGTTACAGCCACCGATGGGAACGGCTGTTCGCAGGTTAAAACCGAGACAGTAACCCAGCCAGCGCTCTTAACCAGTTTTGCTACGCCCGAAGCAGTCAAATGTTTTGGTAAAAACACGGGTGCGCTCCATCTTGACGCTGCGGGCGGAACGCCACAATACTCCGTTGCGTGGTTAGGTCCCAATGGCTATTCAGGTAGTGGACTCAACATCGCAAACCTTTTTGCAGGACAGTATTCTGCCATTGTTACGGATGCTAACGGATGTACCAGTGTCTCGACGACCAATGTGAATCAACCCACGGAGCTATTGCTTGCATTGCCCCCGATTTCAGATACCGTTTGCTTCTTTGGTTCCAATGGGACTGCTACTGTGATAGGTACCGGGGGAACTTCGCCCTTTTCATATCAGTGGGATGCTAACAACCAAACCACGCAGACCGCTACCGGACTTTCATCCAAGGCATACCACGTGACCATTACGGATGCGAATGGCTGTGTTACTTCTGGCGAAACCTTTATTCAACAACAGGACGAATTAAACACCTACGCTGAAACCCAAGCCTCCGGTTGTCACAATGGCTTTGACGGAACGGGTGCTGTGGTCTCCATCTTTTATGGTGCAACCCCCGCCAACATATCCGACTTTACCTATCATTGGAATACTTCGCCCCCTAAATCAGGCTTGACAGTGACTGGCCTTCAAGGAGGCCAAACATACATCGTCACAGCCACAGACAAGCTTGGATGCACTGCAACTACTACAGTGCTTGTAGGCAACCCGCTTCCTTTAGAGACTTCCGTAACGGGGGCTTCAGACACGAAATGTAAGGGCGATGCCACAGGATGGGCTTCTGCACGTGCCGAAGGCGGTATTGCTCCTTACACCTGGTTTTGGAATGGCGGCACTACCCCCAACGATTCGTTGGTGCAGGGACTTGTTGCGGGTACATACCGCGTCACTATCACCGATGCAAACGGTTGTCCAGGCACCTCAAGTGTGACCATCGGCGAGCCTAGCGCCTTGCAGGTGAACATTTTACCCAGCCATGTAAAATGTTTTGGAGAAAGCACTGGCAGTGCAAAAGCTACCCCTTCTGGCGGTGTCGGCCCGTATCAGATTGTCTGGGCTGATGGTACCACCTCAGCTACCATTCAGAACCTTCCGGTGGGTACTTATACTATGAGCGTGACGGATGCCAACGGTTGCATCACACCCGCCTCTGTTGTGGTGGAGCAACCATCTGAAGCAGTTGGCGGCACAGCAACCATGGAAGAACCGCGCTGCAATGGCGGTCATGACGGACGAATATTGATGACTGGCACAGGTGGTACCCCGCCATATAGGTACGCTTTGGACGACAAACCAGTTAATGGCTCACCCATACAAATTGGCATTACAGCGGGAATTTACAATCCCAAAATTGTGGATGTCAATGGCTGTGCATTTGTGCTTACCCCCATCACAGTCACTCAGCCAGACCCCATTCTGGTAGATTTGGGACCGGATATCCATTACCCATTTGGGCAGGATACACAGTTGCTCGCCACAGTACTAAATGCCAGAGGTGTGACGCAATATGCCTGGACTCCAGCCGACAGCATCTGGCTCAGTTGCCTCGACTGCCGGAATCCTTCGGTGTATTCGCTTGAACACCCAACTTATTTTGAAGTTGTGGTGACGGACTCGCTAGGTTGTCGGGCCCAAGACCAGATTTTGGTATCTGTGGAAAAACAGCGCAAGGTGTTCGTCCCAACTGGCTTTACGCCCAATGGAGATTTCACCAACGATCTGCTGCTCGTTCATGGCCAGAGCAATTCCAAAGCATTGGATTTCAGGGTTTTTGACCGTTGGGGCGAGATGGTATTTCAGTTGAAAGATTTTGCCTTTAACGACGAGAGCATGGGTTGGGACGGTACCTTCCGAAATCAGCCTTGCGATCCGGGTATATACGTCTGGATACTCGAAGTGGAATATGTAGACGGCGTGCGCGAGGTGTTTAAGGGGAATACGACGTTGATTCGGTAGGGGCGACCCTCGTGGTCGCCCGTGGCCGCCCGAAGTCGGGCGACAAGGGCGCCGGGACAAGGGTCGCCCGAACGGATTTAAAGGGCCGCCCCCACAGCTTGATAAGCATTGATGAAAGATATCGATGATTTCGTAAACCTATTCACAAAAAAGGGCATCTCTCGATTGAGGGATGCCCTTTTTTGCTAACTTGTTGGAAAACATTAGTATAGGCGGCATCGAGGCAAACGCTCCTCGCTTGGTCGCTGGTACCAATTCCAGAAACGGCATCTGGTCTTCGGGAATCTACCCAATTTATGGCACAATAGTTGTTATCAAAAGATACCCTGATAAGGGTATTTATAATTAAGGCTTGCCGAGAATGGATGCGAACGACAAAGGCTTCTCTAAGTTTGCATCTTAATTTGCTGGCCCACCTAATCCGATTGCCTTTTTCCCGCCTATTCGGACGCTCTTTGTCCGCCTGTCTCTTCTGGAGAGTTCCAACGCCTTGCCGTTGGTTATCTGATTTTTTGTAAGCCATTTTACAACAATCTTCCAAGTACCGTGGACTTAACTGTCCACCGTAGAACAGCCATTTCCAATTGCTCAATATTTTCATCCCTTCACCTTTTTCTCTCACCGAAATAAATAGTTTTTATGAAACCAACCCTACCCACTTGTCTTACTAGACAAATGACGACACGTTTGGTGCTTTTTACCCTGCTTCTGCTGGGAATTGGCCAAATGAGAGGCTTTGCCCAAGAGATTTACCGCTATTCCAACGATACTGGCGGTGCTCACAACTATATTGATCCGAATGCGGACGCCGCCCCGCCTGTGCTCGGACGTGGCGCAGGCGTCTCCAGTGCAAACTTAGCCTGCGGAGGCCCAATGCAGGGTTTTGGCGCTACACACTGGCCGACCACCAATGTATTCAATGTGGGAAACTTCAACACATTCGGCGAATACATCACCTTTACCCTCACGCCAGAGGCTGGTTTTGGTCTTAATATCACAGGCTTCGCGGCCAAATCGCGCCGCGAAAACCTTGCCGGAACCGCTGATGATGGCCCTATTGCCATCCGTTATGGTTTCAGCACAGACGGTGGCTCTAGCTGGATTACCATAAACCCTGGCAACCCGCAGTCGAGCAACCTATGCGCGAGCGCTGGTGTAAACCGGGTATGGCCATCTTGGACTACTACCTTGACCAGCAACCCGGTCATTTTCCGAATTTATGGCCTTTCAAGTGGGACGAATCTTAACGGCGACTTGTTCCTGCGCGATGTGGTGGTGTACGGAACTGTGTGTGCAAACGCGCCAACGGTATCGCCTTCGCCAGTTGATTTTTTAGTTTGTAGCGGTCAAACGACTTTTGATTATGATTACACCTCAGATGAAGCCGATACTTATTCCATTGAATTTGATGCGGCTGGGAAGCGGAGGGATTTGTGGACCTTGGTTCTACGCCCTTGCCCACAGCGCCGAATACTATTACCTGGACCATTCCGGCAGGGGCAACTCCAGGGGACTATTACGCAGTGCTTTCTATAGCAAACAGTTGCGGCTTCTCCACCGATTATGAAATTACTATTACCGTTTCGGCTCTTCCCGATGTGGAGGTAGGCCTAAGCGATTTATCCATTTGTTCGAGTAGTGATGTGACCCTAACATTCACAGACAATGCGGCTACGGGGCACTTTTTTAGTGTAACCGCAGATTTGGTAGATGACAACGGCACGACTGTTGGCGCGATAAATTATTCCGGCATCCCTAGTGGTGCTACAGATACCTATATAGAAGGAATAGATTTCGAAGGTTCTGTTGGGGGCACTGTTTCGCTGACCAATATCGTGGTGACGGATGAAACCACTAATTGTGAATCAGAACTTGCTGATTTAACCATTACTGTCATTGACCTTCCCAGGGTAAGTATCACGCTGGATGACCTTGCGATATGTGACGATGGCGAAGTAACGCTTACGTTTACAGATAATGACGCAAGTGGTCACCTTTTCAGCATTGTGGCAGACTTGGTGGACGACAATGGGACGGCTGTTGGTGCGATCAATTATTCAAACATTCCAAGTAGTGCTACTGACACCTATGCGGAAGGAGTTGATTTTGAAGGCTCTACAGGTGGTACCGTTTCGTTGACTAATATTGTCGTAACAGACGAAACAACCGGCTGTGATACCACACTTGCTAATTTGAGTATCACCGTAAATCCTTACCCGGTCGCTTCCTTTTCGGTAGTGCCGCTTGGTTCTATTTGCCCGGGCACAGCCATTGAAATTTATTTCAATGAATCGGCTTGGCCAGGCGGCACTGAATTCACGGTTGGAGCAGACGTCTCCCCTTTGGTTTTTGGCCTTGACACCTTGACTTTTTATGATGCCGTCAATGGAGACCACGTGGACCTAATTGAGGGCACCGACTTCACGGGCGATCTTGACATTACCCAGGTTTGGGTCACTGAACCCATTTCTGGTTGCAGTAGCTCAGCATCCAATGTTTCTGTAAACGTGCTGGATGCACCCTATTTCGAGTTTTCGGCAGCATCTGAAAGCGATGGCCCATTCAGCGGCAACAACAGCGCAGGTCCTAATACCCTGGATGTTGATTTCTGCGCTGGGCAGCATTTAACGCTTGCAGATTATGACGACAACGGCAATGTAGGCTACACCTCCTATTATACTACAACGGGCAACGTAACTTATGACGGTGGCCCATTGCCCCTTTCTAGCGGCCCGAGCAATACTTCTTTCGGAAGCGCGGCCACATTCTTTGGCTCCGTGTATGGCGGCGTATTGGGCTATGGTTTGACCACCGGAACATCTGGTACGATTAATCAAATCTTTGTTCCTTACCTCGACAATGACGGCAGTGGTACGCTGACGGCTGGTGATTGCGAAGGCGATACCATGTTCCTGAATTACCACATCCATGCCATTCCTACGGTGACAGTATCGCCTTCCACCGATATCGAACTGTGCAATGGCACAGCCTCCGTCATCACTTTTTCAGGTAATTACGGAGCAGGAGCGGAGTATCTCTGGGACAATGACAATACCGATATTGGCATTGGTACAGATGGCGATGGCAATATAACTTTTACGGCTACCAACAATACCAATGCTCCTATCGTGGGGAATTTGACCGTAACTCCAAGCACGGATTATTGTGAAGGTGATCCAGTTAGCTTCACCGTCACGGTTTATCCAACACCCACCGTGAGCGTAACCGCCACTGTGGCCGGCGGTGATCCACAACTGGTCAGCAATTTTGCAGATCCAAATGCTATTGTGATGGAGTTCTGCGCAGGAGAGTCGTTCTCTTACAGTTTATTTGATGCTCCGGCCGGAGTAGGTTTCATCGAAGAAATCGTGGCTGGTACGACTAACTTGTTTTATGACATTTTCGCAATTCCAGTGCCACGGCCTCCAACAAACATTTCACCAGCCGGTGCAGCTGCTTTTTTCGCAGGCACCTATGGCCCATACAATTTGGCTCCTGGTGAAACCTACGGTTGGATGACTGAAACTTTCACGCCCTATTACGATGGTAATGGAGATGGTGACTATGACGCATTGACGGATTGTCTGGGAGATCCCATTACAATTACATGCAAGGTTTACGCCCCTATCAGCCTTACAATCACCCGGAACAACCCTGCTGAAATTTGCTCCGGCGATGCGGTGGATTATACCTTCAGTACCACTTCTACGGAACTCATTTCGTTTGATTTGGTTCTGGAAGAAAACACAAATGGAGGAAATCCAGCGGATTTGAATGACGACAATACACTGCCAGACACGCTGGTTGGGATCATCATCAATAGCGCAAACCCATACAACTTTACCCAGGCTATCAACAACGCGGTTGGTTCTTTCGACCGTGGCCGCGTGCGCGCCCGCGCCATCAACATCGCTTATGCCGATGCCGATGTATGCACAACTGCCGATGTAAATGGTCAGAACACACAGGTATACCCGAAGCCAATCCTTGAGGCATTAGATCCGCTGCTTTCTGCAGTGGAAGCACCTTGATCTGGATATTAACTTAGACAGTGTGCCTTCTCTTAATGCCAATGCTGCTGGCTACCCACTCCAAATTGATTGGTCACTGAATGCACCAAATATTGATGAAGATGGAGCCACTGGAAGCATTGTTATTTATGATAACGATGGTTTAGACCCGAATAGTGGCGTTGATATTGCTCAATTGCTTACGCTTACTGACCCACTCGATGGCCCACAAACGGCCACCTTTACGATCACACCACGGGCTTCAGGCCCAAGCAACGGCTTTAATGGCGACGATTGCTTTGGAGATCCGATCACTGTGACAGTGACGGTTGTGCCAGCTGCCGAGCCTACCATAGAAGGACCAACTTGTCTTCACGTTGGAGGTGTGGTATACTTGTCAGGCCTTGACAATGTGGTGCCACCTGCTTCATTTGTAACAGGAGTATGGTCCGATGATGGTTCTGGCGATGCCACAGTAGATGCTTTTGGTGTGGTTACCGGAAATAGTACTGGCAGCTCAACCATTTATTACACTGTGACCGATGATGCAGGTTGTGTTTCAACAGCATCCCATGTCATCACTGTCCTGGATGAATTGACCCTTACCTCCATCTACACTGGTGGCCCGGTTTCTTGTGGAGAAGAATTCACTGTGTCGGTTGCCGTCAATGGTTTCTGCGACATCGGTACCCTGGACTATTACTTCTCCTGGGATCCGAACGTGTTCCAATTTGTGACCTACACCGTAACACCTATCCCAGGAGGAGAAGCTGATGCCAGCACCTTCAACGTGGGCAATGGTCAATTAATTTACCAATTTTACGCAGATGTACCACCGTTTGGTGTAGAACTTCCCAACAATACAGTTATTCTGACCTACACACTTCGCGCCCTTGCGAATTCTGGTACGTATGGAGTTCCGGCGACGGTAGAATTGGAAGAAGCCTACAATAGCAGTTTCTCCCCGATAGATGTCACTTCCACTGGAGTGAGCATAATCATTGAACCAATTTCTTTGGATTTGGGTACCAACCCTGAAGTTTGCCCTAGTGCCGACTTTGCCAATTTGCTGTTCAGCAATGTTGGAGGTGTCCCTAATTATTATGTAATTGATTTCGATTCAGATGCTGAGGCAGCCGGTTTCCCGGACATTCAGCAAGGATTGCTGGTAGTAGGAGATGGATACATCCAAATCCCGCTTCCCAATGGAATTCAAAATGGTTCATATCAAGCTTCGTTGGTGGTGAGTAACACCATTAATGGTTGTGAAAGCATTGAGTACTTCTTCTCCATCATAGTAGATCAAGATCCGCCAACGGCCAGCAATCCTGACCCCGTGAACGTGGCTTGCGTCGCCAACATTCCTGCGCCGAATATCAATGTTGTGGATGATGAAGCCGACGATTGCCCTGGAGAAATCACAGTGGCTTACGAGCCTACCCTTACCGACACTACTGGTACAGGTTGTGCAGGCAATCCAATGATTATTACTCGGGTTTACTCCGTAACAGACGAGGCTGGCAACACTATTTATGTTACCCAGACGATTACAGCAGAAGACAACCTTCCGCCATACTTGTTGAACCCACCTGTGATTGCCAACTGGTATCAAACTGAAGCATTAGCAATTGCGGCGGCTATTAACCATGCGAACCTCAACAAGCGGGACAATTGCACTGCTCCTGTTGGCATTACCGTAGTACCCGGAGTACCCTTTGGCCCATTGTGCAACCGCACAATTCCAATCATGCTCTTTGATGCCTGCGGTATTTTAGCTACATTCAATTACAACGTTGTGATTGATGGCGCAGCTCCAACCGTAACAATGGGTGTCATTGACGACTGCTACGACGAGGACGAGACGCCAACAGCGCCTTATTTTGCAAATGATTACGCGGTTCAAGCGGCCATTGCAGCTACTACAGCAACCGACGACTGTGACGCTTCACTTACAATCACAGCCTCTGTTTCAGGGACTGATTGTGAACTATTAATCACAGTAACAGCAACAGACGATTGCGGCAAATCTAGCTCGGTGGTATATGAAACCCGGGTAGAAAACGATGCGCCAATTATTTCTTCAGATCCGCTCACCTTTGACGGTGCTTGCTTTGATGATGTAGAGGAGGCTGAAAATGCAGCTATTGCAGCAACTTTTGCTGGCGACGACTGCACAGCTCCTGGTGATCTGCAATTAGATGCTTTTGTGAGCCTTGGCTGCCCGGCTGAAATTACAGTCTTCGTAACTGACTTCTGTGGCAACTTCTCTACAATTGTGTACACTGGAGTACATATTGATACAGAAGACCAGCAAGTGGACCCGGATGTTATCTATGCGACTTGCTTCCAGACATTCCAAGATGCTTATGATAGCCTTGCCATCGCTGCGCGGCCTTACGACAATTGCACTTCAGACGAGGATTTGATTGCTTCTGTGACCGTGACCAATGTAACGGAGGTGGGTGATCTGGAAGATGAATGTACGGAATACGACATTGAATTCACGTTCATAGACAACTGTGGCAACACTGTGGCTTACACCTACGAATTCATCACCATTGATAACGAAGCCCCAACGGTTGAGCCTTTGGATGATTTGGAGTACACTTGTCTGGATGATGTGGAAGCGGAAGATACTGGTATAGTGGTCGCAGAGGACAATTGCGGCTGGGACGTTGAATACATTGGCACAACGCTGCCTACTTCTTGCCCAGGCACAGGCACACGTACCTACCGTGTATTCGACTGCGCAGGCAACTTCACGGATGTGACCCAGAACATTATCGTCAACGACGATGTGGCACCCACTTGGACAACTACGCCAAGCAATAATCTGGATCGCACGATCTCTTGCGAGGACCTCAGTTCGATTGAGGCAGCACTTTTGCTGGAGCCTGAAGCTGAGGACAACTGCGGAGAAGTGACCGTGACGCTGACTTCATCTTCACCCAGCAGCTCTTGTGCGGGCGGTTACGTGCGCACCTTTACTGCGGTGGATGACTGCGGCAATGTGGTTGATGCTCCGTTCACGCAAGTCATTACCATTATTGACAATGTTGACCCAGAATGGGTATCTGATGAAGAAGATTTTGAAGACGAAGTGGAATGCGACGATACTGCCGGCTTAGAAGCCGCACTCGAAGCGCAGCCTGTTGCCAACGACAACTGTGGTGATGTCACCTATACCATGGTAGACCGCCATTTTGAACCCAATTTTGAATGTATCGGCAATAATCTAGGTTATTGGATAACGGAATGGACGGCTACGGACGAATGCGGTAATACCAGCATTTCCTTCTTCCATTACGTTTATATTTACGACAATACGGCTCCAGAATGGGATACCGAAGAAGGCACGCCATTCCCAATTGGGATTGACGTTACCATCTCTTGCAGTGATATTGCAGGGTATGATTTTGCCAACAGCCTTGAACCTGTGGCATCGGATAATTGTGATCCTGAAGTCAATCTGGATAAAACCACTGGTTTATTCGTACCTGGTGGTGATTGCCCTGGAGAAGGTTCGTTCACCAACACCTGGACGGCTATAGACGATTGTGGCAATGTCAGTCTGACGTTCACCCAAACCATCACGGTGGTGGATAATACGCCGCCTACGTTTGATCCTGGTTGCCAGTTCATGCCATTGAACCTGTTTACCTCTGAAGGTGCAGACTGTAATGAAGGAATCTCGCTGGTAGTAGGTGATGAGCTGGATTACCTCGATTCTTGGACAGTAGCCGGAATCTCGATCCCATCCTTGGATGGTTGCATCGGAGACGATTGCAGCCCAATCGGATCTGTCATTGCTGAGGTAGTTTCTATTACCGATGTGCCTGGCCAAACCGTGGAAGTTACTTCTGAATACACGGCAGAATGTGTTCGCCAAATCACTGTATCATTCCAGTTGAGGGATGCATGTAACAATGTACAGCCGACGCTGTTTGTTTGTATCTACAACATCATTGATGATAATGCACCGCTAGCGTCTGGAAGTTCCATTGACGCCTGCTACGACACCGAAGCAGAGGCACTGGCGGCTGCCATTGCAGCCACAAGCGTTTCAGACAATTGTACTGAGACCATTGATTTGGTGGTGGACGCAGTTAGAACTGGAACACTTTGCAACGCAACCATTACCGTGACCGCAACAGATTGCGCAGGCAATGTCAGCGACCCGGTGATTTACAATACAAGGGTTGACGGTGAAGCTCCGAATATGACGGTAAGTTCCATTCCTACCTGCTATCTAAACGTGGCAGCAGCACAAGGAGCTGCTATTGCTGGAACAACCATCACCGACAATTGCAGCGCTTATGGTCAAATGATTATCACGGCTACTACCGTTGGTACATGCCCTGCAACCGTAACGGTGACCGCAACGGATCAATGCGGCAACAGCCACTCAGTGGCTTACCCAGGACTATGCATAGGTGCTGGAAGCGAAGTGACCATTGTGCCAGAAGCAAGTAACCTAACGGTGAATTGCAACACATGGCAAGACGACCTCGCAGCATGGCTCGCCGATCACGGTGGTGCAGATGCTTTAGGTTCGGATATCGAATGGTCTTATCTGCCACTTGATCCGCAAACTGCACTGCAGATGAGCGCACCAAACTGTACCACCCACACCAAATCTGTGGTGGTTACTTTCCGCGCTACCAATGATTGCGGCAACTTTGACGAGACCACCGCAACGTTCTCAGTAACGGACCTTGTGCCACCAACTGCAAATTCGATCGCCAATACAAATTTGACTTGCAGCACAGGAATTCCTGCGCCGAACGTAGCACTCGTGACGGGTGAAGCGGACAACTGTGGCGGTACACCATCAGTAACGGTATTTGCTACCTCCGACAACCTTGCAATTGGTTGCCCAGGTAATCCGAGGATTATTATCCACCAGTATCTCGTGACGGACGATTACTGCAATACAGCAATTGTCAATCACATGATCACTGTAGTGGACAACGTGCCACCAACTTTCAATGCACCGGCTAATATCACCATCAACGTGAATGCTGCTTGCATTTATAACGCAACTACTGCCGTAACCGGTGATGTGCTGGACGAATCAGACAACTGCACAGCCTCTGGACCATTCCTCCAGGCTTTCTACACCGATATGGTTAACTCTGGGGTTAATTTCCAGGAGAAGTATATCATTACTCGTACCTGGCAGTTGACGGATGCTTGTGGAAACCCCGCTATCCCGAGGGTGCAAACCATTACAGTATTAGATGTTACGGCTCCGACAATCAATTGCACTGGGATTCTCAATAGCATTCATTCAGGAGGGCCAGTAGTTGATGACGATGAAAACCTTCACTCATGTGGATGGGTTGCCTCAGGTGTGGGTGCTCCAAGCTTTATGGACAACTGCCCGGGTGCTGTATTGAGTTACGAACTGGATGGCTTCTTTGTGGGTACTGGTGAAGGCACTGGCTCCGTTGATGGCGTCATATTCCTGGAAGGTACTACAACGGTTACTTACATCGTAACAGATGAAGTAGGCAACACAGCTCTTGTACGTTTACGATCACGGTCAATTGCCTGACGATCTCTGGACGTATCATTTGGGAGCACGACGATGTGTCTGGCGTGAAAGACGCAACGGGGAAACTCTCGCAAGGCATAAATCCATTGGGCAGTGACCTTTCTGATACGAATGGCGATTATGAACTTTCGGTGCCAGCAGCAGGATTGTACAGAATTACTCCTGTGAAAAACATCTTCCGTTTGAACGGGGTAACCTCTGCGGATGCGACGAGGATTACAAACCACGTGAATTTCTCAAATCCAATCCTTGACCCATACAAAAAAGTATGTGCTGATGTGAACCGGACGGGGATTATCAACACGCAGGACGCTACCCTCATCACACAGTGCCTCATGGGCAATCCAACAGCAGAGGCTGTGTTCAATGTGTTCTGGCGCTTTGTGCCTACCGACTATGCAATGCCGTTTACTGCGCACCAAAACGTGCCCGCGTTCCCAGAATTTAAGGATGTGCCGGTAACTACCCTGGATGTTCCTGGGGTGAATTTCTATGGCATGAAGATCGGTGATGTGGACGCCGTATGGGCTAACCCACAGTTGGCGCCAAGCATCCCACCACTCGTGTGGGTATTGCAGGACCAAACATTGGTGGCTGGCACAGAAGTGGAACTGACTTTTGCAGCTTCTAACTTCTACGATTTGGCTTCTTACCAAATGGCTTTGGATTTTGACCCAACGCAGTTGCAGTTCATTGGTTTCCAACCACTTGGCGCGATTCCGATGAACCTGCTCGACAACTTTGGTTCGTACAATGCTAACCTCGGTGAATTGCGCAATGCATGGGCGGCAGGCACTGGCACTACCTTGGCGGATGGCACTCCGGTGTTCCGCGCTAAGTTCAAAGTGTTGGCAAGCGGCCAAAAACTCAGCCAGGTGCTGAAGTTGGACGATTCTGAATTGCCATGCAAAGCCTTCTCAGAAGCTTACGTTCCTACTGACGTGAAACTCCTCTTTACGGAATCGGTCAGCACAGGTACGCCGCTTGATTTGGGCAAAATGGAATTGCAACTGTTGCAAAACCGTCCGAACCCATTCTCGGACGCTACTACCATCGGTTTCATTTTGCCAGAGGCTTGTGAGGCGCACATTCGTATCCTCGACATCAGTGGTCGTGAATTGACATCTTATGATCGCAAGTACACTGCGGGCTACCACGAGTTGGATTTCCGCATGGAAAATGCCTGGTCGTATGGGGTGCTGTTCTGTGAATTAGTTACGCCACAAGGCAAACGCACGATCAAGATGATGACGGCGAATTAAAAAGTTTTAAGTTTCGAGTGACAAGTTTCAAGTGGCATTAGGCCGTCCTTGGAACTTGTTACTTGAAACTTGATACTTGTTTTGACAACATACAATGACTGAAAGCCGCTCAACTGATTTTTGGTTGAGCGGCCTTTTTTTGCCTTTTTGCTTATCAATGTAATACTTAACTAATACAATACTTCAGATTGAGTAGTATAAAATTTGATGAAAATCAATTAGTTGCAGTATAATTATTGTTAAAGTTGGCGAGGCCTCCTAAGATGTTTGGCGTTATTTGATACAAGGGGGTGTTTTTGAGGCTTAACTTTGTAACTCATTTTGGGTAGGCTGTTTTTTCAGGCCTGTATACCCAATCGGTTTTCTTTTAATCCTGAATTTTAAAACGTTGGCTTCTATTGCAGAAACCGGCGGATTGAATTTCAATCTCATGAAAAAGCATCTCGCCGTATCACCCAGAGGGTCTTCGGGGTTTATCCACGTTTTCGCCTGTCTATTTGTACGCCGCCACCGCGCATTGCGTACGATCCACTTTTTCTAAGATTGATTTATTGATAAACGGTTGCGAATCGCTCGCTCCCGAAACCTAACCATTTTTCACAGTTTTTACTTAAAACCCTTAATTATGTCTACTTCTACACCTTATGTCAAAACCAACTTTTTTTCCATTCCCAGTTGGAAAGTGCTGGTCTTATTTATGGCGGCCTGCTGGCTGGCTCCAAATATGAACGCGCAAGTGATGCGCACACTGCCAGCAGGAGGTCCGTTTGCGACGCTGCAAGCGGCCATTGACGATGCTGGTACGATAGCGGGTAGTGTATTGTCGCTAACGGCAAACCTGAATGAAGGCTTGGTTACCGTTAATAAAGCCGTAACGATTGATGGTGCGGGCTTTTCCCTGAATTCTACTTCGCCCAACTGGGGCGTCAATGTAGATGTGCCCGGGATCAGTATTTTGAACCTAACGGTTGATGCTGCGGGCACATTTGGAATCATCACAAGCTGTGGGGCTGACAACCTCAGTATCAGCAATACAACCGTGTCCAATGGCGGCGGCTCTGGCTTTGCACTCAATGGTTCTGATAACCTTAGTTTGACCAATATAACGGCCACAAATAACCTGGGCAATGGCGTCTCGATCACGGATTGTAACAACGTGACCATCAATGGCTTAACCACGAGCGGGAATGCGTTCGGTGGTGGATTTAGCGCCGGGGTGGGTATTTTCGCATCGGGCACAAGTTGCCCACCAGCGGGAACTTCCAACGTAACCATCACTGGCACGGTCAGCATTAGCGAACCCGTACCTGTGTACGAACAAATTACTTCCGGTACGATTACGGGTATTTCCTTGCCTAGCAGTGTTGCTACTCACTTTGCAGGGGTGGCTTTGATATCAAAAATTTATATGGCAAATTTGGCCAATGCCTACACGGCAGCGGCGTCTTTGATTGCAGCGCCTTCTTCTGTTCCAGCAACTCTGGTTCATGTAGAGGAGATAAGCACAGGCAATAAATACATCAATGATTTGATTCCCCCTGCACCACCGCAGGTAGGTACTTACACGCTTTCATTCGCCGCGGCTATAAATTACGCAGTAGCTGGAGTGACCGTTTTTGTTGAAGTAGGGCTCTACGCTGAAAAAGTAACGATCAATAAATCTTTAACCCTGCAAGGTGTTGACGAGGCCAATTGTATCATTGACGGTACAGGTCTTGGCAATGGCTCAGGAATCACACTCACGAATGGTACTACCAACGTGACGATCCAAGGTTTCACTATCCGTAACCACGCAGGGGCAGGTCCGAACAGTTTTGCGGGCATTTACGCCACCGGAGGCAACAACCAACTCACGGTGGAGGATTGCACGATTCACAGCAATGTGGGGGGAAGCGGTGTGTATGCCAACGGCCCCATTAGCAATGTGACATTTGATAATCTGGAAATATATGGCCACACCAATGTTGCAGGCGCAGCGCGCGGCATTGTGATTTGGAACGGTTTGAAAAGCCTTATCTCCGTCACCAATTGCCATGTGTACAACAACAACTGCTGCGGCATTGAATTGCAAGACGGTTCCGCTTCCAGCGTGACCATGTCGAACAACAATGTGCACGACAACGGCGACAACGGCATTGGGATCGTCGGGTTAGATGGTTCAGTGGGGCCAAACTCCATTTCGGGCAATACCCTGACTGACAACGGTCGTTTCGGCATTGAAATCAAAAACCCGAACGGAAACACCACTGTAACAGGCAATATCGTGACGCGCACGGTGCCCATTGGGGCCGAAGTGCGCGACTTGGCGGGCATCGCGGTGTTTCGTCGGGGCGTGCTGGGAAGCAACGTAGACATTCCCGCCAGCGTATCGGTTACGGGCAACACCGTGTCCGGCTACACACAACCGAGTAGCAGCGAGGGCTTTGGTATCGTAGTCGAAGGCATCAATCACACAGTGAGCGGTAATACCGTGAACGGCTGTGATGTTGCAATTCAACAACAGGCCGGCCACACACCCTATCCCGGCGATGGAAACCAGAACAATCTGGCTGATCTTTATTTTGGTCGCGGCAACTCGCCCCAAACCTGCGGAAATACCATAAGCGGCAATACGTTTGGTGGTAATGGAGTAGACGAACGCAGCGAACCAACCAGCCTTGCTTCGGGTGGGTTGGTTCAAAATATCAACACCTCAAAATATTTTTGTTCCATCCAGGCGGCTATCAATGATGCTTAGACTTTGACTGGGCATACTTTGGAAGTGTCTTCAGGCACTTACAATGAGCAGGTACTGGTCAATAAGGGTGTGATTATCAAAGGGGTAGGCATAACACAGCCATTGGTGAATTTCACTGGCACGGTGACCGGAAAGCCTACACTATTCGATGTGTCTGTAGACGGGGTTACGATCGAGAACATCCATTTCAATGTTGACATGGCAAAATTGAGAAGTGCCATCATTGCCAGCGGAGCAGGTATTGACAACATCACGGTGAAGGACAATGTCATTGATAATTATGGTACTGCAGCTGGTTCCTATGGTGACCGAAATGCCGTGAGCATCAACTATTTTGGTTCCACCAATTACCGGGTTGCTTCGGGTGGGGTAAATAATGTTACGTTCACGGGCAATACCGTGAACGTAGGTGGGGCGGCTGCATTCCGCGCCGGTATCTCGGCAGACGAGGTCGGCGGAGCGTTTTCTGGAAATACAATCCAATCCATCAATCAAGACATCCAGATCCGTTTTGGCAGCAATGGCGACATAGATGTTTCCAATAATGTCCTCAATGGAGGCGGGGTGGAAATAGCCGAACCCAATGCAGGAGCTACAGCTATCACTGTCAGCGGAAACACCTTTGACGGGACTTTTGGTAACCTCTTTGTCACGCCGCGCACTGCTGTATTGCGTTTGAAAAACAACCAACAAAACAAGGCGACTACAGTGAGTGGGAATACGTTCCTAAACCACCGTTTTGGCCTTAGTCTGGAGAACTACCGCAATGTCAGCGTGTTGGGAAACAATTTTACGCCCGAATCTGGCTCGACTGATTTTGTACACATTGGCGTCAATACCAAGTCGATCAGTTCCAACTCTAACATGATAGTTCAGACCACTGTGGATGGGTCATTTACTTCCAACACCTTCAATGCTTCTGGGACCCCCGGTGGCACAGCCCTTGGATTTTACAATCATGACAACGACAACGCTTCCTTTGGAACTTTCTCGATCGGTGGCCTGGGCCTCGAAAATACTTTTAATGCTGGTTTTGGGCATTTTATACGCTTAGACAACCAAACAGGTAGTTCAAACGGGGCACGACTGGCCGACCACGATGGCGTGCTGGAATCAGAACTATATTATTGAACACAACAATTTTGATGTCGGCTCAGGCCCACAATTGCCCTCCGCAATGAGTCTGGCAGAGCGCGCAAATCTTGAAGTGGGCTTGTTCCACAAACCAGACGCCGCCTGCACGGGTCAATTGACATACTTCTACCCGGTACACAACCTGACACAAAACACCTTTTACCTGACCATACAAAGTGCGGTCAACGCCGCCAATCCCAACGACATTATTGAATGTTCCGAGTGGCTCTACTCCGAAAAAGTTACGATCAATAAGTCATTAACCCTGCAAGGTGTTGACGAAGCCAATTGTATCATTGACGGTACGGGCCTCGGCAATGGCTCCGGGATCACACTCACAAATGGCACCACCAAGGTGACCATCCAGGGTTTTACCATTCGGAACCACAGCGGGACAGGTCCGAACAGTTTTGCGGGCATTTATGCCACCGGAGGCAACAACCAACTCACGGTGGAGGATTGCACGATCCACAGCAATTTGGGCGGTAGTGGTGTGTATGCCAACGGTCCCATTAGCAACGTGACATTTGATAATCTGGAAATATATGGCCATACCAATGTTGCGGGCGCAGCGCGCGGCATTGTGATTTGGAACGGCTTGAAAAGCCTTATCTCCGTCACCAATTGCCATGTGTACAACAATAACTGTTGCGGCATTGAATTGCAAGACGGTTCCGCTTCCAGCGTAACTATGTCGAACAACAATGTGCACGACAACGGCGACAACGGCATTGGGATCGTCGGGTTGGATGGTTCCGTGGGCCCCAACTCCATTTCGGGCAATACCGTGACCGACAACGGTCGTTTCGGCATTGAAATAAAAAACCCGAACGGAAACACCACTGTAACAGGCAATATCGTGACGCGCACGGTGCCCATTGGCGCGGAAGTGCGCGACTTGGCGGGCATCGCGGTGTTCCGCCGGGGCGTGCTGGGAACCAATGTTGATATTCCCACGGGCGTATCGGTTACGGGCAATACCGTCACTGGATACACCCAGCCGAGCAGCAGCGAGGGCTTTGGTATTGTGATTGAAGGCATCAACCATACAGTGAGCGGTAATACCGTGAACGGCTGTGATGTTGCAATTCAACAACAGGCCGGCCACACTCCTTATCCCGGCGATGGCAACCAGAACAATCTGGCTGACCTATATTTTGGTCGCGGCAACTCGCCTCAAACATGCGGGAATACCATAAGCGGCAACACGTTTGGTGGTAATGGAGTAGACGAACGTAGCGAACCAACCAGCCTTGCTTCGGGTGGGTTGGTTCAAAATATCAACACCTCAAAATATTTTTGTTCCATTCAGGCGGGCATTGACGATGTTACGACTTTGACCAGCCATACCCTTGCCATCAGCACAGGTACGTTCACCGAAAATGTGAACGCCACGGTTCTTCCTAAGAACATCACCCTTGCTCCAGGCGCCAGTCCGGGTTGTGTAACCATCAACGGCAATTTTACGCTCAATGCGGGCGATGTGCTGGAAATGGAAGCCAATGGTAATGTGGCATGTACTGATTACGACCAATTTATCGTGAATGGAACCGTGGATTTGGGTGGGGCAACGCTCAGTCAAACACTTGGTTTCACCCTTGCGAACAACGATCAAATCGTGTTGATTGACAACGACGGTGCCGATGCTGTGCTGGGTCAATTTGTGCAAGGAAACTTTATTAATATAGGCGGTGATGATTTTTACATCAATTATACTGGCGGCACGGGTAACGATGTGGTGCTTTCTCGTATTTGCGCTGATGTTTGCGCAGGGCCAATCACCCGGGTAGGCAACGTGACACTAAGTACCCAGGCACAGGTCAACGCATTCAAAGACCCTTCGGGCTGTAAGTACACGGTAATTACTGGAAGCCTGACCCTCGTCGGCAATGATGCTTTAGATCCAATTGTGAATTTGTGCAATTTACAGGAGCTAGTCTCTGTAGGCACTACCTTGACCATCCGTGAATTTACCAATGCGCTGAATCCTTCCAACCTGGACGATTTGGCCAAATTGGAATCGGTTGGCACCAACCTGACCATCGGTGGTTCGGCAGGAAATCAGAATACACAGTTTACAGATATTACGTTAACCGCCCTTAAAGCGATAGGAAACTCAATCACTATCACGCACAACACGGCTGCCACCAATATCAGCATCCCTACGACTTTTCCTGCGGGCATCAATGCTTTAACCGTGCAGAATAACGCAGGATTGAACACGCTTACGCTGGGTATCTCTACTACATTAGGCAACGTAACCATCAACACAAATAATACAGGGGTAACCAGCATCAGTTTGCCCAACCTGACAAGTGTGGGTGGCAATCTGAGTCTAAGCAACAACGTCGCAAACAACACCGCAGCCGACCTTGGTTTCCCAGTGTTAACCACTGTGACTGGAAGCCTGAACTTTACCCGGACGGCCAAGTCAATCAACATGCCCGCACTCGCAAGCGTGGGTACGACTTTTACTATTTCGAGCAACTCCTTCAACCCGGCTACCAGCATCGCCCTTGCCGCTTTAACAGAGGTGCTTGGTGCACTCACCATTGACGGCAACCTGAACTTACAGTCTATCAACATACCTGGGCCGTTTCCCAACCCAACTGCTTCAGTATCAATCGAGACCAATGATGGAATCGGGAGCATCACGCTTGGGGTAAGCTCCCCCACCCTGGATGTGGCCATTCAGACCAATGGTACTGTCCTGACCACGGTTAACCTGAGTCAACTGACAAGTGTGGGCCGATACCTGGAAATGAACAATGCTGCTGCGCACGATGTAAGCGCTACTGCAAATGTGAATTTGTCTGCCTTGACCACTACAGCAGGTCGACTTCGCTTTGTTCGCTCGGTGAATACCTTGAACATTGGTAACTTAATTAGTGTAGGGACGGATGGCGCCTTGACCGCAACCAACCGAACATTCACCTTCCAGCGAAACGCCATCGCTGATTTGGATGCCACATTCCCGGCGTTTCAGTCCATAGGCGGCAACCTTAGCGTTACCAACAATACGAACCTCAGCCAGTGTTGTATTATTCCTTGTAAACTTGTTGTTGCTGGCACCACCACGGTAAGCGCCAATACGGGCAACTGTGCTACCCTGATTATTGCGACAGCAGCTTGTGCCCCTACCGTTAGTGCATTCACATTAACGGAAGCTTCTGGTACAGCGGATGATGGCAACGTATGCAATGACGGTACTGACATTACCCTCAACGCGACGGCCACAACAGGCTCAGGAACATTGAATTACGAATTTTTTGTGGATGTAAACAATGACAATTTGCTTGACGGAGGCGATATATCCTTGTATAATGGTCCGCTTTCTTCGCACACATTCAGTGAAGCAGTGCTCGGTGGGTCAGTACCTACCAAGTGAGCGTGCAGGTTACAGTAGGAGGAGGATGTGATGCATATCCCGCTTCAAACCTTACGATCACAGTTCACGATGTTCCTGTCGCCAACAACGCCATGATCATGGTGTGTTCCACCGATCCAGGCGGCAGCACAGCCGATTTCACCCTCAGCGATGCTGATGCTGATGTGACAGGAGGCGCAATTGGAGTAACCGTTACTTATCACGCTTCCCAAGCGGATGCCGACAATAATGTTGCAGCATTGAGCAGCCCCTTCAATAGTGATAACACCGTTTTATATGCACGGGTCGAAAATGCCAGTGCTACCTACTGCTTTGCCACTTCGGAGGTAACGCTTATGGTTAAAGCTACGCCAAACGCCGGATCCATCACTTCTGGCGAACGCCTCATCTGTGAAAATGGAGATCCCGTTGGATTTACAGCAACGGCTGTAACGGGGGTGACTTACCAATGGCAATTTAGCCAGGACAACGGCATGACATGGAGCAATG
>JADJFA010000036.1 GCA_016708875.1 Lewinellaceae bacterium
CGGCCATTCTGAAAAAAATAGCCTCAGTTTCTTGAGAAACCTGAAGAAACCAGCCTTTCCCCCCGCCCAAATTTTCAAGAAATAAAATCCCATTGGGTATTCCTTCCACGCCTCGTTGAATTGACACTTGTGAGGCCCTCCAGCATCAATCGGCCGTTGGTATCGAAAATCGCGTATTCATACTCGGTCAATTTTCAGTTGAAAAAAGCCGTATAAAATTACTCGTCGGTTGGGAAAACGACGGGCAGAAAAGCAGTGCTGAAGTCAGGCTCATTCGATCCGGTACTATATGGTTGGCTCACATACACCATCCAGTAATTATTGGCTGAAATCTGCACCACACTGGGGTTCGCCGCCTTGGATATGGTGGTGCGAAGCCATTCCACACCCCGCCATTGGCCGTTGCATTTGTACCAAATGGATGGGCCGCTTCCGCAAAAAACGCCCAAGTTCCGTTTCGTTGTTAGCATCAGGTTTCCCCGTCCAATTGTGCTGATTGTCAGAAGGGATATTCGGTACCGGAGAGAAGTAACCCGTCAGGAGAACGTAGTGGTAGGCGCATCCTGTGGCGCACCGATGGGCGCAATAATGCCAGCCTCCACTGAAATAAATGACCGCCGGGTCAATCAAGGGGTTTAGTAAGGTGACCTACCCGGGCATTGGGTCCGAAGGTGTAATGAATGCCATCGGAGCTTTTTGCAGAGTAACAGTTTACGATTGGGACCAATCCTCCCATGGGCAACCCACCGCTGGAGGAAAATAAATGCGTAAACTATCGCTGGAAAACACCGTAAGCGTCGGATCAAATGGACGCTGGTAATTGGCGGCAGACCGCCCACTCACAATGGGCGTGGGCTGCGTCCGGGTTTTGGCCTGCATCACAAGGGAATTTGACGGCCACGCGATCCCGAAACCCTACCGGGGTGTTTTGCGGAAGCCGGAACCACTGGAAAACGCACGTATCAACCTATCGCCCTTCCAACGGATAACTGAGGGCACCCCGGAGGATCCTGAAAACTGGAGTTGGGTCAAAATGGATACCATCGCTGGACCAGGCCACGCAGGGGGCTTTCCCAGGGTAGGATAGGCATTGGCAGTAAGGGCAATAAGGAGTGAAGCAAGGAGGAGAAGTTTATTCATAAACAAATTTGATTAAGTCACAAGAAAATACAGCATTACCCACATCGGCTTTTATTCACGCCAAACTTCGCATTATCCTGGATAATTTTCGGTCTTTTGCAATGGATATTGAACCACTGAAGCCTCTGGGTATTTTGAATATGAAGCAAATTCCCATACTGTTACTTTTTCAATCGTCTTGCCGTCCATTGCGCCGCCCAGAAGGAATTATACAATTCGAATCTGCAATATGTTTGGATTCCAGCGATATGATTGTCCAACTTGGAGATTCATTGTACGCTTATAGTTTCGAAACCGATCTATACAGGCCCCTGGGAGAAATCCTACATGGTATAAATAGTTCTTTCGATATCAGACTGGAACCCACACCAGTTGTTGTGTCACAAGCCCGTTTTGACAGCGTTTACATCAATGATGGAACGGGTTGGACTTTCACAACGCACCATGCAAACAACAATTATTAACTGGGCCATACTGCCGCTGGTCGTAGAACGGTCTATTTTATGGCAGAAGGCCTCTGGTTTTACAATGATATTTCAAATCCCGTTTTAATCCGACCCGATATAAACAGCACCGTAGCAGATCTGGTAGTAGATGAAAATGAGCGTGCCTGGTTTTAACTGGTGCAAAATTTCCAGATTGCAGATACATTAAATTAATAGATAGTACTGGCGCAACTATTTGCCATTTTCCATTTGATAACCCGATAAACACCTATAATATGGGTATGGGATGTTGCTAGAAACTGGAAAGATCTATATCAGTTTGGCCCGTATAATCCTGGTTTTCCAACCCCATTGTCCCTTTGGTTTTGAAACAAACCAAGGTCCACTTTAGCGCCGTCATCCCCTATCAACCGAATCCGGAATAGATTTGGGCTCTTGCTCCAAATGGGTTGATTATCTCCGCTGTGTTATAGTTTCAAATATTGAAACTGGCAGAAACGTCGCAAATTGACATATACCCCAATCCATTTTCACAAGAACTAAACGTAACGGTCAACAATCTTGATGACGTACATCTTGTCTTTACAACGCAATGGGTATGAAGGTTGCCAACGAAAAGGAACCCAACAGGTGTACTTACCACACGAAAATTGGGAAAAGGGAATTTTTACTGCATCATTAGCCAAAATGGCTTTATCGAATCAAGTGTTTTGAAATTAGTCAAATTGTTTGAGGCATCTGTTGGAAGTGAATTCGTCCAGATGCTTTCGCGCCCTCAAAAAATTCGGTCTTCGCAGTGATTTCGAAACCAATTCCTCTACATAAGTTTGACATACTGCTCACCTTTTTCCTTGTTTTCCTCAATGGTTTTTTTGTAGCCGCCAGAATTTGCCATCGTTAAGGTGCGCTATTCACAGATCGAGTCCGGCGCTAAATCAGGCCACCGAATGGCTGGTTTGGCGCAAAAATGTCACAACCTCGATTCCCACCCTTTCTGACGCGGCTCGGCATCACCTCGCGAGCCTTGGTCTGGGTTGGATCGGGGAGCCAGTGGGTGTCCAAAACTGATCGCCGGTTTTCATGGACTTGGTGGAATGTGCCCGAAGAAACGGCCACCAAATGCCTTGCCCGTGGCTTTGCGCTCATCACCGTTTTGCACATCGTTTTTGGCGAACGAGCGCCCAAATCATCGCCATCCGCAAGCCGGTGAACCAGGCTGTTGTTTCGCTGCCGATGCGGCGTTTTTGTGATGTTCCGGCCTTTTATCTGGGTAATCAATGGTTTTGGCAACCGCACATTGAAATTGATCGGCATCCAGCCCGCCGATGAGCACTGACACACAACCGAAGAACTGCGCCTGCTTGTACGACAAGGCCACAAAAGCGGCGCTATTAAAGAGGACAATTTTCAGATCATCCAGAATGCGTTCGATTTTTCTGAACTGACCGCGCAACAGGTGATGGTGCCGCGCAAAAATATTTTTGCCCTGGAGATGGACACCCCGCGCGAGGAAATTCTCAACGCCGTACTTGAAAACAGTTATTCCCGCATCCCCGTCTATGAAGATGATATTGACAACCTGATGGGGATTGTGTTTGCCAAAGACATTTTCAAGGCCAATACCAAGCAGGACAACTGGACGCTAAAGAACTGATGCGCCGGTGCATTATGTTGCAACTCAAGTCAGGCTCAATCGAGTGCTGGAGGATTTTCAGACAAAAAAAATACACGTCGGCATGGTGATAGATGAGTATGGCGGCACGGAAGGACTGATCGCGATGGAAGACATTTTAGAAGAACTGGTAGGCGAAATCCAGGATGAACACGACGATGAGGTTTCTCCAGTGACCAAAAATGAGGACGGCACTTTTAACGTTTCAGGCATCGCACCACTACACGACCTGAACCATTTTTACCGATGCCTTTCCTGAAAACAAACAATACACAACACGCTTATGGATTGGTACTCAACCGTTTTGGACGCATTCCACTGCAATGATTCCTTCCAGATTGAAACCATACGAAATCACGGTATTGGAGCGCAGGCAGAATATTTTGATGCAATTGCGGGTGAAGTTGATGGAAGAGCATGGAAGTGGGAGGAGGAGTGAGAAATACGCCAACAGTGAATTGATTTTTCTTCATGACCTAAACCAAGTAGATTAACCTAGTGGTATTGTGACATGCAAGATATACAAGACATGAGAATGTGGTCAACCAGCGGCTGGATTTTCGAATCTAATAGGAGATTTTGCCGGATTGGAATATATTCAAGCAATGTTCACACATTGGCGGAAAAGCTCAAAAACAACAATTTATACCCAGTCAGAGATTTTGGGCATCATTTTAATAATCAAAAACCGGATTTATTCATCTCGTACGATTGGCGAACAAATTTTATTGACCTACAAGTGGCAATTTGGAGTGGGCTAGATTATATTGCATCATTTTTATTCAACAAATACCCAGAATATGATATTGAGCATCTTATTGCCAATGAAATCACTATTTGGGTAGATTTTCTGTTTATAGACCAAAACTCAAGAGACATTAAATCTGAACTGGCTGCTGTACTACCAACGGTAATAAATTCATCGGATATTCATTTTGTATTGTCACCGACTGCTTTACAAAGAGCATGGTGTTGTTATGAATTAGGTTTGTTCAATAAGCGCTTTTTCAACGAATCCCCAGGACTTTATAGTTTTCTTACCCCAGCAATGCTAAATTACGTTGGTTGGCGTGATGCAGCAACCACTGATCCAACTGATAAAATGGAATTAGACAAAAAATTGGCTGATAACTTTCCGGGAGAAAGTTTTGATTTTATGATGATGCAAGCAAGTCTACAAGGTGAACTGTATTTTAAAAAAGGGAATACAATACAATCGCAATTAGCCATTCAACAGGCTGTAAAATCAGCAGAAAAATGGATAAAACGTATGGACGAGAAATTCAAATTAGGCAACCAATAAGCCCAGATTGCCTTAGGATACCAGAAATAAAATACGCTGGCGCAAGGCTTTAGCCTTGTGTCTACTATTCCAGTCGGCTGTGCCGACAACACAATTTGATTTAAAATATGCAAAGTAGTTCCCTAAAAAAGGAATTTGTTTCTGTCTGTCGGCACAGCCGACATGGATAGCAGACACAAGGCTAAAGCCTTGCGCCAGCGGGTCAGTGGGGTTCCACAAAATAAAGTCACATGATACTAGGAGTTTCAGCTAAGATAAAAGATAGAAGGATTGACAAATGCTTAGAGTATGTTGAGGAATTTAATTTGGTTAACGCTCGAATCGGTTGACGATAACCGAACAATTTGCTAGAAGAATCCATGCTTTCGAACTTTCTATTGTTTTCTCATAGTCTTTGGATAAGCGTCGAAAGAAATTGAGCCATGCAAATGTTCGCTCAACTACCCATCTCCACTTAATCGGCACAAAGCCTTGTTGTGTTGGTGGGCGAGAAGCTATCTCAACCAATGCTCCGGTATTTTCTTTGACCCAATGCAAGAATTGGCCTTGATAAGCGCCATCAACCAATACTTTCAGAAGTCTGCTCCACAGGTCGCTACTGCGTTTCATGATCTTGCAACCCTCCACAGCGTCAGCCGAGTTTGCAGCCGCTATCGATACATCTAAAACCAGGCCCAAAGTATCAACCGCGATGTGTCGTTTTCTGCCATTTACTTTTTTGAATGGGTCCAGGCCTCGGCTTTCTTTAACTAATGGAGCGCTCTTAACACTTTGACTATCAAGGCATACTATACTTGGTGTCGCTTCTTTGCCCCATGCCTGCCGCTCTAATTCTACCAAATACATGTTTAGCACCTCGATTGTTCCATCTTTTGCCAATGCCGAAATAGTAATAAACGATCGTCCATTTCGGAAAATTTCGGCCAAATTCCGCCACTGAAGACCTGTTCAGAATGAAAACAGGGCATTACAACTTCTCGCAAGTTGTGTTTCCGTTTTCTTTGGTGTAATACATCCTTCATAACTTCCCACTGGGAATCAGTAAGCTCATTAAATTGAGTGACCATACACTTGGATTTAGACACTCAAAAGGTATGAACTGATTCCCTTTTTTATACCTTCTCAAAAAACTCAACATACTCTTAGAAACCACGGGGTACAACCCAGGTGAATGTGATATATATTATAGCCCTATTATTGGTTATTACTTTTATGTAGGAATATCAATATTTTTATTATCCCACTGTGGTTTATTTTAAAATTTTAATATTAAAATACCTTTATTTCTTTATCATTTATTATGCATTGCAGTATCTGGTTTTGGCATATATAAATAACTCCTATGCAATTTACCAAAACAAATTAATTGCAATAAACCCGAATTTCCCTTTTAAAAAAATGACAGTTTTTGAGTTGACAGAGATTGACAAAATTAAGATAGGCAATTCTAGACTTGGATTTACAACTTGGATTTTGCTAATACTTTCTAGCAATTATATTGAAATTTATACGACAGATAAAACCCAACGATTCTATTCAGTTTTATTAAGTAGATTGTTTTGATGAAAACATTACAGAAAAGACTATTGATAATTTCAATACTGCTTTATGCAAGCACAATATAGTGACAGAATTTAATTTGTGAACAACATTTGTCGAGATTTGGAGTGTTAAGTACTAGGAAAAAATTAGTGAAATAGCAATAATGGCCGCGCTGGCGCAAGGCTCCAGCCTTGTGTCCATTATTTAAGTCGGCTATGCCGACATAACAATCAGGCTGGCAATAGGTCAAAAGAGAGGTGTTTCTGCCTGTCGGCACAGCCGACTTGGATACTAGGCACAAGGCTGAAGCCTTGCGCCAGCGACAAATAAGAAAAACTGGACAAGCGGCTTGCAAATGTAGTTCTGCATCATACATTTGCCCAGTTTCAGGCTAGTCGTCAATTACGAGAACCCGATTATCTTAATTTAAACCTGGCTTAACCATGATTTGGTTTATAAAATTATTAATCGTGTTTCTAGTTTGGACGTTCATAACCTACTGGTTGTATAGGCTCGCCCATGTGAAAAACAAATTCAATATTTTATACAGATTTCATGCTGCCCACCACGAAGTAAACTACTTTAAAGGCGGAGAGAAATTTGGTATTGCTTATTTGCTGTTTTACTTTGGAGATATAAGGGTCACCGCAGACGTTCTATTAACCATTACACTTCCATTGATAGTATTAACCATTTTTTATCCTTCACAAGGCTTGGTTCTACTAGCGTTTCATTATTTACATGAAGTTTTTTTAAGTGAGCGGCTATTGGATCACAATCCAAAAATCAATGGCCGCATAACCAATTATTTTGCCTGGGGTAGGTATCATTTGGAACATCACAGGAACCCTAAAAACAATTACAGTGCTTTTATCACTGTATGGGATAAGGTTTTCAAAACGCAAAAATTAACAAAACCTGACCGCTGCAGCCCAAACGCTAAACCAGTTTGATTTGCAGTATACAAAATAACATGAAAAACAAAAAAAGCGCAAAACCCACACCTAAACATTCAGAAACGAATGTTCAGAAACCCATTGACAGCTCATACCTTGAATACTGGGAAACGGTTACTACAAAGTACGGTATCAAGGTTATACTTGGCTTACTTCTCGTGGGCTTGCTGCTGCGAATTTTAAACCTGGACGCATTGAGCTTATGGGTAGATGAATTCGTGCACGTTAACAGGGCGGACAATTATCTAAATGGCACCGGACCCTTGTTCACCGAAGACAACAATGGTATTTTGTACACCATGTTTCTGTTGCCTTTATTTAAAGTACTAGGGAGTACAGCATTTATTTCACGATTGCCAAGTGTATTGTTCGGAGTAGGGATGATCTATCTTACTTACCGAATTGCTGCCCGTTTGTTCAATCAATATATCGGGGTACTGAGTGCTTTTGGCGTTACTTTTTCAATATATCTGATATTTTGGTCCAGGATAGGCCGGAATTACGCCATTTTTGGATTCTTTTATTTGCTCTTCTTTTGGCTGTTTTTAAAGGCTTTTGAAAGCAAGGAAGGGAGCTTGTCTGGAAAATGGAAACAATTTTCCATTTCGCCGCAGATTGCAATGCTATTGCCAGTGGCGCTTATTTTATCTCTATTGTCTCACCAACTGACTTTCTTTTTCATTTTTTCGCTGGCGAGCTATTGTCTTGTATATGCACTATGGTTTTTATTCAAGAACGAGCCAGAAAAATATCGAAACAAATACTTCTATCTTAGTCTGTTATTGATCCCTACTGTCTTCTTGATATTGACTCCAGTTGGTCAAGGAATCGTAACGGCTTTACTATCGCCCATTCTTTCTGCCGACCAGATTGTGTGGGCCTTGCCTAATTGGGGCACCCTTTCAAAACAATGGAAATCAGAACCCTTTACTGCTTTCAAGGTATATAATGATGTATTGCGGTATGATACAGGCTGGTTGTATTTTACGGGTTTGTTGGGCATAATAGCCGCGTGGATGTTAAATCGAAAATCGGCGCTATGGTTGTGCAGTATGTTGCTTGTTCCGTTTGTCCTGCTCAGTTTTGTGTATCGCGAGCCCTCTGTCCATCGCTATAGCATATTTATACATCCATTTTTCTGGATGGCCTCAGCGGTGTTTTTTTGGGTATTGTGGAAGTGGGTGGCGCCTTATGTTTCACGCAAGCTGCAATTTATTTTCCTGCTGATTCCGTTCGTTTTGGTATTGCTTACAGCGAATTGGAAAAGCATCGGCGACCTTACATTGGCTCGTCAGAAATCTGGTTTTGTGGTGGATGCTAAAATAGGTGGATTAAATTTCACGAATTGGAATGACGTTTGCCAATATGTTTCAAAAAGCGCGCGCCCGATGAAATTGTAATGGCAACACTGGCCAATGGCGTATCCTATTATTTGAAAGATAAAAACGTAATCCCTTTTAGACAGGCGGATTATGACACACAAAAAAAGCATCAGGTATTTAATAAACCAAAACTGGATGGTACGAAAAATGCCAGTTCGTATGAAGACCTGGTTTATACCGTAACCAACACGCCCAAAGGTTGGTTGTTGGCCGATTATTATCTGGAATCCTCTTTCGTGGATGACAAGGCAAGGCAATTCGTGTACAGGAATATGCATTTTATACCAGATGCTTCCTCCGACGGCGATGTATTGCTTTTCAAATGGGACAATAGTATTCCAAAACCTGAAAATCAAAATATGGTGGTGGAACTGGGCCGGGCAAGTTCCAAAGTTTCTTCCCGTGTCACCAATATCACCGTATCCGAGGAATTATTGAATTCTGGTTCCATAAAAATGGCTGTGAGAACCGCTAATATTGATAGCAAGGATGAGGCATTTGTGGTTTTCAATAAGCAGTATCCCGTATTTCTGCCTATCAACCCATCAAATGCTATTGAAACCCACATGGTAACCATTGATAAAAGCATACTTAAACCGCGCAACAATATTATCCAGATTGGATATAATCCTAAAGTAAAGCAAGACCCCAGAAGTGGATTCGTCCTTTACTTTTTTAGCTTGACAGAGCAATAAGAACAGGTGCTTATACCATCTCATACACTTCATCTCCACATCCTCGGCGCTCCCGGTTCGGGCGTTACAACCTTGGGAAAAGCACTCGCTGAACGCTTGAAAATCAAGCATTTCGACACAGACGATTACCATTGGTTCACCGACGACACCCTACCCTATCGCCGCCGCCGAAATCCAGATCATCGGCGGCAATTGATGACCAAGGATTTGGATGCCCACGAAAGCTGGGTACTCTCCGGCGCGTTATGCGGATGGGGTGATGTGTTTATTCCGCGATTTGAAGCAGTGGTGTATTGTTGGCTTCCAGCGGATATCCGTTTGGCGCGGATTCAAAAAAGAGAACTGGCTCGCTACGGCGCAGAACGGCTCGCTCCCGGCGGCGATTTGCATACGGTTTATGAAAAATTCTGCACTTGGGCTGTGGCATACGACGAGGATTCGGACAACATCAGAAGCCGCGTTAAGGAGTTGGAATGGGTGGGAAAATTGACTTGCCCAGTGCTGCAATTGGAAGATGAAATGACTGAGATGGAAATGGTGGAACGAGTGGTAGCGTTCTTAGCACTACTCCAGCAATAAAAACCCGGCCCAGGCCATTGGCTGAAAAGGCCTGCTATGCAGTACCCGCATTTTCCGCTGTGCCACCCGAAAAGCCTCGGGTACGCTCTTTTTCTGGGAAAGCCATTGTTCATAAAAAAGGTCCATGAATTGCTGCGCATCGTGGTCTTGCACGTTCCAGAGCGTCATGATGACGTAATGCACACCTGCCATTTTGAAAGCCCGTTGCAAACCGAGTACACCCTCCCCTGCTTCTACTTTGCCCTGCCCAGTGCCGCAGGCAGACAGCACTGCCAGTTCTGTGCCGCTCAAATCCAGCCGACTGATTTCCAGTGCTGTAAGAATTCCATCCTCCTGTCCGGCAAGTGGTTCGCCACCACTCCAGGCGCGATTGGCGCCCGATAAGACCAGTCCGGCACGCGCCATGGGATTTTCCGCCGCTGCAAAACCGCTTCTGGCATTGCTGTCTGGGAAACTCAGAAAAAAGCCGTGGGTTGCCAAATGCATTAGGGTGGGACTCGGCGTGCTTTGAACAGTCCTTTTAAAAAAGCCTTCCGAAGCTTGAAAACCATTGGCAAGAACAACTTTTGCACCAACAGATTGCAGGCGGGTACGGGTCGTATTGGCTTCCTGGAGAGATCCGGTCAAAAAACTCCATTCTTCCCCAAAGGCTGCACCGCGATTTTGAGATTCAAAACCTGGCAAAGGCTCTGAAGATGCAATTAGGTTAGTAGATACAAGCGCCAAGCTATCCGTTTCATAGCGGATTCCTCCAAGCACCAGCGCGGATTTTGGAGCGATTCGACTATCTGCCTTTTTAAGCGCAATAACCTGTCTTGTGCTGACCAGTCGGTGCAACTGGATACGGTCGGCCAGTATCTCGGATACGGAAACAGGCACAGCACCTAAATTGAGTTGGTACAACACCCCGACTGGCGCAAAATAAAGCGTAGTTACGCCTTTTAGCAGTGGTTCGAGGGGTTTCCAAAGCAGTTCCTGGAGGTTTTTCTCTTCAGGCGTATGGATGGGATTGTAAAGCCGTCGTGTGGCTACCAGATTTCCTATCTCCTTTTCCTCGAAAAGAAAAACCTGTTTCGGGGAGCCGTCTCCAGGCCGGACTACCCATGCATAGTATAGACTACTATCTGTTTTTTCGTTTTTAACCTGGCCAAACTCAAGGGCTGCTTCTCCCTCCAAAAGCGATGCTTTCACATCCTGCCATTGGATTTTTTGACTTGCCAACCGAAAGGGCTCCGATACCTGGACAAGATTGCGTTCCAGTTCATTGGAAAGTCTCAGGAGACTGTCCAGGTTGATTTGTCGCTTGCCCGGCGCAAGGGCATATTGCTGAGAAATTGTATTCTGCAAGTGTTGCCACGCTTCAAATTTGGCGGAAGGCTCGGTGTCGTGGTTTTCTCGTAACGATTGAAACAATTGACGGCGGTTGGTTAGCGACAAGCCTTTGACCGTCATTTCGTAATCATAGACGGATTCGGTCATATCCGGAAATTCCGGATGTTGCACTGCAAACAGGAGCGCGTGATAATCCGATACCTGTCGATAGGTCTGAAAATACCGCAACTGCTCTTCTTCGCTGAATTTGCTGGAAATGTTCACCAATTCCTCCACTGAAAAGTGGTTGTGCATACTGGCAAAAACTGCTGCTTCCTGAAAATGCCCCATTTTTTCCAGTGAAGCCATGATACGATCCAGCAAATAGGTGTGACGGGCATAATGTTGCGGGAAAATTTCGCTGTACCTCGTAAACATCTGTTTGCTAAAATCCACACAACGCTGGTATTGGCCTGCTTTAAAGTACAAATTTGAAACCGCGCCAACGAAATCATACATTTCCGGGGATATCTTTTCAGACCATTTTTCCATCAGGCCCAACAGCTCTTCGCTCAATGGAAACGCATCCTCAAAACGGGAGAGGCTTGTGTAAGTACTCACCAAGGCACTCAGCCCGCTCGCATAATAGGGGTGCGTTTTTCCGGTGGTTTTTTCAAAAATTGGCAAAGCCCTCAGGCTGAATTCAAGCGCTTTCTCATTTTTTCCGGTTTTGCGATAGATGGCTGCGACATTGGAAAGTCGAATGGCATAGCGCACATTGTCTTTGCCCACCGTCTTTTCTGTCCGGTCAAGGGCGAGCAGGTAATATTTCAGTGCCTGATCCAAATGACCGATCTTTTCGTAAGCAAGACCGAGATTGTTGATCAGTATGGCTACGTATGGATTGTCGTCGCCAAGGTTTTTTTCTGCTAAATGGACCGCAGATTCAAGTTCAGAAGCGGCTTTGGCCAATTCACCCATGTCCATGTGGAGCATGGCGAGGTTGGATAAGCGTGTGATGTAATCTTCGTGCGATTCGCCCAGATGTATACGGGCATGTGCGACAGTGGCGAAAAAAGTCTGCTCTGCTTCGGTAAAATACCCGGAATGATGCAGTACATAGCCAAGGAAATCGAGGCTGCTGCCATAGTCTAGACTGGCCTCGGAAGAGTCACGCAGCGCTTTTGCGAGCGCTTCGCGGGCAAAAGGCAAAGATTCCTGGAACTTTCCCTTCGTCACAAGCGCCTCTATTTTTTCGGTCAACTCCTGCCAGCTCATTTCGGCAAGCGACACATCGGGGGTTTGTGCAGCGAGCGGAAAAAAAAACAAATATTGGAGCAGCAAGGCCTGCAAAAAACGGTACAATCCTTTCATGAAATTTTGAATGATGCCACACAAAGGTTCAAAATTTTATGAAAGGAATTCACTCAGTTCTTTACCAAAAACTTATCCACCAACAGCCACTCGCCCGACTGCTGGTCCTCAATCACCAGATAATAGAGTCCTTGCGACAGGGACCATTGCTTTTGGAGCAGAAATTTCCCATCTGGATTGATTCCCAACACCTGGCTTTTTACGGTGCGTAAATCTCCAAAATCTTTTTGGTTATTGCTGAATATCAGCAGATTGAAACCTGTTCCAGCAGGCAGGGCACCTTCTATTTTTCCAGAAAATCGGAAAAGTAATTGCCCGGAGTGGCGCAAAAGGGTAATCCCGCTTTTAGGCTCCTCTACATAAATGTGAAAACCGCCGCTGCGCATTTGTGAACCGATATAAGACTCCAGTTGCGGAATCGGCTTGAAAGCGGCAGCAATGGGTTGTTGGCGCTTGATCGGATCGATGTTTTCAACTTTGTTTTCTTCGGGCAATTGCTCTGTTGGTGAAATAGTAGGCGATTCCAGTTTTGACTGAGGGGGCAAAGGTGTTCTCGGTTTTGCTGCCGGGTGGGGATTCCAGAAATACCATCCAGCGCAAATCAGCAGTCCAGCGGCAAATGCCCACCACCACAGGGCCTTTCCACCAGGTGCTTCTCCTGGTCTTTGGCCCAGGCTTTCAGGGGTATCAAATTTTTGGGAAATATGTCGCAGATTCGCTCGGAGTTGGTTTTCAGGCGAGGAGGCGTCGAGTGTATTGGCAACTTCCCGTTCGAGCGCGACACGAGCAGCCAACTCAGGTTCGGCAGCAAGGCGTTGCTCAAAATTTTCCCGGGCTGTTGAATCCATTTTATCCAACAAATAATCGGCAATCAGATTTTCCAAATTATCATCCATGGGCGGCTGTTTTTGTTTTGGCTGTATTTACGTCTGACGACAATTCCTTGAAACGAGGGTCGGTTTGAATCAATTCCATCAATTTACCTTTACAAACCTTGTTTTTCTTTTTGACGTAATCCTCGGTGTAGCCCATGTCGTTGGCTATATTGTTCAGCGGTTCGCGGTCAAAAAATCGTTGCAGAAGCTGCTGGCAATCCTGGCCGATTTGGGCAAATTTTTCCTTGTACAGCAATTGCTTCTCTGATTCGAAGATTTTCCATTCAAGATCAGCCCCAATGTCAAATCCGTCTTCCCATTCGAAGTGACCTCTGTGCGGGCATTTTTTTTCAATTGGCGCAGCCAAATATAACGGCCAATGCCCAGCAGGTAAGATTGGAAAGGCGCCGTAAGTTGAAATCCTGGTCGGGCAGCATGGTGGAACACGACTACGATGGCCTCCTGGAAAACATCTTTTGCATCCTCAAAACTCCCTCCGTTGCGGCGAAGCATTCCGTAAAGGGGCGGCAAAAATTTGCGGTACAGCGTTTCCAATGATGCTGAATCGTTGCTTAAAATCCCTTTAATGTAGTGTAAATCATTGTGTTCCATCCCGCGAAATCCTGGTGGTATTGGTAGAGCGCAAAAGTAGCATCAAAAAAAATGTAAAAAAATTGCCGGATTGGGGTCACTTCAAGAAAGCGGAAGGGATATACCTCCAAAGACGCTTGGTTTGGACAACAATTGCAAAATTATTACAATCCTTGTCGCCTTGTTTTTTCCCATTCTTTTATAAAACTTAAAACTTTTTTAACATGACAACATTCATGAAAAACCCGCTGCTTTCTCTTATGGCAGCAAGCTTGCTGATTTTCAACGTCGCCTGCAAAGACAACGACCCCAAGACGCCACAATCCTGTGATGGCGTTGAATTTGAGTACGAAGGAGACCTTGGTCCGGCATATTGGGGAGACCTTTGCCTGGATTCAGAATGCAATGGCAATTCACAATCGCCCATCAACATTACCGGCGCGACCGATGATGCTGCATTGACAGATATTCCTCAAACCTATGTGGCCACTGCTACCCACATCGTGAACAAGGGTCACACCATTCAGTTCAATTTTGACGGGGGCAGCAGCATTGTTGTAAATGGAGAAACGTATGACCTGCTGCAATTCCACACGCACACCCACAGCGAACACGAAGTTAATGGCGCCCACGCGCCCATGGAAATGCACTTTGTACACAAAAATGCAAGCACCGGCAAACTGGCTGTTATAGGCGTTTTGGTAGAAGAAGGAGCTGAAAATGCCGTTTTAGAGCACATTGCGCATGACCTGCCTGAAACCAAAGACGCAACACATGAATCAGCCGACACTTTCAGCGCTGCTGATTTCATGCCTGCCGATAAGAGCTATTTCACTTACGCCGGTTCGCTCACTACCCCTCCTTGTTCAGAAATCGTGACCTGGATCGTAATGGAGCACCCAATTGAGGCTTCTCTGGATCAGATTGAGCATTTTGAGCACCTGGAACACGAAAACGCCCGTCCGGTGCAAGCACTTGATGGTCGTGTGATCAAGCACCATAAAGGGTAAAACATCCACTAATTTGGGAGGCAACTTCAAGTTTCCACCTAAATTGACTTGGACAATTGAACTTGATTAGGAAAGTCCCCTCTGGCTAGGCTGGAGGGGACTTCATTTTTTAATTACAGGTGGTAACTTGAGGTTATTTCCTACATTGAGTGGTGTGCAATGAAACGCGCCGCGCCGCGAAATTGCGATACGGGTCGTTTCTTCTTTTTCGTCACTTTACCATCAAAATAATCATGATTAATTATATTGCACCCCTCAGTTTGCTTTTTATATTCCTCGGTTGTGATCAAAATTGGGAAAAGAAAAAACCAATTCATACTAACGATAATGATAGTCCTGCTAAATTCTATTCTAATATCGTAAAAGATACCTTTTTGATTTTTGTTGATTTGCCAAATGAATACAATCAGGAAAGGAAATATCCTGTGGTTTATCTTTTAGATGCAAATTTGTATTTCGACATCATCGCAACTATTATTCGAAAATATTCATCCGTTGGGCTGGCTCCTTCTGTTATCTTAGTAGGTGTCGGCTATAAGGATTTCCAAACCATGGACTCTTTGCGAAATAGGGATTATACATATCCCACTGCAATTGCATCTTATGAAATGAGCACAAGTGGTGGCGCTGACCACTTCTCCACATTTATTAAAACTGAATTGATCCCTATTATAGATAGAAAATACAATACGGATACAACCAATCGTGTGCTCGCAGGACATTCATTAGGGGGCTATTTATCAATGTATGTCCTTTTGCAAAATTTGCTAGGGCAGAGCAAAAATTTTAATAGTTACCTTATAGCAAGCCCATCAATAGATTACAACAACTATTGGCTCTTACATCAATTGAAAGAAGTGGCGGCAAAAGAAAGCAGCGACAAAAAAGTCAAAGCATACATTACTTTTGGCGGATTGGAGGATGCTGAAAACACAGAAGACGCGGAGATCAAAAGTGTTGGCGAAACCACTGCACTATTATCAAAATTGTTATCCGAGAAACAGTTCGGTTATTTAGATTACAAAGGTGAAACATTCTCTAATCTTGGTCATATGGATACTCAAATCCCAACGTTTATTAAGGGTTTACGATGGGCATTAAACGAAGATAAATAAAAGATTACATGTCCACCATTCACATCCTCGGCGCGCCCGGTTCTGGCGTTACAACCCTAGGCAAAGCCCTCGCTGAACGCTTGAAAATCAAGCATTTCGACACCGATGATTACCATTGGTTCACCGACGATGCCCTACCCTATCGCCGCCGCCGCAATCCCGATCACTGGCGGCAATTGATGACCAAGGATTTGGATGCCCACGAAAGCTGGGTACTCTCCGGGGCGTTATGCGGCTGTGGAGAAGTGTTTATTCCACGATTTAATGTCGTAGTATATTGTTGGCTTCCTGCGGATATCCGTTTGGCGCGCATTCAAAAAAGAGAAATAGCTCGGTACGGCGCAGAACGGCTCGCTCCTGGCGGCGATTTGCACACGGTTTATGAAAAGCTCTGCAACTGGGCTGTGGCATACGATGAGGATTCGGACAACATCAGAAGCCGGGTGAAGGAGCTGGAATGGTTGGGAAAATTGACTTGCCCGGTGCTTCGGTTGGAGGAAGAAATGGCAGTGGAGGAAATGGTGGAGCGAGTTATAGCATTCGCAGGCAAGGAGGGCGGTGTGCGAAAAATTAAAAAAAAAGGAAGAGAGAAAAAAAAAAGGGAAAACGGACCGGACGGAAGAAGGAGAAAAACAAGGCCCGGGGGCGCCGGGGGCGGGGGGCAAAAAAAGGGAAACGAAAGCGGAAAAAAAAGACAAACCAATTCCCGCCCCGCCCCCCCCCCCCCAAAGGCAAAAAAGGAAAAAAACAAAAACGAAAGAGAAGCGAAAGGAAAAACAAAAACGAGAAAAAAAAGCCGGGGGGGGCGGCGGCCAGACCCGGGGCCCCCCCCCCCCGCCGGGCGCCGGAGGAGAAGAAAGGGGGAAGTGGGCCTGGAGAGAAAAAGGCGGAAAAAAACGGCATCCAATGGGGGCCCGGTTTTTGCTCCTCCCCCCCCCCCCCCCCCCCCCCCCCCGGCCCCGCCCCCCCCCCCCCCCCCCCCCCCCCCCCCCCGGCCCCCGCCCCACACCAAACCCCCCCCCCCCCCCCAACTGGACCGGGCCCCCCCCCCCCCGCCGCGGGCCAGCCCCCCTCCCCCCCCCAGCCCACACGGCCGGACCCCCTACCACAAAAACGGCACCTACCCCCCCCCATTCCCCCGCCCCGCAGGCCCCAAAACTTCCCAATCTTTGGGCCCGGCACCCCCCCTTCTTCCCCCCCCCCCCCCCCCCCCCCCCCCCCCCCCCCCCCCCCCCCCCCCCCCCCCCCCCCCCCCCCCCCCCCCCCCCCCCCCCCCCCCCCCCCCCCCCCCCCCCCAGGGCCCCACAGAACCCCCCCCCCCCCGCGCCCGCACGCCCCGGACCACCGACCCCCCCCCCAAAAACACGGGCCGGGACAAACCCCCCGCCCCCTCCCCCCCCCCAAAAAGGGGCCCGAACAAACCTTCCCCCCCCCCCCCCACCCCCAGCCGCGGCCCCCCCGAAGGCCACCCCCCCCCCACACCCCCCCCCCCCCCCCCCCAACCCAAAACACCAAACCCCAAACAAAAAAAAAAAAAAACCCACCCCCCCCAAAACAACCAAACAAAGACAAAAAAAAAAAAAAAACCCCCAAACCCACCCCCCCATGTTATAAAAATATGACACACCAGCCCCTATTCGCCTACCTACCTTTGCACTTCATCACCCCATCACTCTATCACTTCATATGATGCTCCGTCGCCCACGCCGAAACCGCCAATCCGCCGCCATCCGAGGCCTGGCCACCGAAACCCATCTGACCACCGAACACCTCGTTTTCCCATTATTTGTGCTTAATGGTTCGGGCATTCGCAGTGAAATTCATTCGCTGCCCGGAATCTTTCGTTTTTCACCTGAAAACCTGCTGCGCGAAATAGAGGAGTGTATGAATCTGGGCCTTACCAACTTCGTGTTGTTCCCCCGCCGTTGCTGAGCATTTGAAGGACACAATGGCTACCCACAGTTGGTCGCCCGACAATTTTTACCTGAAAGTCGCCCGGGATATCAAAAAGCGTTTTCCTGAATGTTGCCTCATAAGTGATGTGGCCATGGATCCCTACTCCAGCGACGGACACGACGGCCTCGTTCGCGATGGAGAAATAGTAAACGACGACACATTGCCCATCCTCGCCCGGATGTCGGTAGCCCAGGCCGAAGCAGGGTTCGATATGCTCGGGCCTTCAGACATGATGGACGGGCGGGTGGGTTTCATCCGACAAGCGCTTGACAATGAAGGCTTTACCAAGACTGGCATCCTCGCCTACACCGCCAAATACGCCAGCGCGATGTACGGTCCCTTCCGTGATGCGCTCGATTCCGCGCCCAAAAGCGGCGACAAAAAAGTTACCAGATGAACCCCGCCAACAAACGCGAAGCCCTCATCGAAGCGGCGCTAGATACTGCCGAAGGCGCCGATATGCTCATGGTAAAACCAGCCTTGCATTACCTCGATGTGATCCATTTGCTCAAGGAAAATTCTAATCTACCCATCGCGGCCTACCACGTGAGCGGCGAATGCGCCATGCTCCGGGCTGCCTGCAACAATGGCTGGCTGGATTTTGAGCGGGCCATGCCCGAGGCCTTGTTGAGTATCCGCAGAGCAGGAGCAGATGTGATCCTGACGTATTTTGCGAAGGAGTGGGCGAAGCGGTTTAAATAATCTAGACAGAATATAATCCGTATTTTTGCCCTGTGGAACACGGATTGCACGGATGGGACACGGATTTATTAGTTTTGTTTCCCCCCAAAAAAATCCGTGTCCAATCCGTGGCATCCGTGTTCCTCTCATAACGCTCAAATGAATTAATATCCAAAATCCACCACCACCCATGAAAAAACACAATTTCTCTGCAGGACCGGCGGTATTACCCGCTTCCGTGCTGAAAGAAGCTGGAAAAGCAGCAGTCAATTACCAAGGCTCAGGCCTTAGCCTGCTCGAACTCTCCCACCGCGGCCCTGAATTCACTGCCATCATCGAAGAAGCCAACGCACTCATGCGCGAGATCATTGGTCTCCCGGAAAATTACCACGTTTTGTGGCTTACGGGTGGAGCAAGTACTCAATTCTTCATGGCTCCGATGAACCTGCTCAATGAGGACGAAACTGCCCTGTATGTTAACACAGGCGTGTGGGCAGACAAAGCCATCAAAGAGGCAAAAGCCTTTGGAAATGTGGAAGTTATAGCTTCCTCAAAAGAAAAGAATTTCTCGTTTATCCCCCAGAACTACAAGATTTCAAAATCAGCAAAATACCTGCACCTGACCAGCAACAACACCATTTATGGCACCCAGATGCGGAAGTTCCCCAAGTCGCCTGTGCCGATTGTGTGCGATATGTCTTCTGATTTTTTGAGCCGTCCGTTCAAGCCGGAACAGTTTGGTCTCATCTACGCCGGAGCGCAAAAAAACCTTGGGCCGGCGGGTACCACCGTGGTAATTGTCCGCGACGATATGCTAGGCACCGTGCATCGGCACCTGCCCTCAATGCTGGATTATCGCACGTTTGTAAAAGAGAATTCGCTTTATAACACACCGCCAGTGTTCCCCATTTATGTGAGCATGCTCACCCTTCGATGGATAAAAAAGAGCGGCGGACTCAAGGCCTTGCAGCGTAAAAACAAAGCCAAAGCCCTGCTCCTATACGATGAGATTGACCGCAACCCGCTTTTCCGCGGCACCGTAGCCGTAGAAGACCGCTCGCACATGAACATCTGTTTTGTGATGAACGAAAAATATGCAGCCTTGGAAGGCGAATTTGGAAAACTCTGTGAAGCAAATGGCATCATTGGCTTGAAAGGCCACCGATTGGTAGGTGGATTCCGTGCCAGCACCTACAATGCGTTGCCGCAAAAAAGTGTGCAGGTATTGGTACAATTGATGCGCGATTTTGCTGAGCGTAAAGGGTAGGAGATTTTGGATTTACGAATGACGATTTACGATTAGCAGATTCGAATAAAATCTGTTTTCGGCATTGCACAAATCGGGATAATCGTAAATCCAAAATCGCAAATCGTAAATTCATGTTTTTCCCGCGAAAAAGAACACTAAAAGGACTTATTCATATTGAAGGCGTGGCGCTTCCAGTCCGCGTGGCACTGGATTTGGCAAGCGGCCATTATTACAGCCTTTCGGCGCGTCGTATTACGTTACGTTTGCCGGTAACTGCGGGAGAAAGCATGATTCGCGAGTATCTGCACATTGTGCAGGAATGGGTGGTACAACAGTTTGAAAAACAACCTACTTATCGGGAAGCCTACCTCGGAAAACAATTCCAAAATGGGGATGTAGTGGTGGTAGGCGAACGTCGTTACACCCTCTCCTTGAATTATAAAGACCGTGTAACGAGCACCGCCAAATTGGTCGGCGACACGATCTGGCTGGAACTCAACGAAAACCTCAATCACTGGCAGCGCACCCGTACCGCCAAAACCTTGCTCTCCCGAATCGTTGCAAAAGATTTTCAGGCTGAGATTTCGCGTCGTGTGGAGGAGATGAACGCACGAACTTTCCGCCAGCCCATCCAAAGCGTCAACCTGAAATACAACCACTCCAACTGGGGATCTTGCTCGCGCTCGGGCAATGTGAACCTATCTACGCGCCTGCTTTTTGCGCCCCGGCCCGTGCAGGATTACGTCATATTACATGAGCTCGCTCATTTGGTCGAGATGAACCATTCAGACCGTTTTTGGGCACTTGTGGAGCGTTTTATGCCCAATTACAACGAAGCAGAAAAATGGCTGAAAGCCAATCGTGCTAAATGTGATTTTTGATGGGGATGTGTTGATTTGGGGATTTGGTTATTTGTTGTGCCTGATCTTGATATCTGTGCCTGCCTTCAAGTAGCAAATACCAAGCTCAGGCACAACAAATAACCAAATCCCCAATTAACCAAATAACCAAAAATTATGAAGCCCGACATCTCCACCCCCGCCGACATCCGCTTACTGATTGACACCTTCTACGTCAAGGTGCAGGCCGATGATGTTATTGGTTTCATTTTCAACGACATAGCACAAGTAGATTGGCCAAAGCACCTTCCAGTGATGTATGCTTTTTGGGAGTTCTTATTGCTCGGAACGCCTGATGCCTACAAGGGTAATCCCATCCAGAAACACTTTGATTTGCATCAAAAAATTCCGTTAAAAATCGAGCATTTCGATCGCTGGCTGAGCCTTTTCCAGGGCACGGTAGACGAACTTTTTGAAGGCTCGGCTGCGGAAAACGCCAAGTTTCGGGCGTATGCCATTGCAGAAACCTGGAAGCCCAAGTTTGATGGGCCTTTTGCGGTGTGAGATGAACAATAGCCTTCGGCTATTATGGAACACGGATGACACGGATGGGACACGGATTTTTTTGATTTGTTCAAATCCGTGTCATCCGTGTTCCCTTTGAAATTCAGGACCGGCAATACATCATCTGCACCAGCCCACTATCATATCGCTCCACACCTTTAGGGTTGAAGTGTTTTCGCTGCTCCATTTTCGGGAATAGCGGCTTCCCGCTGCCCAACAACAGGGGATGCACCGATAAGTGCATCTCGTCTATCAGATCTTGTATCAGGAATTCTTCCAGCAAAGCCGCTCCTCCAAAAAACCAGATATCGCCCGCTGTGCGCTGCTGGATTTTGGCCAATTCCTCATCGATTTTACCATTAACCACCGCAGCCTTTCCCGCCACTGAGCCAATCGTGTTAGAAAACACATATTTCATCTTGTCAGGATAAGGGTCGGCATCGTATTGGAGCAAGAGTTCGTAACTTTTTCGCCCAAAAATGATGGCATCGCAGCGAGCCAAAAAGGCCGTCATGCCATAGTCCTGGTCAGTGAAGCACCAGTCGAATTCGCCGTTGGGGCCTTCGATAAAACCGTCGAGGGAGATAGCGAGGTTTAATAGTACATTGGACATATTTATGCGCTATTTATCAGTTGCTTTGGAAAATCAAGTTCCCCATAACCCCGCAGTTAATCTCCAGGGTTTTGCCATTGATGCTGTACGACTGGCTTTTTTCAAGTTGTTGAAAGTACCGACTTTCAAGGTTCATGGTTTTTTCGCAGAACATTTTGGTGCTGAACAAAGCCGAGATTTTCAGCGAGTTACCATCCAGCATATAATCGCCCCCATATTGGTTGCAGCCTCCTTTTCCATTCACTTTCCCGGCCTTGAACTCTGCCGTAATGGTCACATCATCAGGTACTTGTAATGGTTCCGGGCTAATGGCGAAAGTGCTCAACCGCCACACGACGCCTTCGAGTTTGCTGGCATCTTGCGGACAAGCTCCCTTGGCGTAAGTCTTGATACCCGAACATTCAGCCATACAGGCATTGCTATACGTTTTGTTGTTGCAGCCGCATACGGGGTCGTACAGCATCATGCAACTACAGGCAGGGTCAAGCCTTTCAATACATTTTTGAGGGCCGTTGCAGGCATAAACTCCGGCTAAAAGGAGGGCGAAACCAAGGATGTTTTTCATGGTATTTTATCTTTTAATTATCGGTTTGGGACAGTATTTCCCGTCAACAAATGTACGTTTTCCGTGATTTTTTCAATGGGCCAATCCCACCAGCGGAGTTCAAGCAAACGCGCTATCTCTGCTTCAGAAAATCTCCGGCGGATTTCTTTGGCTGGGTTGCCCGCTACGATGGTATACGGCGGCACATCTTTCGTTACGACCGAGTATGCGCCTACAATGGCCCCATCGCCGATGGTAACTCCAGCCAGAATGACCGAGCGGTAACCAAGCCAAACGTCGTTTCCTATCACTATATCTCCTTTACTGGGAAAACTGCGGCCTTCCATCGCATGTTCCCAACCATTTCCAAATATAGAAAAGGGGTAAGACGAAATGGCTTCCACCAAATGATTGCCGCCATTCAGGATAAATTCTACGCCTGAGGCAATGGCGCAAAACTTGCCAATGGTTAGTTTATCCCCAATAAAATCAAAGTGGTAACGCACGTTTTTTTCAAAATTTCGCACATCCTCAAAGTCATCATAGTAGGTAAAATCGCCTACGCTGATGTTTGGGTTTGTGACAATGTTTTTCAAAAAACAAAGCCGTTCATAATTGGCTAAAGGGAATGTAGTTGCAGGGTTTGGGCCAGTACTTTGCATATTTTCAATAAAAGAATTGTGCGGTTAAAATACCATTCGAGCGAATTTCCGTATTGGAAATCGGCAAGCCCTGGGCATCGTATTCATTTGTAAATAGGATCGTTTTCGGCTGGTCTTGACCAACTTTAATGGTTTCTTTCCCGGGATTGTTGAACTGCCAGCGCACTTGCGGCAAATACGGATAACGCAGCAGCCAGCTTTTGGGGTTCACTTTGTTGTCAAAATCGCTATACACATTGGTTTGAAGCAGCTTGAATGCAAGATTTTCCTCCTGCTCATAAGTTTCAACCTTGTTCAAATTTCCTATGTCATCATAGCCCAAAACACGTTTGTACACAGAAGGAGGCTCCCCAATGGATTACTCACAAAATAGTTTTCCTGAACGATTCTGTTGTTGGCATAGATAAAAACAGTTTCATTTGCCAATGCGCCACCGGGGTAAAAATCCTTGACATTATGAATCAGGTTCCCGTGGTAAAAATACCTTGTCACCCATCCACCTGTTTGATTTATCTGCGATAGCCTTTGTTGTGCATCGTATTGAAAATCATAAACGATCGTGCGTATTTGGGTCGGGTCACCCTGCACAAATTGATATTGATACCGAAGCTGCAAAGGTCGATTTTGTGCGTCGTATGTGAAAGTGTAATGATCGTTATCTGCCCATTTGATCTGCTTGAGCAGTGCATTGGCTGGCAAGGGATTTGGCTGCTGTGGTTGTGAAACAGGGATGGTCGGATCAATGGGATCTTTTTTACAGGCCGTAACACTGAGTAAAATAACGGCTAATAGCGCAAAGGCTGACTTAATTTTTATCATAGCCTAGATTGTTTTTTCAAGCATTTACTTGGATGCAAATTGTGGCATCTGCTTGATTTTTTTGAAAAGAAAAACGGCCAGGTAGCTTAGGGCCAAAAGCATGGTGTATTGCATTTTGAATTTGAAAAAGTGCCGTCAGGCGATTTTGGAACCGCCCAACGGCGTTAAAGGAAGATTGTTTTCATCTAAACTCCTTCCACATCGGTGCGAAGCAGCAGGCCAGTAGCAAGCGCTGCGATGACGGTACGGGTGTTTGCATCCAATGTTTCGTCTATCCAGACTTTGCCACGATTGACCGTCAAGACGGCTCCAACAACTTTACCGTTTATCATGAATTCGTGGCCAAATACCGTGAGTTTTTTCATCCAATCCGGCTGGCCTTTTAGGCCGCGAATGGCCTGAATATCAATCCGGTTTGAGCCATTTTGCACAAATCCCGCAGAGGCTTTTTCCCGCAAGAAATCGCCGTTTGGATTGTGGATAATGAAATCCCAGTTCATGGTAGCAATGGAGATATTGCCAGCAAAAAAGTTCTGATACTCCAATGGGATTCCGAAAAAATCCTGAACGATGGGCAGCTCTTTGCTTTGGAATTTGCTGATGCAGGCCACCTGAGCAAGCTTCCCGTCGGGACCGAATTGCGTAAAACTCATTTTCTCCTTGGCTCCCTGAAAACGGAGGAAAAACGGCACATCATAACTTCCCGTCCAGCCGCGCCGGACTTTATCGGTTCGGTACTCGCCGTAGCGAATTATCTGGCCGATTTGAAGTCCGTTGCGGCCTTTTACGGACATGGCCTCGGCGTTCAGTTCGGGACTGAGGGTTATCTCTGCGGGTTTGCACGCGAACAGGCCCAGTGTGGTGATCAGGGCGATAAAGATGTTTTGTTTCATAACTAAATCATTTTTTGCAGCCAGCGCCCAAAAAGAGGACGCCAGCTGCGATGAAGCTTTTCTTTATTGTCGGGTTATTCCTTTATCAGTCGTCCGACGTATTGCTCGTTTTCAGATCGTGCTGTGATGAAGTACAATCCGCTTGGCAAATCAATGAGATTGAGCAAATTGTCTGACCGGTTCTCGGCGCTGCCAACCATCGCCCCATGTGCGTCATAAACCTGAATAAGCGCCGGGCCATCAAGTTTTAGCTGGACAAGGCCGGAAGTAGGATTGGGTGAAATCTCCAAATTTTGCGCCTGAACCGGGCTTGGCTGTACTCCTACCAGCCCATCATAGTAGTAATATTTTTTGCTGTCCTGCAACCAGTCGAAAAGGTCATCATTCCAAACAAAGCCCCACTCCAGGTACAGGTTTTCATCCTCGACATAGGCATACAAGATTCTTTCGCGCGTTTCATGGGCGTTTTGTGGAAGCAAGGCAGTCTCTTTTGCAGAAAGCCGCTGGGCATTGTCGTACGAATAGTCAATGGTTTGCCCTAAATGAAATTTATCCAGTGCAACATCCCATTCAAAATTCATTTGTTTCCGAACCGCGCCAAAAAGGGTGTAAGCATAGTTGGTTCGGTTTTGAGGAAAAAAGGAGATCCCATCTGAAATGGATACCAGTACTTCAATCGGGCGATGGTCCACATACATCAGATCAGTCCTGCTGCTGGGAAATACATCACTGCCCAAAATTGCAAACTCTTCAATCAGGTGATTGTCGCCGTTGGCATCGTAGGAATACAGTTCCTGAAATATCACCGGATCCCCGAAATAGTCAATCGAAGAAAAGCTTTCCACCAGGCGCTCGTCTTGCGCATCAAATTTGTTGCGGATAGACAAAATGATGTGCCAATCCAAAATGGTGGAATCCCAGAGATAGGTGAAGGCCGAGTCAATCAATTCCGGGGAATCTCCATGTGGGAATACTTCGATTCGCGAATCTGGTATAAAGGTTTGTGTTTCAGCATCAAAAGCCTCGGCAAATACCTCCACCAGTCTTTCCTGATCGTCGCTGGTAAGGGTAGCGCGGTACACTTGCAGCCAGTTGTCATTGATGTACTCGAATTCGGTTTCGATTTTGGTATTTGGTTGTGGGTACGCATAGATGGTTCGATAGAGCGGAGTGCTATCGCCAACGCCATTCAGGCCATATCCATAAAAGGTCTTGGTCGAATCCAATTGGAGCACATTGCGAGTGCTTGCCACATTGTTTGCAGAAGGGGTCAAGGCAGCCATGCCAGCCACCTCAAATCCGGCCCGATGCATGGATTTAACCATTGTGTGGGGCAGGTTTTCGGTATAAGGGTATAGCCCTTGTGAAAATCTTTTTTGGGAAAACGCAGTTTGGCCAATGAGGCTTAAAAAGAGGATAATGGGCAGGATCTTGTTTTTCATAAGCTATTGAATTTAAGTTGATTGTTTGATGAAAATGATGATTTCAGGCCCTGACTTATCAAGACAGCGCAATGCTTTCAAAAAGTGTGGCACACCTCGCCAACCCTGTTGATTTTCAATGCTTGATTTCAGGTGTGCCACACTTTTTTGTGTGGAAGATGCTCAGGCGAAACATTCAGCCTGCAATCCATCCTTCAGCAGGCTTGTATGCAGTCGCTGCCGGGCACGAAAAAGACGGGTTTTGATATTGCTGATGCTCCAGCCGGTGAGTGCTCCGATCTCCTCTAAACTTTGCTCATAGAAATAGAAAAGTTCGAGTGCTTTGGCATCGTTTGAGTCAAGTTGGCTCACTGCGATACGGAGCAATTGGCTTGATTCCTTTTTTTCTAAAGCCACTTCATTGGTTTGGAGATCTGCTTCCCAATCCGACAAGGTTCCTTCAATGGAAGTCCAGGCGTTATAGCGCTTCATGCGAAGCCGACTAATGGCTTGAGATCGGGCGATTTTGCTCAGCCAGGTACTGAATTTACAATCCCCACGGAAATTCGGCAAGGCCCGAAAAGCGCGCAGGAAAGTATCTTGAATCACCTCTTGGCGAGCCTCATAATCAGGCAGATAACTTTGAAGCACCGAATGTAGCAAGCGGTCATAACGCTTCACTAAAATCGTATAGGCGCTGTCTTGCCCAGAGAGGACCAAACTGATCAGTGTTTCATCGGTAATGATAGCGGGGCGGTCGGTCTTGGCAGCAATTGTTTTCATAGCTAGAACTTATATTGTTTTGTCGCTACAAAAGTGGATGCAATGGGGATGATCTACCAAAAATGAGTTGCCGAGTGCCCGAAAATTGATGATGAATGGCTGTATTCTCAGCATGGTCTCGGAGCTGGTTAGGGATATTTTTCTCAATTGAATTCTTATTAATTTCGCCAGGAGTTCTAAACCATTGCCCATGAAAAAAACACTTTGGTTCCTGCTAATAATCAGCGCTTTAGCCATTGGATTCTATCCGGCGATTTATTTTATTATTGACAGGCAGTTTGGGCTGCTCAGCACCAAAAGCCCGGAATTGTTGGCCAATCTTTACTGGAACATTGGGTTCTACACCCACATTATAAGCGGTGGAATTGCCATGCTCGTAGGGTGGCCCCAATTTATTCCTATAGTGCGTAATCGTTATCTGGAATTGCACCGAAACTTGGGCAAAACCTATGTCATTGCAGCGATGTTGGGCGGGATTTCAGGCTATTCAATTGCCTTTTTTGCTACTGCCGGGACGGTGGCGGCAGCGGGCTTTATTGGCCTCGCATTGGTCTGGCTTTACACCACTTGGGAGGCATACAATCATATCAGAAATAAACGTGTTGAAGAACACAAACGGATGATGTTGTACAGTTATGCTGCATGTTTTGGCGCTGTCACCCTGCGTATTTGGTTCCCTCTGCTGGGCGCAATTTTGCAAGACTTTGATCTTGCCTACCAGTTTGCAGCATGGTTATGCTGGGTGCCTAATCTATTGGTAGTCAGGCTATTTTTAGAAAAAAATTAAAAGGGGTGTATGGGCTTTATTGCGTTGATCAAGCCCATCAACATCACTTCCCCAGCCACTCCTTAAAATCCGACATTCGGTCGCCGCTCACGAACACGTCCAATTTTGATTTGGGCGTAAGATCGAGCTTCAGTTTGCCCTTAAAATGTGTGTGCACAGCCTGAATCGCATTAAATCCCACCAAAAACTGGCGGCTGATGCGAAAAAACTGCTTTGGGTCAAGCAGGGTGGTGAGTTTGTCCAAACTAAAATCAATGGGCAATTGCTGCCCCTCCTTCGTGACCATGAAAGTAATCTTCTCATCGGAGTAGAAATAGGCTATTTCCGAAGTCTCGAAGCTGCGGATTTTGGTGCCAACCGTAATCATAAACCGCGTTTTGTACTCAGGCTCCCGCTGTCCAATATAATGAAGCAGGGTGTTGAAATCAGGTTTGGAAAACTGTTCCTTTAACGCCTTGTATTTGTCGAGCGCAGCGATCAGCTCTACGTAATTCACAGGCTTAAGCAGATAGTCAATACTGTTGACTTTGAACGCTTTAACCATGTATTCGTCATAAGCCGTCGTAAAAATGACGGGCGATGTGAGCGGCGCCAGTTCAAAAATCTTGAAGCACAGGTCGTCCTCAAGGTGAATGTCCATAAACACCAGATCAGGTGCGTCGTTTTTGCGCAACCATTGCACTGACTCGGCCACGGAAGGCAGGACAGCAAAAACCTGAATGTTCGGGTTGTATTTTTTCAACATCTCCTCCAAGCGCTGGGCGGTGAGGTTTTCGTCTTCGATGATGATAGTGTTCATGATAATAATCTGGTCAATTTAATAAAGTAATCAATAGAGCAAGGGCACTTTTACGATAAATGTTTCTTCGCACTCTCCGGCCCAAACTTGCCGATCCGTAAGCAGCGCATATCGGTTGATGATATTGTTCAGCCCGGTTCCGGTGGAAGCTGCTTGCTGCGGACGCAAACGGAGGGGGTTCTTTACGATCAAAAAATCATTTTCAATGTACACCTCCAACACGAGCGGCTCTTGCACCGACATGCGGTTGTGTTTTACGGCGTTTTCTACCAGTAGCTGGAGCGTCAAAGGGGCGATTTTGTACTTATCCAGCGTTTCTTCCTGAAGGTTTACCCGCAGGTCAAATTTGTTTTCAAACCTGATTTTTAACAAAAAAGCATAGGATCGGATGAACTCCAATTCTGTGCGTAAGGTGACCAGCGGCTGATCTTTTTGCTCTAAAATGTAGCGGTAGGAGCGGGCTAATTGCTCGATGAATTGTTCCGAGAGATCCGCGTTCACATGCACGAGCGAAGATAGAATACTCAGGCTGTTGAATAAAAAATGCGGGTTTACCTGTGTCTTTAAAAGGTCAATTTCATTGAGCAGCTGCTGTTTTTCCAATGCCTCCGAGCGGGCTTGCATATTATGTGAACGCCGCCTGAAATACAACATCCGCATACCAAATGCCCATGCTACAAGACCGCCGCCCAAACCCGCTGCCAGCAGTATACTCAATGCTTTGTCTTTGCTGCGCAAGGTCTTTTGATGCTCCATTTCTATGCTAAACTTCTCTTTTTCACGGCGCAGGCTGTCGGCAACGCTTTGGCGCTCTAGTTCCATTTGCTTGAGCGTTTGGGCTGTCTCATTTATCTGAATACTATCTTTTGTAGCCATGTACAGCTCCAGGTATTGGAGAGCCTTTGCAGGGTTTCCCTGTTTTTGATAAGCCACATAAAGACATTTGCAAGCATCTACTTCCCGCAGCGTTGGGCTTCCAATTGATTTTGCAATTTGTAAAGCATCGCTACAGGACCGGATTGCTTCAGGATAGCGTTGCAGTTTTATCCAAAGTTCTCCCTTACTGGTAAGCGCATCTGCCACGCCATCCTGTTCTCCTATTTCTTTGAAAATATCGATTTCACGGTCAAAATCAGATAAGGCTTCCTGATGCCGGCCTTGAATACCAAAAATGGTAGCTCGGTTGTGCAAAGAAGTGGCCGTACCAAGCAAATCGCCTCTCCGTGCTTGTATAGCCATACATTTTTCGTTGAATAGCAACGCCTTATCATAATCTCCTCCATCAAGATAAATAGTGGAAAGATTGCCATACACCAGCGACATACCTTCCTGATTACCCAAGGCTTCATAAATCGCCTGCGCCTTCAGCAAGTACGACTCGGTTTTATCATTGCTTTTGTGGGTATCATAATACATGATAGACATACTGATATACGCGTCAGCAATCCTTTTTTGGTCGCCAAGATCTTCAGCCATTTTCAGGGATTTGTTGATGCAATCAATGGCTTTGGGGTAATCGCTTTGTACCCGGTACACATCACTCATATTTCCATACACAGCAGACAGAAAACTCCAGTCGCCGACTTGTTCGAGCAAAACAATGCTTTGCTCATAATAATGCAAGGCTTTGGCGAAATCACTTCTATATCGCCAGGTAAGCCCAATGACATTCAAGGCCCTGCCCTCCCATTTTTTGCTTTTGATTTTTTGTGCAAGGGCTAATTCTTGTTCACCCAGGGTACAAGTTGAATCAGGATCCTGGTGCATCAGGCTTCTTGCCAATGCATGTATGGCCTGCAATCGAATGGTATCAGCTTGCGCAGGGTCGTTCCATATTTTAAACAAGCTATCGGCATTGACCTGGGCAGAAAGGACCACAGAAAGGCAACCACAATAAAGCAGGAGGATGGTACTTTTCATACTACTAGGTGGTTGCAGGAATTGTGGTTGCAGCCAACAAAGGCACACGCACGATAAACGTATCCTCACATTCACCCGCCTTTACGGACCGATCCGTAAGCAGGGCATAGCGGTTTATTATGTTGTTCAGCCCCATGCCTGTGGAGTGTTCGCGTTGAGGCCGCATCCGAAGCTTGTTTTTTACAATCAGATAATCGTTTTCTACCGTAACCTCCACCACCAGCGGTTCCTGTACCGACATTCGATTGTGTTTTACTGCATTTTCCACAAGCAATTGAAGCGTCAGCGGGGCAATTTTATATTTATCGAGGGCTTCTTCCGGGAGCTCTATACGCAGGTCAAATTTGTTTTCAAACCTGATTTTCAACAAGAAAGCATAAGAACGAATGAACTCCAACTCCGTTCGCAGGGTCACCAACGCCTGATCTTTTTGCTCCAGGATGTAGCGATACGAGCGGGCCAACTGCTCAATAAATTGCTCCGAAAGATCAGCGTTGACATGAACGAGCGAGGAGAGTATGCTCAGGCTGTTGAACAGAAAATGTGGGTTTACCTGCGTTTTTAGCAGGTCAATTTCATTGATTAATTGCTGTTTTTCAAGTAGTTGTGTTTTGTCTTGAAGACCCTCAGACCTTTTTTGAAAATACAACATTCGGCTCAAAAACACGATAGCCAGAAACAAAATAGCAATACTCACCACCAAAATCAGGTTGCGGGTTTGCGTTTTTTTGTTCAGGTCCAGTTGGTACGTAATCTTGATCTGCTGCTTCTCTTCCTCACGCGCAAGGCTGTCCATCAGGATTTCTTTTGCAAATTCCATTTGGTCGAGGCGCTGATCAGTTTCTTCTTTTTGAAGGCTGTCGTTCAGGGCCACAAAGCGCTCGTGCCACACCAGGGCCTTTTCAGCATTCCCCATGCCTTTATAGGCGTCGTAGAGACAATTGCACGCATTGCGGGCAGGGCGCAATGCGCCAATTTTTTCACTTACAGCCAGGCTTTTTGTACACCATGATATCGCTTTTGGAAAAGCCTTTTGCTGCGTAAACAAGGTACCTAGGTTATAATAGGTAGCCGAGAGCCCGGGATTGTCCTCCAGTTTCTTCTGAATGCCGATTGCATTATTAAAATATTCGAGCGCCAGGGCGTAGTTATTCTGGTCCTTGTAGATCAATCCAATGCCGTTGTACATGAGTCCTACGCCTTGCAGATCATTGATTGTTTGGCGTAATTCAAGGCTTTTATTGTATTGCTCCAGCGCATCGGCATAAAGGTGTTGGCTGTAATAAATTGATCCTATGTTGCTGTAAGCCAGCGCCAAATCATATTTATCCCCTGTTTTTTCTGCGTAAGTCAGACCCTTTTTATAATATTCCAATGCACGGGCACTATTGTTTTGGTCGCTATACAGGATGCCGAGGTTATTATAGGCCGAAGTAAGTATTAAATCATTCTGCAATGCTATTGCAATTTGAAGATATTTTTCGTAGTATTCCAGCGCTTTGGGGTTGTTACCTTGTTCCCGGTAAATCAAGCCAAGGTTATTATACAAAGCAGACGCTCCCTTTAAATCATTTGCCTTCTCCTGTGCAGTCAGGGATTTTGTGAAAAATTTTATCGCCTCGGCATATTCTCCTTTAATGTGGTGGGTGCAGCCTATAGTGTTTAGTGCTTTGCCTTCCCAATTCGTATTGCCTACTTTTTGGGCGTATTCCAGTCCCAGCCGCGCGAGAAGCGCCGTAGAGTCGGGGTTGCTGTACATCAGACTCCAGGCCAAATTCTGTATTGCACGCATGCGGATGGTATCTGCCTGATTGGGATCGTTCCACACGCCCCACAAACTGTCTGCGTTGACTTGGGCAAAAGCGCCGAAAGCCATAAAGCAGAATGAGATCAGAAGATACCGTTTTTTCATGTGTTGAAGGGCGCAGCCGTATGTAGCGAAACACCCATTTAGTTGTCGCAAAAATGGCATTCTGTACAGATTTATACAGGCAAAAAATTACCGAAGGGCAAAATTGAGCGGATGAATCGCCAGGAAGTGGAAATGAAGGCCGATAAAAAGCATCGGCAGATATGGTGATCAGGCGGAAATGCGGGGGCGTAAGACACGTGCAGGGCTGAAAATCACCGAATTAAGCCTTGTATAAAAACAAGAACCACCTCAATTGCTCGAGGTGGTTCTTGTCACTTATCAAAACTTATTTCGCCTTGCGTGGGTCTTACGACCCCACACTTTCGGGGCGGGGACAAGCCCCGCGCCCTACTTCGCTTGTATCATCTTCTTCGTGTCGCTGTCCGTAGCCGTTTCCAGTTTGTAGTACAGCATGCCTGTGGTGTTGAGCAGCGCCCGGTCGAGCGCGATCGTGTTCTCACCTTTGGCAAACTGGCCTTTCTGCTGGTACACCATACGGCCCGTTTCGTCAAAGATCGACAGCGTTACTTCCGCTGCTTCCGGTAGGAAGAAGCCGATGCTTGTCTTGTTCACAAACGGGTTCGGCTGGTTCTGGTACAGTTCGAAACCGACCCCAGAGATTGTCTTGCCGCTGAAACGGAATGCTACACCCAGGCGACCTGCGCCACCGTATGCCTCAGCTCTTGTAATCGAACCAGAAACACCCAGCATCTCGCTCAACTTGCCAGATTTCACAGCCTTGAAACGAAGCGTGAACTCCTGGGCGCCATCTATCGAAACCGTGGCTGCATCCTCGAACACCAGGCCGAAATTACCAGCAGTGACATTATCCGATTCAACTACACCCACCGTCTCCAGGCCGTTCAACAACATCGTGAACTGGAAGCCTTCAACCGCTCTGCTGCCTTGAACGTCACCTCGAAGGTTTCACCTTCTTTCACCCTCTCCATTTGGGGGGGCTGGGGTAAACGTCGAACAGTGCCGTGGCAGACGTCCGATCTTCTGCCGGCATCGTGGCGTTGGCTATGGAAGTGTTGTTCACATCACCGATCTTAACACCCACGAAATCCTCGCCAATCTGCGTTGGTATCGCGTCTGCCTACCGAAATGGTTTCAGGGAAGGCTGTCTGGAACGGGTTATTAGGTTCGGGAACTGGAAGGCCTTGTCCACAAAACGCCAAGAACTGTTGTTGGCAGGTCCGTGTAGATGCCGAGGATCAGTTTGCGGATCTCCACGATGTCAAATGTTGTGATCGAGCCAGATTTGTTCGCGTCAGCCGCGATCATTTTGTACGGTGAGTCCAAAGGCTCTATGCCAAGGATGTGCTTCGAGATCAACACCAGGTCATAGGTGGTCGCACCGTTGAGCGGGTTGTCGTCCTTTTCTGGAGCGATCACAAAGGTCGCGCCAAGAGGCACCGAATTCCTCACCGCATAGAAACCCAGGTTGTCTGACAGGTCGAAGTAACTGTAAGGTGGCGCGAAATTGCTCGTGCCGGCAATGTGCACCGTGGCCTTCTTCACTCCGTCAGACAGCTCTGTCTTCAGCGCGCCGGCCACGTTGATATGGTCCGGGTTCGGGCAATTGCCCAGGTTGTCCTGTACGATCACGTAAGTCTCGCAGTAGTCCGCGTTGCCCTGAGCGTCTATCGCCCAAAGTTCCACGCAGCGAGTGCCGAGTTCTGTGCAGTCAAACGTCACAGAAGTGATCGGGTTGCCTTGGTTGTCCACTGGGAATCCCGACGATGTCGGGACTGTACCGCATTTGCGGATGCCGATCTTGATCTGACCAGCAGGAGTGCAGTTGTCTTCCGTGTACTGGAGGAAGTCAGATGCCCACAGCACGATCATACCAGTAGGCATGATGTTCACGCTCAGGCCGTTGATGCAAACCACCTCGGAGGCTTGCAATCGCGCACCGTGAAGGTGTACTCGTATTCAGCGTTGTTGCCGCAGCCGTCCGTGATGAACCACTTGATCTTGTGCGTGCCATGTGGCAGTTCAGGAATCACGTGGGTGTTCTGCTGCTGCTGGGTGTTCCAACGAACGCAGGCAGTCTTCGTGTTGCCAGACATAGTCTCCTGGATCGAGAAGCCCCACTTCTGGTTGTTCGGAACATTGCGCTCGTCGAACTGGCGCGATGCCGCCCGAGAAGTCCGGCGTATTGATGTTGCCGTACAGCACGTTGTTCCAGCCGAGGCCAGCGATACCCAAAGAAGTAGAGTTCACAACAGTCTCCATCACGTTGTCGCCGTCAAGGTCGAGGAACAACAGGTATTCGATGTTGATGTTCGAGCCAGAGCAAGCGTCTGTGCCAGTGATGCAAAGGTCAGTTGGCTCCTCGCACAAGTCGTGCGTCAGGATGCCGTTATCCCACCAGTACATCTCGTTCCACAGCAGGTTGCTGTTTGGCGTCAGCCAGTTCTGGTCCGCGCAGGTCGGTGTAACATAGGTGCCCGTAGGCTTAGACCGTCAATGATCTTGATGATCTGCTTGTAGCGGTAGCCGTTTGCATCCGCATCCCAGAACGTACAGAAGTTCGTCGTTGCCTGGTCGCCCGGGTTGATCCGAACCACCGTCGGCGCCCATGGAGCCAAGGTGCCACATTCGGACACGGTTGGACCGGGAAGGTTCGTCGGGTGATTGGTGACCGCGTTCGGGTTCGGGTTCGGAACGTACATGCAATCCAGGTTCGGGTTGTACGTGCACCAGTTGATGATCGTCCAGGTCCGCTCAATCTTGAAGCAAGCGTCGGGAACTACTGTGAAGATTTCATCCGCAAAGCTGACGCCCAAAGTTCGCAGTCCTCGCCGAAGAAGATCGGCTCCTGGTAGATGCCAGTTCGGTCGCATACCGTCACGATCGCATCGTTCGGGAACTTGACGAAGTAGTCCTGAGGTACGTCACGAATACGCGCTGGTGCACTGAGTGCTGAAGCCGTGGCAATCCCATGCACGGAACGTGCGCGTGATTGCACCGCGGTTATACGTGTCGAACAGTGAGTTGTTCACCGTGTGTGTCAAACCACACTGGCCTGGTACACCAGCGAGGTGTCGAGGCAGCAGTTGTCTGCAACTACTGGTTTGCCGTAAGCCCAGAGGCTTGGGTCAAGTTCTCGCAGTTCACCGTTACGTTGGCAGGAGGCGGCAAGCTCGGTTTCAGCTTATCCTCAACCTCTTCCTGAATCATGCACTCGTTTTTGATCGGTTCGCCGTCAATGCCCGGCATGA
>JADJFA010000037.1 GCA_016708875.1 Lewinellaceae bacterium
GCGATACCAACGCCCAAACAGCCGAAAGCCGCCGCCATTCAAGTCCTCAATTCATTTCTGCCTTTCATTGCGATCTGGATAGCCATGTACGTTTGGCGAGATGTTTCCATTTGGCTGACGATCGGGCTAGCCGTGGTGAATGCTTTCTTCCTGGTTCGGATTTTTATCATCCAGCACGACTGTGGGCATCAGTCGTTCACCGGCTCCCGGACAGCGAACAACCTCATCGGCTCGGCTTGCAGTTTTCTGACTTTCATACCCTACCGCTATTGGGCAAAAAACCACAACTACCACCATGGACACAATGGCATTCTGGGCGAACACCGCGATATTGGCGACATTAACACGCTGACGGTCAGAGAGTTTCGCGCATTAAGCCGTTTTCAACAGTGGAAATACCGGTTTTCCGCAGCGCTCCGGTGCTGTTCCTGATTGGCCCGATGGTGTATATTTTTTACAACAACCGCTTTCCCCCTGGTTCGCATGAAAGGCTGGGAACTGGCCAACCAGGCCCTGCTTTGGAATGACCTGTTCTTGATTTTAATCCATGCAACTCTCATTTATTTCCTTGGCTGGCAGGCGTTTACGCGGGTTCATTTCCCGATTTTGTTGTGCTTTGGCACCATCGCGATCTGGTTTTTATGTGCAGCACCAACATGAACACACATACAAAGCCTGGAAAGACAAGTGGGACTACCTAACGGCTTCCATTCAGGGAAGTTCGTATTACAAGTTACCAAAGATTTTCCACTGGCTTTCGGGCAACATTGGCTACCACCATATTCATCACCTCAACTCGCTGGTTCCGAACTACGAACTCGCGCGTTGCCACCATGAAAACCCGATTTTTGATCAAGTGGCCAACTCCCTCACATTTGTGCAAAGTCTGTCCTGTATCTTCAACAAACTATGGGATGAAGATCTCGAAAAGATGATTACCTGGCAAGAGTATGTCCGATACCAGAAAAAGGAATTGGCGGCAATCTGACAATTCGACAAATAATTGGCGGTCCTATTTTTTTAGAACAAAAGTCCGCTTACGTTTGCAGACAAAATACTCTTAAATAGGAAAGATATGCGGGTCATTTCAAAATCAGGGGAATATGGGTTGAGAGCCTTGTTGTTCATGATAGCGCATCGGGAAGAAGGGGCGTTTGTGAGCATACGCGAAATGGCCGAAGAATTAAACATCTCGTTCCATTTTTGACCAAAATCCTTCAAGACCTGACCCAAAAAGGTTTTGCATTCTTATCGAGGCCCAAATGGCGGTATCGCTTTCTGATACAACCAGAAAACATCCTCTTTGGCTGATGTAATCCGGGCACTGGAAGGCGATGATTTTTTTGACAAATGCCTGCTTGGGCTGCCCGGTTGCGGCGAGCAAAGACCCTGCCCGATGCACCATTATTGGAAAACGATCAAAGCAAGCTTGAAAGAAGAATTTGAAACGACTTCGCTGGCCGATTTGGGTCAATCCACTCGGCAAAATCGCTTTCGTTTGATGGCATGAACGATTTTGGTTTTTTTTGTTCTTATTTAAGACAAAATACTCTTTAATATTCTTTTTACTTCCAAACCTTCCCGCATCATGCGTACAAAAGGTACATTGCCAACAGAGGGTCAGGAACCCGCAGCAGAAGGCGCCACCAAGAACATCAGCTACCTAATGAACACTAAGAACTGGTGGCAACCGCTCCTGTTCATTTTGATCATCAGTGTTGCCGGGGTGGGTCTGATTGGTTATCAAACTTATGTGGATGCCCCGCCTATGACCGGATTCAAATCACCTTCCGGCGAAACTTTAATTGACAAAACGACCATTGAAAGAGGACAAATAGTCTTTCACAAATATGCCTTGATGGAATACGGCTCCTTCTTTGGCGATGGGGCCCAAAGAGGCCCTGATTTTACCGCCGAGGCATTGCACCAAATCACGGTATATATGAATGAGTATTATGTCGAAGCCTTTAAAAAGAGCAAGGCAGAGAGGCCACCGACATGGAAAAGAAAATCATAGGAGAAAACATCAAAACGGAACTAAAAGACAACAAATACAACAAAGCAGAGAACATTGTCTTGCTATCAGACGCCCAAACCTACGCTCTGGAACACTTGAAAAAGTATTATACAGACCTTTTTATAGACAACAACCCAGAAGGCTCATTCCCTCCTAAAAATTACATCACTGATCGAAAAGAGACGGAAGATTTGGCCGCCTTCTTCTTTTGGGGGGCCTGGGTTTGCGTCACGGAACGGCCGGGCACCAATTTCAGTTATACCCATAACTGGCCATTTGACCCCACCGCAGGGAATACACCCACATCGCCCGTCATCCTGTGGAGTGTACTTGGGCTTTTAGCATTTGTTCTAGCTTGTGGCATCGTACTTTATTTCATTGGGCAATACAATCAGCTTTCCAATAAATTTTTCAAACCCTCCAGCAAAGGACCTCCTCACGGCTGAGCGGGTGAGTAGTTTCAAACCAACACAGACCCAGCGCGCCACGTACAAATTTTTCTTGGTGGCCATTCTGCTTTTCTTCCTACAAGTGTTGAGCGGGATATTCACGATCAACGATTTTGTCAACTTTTTAGGGTTTTTCGGGATTCACCCTTCCAGAGGTGCTGCCAGTCACGATCACCCGGAGCTGGCATCTGATGTTATCGCTTTATTGGATTTCCACTTGCTGGATCGCCTCCTCCATTTTTATCCTTCCTATTTTAGCCAAAAAGGAAATCCCAGGGCAGCTACGCCTGGTCAACATACTCTTTGTCATGCTTTTCGTCTTGGCGGGCGGTTCCTGGCGGGGATGGTCATGGGGCCAAAAGGAATATTTGGTTCCTGGTGGCACTTGCTGGGACACCAAGGCTGGGAATACGTTGATTTTGGCAAGATTTATCAGGGTTTGCTGATGGCTATTTTCATTCTGTGGGGGGTGGTCGTTTACCGCGGAGTTAAACCAGCCTTTATCAAACGAGAACCCTGGAATCTCCCCAACTGGATTTTTTATTCCGTCGTTGGCATCCCTTTGCTGTTCATTTCCGGTTTTGTGGCGAAGCCGGAGACCAATTTTGTCATTGCCGACTTTTGGCGCTGGATGGTGATTCACATGTGGGTAGAGGCTTTTTTTGAAGTATTTATCACTGTCATCGTCAGTTATTTGATGGTTTTGATGGGTTTGGTCAGTCGCCAGGCCGCCATTAGAGTGGTGTATTTTGCTACCATTCTTTTCCTTGGCACAGGCCTTTTGGGCATTTCCCACAACTTTTATTGGATTGCAAAACCTGTGGCGACCATGGCGCTGGGTTCTGTTTTTTCTACCCTGCAATTTGGCCCCTTGATTCTCTTAACCGTAGAAGCATGGCGGTTCAAGAATATGCCCAGAATGGCAGTCAATGGCATTGAGCACAAACAATTAGGCAATTTTGGATTCCCCGAAGTTTTCCTGTTTCTCGTGGCTGTCAACTTCTGGAATTTCTTCGGAGCAGGCGTCATGGGCATCATTGTCAACCTGCCCATCATGAATTATTTTGAACACGGATCCTACCTGACCGTCAACCATGCCCACGCTGCGCTGATGGGGGTTTACGGCAATATTTCGCTTGCTGCCTTGCTATTTGCCTCAAGATTGTTGCTCAAATCAAGCAATTGGAGTGAAAAACTGGTCAAGTTTTCCTTCTGGTCCATCAATGGAGGTTTAATGCTGATGGTTATCTTAGATTTATTCCCGGCGGGTGCAATCCAATTCAAATCCATTGTGGACAATGGACTTTGGTATGCCCGTTCGGATGCGTTTATAGGTGGCGGTGTTTTTAAATCCCTGACCTGGCTGCGCGGCATCGGCGCTTCTTTATTCTTCTTTGGCGGCGTGATTCCATTGGCCTGGTTTATTGTCACCAGAGCTCGTTCGCTCAAATCGGCCTCTGGCGCCCAACAAGAATTGGATGATTTAGCCGGAGACGATCTGGAGCCTGAAAATCAACCTAAACCAGAAGAACCTTGTAACTGTTCATTCTAAATTTCAACAAAACACAATGTCATGAAATGTATTAAACACATCCGAATCCTGTTCGTGGCCGTCTGCGGTCACCACTTTTTCCAATCCTGCCGCAATGACGAGCTTTCGCCATCAGATCTTTCGCAGACAAAATCATTTGATTACCAGGTGTACAAAGCCTGGAACAACAAATACATGGAACTCGACCGCTATGCCAAAGGCAACCGGCCGGGCACCGGGCCACGAGCGCTGGCCTACATGGGTTTGTCCGCGTATGAGTCCGTGGTAGCCGGAATGCCGGAATACAACTCCATGGAACTTCAATATCCCGGGCTTTTGCTTCCAAAAGTGGAAAATGGAAAAGAATATTACTGGCCTGCCTGTGTCAATGCGTCTTATGCCTATTTGATGAAGAGATTCTTTTCGCAAATGGAAATTGAATATTCAGACCTTTTTACCAGTATTGACCACCTTCACTCCGTTCTGTACGGGCAATATGCCAATCAAACTACCCCGGAAATTCTGGAGCGTTCTGAAGCGTACGGAAGATCAGTGGCAACCGCCATTTACGAGTGGGAAAAACAAGATTATGCGGGACACAATGCATTCTTAAACCCACAACCAAACGATTACCAACCACCTGTGGGGCCTGGTCTCTGGCAACCTACCTGGTCGGATTATGGTGCTGCCATGTTCCCATTTTGGGGCGAGGTACGTTGTTTTGCCATGGATCCCTCGGATCTTATTGCCCGTGCCCCATATCCCTACAGTGAGGACGAGGGTTCTCCCTTTTACGCGCAGGCCTTTGAGACGTACAGCGCAGTTAATAACGTAACCAGCAATGGTCCCGGAGCACACGATGCAAGGTGGAGAGCAGAATTCTGGAGCGACGACATGGTGGATCTGACTTTTGGTCCGCCAACACACCTCTCGGCGGTGGCCACCCAGGTGGCAGAAAAAGAAAACCTGAATCTTGCACAATGCGCCGAACTGTTCGCCAAAATAGGCATGGCTATGAGCGATGCCGGTGTTGCGCTTTGGAAATCGAAATATGTCTACAATGTTGAACGGCCCATCACCTATATCCGGCGGGTATTGTCCCAAAAGTATCCGGAAGCTGCCAACTGGAAAACCATTTTGAACAACCCGCTTACGGGTGTAACTGGTTTCACCCCTGCTTTTCCAGCCTATCCTTCCGGTCACTCCGGTTTTGAGGCGCAGGAGCAAAAATCTTGTCTTCTCCTTTGAATACAACCCGGAACATTCAGGTACTTACACCTTTACAGACCTGTGTCACAAAGACCGGGTTGAATTTCTGGGCACGCCCCGCACGTTCACGTCCTTCAAAGCATTGGGCGATGAAGATGCCTACTCCCGAATCCCTTTGGGTGTGCACTTTCGGATGGATTGTGATGAAGGCGTACGAATTGGAGAACTGGCCGCACAGCGGGTGCTGGAATTGCCCTGGAAGAAATGAACGGCAGGTGATTTATATCAATTGCCCGGTATGAATACTGCACTTATTTTGGGTTAACGCCAAAAAACCTTGAGATCATTTATTCAAGCAGGGCTGCGATCTTCCTACTGTACCAATCGCAGTCCTGCATTTTTATTTCAACAGGACAAATCCGGCAAGCACCACACCCATTGACCGATGTCTTGCCTCTGGCTGATTGTGATCATCTTCCGGCGAAATCTCAACCCCAACCTTTGTGCCTATTATCAAGGTTTATTTAGGTTGCCTTCTTTCGATGAATTTCAAAACGATCATAGAACCCTTCCGCATCAAAACCGTGGAGCGGATTCGGCTCACTACCCAGAAGAAAGGGAAACCTTCCTTCAAAACGCCCATTACAATCCTTTTTTACTGCATTCCACAGAAGTGATTATTGACCTGCTGACCGACAGCGGCACCTCGGCCATGAGCAGCGAACAATGGGCGGGCATCATGCGGGGCGATGAAAGTTATGCGGGCGCCACCAGTTGGCTGCGCATGGAAAAGGCCATCCAGGACCTCACGGGTTGCCCCTATATTTTACCCACACACCAGGGCCGGGCGGCAGAACATTTGTTGTATTCCCGCATTGGCGGACCCGGAAAAGTGTTCATTAGCAATACGCACTTTGATACCACTCGGGCCAATATCGAATTCACTGGCGCTCAGGCCATTGACTGTCCCATTTCCGAAAACAGCGACCCTTCGCTGTTGCACCCTTTTAAAGGAAACCTCGACACGGACAAACTTGAAACAAACATCGCCCTTATTTGGGGCCGAAAACATCGCTGCTGTCATCCTCACGGTGACCAACAACAGTGGCGGCGGGCAGCCGGTGAGCATGGAAAATGCCCGCGCTGTCGCTGAAATCTGCAAAAAACACGGCATCCGCTTTATTCTGGATGCTTGCAGAATTGCGGAGAATGCCTGGTTTATTAAACACCGCGAAGCCGGTTTTGAAAACACTACGTACCGCGAAATTGCCCAACAAATGTTTGCCCTTGCCGACGGCAGCATCATGAGCGCAAAAAAAGACGCTCTGGTAAACATGGGCGGTTTCCTCGCCCTCCGCGACCTGGACCTGGCGGTGCAATGCCGAACGGTACTTATTGTGACCGAAGGTTTTTCCACTTACGGCGGACTTTCCGGTCGGGATATGGAAGCCATTGCTATTGGGCTGGAGGAGGTTTTTGAGCCTGATTATTTGAATTATCGCATAAAAAGCACGGCATATTTGGCCGACAAACTGTACGCGCTTGGTGTTCCAATCATGCGTCCTGCAGGCGGACATGCGGTATGTAGATGCCGGGCGTTTTATCCCAATATCCCATTAGACCAATATCCGGGGCAGGTAATGGCCTGCGAACTGTATCGCTTGGGTGGCATCCGATGCTGTGAAATCGGATCTGTCATGTTTGGGAAATACGGTGCCGATGGAAAACTCATCCCGGCCAAGATGGATTTGGTTCGGCTCGCTATTCCGCGACGGGTATATACCCAAAGTCATCTGGATTATGTCGCCGAAGCTTTTGGCGAACTGACGAAGCACCGGGATAAAAAGTCGGGGTACAAAATCGTGTACGAGCCGCCTTTTTTGAGACATTTCACGGCGCGGTTTGAAGCGGTTTGATTTCACTCAAGACAACTGTAAAATGGAAAATTTACTCGAAAAATACGATATCCCCGCACCACGCTATACCAGTTACCCAACGGTGCCTTATTGGGAAGCCGACACCCTTTCGGAAAAAGAATGGACCGACCATGTGGTACAAGTGTTCCAGCGGGATCACCATTTGAGCCTATATATCCACCTGCCTTTTTGCGAAAGGTTGTGTACCTATTGTGGCTGCAATAAGCACATCACGACCAATCACAAAGTGGAAGAGCCATACATTGAGGCTGTTCTAGCGGAATGGAAATTGTACACCGACCGTTTGCCGGGCCGACCAGTATTGAGCGAACTGCACCTGGGCGGTGGTACACCCACGTTTTTTCATCCGGAAAGCCTGCGGGAATTGTTGGAGTCTATTTTTGCCACGGTGGACATTGCGCCTGAACATGAATTCAGTTTTGAGGCCCATCCGGCAAGTACAACCGAGGAGCATTTGGAGGTTTTGTACGAACTTGGTTTCAGGCGAATCAGCATCGGTGTGCAGGACGTGGACGAGAAGATTTTGCATGTCATTCGACGATATCAAACCATTGCACAAGTCAAATTCGTGACCGAAACGGCTCGCGCAATTGGATATGATTCCGTCAATTTCGATCTCATTTTCGGGCTTCCTTTTCAGAAACAAGAGCACATTATCAAAACCATGGAATTGGTTGGCTCGCTGATGCCCGATCGAATTGCATTCTACAGTTACGCGCACGTCCCCTGGCTGAAAAACGGCCAACGCGCTTTTGATGAAAACGACCTGCCCAATGCTGTTGACAAACGGGCACTGTATGAATTAGGCAAAGATTTGCTGGAGCAATTGGGTTATTACGATGTGGGCATGGATCACTTTTCACTTGAAAAAGATGCCTTGTTTCAGTCGGCTCAAACGGGTACGCTGCACCGTAATTTTATGGGCTATACCCCGGTCTTCACGCCCCTGACCATCGGATTGGGCGCCTCTGCCATCGGGGATACCACCAGCGCTTTTGCCCAGAACCTGAAAACTGTGGCCGAGTATCAAAATACGGTGGCAACAGGGCATCTTCCCTTGTTGCGCGGGCATATTTTGACAGCAGAAGACCTGAAAATCAGACAGCATATCCTGAATTTAATGTGCCGTTACCAAACAAGTTGGCAGCCTGGCGATCAAAGGGATGTTATTTTGGCAAGACTAGCCGAGCCTGTAACCGACGGACTGGTAGAAATTGGTCCTTCTGGGGTTCGGGTCACGGAACTTGGCAAAGGCTATTTGCGCAATATCTGCCTGGCATTTGATGCGCGTTACTGGGATAAAATGCCCAGTGGACGGGTGTTTAGTCAGGCAGTTTAATCTTAACCCATGCTTCTCCTCATCACCGGATTACCCGGCTCTGGCAAAACAACCATTGCCCGAGCCTTTGCAGCCCTAACCGGGGCCAGGCATTTCAATAGCGATGCCCTCCGCCGCGAGTTGGGATTGATGGGACATTACCATCTGGAAGACAAGGAGAAAGTGTACGCCAAGCTTGCTTCAACACGCCCGGGAATCCTTGGAGCGCGGGAGAAACGGTGGTGGTGGACAGCAGCTTTTTTAAAGAAAGTGTCCGGGAACCGTTTAAAGCACTTGCAGCCGAATGCGGCGTACCCTTGCGCTGGGTGGAAGTGCGAGCCAGTGAAGACACATTACGCGAGCGATTGAGCCATCCCCGGCCCGACAGTGAAGCAGATTTTAAGGTGTACGAGCAAATACGGGATCAATTCGAGCCTTTGCCGGAAGATCGGCTCATCATCCAAACGGACACCGAAACGCCAGCATCCGCCGCAGAAAAAATCCAACAATTCCTCAACGCATGACAGCCGATAATATCCATCGAATCATGTCGGAAGGCTTGTTTCCGGGCTTAAAATCAGGCGTTTCACTTGTCGAAACCCATATTTCCTGGGTTATTCTGACAGATGAATTCGCCTTTAAAATTAAAAAGCCCCTCCGATTTGATTTCCTCGATTTCAGCAGCCTGGAATTGCGCCGTCACTTTTGCGAAGAAGAACTGCGCCTCAACCGCCGGCTGGCGCCACAAATGTACATCCAGGTTTTGCCGGTGGGAATTGGAGGCATTGGCGATGGACAGTCGCCCGCGATAGACTACGCGCTGCAAATGCACCGGATGGACAATAGCCGCGAGATGGATAAGTTGCTGGAAGTCAATGCAGTAGATGCAAGCGACATGAAACATCTGGCTGCCTTGCTTGCTCCATTTCACCTTCAAAACCGGCTTGATACTGCCCTACCCTATCTCCCAGGAGAAGATGCCCACGATTTTGCGGACCTATATGCAATGGAGTCGGATTTGGCAGCGCTCCAGGCGCCAGATGCTGGTTTGTTGCGCAAATGGGCGGTAACGATTCCGGAATTTCTGAACAAACACAAATCGCGTTCTGAAGCACGGATCCGCAGCGGCTTTTGGATCGAAGGCCATGGCGACTTACACTCCCGCAACATCTTCCTGCCCAAAAACGAAACACCTGTGGTGTTCGACTGCCTGGAGTTCAATGAACACTTCAGACGCTTAGATGTTCTCAACGAGCTTGCTTTTCTCTGCATGGATTTGGAGTTTTATGGCAGAAAAGATTTGGCCGATTGTTTTCTCGATAATTACACGCGTCATTGGGCATGTTTTGAAAATGCGGAGGACAAGTTGCTTTTCACCTATTTCAAAGCCTACCGAGCCAATGTGCGCCTGAAAGTCGCGCTGTTGGAACTCCGGCAACAATCAGACGAAAAACGGTCAAAATCAGCCCTGGCATATTGGTCGCTTTTAAAGCAGTATGTTTTACAAACGGGGTGTTCAAGTAAAATCATCACTTGGGAGCTGTTGTTGGCGAGGACGCCAACAACGGCAGGCGTTCTCAATATGCTATTGATTATCATTAGTTTGTTCACTGTTTTGCCGTTGTTGGCGTCCTCGCCAACAACAACGACGGAGCGGAATCACTGAAGAAATTGGTGACATTATTGCTTTTGACAAAATCCAGTTTCGACATAAAACTGACCACCATCTCCATTCATGCTGACAGCCGTCATCTGCTGCGGTGTTATACCATTTCACCTTTGTAATCATTTTCAAAACAACTTATCATGGATAATAAAGAAGTTCAATTCGATTATCGTGTAAAGGCCATTCTCGGCGAAAACCGAATCAGTAAAATAACTGCTGTAGGAGTAAATGCGGTCATTGAGTGCGCCACCCCTCCCGAGTTTCCTAAAGGCATCGCAGGGGTGTGGTCGCCAGAAACATTTTTCCTGGCTGCTATAGCTGGTTGCTACGTAAACACATTCCAATCATTCTGTGACAAGTTCAAACTTCAACCTGTCTCTCTGGAATGTGAAGCCAGTGGCACGATTGCACTGGTGGAAGGAAAGTATGCGTTCACAGGAGTTATGCTCAACCCCATCGTCACCCTGGCCAATTACGAAGACGAGGCCACAGCGTATAAAATTCTTGAAAAAGCGCATCGTTACTGCCTGATTTCCAATTCAATCAAATGCCCGGTATCTGTTTCTGAAAATGTGCTGGTGTTGATTCCGTAACTTTGTCCAGACCTCGTAGGTTTCAAAAACCTACGAGGTCTCGCACCAAAGTCAATTCTTTCAATATCAACTATTTATGCGCATTCCCTTAACCATATTATTTATCGGCACATTGCTAACTCCAGCCTGGAGCCAATTCATTTGCTACTCGGATTCCACCACGATTTATGAGTTTCCGGGTACGAAACTGCCGCCCATGGTCGGTGAAGCCTCTTTCAACTCAACCCATTTCAGGGTGATTGTGGGCGGAAAATTTCTGGATGCCAAGGCTCCGGAAGCGGAAGCGGTATACAACTGCGACATGGTCGTGGTGGACTACGCAGCCAATAAAACCTATGTCTTGCCGCTGAGTTATTTCCCTCCTTTTGTGGACGATCAGTTTGCAGGTATCAACCACTGCTACACAATGGACAACGATACGGCCTATATCATGGGCGGATTTGGGTATGATCTGGCTGAAGGGTACGAAACGACCTTTTCAACGCTGACGATTTTCCCGGTTAAAACCTTGATAGACAGTGTGATACAGCACAAGGACTATCTGGCTCTGTTCCAGGTAGTGGAGTCCGACAGCCGCCTGGCCATCACGGAAGGGAACCTGGTGAAGATTGGGAATTATTTTTTGGTGTACAACGGCCGGATTATCACTCCGATCGAGGAGGAATTCACGGATCGCCTTACCGTAAGTGAATGTGAATTGCGCGGACAACTGCGCAAGTTCACTTTGAAAAAAACGGCAGGTTATCTGGAAGTGGACGAGTTTCAGGTTTGCAACACTTCCAAGGTTTTTTACCAATGTATGCCTGATAACTGGACCGGAAAACCTACGAGGGTTTTTGAAATGGATAAGAATTAATCACTACTTTTCCTCTGATAGTCAAGCTTTTGTCACAAAACAGCAGGTCATTGATTTATTTAAGAGTATTTTGTCTTAAATAAAACAAGCCCCCTATCTTTGTGGTAGCATTGATCCTCTGGACAAACACTTATCACAAATCAATCTACAATTTATGACAACGCTTGAATCAAATACGGTCAACCTGACACTGGCTCAAAAACCGGTTACGATTGGAGAAATGGTAGTCGCAGATTACCGCAAAGCAGAAGTTTTCAGAAAATACGGCCTCGACTATTGCTGTGGGGGGAAAAGGCCCTTGGAAGAAGTCTGCCAGAAAAAAGGACTCGACCCGCAACCCATACAAAGAGAGTTGGACGAATTGGATTTGAAGCCAAACACCCCGCTGCAAGATTTCGAGCATTGGCCTTTGGATACGCTCTCCGATTACATTGTGGAACATCACCATCGCTATGTGGCGGATTCTTTGCCCATGCTATACGAACTGACCAATAAAGTGGCCCGGGTTCATGGTGAACGCCACCCGGAACTGGTAAAAATTGCCCGGCATTTTGATGCTGTAGCACAAGAACTTCAAATGCACATGCTCAAAGAGGAGCGTGTCCTTTTCCCCTACATCCAGCAAATGGCCCTAGCTTACCGGGATGGGGAAGCATTGCCCGTTCCCGCCTTTGGGTCCGTCGCAAACCCTATTCAAATGATGGAAGCCGAGCACGAATCTGCTGGAGGCAACCTCGAAGAGATTCGTCAATTGAGCAGCGATTACACACCTCCAATGGACGCTTGTACCTCCTATCAAGTGTTATTTGCCAAGCTCAATGAATTTGAGCAAGACCTGCACCAGCATGTCCATCTGGAAAACAATATCCTGTTCCCCAAAGCAATCGCCCTGGAAAAGGATAAATTTGCGTCATGAGTATCTGGTATTTTGTTTCTGTTTTCCTACACATCGTTTTGGCCGCATTCTGGATCGGCGGGATGCTGTTTCTTCCGCTGGTGATATTGCCAGAGATCAAACAGCATCCCGACCGAATCGCCTTACTCTACAAGACAGGCATGAAATTCCGGTTTTACGGCTGGATTGCCTTGGTCGGATTGCTGTCCACCGGCCTGTTGAACATGTACCTAAGAGGTATGCCATTTACCTGGGCATTTTTTAGCCAGAGCGATTACGGCGTCCTGGTCAGCTGGAAACTGCTGATATTCATAGGAATATTGCTGGTAAGCGGAACGCACGATCTCCTTTTTGGCAAGAAGGGCCTGGAGGAATTGCAGGTCAGCGACAATAAAAACTTTAATCTGCTGGCTCGTTGGTCGGGCCGCGTCAACCTGCTGCTGGCGCTGGTGATGGCGTTTTTGGGGGTGGTGTTGTCGAGAGGGGGGAACTTTGGCGGTTTTTGAAAACCTACGAGGTTTCACTCACAAATCCTTCCGCCGAAACACCCTTACCGCCACTGCTATCGGCACCCAAACCCACAGCATCAACACGATAACAGCAAATCCTATCCCCCATCCGGTACCCAAAAACTCCCGGAACAAAGCCCCCGTATAGCCCATCAGCGCAGAGATGTCCATCTGCAGCAACACCACCACCCGCGCCAGGTCAATCGGGTTGAGCGCAATGACTGCGACCATTGCTTTTTCTAAGGGGTAATCAGCAAAACTGAACATGAGGAACAACACCAGCGCATCGTACAACAACGCAAAATAGAACCACAACAACAAGGCCACACCAATGCCTTTTGCTTTGTCGCGGGTAATCACGGAGGCCAACAGCGCAATGGAGACGAATGCCACCGATAGCCCTGCCGCTACAATTACCAGTGTCAAGCCTGTTGCGCCTGCGGCAAAAAGCATGACCGGAATACCGAGACCTACCAACACAGCCAATAGCATGGCAATGGCCAATCCGAAAAACTCGCTCCAAACAATCACACTCCGCTTAATAGGCTGTGCCGCAAGCAATTCGATGAACTCTGAAGCATTGTAAAAATGAATGGTGGCGAACACGATGCTCACCAAAGGGGTGACAATCAGCACTATATTCAACAGGCTGACCAGACCCTTCGTCGGGTCGCCGCTCAGGTTGAACAACCCCAGCGACACTGCCAGGAGGAACAGCGTGTAACCGATAACTATCCGGTTTTGCAGGATGTCGTAGAGGACGTATTTTACGATTCGAAGCATGGCGAATTGGACGATTGATTCGATTGGGACGATTGGAAGGATTTTTCGATTGATTCGATATGGGTGGGTTTAAGGGGGAGTAATCGTGTCGTTGTCCCAAAGCCAGAAAACAACGAAAGCCCCCCCGCGAATCAATCCCAGTTTCATGATTTGCGCCAGCGCGCGGTTGAGTTTGTCCTCGCCGGTGCGGGATTTCAGTTGTTCAATAGATTGGTAAAACTGGACTTTACCCTCGATGATGTATATCACATCGGTGGTAAGTTCTTCCAAATCACTGAGAATGTGAGAAGTAACCAGTACCAGTTTGCCTTTCGCCTTTTCAGCAAGGACTTTTTCTTTTAAAATTTCGGAGGCCAAGGGATCCAAACCAGCAGTAGGCTCGTCCAGCACCAGCACATCAGGATTGAACATAAATGCAAGGCGGGCGCTCACTTTTTGGCGCGTGCCGCCAGAGAGGGTACGCATGGTTTTGTGGGCAAACTTTTCGACTTCAAACGCCTGCATCAGGTCATCGTCCAGGTGTGAAAAAGTATCACGCCGAATTTCTTTCACCATGTCGAACACTTGCCCAACGCGCATATTGTCTGGGTAACGCCCAATCTGGGGCATATAGCCGATGTGCCGCCTGTAATCCCAGGTGCCGAGAATAGATTTGCCATTCAAAGTCAGCTCGCCTTTGTCGGGGACGACGAGGCCAAGGAGGCATTTCAGGAAGGTCGTTTTACCGGAACCATTGGGGCCGACGAGCGATACAGCCTGCCCGGCCTCCATGCGGACGCTCACGCCGTCAAGGGCTTTGAGCTTGCCAAAGGATTTAGTGAGAAGTGTAGATTCTAACACGGCTTTTTATGAAGCAATGATGAATAAGGTGGTTTTGCCGCGCAAAGGGTCGATAAAACCTCAGGGTTTCGAAACCTACAAGGTTTTATCCAACGACAATTATTTCGGCAACAACACCGCATCAATCACATGCACAATACCATTACTGGCAGGCACAGAAGCCAGAATATTGGCGCCATTGACGGTGATTTTACCGTCTTTCACGCCGATGGTCACTTTGCCATCATTGGCCATCGGGATCACCTGACCGTCTTGCAACATTTCTGGCTTGTACACTGCCACGGCAACGTGGTACTGCAAAATATCTGCCAAGGTCTCTTTTTTATCGGGCTTCAACAAGCCTTCCACCGTGCCTGGAGGCAGCAGGTCAAACGCTGCATTGGTGGGCGCAAACACCGTGAATGGCCCTGCATTGGACAGCACGTCTACCAGGGAAGCGGCTTTCACAGCAGCGACCAAGGTGGTGTGATCCGGACTTCCGATGGCTACTTTCACGACGTCTTTCTGCAGACACATCGTCTTGTACGGCAGATTGACCGCCACCTGCGGGTGCAGCGGCCTGGCTGGAAGCAGTTTGATTCGGTGGGTGAGTTGGTGCATTGGATGAATGCAATTACCACCAACATGCCAAGGATAGAGCGAAAAAAAAAGGTTGATTTTCATACGATTGTGTTTTAAAAATTGAAGATTTCAAACTCGTAGGTTTTAAAACCTACGGGTTGAGGTTTTAGGTTCGAGCGACTTCATTGTTGGTTTTAAAACCTACGAGATTTAAAGTTCGAGCGGCTTCATTGTTGGTTTCTGATCCATTAATTGTTCGGGGGTCAGCGAGGGGATGATTTTCTCTGCCTTGTCCATCAGATACACCATGAAACTGCGCATCAACAATAATCCATAGGGCATCTTTTCCACCACCACAGCGTAAAGGCTGACTGGGCGAAAGGGCACATCGCCCACGCCATCGCGGTTGAGATCGTAGCCTTCATAGCGGTCCCAATAGTTGCCGTCGAATGTGTTGAGCACGAGGCTGCCATTGGTGGACACGTCGAAGGAGTTGCCGAAAAAGTTGTTTTGCCGAATCACATTGGCATCGCAGCTGGCTTGCACCCGAAGCGCCCAGCCGTTTTCGCGAAACTGGTTTTGTTCCAGCGTAATGCGGCTTGCACCTTCCATATACACTGCTGCGGAATTGTGCTCGAAGATGTTTTTCCAAATGTGGCTGTCTGAAATGTCTTTCAGCAAAAGGCCGTAAGCACTGCCGCCCCAATTGTAGCCAAATTCGTTCTCCATCATTTGCACTTGCCGGGAGTACATCACTGCCACCCCTGCTCCATTGTGATGGAATCGGTTGTGGTGGTAATGGTCGTTGTGCGAAAACATAAAGTGCAAACCGTAGCGCAGGTTCTGCTCGCTGTTGTTGTACCGGATTTCGGAGTTAGCGACATCGAGGGTGCTGAGTTGCCCGCTGTTTCGGATTTCAAAGCCCTTGATGTAAACATCCGAAGCCGTCACGGTGATGATTTCGCAATTGTGCTGCCCGTCCAAAACCGGGTAGCCTATGCCTATGAAAATTAGGCGTTTATCAATCGCCAAATTGCCTTCAGCATAAGTGCCTTCGTGGACAAAAATGGTGTCGCCGGATTGGGCTTTTGCCAAGGCTGAAAGAATGCTGTTATAGGCTTGGCCTGTGCCGACATGAAGATTCGTGGCGGACAAATTGAATGCCGACAAGCAGCAGTACAAAATGGATAATGGTCTCATTGTCAGCGTTTTTGAATTATCTTGAACCTGTAGGTTTTGAAATCTACAGGCTTTAGGACACCCAAAAGCTCAAAACCCTGCCCTTACCCTCTCCCAATTCATCTCCTTTCCACCACCTATTTCGGCCTTTACCGTGTCCAAATCTTTTTGCTCAGAAAAGCTCGCAACATCGGCGCGCATAGGGCTTTTGATGGCTTCGTTTTCAAGAAAAAAAGCCTGCTGAACGTCTACGAACTGGCCGGTTTTTTTGAAATCAACCGATAGCGTTTGCGCAATGTTTTCGGCAGGCACTTCCCCCGATTTCAGAAACTTGACCAAGCAATTGAGATCGTCGAATTTGTAAATCTTGCCTTTTTTGGTCACGATTTCTGCCCCAAAGCGTTTGTCGGTCAATGTCATTTTGCAGTGGTGGCAATTGTCTTTCCCATAGCGAATCGGCTCAGGGCCAGTAGCGCAGGATGTGAAGGAAAGCAAGGCAAAAAGTGCCGCAATTCCACCAATTTTACGTGCCATTGCTCCCGACAACTTTTTCTTTTTCTGTTTTTGAAAAACTCCCACCACCACAATACCGTCGCCATCAGGCAAACCCCAATGATGACCCAAGCCCCTGTATCAGGCCCTGAGTACGAGGTAAAATTGAGCAGGTTTTTATAACCAATCAAGGGAGGCTGATACGACATATCTGGCACTATGATGGCAGCTTTAGGATCGAGATTGTGGCCATAATCATAACCCCAACGCCAAAAATCCCACATCGCAGCCACGCCATAGATGTATGACAACAGCGTGAAAAAGAACAAGGTGCGTCCGCTTCCAAACACTGCCGCAGCCAATCCCACCAGCATGAAAAAGCCTATAAAAAGCCCGATGTATTTGAACTCCGGGAACATCTCGACGCTGATGTGTTTCATGCCGATATAGTGGTTGAGTCCGTTGATGATGTCTATCTGGCCCGATAGATTGTTGTGCCAGATTTTCATGGTCAAGCCCTCAGGATATTGCGGCGCCCAGAGCAGGATTTGCCAAAGCGGAACGAAATACGTGATGATGAGCGTCAGACTCGCCACCCCGAGCAGTATGCGGGTTGTTTTGCTAAGTGTCATGGATTGTGGATTTGAGTATTTGGGGATTTGGTTATTTGGGGATTTGGTTATTTGTTTCACTACTGCTTGGTATTTCGATTCCTATCTGGGAAGCAATAAACCCAAGCTTTGGCAGAACAAATAACCAAATCCCCCAATAACCAAACCCCCAATTAATGCTATTTCGTCGCCCCCGTCGGCTCGGCTTTATTGCCAGTGCTGAAAGTCAGCGGATTATTGGAACCTCGAGGAGATACGCGAATATAACCCTGCATTTCCTGGTGAAGTGCCGAGCAGAAGTCGGTGCAATAGAACGCTACTACTCCCACACGATCTGGCACCCATTTGAGGGTACAGGTTTCGCCGGGCATAATGAGTAGTTCGGCATTGTTGGCGCCTTTAATTGCAAAGCCGTGCGGCACGTCCCAGTCCTGTTCGAGGTTGGTGACGTGGAAATACACCTCGTCGCCTAGTTTCACGCCTTCGATGTTGTCGGGCATAAAGTGCGAGCGGATGGAGGTCATGTTGACGTGTACTTTGTTGCCCTCGCGGAAAACCTTGGCTTCTTTCTCGCCTTTGGAAACGTAGGGGTGATGGTTGTCTTCGATTTTGAAAATCTTGACCGACTTTGACTGGATAAGACTGGCCGGAATGGCTTCTGCGTAGTGTGGCTCACCCGTAGTCGGGAAGTCGAGCAGCAGTTTCATTTTGTCGCCGCTGATGTCGTACAATTGAGCGGATTGCGTGAGTTCAGGCCCAGTGGGCAGGTAGCGGTCTTTGGTAATTTTGTTGTAAGCAATGACGTATTTGCCGTGCGGTTTGCGGGTCGGACCTCCAGGTACGCTGAGGTGACCAATGGAGTAGTAGGTTGGCACGCGATCTACCACTTCGAGTTTCTCGATGTTCCATTTTACGATTTCGGAAGAAACGAAGAAAGAGGTGTAGGCAAAACCTTTGCCATCAAATTCGGTGTGCAATGGGCCGAGGCCTGGTTTTTTTACTTCACCGTGCAGCACTGCGTCGTATTTTAAGACAGGGATGCCGTCAAATTCGCCTTCAAAACTCTTGTCGGCGATGGCTTTTTGGATTTTCGCAAAGGAAAATACGGGTATCACCGCAGCCAATTTACCCGAACCACAAATGTATTCGCCCGTCGGATCAACGTCGCAGCCGTGCGGCGATTTTGGGCAAGGCATGAAATACACGATGTCTTTCAACTCCTTCGGGTCGAGCACAATGGTCTCAGTTTCGATGGTCGAAGTTGCTGTGTGTGTTTTTTCGTCGTACACGTTGTGGGCGTAGCGGACTTTCGATTTTTTCCCTTTTCCGGCCTTGGCATATTCCTCACATTTTTTCCAGTTAAGGGCCATGATAAAGTCCTTGTCTTTCTGCGATGCGTTCACTTCCAGCAGGGTGTTGGCTTGCTCAGTATTGTAGCAAGAGAAGAAAAACCAGTCTTTTGAAGGGCCACGACCACCGCGGCTCAGGTCAAAGTTGACGCCAGGCAGCATCACCTGGAAACTGACACCCATACGGCCAGTTTCTTTGTCAATGCCAATAAAGGAGACAGTGCCTTTGAAATTCTTTTTGTAGCTGTCAATCCCCACATCGGGGTTCGAATCGTCGTCGTCCATAGGATAACTGAAACGGGTGCCCGCCACTGCGTACTCCGAATTTTCCGTCAGGAAGGGTGACGAGTGGTTGCCCGAGCTGTTCGGGATTTCAATGATTTCTTCGGTGCGGAAGGTGCTGAGGCTGATGCGGGCGATGCGCGGCGTGTTGTTGCCGTTCACGAAAGCCCAGCGGCCATCGTGCTCGCCATTGGTGGTGGACAAGGCGATGTGGTGCGAATCGTCCCAAGGTACTGGCCGTGGGAAGTATTGAGCATGGGCTTAGTCTCTTCGCTGAATCCCCAGCCACTTTCTGGGTTCAAAGAGAACACCGGGATAATGCGAAACAAGCGTCCCGATGGGATGCCGTACACGGCAACCTGGCCATTGAAGCCGCCCGATACGATGTTGTAAAACTCGTCGTACTTGCCCGGTGGAACATATACTTTCCCGGCAGCATCGCCTTCAACGGCGGAGACGGGGTTATGAGGTTTGCAGCCGGGTGTGAGCAGCACAGAGGGCAGCACGACAGCGGCTGCTATGAGCAGCGAAAGATGTCTGTATTTCATATAAAATGTTGATTTTTGAATAATTGGAAACGCGGAACGCGGTTCAGCGGTGCGGTAGATCGATTACGCCGGATGGAGCGGTGATCGGCAGCGTGGATTAGGATGATTCTCGAATGAAATTCCGCGTAAATCCGCTCCATCCGCGTAATCCGCGTTACTACTTCTCCCCATCATTTGAGCGCATGAACTCAATGAGTTTGCGTGAATCTTCCTGCGTGATGTTTTGATTGGGCATACGCACCAGACACTCTTCTAGCATCTTTTGAGCCTCAGGGTCTTTTTCGAGCATCATGTCCACATTGGTAATCATGTTCATGATCCAAACAGGTTCGCGGCGCTTGGTGACTCCGGCCCAGCCTGGACCTACGAGTTTTTCGTCGCTAAGTTTGTGACAAGCAAGGCATTTCAAATCATAAGTGGCTTTGCCAGTCGCCACCCAATCCTTGTTGAGCGGGGTTGGTAAGTTCAATGGATTTTACTTCAGTGCCGTGTGCTTCGGGCTGCTGGCAGCCGCCTCGGTAGGTGAAGGCGATTTTTTGGCGGCATCTTCTGCCTCTTTTTTAGAGGTGCAGGCAATAAAAGCAAGCATCAGGAAAGCTGCGAGGAAAGTTGTTTTTCTGAACATGACTGTAATGGTGTTGACGGTGACGATAATTAAAGAGTTCTAACTCTTTTTCTCCACAAATGTATCAGTACGAAAAAAGGCGGGAAGATGAGCGGCGTCAACCCGGCGAGTGATTTTAGTCAACCCCCTTAGACTCCACAATTGCAGTACTTTTGCATCATGTTTTCAAAAACATTCGGCTACGCGCTTCGCGCCGCCACCTTCATAGCGCTTCACGGAAAAAACGAGCAAAAGATCGGCTTGTTGGAGCTCTCCCAAAGCTTGGATATCCCGCATCATTTTTTGGGAAAAATCATGCAGGACCTGGTTCGTCATGGTATTGTGGACTCAACGAAAGGGCCTAGCGGCGGCTTTTTTGCCAATGCCCGAACGGCAGAAACGCCCTTGGTTGACATTCTCGTAATTACTGATGGAAGCCTGATATTTACCCACTGCGCGCTGAATATCAAGCGCTGCGATGCAGAACACCCCTCCCCTGCACCACGATTTTGCGGTCTGTCGAGACGGGATGCTGAAAACACTGGCTCTAAAAACGGTGGGAATTCTGGAACGGCGTATTGAACGCTGAGGAACTGAACGTTTGATACTGAGGGATTGATACGATTGAGTAGGATTGAGGGATTGATACGATTGAGGGATTGATACGATTGAGTTGGGGATTGATATGATTGATGGGATTGAAAGGGATTGATGCGATTGGTCATTTTGCCCGTAGCCTGGATGGACTTCCTCACTATAGTGGACACTAAGAAAAGGTTAAGCGGCCAATCTTGAAGTTTTTTCATAAAAGGCTTCCCAAGGGTAAGGCCACGCAATGTAGAGTGAATTCTCTGAGTATTGTACCAGCCTTCTATGTATTTGAAAATCAATGAATTGAGTTGAGTAGCTCTAATAAGTTTAAATCTGTTCAGCTCCTCGGTTTTAATGGTTTTGAAAAAAGATTCTGCCACTGCGTTGTCCCAACAATTTCCTTTTCTTGACATGCTTTGTGCTATTCCATAATGAGCAAGAATTGTCCGAAAATCTTCACAAGCATACTGTACGCCTCTGTCAGAATGGAACATTAAGCCGCTGTGAGGCCGAACCCGGCGTCTCTCAATGGCTTGTTTAAAGGCCGGCACGACGGTACATTGCGCATGCATCGTTTGGCTCAAAATCCAACTCACTACAGCCCTATCGGCCAGATCCAGAATCACTGTCAGGTAGCGCCATCCTTCGTCTGTAAGGATGTAGGTGATGTCGCTAACCCAAACGGTATTCACTTCTTCGACGTCAAAGTTTCGGCCAGCAAGTTAGGGACACGCTCAAAGCATGGCCTGAATCTGTCGTATGCACATATTTACGCTTTGGCCTTGCCACAAGCCCCAAAACATACATCCGCCTAGCCACCGTAGCTACTGAAACCTTTTTATCCGTACCCTTTTTATTAAGTTGCTCGCACACCCGAGGGCTTCCATATCTGCATTTACTGTCCTGGAAAACGGCCTTTATTCCTTCGTCTAATCTTAACCTACCTTCCTTCACCCGATTGGTTTTCAACCACTTATAATAACCGCTCCTGCTCACCCCAAGCGCTTTGGACATCAGCTCAACAGAAAAACGATTGCTGTATTGCTTCATGAAAGCAAATTTTTCCTGTCGGGTGACGAGAAGATGCCCAAGGCCTTTTTTAATATCTCTTTTCTCCAATTCGACTTCTTTCAACTGCTTCTTTAAACGAGCAATCTCCTGTTCTTCGGTGCTCATGATTTTCTTCCCATGGCCGGGAAAAGACGATTCCTCGTGCTTCAAATATTCCCGCCGCCACTTGTACAGAGTATTCGCATGAACTTTGTACTGGGCCGCCAATTCTTCTAAATTTGCCCCACTCTCCAAGGATTGGTTAACGATTTCAAGTTTCTGTTCCTTGCTGAACTTTCTTCTGAATAATGACATGTTGAGTCGTTTTGAAAAGTGAATTTAATACTTCTTTCAAACTTATCTATATGTCTACTTTTATGAGAAGGTCCATTAGTTTTCGTGTAAACTTATGGTTGTCAATCGAATCAATCGACTTAATCTTTAAAAATCGAATCATTCAACTCTAACTTGCCTCCCAAAATTTAGATTGATATGCTACGGCTAAAAAGTACCATTTCCATTGTTGTTAAAATAAGGGTGAGTATATTACTTGGCTTTCTCATTAGCCCAGGTGTCCGCCCAAACATGCCCTTGCCCAGGATCCTTCGCGTTCGTTTCGAGAAAAAACGGAGTTGAATTATGCCGGATTTTCGGAGAAAGTAACCCTGATTCCCTGCCTGCGTATGAGGAACATACCCGTGTGTTTCAGCAGCGCGGATACGGTACAAGATTTGAAATCCTGTGCTAATCTTTGCATTGATTGGCTTAAATGGTTCAATGACAGACACTTGCAGTTAGGTCCAGACCTAATGGGGTATGCACGAAGACCTGATTCTGATTTTGCGCTTACTGCATTGGACAGCCAAACCATCTTGTTTCGCCTGCCTTCGATGGGACTTCGATACAAGCCTTTGGTGGACTCAGTGCTGAGCCGCAGTAAGAACATGCTCGAAAACTACCCATACCTGATTATTGATTGCCGGGGCAATGGTGGTGGCGCATTCAGTACCTGGAGCGCGCTTAAACCTTTGCTGTACACAGGGCCGGTTCTTACGGACGGCATGCTTTATTGGGCTTCCGATGACAATGCAAAATATTTGTTGTCGGGCATTAAGCCGAACATGCCAAAAGCACTCAAAAGTACCAACAAAAAAACTGCTAAAGCCATGAAAAAATCCCGGGCACTTTTGCAGGCACCATGAATGCCCGGAGGAGCAGTTAAAAACCGTTCTGCCAAATCCCCAAAAGTAGTTATCCTCGTAAACGACCGCTGCGCCAGCAGCTGCAGAATTTTTTTACTTTGGGCAATGCAAAGCAAAAAAGTGACCCTAATGGGCAGTCAGACTGCGGGTATAGCTGATTATGGCTCGATAAACACACTTTCCGTGCCTTGCCATAACTGGCTTTTTGCCTATCCAACCGCCCGCTCCAATCGTGGCAGATGGGCGTGGGATTGATAATGTGGGCATTACACCCAATGTAATACTTGATGAACAAACGGCAGATTGGGTAGCGTTTGCCAGGCAGTGGTTAAAGGGTAATTGATCCGAGGGCGAAGAATGCGCCAGGAATTGTTTGTGTAAATATCCACTTAATCAAATAAAGCGTGCTTTAAACAAACCCACACATGCTGCGTTTTGGGGCATGAAACCGCATTAAATCTCCATGCCCGAATCAACTACAAACTCTCTGACACCTCAACGGCGCCTCCTGCGGCTGCTCGGACAATTTCGACGGGAAATACGCTACATCATTCTGTATGCAGTGGTGGCGGGCGCCATTAATCTTTCGTTACCGCTTGGTATTCAGGCAATTATCGGCCAAATTGCCGGCGGTGGCATCAATGCCCTCCTGGGGCGTACTGGTGATTTTTGTCCTGGTAGGCGCCGCGCTGATGGGCATCTTGCGCATCATGCAACTTTCGGTGATGGAATACATGCAGCGCCGCATTTTTACGGAATCAGCGGTGGAGTTGCGGTTAGAATCCCAAGATTGAACCTCGAATTGCTCCGAATGGAATACCTGCCTGAGTTGGTGAACCGTTTTTTGATACAGTTACAATTCAAAAAGGTTTGCCAAAATTGCTGATTGACGGTAGTACGGCTGTTTTGCAAATATTTTTCAGCTTGCTTCTCCTATCTGTGTACCACGCGTCCTTTTTTTTGTTTTCACTGGTGTTATTGGGGGTACTGGGCATTTTGTTCTACTTAATTGCTCCAGCAGGCATAAAATCCAGCCTGCAAGAATCTAAATATAAATATCAACTGGTTTTTTGGCTGGAAGAACTGGGGCGTGTTGCGGCCACTTTCAAATTGGCGGTGAAAACGATTTCCCGCTCCGTAGAACCGACGCGATCACAACGGACTATTTAGAGGCACGCGCTAAACACTGGCGGGTTTTGATGGTGAAATTTGTCAGCAGCGCCGCTTTCAGAGTGCTGGCACTGGGCAGTTTTTTTGTGCTGGGCAGCCTTTTGGTCGTGCGAAATGAATTGAACATTGGGCAATTTGTAGCCGCAGAAATTTTGATTTTGTACGTCATCGAATCGGTTGATAAACTCATCGTTTTACACGAAACCGGTTATGATGTGATCACCGCAACGGAAAAACTGGGACAAGTCGCCGATCTGCCCTAGAACGCGAAGGTGGAATCCGGGTGAGGAATTTTGTGACAACTCAACCCTGGCTGTGGAACTGCAACCTGAGTTATCAATTTCCGGATGGCAACTCCAAAGGTTTAAAAACATCTCCTTGAATATCAATGGGGAGAACGTGTGGCAGTGGTAGGGTACAATGCCTCCGGAAAAAGCACTTTGATGCAAATCATTTCTGCGGTGCGCCGTGATTTTGCAGGGGGACTTCTTTACAACGGCCTGCCCAAACAAAATCTGGATCTGCGAAGCCTTCGCGAGCACATTGGCGATTTGTCGTCGCAGGAAGATATTTTCAAAGCTTCTATTCTGGAAAATATTACCCTCGGTAATTCCCGAATTGCCCTCCCTCATGTACTTGAAATTGTAGAAAAAGTGGGCTTGAACGAGTTCGTTCGGGAAAGTGCTTCGGGACTTGACACTGCGTTGCTGCCAAGTGGTATCAATATCCCGCGTAGCACAGTCACAAAGATATTAGTGGCCCGAGCAGTGGTGGGCAAACCGAACCTGCTCGTCATGGAAGAACCGCTAGCGGCCCTGAATTTTAAGGATCGCCTGAACATCGCGCATTTTTTGACGGATAAAACCAAGCCCTGGACCCTGGTTTGTGTTACTGAAGACCCCGTTTTGGCGGCGCTTTGTGACCGGGTTTTAATCATGAAGGAAGGCGAAATTATTTTTGACGGACCCTTCGAAGCAGCACAGAAAACCAAGGATTTTGACAAGGTTTTCCGTTCAAATCTGGTCTAAATTTCAATCTACCACATGCTCAACATATCAGACAACACTCCGCCTGCTTCTGCCTACCCGAAATCCAGCATGTCTATGGATAAAATCCGGCTGCCCAAATGGCACTGGACATTTCGGCGACTAATGGCTGTTTTGATGGTGGTTTTCCTGATTTTTATGTTCCTGCCCTGGACGCAAAACGTGCGCGCTGATGGCAGGGTGACCACTTTGTGACCGGAACAACGCCCGCAAACAGTACATGCTACCATTTCCGGTCGCATCGAACGCTGGTATGTAGCGGAAGGTCAAGCCATCAAACGCGGGGATACGCTCGTGTTCCTTTCCGAGGTAAAATCCGATTATTTCGATCCAGAACTCGTGAACCGGGTAGGCGATCAAGTTTTTGCCAAAAAAGGGTCCATCAATGCTTACGGCCAAAAAGCGGATGCACTGGATGATCAAATCGAGGCCATGCGTCGGGAACTCGAAAGCAAAATCCTGCAGACCCGCAATAAGATCGAGCAGGCGCGGCCAAAAATCCAAAGTGATACCCTCAAGGTGGTGCAAGCCCGGATAGACCTGCAAGTGGCTCAACGCCAATTAAATGGAGCAAAAGTTTGTACGATAAAGGTCTTGAGCCGCTCACAAAACTCGAGGAGCGTCGTCTGAAACTCCAGGATGCAGAAACCAAACTCGTAGCCGCTGAAAATCAGCTTGGCAGCAGCCGCAACGATCTTGCCATTTATACTACGGAATTGCGACTCATCCAGAATGAAACCGCCAACAAAATCGCTAAAGCCCAAAGCGAACGATTCAGTACGATCAGCGACCAATTCGATGCAAGCCAACGTCAGCAAACTGCAAATTGAGCGCGAGAATTATGCACGACGACAGTCATTCTACTACATTCTTGCCCCTCAGGACGGATTTGTGGTGCAAGCAATCAAACCGGGCATTGGCGAAATTCTTAAAGAAGGTGAACCCTTGCTCAGTATCCAACCTGCTGATTATCAATTGGCGGTAGAGATGTTTGTAAAACCGCTTGATCTGCCCTTGTTGTCCGTGGGAAGCCACATTCGCTTCATTTTTGATGGATGGCCTGCATTCTTTTTCAGTGGCTGGCCAGGTGTTTCTTTGGGAACTTTTGGTGGGCATGTTGTGGCCATTGACCGCAATATTAGTGGAAACGGCAAGTTCCGGGTACTGGTCGCGCCGGATGCTGGAGATCATCCGTGGCCAACGGCAATTTTGCCCGGTGGTGGGGCCAAAGGCATCGCACTCCTCAACAATGTGCCGGTCTGGTATGAACTCTGGCGGGTGCTCAACGGATTTCCGCCAGACTTGTATCAAAACATGCCGGGAGCAGGCAGCAAGCAAAAGGAGGAAAAGAAATGAAAAAAGCCTGTTTCTCCCGAGTGAGTTGCTTTATTGCCCTTAGTTTTTTTCCATTTTTGGCTTCGACACAAACGCTGGAATACCAGGCGTTTCGCCAGCAAGTCCTTGAAAATCATCCGCTTGCACGACAGGCTGATTTGTATCGGGATCAGGCCAGTGCCCAGTTACTTCGGGCCAAAGGCGGGTTCGATCCGAAGGCTTATGCTGAACATTTCGGCAAAAATTTCAATGGGAAAACCTATTTCCAGTACACGGAGGCAGGGCTAAAAATACCTACCTGGGCAGGTTTGGAATTCAAAGGCGCATACAACCTTGCTTCGGGCAACTATTTGAATAGCGAGAACCAGTTACCGGAAAACGGACAGGCCAGTTTTGGCTTTGTCTGGACCCTTGGTCAGGGACTTTTGTTCGATGAGCGCCGTGCCAGACTTCAATTCGCCCGGGCAGGCCTTGAAATGGGCGATGCCGAACGGCTGGCTGCCCGCAATGACCTGATGTTGGAAGCAGCCAAAGCCTACTGGGCCTGGAATTTTGCTGATAATGCGGTGGGTATTATTGAAAATGCGCTGCGTCAGGCAGAAATCCGCACGAAGGCCTCCGACAAAGTTTCCAACAAGGCGAACGTTCGGCTTTCGATACACTGGAAACCTACATTCAGGTACAGAACCGCCAAGTAGAATTGCAGTTTGCCCGGGTGGATGCTCAAAATGCGGCATTGGCGCTTACAGGGTTTTTGTGGAATGCTGAAAATCAAGTGTTTGCACTGAAAATGTGGTATCTGCACCAACAATTTTAGCAGCTGATCTTGGGGCAGGAACGGCCTTGTTGCAGAAAATTTAGCTAAACGGCTCTTGTCCGTCATCCTGAATTGCGTTTGTATCAGGTCAAACTTCGACAACTCGAAACCGAGCGCCGTCTCAAAATGAAAAACGGAAACCGATACTTGACCTGAGTTATAACCTTTTTGGGCAACAACTGGCAATTCTTTCCTACGCATCGGTCGAGGGTCCTGCCATGTTGGCCAACGATGGGAAATGGGGATTGGATTTTAGGTACCCCTTTGTTAAACCGAAAGGCCGAGGCGATTGGCAAATGACACAGATCAAATCGTTCAGACAGAACTCGAATTGCAGCAAAGGCAAACCGTGGACATCAAAGTCCGACGGTGCCAGCCAATGACCTGAAAAATCTGCGAAATCAGGCCAAAGCTTTCGCGTACACAACAGACATTATTACCGCAAAGCTCCTGGATGGGGAAAGTGAAAAATTTTCCCAGGGGAGTTCCATATTTTTAGTAGTGAACACTCGGGAGCAGCTGGCTGGATGCGCAGTTGAAATACCTCAAATTGCTCAGCGAACTGTGCAAAGCGGAGGCTGGCTTGCAGTGGGCGGCTGGGATTTTGGGTGAGTAATTAGAATACCTTGTCCCCCAATTAGTTTGATATGTATGCAGAATCCTGACATTTCCCATGTTATGGCAATGATTTTGCGATTTCAAAAAACTACTCTCCTTACTCGATTTATTATGAAAAAATTTGTTCTGACCGCCTTAATGAATTTCTGTTTCCTTATTAGTAATCATGCCCAAACATATCAGGATACTACTTTTACTGAAACAGTTTTTATTTCTTATGCCGATGATTTGGTGACCTTTGAAAATTGTCGCTTTGTTGGCATTCAATTGGTTGCGCTTTGGATAGATGGCTCTGACGTGGTGATTTCTAATTGCACTTTTGAAAATATAAACGGTACAGCTGTTTTTGCATATGACAGCGAAGGTCAATTGATAAATGATACGATACAAAATGCGTATAGGGATTCAGGCTGAATTTGGTACTATAGTTATTCTGAGATGCCAAATATCAAAAATATTTGGTGCTGCAGTAAGACTTGCGTCCATTGACGTAGGAGAAATAAATGAGTGCAGTATACACGACGTTGGGTCCGGGATATCCTGCGATGGGGTAGCGGGATCCTCTAAATTATTGGTCGTTAAAAATGATATTCGAAGGGCAAATGGCGTTGGCTCCGTACCAGAACTTGGTTTCGCAGTCTTTGCGGAAAAATTTCTTACTGTAAAAGTGATAGATTGTAGTATTGACAGTTGTGTTGGCTCAGGTATATATTTTAGAGGAGGTAATAATAATCCTATTGAAACAGCAGAATTACGAGGCAATATTATTAGTCGTACCAACCTTGATGGCATAATTGGTCGAGCACCTGTCATGCATGCTATTATTCAAAACAACGATGTTAGCTATCCGGGTTTTCTCGGAGGAGATTCTTCGAATGGTATACACTGTATCAATTGGCTAGGTCCAAACGCTCTGATAGAAGGGAATCACTTACATCATACGTTGGATACCGCTTGTATTTCAAATAATTGTGGATCAGGCATTTACATTCAATCTTCGCAACTATTACCCGTAACCTCATTCATAATTGTGCTG
>JADJFA010000038.1 GCA_016708875.1 Lewinellaceae bacterium
GTTGTCGGTGCTGCCATTGTCAACATCATTGGACGTCAGCGTCGCATGTCCACTGTTATCAAGGTTGATGGTACGGTTTTTACACAGGGCAGTAGGTGGCGTTATATCCCTGACGGTGATTACTGCCGCGCAGGTGCTCGTGTTGCCACTGCCATCTGTTGCCCTCAGCGTTACAGTATTCATTCCAATATTGGCACAAGTGAAACTGGAAGGTGTCAGGCTGAGCGTGAAACTACAGTTGTCCGTGCTGGCGTTGTCCACTGCGCTGGGAAGGACCTGACGGTCCGGTTAGCCCATATTAGCCGTTGCGTTTTTGCATTTTGCAACCGGCGCGATCAGATCCCTGACGGTAACCGTTGCGGTACAAGAGCCTGTATTTCCGGCAATGTCCGTGCCTGTCAAAGTCACCAGGTTGTTGCCAAGATGTGCGCAGGTAAAAGCCGTCTGACTCAGCGTAAAGGATGCGATGCTGCAATTGTCAAAACTGCCATTGTTGACATCCGCCACAGTCAGTGTTGCCTGCCCGGCATTGTTGAGGTTAATGGTGGCATTTCTACACAAAACAGTGGGCTTGATCGTGTCGCGCACGATTACAGTTGCCTGACAGGTTGCGGTGTTACCGCTCTGGTCGGTGCCTGTGAGGGTGACGGTGTTGGTTCCAAGGTTGGCGCAGGTGAAATTGGACGGGACGACGCTGAGGCTTGCGAGCGTGCAATTGTCGCTGCTGCCGTTGTTTATGTCCGCCGTCGTGATGGAGCCTTGTCCGATGTTGTTGAGGGAAACCGTCCCGTTTTTGCAAAGCATAGTTGGCGGGATCAGGTCAACCACCGTCACGACCGCGCTGCAAGTGGCGGTGTTCCCGTTGCCGTCATTGACGGTGAGCACAACGATATTAGCACCTAAGTTGCTGCAAATGAAGGTATTAGGCACGACAGATACCTGGTTGACGGTGCCGCAATTGTCCGCCCCACTTTGGTAAACATCTGCCGTGGTAATGGAAGCCATCCCTGCTGCATTCAAGGCGGCCGTATGGGCTTTGCAGACCACCGTTGGGGCGGTGATGTCCTTTAAAGTAACCGTAAATGTGCAAAACTGAGTATTGCCATTGCCGTCGTCCGCCGTGAGGGTCACAGTCTCCACGTCGTTGTGACCATTGAGCGCGGTGTTTGAAGCCGGACTTTGCGTAACCGTCGGGTTGGCCGTACAATTGTCGCTGACCGAGGCTGCGGAGTGCGATCCGACCGTGCCACTGCAATTACCGTCTGCTGCCACGGTCGTGTTCGGCGGGCAGGTAATGGATGGTTTGGTCACGTCTTTCAGCGTCACGGTCAGGGTGCAAAACTCCGTATTGCCATTGCCATCGTCCGCTGTAAGCGTGATGGTTTCCACGTCGTTGTGGCCATTGAGCACGGTGTTTGAGGCCGGGCTTTGGGTCACTGTTGGGTTGGCCGTGCAATTGTCGCTGACTGAAACTGCCGAATGCGAACCGACCGTGCCGCTGCAAGTGCCGTCTGCCACTACAGTGGTGTTCGGCGGGCAGGTAATGGATGGTTTGGTCACGTCTTTCAGCGTCACCGTGAACGTGCAAAATTCCGTATTGCCGTTGCCGTCGTTCGCTGTAAGTGTCACAGTTTCCACGTCATTGTGACCATTGAGCGCAGTGTTTGAAGCCGGACTTTGGGTTACTGTTGGGTTAGGGTTACAGTTGTCGCTGACCGACACTGCGGAATGCGATCCCACCGTGCCACTGCAAGTACCATCTGCTGCCACGGTCGTGTTCGGTGGGCAGGTAATACTCGGCTTGGTTACGTCTTTCAGCGTCACGGTGAATGTGCAAAACTCCGTATTGCCATTGCCATCGTCCGCTGTGAGGGTGACGGTTTCCAGGTCATTGTGACCATTGAGCACGGTGTTTGAAGCCGGGCTTTGGGTGACGCTTGGGTTGGCCGTACAATTGTCGCTGACCGACACTGCCAAGTGCGATCCGACCGTGCCGCTGCAAGTGCCGTCTGCTGCTACCGTCGTGTTCGGCGGACAGGTAATGCTCGGCTTGGTAATGTCTTTCAGCGTCACGGTAAAGGTGCAAAACTCCGTATTTCCATTACCATCGTTTGCCGTAAGCGTGACGGTTTCCACGTCATTGTGACCATTGAGCGCGGTGTTTGAAGCCGGGCTTTGGGTCACCGTTGGGTTGGCCGTGCAGTTGTCGCTGACCGACACTGCGGAATGCGATCCGACCGTGCCACTGCAAGTACCATCTGCTGCCACGGTCGTGTTCGGCGGGCAAGTAAGGCTTGGCTTGCTTACGTCTTTGAGCGTCACTGTGAAGGTGCAAATTCGGTATTGCCGTTGCCGTCGTTAGCGGTAAGGGGTCATGGTTTCCACGTCATTTTGGCCATTCAAAGCGGTGTTTGAGGCCGGGCTTTGCGTCACTGTTGGGTTGGCGGTGCAATTGTCGCTTAGCGCAGCCGGGGAGTGTGAACCGACCGTGCCGCTGCAAGTGCCATCTGCCGCCACTGTCGTGTTTGGCGGGCATGTAATGCTTGGCTTGCTTACGTCTTTCAAAGTAACCAGTAAGGTACAACTGGCTGTATTCCCGTGGCCGTCATTAGCAGTGAGGGTTACCGTCTCCACATCATTATGGCCAATGAGCACGGTGTTAGAAGCAGGGCTTTGCATAACCGATGGGTTCGGGTTGCAGTTGTCGCTGACCGAGGCTGCGGAGTGCGTTCCAACCATGCCACTGCAACTGCCATTTGCCGCTACCGTCGTGTTCGGCGGACAAGTGATCATAGGCGGAATAACATCTCCAACCACCACGGTAGTGGTACCAACACCGCTACAGCCATTTTGTGTGATGGTCAAAGAATAATTGCCAGCCGCCGCTGGAATTGCCGAAAAGCCAGGTGGTATCCGCTGAGTGGAGGCATAACTGTTCGGCCCGGACCAGGAATAAGTAACCATTCCGGGAAGTACTGACCCGCCGTTTAACAGGATGGTTCCATTGGGACAAACGGGACTGTTGCTCGATGGGGTTGAAATAGGGCCGTTGACCACAACCGAAACGGAGGCGGTTCCTTTACAGTTTTTACTATCGGTTACGGTTACCGTATAGACACCTGCACCTGAAGTAAAAACTACAAACGGTGTAGGATCTTCCATGTTTGCAGTATAACTATTCGGGCCCGACCATGAAAATGCGGTGAAGATGCCGGAGCCACCAGAAGGTGTGGAGTTGAGCACCAAATTACTACCGCCACAAATTGGACTGTTGCTGCTTGCCGTGATGCTCGGAGCACCCTGCGTGGATACCGAAACACTGGTCGAAGCCGTGGCCGTACAACCCGCATTGTCCGTCACGGTAACCCGATAGGTACCTGCGTTGACAATGGTGATTTGGAAATCAGTTGGGTCCTCCATGGAAGACATGAAATTGTCTGGACCTGTCCAACTAAATGTGGAATAAATCCCGGAACCGCCACCCGGATTTGAATTCAGATCCAGATATGCATCTGTACATAGGGGAGAATTGCTGCTGGCGGTAAGGCTTGGTTTTGGATTGATCGCTACAGTAGTGGTTGCGCTTGCTGTACAACCCTTGCTGTCTGTAACTTTCACTTGATATATTCCGGCTGAAGCAATGGTGGTAGAAAAAGGGACGGGGTCTTCCACGGAGGCTACATAAAAATCAGGGCCTGTCCACTGGAAGAGACTGTACATCCCTGAGCCTCCGGAAGGGGTCGAGGAAACGGTAATGTTCGAGCCTTCACAGACCGGGCCATTGTTCATGGCGCTGATGGATGGAAGTGGATTTATGACCACCGTTACACTGCTTGTAGCCGTACATCCAGCCACCTCAGTCACCGTTACATAATAGTCCCCTGCAACAGCTGGCGTTACTTGGAAAGGGGCAGGATCTTCTACATTGGCGGTATAACCATTCGGTCCTGACCACAGGAAAGCCGAGTATTGGCCTGAACCACCCGATGGCGTAGAACCCAATGCCACTGTGCCATTGGTACACACCGGAGCAAGGAGGCTTGCCGTGATACCGGGTAAACCATTGACTGACAAGGAGGTAGTACCCTTAGCCGTGCACCCTGCATTGTCTGTGACCGTCACCGTATAAGTGCCCGAGGCATTCATCGTAGCTGGAAAACCTGCCGGATTCTGAACGTTTGCAGTGTAATTGTTTGGGCCGGCCCAGCTATATTGAATATAAGGTACTGAACCGCCCGAAGGCATAGAGCTCAATAAAACGGTTCCACCCACACAAATCGGGCTGTTTACTGCCGCTGTAATGCTTGGAGCAGGGTTGACCACTACGGTGGTTGTCCCTATTCCGGAGCATCCCGCATTGTCCGTCACGGTCACGGTGTACGTTCCAGCGGAGGCCAATAAAGCGGAGAAACCCGCAGGATTTTGAGCCGATGCGGTGTAATTATTCGGGCCTGCCCAACTGAATTGCGTATAATTACCAGAACCACCGCTCGGGCTGGAACTCAGGTTAATGGTAGCGCCCACACAAACGGGGCTGTTACTGGAGGCTGTGATGCTTGGCGCGGAATTGGCCGTCACACTGATACTCGTGGTGGCGGTTGCACTGCAACCAGGTGTGTCCGTCACGGTTACCGTATAAGTTCCTCCAGACGCTGCTACTGCCGGGAATCCTGCCGGGTCTTCGACATTGTCTGAAAAACCATTTGGTCCTGCCCAGGAAAAGGAGGCATAAGGTGGGGTGCCGCCCGATGGCGTTGAACTCAATTGAATGGTTGCGCCCAGACAAACGGTTCCGCTGTTGCCCGACGCAGTAATGCTCGGTGGCGGTGCAATGACGATAGAAGCCGTTGCCGTGCAGGCGCCCGAGCTGGTTGCAGTCACGGTATAGGTTCCGGCAGTGCTGACGGTTATGGAAGCGGTGCTTGCGTTGGTGCTCCAGACATAAGTGATGCCGCCTGAGGCGGTAAGATTCACATTTCCGGTCACGCACAGCAGGCTGATGCCACCATTGATCTGGGCTGCAAAAGGCTCTATAATCTGATTGGTAATGGTCACGATCAGGGCCAGGATGTCCGTCAGGTTATTCGAATTGGTGACCTGTATATTAACCTCATATTGGTTGTCGGTATTGGCGTCTGCCGGGGCTTCATAATCGGGCGAGAAGCCCTGAGTCCAACTCAAAATACCCGTCACAGCATCAATGGCAAACCTGCTCGCATCTGCTCCGCCAGCCAGCGCGTAGGTCAGTCCGGCTCCTTCGCTGTCATTGGGATCGCTGGTTTCTGTATCGTACAAAACCGAGCAGGCGTTTTCCTGAAAATTGACCGATGTGGGGGAGGTAATTACAGGACGATTGTCGTTGGTAATGCTAAAAATAGCCTGGGTAGTATCGCGGCGTTGATCGGGATAATCACAGTCCCAAACGATAAAATCAATGGGGTATGAACCCTGCCAACTTGTATCAACAATGGCAATGGTCATCACGCCATTTGCATCGAGGGAAGGCACCAGGGGCGAAAGCTGTACCAAATATGGGGATGCAATCGTGCCCACGGAACCACCTGCAACAAAATTGAGGCTGGAACTGTCTACATAAAGATACTGATGCTCAGCATCATAGAATTGGAAGGTGATCTTCCCAGCGCCCACATTTGCCAGGGTCAAGGTATAGGAAACCGCAGGGGGGACTCCCGTCGGTGTAGCCCAGCCGGCCAAATCTCCATCAACAAAACCAGCCAGTTTAGCACCCGCACCCGCCAATTGTACGTCTGCAAAAAGCGGCCGGGCAATCACCGTCATTGGATTGACACCAGGCGGAACGACTTGCCAGGCAGGATCTGCAGCAGTGCCCGTAAATGGGAACACATCAAAATCAAACTGATGGCATGGGCCGTTAAAAGTCAGGTAGTTGTCCAAATCAAAGTCTGTAAATTCCTCCCCCTGAAAAATGGTCTGGCCGGGAATGGTCTGCCAAACAGGCGCGCCGTAATCGGGCAGCACCGTGAAAGAGCCGAAAATGGTATCGGCCAACATGTTCGACGTGTTTTCTGTGACGATAATGCGCACGAGTTCTGTTCCCGTCCATAAGTTCGAAACTGGCGTGACTGTCAGGATTCCATTCAGGATGCTGGCGTTCAGGTTTGGTCCGGCCTCTGAACTCCAGGTAACCGGGTCGCCATCCACACTGACGAGGTAATCCAATAGATTGACCTGGTCGAATGGAATGTTTTGGAGGGTGGTATCAGCCAGAATCGGAAGCAGTTCCGGTGGGTAATCCGCATTTGGATCAATATTGAGCCAAAACGGCATGCCAATAGATCCAAAAGTTGAGTTGTGGATGAAATTGACCGTTTCCGGGGTGCCATACACCTCATCGTTCGGTGCATAATAGACCCTGAATGTCAGGATTTCACCAAAGTATTGGTTGGAGTAGGCCGTGATATAAAAGTATTGATCTCCCAGGATGGAGATTGGCGTGGCTACTCCGCGCAACTCATTCCCCACAAATACACCGACGATGTTGCCGGCATTATTGCTGGGAGTGCCACTGAAATTTACCCGGACGATCAGGCTCATATTAAACTCAAAATCGTCGGGGTTGATGACCCAGTTGGGCGGGTGGAGCGGTTTGGGGGCAGAGATATGGGTGGCCCTTAGTTCCCGGGCGCAGCCACAGGAGCAGCAGCAGACTCAACAGGATGGACTACCCACTGTCTTTTTATAGAACCAATTCATGTTTTGCTCTTTTAAATGATACAGTTTAAGGGGTTTAGTCGGGGTATTGCAACACGATTTTGCTGAAATCGCACTACTGCAACTTTGCGAACTACGCTTGGCCGTTTGCAACCGTACAAAGTAAACCCCGGCGCAAGGAAGTCCCCTTATCCGATTGGCCTTTCCAGACCATCGTGTTCAGGCCCTCTCGGGCGGTGGGATGTACGGTGGACACCTGTATGCCACTCACATCCGTCACCGTCAGGGAAATCTCCTGGGTGCTGGGCAACGCAAAGCGGAACATCGTCTCTGTATGGAACGGATTGGGTTGAATCTCAAAGGATTGTGCCAGTGCCAGGTCTTGTGCTCCAGTGCTTGGCAAGCTGAACGGCACCGGATTTTCGATGCTGCCCTGATGCAAGTCAGGCGAGAAATACATGGCCTCGTTCAGGTCCTGAATAGCCCCGTTGCTGCTGTCGAACAGTTTGTATTTGACTTGTTCGCCACTGGAATTGGCATACACCGTCAGGAAGAAAAGGTACGAATCATACGGCGGAATGTGAATCGCCGTGCTGGAGCCGCGCACCTGATTGCCGACAAAAGCGCCGAGTTCCATGGTACTGGTGGTCACGTTTGCATCGTTGCTTTTCAACATGCCGATCAGGGTCATGCTGTGCTCAAACTGGGTTGGATCCACCGACCAAAAGTTGTTTGCTGGTGGCGCCCCATCATTTGGCCCCCTCGAATTGACAATATGGTCCGGGCCACTGCCGCCCAAATTTGAGGAGGGCGCTGGGTAGATCAAGGTGCCCGGTGTTGCCAGTTTGATTTGGTAGCCTTTGGGCGGCTGCATGTACTGCAAGTTGCCGATCCAGCCAAAAGTCGGGTTGATGTACTGCGCAAATGCTTCCTGGCTTTTTATCAAATCACCAGTTTGTGGGGAGAGAGACGAAAGTGCCGGATTAATGGCCAGCGAATAGTTGGGAATGTATCCGATCCAGTTCCAGCCGCTCACCACTGGTATCGGTGAGCTGGCAGGATCAAGTACAGTGCCCAGCATTTTCAACGTGTCTGGCAGATCTGCGCGGTAGATGTACATGGAGGTATTGCCCAGGGTATTCAGGGTTCCAAGCCATCCAGCCCCGTTCAGGTACGTTGAAAAGGCATTTTGTCCTTTCATCAGATCATTTGCCGGATGGTTGAGCGAGACCAGCGCTGAATCAAGGTCCGGATTTGGGAAATCCAGATTGAAAGACAGCCAGTTCCAGCCAAAGCCCAATGGCACGTCGCGCAACACATAACGTGCAGGAACGTAGCGCACATTGGCTTTCCCAACCAGTGTGTCGCCGGTATAAGCCACTACAATATCCTCTACATCGTTGGACACTTCGCCCTGAATATTCAGTTCGAGCACCATGTTTTCGGAATTCTCCCAGAGATTGGGGTTGATCTCCCAATTGGGCGGGCGACATACCACACGCACCCCAAAGGGCAGGCCCTCGTCTCCGCCCATGAAGAATGGGTTTTGCCCCGTTTCCGTGTGCAAAGTGATCGAATCAGACCAGAGCCCGAATGCCAGATTTGAATCCACCTGAAACTGATCGGGCGGATCTCATTCGGCGCTAAGGTTCCCTGATTTGGCACTACATGCACCCAATCGGGTATTCCTGTGATTGTAAACGGCACCGGATAGCCGCCACGGTTGTGGATATTGGCCACTGCCGTTTTGGTCTGGTCTTCAAACTTCGTAATTCCAAGGCTGTCCGTGAGCCAACCAAGTTCGTTGCGGTCTACGTAGAATTCCCATTTCAGGAAGCTACTTGAGTTGCCTGTAAGATCCTCAATATCATGCAGTTCTGCCCGGAGAATTCTGTTTTCAAAAAACTCGTTCTCGAAATTAGGATCCAGGATGATTTTATTTTCAAAACAGGTGATGTCAATATCAATTGGCAAATTCGTGCTTGCATCAAACAAAAGCACATTGTCCACGGCATTGATTTTGCTGCAATTGACGTGTTGATTGAACGTAAACGAAATCTCATCCCCTACATTAAAGACGCCATCAGAAGGCTGCGGCGTGCCGATCAAACTGGGCGGCTCGCGGTCTATTCGTCCTTTAATAATTTGAGAATAGCCTGGCTTGTTACTGGCATCCCCAGTGCAAACTGCCCAGGCATGGATTTCATAAGGCCCGTCAGAAAGCCCTTCCGTTTCCCAGAAAAACTGGGTGAAATCAGCTTGTAAGTCTTCTATGTCCGGATGTAATAACTTGTAGTCAGCATATCCAGACCAGTTAGGGTTATAACGATCTGATATCCCCGGAATATTGATCCAGGCGCCATCGCCGTCTGTGCGGCGATATTGCATGCGAATCAATTGAAAATCAGTGGAATTCAGGTCGTAACCGGAGACCGTTATACGCCGCAGGGTGCCGGGCTGGTTTGGATCGTTTTTTAGAACCACCCAGTTTTGTTCCGGTACGGTGATATTCACCTCACTGCAAGGGCGCAGGAAGTGGGCACTGATGTAAACCGCTGAGTACAGATTTTCCGCCGTATCGGGCAGGATACCCAGCGCATTGGCCCGAAGGTCTTCGCAAACGGAATAGAGTACAATTTCCAGATCGTCGTAATCATACTCAATAGGGCCTCGTTCCAGGGTCACTGTTACCGGGATTGAAGTTCCGTAAGGGATGGCATACCACTGGATTTGATTCATGGGCGCACCATTGCAAAAGATAGCCGCGCCATGCGGGTTACTTTCCGGTCCGGCGGTAAAGCCGTAGGTGAAAGTCTCGTTCGTGGCGCTGGTGTTGCCCATGATAAAGTGATATGTAGCAGGCTCGTTGGCAGGCACATCGGTTCTGAACGGACCATCCACAGAGGTGAGAATTACCCCTTCCCGCTTGGCAGTTCCAAATTCCCAGGGACAAGAGGACTGACCTGCCTTGAGTCGGAATACCGGCGTTTTATACACCGAATCAATCGCCACATCTACCGTAAAGGCATCCGCCGGGTCATTGTCTTTGAGGACATATCCGGTGGTAACCCCTTTTCAGTCATCCCATCTTCGGATTTTCCGGTAATGTCTTCGTACGTTGCCTTAACAATGACACCTCCTCCAATGCCGAGTATATAAGCCTGATACGACAGATCAACATCTAATACAGTCGTTTCCAGCGTCGTAGAACCTGTTGTGCTTGAGGTATCGCTTGTTTCGGAATATTCATAAACTACCCCTGCATCGAAAGAGATATTTCGTTCAAATTTTGCAGCAGCCTTTTGCTTTTCATTGTCGCTCAGGATTTTATTCCATTGCGTAATTGAATTGACATAAGTACTCAGTTCTGCAGAGTCCGTTGCATTGTTTGCAAGATCCTGTAGATATCGGATCACATTGTTTTCAATATTCCATTCAGAATACATGAACGTAGTGGCATAATTGCCCGGAACCACGAGTACAGTAATCGAATCTTTACCCATACAAGTGGTGGAATCAAATTCTACAATATCGGCAAAACCGAATTCTACATTTAGCCCTCCACCCACAAAAACATCGCCCCCCTGGTGGCCACCTACCACCAGTTCATCATCGCTGGTTGATAAGCGCTGGTCAACGCTGGTACAAACCTCCATTGAATTGTTGGTGATTTGGGTAATGGTGTTAAGCGCCGTGATTGTCGGACCGATATTGCTGGTAAATTCTACGTCCGGAACCCCAATGAATGGACCGATATCAAGGTCAGGGCCCACGTCTATGATGACGGATATCCCTCCTCCATTTGAGGTTTCGCTGGAAAATGATATTTTTGGCAAAATTTCTCGTGTTTTTCCAGGAAAAGAATAGCTCCCGTCTCCAGGTGGATCGCGCAATACCATTGTGGGCCTTTCCGGCAGTACGGTGGTAAACGTGTTCTGTTTAGCCCGAATCCCGGTAACCAAGGCTTGTTTGGTCAATTCTCCATCATTGCCGTCCAGTGTAGTACTGATGATTTGTAAGGTTTTCAGATAAGGCGGCGTAGGGTTGGGCGTTCCGACCCTGAACTTGTAAGTAAGCAATCCATTACTCATCGCTGTGTCTATGATTTCATCCCCAAATCCATTGATGAGCTTAAATCCCGCTGTGTCTATATAACAAATGCCATTATCACTGGGGGTTGCTACGTATTGCTCCTTCAGTTTAATTTCAATGGTTTTGTTATCATGTTGATCCAGCACGATTAGGTCGCACTGGGAGAATAAGGATCCAATCCGCTCACTATTTCTATTTCTGGCTGGGCGATGTAGATGAAATCAAGCATCGTGTCTTTCTCAGTCAAGTCCACAGTGGAACCACCTTGTACCTGAAAAGCGGTTTTTATGTTCGGATCAGAATGTTCCACTACTGCCACGGTCATTCTTTCAAGGGGTGGCAGGTTGTCGAATTCAAAAAGCCCTTCCTGGTTATCAATGATGAGCTGGCGTTCCATACATCCATCTACTGACCGCACTTTTACAATACAGATAGTGCCCTGACCCATGCCGGGCGGCGCTTTGATGACGGATTTTTTGCACAAGCCACCGGCAACCTGACCGCTGACTTTACGGGTAGTGATATCGTTGAACAATACTCCCGCAATTGGGCTAACTACATTGGTCACGTCCCAAAAAGCAGGTACAAAAACATGGTTTTCAAACACTGGCTTGAGCGTTGCAGTGACGCCCGGATCAAAATCAATGACAAACTTTCCCGTAGAATCCGTGAAAATCCTCGGGGAAAATGGAGCATCATTTACATAGATCTCGACGTTTGGCGCAAAACAATCGGTGTTTTTATACCGCACAAAACCAGAAACAGGCACCGTAGAACGGTCAATAAAATCTACGCCGTCCACAGAGGTCACGCTTGGGTTAAGGGTTACCTGTCGGGTGGCGGGCGTGAAATGGTGCGGCTCGGTCATTTGGTTTGCAGCAAAGGGCGACCATTCTGCGCCGACATTCGTACCAGAACCAAGAAATACCGAGCCACTATTATTCAAGCGGCTGCCGTTGCCTTCATCCAAAGAGAAATACACCCGCAGGCCCTTCGCCTGCATATCTCTGGACATCTGGAAATGGTTTAGGATCGCTGCTGCGCTTAAGGTGGTATCATACAAAGCCACTTCATCTATCAATCCACCGAAATGGTCTGTGTAAACGCCTCCGCTGGGGCGCGCGCCCAATATCCAGTTTTGGGTGGTGTCTGACCAGTTGCCTGTGCTTCCAAAAGTATGCGGCGTTCCAAACGGATTCCCGTTTTTGTAAGCGGTTACCGTACGATTGTTGGCACTGCTGTCGATGGTAAAAGCCAGATGCTGGTAACCCATTCCGAGGTTGCCGAAATTGTGCTGTTGACCGTTGAGGTAGAACCAGACCTGGTTGTCCAGACCGTTTTGTTTGATTAGCAGCCGGAAGTCGTTGTTCACCCATCTTTTGGAAAGCAGGCATTGCTCCCCATCCGGGCCGGCGCTGTTTACCCAAAGTTCGAGGGTCGCTTTAGGTGTGACAGAAAAGTCAGGAAAAGTAGCGTAATCGGCCTCGTCCCGCACCATTTTGAGTGCCCGGTGCATATAAAACTCCTTCATAGGCTCTGCCAGGAAAGTAGTTCCAGTGCCATAGCTGGCAGATTCTATCCGGTAATAACCTTCTTCATTTGTCTTTCCTGCGGTGCGCACGGGAGGACGGTCTGCATCGAACGCTGCGCCACAGAAGTATAATTTGTGGCGGTTCATGATATCATAAGACTTGACGCCCAATTCCTCGTCCATTTTCCAATAATGGCTCAGATCGGGGGTAAGCGAAGAGGCCGTGCCTTCCATGACTTCCCGAAAATCAAGTTCGTCTAACTGCTTGTGATACAGGCGCAGTTCGTCCAGTTTTCCTGCCCAGCCACCGGTTCCGGTGCGGATACCCAAATTAAGGGCATCTGCGGCTGCAACAATGTTCATGGGTGCTATGGACGACAATACCCCATCAATATACAAGCGGCCCATTTCCCCGCTACCGTCAAAACTCAGGGCTACATGATGCCAGCCATTTTTGGTACTGTCTGCAAAAGCTCCGCTAAGAAAGGACGCGCCCAATGCAGAGGTAGCCACTTCGACTCCTTCATGGCCGCTACCACTGTTCAAAGCCCGGAGATGAAGTGGAAATGGGGTAAATTGGATCAATCCGGCATTCGCTGTAGCAGCATCCGTTTTTATCCAAAAGGTAAGTGTCCAGTCTTCCCCCGGAGCGGGCATAAATGGATTGCCACTGGTATCGGTTTCTGCAAAGGCGCCGTCCAGCGGACCAAATTTTGCAGAAAAACCCTGCATCGGCATCAGGGTAACAATGGCATCGGGTACTGGACTGCCGTTAGCGGTCTGAACCCAACCCGTCACAACGCCGTTTGGAACCTGGAAACCCAGCGCGGTGCTGGGCGCGCCTTCTCCGTAGACGTTGAGGCCTCTTACCGTGTAGATATAAGCACGACCAGCGATAACGTTGAAGTCGTTGTAATTTCGAATGTTGGGGCCTACCGATGCCAGAAAGATGCCATCGCGATAGATGTTAAATCCTTCCGTAGGCGAGGGCCCGACAGCATCAATCTCCCAGGTCAACTGGATTCGATCCAGCAGATCGCCTGCGTGGCGGTAACTGATAAAGCAAAAGGTGCAAGCAGGTACCTTGAGTAAAAACCCAGGGTTGTATTGTACATGAGGCCGTCGAGATAACCCACAAAGGTTTGCCCAACTGCAACGGATGATCGATATTGCTGGCTTTTGATTCTGGCAGAACTGCCATAATTGAAAAAGGCAGTTCCGGAGAAACTACTGGTGTCTATGACCCCATCCGGGCCGCAGGTTTGGGAATATGCATTTTCGGCATGAAATAGCCGGAGCACAATGCGCCCAATAGAAATAGCATACAGGGTATAGCGCATGATCTTTTTTTTGAGTGAAAAAAGGGGGTGTTTTCAAAAGCAATCTCGAATTCAAAAATGAAAATATGCTGGGCTATTTTACCCAAATTTCAATGTTGGCAATGCCGTAGTTTTCGTTGGTTGCCTAATCGAGGATTAATCCAGGATGAGATAAATGGTGTTGTCTTTTAATTACCATTTCGCCCTGCATGTTGTACCCATGCTCGGTAACCATTCTCTGAAAGCAAGACCTCGCCTCCCCGTTCGGACGTGGTATCCACCAATCCATGCCTGACCTCCCCGAGTTATAGTCAGGGGTCACAACAGTCGAAAATGCGCCATACAGAACATCCCCAGGGTCAACGGAACTGTAAAAAAGAAGTGAATTTCACCTTGACATATTGGTGGGGGATGCCCGTAAGGTCTAAGGGTTTCCGCATGGCATCACCGCCTTCACCGGTCGGGCGCAGCACAAAACCTTTATTGATGGGACCTGTTTGATACACCTGGTCAAAGTGACGGTCATGTTCGAATTGAACCTGTAGCGAAGCCAGCCCAACCCTCGATGGCGGTTTCGAAATCGTCCACATCTACAAGCCGCCAGTCATGCAGGCCATTGTATGCGATGTCGCCGTTGGCGTTCAAACTCAGACCATCAGAGGTGACGGTGCCTTGAACATCCATCCCTGTCGGTGTTGTGGCCGCAACCTTGACATTGTTGGCGTACAGGGAAACCTCCCCGTTTGCGGTGGAGAATAAACCGCTGTCTTTGTCGCCCGTAAAAGCGTACCCGTTTTTGCTTGCCCCATTCGCGCCAGGACGCCACCTCTGGCCAGCACGCCGCCATTGACCCGGATGCTATCCGCTACCACAATACCACTGCTGGGGAATTTATTGGTTAGCCCAATCAGGGACAAGGCGTAAGGCGCCGATGTAAGCAGGATGCGTGGTGTCAGTTCCGTTGAACCAACTGTTACGCCTAGATAATATAACTGGTTGAAGGGTACATTAAGCGGGTTAAGTACACCCAGCACTGCACTGTATATACCGTTGCTTACCGCTACAGCAGACTGGGGTTCGAACCAAATGGCGGTGCCTCCAGTTTCGGTGGTGTATAATTTGAAAACAAGGTTGTAATTCCCATCCTCTACCGCAACGCCGTTGGATTTTTTCAGGATGCCTTGGATGCTGAGGGTCGGGTCTATTTGGGCGTGAATCTGGCTGTTAAACGCCACTGCAAACAGCAGAAATAAGAGGGAACGGAGCATTTTTTTCATGATAAAAAAGTGATTGAAGAATGCTGCAAAGGTTTGGCCGGGAAGCGTGTGCGCTTTCCCACAATACTCTCAAAAAGGTGGAGGAATCTCTCAATAAAGCCTCAAAAGGCAGCCTGGCGCTACTTTGCTCTCATAGAGCTGGGCGTTTGACCGAATTCTTCTGTGAAAACCCGGCTGAAATATTTGGCATCATTGAAGCCGACTTCGAAGGCTATTTCGCTGATAGGCAGCTGGGTGGTTTGCAAGAGGGTACGGGCTTTGGACAGCCGTATCAGCCGGATGAATTGTACCGGGGAAAGATTGGTGAGCGCAGTAATTTTCCGATGAAGGGTCTGGTAACTCATGGTCATCTTCCGGCTTAGCTCCTCCACAGATAGCTCGCTTTGAGTAAGGTTGTCTTCTATGTGTTGCCGAAGTTTTTGCACAAAAGCATCTTCCATTTCAAAATTTGTGCGTCTGGTGTCTGTGTAGAAAGCCCAGGTTCTTCTTGTAATTCGCTGAGTTGATGCTTGCTGTATCGGGCCTGCAATGCTTTGCGCAACAACAGCAAGTTGCGCATGGTAAGCAGTAATTCCTGCTGGTTAAATGGTTTGGCCAAATAGGCATCGGCGCCGCTCTGCAATCCAACGATACGACTTTCAACTTCTATTTTTGCCGTAAGCAAAAGGATGGGGATATGGCTCGTACGCAGATCGTTTTTCAAACATTCGCAAACCTCAAAGCCGTCTTTTTCGGGCATCATCACGTCTGAAATAATGAGATCTGGCACGGTTTCCAGGGCTTTTTCAATGCCCTGTTTGCCATTGAAAGCGAAGTCGAGCTGATATTTTTCCTGAAGACAGGTAGCCAGGTATTCTACCACATCGGGATTGTCTTCGATGATCAGCAAGCTGGGCAATTCCGTGTCTGTAGCAATGGGCGCTGTGCCGTCAGAGAGGCTGCTTGAATGACCCGCAGCAACCTGCACTGACTTGCTGGAATCGGCCTCACCCAAGATCATTGGCGCCTGATTGGTAATGGGCCACATTGCGGTAAAAGTGGTCCCTTTGCTGAGTTCGCTTTGCACTGTGATGTTTCCTCCCATACGCTGCACCAGTTCTTTGGTCAAAGCCAGGCCAATTCCGGTGCCGTTTATGGGCGCCTGGTCTAAATGTTTGACTTGATAAAAACGATCAAATATGAGGGGCAAATCTTCCGGCGCCATGCCTATGCCGGTATCTTCTACCGTGATTTTGAGGCTCGTCGAAGATTTAAACGGACTGTCCATCTGTGCGACAAGTGCTGCTCGCAGCGTCACAGTTCCTCCCGAGGGGGTGAATTTGATGGCATTGGAAAGCAGGTTGTGTACAATTTGGAGCAGACGTTCCGGGTCATAATCCATCACAATTTCTGGGTCTAAAGATTCTGCCCTGAGTTGCACTTCCTGAAAATTGGCCATGGATTGGAGACTTTCGGTCAGGTACCGCAAATAGGGCAGCACGTCTCCTTGCACATAATTGAATTGTAGGCTATTGTTTTCAATTTTGGCCAAATCCAGGATTTGATTTACAAGCCGCAATAAACGCTCCCCACTCCTGGCTATGAGATTCAATTTCCCATTTTTCCGGTCTTGCTTTTCTGCCTCGACGTCCATTTTTAACTGTTCTGCGGTTCCTAGTATAACGGTCAATGGTGTGCGGAATTCATGGGTAATATTGGTAAAAAGCCGACTCTTGAAAGTGTCCAGTTCCTGCAAACGATGGGCTTCCTTTTCTGCAAGTCTGCGGCGCAATTGAAAACGATAGAAGTAATAGGCACTGCCCAAAAGCACACCCATTGCAAGCAACAAAAACCACCACCTCAAATAGATTGGAGGCAACACCCTCAAGTCGAAATCGAGTTCGTTCTCTGCCCAAATTCCATTAGCAGATTGCGCCCGGATTTTTAATCGGTGGGTACCAAAGGGCAAACTGGAGAGCCGCAACAATGGTTCGTTGAGTAAAGTCCAGTCTGCATCCAGGCCTTCAATTTTATAGGAATAAGACACCTTTTCGGGTGAAAAATAGTCCAAAAAGGCAAATTCCAATTGAAAATACCGATCGGAAGGCCGCATCGTGATACTGCCGTCTGTTCCTCTTTTCTGACCAGAGGCGATTAAATCAACCGTATGGTTTTCCAATTTTTCGGAAGAAGCAGAGAATACTTTAAAATCAGTAATCACGAGTTTTTTGCTTGCAGCCCTACCATCCCCCTCGGAACGGAGATCCGGGTTACTACCATAAAAATCCCTCGGATGAAAGGCCGTTACACCGTTTAGTCCGCCAAAATAGAGTGTGCCATCCTCCCCTCGATAATGCGAGGTTCGGTTGAACTCATATTGTGCAAGCCCATCAGAAGGAAACCAAGTCCGTCGAACAGACCCATTTTTTTTGTCAAATTGGGCGATACCATAATCGGTTGGAAGCCACAAATGCCCAAAATCATCCTCATAAACAGCGTAAACAAAACCATTGAGCAAGCCATTTTTGCGAGAAAACAGTTGTTTTTCGCCGCCCCCCACCCCTGAAGGGGAGCGGGGATTCCAGCGAAGTAAGCCCCCGCCCGCAGTACCGAGCCAGAAAACGCCTTCTTTGTCCTGATGGAAATGGTAAAAATTGTCGAAAGGCAACCAGTTGTCGCCCGTACCGCCGCTCCAAAACCGTTCGAGCACCTGGCCCTCGGCGTTCATTTTGTAAAAGCCGGTACTGCTGCACATCCAGATGATGTTCCCATTTTTATCGGAATCGCGCCCGATGTGGACGATGAAGGCTTTTTTAAGTTCTGGAAATAGGTGGATGTCTGGTTCCGAGTACTGCCCAGTTTGCATATTTAAAAAAGCAAGGCCCGCTTCCGTACCGATCCACAATTGGGATGGGTTTATCGGAAAGATGACCCAAGGCACCGGTGCTTGGGAGGGAAAAACACGCAAAACCTCGCCGGATACTGGATCTCCCTGGAACAATGTTAATTGCCCCATTTGACTGCTCCACATATTCCCTGCTTCATCTGCGGCTAGCCCGTAACCTGTACCAGCATCATGTTCAAAAAATATACGCCCCGTTGACAAATCGATTCCACGCCGGCTTGGCCCTGGTCCTTCCGTATTGATCCACAAGTTTTTACCTCGTTGCAAAATGCCCCGGCAAGATATCCCACGTCCGTTGAGCGCGTTTTCATCAAAAAGGTAGCGGCGAAAGTGGTCTTTGCGGATCTCTATCTGCCCCAGACCAAAATGGGTGCCCAACCAAATGCCTCCATTTCGGTCGAGAAAGTGATAATTCAGTGGCGTGTTGTTGAACTGTGGAAATTGATCGCGCAGGTCGAGCAATACTTCACCTTTTGCACTGAATAATCCGTATTCACTGAACCATAAACCTTCCTTTTCGAGCGCCAAAAGCAACCCACCCTCATTATAGAAAATATGATTTTGGGGAAAGTTCAGGGTCAAGCGTTTTTTGGCTTCACCAGCTTTGATGGACCAAATACGGGTTTGGCCACTTGAAATGTCCTTTTCTGTTGCATAGAGCGTACCCTTGTTCTTAGTACCACAGAACTTTACAGAAAAATAATTCCCTGGATCTCCTTGAAAATTGCGCAGCACGTTTCCCTGAGCATCCGCTTCAATCAAAAAACTCTCCGTTCCGTTATTGATATAACCTAAAACGCCCCCTTGAGCAGTGAAGGATAATATCGCTAAATTGGGAACCGAAGCGGCCGAAAGATATTTCCAACCCGTTTCAGGATGCCAACTTACCCAACCACCCGGATTTCGTGTGCCAAAAAGAGGTGCCTGGCTTTGCTGCATGGCTATGGGTGTTTTCATCCGGGAGTCGGAGGCCGAAGAGATTTATATCTTCGAGTGGTAGGGGTGGCTTCCCCTTGCAATATTGATCAAATTGGGTGATTTGCCCTGAAATGGGGTCAAGAATATCTATTGAACTAATCGAATTATAAATGGGACTTCTGAACACTGAGATAAGCCACAAATTGCCTGCGGCATCTTCCAGTATCCAATGGATCATGTCGGTGGTCAGGCCATTTTCGGCTTTGTTGAAAATCTTGAATCGCATCCCATCGAAACGCGCCACGCCGCCAGCAGTGGCCACCCATATAAAGCCTTGCCGGTCTTCAAGAACGCAGTTGATCTGCCGGTGCGGCAGGCCCTCCTCGATGCCAAAATGGCGGGCGACAGGCAAGTAGTTTTGTGCCTGAATGTCGGTTAAAAGGCACCAAAAAAGAAAAAGTAATCGGAATTGTCTCTGCAATGTTCTACCTTCAATTTGAATGATGTGCGAACATAGCACAATCCCCAAAGGCCATCAAAACGATTTTTAAAAAGCCCCTGCCGGTCCGGAGACCGACAAGGGCAGCTGCTCTCTCTTTGGTTCTGAATATTTAAGCCTTTGCTACAATGGGAAAATAACGTTCCCGGTAGACAAAAAACATGTAACTGCTGAGCAGCGCCAACAAAAGACCCACACCTGGTTGTTTGGAAATGAGCAACTCAAACAAAACAATGGATAGGGTTATTGGCGCTATTAAGACGTGCATCAAAGGGCGTTGGTAGCCAATTAAAATACATAGTCCAATGACTATCTGCATAACTTTTATCACAGAAAAAAAACCTGAAGACATCAATACGCCAACAAATGCGCCGGCATCGGCATTCATTTCGGGCAATTGGATAAAATGAAAAAATCCATTTAATCCAAAAATAGTGTAAGTAAGACCAACCAGAAGATTGGCAATTAAAGAGAGGTATTTCATGATAGAAAAAGTTTGAAGTGATAGTTAGTTTTGAAAAGGGTGCAATTTTGCTTTTGATATTCACGGATGAGCAATATGAATGCCTCAACTAGAGTGTGTCTGAAAAATGCTGCCGGAGATGAAAATGCAGTTTTTGGGTTCTGGATAAGTGTACCTTTTTGGTGGAATAGCGGTGTTCTATTGCCCCAAAAAGACACGCAACACAGGTTCCAAAAGATGCGTTTTCAGCCCGGTGAGCATTTTTCAGACACACTCTAATCTCACATCACCAATTTCCGAATTCCATAAAACGCCCGCTCGAACAAGCGCATGTCGTCGGTAATAATCTCCGCCGACCCCGCCATTTCTGATTTGCAAACAAAATCTTTGTGATAACTGCTTTTCAGGCCATTGGGCAGAGCCACGACCATGCGGTAGGTTTTCACGTCCGTGGAAGGCGCCATGCTGAGCACCTTGCCTTCGATGGTGCCAAACTCTTGAAAAGGGTAGTCGTCGAGTTTTAAAATCACTTTTTGCCCCACGCTGGCCTTGCCCATTCCGCGAACCGGAATATCCACCATCGCCACAAAATCCTGATGCAAAGGCATGACCGCGAACAAGGTTTCGCCTGATTTTACAAACTGATTTTCTGCCAAATTTTGCAAATACGCCAACTTCCCATCGGAAGGCGCGGTGATGAGGTACTGCTGTTGCCAGTTGCGCAAACCGTTTTCGATGTTGTGGGCGGCTTGGTCAATCTCCGCCAGATGAAGCCGTTGTTTTTCCAAAAAAGCATATTCCACCGATTTTAATTCGGCCTCGATTTCGGTCATTTTCAATTCGTTTTTGATAATATTTTCGGAGTAATCTTCTTGTTCACGCCGTTTGCTAAGGTATTCGTTTTCCTTTTTTTGAAACTCCGTGCGGCTGTAAATCCCTTCGGCAAACAGTTTTTGATCGGTCTGGTAGCCATCCGAAGTATTGTCGAAAGCTGCCTTGTTCAAGTCTTTTTTGCGTTTGTGCACTTGCTGCAATTGGCGCAACGCCGCGATTTGTTGTTTCAAATTTGACACCTGTTGTGCATGATAATCATCGGTTTGCAGGAGTCTGAAATCGCGATAATGCTGGCCCAAACCTGACACTTCGGCTTGCATATCCCCCCAAGTAAGGGAATCGTTTGGCAGTGAAATCTCGCGGTTGGGATCTTGCAAAAACGATTGCGTTTGTTGCAATAAACCTCGTAACAGTGTGGTGTTTTCTAGCTGGGTACGGTTTTCCATTTCGGCCAAAACGTCACCTTTTCGCACCATAGCGCCGTTGGGGACGAGCATTCTCATCATGCGCCCCTCGCGCTCGGACACGACTCTAAGGGTAGGTGCTGTGGTCGTGACCAGTACCGAACCTTTCAAAATTTCTGGGTAGCGGATGAACCAGGTACCTGCCAAAAAAAGCACGAGCAGAAACATGATAACCGTGGCGCCCATGCGGACAACCCATCGCGGAGATTCGTTCAGGATGTCAAGGATTTCTTCGCTGAGATGATTTTTCATGATGTTGTTTTTTGTTTCACACGACGACACTCTACGCCACAAAAAATTGAAAATCAATGCTTTACCCTTGCGTCGCTGCGGTGTTGCATGAAAATCTACGCGGCCATTTCCAATTGAGAAGTGAGCAATTCAAAGTACCGGCCTTGTAGCGCAATTAGTTCATCGTGCGAGCCTTTTTCCACGATACTGCCTTTCTCGATGACCACAATTTGGTCTGCATGGCGTATTGTGCTGAGCCGGTGCGCCACCACGACCATCGTTCGACCTTTGAAATATTCCCGAAGGTTTTGCATGATGATATTTTGGTTTTGGGTGTCGAGGGCGTTGGTTCCTTCATCCAGAAACAGGTACTCCGGGTCTTTGTACACCGCTCGAGCAATGAGCAATCGCTGTTTTTGACCTTGACTAAGGCCGCTGCTTTCGCCTCCAATCGGTGTGTAGTACCCCATGGGCTGATTTTCGATGTACTCGTGAATGTTCGCCACGCGGGCCGCCATTTTCACCCGCTCAAAATCAACTTCATCGGAACCCAGCGCAATATTTTGCAAAAACGTGTCAGAGAAAACAAACCCATCCGCAGCCACCACACCGCACTGGCTGCGCCAGGTATGGTTTGAAATATTGCGTAAATCGGTATTGCCCAACAGCGTTTCGCCTGTAGTCGGCTCGTGGTATTTGAGCAGCATTTTGAGCAAAGTTGTTTTGCCGCTGCCGCTCGAACCGATAATGGCCGTGGTTTTTCCATACGGAATAAAAAGTTTGATGTCGCGCAGGACTTTGGTGTTGGTTTTCGGGTATTTGAAATTGATGTTGCGCAGCACCAGACTCCTTTCCGTGGGTAATTTGTGGATTTTGTTTTGCTCGTTGGCCTCCTCGTCAGGCATTTTGTGTACCTCGTTGAGCCTTTCCATGCTCATGCGGGCATCTTGCCATTGCTGCATGTAGAGCACGAGTTGTTCGATGGGTGAGTTCGTTTGGCCCAACATCTGTTGCACGGCGAGCATGGCCCCGACCGACAAATTGCCGTCGAGCACAGCCTTGGCCGAGAGAAAAGTGATGATGATGTTTTTGCTTTCATTGATGATCATGCCGCCAATTTGCTGGGTCTGCGAGAGTGCGAGGGTGCGCATGTTTTGACGAAAAAGTTTGGCGCGTAGAAGTTCCCAATCCCAACGTTTCGGCATTTCGGCATTGGCCAATTTGATGTCGGGCATGCCCTGTACGATTTGCACGAGTTTGTCGCGCTCCTGGGCTGCCATTTCAAAACGTTTGGAATCGAGGTCGCGGCGTTTGCGCATGAAAATACTGATCCAGGCGATGTACAGCAAGGTTGCGCCAAAAAATATCCCAAAAATGAAGCCGTCATAAATCGCAAAAATCGCAGTGTAAATCACGATATTGACCATCGAAAAAAGGATATTCGAGAGTTGGGTGGACAGAAAAACCTCGACCCGTTTCTGATCTTCTACCCGCTGCATCACGTCGCCCAAGGATTTTTCGGTAAAAAAAGCCATTGGCAGCCGCATGATTTTGGCGATAAAATCGGTCAATAGCGAGATGCTTACCCGGGTGCTCACATGCAACAACAGCCATCCGCGAACGGCTTCCATCGAATTCCGACCCACCATCAGCATCAATTGCGCAATCAGGATGAGGTAGATAAAATCAATGTTGTTGTTGTTGATACCCACATCCACAATGGATTGTGTCAAAAATGGCGGCAAGAGTTTCAGCACGGTGCCGATGAGTATACCGATGCACAGTTGGCGTACCAGTTTCGGGTATTTTTTAACGTAGCCGTACAGCCAAGACAAACTGCCCGAAGGCCGCTCTTCCTCCTCCCCGGGTTCGTTGAAAAACTCGGGCGTGGCTTCGAGCAAAAGTACCACACCCTCCATTTCACCTTCGGGGAGCCAATTTTTGCAGAATTCACTGGTCGAAACCGTCACCGTTTCCTTGTCTACGCCGATAGCGATTTGGTTTTGCACGATGGCGCTCACTACTACGAAGCCGTGGCCGTTCCATTTGATGATGCAGGGCAGTGGAGTGTCTTTCACCAGCGTGGTGTAATCCATTTCCACGCAGCGGGCGCGAAAACCAAAATGTTCGGCCATTTCGGCGATGGTACGGAGCGAAGCGGTTCCGTTTACGGCCTTGTCTTTGCCGCGAAGGGTTTGCAAGGAAACGATTTTCCCATGGTGGCGGGCCACAGTTCTGAGGCATTTGATGGCAGACTCATGGTCTTTGATGGGGGTGAAGTGCGTTTGCAGAGGATGGTATGTAGCGCCCAAGGTTAGGAGGTTGAGTTGGTTAATAGGTTAACCCAAGATTTGGGGGCAGCAGCGTTCCACCGGGTAGTACTGAGTGAATAGCAGCTCGCCTAAATTCCCCTTAGAAACTGTTTTAAAACTCCTAGCCGGGTGTAAAGACTCAGATTTTAGGGGTAGCCAAGGCTTATTTTTTGACTAATATCGGGGAATATTCGCCAAAAAATAGCCGCCGGATAGCACCAAACGATGGGTCTTTACACCCGGCGAGGGGTTTTAAAACAGTTGCTTACTTCGAGCTCAAATCTTTGCGCAGAAAGAGCATTTCACTCCATACTTCATTGGTGTATTCTCTCATGGTTTGGACATGATCTTCAAATGCGTCTTCTCCAAATATTCCTTCGTAGGTTGCCTTAAACGGTTTGCGAAAGCCGGGCGTTTTTTCTTTCAGCCCCTGCTTGAGCCTGCTTACTACCGCAAACTGTGCCGGCCCTGAAGCATTGGATGAATAGACCGCAACGGTATTCCCATTGGCTTGCCATACTTTCCTCCGCTGTGCCAGTATTTTCCTTACTTTATCAGCAGATCCAAGCTTTGGATAGACGTGATCAATTTGAATTTTATCCGTGAAGTCGCCAACGGCAATAGTGCTCAGCGTATCTTCATACACAGAGTACCCGGCCGACTGTCTGTCGGTTAAATACATAGCGACATTCTTATGCCAGTCTATGTTGTGCTCCTCACCCAGATTGCCTCTGGTATCAAGTCCTTCCCAGCTATTCGGCCCTTCAGTGATGTGGTAACCGCCCATGTCTGGCCCGGATTGTATTTCGAACACCCTCCATTTTACGTCACCTGTATGGTATTTCTGTGCGTGTGCAGATAGGGCTTTTTCGAATTCCAGCACCTTGTCAATCTTGGGGAATACCCGATGTGTGGACAATACATTTTTGGTTTGGCTCATGCCCACGAATGGGATAAGCATACAAAGCAATAGCAATGGTTTCCTCGCGGATAAAAAGACCTTTTTCATTTTCTCAAAGTTGTTTAAAATTATTGCCTACTCTATATCGGTTTTCGGCTGCCCCGTTTTGAAGATCGCAGGGTTTTAAATCCTGCCGATGATGTTGCAAAGGTGCCTAAGGCCTAAGCAATGGGTACAGCGTAGAAATACCGGGATTTGAAAATCAGGTGTTTTCACGCGTATACTCCAAAGCAGAGTTATGCTACCTTCGGCCTGTTCTTTTTGATGCAACAAAAGTGGTCTCCGGGGTCAATACATGTAGTCGGGATTGTCCGAATGAAGGGTTTGGCTGTCCGAAGCATGGGTTTTGTTGACCGGAACACGGAGACCTATAATGTTTTGAAAACCTTATAGGTCTTAATCGAAATCATTTCGACACTAAAAAGCGATTACATGAGAAAACTCCTGGGCTTACTTTTTCTCCTCCCAAACCTCCTTTTTAGCCAAAACTCCCCGCTCGACAGCCTCGAACGCGTATTTGCCATTGAGCCAAGCGAGCTGCAAAAACTCGAACTGCTGAGCCAAATGACCGGCATCGCTTTTGGGCTGGATTTAAAGTTGGCCCTCGGTTACGCCAAACGCGGCGTGGCATTGTCGGAAAAAACTGGCGACAAAGACTGGCAGCCTAAATTTTACGAAATGCAAGGCCGGATGCACGCCAACCTCTCCCATCTCGATTCGGCCATGCTGTTTTTTGACAAAGCCATGTCTGGCTACACAGCTGTAGGCAACAAAAAAGGGGAGGCAACTACCTATTTCAAAATTGCCTGGGTACACAAGCGCAGAGGAGAAGCCGCCAAGGCCATGGAAGCCGACCTACAGGCGTTGCGGCGCTTGGAGGCATTGGGCGACCAGGAAAAAATCGCCGATGCCCTGGGCCGGGTTTCCGATGATTTGAGTTTACAAGGAAGACACGCTGAAGCGCTAGAATATGCCAAAAGGGCGGTTAACATTTGCAAAAAAAACAATTTTCAGCAGGAATTGCCTCACGCCTTGCGCTATGCCGGGGATGCGAGCATTGCTATGGGTGAAAACGGTCAAGCCCTTGATTATTACAATCAAGCCCTCGAGCTGACGCGTGCAACTGATCCCTCGCTCAGCAATATAGCAGATATTATCAACAGCCGTGGCAATGCGCTTAAACGCCTTGGGCGGCACTCAGAAGCCCTGGAAGATTACAAAGTCTGTTTGAGCAATTCTGAAAAAGCAAATTACCCTGGCGGGATTTTAGCGGCCATCGCAAACCTCGGGGAAATCCATTTGTTACTTGGAAATTACGCGGCAGCCTTGCCGTATCAGTTGAAAACCATCGCATTGCAGGAAGAAAGCGGCGACATCAGTAACCTGACCGAAAATTATGGTCATGTTAGCAGCATTTACGAGCATTTGGGGGACTATAAGTTGGCCCTGCTGTACCAAAAGAAAGCCCGCAAAATGCGGGACAGTACTGCCTCCATCCAAAGTGATGCCGCTATGTCAGAACTCCGTACCCAATACGAAACGGAAAAGAAAGAAGCGACCATCGCTGCACAGGAGGACCAAAGAGCACAGCAACAATTGGTGCAATGGTTAGCTTATAGGGGGTAGCGGTTTTGCTGGCGGTTTTACTGTTCTTTGGCTATCGCAGTTACCGCGCCCGTACGAGGAACAACCTATGGTTAGCAGCCAAAAATGCTGAAAATGAATTGCTCTTGAAGGAAATCCACCACCGCGTAAAGAACAATCTCGAAATCGTGTCCAGTTTGTTGGCTTTACAATCGGCACAAATTGACGACCAGGGTATCAAAGACGCCATGCAGGAAGGCCAAAACAGGGTTCAATCCATCGGTATTGTACACCAGAAACTGTATCAGCGCGACAATCTCGCGGCTATTGAAATGAAAGATTACTTCCTAAACCTCAGCGAAAGCATCCTTGATTCCTTTGGCGCAGAAGACCGCGTTACCATCGAATGTGCTATGGATCAATTGGATGTGGATATTGACACCGCCGTACCGCTCGGGCTCATTGTCAACGAACTGCTCACCAATACCCTGAAATATGCCTTCCCCGATGGAAGAAAAGGCATTGTGCGGATCAAACTGGAAAAGAATCTTGCCGGAAACTTGCATCTGGAGGTCGCCGACGATGGAATTGGGAAGAGCGGTCTGACAAAAGGCACGGGTTTTGGAGGACAATTGGTATCCTTGCTCACCCGCCAATTGAGTGGTTCAATGCGGGAAGAAGTGAAAAATGGCACCACGATATATATTGACTTTAACCTGAAGAAAGCGGCATGACGGACAGTCCTATAAAGATACTGGTAGTGGAAGATGAGATGATCATCGGCGCCAAGGTGTCCATGTTCCTTACCGAACTGGGTTATGAGGTAACGGGTATTATACCGCGAGCCGAAGAAGCACTGATGCATTTGGATGAAAGCAAGCCCGATATTGCCCTGCTCGACATACAATTGAAAGGTGAAATGGACGGTATCGCATTGGCCATGTTGTTGCAAACAAACTACCAAATCCCAGTGATTTTCTTGACCGCAAACTCCGATGATGCCACGTTCAGCCGGGCAAAAGAGGCCAAGCCTTATGCTTTTCTGACCAAACCGTTCAAAAAACTGGATTTACAAAGGGCATTGGAATTGACCATCAGCCTCATGGCAAATCAATCTCACAATGATATTGCGGAACAACATGCGGAAGAAACACCGTACATCCTCTCCGACCGGATTTTTGTACGTAACAAGGACAAGATGGTCAAAATCATGTTTGAGGCGATCCTTTACATTGAAGCGGAACGCAACTACTGCCGTATTGTGACCAGCACTAAGGAGTATCTGTTGACCATGCCCATGAAAAGCCTGGAAGACCAGTTGCCCCCTACCCTATTCCAGCGCATTCACCGTTCGAATATTGTCAACCTCGCACAAATAGATGCTGTAGACGATAGTGCGGTCATCGTTGGACAAAAGGCTTTGCCCTTGAGTAAGTCGCATCGGGAGGATCTTTTGATGCGGATTCGGACCGTTTAAACAAGAAATATGGGGCTTTGAAAATCGGAAGGACGGGCATGCTCGTCGCTTTTTCATTTGAAAAATGTAATTTTTCACATTTATTCCTTTGAAAAAATGTAATTCTGCGGATAAGATCAAATTTAACAATGAAAGGAGACCTTTATGAATCATTCCTACATTGGAAAAATGCCCCTGCCAATCGGAAGACTGACAGAGGCGCGTTGCTAAAAATGATTTTTGGTTTGGGAGAGGGGAGGGGGGAGGGGCGGGGGGGCGGGGGGGCGAGGAGGGAGGGGGGGCGGGGGGGGGGGAGGGGGGGGGGGGGGGGGGCGGGGGGGGAGGGGGGGGGGGGGGGGGGGGGGGGAGGGGGGGGGGCGGGAGAGGGGGGGGCCCGGAAGGGGGGGGGGGGGGGGGGAGGGGGGGGGGGGGGGCGGAGGGGGGGGAAGGGGGGGGGGGGGGGTTGGTGGCGCGCTTTTAAGACACCCTCCAACGATTGATTACTTCTCTTTCGCATCATCATTGCTGATATCCCGGATCGTTAGCCATTTTCCGTCGCGTTTTTCCCAAACAGCCATGTATTTCCCAGAATAGGTCAGCGTTCCGGTGCTGTCCTTGACCGTTATTTTTCCGGTTTCTGTTACCCGGGTTTCGTCACCGTACAAGTCCATAGTTTCAAAGGCAACCGTTGAGTTTTCCTTGCGTTTTCCCATTTCCGCTTCAATATCTTTTTGGATGGCGGCTTTGCCCACGGACATCGGTTTGTTGGAATTCATGCTGATGGCATCGTCTGCATAAAAAGCCACAATGGCAGCGACATCCCGAGCATTGCTGGCGGCAGCCCAGGCATTTTCTATGGCTTGAATTTCGGCTTTATTTTCGCCATGTCAGGTTTAGGCGCTTCCTGCACTTCGGGCTTAGGGGCTGGCGCTTTTTGGCAAGCGGCGAACAAAAGAGTGCAGAGAGAAAGGGCTGTGAAAAAGGTTGTTTTGCTCATTGTTATCATGTTTGATTTGTGAAAAATATTAGTGAAAACGGCTAAAATCCACCTGTCCGCAAAACTTGCAAACGGTAGGCCCAACCCAATTGGAATAGCCATTGGAAGGGTAGCGGTTGTTGAGTGGGACATTATTGGGATGTACAAATTCATGCGGACAAAGGCTATTGCGGAATTCTGATTTCATTACCATGCGATATTGCTCCGCCTGCTCCCATCGGCCTGCGCTGCAACTGCCGCAAAAAACACTCAGTCCTATTATCAGAACCAGTAGCATAATCATAGATCTGCCAGGACTTTTATGTGGCTGATTCAATTCCGTACAGGCTTTCGCAATAGAACAGATCCAAAGCAGGCCCATCAAAACAACAGCGCCTATTAAGGCCCATAGTGCGTTTTGTTCAAGTTGGCGAAGGGTATTCATCGTATTCACGTCCCCCAACTGCTCGGTGTGCAATGCTGCAGCAGATTGAGCAGAGAGGATACCTGTTCCAAGGATTGAGAAAGAGCTGGTGAATAGGTATTTCGCAGTCATAATATTAGGTTTATAATTGAAAGTTGTGGCAGTTGTCGCTGTAGGATGCTGTGCCAAAGGTGTGGGTGGCTGTCCTGCGGATTTCAGCGTGGAAATACCTGAATCCTGAAATCGGGTATTTCTACGGGGTTGCAACTTAGCAACGATAAGGATCGGTGTAAGTGACTCCCCAATAAGGTGTCTTTGGCATCCACCGTTTTGGTGGCAGGGTATTGACATCCTCTTATTTATTAGCTTTTTCAATCTCGTCCAATTTTTTCCTCGAACCTTCATCTTCCTGAATGGCTAATGCTTTTTTCAATTGGATAGTCGCATTTTCCTTATCACCAATAGCAATAAAATAATCGCCATAAGCGGTATAGACATTAAAACTTTCGGGGTAATTGGTTGCATTGAGTTTAAAAAGGCTCTCTGCGGTTTTATACATTTTTCTACCTAAAAAATCATAACCAATGTAATTGATTTCCGCTTCATCGGGCTTCATTTGATAGCCCATTTTTTGGGATAAATTGGCAAAATGATTATGATATCTATTAGCCAAGGCACCTGTTGAATCCGTAAAATCTTTCATGGTGAACTTTAAAGGAAAATAATCAAAGAAGAAACGCAGCGCATCGTATTCGGAAATGAGCGGAACAGAGCCATGCGTATCATCAGGGTAATATTTGCCGCGATATTTCAAGCCGTTTTGCTTGTTTTCCTCAAAAGCGACTTGCAATGTCAATATGGAACGGATATGTTCTGAATCGGCTGAAGTATCTTTTTGTACCATGCTTAAATCCATACCTTCCTCCATCGTATTGGCAATGCTGAGATACAATGATTTGCCTTCAAATTTTTTAGCTTCCAGCGCCTTTTGTGCTTGTTTCAGGAGCTTTTGATTGTCCCACATCATACTTGGGTCAATGCAGACATAAGCATTGAACAGATCGGTGTGATGAACAAAAGTTTGCATCACCGTCAGGCCTCCAAAAGAATGCCCAATGAGCATTTTATAATCTGCTGTTGGGTATTTTGCCTCGATATGCGGCATCAATTCCTTTTCGATAAAAGCAATAAAATTTTCGCCACCACCTGATGTTTTGCAGAAAGCGCTGTCCGCAAAAGGCAGATCAACGTCAACATGAGTTGGCGTTAAGTCTCGTGTTCGATCCGTATTCGGTATCCCCACTACGATCATTTTTGGGCACATGGTATTGCCATTGACACTACTCAGTTGTTGAATCATGCCCACTACAGAATAAAAATGAGCATCACCATCCAATAAATAAACAACAGGATACTGCTGACTAATAACACTGGGTCCGCCCCCGTCGGGCACATAGACCCATATTTTTCTTTGTTCGCCCAATATTTTTGATTGGAGGCTGTCTATGACGCCGATGACTACCTGGTTGTCTTGCGCCTTGGCTTTAAAAGATACCGATATGATCAGGAGCAGTAGGATTTGCTGAAAAAGGGATGTTATTGTCATAATTTTTTATTGTTTACTGCCTACACCATGTGTCTTTAGGCATTCCCGTTTTTAAGGATGAAAGAGTCATTGTTTTGTGCTGATGCGCCAAATGTCATTGCCGTAAAGCCGTCGTAGTTGCTTCCGTGCTTTCGACCAAAACCCGTCTTTCGCAGCCATTACAAGTGCCTTTGCAAACAAACTCGTCGGTTAAGATGCGTGCCGAACGTAGCAGCGTCAGGGAGGCGCCTGCCTGAATTTCTAAGCTTAACACATCAATCTCCCCCTCCGTGACAACAGGATATTTCAGGGTACTGGTAGATACGTCCTGGATGATGACGCGGTCAAAAACATCCGGTGTTTTGCCGAGGCTCCAGTTTCTATTTTGGTTCCAGTCCGTTTCGTGACCGGGGAAACCGCCTTTCCAGACGTTGGTGGTTTGGGCTTGAAGCGAAGAAAGATTTGCAAGGAGCAAAAGGGCCGTGAAAAAAGTGATAGATTTCATGTTTCTCATAATTAGATGGTGTGAAGGTTACAGTAATGGATTTCTTCCAGAACTGCGACAAAGGTGTGGGCAGGGCAGAGCGGAGGGCTACCACTCATCGGTCAAACGCTACCGTTGAAGTTGCATGCAGGAAATTTTCTTTACTGATTATGATGCATGAGGGATAGGAGAGGCTGGATTAACTTCTTGATAATGAATAGAATGTTGGTTGCATGGTGTGTTGCAGCTGCGGGATATCAATCTTTTTGCAAATTCTTTTTTGCCCACTCGAGCCCCCAAGCTTGTCATCTTGTCGAGACCCGTCCGCATCAAGTACGCGTACCCCGAGTATTTGCCTTTTGAGATTTCTTGAAGTGCATGCACTCAACCAAAGCGCACTTGATGTGGACGGGTCTCGACAAGATGACAAGCTGGGAATGGGTGCTTAAATTGAATGGGATTGGCCAGTTTATCATGGAAATTGTAAAAATTTCTGTAACTTTAATTGAGTTTCACAAACATCTCAATCCAAATGAAAAAAGAACATGATTACTGGGTTTACATCCTCACCAATTGGAAGAAAACAGTGCTCTATATTGGTGTTACCGACCACCTTAGTCGTCGACTTATTGAACACTACAAAAACAGAGGGAAGCCAGACACCTTTGCTGGCAAATACTATTGCTATAACCTTGTATATTACGAATGGCACCAGTATATCAATAACGCATTGACCCGAGAAAAAGAAATCAAGAAGTTGTTGCGAGAGAGTAAAAATGCAATCGTTGAAGAAGCAAATCCAGAGTGGAAGTTCTTCAATGCCTTTATTTGTGGGGATTGGCCTCCAAAGGAGGCAACCCTTGAATACTAATTTTCCAGGCTGGTTAAGCCCTTTATGGATTCCTCTTCGCCCACCCGATTACCCAAGCTTGTCATCTTGTCGAGACCTGTCCGCATCAAGGGCGCAGACCCCGAGGCTTCCCGGCCCGGCGGGCGGGCCCGCCCGCCCCCCGCGCCCGCCGCCGCCCGAGGGCTTGCCTTTTGAGTTTTCCTGTAGTGCAGGCCTCGACCAAAGCGCACTTGATGCGGACGGGTCTCGACAAGATGACAGCTGGGGATGGTTACCTGAACCAACGGGAGTTTTCGAAATCAACCTCGCGTCTTCATCGGCCGCTCCCCAAATTCCTCCAGAAATGCATCGGAGAAATAATTGAGGGAGGTAAAGCCCACTTCGTAGGCAATTTCAGAAACCGTGAGTGTGGTGTTTAGCAGCATTTTTTTGCCGCGATGCAGGCGAATGGAGCGAATAAAGAGGCTGGGCGATTTGCCCGTCAGCGCCTTGATCTTTCGGAAGATCTGGCTGCGGCTCATGGCCAGGGCGCGTTCGAGTTGCGGCATTTCGAAGTCAGCGTCGGAAAGGTTTTGCTCCACAATGCTACGAACTTTTTGGAGGAAGCTATCCTCCGGGTCGGCTTCCGGGATCTGAGGTGCTACCGTAGTGAGCACATTTTGCTGGTATTTCGCCTGCAGTTTTCGCCGCGATTCGAGCAAGTTTTCCAGCGTCACCAGTAATTCTTCCTGATGAAAAGGCTTGGACAGATAGGTGTCTGCCCCGCGCCGAAGTCCAGCGAGGCGGCTTTGCACATCAGCTTTGGCTGTCAGCAGGATGATCGGAATATGGCTGGTGCGTTCGTCGTTTTTCAGGGTTTCCACCACCTCAAAGCCGTCTTTGATGGGCATCATCACATCGCTCACGATGAGGTCGGGTACGGTTTCGAGGGCTTTTTCAATGCCGGCATGGCCGTTGTAGGCGAAATCTAACCTGTATGGACGACCCTCGTGGTCGCTCGCACCCGTAAGGCAGGCATTCAGATATTCCACCACATCCGGGTTGTCTTCGATAAGCAGAATGGTTTGCCTGTCAGGGTCATTGGTGACAGCTGCCTGGGCGGCGGGTAAAACTGGCCGATTGGCGGTTGGAACTTTCCAGATTTCGGATCCTTTTTCCTCGAAAACGCTGTTGTTCGTCACAGGCAATTTCACAAAGAATGTAGAGCCAATACCCACCTTGCTTTCCACAGAAATTTCGCCACCCATGGCCTTGACCAGTTCGCGGGTGAGCGATAGCCCGATACCCGTCCCACCCGCCTTGGCGTGTTCCTGATTCCTGGCCTGGAAAAATCGCTCAAACAAATGCGGCAGTTCTTCCGGCGGAATGCCTGCACCGGTATCGGTGACACTTATCTTCAACGTCGGAAGTTTTAAACCCTTCCGACGTTTTAAACCCTTCCAACGTTGCACGAAGAATCACCTTGCCCCCTGAGGGCGTGAACTTGACGGCATTGGACAAAAGGTTGTGGATGATCTGTAAAAATCGCTCTGGATCGTAATCCATTACGATTTTCGCCTGATCGCTTTCGACGCGGAGCATCAGGTTTTGCGCGTTGGCCAGGGAGTGCAGGCTCTCGGCAATATACCGGATGAAGGTCAAAATATCACCCTGTATGTAGTTCATTTTCAGGGTATTCGACTCCAATTTTGCCAGATCGAGAATCTGATTGACGAGACGCAGGAGGTTTTCGCCGCTGCGTTTTATCAGGCCGAGTTTGTTGCGTTTGGGTTCGTCCTTCTCCTCCTTTGCCAATTGCTCACTCATACCCAACATCACCGTAAGCGGCGTTCTGAATTCGTGGGTGATATTGGTAAAAAAGCGACTTTTAAAATCGTCGAGTTCCTGTAGACGCAATTTTTCCTGTTCAGAAAACCGTTGGCGCAGCAGGTATTGATAATACCACCAAATGCCCGCAGCAGCCAGTGCGAGATATATCCCGTAAGCCCACCAGGAAGCCCACCAGGGCGGACGAATAGTGAATCGGAATTCGGCTGGCCGTTCGCTCCACCTGCCGTCGTTGTTGCTGCCCAACACTTTGAAGGTATAGGTCCCGGGAGCGAGGTTGGCGAATTGTATGCTGTTTTTGTTGCCCAATGCTACCCAGTCCTTGTCCACGCCCACGAGTTGGTAGCGATATTGGTTTTGCGCGGGATTGGTGAATTCGAGCGCAGCAAAATCGAACGTGAGCAGGTTTTGGTCGTGAGAGAGCGTGATATTACGATATTGAGATATTGCCTGCCTGCCGGTAGGCAGGGGAATATTAGGGGACTGCGGGTCTATATCTGAATATCCCAATATCCCAATATCCATATTCTGATTATTAACCTGCAGGCCGACGATATGGGTTAACGGCACATGTTCATTGAATCGCAGACTGTCGGGATGGAACACAGTCAGGCCTTTTACCCCACCGAAAATCATCGTGCCGTCCCGGGTTTTCAGGTAACTCGAACTGTTGAACTCATTGTCCTGCAAGCCATCCGCGGCGGTAAAATTTTTGGTTGTTTCTGCCCGGACGTCGAAGCGGCACAGGCCTTTGTTGGTGCTCAGCCAGATAAAAGGCCTCCCCCCCTTCAAAGGTGAAGGGGATTCTGCTAAAATACCATACACTACATTGTCGGGAAGCCCCTGCTCCTTGGTGTAATGCTTGAACTTGCCCGTTTTTTTGTCCAAACGGTTTAGCCCGCTGCCCTTGGCGCCCACCCAGAGGTATTTATCAGGTTCGAGCGGGTCGTCGGCTACACTGAGCACGACATTTGACGACAGGGAAGACCGGTCTTTCGGATTGTTTACGAAGTATTCGAATTGATAGCCGGCATCAGAGGGGACGGCCTTGACTAAACCTTCAAAACCAAATACCCACATCACGCCCTCTGAATCTTTCCATAAAAACTGGGAAAACTCCGTGCTCCGTTGCATGGGCGTTTTGAACGGATAAAACCTGCTTTGTTCTGTTGCAGGATCGAAAACGTGCAGGCCTTCGTCGCTGACGCTAAGCAATTGGCCTTTTTGGTTGAAGCATAAACCGATGCCCTTCCACGGAAAGGCTTTTTTTTCTTTTGATTGGGCATCTGTACGGAACAGTAGCGGTTCCCCTGGGTCAGTCACCCAACAGTTGCCATTAGGGTCGAATAGCACCGACAACTGCCAAGGGTAATCCCGTGCGTGTTGGAAGGAACGGTTGGGTTCGATTTGATCAAAATGGGTAGAACCGTACTGCACATGGATGTCGTGCGCGGTAATTAGATTACCTTTTGGATCTTCTATGATCTTGCGTTGTGTGCTCTTGGGCAGATAACTTTTGAAGGTAGGCCCTTGAGGATTAACTTTGAAAATACCAAAACCGTTGGTGCCCAGCCAAAGTATGCCGCTACGGTCGAAAAAAAGCGTGTGAAAGTTGAAACCCGCGTGTTGGTAAAGGAATTTTTCAAAAGGCCATTCAAGGTCTGGTGGGGCTTTATCCAAAAATCTTTGGAATTGGTATCGCTGGAGGATATTATTTTGGGCTATCCACAGAAAACCGGCAGCATCAAAAACAGAATTTTTAGAGGAATTGGACAGGTATAGATTGTTTTGCAAAGGCACAGTGCGACTCTTTTGAATCCCTTCATTTTCATCCCAAATCGTTATTTGTTTAAACGCTGTGCTTCCATTTCGAGCCAGGATTTGACCTGCCGGGCTTTGGTTAATCAAGTATATTTCTGAGTCCGGCAACCCTTCCAATTCAATTTTTTGTTGTTCGATATCTATCCGGTACAGCCCGCGGGTGGTACCCAATAACATTCGCTTCTTTTGGGTGAAACAAATGTGATAAATGTGCAACAACTCATCTGATAAGCCGCTTACGTTTGGCATTGGAATGGCTTGACAAGGCGGCTCAATGTTGGCGTTACCTTGTTTTGTCGCCTTTTCCAACAGGTCTTTTTGCGGCGTGACTTTCCAAATCCGGTCGTCGTCCGAAAACCAGATAGCGCCATCCGGGGTCTCTACCACAGATATCCTCCATCGGCTGTAAAGTGGCTTTCCTTCGTGTATCACATGAAAGAATCGCCCACTGACCGGATTAAGCACATCCAGGCCACGCTGTGTCCACACCCAAATCCAACCCCGGCTATCCTCAAAAAGATTGAGAACCTCGCTGTTACTGATGGCAAAAGAATTGAACGGGTCGGGGGAGAACACCTTGAACCGCGAGCCGTCGTAGCGATTCAGCCCATCCTTGGTGGCGATCCAGATGAAGCCGTCCCGGCTCTGCAGGATGTCGAAAATCATGCCCTGCGAGAGGCCATCCGCTGTGGTGAGCAGTTGATAGTTGGGGCTGGTTTGGGTGTGCAATTGACAGCTCCACAGGAGCAGCAGCAGGATCAGTGTCTTTTTCAAGCAAAGGGAAAGCAAAGCGGGTGCAATTTTAGGCCTTTTCTTGAGAATGAGGTGGAAAAAGCGCCCTTGCTAATCCGAGACCAAACAAAAAAGCCGCCCCGACATTTCGGGACGGCCTTCTTCCTACCGTATAAAATTCTATCTTTCTTTTATTTCTGCAACACCAATCGCTGTCGTGCCCTCAATTTATCAGACCGCAACTCCATGAAGTAAATCCCAGGCTTGAAATCACTCATTTGGACAGAAATGCTGTTTAATCCTTCAGAGCCACTGCCCTTTTGACGCATCACCTCCTTCCCTGTAAGATTGTAAACCGCCAGTTCAAATGCCTGAGGTTCAGCCAGATCAAACTCCAGGTTCAACAAGCCTTGCGTTGGGTTTGGATAGAGTGTCATCTTGAATTTATCCTCCCCAGGCTTCTCCGATGGACCGCTTGGAGTCACCGTGACCACAGAAGTGCAGTTGGCTCCGTTTCCGCTCCAGTCTCTGACCGTGATGACCAGGTTGTACACCCCAGGTGCATAGTATGTTTTGGCAGTAGGCAGGTAAGTTGTTATCGAGCAGTTGTCAAAACTGCTGTCTGCCAGAATTGACGGATATACAGTAACGCTGCCATTCATCAATGGAACGGTCGTGTTGTCGCAAATTGCCGTAGGAGCATGGACGTCTTTTACGGTGATATAAGCAATACAACTGGCTGTGTTGCCGGAAGGGTCCGTTACCGTCAGGAAGTTACTGACTGGCGCTGCAATGTCCCCACAATTGAACTGCGTACGCTGCAAGGTCTTGCTGCTGATGGAACAGTTGTCGGTGCTGCCATTGTCAACATCCGTGGACGTCAGCGTCGCATGTCCACTGTTATCAAGGTTGATGGTACGGTTTTTACACAGGGCAGTAGGTGGCGTTATATCCCTGACGGTGACTACTGCCGCGCAGGTGCTCGTGTTGCCACTTCCATCGGTTGCCCTCAGCGTTACGGTATTCATCCCGATATTGGCACAAGTGAAACTGGATGGTGTCAGGCTGAGTGTGAAACTACAGTTGTCCGTGCTGGCGTTGTCCACTGCGCTGGGAAGGACCGTAACGGTCCCGTTGGGGCCCAGATTAGCCGTTGCGTTTTTGCATTTCGCTACTGGCGCGATCAGATCCCTGACCGTAACCGTTGCGGTACAAGAGCCTGTATTTCCGGCAATGTCCGTGCCTGTCAAAGTCACCAGGTTGTTGCCAAGATGTGCGCAGGTAAAAGCCGTCTGACTCAGCGTAAAGGATGCGATGCTGCAATTGTCAAAACTGCCATTGTTCACATCCGCCACGGTCAGCGTTGCCTGTCCGGCATTGTTGAGGTTAATGGTGGCATTTCTACACAAAATAGTGGGCTTGATCGTGTCTCTCACGATTACGGTTGCCTGACAGGTCGCGGTATTGCCGCTCTGGTCGGTGCCCGTCAGGGTGACGGTGTTGGTTCCTAGATTGGCACAAGTGAAATTGGACGGCACCACGCTGAGGTTTGCGAGCGTACAATTGTCGCTGCTGCCGTTGTTTATGTCCGCCGCGGTGATGGAGCCCTGCCCAAGGGTGTTGAGTTGGACAGTCCCATTTTTGCACAGCATCGTTGGCAGGATCAGGTCAACCACTGTCACCACCGCGCTGCAAGTGGCGGTGTTGCCGTTCCCATCATTCACGGTAAGCACAACGGTATTAGCACCTAAGTTGGTGCAATTGAAGGCATTAGGCACGACAGATACCTGATTTACCACACCACAATTGTCCGCCCCACTTTGATAAACATCCGCAGTGGTGATGGAGGCCGTGCCAGCGGCATCCAAGGCGGCTGTATGGGCCTTGCAAACCACCGTTGGAGCTGTGATGTCCTTTAAAGTGACCGTAAATGTGCAAAACTCCGTATTGCCATTGCCGTCGTCCGCCGTGAGTGTAACCGTTTCCACATCGTTGTGACCATTGAGCGCGGTGTTTGAAGCCGGACTTTGTGTCACCGTCGGGTTGGCCGTGCAATTGTCGCTGACCAAGGCCGCCGAGTGCGATCCAACCGTGCCACTGCAACTGCCGTCTGCTGCAACCGTCGTGTTCGGCGGGCAGGTAATGCTTGGCTTGGTCACGTCTTTCAGCGTCACAGTCAGGGTGCAAAACTGGGTATTTCCGTTGCCGTCGTTTGCGGTAAGCGTAACAATTTCAACATCATTGTGACCATTGAGTACGGTGTTTGAGGCCGGGCTTTGGGTCACCGTTGGGTTGGCCGTGCAATTGTCGCTGACTGAAACTGCGGAATGCGATCCGACCGTGCCACTGCAAGTGCCGTCGGCTGCTACCGTCGTGTTCGGCGGGCAGGTGATGCTCGGTTTGGTTACGTCTTTCAGAGTAACCGTGAAAGTGCAAAACTCCGTATTGCCATTGCCGTCGTTTGCTGTAAGTGTGATGGTTTCTACGTCATTGTGGCCATTGAGCACGGTGTTTGAAGCCGGACTTTGGGTCACCGTTGGGTTGGCCGTGCAATTGTCGCTGACCGAGGCCGCAGAGTGCGATCCGACCGCGCCACTGCAAGTGCCATCTGCTGCCACGGTCGTGTTCGGCGGGCAGGTAATGCTCGGCTTGGTTACGTCTTTGAGCGTCACGGTGAACATACAAAACTCCGTATTGCCATTGCCATCATCTGCAGTTAGTGTGATTGTTTCCACATCATTGTGGCCATTGAGCGCGGTGTTTGAAGCCGGGCTTTGGGTGACGCTTGGGTTGGCCGTGCAATTGTCACTGACGGAGGCCGCGGAATGCGAGCCGACCGTGCCACTGCAAGTGCCGTCTGCCGCCACTGTTGTGTTCGGGGGGCAAGTAATGCTTGGTTTGGTTACATCTTTGAGCGTCACCGTGAAGGTGCAAAACTGCGTGTTTCCATTGCCGTCGTTTGCTGTAAGTGTAATGGTTTCCACGTCATTGTGACCATTGAGCGCGGTGTTTGAAGCCGGGCTTTGGGTGACCGCTGGGTTCGGGTTACAGTTATCGCTGACCGACACTGCGGAGTGCGATCCGACCGTGCCGCTGCAAGTGCCGTCTGCTGCCACCGTCGTGTTCGGCGGGCAAGTAATGCTAGGCTTGGTTACATCCTTGAGCGTCACGGTGAAGGTGCAAAACTCCGTATTGCCGTTGCCGTCGTCCGCCGTAAGGGTCACGGTTTCTACGTCGTTGTGACCATTGAGCGCGGTGTTGGAAGCGGGGCTTTGGGTCACTGTTGGGTTGGCGGTGCAATTGTCGCTGACAGAGGCCGGGGCGTGCGTCCCGACCGTGCCACTGCAAGTGCCGTCTGCTGCAACCGTGGTGTTTGGCGGACAGGTAATACTCGGCTTGGCCACGTCTTTCAAGGTGACCAATAAGGTACAACTGGCTGTATTCCCGTTGCCGTCGTTGGCGGTGAGGGTGATCGTTTCCACATCATTGTGGCCGCTGAGCACGGTATTAGAAGCCGGGCTTTGCGTAACCGTTGGGTTCGCGTTGCAGTTGTCGCTAACCGAGGCTGCGGAGTGTGATCCAACTGTGCCACTGCAAGTGCCATCTGCCGCTACTGTCGTGTTCGGCGGACAAGTGATGCTTGGTGGCTGTGTGTCTTCCACCGTAACGCTGACGGTTTTTGTTCCAATACAGCCATTTTCGTTCACTGTAACCGTGTAAGTGCCGCTGGCTGCAGGGCTGGCATTGGGGATGGTTGGATTGCTTCCTTGTGCACTGAAATTATTGGGTCCAACCCAGGCATAAGTCGCTCCGCCGGGGCCGTTGGCATAAAGTTCAAGGGTTGCTCCCGGACAAATCGGGCTGTTACTGCTGGGGTTCATGATCGGTTCGGTCACGACCACGACCACAGATGCCGTACCCTTGCAGTTTTTATTATCTGTCACTGTAACTGTGTAGGTACCAGCACCGTTCGTGAACACCACAAACGGTGTTGGGTCTTCCTGGCTGGAACTGTAATTGTTAGGGCCAGCCCAAGAAAATGGGTTGTAGGGCGGCGTGCCCGCGCTGGGTGTTGAATTCAGGGAAAGCAGGTTCCCGCCGCAGAGGGGGCTATTGCTGTTTGCCGTGATACTGGGCGCATTGTTATTAGACACCGATAGGATCGTGGAAGAAGTCCCTGTACAGCCTTGATTGTCTGTCACTGTCACATGGTAGGTTCCCTGATTCACTAAAGTAACCGGGAACGGAGTCGGATTCTCCAAAAAGGAGCCGAAACCGTTTGGCCATGTCCAGTTAAAAGCGCTGTAATTCCCGGAACCACCCGTCGGGTTGGATTTCAAATCTAAGTTTGCACCCACACACAAGGGGCCGTTGTTGGTGGCCATAACACTGGGTTTGGAATTGACTACAAGCGTAGTAGTCGCTGTGCTGGTACAACCCTTGCTGTCTGTCACCTTAACCTGATAAATCCCTCCCGAAGCAGCCGTAGCGGTAAATGACGACGGGTCTTCCACAAACGCGCCAAAAAAGTCGGGACCAGTCCACTGGAAACTATATCCCGGGGTACCACCCGATGGGCTGGAACTGACGATTGCTGTTGCTCCTGCACACATTGGGCCATTGTTTTGGGCCGTAATGGTTGGAATTGGGTTAACGACTACTGTCACACTGGCAGTGGCCGTACAGCCCAGCTGATCTGTTACTGTTACCGTATAGCTGCCGTTGGCCGACATATTGGCCTGAAAATCAGCAGGGTCTTCTACATTGGCATTGTACCCATTCGGCCCAGACCAGGCAAAGGAAGTATAGGGCAAAGCACCGCCTGACGGTGTAGACTGAAGCGTAATCGTGCCGCCCTCGCAAACCGCACCATTTACCGTTGCCGTGATGGTTGGACAAGCTACTACGCTTACGGTGGTGCTGCTGGTACCTGTGCAGCCATTGCCGTCCGTGACGACAACGCTGTAAACGCCCGCAGAAGCGAGACTTGCCGTAAAACCTGTCGGTTGCGCATCGGTGGAAGAAAAATTGTCCGGGCCGGTCCATAGGTAAGTATATCCGGAACCTGAACCGCCAGAAGCTGAACTGCTCAGAAGTATGGTTCCTCCGACACTTACCGGGCTGTTATTTCCGGCAACAATACTTGGTTTTCCATTTACAATCACGCTGGTAGTTCCGGTTCCGGTGCAACCTGCCCCGTCCGTGACGACCACCTGATAGGTACCTGCGTCAGCAAGATTTGCCGTAAAAGGAGTGGGTTTTGTCCCGTAGCCACATAGTTATCAGGCCCAGTCCAAAGGAAAGTATACCCCGAGCCAGAGCCACCAGAAGGCGTTGAATTTAAGGAGAGACTTGCGCCTTCACAAACAGGGCTGTTGCTCCCAGCGGAAACAGTGGGGGCGGAATTGCCCGAAACCGTAATGGTGGTACTCGCAGTTGCCGAGCAACCTGCCGCATCGGTCAGGACGACGGTATAGTCCCCAGCCGCAGCAGGCGTTGCCGGAAATCCTGGTGGGTCTTCCACATTGGCACTGTAATTATCTGGTCCAGACCAGGAGAAACTCGCGTAAGGAGTGGAGCCGCCTGATGGCGTTGAACTCAAGTTGATATTGGTTCCAATACAAACGGGTGCATTGCTGCCCATTGCGGTAATGGAAGGTGTGGGAGCAAGCAAAACAGTAGCCGTTGCCGTACAAGTCCCTGAACTGGTACCAGTTACAGTGTAAGTGCCGGGCGTGGAGACAAGTATAGAAGGTTGGGTAGAACCCGTACTCCATACGTAACTCACGCCTCCATTTGCCTGTAGATTTACGTTTCCATTAGTGCAAATCACTGCGTCACCGTTGTTGATACTGATATTGAATGGCTCCACCGATTGGTTGGTGACAGTGACCGTCAAGGCAAGCACGTCTGATAGATTGGAGGCGTTTGTTACCTTGATATTTACTTCGTATTGGTTGTCGGTATTGGCATCTGCCGGGGCTTCAAAATCAGGCGAGAAACCGGATGCCCAACTCAAAATCCCTGTTTGAGCCTCCATGGAAAATCTGCTCGCATCAGTGCCGCCGTCGAGCGAATACGTAAGCCCCATGCCCTCACTGTTGTTTGGGTCGGTGGTTTGGGCATCATAAAGCGTGGAGCAGGCATTTTCCTCAAAATTCACCGTAGAAGGCGAGGTAATTTCCGGGCGAATGTCTGAAATGATGCTAAAGATGGCTTGAAATGTATCGCGTCGCAAATCCGGGTAATCACAATCCCAAACGATAAAGTCAATGGGATAATCGCCCAGCCAAGTCGGGTCATCAATCTCGATTGAAAACCCTCCATTGGCATCCAGCGAAGGCACCAATGGCGACAGTTGAATTAAATAAGGCGAAGCAACGGTACCAACCGATCCCCCAGACACAAAGGAAAGATTGGTAATTTCCTCATACAAATACTGATTCGCGGCATCATAAAACTGGAAGGTAATCGTACCCGCGCCAACGTTTTTCAACAATAAACTATAGCTGATATTGGGCGAAGTGCCGGTAGGCGTTGTCCAACCAGCCAGTGTTCCATTTACGAAAGCACCGAGTTTAGCGCCTGCCCCCGCCAACTGAATATCGGCAAAAAGCGGCCGGGCAATCACGGTCATTGGATTGGAGCCGGGTGCAACAAAGGGCCATGCCGGGTCGGAAGCAGTACCTATAAACGGATAAACCACAAAATCAAACTGATGGCAATCCCCATTGAATGTCAGGTAGTTATCCAGATCAAAGTCTGTAAATTCCTCTCCCTGAAAAATGGTCTGGTCGGGTATGCTTTGCCAAACAGGCGGCCCATAATCCGGCAATACGGTGAACCAGCCTGTGATGGTATCCGCCAATTGGCCGGGCGTGTTTTCCGTCACAATAATCCGCACTGAATCAGTTCCAACCCATATACCCGAAACGGGTGTAACGCTCAGAATTCCGTTGAAAATACTGGCATTCAGGTTCGGGCCGGGCTGAGCTGACCATGTCACCGGATCGCCGTCACCGCTGTAGAGGTAATCATTCAAATCTACCGTTTCAAACGGGATACTTACCAAAGTGGTGTCTTCCAGAATAATATCCAACTCAGGCGGGAAATCCGCATTGGGGTCAATATCAATCCAGAAAGGCAGTTGAGCGTTGCCCAGAAAAAGGTTGTGAATAAACGTCGCCGTTTCAAAACTGCCAATAACGGCATCACTAGGCGCATGATACGCCTTGAAATGCACCGTCTCCCCGGTGTAATCGTGGGCGTAAATGGTTAAAAAGTAGTAAGCATCCCCCCCGAGTATTGTGGGACTTGCCACACCACGCAACTCATTGCCCACAAATGCGCCCACGAGGTTGCCCGTTTCATTGCTCGGTAGGCCCGTGAAACTCAGTCGAATGACTGCATTCATGTTGAATTCGTAATCATCGGGATTTACCGACCAGTTGGGCGGAGGATGGGGGGCTGCAAATGCCTGTTGGGCAGACAGCAGTAGCAGGTTTACCAGCCATAGCCATAGCGAAGGCTGGAGCAGTAGGCCTCTTTGTTTTTGCCCTATTTTTATAGAAAAACTGTTCATTTTTGACATTTTTATTGATGAAAGCTTAAGCGACTCTTGAAACCTCGTAGGTTTTGAAAACCTACGAGGTTTGTAACAAGAAGCCGCTATTGCAACACAACCTTCCTCACCACACTTCCCGTTTCCGTCTGAAGTCGTACGAAGTAAACCCCAGGGGCCAGTAAAGTCCCGGTATCGGATTGCCCTTTCCAAACCAGACTATTCAAACCTTCCTGGGCATTGACTTTCACCCGCGCAACGGTTTTTCCGCTGACATCCGATACACTAAGCCTTACCTCTTGAGCCTGTTTTAGCCCAAAGCGGAACAAGGTTTCTGTGTGGAACGGATTGGGTTGGATATCAAAGGATTGTACTTCAGTAGCCTCTATGGTTCCTGTGCTGGTTAGCGTAAATGGCACAGGAACATCAATACTTCCCTGGTGCAGGTCTGGCGAGAAATACATCAATTCAGTCAAGTCTTGAACGGAGCCGTTGCTGCTGTCGAAAAGCTTGTACCGTACCTGCTCACCGCTTGTATTCGCATACATTGTCATGAAAAAGAGATACGATTGCAGCGGAGCAATGTAAACCGCCTGACCAGAGCCACGCACTTCTCCGTTGACGAATGCACCGAGTTCCATGGTAGCCGTGGTAGCATTGACCTCGTTGACTTTCAACATCCCGATAAGGGTCATGCTGTGTTCAAACTGGGTCGGATCCACCGTCCAAAAGTTTGTCGCGGGTGGTTCATCCGGCCCTCCTCTGGAATTGGAAATTTGATCCGGCCCTCCCCCACCATTCATGTTGGAGGAAAGCGGCGGGTAGATCAAGGTACCCGGCGCCGTGAGTTTGATCTGGTAGCCGTTTGGCGGGGCCATATATTTCAGGTTACCGATCCATCCAAAAGTCGGATTGATGTACTGCGCAAATGAAATCTGACTCTTGATAATATCGCCCGTCTGCGCTGATAATGAGGACAATGCCTCGTTTACAGGCAGCGAATAGTTGGGGATGTACCCGATCCAGTTCCAACCGGTTACGACCGGAATGGGCGTGGTAGCCGGGTCAATTACGTTGCCCAATGTTTGCAGGGTGTCTGCCAGATTTGCCCGGTAGATGTACATAGTTGTATTCTCCAGGGTATTGAGCGTACCGAGCCAGCCACCACCATTGAAATAGATGGAGAAGGCATTTTGCCCTTTCATCAGATCGTTCTGAGGACTGCTGAGCGATGAAAGTGCCGCGTTGATTTCGGGGTTCGGGAAGTCCAGGTTGAAGGAAAGCCAGTTCCAGCCAAAACCAAGCGGTATCTCCCGGAGCACCAGGCTGTTGGTGTGTATGACCTGTGGCGCCAATGGGTCGCCGATCACGTCGTCTGGTTGGAAGAGGAAATAGTCCTCCACCACCGCGTAACGCAGACAAGCCGAGGCATCCCAGATTTCAAGCCGCAAGGGGCAGCAGCACATGGTTCGGATTGCCGTAAATGGTCAGATAGGCCAGGTATTTGTCTACTTGTGGCACATATTGCAGCTGCGCCCGGCCACACAGTGTGTCGCCGATATACGCGAGCACCATGTCTTCCACATCGACTGAAACCACGCCCTCGATGTTGAGTTCGAGCACCATGTTTTCGGTGTTTTCGAACAAATTGGCGTTCAAATTTGAGTTTGGCGGGCGACAAATAACCCGCACCCCGAATGGCAATCGCTCATCACCGCCCATAAAGAATGGGTTTTGACCCGTTTCTGTGTGTAGCGTGATCGAATCCGACCACAAACCAAAAGCCAGGCTGGAATCCACCGTGAAACTGATCGGCCGGATTTCATTGGCCGCCAGCGTACCCTCATTAGGAACGACGTGTACCCAATCCGGCAAATCTGTAATGGTAAACGGAACCGGGTAGCCGCCGCGGTTGTGAATGTTGGCCGTAATGGTTTTGGTCTGGTCTTCGTACTTGGTCATGCCGATGCTGTCGGTAAGCCAAGCTAATTCGTTGCGGTCAACATAAAACTCCCATTTTTCAAAAACCAGATTGTTGCCTGTTTTATCCTCGATGTCATGCAATTCAGCCCGGAGAATTCTGTTTTCAAAAAACTCATTCTGGAAGTTTGGATTCAGGATGATCTTGTTTTCAAAGCAGGTGATATCTATATCAATAGGTGCGCCTGAAGTTGCATCAAAAAGCAACACATTGTCCACCGGATTGATCTTACTACAATTCACGTGTTTGTTGAACGTGAATGAAATCTCATCGCCTACATGGTACACGCCGTCCGATGGTTGGGGCGTACCGATCAGGCTCGGCGGTTGCCGTTCGATGCGGCCCTTTATAATATGAGAATAGCCGGGTTTGTCAGATGCATCACCAGAACAGAGCGCAATGGCACGTATCTCATACGGCCCATCCGCCAATCCCTCGGTATTCCAGTAGAACTGGGTGAACACGTCACCGAGGTCTGCCTTTTCAATTTCAGCACCGGGCTGAATGGCATTGATTACTGGGTCGTCTGGCGGTACAATATTGATCCAAGCCCCATCCCCGTCAGATGGCCGGTATTGTACCCTGATCTTTTCAAACTCGTCATCAGTCTTGTTGTATTCAGAAACCGTGATGCGCATTACGTCGTCAGGGCCTTGCGTGATGGGATCGGGGAAAATCACCCAATCTTGTTGCGGCACATTGATCTCCACCTCGCTACAAGGTTTGATGAAGTGGACGCTGATGTATTGTGCCGAATACAGAATGGTATCCGCATCCGGAAGAATACCCAGGGCGTTGGCGCGTTCGTCTTCGCAAAGGGAATAAAACACAATTTCCAGGCTGTCGTAATCATATTCCTCCGGGCCTCGTTCCACGGTAATGGTCACCGGTACGGATTCGAATTGATTCAGGTCCGGGTCAAACGGGATTGCATACATCACGGGGTGATCCAGCGCGGCACCGTTTAGATAAATCCTAGCGCCGTGCGGGTTGCTTTCCGGGCCGGCAGTCAGCGCATAAGACCAGGTTTCGTTGGTCTGACTTAGATTTCCCAGCGTAAATTTGAAAACGGCCGCTTCATTTGAAGGGACATCCACCGCAATGGCGCCGCTGCCATCCCTGAACTCCATACTATTGCCTTCCCGGTGGGCTGTTTTTGGTTCCCAGGGGCAACTGGATTGACCAGACACGGTTCTGAACACAGGCGTTTTATAAACCGAATCCAAGGCGACATCTATTGAAAATGCGTCACCCGGGTCATTGTCCTTTAAGACATAGCCAGTAGTAATCCCCTTTTCTGTTCCATTTTCCCTGGTTTCTCCTTTGCTGTTCGAAAAAGTAAATTTGACACTTGGTTCTACTCCGGCGCCAAACAGGCTCGCAATCACGGTGACGGAGGTTTCTCCTTCACTGGTAGTACTATTCGTGCTGGAATTGGTAATTGTAGTATCACTCGTTTCAGCGTATTCATATTCTACACCGGCATCGAAAGACAGGTTTTTAATGAATTTGGCCGCTGCGACCTGCTTTTGATTGTCCATCAGGATTTTATTCCACCGCTGAATGGATTCGATACAAGTATCCCGTTTGCCTTGTTCTGTATCAGGATCATCCACAATGGCTTGCAGGTATCGGAGTACATTGTTTCGAATATGATAATCAGTATACATGAACGTGGTGCCATAGTTTTTTGGAGAAACAGCCACCTTCACTTCAGTATCGCCAGCGCAGATGGTATCATTAAAAGTGACCAAATCTGCAAACCCAAAATCCACATTTAGACCGCCACCCACAAATACATCCCCGCCTTGAATCCAGCCACCCAGATAATCTATGCTGTCTGCTGGTCCAACAATTAATTCGTCCCCATTGGTTGAAATTCGTTCGCTAAATCCGGTACAAACTTCCATGGAGTTATCTGTGATCTTGGTAAAGGTAGACAGGCCTTCAAAGCCTAAATTAACGCCACCACCGGTTGCTTCCCAAACGCCAATCCCTAATGGCGCTGTGACTACATTTACTTCAAAACTTAGGTCAATGAGCAACCCATAGCCGATCCCGTATGCGTTTTCAAAGCTTGTGGTGACGGTCTGGCAGGTTTTCTGTCCTTTTTCAAAATATGCGTAACTGCCATCTCCCGGCGGATCACGCAGCACAAGCGATGGAGTGGCAGGCAATTGAGTCGTGAATGTGTTGCCTTTGGCCCTGAGCCCGGTCACTAAAACCTGTTTGACCAAACTGCTTTCGTTCCCGCTAAGCGATTTTCCAATAACTTGAAAATTCTGTAAAAAAGGATCCGTGGGGTTAACAATACCTGCGCGGAATTTGTACATAAGCAAACCATTGCTCAGGGTAGTATCTTTTACCGATCCGGCCACGTCGTTAATTATCCGGATAGAGCCCGTGTCCAAAGGACAAGCTTCGCCCAGATAATATTCGGTCAACTTGATCCCTACCGTATAGGTGCTACCTTGTTCCAGTACGATAGTTGAGCAGTCAGGGCTGACCGGTTCCAATCCACTCACCACCTCAACCTGTGGGGGAGCGTAGTAGATAAAGTCAATAATGGTGTCATTTTTGCTCAAATCAACCTGTTTTCCCCCTTGCACCTGAAAAGCCGTTTTGATGGTCGGATCTGAATGCTCCACTACAGCGACCGTCAAATCAATGGGCGGCAGGTTTAAAAATTCATATTCGCCTGATTCATCCCCATCATTTACGCCAAGCTGAATAATTCGTTCAAAACAATCATCAATGGAACGAACTTTGACAATGCAAACCGTGCCGCTGGGCAAATCAGGATTGCTGATAATGGGCAATTTGCAATCGCCACCTGCCACAAACCCGCTTATTGTGCGGGTGGTAATATCGTTAAATACAATACCCGCTATTGGGCTGGTCACATTGATCACCTCCCAGGAAGCTGGCACAAACTGATGATCCTCAAATTTAGGAGTGAGTATCACGGTTGCACCAGGTTCCAGATCAACAATAAATTTCCCGATACTGTCGGTGTAAATGGCAGGGCTATAGGATTCACCATTGATCAAAATCTCCACATTCTCGGCAAAACAATCGGTGTTTTGATACCGCACAAACCCTGATACCGCCACCGTCGAACGATCTACAAAATCCACCTGATCCACGGAAGTGACACTTGGATTTAAAGTCACTTGCCGGGTATTGGGTGAAAATTCATGTGGCGTTGTGCTTTGGTTTGGCGACATAATGGTCCATTCAGTGCCAAAAGTCATTCCCGGTTCTGTCAGCAGTACGGAACCGGCATTGTTCAGCCGGTTGCCATTGCCTTCGTCCATAGCGAAATAGATCCGAAGCCCGCGTTCCTGTGGATCACGCGAGTTCTGAAAGTGTGAAAGGATGGTAGCCTGCGATAAAGTGGTATCGTACAAGGCCAATTCATCTATCAAACCGCCATATTGTTCAAACAGGTCAGTACCCGATTTGAGGGCGCCCAGCGTCCAGTCCTGGGTAGGTTCTGACCAGTTGCCCGTGTATGCAGGCAAAAGTGCTGTTCCAAGCAACACGCCATCTTTATAGGCCGTTACCTGCGTACCTGCGCCAGTACTGTCAATGGTAAATGCCAAATGGTGGTATCCTAGACCCAATAACCCAAAATCTTGCAGCTGTCCGTTGAGCCGGAAAAGGATGTTGTTGTCCACACCGTTGGGCTGCAATTGCAACTGGAAGCTGTTGCTGCCGTTCCATTTTTTTGCCAGAATCGTCTGTAGGCCATCCGGGCCGGCACTGTTGACCCAGGTTTCGAGGGTAGCCTTGGGCGTCACGGAGAAGTCCGGCAACTTGGCGTAATTGTTCATTTCCGCCTGGTCGAATTTTACTGCCCTATGCGCATAGAAAAACTTCATTGGCTCGGCCAAAAAAGTAATGCCTGTTCCATAACTCGCTGATTCTATTCGGTAATACCCTTCTTCGTTGGTCATGCCGGAAGTGCGGACCGGCGGACGGTCATTGCTGAAAACGGCGCCACAGAAATACAATTTGTTGCGCTGGAGCACGTCAAAAGACTTCGTGCCCTGCTCCTCGTCCATCTTCCAATAATACTTCAAACCTTCTGTGAGCGAAGAGGCAGTCCCTTCCATGATCTCCGGGATATCCAGTTCGTCCAAACTTTTGTGGTAAATACGCAACTCGTCTAAACGGCCTTCCCAGGTATCGTTGCTGGCGCGTTTTCCGATGGTCAATTCATCTGCTTCAATGGCTAATCCGGTATTAAGGTCCGTTAAAATACCATCCAGATACAGGCGGTATTGTCCATCGCTGTAATTCAACGTGACATGGTGCCAATCATTGGCGCCAGTAGCAAAATTGCCAGTTAGCGTCGCGCCTCCGGCGTTTACCTGAATGCCGCTGTTTAGGGCTTGAATGGCAAGTGTATTTGAACCAGTGTTTTTTAGTGCCAGCATCAATGGATTGCCTGCAGTTTGCTGGTTTTTAATCCAAAAGGTCAAGGACCAGTTGTTTTCTGCAATGGAGACAAAGTAATTGTTGGTGTTGGTGTCGGGCACTGCATAAGCGCCATCCAAAGTACCAAAATACGCCGAAAACCCCTGCATAGGCATGAGGGTCACCAGAGCATTGGGCACAGGGTTGTCATTTTGGGTGCGCACCCAACCCGTCACTACGCCATTTGGTACTTGAAAGCCCAGGGCTTCGCCGGGCGAACCTTCTCCATATGCGTTAATTCCGCGCACATCGTAGTTGTAAGGCTTGCCTGCTATGACATTAAAGTCGTTGTAATTACGGGTAGTCTTATCCACCTGCGCCAAATAAACCCCATCGCGATAGATTTTATAACCGCCTACGGCCAATGGCCCCAAGGGGTTGGGCGCCCAGGAGATCTGGATACGATCGAGCAATTCGCCTTGAGTTGCTGTAACAAAAGGCGGGAAAGGTGCAACCAAGAAGCCTGACCAATAGCCAAAATTCATTTCATTGGTAGCGCTGAAAGAAGAACCTACCACCGTTTGCCCGATGGTCAGTTTGGTGCGCCGGGTTTGACTTTTCATTTTGATCCCGCTGCCATAAGTGATAAAGGCGGAGCGGGGAATGATTCCACCTGATAGGGTGTTGATACATTCGGGGTCGGAGGGCTGGCTTTGAGCCGGCAGATCGAGCGCAAAGCACAGGGAAAGTATGAGCGCGGCCAGTAGCCTGCTTTTTGCTGACTTTTTCATAAGAAAAGAATGATTGATAGTGGAAAGAGAAGGCTTGCCCACTTGGCAAACCCACACGACGGCCGCTTGTGGCGGTAACGTCATTTCCGTTCATGCTGCGCTCCATTGCTTTCGAGCGCATTCATTCTTTTCGTCAGGGCTTCGAGTTGGGGGCTAAAGCTGGCTTGCTGTTTCTGGAGGAGGCTATTGTCGCTGCGAAGGCCCGCGTTGGCCGATTGGAGGGCAGCGACTTCGGCTTTCAAGGCAGCAATTTCAACGCGTGTTTTCTTCAACTCGGCTTCATGGTCTTTCACGACTTCAGTCAGGTAGATAGATACTTTGTCATAATTCACGCCAATGACTTCTCCGGTCCCTCTATCATAAAATACCAGCCGTGTGAGACCAATGCTGTCGAATTCTTTGGCGATGTAGCCTAACTCGACCAGACTGTCCGGATAGCCGATCCGGTTGTACAATTTCGGCTGCACTTTGAGGATGAGCCTGTAGTCGTCGGTCAGATCCTGAATGTTACGTTTATGTTTACGACTGGAATTGTCTACTTGTAGTTCGCCGGTGTTTTGGTCCCATTCCACCTGAGGGCTGTTGGGGCCTTTTTGAATGCCCCAGAATCTGATTGAAGAGGTTTTTTGGTCAGTACCGTTGTCGTAGGCTTGATAGTGTCCAAATTCCGCTACTCTATCCACATTTGAATAAATCCGTACTATGCCATCGCCACCACTGTAAAGGCCGGAGTCGTAGGCGCCATCATTACTGAAAGAATAACCGTTGAGGGAAATCACTTTTCCATTGACAAACAGGTTGCCGCTATTGATATGTTGATCGCCGTTGACGGTCAGACCACTATTGACGGTTTGCCCGCCACTTATGGTGGAAGCGCCGTTGACCGTTTGGTTTTGAGTGACCGTTTGACTACCATTCACCTGGCTATTGCCGTTAACGGTTAGGTCATTGCTGATGAAAGGCCCAAAATTGACCGTTTGACCATAAATATCGTTCTGGGTATTGGTCAGTTTTACCCTTTTGGAGGCGCCAGCCCAAAATTCAATGTTGTTATCTCCCTCAGAAAACATTCCGCCACTATCGTTGCCGCTTGGAGATTGAAAGGAAAATCCATTTGCAGTTGGGCCAAGGCCACCTGTCGCAGGGCCGCCTTTTGCCCGAAATGCATCGCCAATTACCGGACCGGTGTTGGGAAAGGTATTGTTCTGTCCCTTGATGCCCAATGCATAAGGTGCGTGGGTAAGGCGTGGGCGCGGAAGCAACTCCACCGTCGATGTGTTCATACTTACCCCGAGGTAATACACTTCATCAAATCCGGCAGCCAGCGGCGTACCGTTGACACCCATGATCACAGTATACACCCCACCAACCGTTTCTACGTTGTTGATGGTTTCTTCGTGTTTTTTATTGCCGGCGCCAGTAGCATCCGGGTGGTTCCACAAGCGAAAGGTCAACGTGTAAACATCGTCTTCTACCGCTGTGCCATCTGCTTTGGTCAGAACGCCCTGAACGGTGAGGGAGGCCTGTTGTGCATACATGCTTGCACTAAAGGCAACAAGTATGACTACAATAAATGATTTGGCAAGGGATTGAGCAACGTAGAGAAGATTTTTCATAATAGCATTAATGTTTGAAAAAGTAACCTTTGGTGCCGAGGACGGTCGGCCTGTAGATTTTTTAGATTGTGTCAAGCAAAACTAATGGCCGATATATCCGGCTGCCCCGCATTTTCAGGGAAGGCAACGAACGGCACAGGGAACTCCGGAAAATTTTCAGGGAAGGGTATTCAAGCCGAATGCCGTTGCAAACAATGGCGCAATTGGGCACGGGTGAATGGCTTGTACAAGATTTCCAGACTGGAATCAAAGTCCTTAGAGGACGCGATATCCTGTGGCCGAGCGCCCGTAATGAACATGACGGGCAACATAAACTGCTGCTTCAGGGCCTGAGCGACGGTCATGCCATCGCTGGAATCCTGCTGTTTGTAGTTGAGAATAACCAAATCTGGATGAAATTGGGCGCAAGCCTGCGTTATGGCATCCCGCTCCGTAACCTGAATGACCTGGAGTTCATTTTCCTCCAGCAGAGACTGGATATGCAACGAGATGACAGGCTCGTCTTCGGCCAAAAGAACGGTTAGGAATCGCATGATGGAGCAAGAGTAGCGTCACATCAAGTTTGCTTCAGCATTTTTTCAGGGAGGACACGGAATGAACCAGTGAGGGTCTGGTTTTTGACAGAAGGGGCGAGGCTATTGAATCCTATAAGGTTTTAAAAACCTTATAGGATTCAATAGATCGTAGTGGCCCGAATCACAGCCCCTTATTTTCACGCCCATTTTTCAAATACGATCTGCGTTGCGTAGCCTTCGTCGGTAGTCAACACCTCCGGTGTCCCTTTCAATTTTTTGCTCAACATCTGCACAAGATTAGCCCCAAAGGAGGTGCTTTTATCATCTTTTTGTGCATTGGATTGCCCCACTCCGTTGTCAGATACTTTCAGGCAAAGATGCTTCTGCTCATTTTCCCAAAGGGCAATGCTGATGGCTCCAGTACGGTTATCAGGAAAGGCGTATTTCAGAGAATTGGTAGTCAATTCATTGATAATCAAACCCAAAGGTAAAGCTGTGTCCACATCCAAATACATCGGCTGCAAAT
>JADJFA010000039.1 GCA_016708875.1 Lewinellaceae bacterium
GTTGATACCTCAACCCTGTCCGCCACCAGCTCTACGCTTTTCATCCTCCGCCCCACCCTGCCGCCGCCGGGCTTGTTGCACGTCTTTGCTGCCAAATCGGTAGTTAAAAGACAAGGTCGCTACCCGCGTTTCGCGGAACACTTCAAACGTCTCGATATAATCGTTGAATCGGATGGTTGCGCTGGGCAGGTTTTGCCAGAAAATATCGGTTACGGCAAACTTCAGCGTGGCCCGACGGTCAAAGAGGCTTTTTTGAATGCCCGCACCCAGGCCCCACATCGGGTTGAGGTCCATGAACCCATAGATTTCACGGGTTTTGTAATTGAAACTGAGCTCAGCAGCCCAATCGTTTTTTAGCTTGAAATTGTGCGTGGTGAAAAAATGCATCACGAAATTGCCATCGCTCAGCGTGGTGTTGGCCAAGTTGCCTGAATACTGACCGATCCAGGAATTGAAATTGTTGATCGTGCTCCACCAGGGCGTAATCTCGAAATTGTAGTTAATGACCATGGTCGCGTAATCCACCGTGGTCAGGTTGCTATCGGTCTGAATCGTAACCCGGTCAGCACCGCCGACAGGGGCAATGACCTGGGTTATGTTGTCGGTGGTGCGCGAGGCGGCCAGATTAATGTTTAGTTTTTGCCAAAACGTTTGTGTCCATTCGGCAGACCAGGTGAACTGTGGATTTAGGTATGGATTACCTGCGCTGTAGGTGCTGGGGTCGAGGAATTTTTTGAAAGGATTGAGTTGCTGGTACGAAGGCCGGTCGAGGCGGCGACTGAAATTAAGCCCAGTTTCGTATTTCTCCGAAAACTTGTAGTTCAAAAATACACTTGGGAACAGGTTCGTATAATGCCGGTCAAAGTTTTCACCATTAACCAGTTGCGTGCCCTCAGCGTTCGTGTTTTCCACCCGAAGCCCTGCCTGAACGCTGAATTTTGCCCATTCCTGGCTGTAGTTCAAGTATGCCGCATTTATATTTTCCTGATAAATAAAGTGATTGGAAATCGTGCTGTCGTACACGGAAGTTCCAGGCACGCTGCGGTCAAAAAACTGTAGCTCGTTGTCGGCATCCACCACACTCGTTTTCAGGCCAGCCTCCAGTTTTGCCTTGCCCGACAAAGGGAGCGCGTAGTCCGATTTCAGCGAACGAATTTTTAAATTGCCCTGTAAATCACCGAATAACAAATAGTCGGGCAGAATTTTATCGCCGTTCAGGCCCGTGTACAGCGTTGTAAAAAGTTGTTCGGTCTGGTTTCCAAATTCCGCAAAATCAAGATCAGCGGTCAATTCGTGGCCTTTATCGTTGAACGAGCGTTTGAAATTACCATTGGCGGCCCAGGAAAACCAGCGGTCTTTGCTGCGATTTGAAGTCCCGAAATACGACACCACTTCGGCTTCCGAACCTTCCACCGCCGAGGTGTTTTGTGCCCGCGGATTGAAATGATTGAGGGTTCCGGATGCTACTACACCCAGTACCGTTTTTTTGTTGAGGTAAAAATCCGCCCCGACTCGTGTAGTATGCGTGTTGTATGGAATGGTCAGATAATTCCGCTGATCGTAGGCGCCTACGCGCAAGTCGTCCTCGTAAAAAGTGCGATACAAGCGAAGGTCGTTCATGCCCTTGCGGAAGTTGTAATTGTAGGACCCAAATAGGTTAATTTTCTTGTTTCGGTGGTTGAGTATCAGTCCTGCTCCAGCTTTGGGATACACCCCTTGTCCATAATTCGCTGAAAATGAACCATTGGTGCCCAGATTTTTGTCTTTTTTCAAACGGATGTCAATGATTCCTGCATTGCCCGCCGCATCGTATTTCGCCGAAGGATTGGTGATGAGTTCGATGCGGTCAATGCTGTTGGAGGGCAGTGTGCGCAGGAAATTGGACAAGTCCGCGCCCGACATTGGGTTGGGTTTTCCGTCAATCATCACGATCACACCCGAGCGACCGCGCAGAGAAATCGCGTCGTTTTGATCTACGACCACGCCAGGCGAGCGTTCCAGAATATCGAGCGCAGTGCTCCCGGTGGCGAGAATGCTGCTCTCGACGTTTACAATGGTGCGGTCGCTGCGCCGCTCGATGAAGTGTTTTTTAGCCGTTACGGTTACTGCTTTGAGGTCAATGGAACTGCTGTTGAGCGTAAGTGCCGGCAAATCAATGTTTTGCGCGGATTCGCTGGCCTCCATCGGATTGCCCAGGAATTTTTCGTAGCCCAGCACCGACACGCCGAGCAAAAATTTGCCTGCTTTTATGCTTGAAAATTCAAATCTCCCATGCTCGTCGGAAAGTTCGATTTTTACCAAACTCGTGTCGCCCGCATTTAATAGACTCACGGTGGCGGCCTCAATGGGTAAACCAGCAGAGTCTCTTATTTTACCAGCGATGGAAAGGGATTGTGCTAAAGCAAAAGATTGAAACCCAATCAGGAGCAGGGTCAGGAATGATAATTGTTTCATGTTTTATAGCTTAGGAAAATCTAGGACAAATGTTGCCGCTGACATTTGCCGGGATTCAAAACATGGACAACCAGAGGATGGGGAAGTGCAAAGGGCGGTTTGAGGCGGGTGTATGGACGAACGTTCAGAATTCCACCTGTTTCCGTAATTTGGTAAAAACCTTTTGATCAAACAAGTAAGTCCCTACAACATACCCCTTTGGCTCCGGGTCTGGTAATGGAGGGCTCTTCCGGGAGTTTTTGGTCGTAAAACGGAAAGCCGAATGCAATGGCCGGCTCGTCCATTTCGAGCACTTCGGTGGTATATGGCCGGTTCGATGGCATAAAAAAGGGCTTTGGCAGGTTTTTTTCGGCCCACTCATTTGCCTGCTGACGCGCCAATGCGTCATATTGGCTGCTGCGTTTTGCCACTGCGTTGATTTCCCAGTGGCGCATCAATTCGGATAATTTCAGTGTTTTGCCCCATTCAAAATCAAGTGCCATAATTTTGTTCTTCTCCTGCCAGGCCATGCCCGTTTTCCAGTGGCCGCGCGGAATGATGTCCTTGAATTCGGATTGGTAGCTTGATGCTTCCATCAGTTCGAGGAAGATACTGGTTTGAGGCTGTTCGGGACGGGAATCCAGTACCGCTTTGACAATCTCAAGTGTCTGCTTACGGGCAACGGGCGCTGGCTCCAAAAACACCTGAATGTATGCTGCCTGGTCAATCACGCCGACTGAAAATCTCTCCAAACCTTTGTCTTTCAATAATTTAAACAACTCACGTGCGGCAACAACATAGGTTTTGGCCACTTCCAGTTTCTGTTTTACCTGCTCCGGCGACAGCCCTAAAGAATCAGCGCCTTTTTGCCAATCCAATAGAAACTGTACTTCAGAATCAGACTTTTCGGCAACCAGCGCTAGCTTTTCGCCCTTGAATTGGGCCATCACATCGAGCATTTTCAAGTTGGAAACCAATACCTCAAACTGGCCGGGGAAATGTAGCTCCAGCCAGGATTCAATGTTTTTTGGGGGTGTTTTTTTACGAAAACAACTGAAGATGGAGAACATCAGTAGGATGAATAAAATGAATTTTTTCATTGCTTTAGAAGCCTAGAGAGGGGGGAACACGGATGACACGGATGGGACACGGATTTGTAATGATTTTTAAAAAATCCGTGTCCCATCAGTGTCATCCGTGTTCCCCCCCCTAACAGTTGTTTAGATGTAGGCTGTCATTCATTTCATGGCATAAAACGTGAGCACATTATCCCCAACAATAAACAAGCCCCCGCTCGAAATTTTATCCACCAGGATTTGTTCGCCTATGAATGTGAGGATTTTGTCTCGCTGCTCAAGCGGAAGTTTGGTTCGGGCTACCCAAGTTTCTTCCGTGGGTATATCCACAATGGCGAGTGCATCGCCACCTGCGAATTCCCACCACATGTCGAACTTGGCATCCGGGCTTTCGTACCAGATGGTGCCTCCCCGACCTGAATCTTCATAACGCAGTTTTGGGTTTCCTTCTATTTGCACACGTTTGGCCTTATCACCCGCATAACGCGTGTTGCGCTCCATAACTACGCGGATATTTTCCACAAATTCATTCGGAACGTCGAGCCATACGGCGATATCGCGAGTGGTTTTTCCTGCTTCAATATGCATACGAACGAGGTCGCGCAACAGTTCGGTTTTGGCTGCTTCCACGAACTGTTTTTGTTTGCCTTCAAAAAAGGCCTGGGCCATTTTGTCGCCTTCCCTTTCGGCTTTGTCGCGCGCTTCTTTGGCGGCGTCCAATTCTTTTTGTACAGCCTGGCGCTCCTGTTCCAGGGATGCATTGGCATTGTCAACACCTTGTAGCGAGCCTTTCATGGCCGTTTCCATCATTAGGGCAAATTGCTTTTGCTGTTCTGCTACAATTTTGCCCAATTGCTCCTGGACAGCTGCAGCGATGCGGGCCTCTTCGTCTTGTTTGCTCATTATCTCATATCAGGTTTTAAAATGATAAACATCAATACAAATAGTCCGTAAAGCAGCAATGGAACTGCCGGAATCCAGGCCATGATCGAGGCAATGGCTGGTTGGCCATGATGGTACAGATAATAACTGATACCCAGCCAGGCACAAAATACCAGGGTGACCATGCTCAGCAAACCGTTAGACGAGCTTGAATGGCGGATACTATCGGAAATGATGAAATAGAGTGCGACGATGGCGCCTATTACATCTACTGCGAGGGCAAATTTATAGTGCCAGGACATAGGTTGGGTTTTAGATTGTTTTGAAATTGTTTCACACAACGCCACAACGACACAACGTTTTAATTTATTGATTACCAAAACGTTGTGGCGTTGTGGCGTTGTGTGAAACAATTCTGTCCATTTATTTATTCCTCCCTTTTTATCCAACTTTCCAATCTAATTATACAATTGAATTCCGGTTTTTTCACGTCGGTAGGCTCGTCAAATGCTGCCCGGACTTCGCGGACAGCCGGGCGATAATCGGTTCCCAAACCTTTAAATTTGTCTACCGTTCGTAGCATCCGCTCGAGCTCCCAGGAAAATTGATCTTGATAAAAATGGTGGGGTTGCGAAGCCTCGCGAATTTGCCGCCGGATCCAATCTGCGACGGACAAAACACCCGTGTTGACTGGCGCTAGAAACATGGTTTTATCGTCTACTTCATTGGAAGCAAGAAAAGTAAAAGCCTCCAAAGCGCCCTTATTTTCTAGCAATCGAATCAATTCCTGCTGCCATTCAGGGTTGGTTTTGATTTTTTCGATGGCTTTTTCGCGCACTTCCTTATCGTGGTTGGCATCTGTGTAGACTAAAATGTTGGACATGTTTTTTGTCACATCGCAAGCCTCAATAGAATTCAGATGATCCTGATGGTAGCGGGCTTGATCCGCCTGCATACTTTCCAGGCGGGCCGCGCTGTTTTGACTCGTTTGGGATATCCACGCGAAAATCCCCATGCCTACGCCCAGAATGCCAAGCCCAAAAACGACCATCAATGGGATTTTATACGCTGCCACGGGGACTGCTGTGCGCAGGCCATCGTTGAGCAAAATCGCTCCAGTGACAAGTAAGACCAATGGGACAAATACCGGCGCAAATCCTGAGAAAACCCTGAATATCGCGGCCGTTGCGCCTGGTTCGCCCTTGAATAACCCACTCAATGCTGCCGTTAATATCGTCGCCAACAAGCCGCCTGCCACGAACAGAAATTGAGTACCCTTGCTGGGAGAAATCCAGTCGAAGCCGCCTCTCCATCCAATGGCAATTGCAACGATGGTCATACAGCCCAGGAAAAAGATAGAAGATAATTATGCTCCAGGCATAGCCCATTAAGGCGTCACTGCCGCGAGGCGTTTCTTTCCCAATAACAGAGACTACAAAAAGGAGAAAAACCAGGGCCGCAATGCCTAAAAAGATGTTGCCAAGGATGGTCATGGTAAGTAAAATCGAGGGTGCAGACAAAACACTTTTGCCCGGCAAGGTTACGGCACGGTTTTGAAAACGCAAACTCATTCCTGCAGCGAAAACTCCACACGTCGGTTTTTGGGATTTGCAGTACCCGCCGCTTCCCGAACGAGCGGTTTGGTATCGCCGTAGCCTCTGGAGGTAATTCTTTGACTATCAACCCCTTTTTGAGTTAAGTATGCGGCAACAGTTTGCGCCCGTTGTTCGGAAAGGAGCAGGTTTTTTGCGGCGTTTCCAATATGGTCGGTATGCCCTTCAATGGTAAGCCGATATTTGGGGTTGCGCAACAGGAAGCCTGAGAGGCGGTCCAGTTCAGGCTCGGATTCAGCCAGCATAATGCTTTTGCTTTTTTCGAAAAGGATGTTTTTGGGAATATATTTTTCCAGCGTATCCCTGGATATTACGGCTGCTTTTAAGGCAATTGGAGTGGGCTTTGAGGCCTGTTTTTTAGGTGCAGCCTGAGGCGTCTTTGCGGGAGGGATATTTGCGGGAGGGATATTTGGAAGGAGGGTTATGGGTTTGGCAGGTGTCGGGAGGGTTAAAAACCGGGGATCAATTGGATGGTCGTTGTACCCAAGCAAACCTTTAAAAACCGGGGCTTCGCTGGGCAATTGCCAAAAGAGTTGGATTTCACCTTCCAGCAGTGCGTTGAAGTATTCCACCCGCAGCGGGTATGATTGCCCTGCTTGTAGAGCGACCTCTCCTGTAAAACGTTCAGAATCATGCATTCCCCAGGCATTGATCACCATTTTGCCATCTATCATAACCCGAATTCCATCGTCTACATGGGCGCGAAACAAATAGGTGCCGGTTTCAGGGGCTCGCAGTTTACCGGTCCAGCGCACTGAAAACACATGAGGATCAAGCCCGGGTGCTGGGGCAACATTGTTCCACGCAAAATTGATTTGGGCATCTGTGCGGGTCAATACTATTTGATCAAAATTTTGACCGTTGAAATATTCGCCTTGAAGGCCCTGTTGACTCTTCGTGTCAGTGCTTAAACAGCACACAGCGGCGAAGCAGATTGCGAGTGTTTTTGTAGTCATCGTTTGAAAATTTTTGCAAAACAATGGGGAGACCAGCATTCCAACCTCTGATATTCGATGTGGAATGCAAGAAATTCGATGTGCTATAAACGGGTTCACCGCTATGCGGTTAAATGGTTGGACATAAGGTTGAGTGGTTTTTTAGCATAAATGATCTTTTACAACTCCTTTACATCCTTTTACAGGCATTCTGAAAAGCCGGACCCAGCCCTCAATACTTTTGCCCAACAATTTTAATAAAAAGCATCTGCATGAACAGTTCTAGATTTTTCTTTTGCACCTTTTTTTACCTCAGCCTCACCGCAACAAGCTTCACCCAGGAAGCTTTTTCCAACTGCACAGCCGCATTTTTGGACAACAAAATTGTAGTAGATGAATACACGCCCAATGGCAAGTGTGTTTTGCCTTCCACGTCCAATGGAACACTGACTGTATGCACCGCTGATTTGTCGCCGACCCAAAGCATTCCAGTAAAACAAATCAAATTCATGGTTGCCTTACGAGATCAAAATACGAAGACATTGACCATGTTTTCCAATGAAACGTACAAGCATATTGACATCCAGAAAGTGCTGAAAAGGTGCAAAACAGGCGATCATATCGTACTGATTACCATGGACGATGCGTACTCCTTTCCGCACAATGAGATTTTGGTGAAATGATTGATTCGATTGACAAAACATGCCTTGCAGGAACATTTCGTGCATCAACAAATACACTCAAATGCAACTTTTCTCATTACTGCCAATATTACTTATTATCGTTTCCTGCAACGGTTTAGACAACACATCCCAATTGTCATCGAGACCAAAAGACAGCCTCAGTACATCAACACTCATCCCTGCCGGGCAACTGGGCACCAATAATCAAGGAGGCAATACTGCCTCCCAAATAGGTAAACGTATACGCCGTATTCTTCAAGACAAAGCCGGAAACTTTTGGTTTGCCACGAATGGCGATGGCGTCTGTCGGTATGATCCATCCAAGGACGGGTTTACCTATTTTACGAAGAAAGATGGCTTGTGCAGCGATTATGTTTGGACGATGGTATAGGACAAGGTCGGCAACATCTGGTTTGGAACCGAAGACGGGGTGTCTCGTTACGATCCAGCCACAGGCGGGTTCACCACGTTTAGAGACAAGGAAGGCCTGTGCAATCTTCAGGTTGGGAGTTCATTAGAGGATAAAAACGGGAAACTTTGGTTCGGCAATGATGCTGGTGTTTGTCGCTACGATCCTGCCTCGGGAGGCTTTGCCCATTTCAATATCGCAGCGGGAAAAGACGGACATCGAAAAATGAATAGCCCCTATGCGGCCTATTGCATGTTCGAAGATCAAAGCGGAAACATCTGGGTTGGAACGCCACAAAAGGGCCTGTGTCGTTATGATCCCGCTACAGGCAAGCTTAGCTATTTTACGGAAAAAGGTTTGGACCGGGTATTGCGTGGCATTTTTCAAGATAAATCCGGCATGCTTTGGTTTGGTATGAACGGAGGGGGCGTAGTCCGCTACAATGGCACAACTTTACCAATTTTTCAGAAGAAATAGGCCTGAGTCGCAACCTTTCCCTGAGCAATCTGGGGATAAGAGCCAGCAACTCGATCGTGTTTGGACAATTGCAGAAGACCTTTCCGGAAACATCTGGTTTGGCACTGTTGAAGAAGGTGTGTGGCGTTATGACGGAAAAAACATGACCAATTTTACGGTCAAGGACGGCCTTAGCAGCAACACTATTTGGAGCATTTTTGTGGATAATGCTGGAATCCTATGGTTCGGTACAGAGGAAGGAGGCGTATGTAAATACGACGGGAATGTTTTTGTCAATTTTACAAAAAACGGGGCAATGTGAGGCGAATCATCTTGATAATGAGTCCATTATCCAAACACATCAAAAAAATATAACTTGAACAGATGTTTAAAAAATCAAGCGCAATAATGCTTTTCTGCATAGCCTTAATGGCTTGCAAAAACGATCCCAAAACAGAAGCGGCTCAGCTTGCGCCTATTACAAATGCTCCAAAAGTAGCCCAGCCATTACCTGATGGATCAGCGATTTTTTCCCTCACTGAGGGCACCGTCCATTGGACAAGCGCGTACACTTTAGGCAATAGAGAACACCTGGGCACCATTCGAGTAGAAGGCGGAGAACTTTGGGTAAACGAAGGCCAAATCCTGAGTGGAAAGATGACCATTGATATGAATTCAATCAAGGTTTTTGATATGAAAGACCCTCGCTCACGTGTAGATTTGGAGTCACACTTGAAAGATTCCGATTTTTTCGAGGTAAATAACTTTCCCAAGGCTGAGTTTATATTCACGGAAGTGTCGCCAGTTACCTTGCCTAATTTCAATTGGGCGCTCATCGGAGATCTGACCATGAAAGGCAACACTGCCCCAGTTAAAATCCCATTTAAATTCAACCTTGAAGGTGATATACTCCACGCAGAATCGGCTCCATTCCCCATCAATCGCACCACTTGGGGTGTGAACTTCCGTTCCGGCTTACTGGCGCCCAGCAAAGACCAGATGATCGAGGATACCGTATGGCTAAGTTTGAAGCTGGCGGCGAAGAAGAAGTAGAGCGTGTTAGGTGGCCATTTTTAGTATAAAACACAATGATATTGAAACACTTACCGCTGCTATTTTCTTTCATTTTTGTTTCGTCCTGTTATGGACAAGGCAATTCACCTCTGACGAAAGACAGCGTCATTGAGCCGACAACTATCCAGGCTGAACCAATAAAAATTTATGGCCCCCTGCCTGACCCCTTTTTGGATGGTCCGATAAGCCAGTATGTACGCCGTGTATTTCAGGATAAAAACGGAAACCTTTGGTTTGGCACAAATGGCGATGGAGTATGTCGTTACGATGGAAAGTCTCTTTCCTACTACACCAGGACAGAAGGCTTCGGCGGCCATGCTGTAAGGGGAATTGTAGAAGATGAAAGCGGAAACCTTTGGTTCGCCACAGATGGCGGCATTTCTCGCTACGATGGAAGCCGGGCAAATCATCCATGCAACAACAATACTTGCAAGCATGATGTGCAAACAGTAAAAGGCTTTGATGAACACAATCAGGAGCTCGTGAAATCTTTTACCAATTATACCGTGAAACATGGCCTGAGCGGCGATCAAGTTTGGAGCATTTTAATAGCAAAAGATGGGATTATTTGGTGTGGCACAGAAGGCGGAGTGTCTCGATTTGATGGAAAATCTTTTACCGATTTTCCACTACCTCCGGCTGATCATACAAATTTCCCCAATGCGTATCCAGCCCCAAAATTGATTAATTGTATGCTTCAGGATAACGCTGGAAATATCTGGTTCGGGTCCAATGGCAATGGTGCCTACCGATATGATGGGACATCTTTGACCAATATTTCAGAGAAAGATGGTCTCTGCAATAATTTTGTGCAATGTATGATTCAGGATAAAACTGGAAATATTTGGTTTGGCAGCCGATTCGGAGGCCTGAGCCAATATGATCCTTGGAGTTTGCTCAAAACAGGTGGAAGAAGATTTACCAATTATACAACGAAAGATGGCCTGAGCACTGATTTTATTTGGACATTGCTGGAGGACAAATCCGTCCAGGATGGAGAAGTTGGCATCTGGATAAGCATGGTAGCGGGGGGACTTTGCCGCTACGATTCCGCAAAAGGTAAAGCGCCCAATTTCGCAGTGAAAGAGGGTCTGAGTACCAAGCATGTTCAAAGTATTTTTGAGGATAAAAACGGAAAACTTTGGTTGGGTTGTTCTGGCGGGCTATTTCGTTTTGATCCCGTCAATGGCACGTTTACCAATATTACCAGATTGGGGTTGTGGTAGCACTTCAAAAGGACTTGCCAACACGCTGAATAAAAAACGCGCAATCCCTACTTTGATACTTTAATGGTTTGAACCACTTTTCCATCCAACAAAACACGTAAGAAATAGATGCCACAAGGCAATTTCTCCAATCGTTCCAGTGTAATATGCTCCACTCCAGTCGGAGGATTTCCACCAACAGCTCGCGTTAATTCGCGCCCCAGCGCATCCGTCAAAACCATCTGAACGTCTTTTACATCCGTGGGTATATTGAGCGAAACAGCAATCGCATCAGTAAATGGATTTGGGTAAACGGACACATTCAAAGCCTCCCTACCCATTGGCTGCGCTGTTGGAACACTGGCCTGATAATCCAAATAGTTTTTCAACAGCGCCTGAACCACAGGGGCCAAGGCCCATGAATTTTTCTTTTGGTCGTTGTTCAGGACTGTGATACTGATGTCTTTTTCGGGGAAATAATAGCTGATGGAGGAGTAGCCAATGTCACCGCCATGCCCGAACGCTTCCAGATTCAAAAATTTTCGTTGCATAATGCCCAGACCATAGCGACCATTCGCAGGGTTGGGCGTTGCTACCGTTGTTTTGGCTTCTGCCAGGATGGATGGCGTATGCAGGTCTCCCCGCAGAAAAGCCCGATTCCATACGGCGATATCACGTGGGGTGGCGTAGTATCCTCCTATAGGCCCCGCTGAGCTGTAAAAAGAATTCCAGTTAGAAAAGAAGGAATGTACATCGGTGCTGCTGCCATTATTGGGACTAAATGTCCACAAATGAGCTATTTCATCGGGTAGCCCATCGAAGGGCGGGAGCGCCAGGGAATTCAATTGAAGCGGGTCAAAAAAGCGATTTGTATACTCGGACCGGTAAGTATTTCCTGTGGCTGCTTCGACAATAAGGCCCAATAAAGCATAGTTGGTATTTGAGTACGACCAACTGGCTCCTGGTGCAAATAAAGGCGGATTCATGTAGTCATTGACCAAATTAGAGAGTGACCAAATCGAATCCAGGTTTACTTTCGTTGCAGCGTCGTAAGCAGGATTGGTTATGACATCATACAAGCCACTTTGGTGGCGCAATAGTTGCCGAATACTGATGTTTGGATCCACAAATGGAAAGGAGGGCAACCACTCATGCAGGCTGTCATCAAGTTGCAAAATCCCTTCATCGGCCAATTGAAGGATACAAGCCGCTGTAATGGTTTTGGTGATGCTCCCAATGGCGTAAGTATGGTTGGGAGACACACTGTCCAGCGGGAAGCTGGAGGAAATGCCATACGCGCCTGCCCAGACTGAATCGTTGGACAATTGTACAGCAGCACTCAGAGATTTGACACCAAGGGCATTGCGTTGGGCCTGGAGCGTTTGGTTGAACATTGCCTCCAATGCTGGCGGCACACTTTGTGCAGCAGATTTTTGTTGCGATAAAAACAGGCAGATTGCTGTCAGCAGTAAACGAAAAGTAGTCATAGTCAATGTGCCCACCCCAATTTTCAGACACACTCTTGTGAGGCAGCAAAATTCAATTACCCACACCAGCCACATTGGTAAAAATGCGAACAGCAATCAGGAATAATCCCATTGGTCCAAATAGGACAATAGGTCTGATTCTGAAAAAGAGATTTTTTGTTGCAAATAAACTGATGGTGATTGCCCCATAACGGATTTAAAATCTTTGAGCAAATGACTCTGGTCATAATAATCCAGGTGGCAGGCAATTTCCCGGATGTTGAAGTTGAACCGTGGATCCATCAAGTACATAGAGGCCTTTTTCACCCGGATCATCCGGGCATATTGTTTGGGCGACATCCCAATCTTTTCTTTGAAAATCTTCTCGACATAGCGGCGACTGGCGTGGGCATGCTGCGTCAGTTGGTCAATGCTGATGGCTCCATTGCTGGCGTAGATCTGTCGGACGGCAAACGCTAAAAAAGAGTTGTCGGCAGGTGCATATGCCAGTTTTTTCAGAAAAAATGCGTCTAGCAATGTCACCATATCCGTCAGGTTTTGACTGCTGCAAACCCTCTGGTTCAATTGGCGAAAAGCAGGATCAGTGGTTGCAGCACCCAAATCAATGGCCAAGTCATTGAGTTGCCAGCTTGGAATTCCGAACAATTGCTGCGGTGTCCAGGGATAAAACTTGACAAACAGCATTTTGGAAAAAGGGGCAGGCTGAAAGGCAAAAGGAGCGGTTGCCTGTCCAATCAACCCCGCGTCTGTATGTTCGGGCCAGTATTTTTCGCCCGAAAACTGAGGCATTTTCAGCGATTCATTCAAGACAAAAAACATCTCGGGATAGCCGTCTGGAACCAGCAAGTCCAGAGGTTCCTCCACACCTTCGCTTTGAATAAGCCAGTAACTTCGGATGTAATTTTGGAGGTTGTGGTGTGGTTTTTTTTGCGTGAATTTTAACATCAACTACAAGTATATCATTCGCTGCGCAAGGACTCCATCCCGAAGAAAAATCGGGATTTCGTCACTCCGAACGGAATGACTCAACAGGGTTTGCCAAGGCCGCCCGCACACTCTGAAATCCCACGGTCAAAGCCGCTACGCCAAGCGTAATCAAGAGCGATAAAACAAATATACCCGCTCCCAAGGAAATCCGATAGGCGTAGTCCTGCAACCAGGCATCCATGACCCACCACGCGATTGGCGCTGCCAATGCAAAAGCAATGACAATCAGGCGCGCATATTCTTTCCCAAACAGCCAGAGGATACCTGGGATCGTTGCGCCGAGTGTCTTGCGGATGCCGACTTCTTTGCGCTTCTGCGTCACGAGAAAGGCTGCCAAACCGTACAAGCCCAGACATCCGATAAATATTGCGATGCCCGCGAAGGTTCGTACCAAGCGCATAATCATGGTTTCTGTTTCGATCTGTTCGCTCATCCGCTCATCCATGAACTTGGATTCGTAGTAATGTTCGGGGAAATGCGCTTGCCAGACTTGCTGTATTTGCGCCATCACCGGGGCCGGATTGCCTGCATTAAGTTGTACCGCGCAAGTGGAGTAATTGCTGGAGCGCGAACCGATGGCAATTGCCGCTATAGGCTCGGACAATGACCAGTTGTGGAAATCGCACACGACGCCTACTACCGGCGCTTTTTCTGAACCTATGCTAACCGTTTTGTTCAGAATTTCCGCTGGCGAAGCAAGGTTCAGTTTTTTGACAAACGTTTCATTTACAACGAATTCGCGGGTGGTATCACTTACTTGCAGGTTCCTGCCAGCCAGCAGTTGCAGGCCAAAGGTTTCGATATATTGTGCATCAGCGGATTTTTCATTGACAAGCCAGACTTCTCCATCAGGGCGGTTTTCAAAACGTACCCCCGTTTGATTGTTTGAACTTGATGTGGGGGGCTGGTAACAAAGCGACACCGATTTCACCCCGGCAATTTGGGCGATCTGTTGTTGCAAGCTGTTCTTTTTTGCGCCATCCGGTATTTCCAGGGTCAATACCGCTCCAGGACGAAATCCCCAATCTGCATCCTGGGCATAGCGCATTTGTGCTGTTACCACTGCCGCACCAATGATAAGTATCTGTGAAATAGCAAATTGGGTAGTTACCAGCACCTTGCGGATGGGAAAACTACCCGCGCGCGGTATCTCGTTGGAGCCTTTCAAAGAAATAACCGGATTGAACCTGGCCTGCATCATGCCCGGATAAAAACCCGCAAAAAAAGTCAACACAATGCCCATAAGCACTGTGAAGCCCGCCACTGCGATCAAGGTTGGTGTGTTAAAGTGAAGGGTTTCCTGGAGCCAGGCGTTCAAATAAGGCAATGCAAACCAGGCAAGCAAACATCCAACAGCCAGGGAAGCTAGCACAATCAGCCCGGTTTCTGACATGAACTGCCAAAACAACTGCCCACGGGTACTGCCCAAAGCCTTGCGCACGCCCAACTCCCGAACTCGGGTGAGTGCCTGTGCAGTAGCCATGTTTATAAAATTAACACAAGCCGTGATGAGCAAAAACAACCCTATAAACCCGAGCGCCCAAAGGAATTTTTTATCCATGCCAGCGCCATATTCCGTGTCGAAATGCAGGCCGAGCATGGGTTTGGCCTTGTATTGAAACAGGTCGGCTACTTCAGGGTGCGGGTATTTACTGCGGAATCCGGTCAGGACTTGATCCATTTCGGCAAGGCTATGACCCTCTTTTAACAGCGCAAAACAATGGTCTCCGCCACTTGCGCCTGCCCAGGAATCCAAATCTTTGGAGACTTCGGGAATGTTTTTCAGACTGGCCCAGGAGGCAAGAATTTCATGTTTGTAGTCTGTATTTGGAGGCAGGTTTTGCATAATGCCGACCACCCGCAAGTCCGTTTGGTTGTTCTGGCGCAGCGTTTTTCCCAGGGCTTCACTTTCGCCAAAATATTTCAGGGCCAATTTTTCAGAAATTACCACGGTGTTTGGTTCTGCCAAAGCGGCCAAATCTCCTCGCAGCAGCGGCAGATCGAGGATATCAAAATAGGCAGGTTCTATCCAGGCAAATTTTCCTGTTTCCTTGTATTTGTCCTTGCCGCCTGAGTTGTTGGCGACGCTTATGAGCACCTCGTCTTTAGCGGAACGCATGGTGGTTTTTTCAACAAAGGAGCATTCCTCGCGGAGTGTTTTTGCCATCGGTGTCGGCACCCCGGAGAAAGGCATCACGCTTTCCGTTTTCACATCCATGAGGATGCGCAGGGTACGGTCAGCGTTTTTGTGGTAGGTATCGAAACTGAGGTGGTGGCGAATTAAGGCAAAAATGAGGATACCACAGCCTACGCTCAGCCCTAAGCCAAGTATGTTGAGTAAGGCATAGGTTTTCTGTTTTGCGAGTTTACGGAGGGCAATTTTTAAATAGGTACGGATCATAAATAAATGAACACGAATAGTTTATATTAAACAAAATTTCACACAACGCCACAACGACACAACGTATGCGCTACACATTGTGTCGTTGTGGCGTTGTGGCGTTGTGTGAAAAAAAGTACTCAGGAAGGCATCTCACTCGCCCGCTCCATCACAATCGTCTCGTCGCCTTTGTCTGTATGGCGCTTCAAATGCCATTTGTTGTCATTCAAGCGGCACCAGGTCATAGGCGCCAAGCCGGGGACCAGTGGTTCAAAACGAATGTTCTTTTCGCTGATCCAGGTCACTACCCATTGCCGGTTTTGTCCGTAGTAATAATGGCCGTCTTTCCAGATAAAAAACTGGGATGCCTTTTGGTTGCCACCTTCAATTGGAATGATTTCGAGGATATGGTCCGTGTGAAACACGAAGGAGTGTTTTATCGCCCGGCCAGCCTCTTTGCCTTTCCAATCGCCTGTCAGCCACTTCAGGTTTTGCAATGCAGAACGGTCGTAATGCGCATGGTATGGTTCCGGCTCCACCACCGCTGCTTGAGCAATGTTGTCGGGCAATTGGCTGGTGCAGGAAGTGATCAGCGCAAGGAAGCAGAAGAAAAACAGGGGGCGTATCATGGCAAAATATTTTTTAGTGTGGTGGTAGCCATGATTAGGGCAATTGGTTTGCCAAGCATTCAAGCGCCTCATTTTCAATGATTTAGCGATTTTTATGAAACGTTAAAATGCCCGAAAGTGGACGGGAGGTGTTCGGATTCGGACAGTGGGGGCACGTCTGCCCCTCTCCCCCCCAAACAATGATGCTAGAACCTGCCTGCACACAGTTGAATCACAGCTCATGGCAACTGGGTCCCGGGTCAAACCTAAAACCTCACTTTGGTGGCACCTTGAGGTTTGAGTTGAAAACCTTGTCCAGGGTTGTTGTCTTAGGGCATTTGGGACGCCAACAACGCGCAACAAATCCGAGTAAATTATTGACAGTCAATGCTATGATCGGGTTTTTAAAACCCGTTGTTTTGGCCCCAGCCCGGCAAAAGAGGGGCTGGCGTTGCGTATAGCAACAAAAGAAGCAGAGCAATGGATTTTATTGCGCTAAAAGTTTGATAATAGCGATCATCAGGCTTTAAAAATGCAAGGATTAACCTGAATTGTGATGCTAAAATCACTCTCGCAGTGACTCAACCGGATTCGCTAAGGCAGCCCGCAAGCTCTGAAAACTCACCGTTAAAAACGCAATCATTACCGCAATACTCCCCGCTAAAACAAACATCCACCATTGAATATCAATACGATAGGCAAAATCAGTAAGCCATTTTTGCATGAAATAATAGGCAATTGGGGAGGCTATGACAAATGCCACCAGGACCAATTTCAAAAACTCCTGCGCCAAAAGCCCCGTAATTCCTGCCACCGATGCACCCAGCACTTTTCTGACGCCTATTTCTTTGGTTTTCTGGAACGCGGTGTACGTGGCCAAACCAAACAACCCAAAACAAGAGATCAAGATGGCCAAAAGCGCGAAGTACCCAATCAGTTTTGAAAGGCGCTGTTCGGCTGCGTAGGTCTCTGCCAAGCCTTCACTCAAAAACTCCGGCTCGAACACTTTTTCAGGGAAAAACTGGGTCCATGTCTTTTCAACCAATGCCATTCCTTCCTGGAAGCGCCCACCTTGCAGTCGGATCGAAAATGTGTTGAACTGATTGGGGCTGACTACCAATGCCAGTGGCAGCATTTCGTCTCGCAAAGAATTGAAATGGAAATCTTTGAACACGCCCACTACCTGCCCATCGCGACCTTCCATATTGATTTTTTTGCCCACCGCATTTTCCGGTGTGTTCCAGCCAAGGGTCTTCACGGCTTGTTCGTTGATAAGAAATCCGCTGATATGGTCGGTGCCGAAGGATTTGTCGAAATCACGCCCAGTGATTATTTGAAGGCCATACAACTTCGCAAAATCATAATCCACCGCCATGCCCGACATAAACAGGTTGTGTTCCCGCTGAATACTGTCAGTGGTAAAATTGCGCCGCACGGAGCCAAGTCCAGGTGCTCCCTGCGATTGAGTTACCGCCTCAATGGCCGAACTTTTCAATAATTCTTCCTCAAACGCGAGGGTTTTACTGCGCTGGCTTTGGTCCGTTTGACCAAAAACCGAGTTCAAATTGGCACTGTAAAGCGGCACACGCAGCACACTGTCTTTTTCAAAACCCAGGGGGAAATTTTGCAGGTAATTCAGTTGAGCATAGATGACAATGGTACTGGTAATCAGCGCAATTGCCACAAAAAACTGGGCTGTCGTGAGCATTTTGCGCAACAAGACCCCGCCCGGTGCAGCCGATGCTCCTTTTAATCCCGCAACGGGTTGAAAACGACTGATAAACCAGGACGGATATCCGCCAGCCAACAGTCCTGCCAAAACAAAAATGCCCGCAAACAGCCCCAGTATCGGCCAATCCCGAGCATATTCCAGACTTATTTCGGTGCCCGTTATCTGGTTGAGTACGGGCAGCCCCCCTGCCACCAAGGCCAGCGAAAGCAGAAATGCCATAAAACCCATCAGCAGCGATTCGCCGAGGTACTGCCGAATCAGAGCGCCCCGCCCCGCTCCCAGTACCTTGCGCAGGCTCACTTCCCGCACGCGCTGCATAGCCGACGCGGTAGTCAGGTTGATGAAATTGATGCAGGCGATCAGCAATGTAAGCAGCCCGATGCTAAAGAAAATGCGTAAATAATTTGGATTGACCGTGGCCACAGGTTCGTTGTCGGCCTGGGATTTCAGGTGAATATCGCGCACTGGCACAACTGAAAATTCCTGCTTATCTCGCAATTGCGGGTTGCCGAATTTGCGGATGAAAGCGCCCATTTTTGAGGCCACCACTTCCGGTTGGGCATTCTCGGCCAGCAGCAGGTAGGTAAAGGAATGGGAAGCCACCCAGTTTTTGGTGATGTTGTTGCGGATTTGGTCGCGGGAATGCCCCGGTTCAATGTCGTACATGGCAGCATAAGGCGCCAGAAAATCGAAACGCAGATGGGCGTTGGAAGGCCAGTCGCGCACTACCCCGGTCACTTTGAAAGGTCCTTGATTGGCAAGGTAGAGTGGCTTACCAAGGGCAGACTGCCCACCGAAAAGTTTTTGGGCATTGGTTTCATTCAGGACAATGGAAAACGGCTCATTAAGTGCTGTGGCTGCATGGCCTTCCAGAAACTCAAAAGTCAGGATTTGCAGGATGCTGCTGTCTGCAAAATGCGCTAGTTCCATTTCAAATTGCTGGTTACTGCCAGGCTCGCGCAGGCTCACGCTTCGGGGATACATCCGCGCAGCTACCTGAATTTCAGGGATTTCTGCGGCCAACAAGGGCGCCATCGGGGCAGGACTATTGACCAACACCATATCTGGGTCAGCAAAACGGGGCAGGTAATTGACCCGATAAGCCGTCTTATGGTTGAGTTGGAAATCATCATAACTCTGCTCGTGACGAATGAAAAGGATAACTAAAAAACAACAGGCCAGCCCCAACGCCAATCCGGAGATATTGAGGAAGGTGTACAGGCGGTTTTTCAGCAGGTTGCGCAGGGCAATTTTGAGATAGCTTTTGAATCATAGCACAGAGCTTTTGGCAGGAACGTGTCCTTCGTGCTACGGCATACCTCATGCCGAAATCCTTAAAGTTTGATATTCAATAACTTACGAAAATATGGGAATTGATTTTTTGTTCGGATTCGGACGTTTGGGTGTGCGGGTACGGACGGTAGAAGATGGAACACGGATGACACGGATAAGACACGGATTTTCACAGATAAATTTATCGAAATAAATCCGTGTCTCATCTGTGTCATCCGTGTTCCATCTCCTATCCCTTCCAATCGGGCCACCTCCCAGGCGTGGCTGGCGCGCCGCCTAATTCCAGGTCCTTTTCTATTGCTTCCATTTCGCGGGCAATGGCCTTGAGTTCTTCCAAAACAGGCCCCAACTGCTTGGCGGCAATGCGATAGTTTTCCTCATAAGTCTGGGTGGGCGCACTGGTTGTGTTCCACATGCCGTATTCCAGCAGTCCTACCCGACCGTTGATGGCTGGCGCTGTTTCAAATTCGCGGCGAGCAAGGGTTGGGTCTCCGTTGAGCTGCAGGCTGACGGCGTTCAGACGTTGCGTGAGCGCATAGGTTTTTTTAAGCAAATCCTGTGGCGGCGCAGGCATGTCGAGCAGGGCGGATTGATAGTGACCGATGTTGGTATTCAATTCGTTACGGATATTGGTGGTAGCGCTGACAGCCTTGCGCAGGCGTGTCACTTTTTTACAAAATGCAAGGTATGCCTGCTTGTCTGTTGCAGGCAAGGTGGCGTTGTTCAGCGATTGCACGGTGAATTGCACCGGCCCGGCAAGCGGGGTCAACACACCATCTTCATACTTTTGCAGCGTTACACTGTATTGACCCGGCAAGGCGAGATGGCCTTGCTCCGGCCCCGTGAACAAGTTGTCAGGCGGCACAGTACGACGGTTCGTCACCGGCGCGGCGATGTTGTAGCGGAAATCCCAGGCGAGGCGCTTCAAGCCTTTGGTGGCCTGGTTTTGATGTGGCGAACCACATCGCCCGAGGCATCGGTGACGGTGAACAACAGGTATGGTTCGGGCTGATCATCCTCCTTACGCAATGCCTCGATATCAGGATAATACACCGTCTCCTTTTTCTCCAGCTTGGCCTTTTCATCCGCCTGGCGTTTCGCTTTGAGGGTTTTAATGTCTTCCTTCAACCAGTAGGTAAACACGGCTCCCACGGGCGGATTAGGCGCGGCGTAATAGCTGCTGCCAAGGTGTCCTTTGTCGCGAAGGCCCAGTGGTTTGTTGGGAATGAACAACCAGGAATCCTTGATTGGGAAAATGTTGGCTGTTTTTTCAAATGCCTCGGAATTGAGATTGCGCAGTGGGGCATAATTGTCAAGGACATAAAAACCGCGCCCAAAAGTACCCAACACCAGGTCGTTTTCGCGGCGTTGAATCTCAATGTCGCGCACGGCTATGGTGGGCAATCCTGATTTGAGTTGCACCCAGTTGTCTCCTCCATCGGGACTAAAAAACACCCCAAACTCGGTGCCGCAGAACAACAGGTTGCGGTCCACGTGGTCTTCAGCGATGCTGTACACGCTGCCGCGTTCGGGCAGTGTGGCGGCGATGGAGGTCCATGTTTTGCCGCCGTCGGTGGTTTTCAGCAGGTAGGGTTTGAAGTCGCCGTAGCGGTGGTGGTTATAACATACGTAGGCGGTGTTTTTGTCGAATTGCGAGGCGATCACCTGATGCACGTACGAGCGCTCAGGCACGCCGGGCAGGTTATCCATTTTGTTCCCAGTCTGTGCCGCCATTTCGGGTTACCCAGAGTAGGCCATCGTCAGTGCCCACCCAGAGCATTTCGGCATCGAGGCTGCTTTCAGCGATGCTGGTGGTTTGGCCGTAAATGTCCGTGGAGCCGTTTTTGGCAATGGCGTCCACGCTCCACACTTTACCCATAATTTCGAATTTGTTGCGGTCCACGCCTCTGGAAAGATCAGGGCTGATGGCACGCCAGGAGCTGCCGCGGTCGTCGGTACGAAACACCTTGTTGGCGCCGATGTAGAGCCGGGTCGGGACGTGGCTGGAAATACTGAGTGGAGCGTCCCAGTTCCAGCGCAGTGCGGGTTCATTTTCGCCAGGCTGGGGCTGAATGGGCAGGTATTCGCCGCTTTTTCGGTCGAAACGCACCAGGCCGCCGTACTGGCTTTGGGCGTAAATAATATCGGGGTTGGTGGGGTCCACCTGCGTTTCAAAACCATCGCCGACGCTGGTGATGTACCAATCGGAGTTTGGGATGCCATTCGCGCTGGTGTTACGGCTTGGTACGCCAAGGCTTAGGTTGTCCTGTGTACCTCCGTGGACATGGTAAAACGGGAGGGCGTTGTCGGTGGATACTTTATAAAATTGGGTAACGGGGAGGTTGTGCTTTGTAGTCCCAGGTTTTGGCAAAATCCCAGGTTTCGTAAATACCGCCATCGCAGCCCACACGCAGGTGGTCCGTGTTGTCGGGGTCGATCCAGATGCAGTGGTTGTCAATGTGTTTGTTCAGTTCGCTGAGGTTACGCACGGTTTTGCCGCCGTCGTCGCTCACCTTATAATAGGTGTCGGTGATAAAAATGCGGTCGGGGTTTTTCGGATCGCAGTTGAGTTCCTGATAATAATTGCCGCTGGTGTAGGTGTCGCTCATTTTTGTCCAGCTGGCGCCGCGGTCGGTGGAGCGGTAATGCCCCCTTTTTCTCCCGGCTTCCACCACGGCATAAACATAGTCGGGATTAACCGGGGAGACATCAATGCCAATGCGGCCTATGTCGCCGCCGGGCAGGCCGCCTTCGAGTTTTTTCCAGGTGGTGCCGCCGTCTGTGGATTTGAAAAGCGCCGATTCCGGGCCGCCGCCGATGTAGGTAAACACCTTGCGCTGGCGCTGGTGGAAGGCCGCGTACAACACTTTAGGGTCGCGCGGATCCATGATGAGGTTGTTGCAGCCAGTGTAGTCGCTGACAGATTTGACGCAAGTCCAGGTTTCCCCGCCGTCGGTGGATTTATATACGCCGCGTTCTCCGCCGTCGCTCCATACCGGGCCATAAGCCGCCACGTAAACGATGTTGGAGTTGCCTGGGTCTACCACAACGTTTGCAATATGTTCGGAGTTTTTCAGGCCCATGTTTTTCCAGGTCTTGCCGCCGTCTTCTGATTTATACACGCCGTCGCCATAGGCCACCGAGCGCTGGTTGTTGTTTTCGCCACTACCCACCCACACGACATTCGGGTTGGTGGGGTCGAGTACCACGCAACCGATGGAATAAGAACCTTGCGCATCGAAAATGGGGTGTAGGTGGTACCGGCGTTGACGGTTTTCCAAACCCTCCAGAGGCCACGGCCACATAATATTCCGCCTGGTTTTTGGGATTGACCGCGAAATCGCTCATGCGGCCAGAAGTAACCGCCGGGCCAAGACTGCGGAAGCTCAGGCCGTTGTAGGTGGCGGGATTCAGCAGGGCGGGTTTTTCAGGTTTCTTGTCTTTGGGTTCGTCCTTTTTTTGGGAAAATAGGGGTGAAAGGGTCAGGAAAAAGCAAATTAGAAGGAAAAATAGGCGCATAGGTGTGTCGTTTTGCTGTATAAACTGTGGCAATGTTACGGAGTCCGGGGAATTCATGGGTTTCACATAAAGGGTAGAACACCTGGAAATCTACGAAGTAAGGGCTGGGAGGCATGAGGGTTGTGCTTAGAGTGCTGTTTGAAGATTTGAACAAACATTGAGCATACTTTGAGCAGCCCCCCGTAAGCGGTACGCGCTACTTTTGTCGCAAAGAGAATTCCCCGCCTACGCCCCTGCCCGTCTAGACTCGGCATGCGAGAAGGCTTCGGCGGGTAAACAAATAATCACATCCACCTTTACACACCACCTCCCATGGACGCCCACGCTTTTCTCAAGGAATTGATAGCCGCATACAATGCACACGACAAGCAACGCCTACTCGAACTCTATCATCCCGATTTCGATGGGGAAGACCTGTCTGAGGGCAAAAAAGCTGCTGGGGTTTCGGATGTTACACGAATGTTGGATTATATCCTCCGGGCCTTCCCCGACCTGGAAATGGAATTGCTTGAATGGGGCGCGGAGGGCGACAAACTTTTCTTTTTTTGGAAAGCCAAGGGACACCAGCGCGGGCGATTGATGAATATCCCTCCTACGGGTAAATTCTGCACATTCTTAGGCTCTACATTTCTCTCCCTAAAAGACGGGAAAATCATCCGCAGCCGCCGCATCTGGGATGTGGCCACAGCCCTGCGAAACATCGGCTTGCTACCAGAGCCGACTTCTTCCGAGTATGCATAAAGTGATGAAGTGATAGAGTGATGAAGCGATTTGTGAGTGCAAATCACTTTATCACTCTATCACTTCATCGCTTCATAACTTCATTGAAACTTGAGCCCCAAAAGCAGGCAAGCAAAACAGATCACCAAACTGCCCAGCACATTCATTGCAGCCAAAGTTTGTTGGCCGCCTTGCCAGAGTGTCAGGGTTTCGGCACTAAAGGTTGAAAAAGTGCTGAAACCTCCACAAAAACCTACAGCCAGCAGCAACCTCCTTTGTTCTGTTACCCCGGTGCCGAGTTGTTGTGCCAACAAAATTCCTGGTATAAAACAAGACAATCCGTTGGCCGCAAGCGTAGCCCAGGGAAAGCGTGGCAACAAAGGTTGAATGGCCAGACTCAGCCCCCATCGGGCTGCACTGCCCAAACCTCCGCCAATGAAAACAAGTAATAAATGGAACATAATAATAGCCCGGAACGCTGTTTGGGGGGCATTGAGCAAATGCTGAAATTCATCCCGGAACAGCGTTCCGGGGTACAAAAAACCCCGACTAATTACAGCCGGGGCAACAACTAAAAAATTAAGCTATGAAAACAAAAACTTCTTTACCCGCCGAAGCCCGTTTAGGGCGTAGGCGGGTTTTTACATTATCTCAATTATTTCGGCGGATTCCGCCTTCACGTTACCTGCAATAGTGAGTAACACTAGGGAAGGCTACGGGCTCAATTTCAAAGGTTCATGACCGAAAAACCCCCTCGTCCTAAACGCGCTTCGGCGGGTAAAGATAAAAAAGAAAATGCCGCTCATACAAGCGGCATTTTTAAGTTTGTCTTTATTCTGACTTGTCGCGGCCTCCGATGAGCATCTCCTGATACTCGTTCAGTTCGTCCCACTTGCCATCGGCGGCAAATTTTGCCTGCGCGGGCCAAGTGCTCGGATCGTGAATCTGGTAGCGCGGTCCAGCAGCGTCAAGGATTTCCTTGAGGCGCTCTTCTGTTGCAGCAGCCAATTCGTCCCAGGTAGAAATGCCACCTTCTTTCAGCAGCGTTTCGATTTTAGGACCAACACCTTCAATGATTTTCAGGTCGTTGAGTTTAGGGCCTTTTTCCTTTTTGGGAGCAGCAGCGGCTTTTTCAGGTGCTGCTTCTTTTAGGAGCAGCAGCCTTTTTAGCAGCAGGTGCTTCAGCTACCACTTCTGTTGATGCTACCTCTTCCGCTAAATTTTCTGCAGGTGAAACGGCTACTGCCTCTGCAACTGCTTCTTTCTTAGCAGGCTTCGGAGCCGGGGTGGCCACCGTCTCAAGTTTCGGATTTGTTGGCTTTTTAACTGGTTTCACCGGCGTTTCGGGCACTTCCGTATAGGGTTCGATGCTTACGAAACGACGATCTTTGAAACTGCGCTTGAACACCACCAAGCCATCAATCTGGGCGTGCAGTGTGTGGTCGCGGCCCATGTACACGTTGTCACCAGCGTGGAACTGGGTGCCGCGCTGACGAATTATGATATTGCCGGCCACCGCGCGTTGGCCGCCAAATAATTTTACGCCAAGGCGTTTACTTTTACTGTCGCGGCCGTTATCGGAACTACCCGCACCTTTTTTGTGTGCCATTTTTCAATGAGTGAGTTTGCAATGAATGAATGAGGGAATTAGTTTTAAGTTGAAAGTTTATAGTTGCAAGTTCATACTGTAACTTTTCACTTGTAACTTTTCACTTGTAACTGATTAACCCTTGATAGATTCGATTTTGATTTTAGAAAACTGTTGACGGTGACCGTTTTTCTTGCGGTAGCCCTTACGGCGCTTCTTTTTGAAAACGATCACTTTGTCGCCTTTCAGGTGAGTGAGGACGCTTGCGCTAACTTTAGCGCCTTTGATGTTGGGCACGCCGATGGTTACATTGCCGTCGTTATCAATAAGATGAACGGCATCGAAACTTACAGCGTCGCCTTCGTTGGCTGCCAGCCGGTGGACGAAGATCTGCTGACCTTCCTCAACTTTGAACTGTTGACCGGCGATGGAAACAATTGCGAACATTGTTGTAAATCAAAAATTTAGATGAAACTAATAACCTTTTTGAAAAAGGCCGGCAAAGGTACTTCAGGATTCACGAAATTCCAAGCAAGGATTTGCGCTTCTTTTTAATCTGTGTATTAGAGGGTAAGCAACGCTATACCAGGGCTATAATTTGTACTGTCTGCTTTAATGTTTGGGCAGCATCTCTGAAGCCATCTGTTGCATCATTTTTACGGTAGAAGGCATGTCAAAGGGCTTTTTAAAAAAGTCGAGCAGCAGCGAATTAAAAAGTGCTGGTTTTTCACTTGAAACGAAGTGGGTGGTGCCAGGCAAGATGCAAAGTTGCGCATTGGGGATTGCCTGATAGATCTGCAGGGTGTGTGATTCACGGACGGCGTCGCGATCGCCCGCCATAACTAGCACAGGGGCTTTTATCGCTCCTAAGGCCGAGAATGGGATATGCGGATGGTCTGCCATGAGTTTAAAGTGTTTTTGCATCATGGTATCAGGCAGTTCAGGGTACATGTTGACTAGCTCGACCAATATAGGAAAAATGGCCGTGCTATCAGGCTGCAGGTTTGCTCCACTCGCCAAAATCTTTTTTACTTTTTTGGGGTACTGGTAGCCCATGATAAGTGCAATAATGCCCCCATCACTATGTCCCCAGATGTAACAGGAGTCGATCTTCAATTCGTTGAGCAGGGCATTCACGTCGGCTGCCATTTGTTCGTACGTCAGGTCGCTCGTGGCGCAACCACTTTTGCCATGACATCGGCTGTCTACGGCAATCACTTTGAAATGTTTGGCATATTCTGGTATTTGAGCACTTCGACTGCGGATTGAACCGCCGTTGCCATGCAACAGTAAGAGCGGCTGCCCGGAGCCATAAATTTCATAATAAAGCTGGATGCCATTCACGTTGACAAAACCGCCAGCCGATGGGTTTTGGCCAATTTGGATGTTTTCCTGTGCAATAAGTGAAGGGAGGAAGGCAAGGAATAAGAAGAGTCTAAAAAACAGATTTTTCATGTGTGCAATTTTTGGGCAAAGTTAGCCGGGGCCATAAGGAGGGAGATTGTAAAAATTGGACAACTTTTTTGAATAGTGCCTGTCTATCTGTCCATGTTTGTTTCCCAACGTTACCTTCCTGTGCATCCCTTATTGCAAGACGTAGTAGAGTATTTTCAAATCGTGGAATCTGCTCCAATGTCCCTTGCTCGGTCTATTCCTAACACCAGAATCGACGGTTGGCTGCTACTGGAAGGTTCATTCGAGATTTGTTCTGATGTTTCGGGCCCCTATTTTCCCGTTCCGGTTGCCGGCATTGCTCCCATGCGCGACCTGCCCATTTTTTTCAGCACCATCGAAGGTTTTAGGGTGGTCAATTTCAAATGCTATCCCCATTTACTAAGCATGCCAGTGCTTGCACCTTTAAAATCAGCGGTGCAAGCCCTTGCTTTTGAGCAGATTTTTCCCAAAAGAAGTTGTAATCTTGCTGGAGGTATTGAAGGCGAGGAGTCCGGACGAGGAAAAATTATGGCAATAGAATCATTTTTGGCGGCCTGGCTGTTGTGCGATCCACCCGCAGACAATTGGTTGCAAAGCGTGTTGAACGCCATCAGAAAATCCGATGGCAGGGTGGAACATCTGGCCGCGTGCTCCTTCGTATCGGTGAAAACTTTTGAGCGACGTTTTCAACAACAGATAGGTATTAGTCCCAAGACTTTTTGCAAACTAGCGCGTTTTCAACAAATTGTAAAAGCCATTAATTGCACCAATCCTCAGCAGCCCGCTCAATCCCATTCCTGGAATGCCGGGTACTACGACCAATCGCATTTCATCAAAGATTGCCGCGCTATCACCGGACTTCCACCGCGCCGCTTATTCCGTCAACTCCCTACGATGATAACAGACCTCATCCTGATGGATTCGCAGGGAATATTGGGTGTTTGAGCAACATTCGATTCATGGGGCCATACCTAGTGATCGGCTCCTTCCTGCGGCGCGGCAGGATAAACCAATTACCCACTTAGCCTTTCCCGCAATTCTTTCAACCTTACCCGTTGCATCACAAATTCCGTTTTGTCGTCCGTGAGGCGCAGGGATGTATTTGTCGTTTTCCCAGAAGGAGTAATTTTTAAGAAAAGCGAGGTTTATGATTATTCGCCCGATTGACCCTAAAAATTGTGCAGGATCCAGTTCTACCTCCGTTTTCACCCAAGGTTTTTCGGATGTTGTAAGTTTGAACAAGGGAAAATGCGCGGTAGTTTTTCTCCTCTACCTCAAACCATAACACATCGCGAACCGCAAGCAGGGTTTCGCCTTCCTCGTCGCGGACCTCTACGGTCTTCAGGAAACGATCTCCCGCTGTACCTTCCTGGGGCTTCACCAAGCGCGCAAACCGCGCTCTTTGCCAATCATTATAATCCAGAAACAAGTTGATATTCAGCACCATATAGCCAAAAATCAAAAAAGGCAACAGGTAATTGACGTACATCCGAGCCGTGAAAAAATACTCCGGGAAATAACTCGCCCAGCTGTAGTCGGGGTAAAAAACCGCCAGATAACGCAGCCCATTCGTGATGGGGCCAAACACCAAAATAGAGCCCAGTACAAAGGGCAAAAACCGCATTTGATGCCCCAACACCCCACTCAATGTGAGCTTGAACTGATCCATTCCGGTCAATCGGACATATTGCGCGGCAAGGCGCATAAAAATGAATACCGACACCAGTTCAAACAGGACATAGTAGCCCAGGAGTGCGCGCAGGTACTCCCAAATCTGGCCTTTTAGCAGTGGCCCCAACTCGCCAAAACCCGGCCTTTGCAGCGTGAAAAACTGGTAAAGCAATACACCCACCAAGGTAAACCACAACCAGCGCCAGCCCTTGGCGAGGCGGAAGCTGAGCGGGATCGTTTCTGATTTTGTTGAGCGTTTTCCAACATTGCAGCGGCGAAGGTAGCGTTAGGCCGACCGTATTTCAGTCAGCGAAAATCGTATTTCAGGCAAAATCGCCACGAGTCGCTCCATGTTTCACTGCCGAAAAACCTTGGCTCGCGCTCCAACCCTTGTCTCCTACCCTACCCTCGCTTCACCTTTGCCCAGTGTTGATTGCAAATCGGCACACCACTACAATCATTTATCATTCATCACTTACCACTTAAAAATGAATCTGCTGAAATTCGTCCTTATCGTCCTCGCCGCCATATTGGCCCCCTCCAGCTTTTTTTCCGCTCGCCGCTCAAAGCCCCGTTGAAGCATTGGGCGGCAAATGGAACATAACCTTACGCCACCTTGAGCTTGGAGAAATGCGTAGCACACTCGATTTCCGGTTCTCCAATGAAAAGAATTTCAAGGCTAGTTCGCACCGAAAAGCCGTCAAAAACCTGATTGGCGGATTCAAGGCGGGCACGGCAAAATGGTTTTCTCAAAAACCTATGCTCATCAGCGGTGCATTTCTCAATCTCAGCGAAGGGAAGGCGACCATGTCCAATGGCAAAGTGGTTTTTACCGGAACGCTCGATATCGTCGTCACCCCAGCATTTCAATGCAATGGAACCCTGGAAAATGGTCGGCTCCTCATACCACTTCTGAATTCAAAGGGGAAAAACGTCGGCGTGATCGAAGGCGTTCGCGCCAATTCTCCTGCCCCCATTGACGAATACTCTATTATTATAATGGACTTGTTGGCGACCTACGAAAAAAGGATTTATGACCGCAGGGTGCTTGAAACAAAACAATGGAAGACGTTTGCTAAAAAAATGACCGAAGCTGGCCAAAATGCAAAAGACGACCTCGACCTCGTTTTTGCGTTTTTCACACACTCGAAAAATCTTCCCTTTACCCACAAGTCCCTCTTCCGTGCGGAGCGCCCCAATGCCGGTGCTGCACAAATAAAGCAACGGTTCGCGTTCCGTTCCGGCCAGGTTTCACTCGAAGAAAAAACGCCTGAAACCGTGGTGTTGCGTATTAAATCTTTTCATTGCCCGGGCCGCGATGTGGACAGCGTTATGCAAATCGTACTGGCAAAAAACTATCAAAACCTCATCGTTGATATTCGTGGCAACAGCGGCGGCTCGCTTGAAGGCGGCATGACCCTCGCCCAATACCTCGTGCCAGAGGAAACCCCTACTGGCGTGTACCTCACCCAAAAATGGTTCAACGAACACCCGGCTCCGCCCACCGCTTCTGAACTGGCAACCATGCCCGATTTTACAAAAGCCGATGTGTTGGAATTCCTGGAAACGCTTGACGAACAAGGATTTGTGGTGCTGAAAGCCCGGCCTGGGCCGCAACGATTCACGGGAAAAGTCTTCCTGCTCACCGACGGCCGTTCGGCCAGTGCCTGCGAGCCACTTGCCTGGAATTTGAAAAACTCGGGGCGTGTCACGATGGTGGGAGAGGCAACCGCCGGAGCCATGCTGAGTGCCTCAAGCTACCCGCTCCGCAGTGGTTTCACCGCCGTGATCCCGAACGCCGATTATTACACGCCAGATGGCAATCGCTTAGACAAAGTGGGCGTGCAGCCGAACATCAAAGTGAAAGGGGAGGATGCCTTGGATTACTTGTTGGAGCGTTTGGAAAAGGGGACAAGTTTACGCGACAAGTTTCGCGACAAGTTTCATATGCAAGTTGACTTAGGGTCGTTCAGACTGCAGAGTGAGCTCACTTTAAAGGAGATATCCGAAAGAGTGCATAATTCATTGAAAAGCAAGCAATTATGCACTCTTTCGGATATGCTCCCCTTTAGGGGCTGGGGGGCCGCCTGGCAGTTGACAGATTTTTGAACAGTCTCGGTATTTGTGACCCTTATCTTCGTCCCACTATCAAGGTACTATCCCTCTCCCAACCTCAACTCATCCAACAAACTCAAAAGTCATGAAAAAAACACCTTGCATAATTCTATTCCTATTGCTGTCATTCGGGTTGTCTGCCGCCACACACCACGTCGGCAACGGTCAAACCTATGCCAATTTGAGCGCCGCTGTTGCCATCACACAACCGGGAGATACCATTATAATCCATGGGGGCACTTATGCTGGCGGTCTGACAATCAATAATTTAAAAGGAACTGCCAATCAATGGATCACCATCCGAAATGCTGTAGGAGAGACCGTTGTTTTTGAAGGCGGCGGCAATGCCATCCAATTCGTGGAGCCAGCGTATCTGCACATCATTGGGCTGATTTTTCAGCACCAGACGGGCAATGGCGTGAACACCGACGATGGCGGTACGTATGACACGCCGGCGCACCATGTTGTTTTTGAAAATTGTGTGTTCCGCGACATGTCGGCCAGTGGCAACAACGATCTGCTGAAACTCTCTGGCCTCGACTACTTCGAGATACGCAACTGCGAATTTCGCAATGGCGCAACTGGCGGCAGCGGCATTGATATGGTAGGCTGCCATCACGGCATCATTCAAGGCAATTTCTTCGAGAATCTTGGATCAAACTCCATCCAATGCAAAGGCGGAACCGAACATGTGCGTATCGAAGGCAATTTTTTTCGCAATGGCGGGCAACGCACCCTAAACATCGGCGGAAGCACCGGTTTGCAGTTTTTCCGACCGGATACCGCGCATTTTGAAGCTGCACGTATTCAAGTGTATTCCAACATCATTGTTGGTTCCGGCGCCTTAATCGCCTATGTAGGCGGGGGTGGAGGTGGAAGTAGTCAACAATACGATTTATCAGCCGCAAAACTGGGTGATTCGCATCCTTCAGGAAACGGTGGACCCCAGCCGTTTTCTCGAATGCGGCGACAACTCCTTTCGCAACAACATCGTTTTTCTGGGCAACAATCTCTCCACCGAAACCAATATTGGCCCCAATACGCGCCCGGAGAGTTTTGTTTTTTCCAACAACCTTTGGTATAATGTTGACGACCCCAACTGGAGCGGGCCGTCCATCCCAGTGCCAGATTTGAACCAAATCCTCAACGCAAATCCCTTGTTTTTCAACCCCGCCAACGACGATTTTTCCATTCCAACCAACAGTCCGGCGGCTGGGGCGGGAGTTGCGTTAAACGAACCTATGTTCGATTTTTTGGGAAACGGTTTTGCCAACCCACCTTCCATTGGCGCCGTGGAGGCAAGCCCTGTTTCCGCATTGGAGGAACACTTTGAAGGGATGCTCCAACACTTGAAATTTTTCCCCAATCCAGCTTACAGCCATTTGTGGGTCCAATACGAAAGCCGGTTTACGGCAATTCCTGCATTTGAACTGTTTGATTTACAAGGCCGTAGGGTCGCAATTTTGCTGGCTGCTGAGCAGGTATCGGGTTTACAGCGTTTGAGGCTGCCCTTGAATCTTGCAAAAGGCATGTATTTTTTGAAGATAACTCTGTCAGGGAAAGAGGTGGCTGTGCAAAAAATATTTGTCCAGTGAACATTTGCCCAAAGTCGAAGTACTTTTGCGCCCTTACTAAAATTTAAAACATGAAATTTCTATCCATCCTTTCCATCGCTGCACTTTGTGCCATAAGCGTTTTCTCCGCATGCGGCGGCGACAGCGCTGCTTCCAAAGACGCCTCTACTGAAACCACTGGCGACCAAGCACCTCCTGCCGACCCTATGGCGAATTTCCCTAATCCAAATGGAGCAGCTACCCCCCCCGCAGAACCTGCACAAAATGCGGCTGGGCTCTGGCACTTTACCTGTCCAAAGGGCTGCAAGGGCGGTGGGGGTTCAGCAGTGCCCTGCGCAACTTGCGGCACTACGCTCACACATAGCCAGTCTTACCACGGCCCAGCGGGTGCTCCGCCTCCTGGTAATCCAGCCGCGCGGCCCCAGCTACACCGGGCGCTCCAGGTGCTCCAGGTGCTCCAGGTGCTTCAACGGTTACAATGCCCGCTCCTACAAAGAACGAGCCACCACAGAATGCAGCTGGTGTATGGCATTATACCTGTCCTGGCGGCTGCGCAGGTGGCGGCGGATCGGCTGTTGCATGCGGCAAGTGCGGCAAAATGCTGGAACACAACAAGGGTTACCACCAATAAGGGCGTAACACGGGTCGTTCCGTGATTTAAAATTAAACAGCAAAACCGCAAAACAGGAGAACAGGAAAATATAAAACTAAGAGGCGCATGATCTCAAAAAGGGTAGAATTTGGCCCTCTTCGGATCATAGTGTACAGTTTTATATTTTCCTGTTCTCCGGTTTTGCGGTTTTGCTGTTTATTGCCTCTTGGACAGCTTGCGGCCATTCTGAAAAAAATAGCCTCAGTTTTTGAGAAACCTGAAGAAACCAGCCTTTCCCCCCGCCCAAATTTTCAAGAAATAAATCCCATTGGGTATTCCTTCCACGCTCATTGAATTGACACTTGTGAGCCCCTCCAGCATCAATCGGCCGTTGGTATCGAAAATCGCGTATTCGTATTCCGTCAATTTTTCTGTTGAAAAAAGCCGTATAAAATTGCTCGCCGGGTTGGGAAAAACATGGGCAGAAAGCAGTGCTGAGTCAGGCTCATTCGCCCCGGTACTGTAAGGTTGACCTACATACACCATCCAGTAATTATTGGCTGAAATCTGCACCACACTGGGGTCGCCGCCTTGGATATTGGTGTTCACGAAGCCATTCCACACCCCGCCATTGGCAGTTGCATTGTACCAAATGGATGGCCCGCTTCCGTAAAAACGCAGTTCCGTTTCGTTGTTTATCATCAGGTTCCCCGTCCAATTGTGCTGATTGTCAGAAGGGATATTCGGTACCGGAGAGAAATTCAACCCGTCAGGAGAAACGTAGTGGTAGGCGCCATCCTGTGGCGCACCGATGGGCGCAGTATAATGCCAGCCTCCATTGAAATAAATGACCGCCGGGTCAATCAAGGGCTTGGTAAGGTGATCTACCCGGGCATTGGGTTCGTATGTGTAATGAATGCCATCGTAGCTTTTGGCAGAGTAACAGTTTACAATTTGGCTCAAGCCTCCCATAGGCAACCCATCGCTGGAAGAGAAATAAATACGCAAACTATCGCCAGCAAACACCGTTAGCGTCGGATCAAAAGGACGCTGGTAATTGGCGGGCAGACCGCTCACCACAATGGGCGTGGGCTGCGTCCAGTTTTGGCCTGCATCATAAGAGAATTTGACGGCCACACGATCCCAGCTCGGGGTGTTTTGCGGAAGCCGGAACCACTGAAACGCGCATATCAACGTATCGCCTTTCCAACGGATAACTGAGGGCACCCCGGAGGAATCCTGAAAAATCGAGTTCGGTCCAAAATGGATACCATCGCTGGACCAGGCCATGCGCAGGGGGCTTTCCCAAGGGTAGGATTGGGCATTGGCAGTAAGGGAAATAAGGAGTGAAGCAAAGAGGAGAAGTTTACTCATAAACAATTTGATTAAGTCACAAGAAAATACAGAATTACCTTACATCGGCTTATTCACGCCAAACTTCGCATTATCCTGGATAATTTTCGGTATTTTGCAGTAGATATTGAACCACTGAAGCCTCTGGGTATTTTTGAATATGAAGCAAATTCCCATACTGTTACTTTTTTCAATCACCTTGCCATCCTTTTGCACCGCGCAGAAGGAATTAGTACTATTCGAATCGCAAATATGTTTGGATTCCAGCGATATGATTGTCCAGCTTGGAGATTCATTGTACGCTTATAGTTTTGAAAACGATCTATACAGGCCCCTGGGAGAAATCCTACATGGAATATCAAGTTCTTTCGATATCAGGCTGGAACCCATACCAGTTATTGTGTCACAAGCCAGTTTTGATAGTGTGTACATCAATGATGGAACTGGTTGGACATTCACAACGCACCATGCAAACAACAATCATGAATTGGGCCACACTGCAGCTGGGAGAAAAACGGCCTATTTTATGGCAGAAGGCCTCTGGTTTTACAATGGTATTTCAAATCCCGTTTTAATCCGACCCGTTATAAACAGCACCGTAGCAGATCTGGTAGTAGATGAAAATGAGCGTGCCTGGGTTTTAACTGGTAAAAATTTCCCGATTGCAGATACATTAAAATTAATAGATAGTACTGGCGCAATTATTTGCCATTTTCCATTTGATAACCCGATAAACACCTATAATGGGTATGGGATGTTTATTAAAAACGGAAAGATCTATGTCGGTTTTGGTCCGTATAATCCGAATTTTCCCAACTCCATTGTCCCTTTGGTTTTTGAAACAACCAAGGTCCACTTTGGCGCCGCCATCCCCTATCAACCGAATCCCGGAATAGATTTGGGCTCTTGCTCCAAATGGGTTGATTATCCTCGCTGCGTTATAGTTTTAGTTGGTCAAAATGGAGAGCTGAGGTACTGTTGGAAGTGAATTCGTCCAGATGCTTTCGCGCCCTCAAAAAAAATTCGGTCTTTTGCAGTAGATTTTGAACCAATTCCCTCTACGCATGGCGTTTGACATACTGCTCACCTTTTTCCTTGTTTTCCTCAATGGTTTTTTTGTAGCCGCTGAATTTGCCATCGTTAAGGTGCGCTATTCACAGATCGAGCTTCGCGCCAAATCGGGCCACCGAATGGCGGGTTTGGCGCAAAAAATGCTCAATAATCTCGATTCCTACCTTTCTGCTACGCAGCTCGGCATCACCCTCGCGAGCCTTGGTCTGGGTTGGATCGGGGAGCCGGTGGTGTCCAAAATACTGATCGCAAGTTTTCATGGACTTGGCTGGAATGTGCCCGATGAAACGGCCCACCAGATCGCCTTGCCCGTGGCTTTTGCGCTCATCACCGTTTTGCACATCGTTTTTGGCGAACTAGCGCCCAAATCCATCGCCATCCGCAAGCCGGAAGAAACCACGCTGTTTGTTTCGCTGCCGATGCGGGCGTTTTTTGTGATGTTCCGGCCTTTTATCTGGGTACTCAATGGTTTTGCCAACCGCATATTGAAATTGATCGGCATCCAGCCTGCCGATGAGCACGAAGCGCACAGCACCGAAGAACTGCGCCTGCTTGTACGACAAGGCCACAAAAGCGGCGCTATTAAAGAGGACAATTTTCAGATCATCCAGAATGCGTTCGATTTTTCCGGAACTGACGCGCAACAGGTGATGGTGCCGCGCAAAAATATTTTGCCCTGGAGATGGACACCCCGCGCGAGGAAATTCTCAACGCCGCCTTCGAAAACAGTTATTCCCGCATCCCCGTCTATGAAGATGATATTGACAACCTGATGGGGATTGTGTTTGCCAAAGACATTTTCAAGGCCAATACCAAGCGGGACAACTGGACGCTAAAAGAACTGATGCGCCCGGTGCATTATGTGTACAACTCGGCCAAGCTCAATCGGGTGCTGAAGGATTTTCAGACAAAAAAAATACACGTCGGCATGGTGATAGATGAGTATGGCGGCACGGAAGGACTGATCGCGATGGAAGACATGTTAGAAGAACTGGTAGGCGAAATCCAGGATGAACACGACGATGAGGTTTCTCCAGTGACCAAAAACGAGGACGGCACTTTAACGCTTCAGGCATCGCACCGCTGCACGACCTGAACCATTTTTTACCGATGCCTTTCCCGGAGAACAAACAATACAACACGCTTAATGGATTGGTACTCAACCGTTTTGGACGCATTCCTACGAGCAATGATTCCTTCCAGATTGAACCATACGAAATCACGGTATTGGAGCGCAGGCAGAATATTTTGATGCACCAGGTGAAGTTGATGGAAGAGCATTTGGAAAGTGGGGAGGAGGAGTGAGAAATACGCCAACAGCGAATTTATTTTTCTTCATGACCTAAACCAAGTAGATTAACCTAGTGGTATTGTGACATGCAAGATATACAAGACATGAGAATGTGGTCAACCACAGCGGCTGGATTTTCGAATCTAATAGGAGATTTTGCCCGGATTGGAATATATTCAAGCAATGTCCACACATTGGCGGAAAAACTCAAAAACAACAATTTATACCCAGTCAGAGATTTTGGGCATCATTTTAATAATCAAAAACCGGATTTATTCATCTGAATGATTGGCGAACAAATTTTATTGACCTACAAGTGGCAATTTGGAGTGGGCTAGATTATATTGCATCATTTTTATTCAACAAATACCCAGAATATGATATTGAACATCTTATTGCCAATGAAATCACTATTTGGGTAGATTTATGTTTATAGACCAAACTCAAGAGACATTAAATCTGAACTGGCTGCTGTACTACCAACGGTTATAAATCATCGGATATTCATTTTGTATTGTCACCGACTGCTTTACAAAGAGCATGGTGTTGTTATGAATTAGGTTTGTTCAATAAGCGCTTTTTCAACGAATCCCCAGGACTTTATAGTTTTCTTACCCCAGCAATGCTAAATTACGTTGGTTGGCGTGATGCAGCAACCACTGATCCAACTGATAAAATGGAAATTAGACAAAAAATTGGCTGATAACTTTCCGGGAGAAAGTTTTGATTTTATGATGATGCAAGCAAGTCTACAAGGTGAACTGTATTGTGAAAAAGGGAATACAATACAATCGCAATTAGCCATTCAACAGGCTGTAAAATCAGCAGAAAAATGGATAAAACGTATGGACGAGAAATTCAAATTAGGCAACCAATAAGCCCAGATTGCCTTAGGATACCAGAAATAAAATACGCTGGCGCAAGGCTTTTAGCCTTGTGTCTACTATTCCAGTCGGCTGTGCCGACAACACAATTTGCTGGTAATATGCAATTTGTTGCATACAAAGGAAGGTATTTCTGTCTGTCGGCACAGCCGCATAGCGGATAGCGACACAAGCTGAAGCCTTGCGCCAGCGGGCCAGTGGGGTTCCACAAAATAAAGTCACATGATACTAGGAGTTTCAGCTAAGATAAAAGATAGAAGGATTGACAAATGCTTAGAAACCACGGGGTACAACCCAGGTGAATGTGATATATATTATAGCCCTATTATTGGTTATTACTTTATGTAGGAATATCAATATTTTTTATTATCCCACTGTGGTTTATTTTAAAAATTTTAATGTTAAAATACCTTTATTTCTTTATCATTTATTTTGCATTGCAGTATCTGGTTTTGGCATATATAAATAACTCCTATGCACTTACCAAAACAAATTAATTGCAATAAACCCGAATTCCTTTTTAAAAAATGACAGTTTTTGAGTTGACAGAGATTGACAAATTAATATAGGCAATTTAGACTTGGATTTACAACTTGGATTTTGCTAATACTTTCTAGCAATTATATTGAAATTTATACGACAGATAAAACCCAACGATTCTATTCAGTTTTATTAGAAGTAGATTGTTTTGATGAAAACATTACAGAAAAGACTATTGATAATTTCAATACTGCTTTATGCAAGCACAATATAGTGACAGAATTTAATTTGTGAACAACATTTGTCGAGATTTGAGTGTTAAGTACTAGGAAAAATTAGTGAAATAGCATAATGGCAGTGTTGGCAAGGCTCCAGCCTTGTGTCCATTATTTAAGTCGGCTATGCCGACATAACAATCAGGCTGGCAATAGGTCAAAAGAGAGGTGTTTTGCCTGTCGGCACAGCCGACTTGATATTAGGCACAAGGCTGAAGCCTTTGCGCCAGCGACAAATAAGAAAAAACTGACAAAGCGGCTTGCAAATGTAGTTCTGCATCATACATTTGCCCAGTTTCAGGCTAGTCGTCAATTACGAGAACCCGATTATCTTAATTTAAACCTGGCTTAACCATGATTTGGTTTATAAAATTATTAATCGTGTTTCTAGTTTGGACGTTCATAACCTACTGGTTGCATAGGCTCGCCCATGTGAAAACAAATTCAATGTTTTATACAAGTTTCATGCTGCCCACCACGAAGTAAACTATTTTAAAGGCGGAGAGAAATTTAGCATTGCTTATTTGTGGTTTTACTTTGGAGATATCAGAGTCACAGCAGACGTTCTATTAACCATTACACTTCCATTGATAGTATTAACCATTTTTATCCTTCACAAGGCTTGGTTCTATCGCAGCGTTTCATTATTTACATGAAGTTTTTTATGAGCGGCTATTGATCACAACCAAAATCAATGGCCGCATAACCAATTATTTTGCCTCGGGTAGGTATCATTTGGAACATCCAGTGAACCCTTAAAACAATTACAGCAAGCTTTTATCACTGTATGGGATAAGGTTTTCAAAACGCAAAAATTAACAGAACCTGACCGCTGCAGTCCAAACGCTAAACCAGTTTGATTTGCAGTATACAAAATAACATGAAAAACAAAAAGCGCAAAACCTACACCTAAACATTCAGAAACGAATGTTCAGAAACCCATTACTTGCTCATACCTTGAATACTGGGAAACGGTTACTAAATAAAGTACGGTATCAAGGTTATACTTGGCTTTTCTCCAGGGCTTGCTGCTGCGAATTTTAAACCGGACGCATTGAGTTCGATTGGTGATGAATTCGTGCACGTTAACAGGGCGGACAATTATCTAAATGGCACCGACCCTGTTCACCGAAGACAACAATGGTATTTTGTACACTCATGTTTGTTGCCTTTATTTAAAGTACTAGGAGTACAGCATTTTATTGCACGATTGCCAAGTGTATTGTTCGAGTAGGATGATCTATCTTACTTACCGAATTGCCGCCCGTTTGTTCAATCAATATATCGGAGTACTGAGTGCTTATGGCGTTTTTTCAATATATCTGATATTTTGGTCCAGGAGCTGAATTACGCCATTTTTGGATTCTTTTTGTTTGCTCTTCTTTTGGCTTTTTTAAAGGCTTTTGACGAAGGAGCTTGTCTGGAAAATGGAAACAATTTTCCATTTCGCCGCAGATTGCAATGTTATTGCCAGTGGCGCTTATTTTATCTCTATTGTCACCAACTGACCCTCTTTTTCATTTTTCGCTGGCGAGCTATTGTCTTGTATATGCACTATGGTTTTTATCAGAACGAGCCAGAAAAATATCGAAACAATACTTTATCTTAGTCTGTTATTGATTCCTTACTGTCTTGTTGATTTGACTCCTGTAGGTCAGAATCGTAACGGCTATTTATCGCCCATTCTTTCTGCCGACCAGATTGTGTGGGCCTTGGCCCATCAGTACCCTTTTCAAAACAATGGAAATCAGAACCCTTTACTGCTTTCAAGGTGTATAATGATGTATTGCGGTATGATACAGGCTGGTTGTATTTTACTGGTTTGTTAGGCATACTATCCATGGTTTTTAAATCGAAAATCGGCACTATGGTTGTGCAGTATGTTGCTTGTTCCGTTTGTCCTGCTCAGTTTTGTGTATCGAGCCCTCTGTCCATCGCTATAGCATATTTATACATCCATTCTTCTGGATGGCTTCAGCGGTGTTTTTTGGTACTGTGGAAGTGTGGGTGGCGCCTTATGTTTCACGCAGCTTCGCAATTTGCTTTCCTGCTGATTCCGTTCGTTTTGGTATTGCTTACAGCGAATTGGAAAAGAATCGCGACCTTACATTGGTTCGTCAGAAATCTGGTTTTGTGGTGGATGCTAAAATAGGTGGATTAAATTTCACGAATTGGAATGACGTTTGCCATATGTTTCAAAAAAAGCGCTTGCCCGATGAAATTGTTATGGCAACGCTTGCCAATGGCGTATCCTATTATTTGAAAGATAAAAACGTGATCCCTTTTAGACAGGCGGATTATGACACACAAAAAGCATCAGGTATTTAATAAAACCAAAACTGATGGTACGGGAAAAAATGCCAGTTCGTATGAAGACCCGGTTTATACCGTAACCAACACGCCCCAAAGGTTGGTTGTTGGGCCGATTATTATCTGGAACCCTTTCGTGGATGAGCAAGGCAATTCGTGTACAGGAATATGCATTTTATACCAGATGCTTCTCCGACGGCGATGTATTGCTTTTCAAATGGACAATAGTGTATTCCAAAAAACCTGAAAATCAAAAAATATGGTGGAACTGGGCCGGGAAAACCCCAAAGTTTCGTCCCGTGTCACCAATATCACTGTATCCGAGGAATTATTGAATTCAGGTTCCATAAAAATGGTCTGGAGAACCGCGAATATTGATAGCAAGGATGAGGCATTTGTGGTTTTCAATAAGCAGTATCCCGTATTTCTGCCTATCAACCAATCAAATGCTACTGAAAACCCACATGGTAACCTATTGATAAAAGCATACTGAAACTGGGCAAAATAATATTATCCAGATTGGATATAATCTCAAAGCAAAGCAAGACCCCAGAAGTGGATTCGTCTTTACTTTTTG
>JADJFA010000040.1 GCA_016708875.1 Lewinellaceae bacterium
GGAAACGACGGGTTTCTGTTTCAGCATCATGAAAAGCATATGCACCAATCGGTTTGTGAAGCGATTCAGCATGAAAATCCTCAACCACGCCGCATACAAAAGCGTTGTTGCCGAGATTGCAGTCCACTTTTTTACCGAGGATATTTTCAGGTGTATGGCCGAGAAACGCGACGGCTGATTGGTTCAGCACCACGTTCACAATGGTATCGCCTGGGAGTTTTGAAGGCAGTGTTTTTCCAGATAAAAGTTTGATACCCAATACTTTTTCAAAATCGGTAGTCACACGATTGGTGGAAATACCAATGTTGTTTTCAAGGTCGTTGGGCATGGAAAGGGTACGTCCGCTTGCTTGGCGGCCCGGAAAACTTTGAGAACGGCACACGGCTTGTACACTGCTCAGGTTGCGGCAGGCTTGCATCAAGCCGTCCAATTGGGCCAGGTTTTCAGCAGCAGTGGTGGTGAGGGCCACGACCTGATTGGGCTCAAAACCGAGTTTTTTTTGCTGTATAAACTGCATTTGTTTGTAAAAAACAAAGGTGCCGATGATGAGTACGACAGAGGCGCTGAATTGAGCCGTCACCAGAGAGCGACGAAGCAAGCCGGCATTGCCAGTACTTCTAAACGAGGTTTGCAACAGATTTTTGGGCTGAAAAGCCGACAGAAAAAATGCCGGATAGGAACCGGCCAACAGCATGACTACCGCCCCGATTCCGAATACCATGGCTAAAATGCCAGGCTCCAATAAGAGGCTCATCTGTAGTTCTTTGTCCGCAAGTTGGTTGAACAACGGGATGCCAAACGACAGCATTCCGATGGCCAGGAGCAGCGAAGAAGAAGTAGTCAAAATCGCCGTTTCAGCATAAAAACGCAGGGCTAATTGTTGCCTGGAGGCCCCCATGGTTTTATTGATACCTACCTCGCGGAAACGCATTTGAGAACGGGCCGTTGCGAGATTCATATAGTTGAAACAAGCGATGAGCAGCACGGCAAGTGCCAATGCACTCAAAATTCCAACCTGTTTTGGGTCGCCGATACGGTCAGAGTAATTAAAGTCCATGGCCGACGAATACAAATGCACATCTGGCAGCGATTGAAGCCCTAAGGAAAATCTCTGCTCCTCCTTGGGGACGTGTTTGTCTAACATAGCAGCCATTTGCTGTTCCACCTGTCTGGGATCGGCATCGGGGTTTAGGAGTATCCAGGTCTCAAAGCTGGAGTTGCTCCAAACCAATTTGTTGTTCGCCCACTTGACGCTTTGGAATGAACCCAGGATGTTGGGATTGAGCGAGGAATTGCCGGGGAAATCCTCAAAAACGGCTTTGACTTCCAAGGGCGGCATCCGGTCAATTTTGATGCTTTGCCCTACAGGATTGGAGGTGCCGAAGTAGCGCAGGGCTGTCGAACGACTCAACGCTACGGTGTTTGGTTGCGAGAGCGAAGATTTTAAATCTCCTGCAACCCCCTGAATATCAAATATTTCAAACAGACCCGGGTCGGCCCAAAAGAGTTTGGTTTCTACCAGCTTGTTTTCTCCGGCAGTCACAAAAGCCGATTGTCCGAATTCATGCTTCAGTAAACGGGCGAATTGTTCCACGGCCGGAATGGCTTCTTTCATGGTTGGCCCGACGACATTGGGTGCGTTGGAAAGCATTTCGGGCGAAGTCGGGTCCCAAAATGCATGGACGATCACGCGATGGATACGCCCGGCTTTAGCATGATATTGGTCAAAGGACAATTCCTGTTTGACGTGCAAAAACAACAGCAGCGACACTGCCAATCCCAAAGCCAAACCAAGCACATTCAGTGTGGTGAAAAGCGGGCTTTTGAGCAGGTTGCGAAAAGAGAGCTTTAGGTAGTTGGTTAGCATAATGTGGAATTGTTTAGTTGTGGATGTGGTGATTTGTTGGGCCAGAGTTTGGGATTCGTATTGGGTTAGTGGCTTGGTGCCCTAAAGAGTTTCGAGCAGTTTTATCTTCGGACCCTGGGTAGGGGTTTAGGGTAGGGGGCGACCTGGCAGTTGACACAAATATTTAAAGCCCCCCAAATCACCACATCCTCGAATAACCAAAAATTCATTCCGATCGCAAGGACTCAATCCCGAAGAAAAATCGGGATTTCGTCACTCGCTTCGCAGTGACTTAACCGGGTTTGCCAAAGCTGCGCGTACACTCTGAAAACTTACGGTCAACACTGCAAGCACAAGGGCTGAAATTCCGACCAGCGCGAACATCCACCACTGCAATTCAATACGATAGGCAAAATCGGAGAGCCATTTCTGGGCAGCCCACCATCCCAAGGGCATGGCCAACACACAGGCCAGCAACACCAATTTGACAAAATCGCGGGTGAGCAGGCCGGCAATATTGGACACGCTTGCACCCAATACTTTGCGCACCCCGATTTCTTTGGTGCGTTGTGTTGCGCTATAGGTGGCCAAACCAAACAAGCCCAAACAAGAGATCAATACCGCCAAACCAGCAAACACATTGAACAGGGTGCCCGCCCGAGCCTCGGTTTTATACAATTCTTCGTAGGTTTCATGGATTGAAAATTAAAATCTTTCACAACGCCAACAAGAGTGCCCCGTACACCGTTGAACAAGATCCATTTTCCGACTGCGGAGCCGGGCTCTAGTCGGAATTCCCGCAAAGCCGATTCGTTGACAATGAAGGAAAGGCTGTCGGCATGGTTCATTTCCGGACGAAACCAACGGCCTTCTGTAAGTTGAAGTCCAAATAGGGTAGGGAAGTCTGAATCCACACCAATCTGCCAAATAGGCACCTCACGACCTGCTTCTTTGCCCTCCCATTCAATGTTGCCGTTTTGGCTACCGAGATCAACAAAACCATTGTCGCTCAAGGCAAGGTTTGCGATGCCGGGTTTTCCTGCTAGTTGGGTTCTAATAACGCTGGAAGGCGTTTTGCTTCCCTAAGTGCCGAAAGAGAAAATGTTTTCTTTTCATAACCCAGTTTCATGTTTTGGAAAAACTCCATTTGTCGTGCCATCGTCAAAGCCGTGAAAATCAAGGCAATAGAGAATACAAATTGCGTGGTAACCAGCGATTTGCGCAATATTGGGTTGCCTCCAGACAAGGCTGAAATGCCTTTCAATACGCGTACGGGGTCAAATCTTGTCAGTAAAAAAGCCGGGTAAAGTCCCGCCAGCAACAGCGTTAAAAATGCCGCTCCCAGCACCACACGCAGTACAGCGGGTTGAAAAAAATCGGCCCGTACCAAATCCTTGTCTGACAATTCGTTGAATATCGGGAGGGCAGCCAGGGCCAGCAATACGCCTAAGCAAGTAGCCATAGCCACCATCAGCGTAGATTCTGTCAAAAATTGCCCAAACAAACGTCCTTTCCCGGCGCCTACCGTTTTCCGAATGCCAACTTCCTTGGCGCGGCTGCTTGCTCGTGCAGTGGCAAGGTTGACGTAATTGATGCAGGCAATCCCAAGAATCAGGAAGCCAATAATGGCGAATACCCAAATGGTTTTTGGGTCGCCGCTGTTTCCGCTGAATTTGATGAACGAAGCAGAATCGAGATACACCTGATGTAACGGCTGCAAAGCATACCAGAAAGCGGTATAAGTGGGTCGGTGCCGGGCGGCAATTGCTGCCAGTTTGTGCGAAACGGCCTCCCGGTCCGCATCGGGGCGCATCAGGCACCAGGTCGTGTAACTCATTTGTCCCCAATGAAATGCGTTTTTTGGGTCGCGCACCAACTGATTGGCAATGGGTTCCCAGGGCAAAATACAAGAGAATTGAATGCTCGAATTGGAGGGCGGGTTGGCCAGAATACCGGTTACCGTTAGATCAAGTTTGTCGTCGAATCGCAGGGTTTTTCCCAAAGGGTCGGCATCTGCGAAGATGGTACGCGCCAACTTTTCAGTAAGAAGAATCCCGTTAGGCGTAGTCAAGGGCTTAGAGCCATCACTTTTTATCAGTTTAAAATCGAACACATCCAGAAAACTCTGGTCCACGATCATGCATTTTTTAGCCTCAAATAAGGCAGCATTGACACTCAATGTCCGTGTATGCATTTCCCAAACTCGGGCTACTTCTTGAATTTCCGGTATTTCAGCCTTGGCTTCTGGCCCGAGTCCGGCGGGCGTGGTGGTGGTCCATTCCCGATTGCCGCCAAAATCCCAGTTGGTCAGTACACGAGCAATGTTCGCGCCCTGCCTATGTTGTTGGTCATACGTTAGTTCATCTTGCACCCAAAGCATGATGAGCAGGGCTGCGCCCAGGCCTACCGCAAGCCCACTGAGATTGAGCAGGGTGAAAAAACGGTCGCGCCAAAGCAGACGGAAAGAGAGCTTGAATAGATTTTGGATCATGGTCGGAAAGTAGAAATGGTATCAGAAGCAGGGCTGATTTTAAAGTTTCAAATCACGAGCCATAAATTTAATTGCTTGATTTTAAGTGTTTTACAATGTTTTTTGCCTCAATAAAAATGTCCGAACCTGAACGGGAGTGTTCGGATTCGGACAGGCCATCGGGCCACAAACAAAAACAAAATCGCGCCACACCGAACACTCGATGTGACGCGATTTTTTTCTACAGATGTGGTAATGAACACCGAATCTGCCGATACCACCGATACCGCCGAAAAAATATGGTGCTTCGGTGGTATCGGTGGTGTCGGCAAATTCGGTGTTCCTAACCTTGCTTCGACAGAAGTGACACTTTTTTAAAAAGTGTCACTTCTAGCACGAAATCAATACCGGTAATACTCCGGCTTGAACGGCCCATCCACTTTTACACCGATATAATCAGCCTGCATGGTGTTGAGTTCTTCCAGTTCCACCCCGATTTTGGCGAGGTGAAGGCGGGCAACTTTTTCGTCGAGGTGCTTGGGCAGCATGTACACTTTGTTGTCGTATTTGCCTACGTTTTCCCAAAGTTCCAATTGCGCCAACACCTGGTTGGTGAAAGAGTTGGACATTACGAAAGAAGGGTGACCGGTACCACAGCCGAGGTTCACCAATCGGCCCTCGGCCAGCAGGATAATGTCTTTACCGTCAATGTTATAGAGGTCTACCTGCGGCTTGATGGTCACTTTGGTATGGCCATATTTTTCGTTCAACCAGGCCATATCAATCTCATTGTCGAAGTGGCCGATGTTGCACACAATGGTCTTGTCATTCATCATGCGGAAGTGTTTTTCCATCACGATGTCGCAGTTGCCCGTAGCGGTCACCACGATGTTGGCGCGGGGAATGGCGTTTTCCATACGCTTCACCTCGAATCCGTCCATGGCTGCTTGAAGGGCGCAGATTGGGTCAATTTCTGTAACAATAACCCTTGCGCCAGCGCCACGGAGCGATGCCGCCGAGCCTTTGCCCACGTCGCCGTAACCAGCCACAACGGCCACTTTACCGGCCATCATAATATCGGTAGCGCGGCGGATAGCATCTACCAGGCTCTCTTTGCAGCCGTATTTGTTGTCGAATTTCGACTTCGTTACGGAGTCGTTGATGTTGATGGCGGGCAGCGGCAAAGTGCCTTTTGCTACGCGCTCGTACAGGCGGTGAACGCCCGTAGTGGTTTCTTCAGAGATGCCGCGAATGCCTGCTGCGAGTTCCGGGTATTGGTCGAGCACCATATTGGTGAGGTCGCCACCATCATCGAGGATCATGTTGAGTGGCTTACCGTCTTTGAAGGCGAAAAGCGTCTGTTCGATGCACCAGTCAAATTCTTCCGCATTCATGCCTTTCCAGGCAAACACCGGGATGCCCGCAGCGGCAATGGCTGAGGCAGCGTGGTCTTGCGTAGAGAAGATATTGCAGGAGGACCAGGAGACTTCGGCGCCGAGTTCCACCAGGGTTTCGATGAGCACGGCGGTCTGGATGGTCATGTGCAGGCATCCAGCGATGCGCGCACCTTTCAGGGGCTTGCTGGCGCCAAATTCTTCGCGAAGGGCTATGAGGCCCGGCATTTCAGCCTCGGCGAGTTGAATTTCTTTGCGGCCCCATTCGGCAAGTGCGATGTCTTTGACTTTGTGGGCGGGGCGAGTTTCGGTAGCAACCATTTCTAATGAGTGAGTGGGTGATTGAGCAAATGAATGGGTTTTATTTGGGGAAATGATCTTTGAAAACCCTCAAACAAAACATCGTTCGGTAAGGTTGTCAAAAAAGGCGGGCAAAGGTAAGAAAAAGAATAGGAAGTTGGAGGGGGGCGGTGTGGTTTGCAATTCTGAAGGTTTAGGGTACTTTTGTTGCTGCACTTGAAAGAGTGCGGATATTTACGAGTTAGCGGTTATCTTGACGGCATAACCTTATACAAAATAACTATGAACCACGATTTAGTTTCATACTATAAAGACAGGGCGCAAGAATATGAAAAGGTTTATTTGAAGCCTGAGCGACAGAATGATTTGCAAAAAGCGACAACTATTTTGCAATCATTGTTTCTCCAAAAAAAAGTTGTGGAAATCGCCTGTGGAACAGGATATTGGACCGAAAGAATTGCTGACACAGCAACCTCAATTCTAGCAACAGACATAAATAAAAGTGTTATTGAAATTGCAGAAAATAAGCATTATAAAAATCAAGTAAATTTTGAACTTTCTGACATTTACAATTGCTCGTTTGACAAGAAATATGATGGTGTGTTTGGGGATTTATTTGGAGCCATATCCTGCTTCAAGACCTTGATAAATTTATTGACAATATAAAAGACTTAGTTATATCAGATGGAACAATTGTGTTTATGGACAATAATTATGTTGAAGGAAGTAACCACACCATTACAAAAACAGATGAGCATGGCAATACTTATCAGACCCGAAACCTTGAAAACGGGACATCGCACTTGGTATTAAAAAACTTTCCAACTAAGGAATTCATCTTTGACAAACTATTGGACATTGCTACAGAAATAAATTTTATAAACTTGACGTACTATTGGATAGTAACCTTTAAACCGATAGAAAACACCTAAACAATCAGATGTCCTAAAAGAATCGTCTCACAGAGCAACAACTGATCGAGGAGATGAAAAAGGAAATCAAAAAAATGGATGATAAAACATAACCTATGAACCCTTCCAACACACACAATCAGCGCATCGCAAAAATGACCTTTGCCTCGGTCTATCCAATGTACCTCGTCAAAGTGGAGAAGAAAGGCAGAACAAAAGAAGAATTGCATGAGGTCATAGCGTGGTTAACGGGATACGACAACAAGAACATACAGGAACTAATTGAAGAAAAGGTTACGTTCGAAACATTCTTCCAAAATGCGTCGCTAAACCCCAATGCAAACCTCATCACCGGAGTAATCTGTGGGTATCGTGTGGAGGAAATCGAAGATCCTTTGACGCAGCAGGTTAGGTATTTGGACAAGTTGGTGGATGAGTTGGCGAAGGGCAGGAAGATGGAGAAGATTTTGCGCGGCTCTTAGGGGTGGTCTGCGCAAGTTTCCCAAGTCTTGGCATCCCGAAATTAAAATCAGTACCACTATAAAAATGAGTTATCAAACACCCTATTTAAAGTTTCTACTTAAAAAAATTTTAGGACAAATGCCAGTTACTAAACAAGACCTTGATGAATTTCCCATTTCATTCTGCGGAAAGGATGAGGTATGGGTAATAGTAGGCCCTTGCAGTAAGTCAATTTGGTCTGAGTACAAAATTGCACTTGATGGTAGGAAGTATAAAGCAGGCGGAACGATCACATTCAAAAATGGGCAATCGTTTAGAGCAACCTTTATGATTGATACCTCTACATTTGATTTTGTTGATAAGGACTTTGTTTATTTAAGCATTGGTGAAGACTGGTATAACATAAGAGAACCAGAACTATTGGTTAAATTAAACATTACTCAAGACGACATCTATCCGCTAAAATGGCAATCCGACAGGCCTTTAGACTATCACGTTAAACCACCATTTACTTTAGAAAAATGAATCAAAAGTTAATCACCATAATGAAAAAGACCAAAAGGTTAAAACTGACTTTTAGTCAGGCTTTAACTCATTATGGAACCGTGATTTTTTTGGTATTATTTGTGGCGGTGAAGAGTAAAAGTATAATCGAAAATTACATTAATGACACCTATGCGGATATTCAAGAAACATTAGACAGCCTGGCAATCCCCTTCCTTTTTTTGCTTCTGGCCGTTGTTTTATTTCAAATCCAATACAGAAAATTGAAATTTAGAACATTTGCAGTAAGTTTTACTGATGAGCAATTTCAAGAAGCAGTTCAAAGGACCATTAAAGACTTAGGGTGGAGGATTGAAAACAACAACAAAACATTTCTCAGAGCCTACATCCATAGGGAATGGACAATAGAATCGGGTGAGATGATAACTATAATAAAGTACAAAGACCGTTTTTTAATCAACTGCATTTTCAACCCAAACACCAGGCATTCAATCGTTTCTTTTGGCCGAATACTAAAAATGTCAAGACATTTTTGAAAAATTTAGAAGACACGCTCAACAACATTCCAGAGAAACAGAGGCTTGAAGAAGAGGTTATTGAAAACGAATGGTCCATAAAAAATATATTCATTCGATTTTTACGTATCCGTTAAGTATATTTTTTATTTTGCTCGGAATTTATGCGGTTTTAAATCCATTGAGATTTAAAACTATAATTGCGGGAATTGGGGCAATAACAATATCATCCATATATTTATATACAGACTTGCAAAAATTGCTTAAAAAAACCAAATAGATATAATCCAAGTAGCATTTGCAAACAAAGCCAAGGATATTCTAGCACCTGACGACAATGTTATCGGCTTGGCAGTTGCTGGCTCCTGGCTCACCAATGAGTTGGACGAGTTTTCTGACCTTGACCTCATTCTTGTAACTAAAAACAAAGTTTCAGAAGACAAAAATGCAATGCTTGCGTATGCAAAACGCATGGGCGACTTTTTATCGGGCTTTACAGGCGAGCATGTTGGAGAACCAAGGGTGTTAATCTGTCTTTATGATAATCCACTGTTGCATGTTGATATAAAATTCCTGACACTCGACGAATTTTATTCGCGCATTGAAACACCGATCCTGCTTGAGACAAACAAGACCAGCTTCAAGCGGCCATAAACAATTCGACCGCCAAATTCCCATATCCTGATTTTCAATGGATTGAAGACCGTTTTTGGACCTGGATACATTACGGATTGCTTAAAATTGGACGGGGAGAATATCTTGAAGCGTTTGATTTTCTGGGGTTTTTGAGAATGATGGTATTTGGCCCCTTGCTTCATATCAAAAATGGAAACCTGCCTCGCGGGGTAAGGAAGGTGGAGACAACCTTGAAAGTGGACGATTTAAACCAGTCTTGAAACGTACGATCCCACATTATGAAAGACAATCTTTGTTAGATAGTTTGAAGTGCTGTATCATTATACTTGCAACTAAGGAATACGCTATTTGACAATAAGGTTGCTTTACAAATGGCTGCCGAACAAAAGGTGATGATCTATTTTGATGCAATAGAAAAAACAAAAAAGACTTCTACTTAAACGGCATTGGCAATTAAATCCTCATAGTGTATTTGATGGCGTTCATGTAATGAAATGATCAAGACCCAAAATCAAGCAAACATTCAAATCTCATGACAGAAAAAAGTAGCGTGGAGGAAATTTTTTTAAATTTCTATCACAATATAAATTTGACGAAAATGATTTGGATTACTCGATATTGGATAAGCATACCGTGGCGTTACAAACTTTATCCAATATTGGTAATTCAGGTATAAATGTATTTGATGTATACAAACGTCAGGTCGTCTTCTATTCTTCGAATTTCGGAGCACAATTAGGTTATGTACCATCAGATTATGAAAAGACCGGGCAACAATTTTTCGCAGAAAGAATTCATCCCGAAGACAAGCTAAAACTAAGTCACCTGGGCGTTTCTACCTTTAAAGTATATAGTAATATATCAAGCGCTGAGAAACTAAATTATAAACAGGTCAATGAATATAGGATCTTAAATGCCCAAAACAAGTATGTGCGGCTTATTGAACAGTACCAAATTTTAGAATTAGACAAATCTGGACAAATATGGCTCTTGATCAGTTTTGTGGACCTTTCTCCAAATCAGGAAGAATATAATGGCATTAAAAGTCAATTATTAAATTTTAGAACCGGAAAAATTATCCCTATAGAAGTCCCCCAAAAAGCACAGTATGAATTAACAAAAGAGAAACAGAAATATTGAAACTTGTAAAAGATGGTTTATTAAGCAAAGAAATTTCCAATAGGTTATCTATAAGCCTACATACTGTCAATACGCATCGCCAGAGGTTTCTAGAAAAGTTGGGGGCTAATAATTCACTTGAAGCGATTATTTTTGCTTCAAAATTTGGACTTTTAGAATAGCGTGTGCCTGAAATATCCTCCGGCAGCATTTTTCAGACACATGCTCTAAGTACGTGTTCAGGATATGGCGCATACTGATAAATCAGTATTGTACCAATTTAGGGTTGGAAAGACCTTTGTACTTTCTAATTTCTAAATTAAAATCATGATACGAATTGCTTTTGTTTTCCTCCTTGTAATTGCTGCAATACAAGTGATTGCCCAACCTACCCAAACCATTCGCGGGACCGTTGTTGACGATGCTTCCAACACTCCCGTTGCATTTGCCACAGTAGGTGTTTTGCAAACAGACCCTTTCTTGGCGCCACAACCGATACTTCAGGAAATTTCACGATCTCAAATGTGCCTGTCGGAAGGTATGACATCCAGGTTAAATTTATCGGCTATGAGCCTGCGATTATTCGTGAAATAACCGTCATTTCAGCAAAACAGACTTTTTTGACAATCCAGCTAAAAGAAAATGCTTCTATGCTTGACGAGGTTGTGATAAAGCCCCGGGTAAACAAAGAGCAACCACTCAATACAATGGCCACTGTAAGTGCCAAAATGCTGAGTGTGGAAGAAGCAAAACGCTATGCAGGTGGATTTGACGACCCCGCCCGTTTAGCGTCTTCAGTTGCTGGCGTGGCAAGTAATACTGGAGAAAATGGAATAATTGTGAGAGGCAATGCACCTAAATTTCTGCAATGGAAAATGGAGGGCATAGAAATTCCTAACCCTAATCATTTTGGAGACTTAAATTCATTGGGAGGAGGAACCCTTACCGCATTGAGCAGCCAAATGTTGGCCAACTCCGATTTCTTTACCGGGGCATTTCCGGCCGAATACAACAATGCGTTGTCGGGTGTTTTTGATATTGCCATGAGAACGGGCAATAATCAAAAGCGGGAACATACCCTTCAAGTAGGTTTACTTGGAATAGATGCCTCGTCTGAAGGGCCTTTTAAAAAAGAAGGCAGATCATCTTATCTATTTAATTACCGCTATTCTACATTCGCTTTATTGGCGCCCCTGTTGCCTGAAGATGCAAGTAGCATTAAATATCAGGACCTTTCCTTCAAGCTTAATTTGCCTACAGAAAAAGCTGGTATCTTCTCAGTATGGGGCTTGGGAATGACTGATGGGGCTTCTGCAAAGGCCGAAACTGACATTGCAAAATGGGAGTATGCTGACGATAGTGAGCACAATGATATTAAGCAGAACATGGGTGTAGCGGGCATTAGCCACAAGTATTTTTTCAAGAATAATGCGTATTTGAAAACAACTTTAGCATCAACAGCAACCCATACGGACTGGACTACTGAAAAACTCAATCAGGAATTATCCCTTCAACCGCAAAGCAAGATTGCCAATACAAATTGGAATTTTATTTTGTCCTCCTTCCTAAACAAAAAATTCGGTGCCAGGCACACGAATAAAACGGGAATATTGCTTACTGGTATGATGTATGATATACAGTTAAACAATTCCTTGGCATTAGGTGGCCCACTACATGAAATTGTTAATGCGAAAGGGTTCAGTACTGTAATTTCGGGTTATAGCAGTTCGTCCATTAACCTGACTGATAAACTACAGATGAATATTGGAATTAATAGCCAGGTTTTTACGTTGAACAATAATTACACCATTGAACCCAGGCTCGGATTTCGTCAGCAATTGAACAAAAATCAATCAATTGGTTTGGCTTATGGCTTGCATAGTCGCTTGGAAAAATTGAATTATTATTTTAATAATTCGCTTTCAACAGGAGAAACGGCCGTAAACAAAGACCTTGATTTTACGAAAGCACACCACCTTGTACTAAGTTATGATCAGAATATAACCGACCTGATTCATTTTAAGGTTGAACCCTATTTTCAGCAGCTATTCTCTGTGCCTGTAATAGCGGACAGCTCTTTCTCTTTCATTAATCTTCAAAACGATTGTTTTTTGGGGAGAAAGTTACAAAACACAGGTGAAGGCAGAAATTACGGGCTGGATATTACGCTTGAAAAGTACATTTCCAAAGGATACTATTATTTGTTTACGGCCTCTTTGTTTAATTCAGAATTTAAAGGTGGCGATGATGTTTGGCGCAGTACAAGATTCAACCGCAATTATGTGTTTAACTTTTTAATTGGCAAAGAATGGCAATTAGGCAAAAGCAAACAAAACACATTAAGCTTGAATTCCCGATTTTGTTATCAGGGAGGCAACCGATATTCTCCTGTAAATGAAACGGCGTCGCATATTGAAAAAGAGGTTATTTACGATGAAACAGATGCATTTGAATTGCGAGCCAAACCCGCTTTAAATGTACATTTTACATCCAGCTACAAAGTAAACAAGAAGAAAAGCTCGCGTGAGATAGCTTTGAAAATATTAAATGTCACTGGACAGCCGGACTTTAACGGATACCAATACAACCTGATAAATAATAAAATAGAAAAGGATTTGGCGTCTGTATTGATTCCAAATTTAAGCTACAAAATAGAATTTTAACAGTTATACGGTATAGAGTAACTGGTCAGGAATATTTCATACAACGCCACTACGCCAACACGACTTCTTTTGTTGGATTCCAATGCGTTGTGCCGTAGTGGCGTTGTGTGAAATATTTATACTACCCTTTTTTCGCCCACTTATTATCCATCTTCTCCACATCCGGAATAGTTGTCCCCCCCAACTCAGCCGACTTCACTTTTTCCCTTCTGCACACGAGATGCGCAGATTTTGTTTCCCGTCCCGCCATACCGCTGCCGTCTGATGGAAAGTCTCTTTTGAACCGTCCGAGTATTCCACCACCAGATGTAGCGGTATGGGAATATTACCCTTGCGTTCCACCAAAATGACCTGACAGTTTGCGGCTTCGTCGTTTACAACTCCTTGAATGCCAAGGTCCGGGTAGCCCCAATCAAAAAACCAAGGTTTCCAAAACCAGTCGAGATTTTGCCCGGAGGCATTGTTCCATGTCTGGAAAAAATCGAAAGGCGCGGGGTGTTTGCCTTTCCAACGGTTCATGTATTCGGTCATGCACTGGTGGAATTTTTCATAGCCCAGCAGGTCGAGCAAGGTAAAATACGCCTGCGATGGCCGCTGATACGATGCATTGCGATACGCTGTGCTCAGGTTGCGTGATTTCACCATAGGCGGCACGTCGTTTTCGGTGCCGGCAATGCTGGAGTAGTCGCGCACTCCCCCTTCAGTGTGGTTGGAGAGTGAATCGGAGAGCAGGTAGTCAAAAAACGCCGCCCAGCCCTCGTCCATCCAGGCATGGTCCTGTTCATTGATGCCCATCATAAAGGGGAAATAGGTATGGCTGATCTCGTGGAGCGTTAGTCCCATCGGCGAGCGGGGCGCAGTGCTCACGTCGTTGCACATCATGGGGTATTCCATGCCGTCATCGCCATTAAACACGGTCATCACCGGGTACGGGAACGGATAGCCTGGTAGCCAGGTACTCATCATACGGATGCCATCGGCAGCGATTTTTGCCACTTGTGGGTAATCCGTAGACGCTGTGTTGTACGCTGCGCTGACAAAAGTCCGGCGACCGGTTTTGTCGTCCACGACCACAGAATTTGCATCCCAATTGTAATGGTCGCTGGCCGCAAAGGCAAAATCGGGGACGTCGCTGGCTTTGAAGCGGAAAGCCACGTTAGAGACCTCGGAGGTTTTAAAAACCTCCGAGGTCTTCAATTCGTTCTCCGAAAAAATCGAGATCACTTCCTTACTCGTATGTGCTTTTTCCCATCGGGCAAAATAGTCGGACGTTAATATGTCCTTGGCATTTTGCCATTCCCCCGTGGCCCAGACCTGAAACCCTGCCGGCATTTTGATCGTAACATCGTAGTCGGCAAAGTCATGGTAGAATTCCTGCTGGCCAGTGTAGGGTGACTAGCCCAGCCATTCAGGTCGTCATAAACAGCAATTTGAGGATACCAGTACGGCACAAAAAAGGTGGTGCTGTCGCACACACACTCGCGTGCCGCTTTGCTTGCAGGCAAGGTGTATGACCATTGCACGGAAAATGTTGCGGTGGTTTTGGGCGGTAAAGGTGTGTCTTTGATTGAAACATCAAGGAAGGTGCCAGTGCGGCTTTGATCTTTGGGATTCACTTTTTTACCGTTGACCATCAGGCTTTCGATGCGGGTGCCTTCGTCGCTGACATCGCTCGCAGACACATCAAAAGCACGTTGCACCCCCTTGCGGTATCGGTCGTGTTGAAGTTTGAAACGAATGGATTTGAGTGTGTCAGGGCTGTTATTGGTATAGCTGACAGTTTCCTCGCCAGAGAGCCTCCGGGTTTTCGGCTCGATGCTGGCCGCAATGTTGTAAGAAGCACGGTTCTGCCAATAGTTTGGCCCCGGCTTGCCATCCCAACTGCGTGTGCCACGTTCGTAAGACTTGAGATAGTTTCTAGGGACGAATAGCGTGGTTTGGGCGCCAAGACTTGAAAGCGCAATAAGGGCGCAGAAAGTGGTGAGAAAGAGGCGAAACATAAGCCGTGATTTTAAAAATTAAGGGGCCAATTACGGGAGAATAAGCCACTTGGCGAAACAAATGATATTCTGCAATACAGTCAAAACCGCCTATAACAAAGCCTGGGAAGGCAATCAATCTATTGTAAACCCAATAAAATTTCAAATCATCAAATTGACAGATAAAACAGATTGGGAAAGTGTCTTTCCACCGACAAAAAATATTTCTCTTCAACAAATTCAAAAAAATACATTTGCCGCACGAAAATTCGCTAATAACAAGTCAGGAGGCAACTTAAAGTTGCCTCCTGACTTAATCACACGTCTTTCCAAACTCAAACTGTTCATTTTTAACCTGATTACATTTCATGTTTAAAAAAATCCTTCTCCCTGTAGCGGCATTTTTGCTGCTCGCTTTCAACGCTTCTGCCCAACAACGAACCTGCGCTGCCGAAGAAGTACTCGCCCAACAACTGCTGGACAACCCGGCAATGATTCAAGAAATTGAACGTATTGAAGAACACGCCCGCCAATTCGCACAATCCGGTGGCGCAAACGACCGTGCCGTTATTACTATCCCGGTGGTGTTCCACGTGGTGTACTACAACAGCACCCAGAACCTTTCAGATGCAAAACTCATGTCGCAACTTGATGTCTTGAATGCCGACTTCCGCCGCACCAACGCCGACGCAGGCAACACCCCCGGCGTATTCCAGGGCATTGCTGCTGACTGCGAAATCAACTTCTGCCTGGCGAAACAAGACCCAAGCGGCAACGCGACCAGCGGAATTCAGCGCCGTAGCACGACCGTTAATGGTTTCAGTACCAACGACAACGTGAAATTCAATTCCTCTGGCGGTCTCGACATCTGGGATCGCAACAAGTACCTCAACATTTGGGTGTGCAACCTTTCGGGCGGCTTGCTGGGGTATGCACAATTCCCCGGCGGCCCAGCCTCTACAGATGGCGTAGTTTGCGATTACGCTTACTTCGGCACCATTGGCGCAACCCCTCCTTTTGACAAAGGCCGTACTGCTACACACGAAGTGGGCCACTGGCTGAATTGCTACCATATCTGGGGCGACGATGGCACTTCTTGCAACGGTACTGACAATGTGAGCGATACCCCAAACCAGGCTGACGAACATTACGGTTGCCCATCTTTCCCACAAGTTAGCTGCAGCAACGGCCCCAATGGCGATATGTTCATGAATTACATGGACTACACCGACGACGCATGTATGAACGTCTTCACTACAGGTCAAAAAACACGGATGCAATCCCTGTTCTCTGGTAATGGTGCACGGGTTGCGCTGGCTAGTTCGCCTGGATGTCAGGATCCCGGCGGTGACGGCTGTAATGCGCCAACTGGTCTCAACGCCACGAACATTACGCAAACCAGCGCAACTGTTAACTGGGGTGCAGTGAGTGGTGTAACTACCTATACACTTGAGTGGAAGAAAAACTCGGATGCGACTTGGACGGTGGTTTCTAACCTCACAACCACTTCACACAATTTGAGTGGCTTGTCTGTTGGTACGCTTTACGATTACCGCGTGAAAGCGATTTGCAGCGGGGTGGAGAGCAATTATTCTTCCATTGCGCAGTTCACAACGGCCTCAGACTGCACAGACCAATACGAGCCTAACAATACCAATGCCACGGCCAAGTCTATCCCGGTCAATACAGCCTTTACTGCACAAATTGCAACCACAACGGATAAGGACTACTACAAGTTTGGTAACACAAGTTCCCAAAAGCATATAAAGGTCGAGCTTACAACTTTGCCATTTGACTATGATTTACGGCTTTATCGTGGAACTACCCAAGTTGGTATTTCCCAAAATAGTGGTACAGCCAACGAGTTGATTATACTCAATAATGCCACGGTTTCGACCAACTACAAAGCCTACGTTTATGGGTACAATGGCGTTTGGAGCAATACGCAGTGCTATACCCTTAAGGCAAGCATAAGATCTTCTACTTGGCGTACCGATGGCTCTGGTCAGGATCAAGGAGAAGAAATTGACCTTGAAGTGGTGTTCGAAAATGCCGGCTTTGGTCTCTTCCCTAACCCTGCTATGGATCAGGTAACGGTAGAAGTGCCGCTGGAAGCAGATGGCAAGGTGAGCGTTTCTATCCTTGACATGTCTGGTAAAACTACCCTTGCACAGCAGAAAATGCTCACAAAAGGGGAGAATCAATTCACTTTCGACATTAGCAATTTGCCCAATGGCGTGTACTTTGTGCAAGTGCGCAATGGCGAAATTGCCAATACACGTAAATTGGTAGTGCAGAAGTAAGCGATTTACGATTTTTTGGATTTACGATTGCGGCATTTGGATGGTTATCCAAATGCCGCTTTCTTTTTTACCATCCAGCGTAAGACCCGTTTTCGCCCCACACGCTACACCCCACTGTCCGATTTCGAACACCCGCGTTCGCCCGCGAACGCAACAAGCATTGCACAATTCAGCCAAAACTACTGATTTTCAATGCATTGCCAGATTGGCACGGCGTTGTAGTTTATAGTTCATACATCATAAGTTTATACATCCCATGGATCGTCCAATCAAGAAAAAAGTATTCACCCCACAACGCATCGCCCTGGCTGTGGGCATTGTGGCGTTTTTGATTTTTGCCGTGCGCACTGTGCTCAACGGCAGCCAAAGCAGCCTCAACGTGAACCGCGAAAAAATCACCGTTTCAAAGGTCGAACGCGGCGTGTTTGATGAGTTCATCGTTGTCACAGGCGTAGTGCAACCTTTAAAAACCTACCAACTCGATGCCATTGAAGGCGGCTACGTATCACAAAAACTCCTCGACGGTGGCGCGAGTGTAAAGAAGGGTGACCTAATCTTAAAACTTGAAAATCAGCGCCTTACAATGGATTTCGTGAACCGCGAAACCGAGATGTACCGCCTGATAAACGAGTTGGAAAATACGCGCCTCCGCCTTCGTCAGGATAAGTTTGCCTTGCGGAGAACCCTTTCAGAACTCGATTTCCAAATCCAGCAAGCCAAGGCCGACCACGAGCGCAATGGCAAACTTTACGCCGACAAAGTCATCAGCCAGCAGGAATGGGAGCGTACCAAAAACACCTACGAACGGCTCAGCGGCCAGCGCGAGATCGAAATCGAAAACCAAAAATTTCAGGAAGAAAACAGCATCACACAGATCAAACAACTCGAAGGAACGCTCGACCGCACGAAACTCAACCTCTCCATGATGAAGGATAATCTGGCGAATCTCGCGGTCAAAGCCCCCGTCTCCGGTCTGCTTTCGCGGGTAGACGTGGAGATCGGCGCGAGCATCACCGCCGGACAAAACATCGGCCAGATTGACGACCTCAATGGTTTCAAAATGCGCGTGGAAGTGGATGAGCACTATATTTCGCGGATTTTCCCGGGATTGGAAGGTTCCTTTGAATTCAATGGCGCAAGCATCAAGCTGGTTGTTTCCAAGGTTTATCCCGAAGTTCGTAATGGTCGTTTTGATGTGGACATGACTTTTGAAAAAATACCAGAAGGCATCCGCCGCGGACAATCAGTGCCTGTTCGACTTCAACTGGCAAACCCGCTGAAGCAACCTTGCTCGCCACGGGTGGTTTTTTCAGTGACACAGGTGGCAACTGGGTGTATGTGCTCAGCGAAGGCGGTGTAAAAGCTGCCAAACGCAACATCTCTTTGGGACGAAAAAATCCTCAGTTCTTTGAGGTGCTAAGCGGCCTGGAACCGGGCGAAGAGGTGATTACCAGTTCCTATGAAAATTTTGGGGATAAAGGTGAATTTATTAAACAATCGAATCAATCGTTCCTAATCGTATCAATCTTCCAATTGCACAATCGAATCAATAAAATCATGATAAAGACGGTTAATCTGCAAAAACTTTTCACCACCGACGAGGTGGAAACCACCGCCCTCAATGGCGTTAGCATCGAAATCCAACCCGGTGAGTTTGTGGCCATGATGGGGCCTTCTGGTTGCGGTAAATCCACGCTGCTCAACATCCTCGGCTTGCTCGACAACCCAAGCGAAGGTGAGTACCATTTCTTCGGCACCGAAGTGGCCAAAATGAGCGAGCGCAACCGCGCCAACCTGCGCAAAGGCAACATCGGCTTTGTGTTCCAGTCCTTCAACTTGATTGACGAACTGACCGTGTACGAAAACGTGGAACTCCCACTGCTCTATCTGAAAACCCCTGCCACAGAGCGCAAAAAAAAGGTGGAAGCCCAACTCGAACGCATGAACATCATGCACCGCCGCAACCACTTTCCACAGCAATTATCCGGTGGTCAACAACAGCGTGTGGCCATCGCCCGTGCCGTGGTAGCCGAACCAAAAGTCATCCTCGCCGACGAACCAACTGGTAACCTCGACTCCACCAACGGCCTTGAAGTGATGAACTTGCTCACCCAATTAAACCAGGGCGGTACCACCATCATCATGGTGACGCACTCACCCCATGATGCGGGGTTTGCGCACCGGGTGATCAATCTGTTTGACGGACGTGTAGTAACGGAGAATTTCCACGTGTAATTAGGGAGGCTTCTAAACACAAAAACTTCAAAAGCAGCCAATCTACCCGACAGTCAATCTGTCTAACCTCCTGTTGTTCAGCCGTTTTTATCCAAACAAGGCTGGCGGGTTGGGGAGGCTGCTTTTAGGGTTATTTACAAGTGCACAGTACATAGGCACTTTATACAAACTAAGTGCGCTATTGTGAACTATGTGGTAAAATTAAAAACGCTATGGTCACAAAACTCCTTCTTATGCTCCTTATCTTGTTTTGGAGATGGCTCACGCAGCCAAGCGTTTAATCGTCTATTATCTAACGTCCACCAAAAAAATGATCGAACTAAAAAATATCGAACGCTATTACCCCACCGGGTCGCAAAAAACATACGTGCTGCGCTATGTGAACGCGCATATTGCCGAGGGCGAATTTGTAAGCATTATGGGCCCCAGCGGTTCAGGTAAAAGCACTTTGCTGCACATCCTCGGAATGCTCGATGAACCAACGGATGGGGAGTTTTGGTTTCTTGGAGAGGCCGTGCATAAGTTCAACGAACGCCGCCGCACCGAGATGTACCGTGAGTACATCGGATTTGTTTTCCAGGCTTATCACCTCATTGATGACCTGACGGTTTACGAAAATCTGGAGACGCCGCTGCTCTACAAAAAAGTGCCTTCCGCCGAGCGCAAAAACCGCATCGCCGATTTGCTCGACCGCTTCAATATGGTGGCAAAAAAAGGACTTGTTCCCAAATCAACTTTCCGGCGGCCAGCAACAACTCGTAGGCGTAGCAAGGGCTTTAATTGGTCGCCCGAAACTGATTTTGGCCGATGAACCCACGGGCAATTTGCAAAGCCCACAAGCCAAAGAAATCATGGAAGTTTTCCGTCAGCTCAATAAAGAAGATGGCGTGACCATCGTACAAGTGACTCATTCTGAGGAAAATGCGAAGTACGGAAATCGAATCCTTCACCTGAAGGATGGGCGCGTTGAAAACGAGGAACTGGTGAAGAATTGAGAAGAATAGGCTGGGGCAAGAACTAATTAAGCGCTACAAAAACAAAAACACCATGCTCAGCAATTACCTCACCATCGCCCTAAGGAATCTATTCAAAAACCGTTTGTTTTCGGCGATCAACATCTTTGGTCTTGCTATGAGCATGTCGCTCGGACTGTTCATTTTGCTCTTGATTCGGGATTCCTATCGCTATGATACTTTCCATCCAGACGGTGATCGGGTTTATCGAATCAACACCGAAGCGATTCGCAAAAACGGTGACTCGGAATCGTACGCCTCTTCGCCATATCCTGTTGGGGCAGCGTTGTCGCAGGGATTTTCCCAGGTAGAAGAAAGCGTCCGATTTATGCGGCATCTGAACGGGGAAACCACAGGATCTGGAAAAATTCTCCCGGTGTCAGGAATGTTTGCAGAACCCTCCTTTTTTAGAGTCTTTGGTTTTTCGATGCTTGAGGGGAACGCTGCTACGGCGCTCATTGAGCCGTTTACAATTGTTTTGACTCAAAAAAGCGCCGACCAATTTTTCCCTCGAGAAAGCGCTCTTGGAAAAACCTTGGAAATCACCGGATATGGCGCTTTCAAAGTGACGGGTGTTTTGGCAGAATTTCCCGGAAAAACACACCTCGAATTTGAAGCGCTTGCCTCTGCAGCCAGTATTCCCGCGCTTGAAAAATCGGAAGCATTGCCCAAAATGTCCGATGACTGGAATGATTACTATGGAACGTATACCTTCATTCGCTTGCAGCCTGGAGGCTCACCGCAGCAAACCGAAGCTGCTTTGGCCGCGATTTCGCAAGCAGAATATGCCAATAAAACACTGGAAAGCCGCGATGCGGGTTACCGTTTTGTCCTGCAACCACTTCATGAAATAACGCCTGGGCCTTTTCTCAGCAATGCAATGGGCAAGGGTTTGCCAGAAATGTTGTTGTGGTTTTTGTCTGCACTGGGCGCGATAGTCGTGCTTTCTGCCTGCTTTAATTACACCAACCTTACGCTGGCAAGGGCACTCGTGCGGGCGCGCGAAATCGGGGTACGGAAAGTTGTTGGCGCTTCGCGTTGGCAAGTGGCCGCACAGATTATCGGAGAAAGTTTGGTGACTTCAATGTTCGCACTGGGCCTCGGTTGGCTATTGATGAAATTGGTACAACCAGCGTTCAACAGCCTGTCTTTTACAGAATTTATGGATGTTACGGTACAAGAAGACCGTGTGACACTGCTTTGGTTTCTAGGTTTTGGCGTGGCAGTGGGTTTGATTGCGGGAGCATTGCCAGCCTTGGCTATGTCAAAAATCAGTCCTGTATCGGTATTGCGTAAGCTCGAAAGCATCCGTTTTTTCCGGCGGGTGGGGCTCAGGAAGGCATTGCTGGTGACGCAGTTCACGGTTTCGCTGGTGTTTATCCTTTTGGTGACGGTCATTTCCCAGCAAATGGGGCATATAATGGGTATGGAATATGGCTTTCGCACCGAGCAGATTCTGAACGTGCGCTTACAAGGACAGTCCCCCGAAAAAATCATTCCAGCCTTATCGGTTGTACCCGGTGTAGAACGGATCTCGGCAGCTTCCCACAACATGGGTACCTGGGAGGATAATTCGTCTGATATCCGATGCAGCCCAGAGGCAGAACCGGAGGCTATCCGCGACTATTTTGTAGACAAAAATTTTGCTGAAAACCTTGATTTGACGTTCGTTGCAGGAGAAAACTTTTCAGAAAATGCACCTGAGGGGCGAGAGTCTTTTTTACTGGTGAATGAAAAGTTTTTGGAACGGTTCAATATTGGTTCACCTGCAGAAGCCCTTGGTAAACAAGTGTTTATCGGGGACTCTACCCGCCTGAATATACGAGGAGTAGTCAAAGATTTCCTGTTCAAACCGGCCTCTTACGCCCTCGAACCGATGATGCTCCGCAATAACCCTGCACGTTGGCAATTACTCAATGTGAAAATCGCCGCAGGCAGCGACCCGGCGGCTACGCTTGTAGCCCTTCAACGCGCCTGGTCGGAGGTGGCGCCTGATCACCCTATGGAATCAGCATTTTATGATCAAACCATCCGGGAAAACTATTCAAGTTTGAATGATATCCTTGCCATTATCGCAGTGTTTGGATTACTCGGCATTGTCATTGCTGCGCTTGGGTTGCTTGGTATGGCTACATACACCGTTGAAACCCGCGCCAAAGAGGTCGGTTTGCGGAAAATCATGGGCGCATCTCCTTTGGATTTGGTGCTATTACTGTCGCGCAAATTCCTGGTTCTGTTGGCTATTGCAACCATTTTGGCTATTCCTGTAGGCTGGTTTTTAGGTACACAGTTTTTAAACCAGTTCGCTTACCGTATTTCACTAGGGGTCGGGGTGTTGCTGCCTGGGGTTTTCTTGCTCTTTACTGTTGGCGCTTTGACCATTGGTTCGCAGACCTTGCGAGGGGCATTTGCAAATCCGTTGAAATCACTGCGAAATGAGTGATCTGAAAGTGCCAAGTTTAAAATAATTAATGCTATGAAATTTATTAAAAATGCTGCGGCAATTCTATTCATTTTAATTGCTTTTAGTCACTTTATAATGGCCCAAAGCCTTCCCGATCGCTATATGCAATTGGCGGATGATTTCAGGAAGAACGCCCAACCAGATAGCGCCTTGGTTTATTATGAAAAGGCCTCCGTAGAATTTCAAAAAACAGCCGATTTTGAAAAATTAGCCAATGCATTCAACCAAATGGGCATCGTCCTCACAAGACAGGATAAATACGATCCTGCAAAAAAATATCTGGAAATGGCCTTAGAAATTGGCCATAATTCGCTTGATTCCAACAATTTAACTACATCAGTAACCTATATCAGTTTGGGAGTTGTCTATGCTGCTGAAGAAGATTTCGAACAATCATTAAAATTCCACTACCAGGCACTTGCTATCAGACTATTTAAATTAGGAGAATATAGTGCCGAAGTTGCAACCAGCTACGGAAATATAGGGAACGTTTATTTTAATAGCAAAAATTACGACAAAGCCCTTGATGCGCATATAAAAGCGATGAATATACGCGAGAAGATTTTCGGGGAAAACAGTGCGGAAATTATTGAATCGTATACAGGTCTGGGAAATGCTTACAGAGAAAAAAAGGACTATAAATCAGCGCTGGACTATTTTGACAATGCATTGCAAAACAAAATTTTACAACGAGGATTAGGACATAAAGACCTGGCCAGGTATTATAAGAAAATCAGCGATGTCTACTATCTAATGGACGATAAAGTTCAGGGAGATTTATTTAAAACCCAATCTGAGAATTAAAACAAAAAAATATGCTCAACAACTACCTTAAACTCGCCTCACGCAATCTGCGCCGCAACGGCCGCTACCTGCTCATCAATGTGCTGGGTTTGGGTGTTGCGCTGGCCTTTTGTATTCTGTCGTTCACACAGATTCGGTTTGCAAACAGCTTCGATGAATGGCATCCGGAAGCCGCACACATCTTCCGGGTAGAAACCTACAAAACGTCCAACCACTTATTGCACGGCACCTGCCCGGCATCTCTGCCAGAAGTTGCCGTCAGAGAAATCCCGGGTCTTGAAGCCGCCACCCGGCTCGACTCGCGTGGTGTGGTGGTAAAATCAGGTGAAAATGTCTTCAACGAACAGATCCATTTTGTGGACGAGAACTTTCTGGAGCTGTTCCAATTCCCGCTGGTAGCGGGTCAGGCACGTTTGTCAGACCGCAACGCATTGCTCATCAGCGAGGAAATGGCGCAGAAATTTTTCGGTGAAGAAAGCCCCGTTGGGAAAACACTGTCGCTATACGCAGATTTGGAAGCACAGCGTAAAACAATAACTATCAGCGGTGTATTCAAAAACACACCCAAAAATTCGAGTATCCAATTCCAGTTTTTGACCCATTTGGAAAACCAGCTGGAAGGCGATAAGCCTATCCGCTACGACTCCTGGAAATGGTTCGTAGACGCCGGATTTATAAAACTGAGCAACCCCGCAGATGCCCCGGCAGTAGAGGCTGCCCTTCAAAAATACATCGCCCCTCAAAACGCGGCGAACCAAAACTGGCAGGCCGAACGCTACCACCTCGAAGCCTTGCCCGACATGGCCATGAATGCCCGCGATGTCCGCTGGAACAACCTCTCAAGTGGTATCCCACCAGCAGCAGTTTGGGGAAACATAACAGTCGCGTTGATGCTCTTGCTTACCGCCTGCCTTAATTTCGCCAATACCACCATTGCCATAGGCAACCGTCGTTTGCGCGAAATGGGCGTCCGAAAAGTCATGGGCGGCACCCAACGGCAGCTGATGTTTCAGTTGCTTTCAGAAGCCGGGCTGGTGTGTGTCAGTGCGCTGGCGCTCGGAATGATCATTGTCAAACCTATGACCGAATGGTACAACGCCACCTGGAAGCATTTGGACCTGCATGTCAGTTATTGGGACAACACACCCCTGTTGTTATTCCTCGCTGGGGTAACGGTGTTCACCACCTTATTGGCGGGGGCTTACCCGGCATTTTATATCAGTGCATTTAACCCTTCAAAGATTTTCCGGGGCGCCTTCAAGTTTGCAGGCGCGAGCCTTTTTTCCCGGATAATGATGGGTGCACAGGTAGCCATTTCACTGGCTGCCGTAGTGGTAGGCTTTAGTTTTGCCCGCAACGCGCAGGTACAACGACAGGCCGATATAGGCTATGCCCGAGATGGAATACTCGGCGTGGAGACACAGGATTTATCCGCGCTCAACACCTTTGATGCCGCGATTCGGCAAAATCCAAAAGTGCTCGGAACTGCCCGGACAAGGCACCATGCCGGGTACAATTTCCGTCAGGCTGAATTCTCCTGGCAAGGGCAAAAACAGGAGAGCCTTTGGTTTGAAATCGGGAAAGATTATATGCCCTTAATGGGTATGACGCTCCTGGAGGGAAAGGGATTTTCTGCGGTCAACGAAGCAGTTGGTTCAGAGAAAGAGGTGCTTGTCAATGAAATGTTTGTGCGCGAAATCGGCGGTAACACACCGGTAATCGGCCAGATGCTGAATTTCGACACGGTCTCTTACCGCATAAGCGGGGTGGTAAAGGATTTTATGACAGATTCGCCCTTCGATGCACCCTCGCCTGTGGTGGTTAGATGCGCCCCGGAAAGTAAATTCACCTATTGCATTGTAAAAACCAAACCTGAAGACCTGGCAGCCGTCCATGCTGATATGGAACAGCGCTGGAAGGCATTGTTTCCATACAAACCATTTACGGGTTTTTACCAAAGTGAGGTCCTGGCGGAGGCGCTCGAAGTGTCGGATAATATCGCGTTGACGATGTTCATTTTCGCCTTTGTGATCCTGTTGCTTACAGTGAGCGGGCTGTTTTCCATTGTTTCACTCAATGCGCTCAAACAATTCAGAAGCCTGGCAATGCGTAGGGTTTTGGGTGCAAAATCGGGTGACATCGCATTCCAACTCAATCGCAATTACCTGATCGTGATCTTCGGCGCTGTACTCATTGGTTGCTGGGGCGGGCGTTTTATGGCTTTGGCGCTGATGAACAGTATTTACAAAGTCCATGCTGGGGTTCAGATGCAATCACTCACGCTTGGGGTGCTAACGATATTGCTGGCCATGCTGGCCACTGTGGGTGTGAAACTGCGGCAAATTTTACGGGCGAATCTGGGAGAAGCCTTGAAAGCCGAGTGAATATGCGTTGATGTTTAAGACTAAAGGAAAAATGAGCCTCAATCAAAGGTCGGCAAGCTGTTCCAACTTCGTGCCGAGCCATGGATGCGGTTCTGATTCTCATCACCTGCGTACACCAAAAAAGATTGGTCGGGTGGGGTTGCGGATATATTCTGGAAGAATGCCAGATTTTTAAAAAAATCAGGTTTCAGCGTTTGGCTGGATTTGATTTCGATGGGGAAAATCCGGCTGCCGTCTTCGACCAAAAGATCTATTTCATTACCAGTGCTATCGCGCCAATAGTAACAATTCGGGCGAAGGCCTTGATTCAAGCGACGCTTCATATATTCGACTACAATGAAATTCTCAAACAAGGGGCCGCGCATTGGGTGGATTTCTAAATCCGATGCGGAACGAATTCCCAATAAGGAGCAAGCAAGGCCCGTGTCGTAAAAATAGAGTTTAGGTGTTTTGAGTAGCCTTTTGTTGAAATTTCGAAAATAGGGGGGCAGCAAAAACGCGACAAAACTGGTTTCCAGTACTGAAAGCCAACTTTTAATGGTCGGCTGAGAAAAATTGGTGTCGTTGGACAATGATGTTTGGTTGAAAATCTGGCCGATATGCCCAGCACAGAGCCGCACAAATCGCTCGAACGAGGCCAAATCGCCAATATTTTTCAAAAGACGAACGTCACGTTCGAGGTAAGTGAGCATGTAGGAAGTATAAAACAAGTCTGCTGGAGTGCCTTGGTCATAAATACGAGGATAAAAGCCCTTGACGATATATTCAAAAGGGTTGTCCAATTGATGAATAGTCCCATTGAGTTCTTCGGTTGAGAACGGCAGCAGGTTGAAAACAGCAACACGTCCGGCAAGGCTTTGGGTTATTTTTTCCATTAGGAGAAAATTCTGAGAGCCGGAAAGGATGTATTGCCCATTGCGTCCAGAGCGATCGACTTCCACCTGAATGTAGGAAAACAGTTCTGGGACATATTGCGCTTCATCAATGATAAGTCCGTTGGGGTATTGTTGGAGAAAGCCAATCGGGTTTCACGAGCATATTGGCGAGTTTGCAAGTTTTCAAGATTCGCGTATGCATAGTCTGGGAATGCCACTTTGGATAAGGTTGTTTTGCCGGATTGCCTTGGCCCTGTGATACTCACAACCGGCATGGTGCGGGCAGCGGACTGAATAATGAATGTTAATTGTCGTGCTATCATAATCAAAAGCCACTGGGACGAAACTGTTAAAAAATATTGCAAATTTAAAGTTCAACTTTTAATCTGCAAAGATAAGTTACTAAATCATCATGCTATCCAACAATCTCAAACTCGCCTTCCGCAATCTGCGCGCCCAAAAAGGTTTTGCCTTGCTCAACATCCTGGGCCTGGCAGTAGGCATTGCGGCCGTGTTGCTGATTTTCCGCATGGTCCACTATGAACTGAGTTTCAATAAAAACTTTCAAAACTACGAACGCATCGTGCGCATCGTAACCAAAGATGTAGGCCGCGACGGGGAAGAAAGTTTTACACGCGGTTTGCCGCTCCCAGCCATGTCCGTGGTAAAAAATACCGTGCCGCAATTAGCGGCGACCAGTAGAATCAAAGAATATTGGCCGACGGTGTTGGTACCCAATCCGACAGGCGGGCCAGCCCTCAAAAAATTTAGCATCGCCCAGGAGAAAATTTCGTTTTTTGTTGAGCCTGAATTTTTTCAAATCTTTGATTTTCAATGGCTTTCAGGAGATAAAAACACTGCGCTCAAGGAGCCAAACACGCTCGTGCTGACCCAAACGATGGCAGAAAGGTGTTTTGGCAAATGGGAAAATGCGGTGGGACAAATCTTGCTGGTTGAGAACGACCCCATGACGGTACAAGGCGTGGTGGCCGATGCACCCGTGAATTGTGACTTGCCCATTAACCTGGTCTTGTCGTACTCGACCCTTCTGGGCAACAAAGAAAAATATGAGTACCAGGAAGACTGGGGAAGCACCAGTTCCAACGACCAGCAGTTTGGCCTATTGGCAGATGCAAGCCAGTTTCAGACGGCCAACAACCTGGTCAAGCAGGTGGGCCAAAAAGAGTATTCGGAGCAGGGACGCGGTAGCCGTTCTACCCGGGAACACCATCTCCAAGCCTTTTCAGCGCTGCATTACGATGATCGCTACGGCACTTCGGCCACCCATGTTATCTCGAAAAGCAGGCTGTGGGTGCTTTCTTCCATCGGTTTTTTGGTCTTGCTGATGGCTTGTTTCAATTTCATCAACCTCTCCACCGCGCAGGCGCTGCGTCGCTCCAAAGGAGGTGGGCGTTCGCAAGGCGCTTGGTGGAAGTCGTGGTAATCTGTTTAACCAATTCATGTTTGAAACGGCTTTGGTCGTGCTGTTTTCCTTGGTTGGCGGGACATTATTGGCATGGGTGACTTCGCCTTTACTGGAGCAAATCTCGGAGGTGCCTACCGAGTTGCCTTTCCTGAGCCAGCCCATTGTCTTTGCCTTTTTGTCTGTTTTGGGAGTAACGGTCACCTTGCTTTCGGGCTTTTATCCGGCGCTGATTTTGGCAGGCTTCAACCCGATCCGAGCCTTGAAAAACGACGCGTCCGAACGCTCGATTGGCGGCAGCTCCGTACGTAAAGGTTTGGTTGTGTTTCAGTTCATGATTGCACAAGCGCTTGTGGTGGGCACGATCATTACACTGGGCCAATTGGACTATGTGCGCAACATGGATTTGGGCTTCAAAAAAGACCTTGTTTACACCTTCGGAATCAATGGCGATAGCCTTAGCCAAACCAAACTGGCTGGCTTGAAACAGCGCCTCCAGCAAATCCCCGGGGTGGAATCTGTCGCTTATGGCAGCGACCAACCTGCCTCTGGAAGCACCTGGGCCAACAATTTCGCCTTTGGCCGTGGAACGGAAGACCAAAAATTCAGCACCACCATGAAGTTCTGCGATGCAGATTTTCAAAAAACATACGGCCTCGAATTGTTGGCCGGACGATGGCTCGAACCCAGTGATACGGCGAAGGAATATGTGGTGAACGAAACCATGCTGAAAAAGGTGGGCATCAAAAACCCCGAAGAAGCACTTGGGAAAGAAGTTCGCACAGGCCGCAATCAGTGGCGCCCGGTGGTGGGCGTGGTAAAGGATTTCCATGCGCATTCGGCGCACCGAACGGTGGAACCGCTCCTCATGACCAACAGCCTGAAACGGATGTACAGTGCCGGGGTGAAGATCACTCCTAAAAATATTTCGGCTACTACTGCCGCTATCCAGCAAGAATTCGACGCCACCTACCCGGAACAGGTTTTCGATCCAACGTTTTTCGATGAGAGCATCGCTGAATTTTACATCGCTGAAAACCGTTTTTCGGCTACCTGCAAAGGCTTTGGATTGCTGGCGATTTTCATTTCCTGTCTTGGTTTACTAGGGCTAGCTGCTCATGCCGCACAACGCCGCACCAAGGAAATTGGAGTGCGAAAAGTGTTGGGCGCCAGCACCCTCGGTATCACGAGTTTATTGGCCAAGGATTTTTTGAAATTGGTCATCATCGCCATCATCATTGCCTCACCCATTGCCTATTATTTCATGGACAAATGGCTGGCAGATTTTGCGTATCGTATTGATATTCAATGGTGGATGTTTGTGACAGCAGGGGTAGGGGCAATCGTCGTGGCGACCTGCACAGTCGCCATCCAAAGTGCGAAAGCAGCCCTGGCCAACCCGGTGAAATCGCTGCGCAGCGAGTGACGAAATCCCGGTTTTTCTTCGGGATTGAGTTGCTCAGGTAGGGGTAACAAACTCCGAAGAAATTCGCAATGAAGACGCAGCGCAATGAATAGACTTTTGATTTTTAAGATCTTAAAAAATTAAGATATGCTCCTCACCCACATCAAAATCGCCTTTCGCACATTGCGTAAAAACCGGCTGACTACCTCGCTCAACATTATAGGTTTGGCTGTCGGTTTTGCCGTCTGTCTTTTCGTGGGGCTTTGGATGCAGTATGAGCTCAGTTTCGACCGCTTCCACGCCGATGCAGGGCGCATTTTCCGACTCACGAACACATTTAAAAGTGAGACTGAGTCTTTTTCTCAAGCCCCTTGCGGGCCGGCGTTTGGTGCACACATTCCACTCAAAATTTCTGGAGTCACTTCCGCAACCCGTGTTTATGAGGAATCAGGGCGGCTGGAAGTTGATGGAAAGGTTTTTCAGGAGCCACGGATGGTGGTCGCGGATGCTAATTTTTTTCGCTTTTTCAGTTTTGAAATCACAAGTGGCGATCCTGACCGCTTTCTTACCGAACCGGGAAACATTGTGCTGACTGAAAAAACGGCGATGAAATATTTCGGCGATGAAAACCCGGTTGGTAAACCCATGCGCCTCGATGGCGCCCACACATTCACGGTCAGCGGTGTGGTGAAAGATGCACCTGCCGCTTCGCAAATTCTAGTTCGATCTGGTGCTGCCGATGGCTTTTTTGAAAAAACTTGCCGCAGAGGAATGGGGTATAAAAAATGTTGACGGAGAATGGCTCGGCGGCTGGATGATGACTTTCGTTAAATTAGCGAACCACACTGATGCCCCAACTATCGAAAAGCAGATCAACGATTTGCTATACGTAAACGCAGGGGATAAAATGGACTCCTTAAAAATGTCCTATACTTATCATATTCAGCCGCTTACGGATGTTCACCTCTCCTCTAATTTACGCTACGATGCTGAAAATAACGGCAGCCTTGCCACCCTGCGCTCTTTTGTGGCAGTTGGGTTGATTGTGTTATTACTGGCCTGTATCAATTACATCAACCTGGCAACTGCAAGCGCCGTGCGCCGTGCAAAAGAAACTGGTGTGCGCAAGGTGAATGGGGCAGCCCGAAGCGAGCTGGTACAGCAATTTTTAGTCGAGTCCTTACTGACCGCTTTTGTCGCAGGAGGGCTGGGCTGGCTATTTTTCCAATTGGGTCTGCCCGGTTTCGAACGGCTGACAGGACATGCGTTTTCGGGGGCTTTTTCTGCGCAGGTCATTGGTTTGTTGGCGATTATGAGCCTGGCGGCAGGCTTACTCGCAGGTGCTTACCCAGCATTGGTGATTTCAGGATTTCAGCCAGCGGGGGTGTTGAAAGGCGCCTTTCAAACCTCTTTCAGGGGCGTTTGGTTGCGCAAATCGCTGGTGGTGGCGCAGTTCTCAGCATCAGTAGCACTACTGGTGGCGGTCTGTGTGATTTGGCGGCAGATGAATTTTGTACACGGAAAATCACTGGGGTTCAAACAAGACGCGTTGCTAGAAGTGAATTTTTTTGGTGCACCAGAAATTGCCCGGCAGACGGGCGCCTTGCGCAATGAATTGTTGTCAAATCATGCTGTCAGCCACGTTGCATTTCACCGATCGAGCCTCGTTGGTGGCCTCGGAAATGGCTGGACAACTACCGTAGATTTGACGGGGAAAGAAATTTCGTCGAGTCTGTACAGAATGGCTGTTTCCCCAGAATTTTTTGAAACATACGATTTGCAGCTCGCGGCCGGGCGGTTTTTGTCCGGCGATTTTCCAACGGATACGACCAAATCGGTCATGATCAATGAGGCCGCCGTTCGTGCTTTTGGATGGCAAACACCCGAAAACGCGCTCGGAAAACCCTTTGGTAAAGGAGAACAGACACGCACAGTGGTCGGTGTAGTCCGAGATTTTCACTTTGAAAACCTACATAAACCTGTTGAGCCATTGCTGCTCGGTTTTTCACGTTTCAACAGTTTCTTTTCGGTAAAAATCGAGGCTTCACAAATATCGGAAGCCATCCGCCACATCGAAAAAACGTGGCAAAATCTCGCGCCTGGTCTGCCGCTTAAATACCAATTTGTGGATGAAAAAATTGGGGGGCAATACGCTGCTGAACAAACTATCTGGCGTCTGTTCTTGATGCTATCGGGTTTGGCCATTTTTATCGCTTGTTTGGGCCTATTCGGGCTAGCCACCCATTCGGCACAACAGCGAGCAAAAGAAATCGGCATCCGAAAAGTGCTCGGTGCGAGTGTGGCGGGCATCACAGGTTTACTGGCCAAGGATTTCTTGAAATTGGTCACCATCGCTATCGTCATCGCCTCGCCTGTTGCCTATTATTTCATGGACAAATGGCTGGCAGATTTTGCGTATCGCATTGATATTCAATGGTGGATGTTTGCGATTGCTGGCGTTGGGGCGGTCGCTGTGGCATTTTTGACGGTGAGTTTTCAGTCGGTGAAAGCGGCGCTGGCCAACCCGGTGGACTCATTGCGCAGTGAGTGAATGGATTGATTCGATTGGGACGATTGATTCGATTATTCGATTGCACTCACTCGGCCAATCGAATCAATCGCTCCAATCGAATCAATCGTTCAATCGAAACAATCACCCCAATCGAATCAATCGCTCCAATCGAATCAATCGCTCCAATCGAAACAATCATTCCAATCGAAACAATCATTCCAATCGAATCAATCAAGCTATGATCCAATACCACCTAAAACTCGCTCTGCGCAAACTCCGCAAGCAACCATTCCTGGCCACGATCAATATTTTCGGACTGTCCGTTGGATTGGCTTGTTGTATGCTGGCTGCGCTGCACATTTACCAGGAAACGCACTACGACCACCACCACGAACGGGTAGAAGACCTTTACCGAGTGGGTACAGTGTTCGTGAACTTGCAGGGTGACAATGATGCGAAGGAGGAAGCTTCTTTCAACACCCCCTCGCCCCTCGCAGCTGCGCTGCAACGGGAGTTTGGGGAAATTGAAAAAACCGCGCGCGTACAACGTGTTTTCCAACAAGAAAAACCCTCATTCGCAGCATGGAAGGCGGTGCGGTGCAACACACTTTCGCGGAGCCAGAGGGGATGTTTGTGGATTCCACTTACTTCGAGTTGTTCCGCTACTCGTTTCTGGAGGGAAGCCCGGGCGAAGCCCTGCGCGAGCCCGGCACGGTGGTCATCGGACAAGAAATTGCCAAGAAATTTTTTGGCAACCAATCTGCTATGGGGCGCGTGTTGCGTATCAGCCACGAGTGGTTTGAGGGCGGAGAAATGGATTTTCGGGTCACAGGTGTAGTGCAGCAGCCGGAGGCCCCCAGCCAGTTAAAGGGACGGTTTTTCATGTCGCTTTACTCCGGGAGCATTGGTGAGTTTGTCAGAACGACCACCAGTCTCGGCGGGAACAATATGTTCGCTACTTACCTCCGCCTACAATCTGGTGCCGATGCTAAGGCGCTGGAGGCCAAGTTGCCCGCTTTTGTGGAGAAATACGTCACTCCAGACCTTAAAGAACGGGGCTACCGCAAAAGCATTTCCTCATGTCTCTCACGGATGCCTATCTTTCTGATGTAGGCAAAAGCCAAACTGGTGCGACGGGCAGTAAGGCATACCTGTATATTTTTGGGTCCATCGCGCTGTTTACGCTGCTGATTGCGTGTGTCAATTTTATGAACCTTTCCACCGCTCGGTCGGCGCGGCGGGCAAACGAGGTAGGTGTACGCAAGTCGGTAGGCGCCAGTCAGGGCAGCCTGCTCAGGCAGTTTTTGGGCGAATCCATGCTGACTTCACTCGTATCCTTCGCCCTGGCCCTGGGTTTGGCCTATGTCGCCTTACCGTTTTTTAACGACCTGACGGAGCAACACCTCTCGATGTCTATATCCAGCAACCCTTTGTTGTTCAGCGGATTCTTCGGATTGGCTTTGCTGACAGGGCTGTTGGCGGGCATCTATCCGGCATTCTACCTGTCGTCGTTCCGGCCTGTTGAGGTGCTGAAAGGACGAATGGGCAATCACCTCTCGGCAGTGATGCTGCGCAAATCATTGGTTGTGTTCCAGTTTGTGATTTCGGCGGGCCTGATTTTGGCGTCGCTGGTCATTGGCGAACAGATGCGTTTTATGCAATCAACCGAGCTCGGGTTTTTCCGCGACCAACAGATCGTATTGCCCCTCACCAGCGCAGCATCAAAGGCGGCCTACCCGACATTGAAAGCCGAACTCAGCCGCGACAGTCGCCTGGCCAGCGTCGGCGCATCGTATTTCTATCCGGGGATCATGAATGCCTCCGATTCAGGTTTTCGTCGGGAAGGGCAATCGGTGGACGAGTCGGTAGGTACTCGTCGCAACCGCGTGGACTATGATTTTCTGCAAACGCTGGGCGTAGAACTGGTAGCGGGCCGTTTGTTCTCCCGCGACTTTCCCGCAGACACGGCAAGGCGTTTGGTCGTGAACGAAACTGCGGCAAAAAAATATGGCTTTGAGTCTCCCCAAGCTGCTGTGGGACAGCAAATTATGTATACCTGGGATGGAGAAGACATCCGCTTTGAGATCGTGGGTGTTGTGCGCGATTTTCACTTTGAAAACCTCCACGAGACCATCGAACCGTTTGCGTTTGAATGCTACAAGGGCCCTCATTTCAATTACCTCGTAGCCCACGCCCATGAAGGCAGCGAAATGCCCGCACTGCTCGCCTCTATAACATCCACCTGGAAACAAAGCGTTCCGGGTGAGCCTTTGGAGTACAGTTTCCTCGACGACGATTTCCAGAAAAACTACAAGAATGACCGCCAGTTGGCCAATCTGGTGAGCAGCCTGACGGCCATAGCCATTCTTATTTCGTGCCTGGGCCTTTTCGCACTGGCCGCTTTCGCTGCAGAGCGACGCACCAAAGAAATTGGCATCCGCAAAGTGTTGGGTGCGAGCGTGGCGGGCATCACCGGACTGCTGGCGAAGGATTTCCTGAAATTGGTCGTCGCGTCATTCGTCGTTGCTTTCCCGCTGGCGTATCACTTCTTGCAAAAATGGCTTGCTGACTTTGCCTACCGCATTGATATTCAATGGTGGATGTTTGCGATTGCTGCCGTTGGTGCGGTGGCTGTGGCGTTTTTGACGGTGAGTTTTCAGTCGGTGAAAGCGGCGCTAGCCAACCCTGTTGAGTCGCTCCGTTCGGAGTGACGAAATCCCGATTTTTCTTCGGGATAAAATCATTGCGCAGCGAGTGAATTAATTGTTTCGATTGATTTGATTGTTCGATTGATTCGATTGCGCGCACTCGGCAAATCGAATCAATCGTCCCAATCCAATCGAATCAATCGAATCAATCGCCCCAATCGAATCAATCGTCTCAATCCTTCCAATCAAATCAATCAAACTATGCTATCCAACTACCTCACCATCGCCTTCCGCAACCTCTCCAAAAACCGCCTCTTCTCCCTGCTCAACATCGGCGGACTAAGTGCTGGTCTGGCTGTTGCCATGCTCATTGGGTTGTACGTGCGGGACGAACGCTCTTTCGATCAATTCAACGAAAAAGCGGACCGCATTTACCGCGTGAATTTTGATGTGCGTTTTGGCGGGCGGGAAGAAGCATTGGCGGTGGCAAGTGCGCCGTTTGGGCCAACCATGGCGCGGGATTATCCTGCTGTGGAAGCCATGTGCCGTTTCCGGCAATGGGGTTTTATCACCGTAAAAAAGGGCAATGAGGCGATTGAAGAAGGTTTCAATACATACGTTGACAGCAGTTTTTTCACCATATTTACGATGCCCCTCTTGGAGGGTGACCCAAAAACCGCGCTCACCGAGCCTGGAACAGGGGTTATTTCCGAAAAAATGGCGCAGAAGTACTTTGGCGCCACGACCGGGATTGTTGGCCGGACACTGCGTATCAACGAAAACCGGGATATGCGGGTCACGGGGGTGATGCGCGATATGCCCGCGCAGTCACATTTTCACTATAACTTTTTGTTTTCCATGGCCTCGATTGCAGAAGAGGCAAACGAGGATATGTGGCTGTCCAACAATTTCCAAACCTACCTTTTGTTGCGGCCAGGTTCCTCAGCAGCTGATCTGGAAAGCCGCATCAACGAGGTCGTTGAAAAATATGTCGGGCCGCAGTTTGAAAAAATTACCGGCGGAACCATGGAGGCATTCAAAAACAGCGGTGATTGGCTGAAATACAGTCTGATGAATATCCGGGATATTCATCTATACAGTGACCGAAGCGCCGAACACGAAGCCAATTCAGATATAAAATATGTCTGGATTTTCGGTCTGGTGGCGCTCATGGTATTGTTGCTCGCTTGTGTCAATTTTATGAACCTCAGCACAGCCCGTTCCGCTGGTCGTGCCCGCGAAGTCGGGGTTCGCAAAGCGCTTGGGTCCAATCGTGGTGCCCTGGTTCGCCAGTTTCTGACCGAGAGCATGTTGCTCACCGCGATTTCATTTGTGGTTGCCTCGCTTGGGGTTTGGCTGGTATTGCCCGCGTTTAATGATTTTGCAGCCAAGGACATTCAGTTTTCGTTGTTGGACGCGCCAATGTTGGCTTCACTGGCAGGTTTGGCGCTCTTTACGGCTTTTGTAGCGGGCAGTTACCCGGCGTTTTTCTTGTCGGCATTTCGCCCCATTGAGGTATTGAAGGGAAAATTGGCCCTGAGTACCAAAGGCGGCTCGTCCTCCTTGCGTAGTGGTCTGGTGGTGTTTCAGTTTTTCATTTCGGTGGCATTGATTGCCTCGGTTTTGGTGGTGCAAAAACAGCTGGACTTCATCCAGAACAAAAAACTTGGTTATGAAAAGGAGCATCTCGTGATGCTGCGCAATACCTGGTGGTTGCGGGAAAAAACACTCGATTTCAAGGCGCGGCTGCTCCAAATTCCGGGCATTGAAAGCGTTTCCTGCGCCGATTTTTTCCCCACCCCTTCGAGCCGCAGCAACACTACTTTTTCTAAGGCCGGCATGGATATAGCCACGGCCTCTATATCAAGCGAGGATTGGACCGTTGACTTTGATTACCTCCAAACCTTTGGTTTGAAATTTCAGGAAGGCCGCTGGTTTGATCCATCCTTGAAAACAGATTCTTCGGCGTGCGTCATCAATCAGGCTGCTGCCAAAGCATTCGGCTGGCCCAATCCGCTGGGGCAGAAAATTACCACTTTCATCAATCCCGCATTTCAGGAAATGACTACGCTGGAAATCGTAGGTGTGGTGCAAGATTTCAATTACGAGAGCTTGCGGGAAAACATTGGCCCGATGGTGATGACCATTGGGAATGGAAGCGGCACGATGGCGCTGCGTCTTGCCCGAAATACTGATATTGAAAAAACGATGGCCGCCGTTGGCCTACAGTTCAAAGCTGCCCTGCCCGCGCAACCCTTCAATTTCAGGTTTATTGACCAGGAATTTGATCAGCAATACCGTGCAGAGCGACGCATTGGCAGCATACTCGGAGCATTTGCAGCCTTTGCCATATTCATAGCCTGCCTGGGTCTGTTTGGACTTGCCTCCTTTACCGCCGAGCAGCGCACCAAAGAAATCGGCATCCGAAAAGTGCTCGGTGCTTCGGTTGCAGGCATCACAGGTTTACTGGCCAGGGATTTTTTGAAATTGGTATTCGTTGCCATTCTCCTCGCCTCACCCGTTGCCTATTATTTCATGCAACGCTGGCTGGCAGATTTCGCCTATCGCATTGATATTCAATGGTGGATGTTTGTAGTGACCGCTTTAGGTGCAGCATTCATTGCTTTCCTTACGGTATCCTTCCAGAGTGTCAGAGCGGCACTGGCAAACCCTGTTGAGTCACTCCGTTCGGAGTGACGAAATCCCGATTTTTCTTCGGGATTGAGTCGCTGCGCAGCGAGTGAAGGGAATAAGGTGACATCTCCGACGAAGGAGGAGGTGTCACCTTATTCCTTCTAAACAAGCGTCTGATTGGCCGATTTGCCCGTTATAAACTTTTTGTTTGATTTTTGCTTGTATACGAAAAATCATCCTGCTACCTTTCGGACTGACAATTCAAAAATCCAATGGTAGATCCCTTTTAAGCGATTGAGATACGCCCCTGCTTCTGGTTTGATACTGGAGGTAGGGGCGTGTTTGTTGAAGGTTTGGACATCTACCTATCAGGAAGCAACGGATGAAATTCAATCTAATAGAACAAGCCCAGATAAATAATGCAGAATTAAAGGGTAAATTCAGATTATTATGAAAGCATTACAAAACAAAGAAATTGCCACCGATATAAAAATGCTGATAGAGCAAAGCCGCCAAAATGTGGCTGTGTCGGTAAATGCCGAAATTACCATGCTTTATTGGCAAGTAGGCAAGCGTATAAATGATGAAGTGTTGGGCAATGCAAGAGCCGAATATGGAAAGCAAATTGTGCGCGCACTGTCGGTACAATTAGAGCTGAATTCGGCAAAGGTTGGGGCGAAAAACAATTGCGGCAATGCATGCAGTTAGCACAGGTTTTTCCTGATCAGCAAATTGTATACGCACTGCGCAGACAATTGAGCTGGACACATCTCAGGAGCATCATTTATATGGAAGATCCTTTAAAACGGGAATTTTATATAGAAATGAGTAAACTTGAAAAATGGTCGTCAAGGCAGTTGCAAGAACGTATCCAATCCATGCTGTACGAGCGCACCGCCATCAGCAAAAAGCCAGAGCTAACCATCGCCCACGATATAGAACTGCTAAAAAACGAACAAAAGCTAAACCCTGAGCTGGTTTTTAGAGACCCCTATTTTTTAGATTTCCTTGGGCTGGGCGATAGGTATTCCGAAAAAGACCTCGAAACCAGTATCATTGCTGAATTGCAGCGTTTTATTATTGAGCTGGGTAGTGACTTCGCTTTTATGGCAAGGCAAAAACGTATTGCTATTGATAACAGGGATTATTTCATTGACCTGCTTTTTTTTCACCGCAGGCTGAAATGCCTGGTGGCAATAGAACTGAAATTAGGTGAATTTGAAGCCGCCTACAAGGGACAAATGGAACTGTACTTACGCTATCTTGAAAAATATGAGCAAGTAGCGGGCGAAAACACACCCATTGGCCTAATATTGTGTACCGGCAAAAACGAAGAACATGTGGAGCTGATGCAGTTGGATAAAAGCAATATCAGAGTAGCAGACTACCTCACGCTGCTGCCCTCGAAGCAGGTGCTGCAAGAGAAGCTGCATAAGGCTATTGAAATTGCAAAACAGAAAATTTTGGATATTTGATCGCCCGTTTCGCGCCCGCCAGTGATTTGATCTCGTCTTTAGCGGGATGAAGCCGCTGGGAGCGAGTAAAATGGACGGCTAAACAAGCGTCTGATTGGCCGATTTGCCCTTTATGGATTTTTTATTTGCCCTTTGCTTGTATACGCAAAATTGCCATACTACCTTTCGGCTTGGCAATACTAAAAATCCAATGACACACTTGCTCCAATCAATATGTTGAACTGCGCCCCCGTCTCTGGTTTGGAACTGGAGGCAGGGGCGTGTTTGTATTGGCTAAATAGACGCAACGGACGACTAAGTGATTTTTGATATTTTACTTAGTCGTTAGTTGCGGGTAAGCAATAGTTCTCTTAAAATAAAAACATGGATATTAGAAAAACAGTTACTGAATTTGTGGCTAATGACCAATTAGAAGCCGCATTAGAGGCATTAGAGGTCTATGTTAAGCAATCCAATGCCGATTACTTAGGTCAAATTGCAGTATTAAAAGGGAATTTATCCGATATTAAAAACAAGTCAATATTAGGAGTATTAGAATCACGTGAAGAGCAGGTTCAGCGAAACAGAATCAGGCTTTCAATTGTACAATTTGTTGAGTCTATAGAAAAAAGGAATGTAAACCCTCATATTAACACCAAAGCAAAGCCAAATTTCCTGCTACTTTAAGAGTTATGGGTGTATTCTTGGCCATTTTGATATTAGTATTAATATGAGGTCGTGTACCTCAGTAAATATTTCATTAGAGTGATTTGTATAAAATCGTAGATGCTCCTCCCCCTGAAAGAGAATCTGTCATATTGTCATAGGGGGATTTTCAGATCCATCTGACAACGACCATGGCAAAAGTTATTCCAAGTCTTCTGAAGAATATTTTATAGAAGATTGGCAATCAGAATTGTAAGATTAATAACTAAAGACAAAACCTTTATTTGTCCTTAAAAAGGAATTGGAAACAGAAAATTTGAATATATAGCAAAGCAAGATGAAACTAACAACAGAGGTGATAAATTCTTCAACTATAAAAAAGGATCTAAACGATTAATGATTGGCTCATTTTCTAGCACTAATCAATATTTAATTGTTGCTTCTGACACGACTAAGGTATATGAATCTAAATATTTTATTAAAGCAGATGAATTATTTGGAAAATGGGGTAGAATTCAAGATTTAGGGCGTAATGGAAATTATGAATTTAAAAACGACTTTACTTTTTTATTTACAGATTCACAAGACGGACCAATAAAAGGGGAATGGTACATAGATGGCAGAGAAATTGTGTTAAATTACGGGTCAGCAAAAAGTTATTATTCGATAAACCATGCCCTTAGTTCCAAAAGCGAGTTTTGTCATAAAATAAAGAATACAATGAATTGAGTGGATTTTTTAAAGGTGATTCATATATTGGGGATGAAATGATATTGCGCCGAATAAAATAAAGAGAACTAACACTTCCCCTGCCAACCGCTCGCTAAACGCGGCGATGTGCAAGAAGCAACCGTTGTAGGCAATTATAAAAATAAAAATAAATAAATTGGAAAGTCTAAATAACTTCTGGAAATGGTATTTGAGTCTGTTTTTGGATTCAGACGATAAAATCAAATTAGCGGCTTGGGCGGCTACTATCGCTACTGCTACCTTTATTCTGAATTTCGTATTGAAGCCAATATTTTTGGAAATTAAAAGACGATTAGAAAAAATCCATTTAGAAATTGGCTTTTCTCATAGGTTCATCCCAACAGGCTCCAATCTTCACTTTATGCCCCAGTGCTGACTTGTACAATTACCAATCGATCAAATAGTCCAGTTTACATCAAGAAACCCTACTTGAAAATATCAAAGCGAATTAATGGACAAAATAAGTTTAGTGTTGTTCGTCAAAGTGGTGAATTTCCTTTAAAACTGGAACCTGGACAGCAATATCATGATGAACTCAATACTCTAGACTTAATGAGACAACTATTTAACAACGAGGAAATGTTAGGTTCAAAAGTTCAATTTGAGGTGTCCTCAACAGCTAAGAAAATTTATAGATCAAAAAGATCAATGTAAAAAACATATTGGGAACAACTGCTTGCTGTCCATGCCGCCAAGCAGCCAGCCCGCAAAGCCAACGCACGGCGGCACGGCAGCAAGCCAAACCTTAGCGGCAAGTTTAGCTAACGACACCAAACAAAAAATGACACGTCATGAAAACAACACTCATTCTCACAGGACTTTCACTTATCTTTCTAAGTTCGTGTGACACTTTCACAAGCAAAACAGGGGACACAATACCATTTGACTTTGAAATTCCAAAACAACCATCAGTTGGACTAAATGAAGCATATTATAGACTGGCAAATAAAGCTGATTCTCTTTATGATGCCAAAGATTATAAAAGTTCCGCGTTGGTTTTTTCAGAAGCTTTTAAAGCCAATGAATGGAAAGGATTATCAATTGACCGTTATAATGCTGCTTGTTCTTGGGCATTAGCAGCAATTCCAGACAGTGCTTTTTTTCAACTAAATAGAATTGCTGAAAAAGAAAATTATACAAACTATGAACACATAACAACAGACACCAACTTAAATTCACTTCATGCTGACCGTCGCTGGGCAGCATTGCTTGACCTCATAAAACAGAATAAAGAAAAAGCTGAAGCAAATTTTAACAAGCCATTGGTTGCCCTATTAGATTCCATTTTCACAGAAGACCAGAAGTATAGACTGCAGATTGATGAAATTGAAAAAAAGTTTGGTTCGCAATCCCAAGAGATGCAAACACAATGGAAAATTATTGAGGAGAAAGATGCGACCAACCTTATTAAAGTGAAATCAATTCTTGACAAACATGGTTGGCTTGGTCCTGACATTGTTGGTAAACAGGGAAGTTCAACATTATTTTTAGTCATTCAACATTCAGACCAAGAGACACAGGAAAAGTATTTGCCAATGATGAGAGAAGCTGTAAAAAATGGTAAAGCCTCAAGCAGTAGCTTAGCCTTACTTGTAGATAGAGTTGCATTAGGGCAAGGTAAAAAACAAATTTATGGTAGCCAGATTACCATGGATATGAAAACACAACTATATTATGTTCGACCTTTGGAAGACCCCGACAATGTAGATAAGAGGCGCTTAGAAGTTGGGTTAGAACCTTTGGCATACTATGTAAAAACGTGGCAAATAAAATGGGATGTTGAACAATATAAAAAAGACTTACCCAAATTTGAAAAGATGGAAAAAGGAAGTCTATGGTAGAAAACCTGTTTCGCCCTGCGTGGTGTTTTCAGCCCATCCCTATCGCGTGCCCTTAACCCAAAACCGATCCCCAGGCGCAGCAAAAAGCTGAAGTGCGGGAAATAAAATTCAAAAAAATAAAATTCAAATTTATGAATTGGAATGTCATTGAACCTTATCTTTTTGCAATTTCTGCAATTTCTGCAATTCTGCTAAATATTCTAAGACTAATTGTAGGCAGAGAAGAAAAAACTGACGACATCAAAGTCCAGTCAGATAAATTGCAATCCATGGTAAATAACTTAGATGAACTGAAAAATTTGTTGAATCTCAAAAGATGAGGATTGAAGAGGAAGAGGTAATAGTCAATAAATTAAAAAATGAAAAGGAACAATTAAAACCACTTTGTAGACGCAGATCGGGAAATCGTTAACGCCTTATTTAGTATACATGAAAGACAAAAGAAAAATATTTGGATTGATAGAGCAATGGGCTTTTCATTGGAATTGTTTCTTCAATCGCGGCATCATATATATTTAAATGGGTTCAGGGATAATAGACTAAATAACTTTTTTTCGCCCTGCGAGGTGTTCTCAACCCATCCCCATCGAGTGCCTTTAGCCCTAAAACCCATCCCAGGTGCTGCCGAATGAATTGGAAGACTTGGAACTTTCTTTTGTGAAAATTGTAGACAAATCAAAGTCGAAAAATTATGGTCGAATTTCTAAATAAAATAGATCAACTACTAAAGAAAGTATTGGAAGGAACTTTGAAGATAAGGTCGGAAAAAAGTGACTGCCAAAAATTCTATTACGAAATCCTATTTATTAATATCCGAATGTTTGAAGGGGCAATATTCTTATTGGGTCAGTTTAAAGAGAGGCCACTATTCCAAGTCCCATTTGTTTCAGTGATGAGAGATCTGATTGTTAACGTCATTTTGGCAGATTACATTAGCCATAAAGAACACGACTCGTTAGCTAATATTGATGAGGAGTTAGAGGAAATCTATTCTGAACACTATCGCTTCAAGAAAAAAAGTAAGAAAACAGAAAGAGTATTATTTAGTATTTTTATGAAGATCATACCCAATATGAAGAAGAATTTGATAAACTAGGTGAAAGGTACTTGATGAGGCGGAGTGTTAAAGCGTCATTTAAAAAATGTCCAATCAACGTATGAGAGGATAAGATATATTGAATCCCAGCAAAAAAAGGATGACAAACACAATGTGAGAGTTTTATTTCTATGGTATACAGAGTTTTCAAAGATTGCTCATTTTGGAGAGCTAACAGTCCATCAAGTTATGCAAAAGTATACGTCAAAAAATGAGAAAGATGTCTTTGACAATTACAACCAGCTTACTAAAGTGGTTTCGGTATTCATTGTTGGATTACTAGCAAAAGTATGTTTTGAGGAACCTATTGAAGAATCGATAGGAAAAGATCTTGAGAAAATATGGAATTTTGAAATAGGCACCTAATAAAATACAAAAAGTCAATGGCCGCTGATCGCGGGCACTGCTTTGCACTGGTCGTTGTGGGAAATAAAATGTTCAAATCTGATAACACAATCAATCCAATCGTAATTGCAACTGACATTAAAAACATTAAAAAATAAAAACATGATTACTCAAAAAATTACACCCTATTTGTGGGTAGAGAAAGATGCCAAAGCTGCAGATTACTACTTATCCATTTTAAAGACGGTAAACTGAAAGATTTTCGCAAGTTCGAAAGTGATGAAAGCGGAAATGATGCAGGCATAGAAACAGCTGTGATTGAAATAGCAGGAATTGAGTTTAGCATATTAGCAGCAGGCCCACTATTCAAATTTAATGAAGCAGTTTCTTTTGTTATCAATACAAAAGACCAAGCTGAAACGGATTATTATTGGGAAGCTCTTACTAAAAATGGTGGCGAGGAAGGCTCTTGCGGATGGTGTAAAGATAAATATGGATTATCATGGCAAGTGGTACCAACTGAATATTTTGAATTAATACATAGCGATGATCCACTAGTAAGGGAGAAAGCAATGAAGAACACATTAATGCAGAAAAAATTGATACTTTCAGAACTCAAATGAACAGATATCATTGCAAATGAAAATACTTAAAAACATTATCTCGGAATACATTATCTCGGAATACATTATTTCAATAATTTTAGTGCTCTCCTTGATATCTGCAGGTAGTAGCGAATGCTATCCTACGCCACAATATTCTTACCATCCACTTGAATTTATTAACGATGGATTTGAAGTTGATTCTTTAAAAGAGTGGAATATTGATTCCGTATTGCTTAAAAAGGCGGTAGATGAAATAAATCTTGGCAAGTATGGTGAGGTACATTCTATGATCATTTTCAAGGATAACAAAATTGTATTTGAAGAATACTTTCCGGGGCACAGATACAAATGGGATGGTGCAAATCATCATGGTGAATGGATTAGTTGGGATAAATCAACGCTTCATGGTGTTAAATCTGTGAGTAAGAGTATAACTTCACTATGTATAGGGATCGCTATTGATAAAGGTTTTATTAAAAGTGTTCATCAATCTATTTTTGATTATTTACCTGATCACCAGCATTTGAACCTGAGTGGTAAAGAAAAAATAACTATTGAGCATCTGCTAACCATGACTTCTGGTTTGGAATGGGTTGAATGGGGAACATCTTTACGCAGTGAAAAAAATGATATTATTGGTATTTGGTTCCAGGATAAAGACCCGCTCACATTTATTTTAGAGAAACCACTTATAAATAATCCCGGAACTACTTTCAACTATTCAGGTGGAAATACAATACTATTAGGTGAAATCATCAGGAATGCAACAAATATGGACCTTGATAAATTCTCGGAAGAATATTTATTCAAACCATTAGAAATTGATTCTTCCGATTGGAGTCTTCGATATAGCAATGGTGTTATTGAAGCAGGTGGTGGTTTGGATCTTACACCGAGAGACATGACGAAAATTGGTGCCATGTGCTTAAATAATGGAGCTTTTAGTGGCAAACAAATCATATCAGAACAGTGGATTGAAAAATGCAATACCCAATATTCAAACAACACGAATATTTTCATACCAGGACACGCTTCGGGAAGTCATGGTTATTCGTATTCATGGTGGTTAAAATCATACAAAAAGTCAGGGAAAGATATGAACATGTACCATGCGGTAGGCTGGGGAGGACAGGAAATTATAATCCTCCCTGCATTAAATACAGTAGTTGTTTTTACGGGTGGAAATTATATCTCTATTTCAACTGCCTTCATGATACTTGATAAATACATTATACCTGCTATTAATTAATTGAGTAATCAAGCTTTGGCTGGGTTGTCCTCCGGATCTGTCGCATTCCCTTGCCCGCAGTCCAAAAGGGCAAGTGCTCGGCGCGCGTGGTGCGGACGGCGGCGGCCGGGATCCCGTCAGAAGACAACCGGGTGATGAGAAGTGTTTAAAGAACCGTCTAATTCTTTTTCGCCCTGCGTGACAAACCGATCCCAGGCGCGGCGGCAATCGACCATAATGAATTTAAAATCAATATTTTACGAATCAATTGTCTCCCACACCATCTCCCTGGGTTAAAAAATATTTTTCAAAAACTTTCCCAAATTGGGGAAAAATGCCTTACATTTGCAACTGTGAGAATAATAACGAAAAAACGATTGGAAGTTTTTGGGAAAGAATATCCAGATGCCAAAATTTCATTAAAATTTTGGTATGATATTGTCACCTCCAATAGTTTTTATTCAGTACAGGAGGTGATTGCGGTCTTCAATACTGCTGATTATGTAGGGAATGAAAGACTTGTTTTTAACATTGCTCACAACAAGTACCGACTAATTGCAAAATTCAGATTTCATGTGCGTGCGCAGCGAGTGTATATTCGATTTATTGGCACACATGCTGAATATGATAAAATAAAAGACATTGAGAATGTCTAAAATAAAGCATCCATGAAAAAATTTCAAAGTTCAAAATACCCGATCACTCCAATTACGGACGAAGCGACCTATATGCATTTCTGTGAATTGGTAGAGGAGTTAGATGATTTAACATTTGAAGATGAAGCCGAGGAAGAAAAAAAATATGCTCATCTTGATGCACTAACGACCTTGATAGAAGCTTATGAGGCGAAGCATTTTCAATTCAATAAGATAGAACTTACTGTTGTTCAAGTCATTGAACAAACGTTGGAACAATTGAATTTAAGTAAAAAAGATTTATCTAAAATTTTGGGGTCAAATAGAGTGTCAGAAATATTTAGCGGGAAAAGAGATTTGTCCTTAGCGCAAATTAGAACCCTCCATAAAGAGTTACGAATTCCGACGGATCTGCTTGTAGGCGTTTAAAAACAACCGACCATACACGCTAAAAATACTGCCATCCCCACCCACCGTCCGAATCCGAACACCCCCGTCCATTTCCGGGCATTTCCATTTTTTGAAATCGCCCTAAACAATTGATAATGATATAGTTGAGTACTTGGCAGTCAAATTGCCCGAACATCCCCTAGCTAGAACCGATGTATCAGCAAACAACACCATGATTCAACATTATCTTCTCCTGGCAATTCGCAACCTGCGCCGCCGCGCATTTTTCTCCCTGGTCAATATTGCAGGCCTGGCAGTGGGTCTGGCGGCTTGTTGGCTCATCGGGCTGTATGTGTGGCAAGAGAAAAGTTTCGACACCTTTTTGCCCAATGCTGACCGCATCTGCGCCGTAGCACTCGAGCTGAAAATGGGAGAAGAGGAAGGCCGCACCACCAATACGCCACCACCCCTTGGCCCACGATTGGCGGCTGATTTCCCGGATATTGAACTGGCAGCCCGGACCTTTTATCTCCAGGAAAGCAATGTGCGGCTTGAAAAACCGGGGCAGGCGCCACGCTCTTTTTCAGAAACCGGGGCCTATGCTGCCGACACATCGTTTCTCGAATTGTTCAATTTTCCCATGATCGAGGGAGATGCGGCAACCGCGCTCGATCAACCGCGCAGCCTCGTATTGAGCGAACAAGCTGCCGCAAAATATTTTGGCAAAACATCCGCCATCGGGCAATCCCTTTTACTTAATGACCGTCCTTTCACCGTTACCGGGGTAGCCAAAAAACTGCCTGCCACCTCAAGTGTCCAGTTTGATTTTTTGGTGCCAATGGCTGATTACAAAGTCGTTGACCGTTTCTCCTGGTCCTGGATTTGGTTGCAGGTAGACACCTGGGTACGCTTGCGGGAGACGCCCTCCGCTGAAAGCTTAGCCCAATTGGAAGCAAAATTTCCCGGCATGGTCCAACGCTATGCGCCTGCTGCCTTCGAGCGAATCGGTCAAAATTTTGAGGAACAAATGCGGCGTGGCGACCGGTGGAATGTGCAATTGTTACCCCTGCTGGGCCTGCACCTCGGTCATGCCGAGCTTGCCACCCGGCTCTCAACACTCGGCGACGGGGCGCAGGTGCGAATGTTTGGCATCATCGGTGCGCTGATTTTGCTGTTGGCCTGCATGAATTTTATGAACCTCTCTACCGCGCGGTCTTCGGTACGTGCCCGTGAGGTGGGTGTTCGGAAAGCGCTCGGTTCGAATCGCAGCACACTGGTCGGGCAATTTTTGACCGAAGCCATGCTGTTCAGCGGCATAGGTATGCTCCTGGCGGCTGGTTTAGCGGGGTTGAGTTTGCCGCTTTTCAACCAACTGACAGGACTGGAGCTGGGTCTTATGGACCTTTTTTCCCTCAAAAATCTCGGTTTAGCGGCTGTCCTGACTTTGCTGACCGGTTTTCTGGGTGGTTTGTACCCGGCTTTTTTTATGTCAAAATTCAGTTCGGGAGAGATTGCCAAAACGGCGCTCGCCAGCGCCAAAGGCGGCCATGCTGGCGTTCGGAACGGACTGGTTGTGTTCCAATTCTCCGTATCGGTGGCACTTATGCTCGGTTCCTGGGTGGTGTTACGGCAGTTGGAGTTTGCCCAAAAAAACTCGCCTGGCCTGCAGCGCGAAAACGTACTGGTGCTGCCTGTGCTCCGCAATATGGAAGGACCGACGGAAATGGAGTCCTTTCGCCAGCAAATTGAGCAATTGCCGGAAGTAAGTGCTGTGTCCAGAACTACTTTTTTGCCTTCTTTGGGCAGCTTTGGGGATTTTTATGAACCCGAACAAGGTGATCAAAGCCGTCCTGTTACCCCCAATTTAATGCTTTCGTCTTTCCTTGCCGACACCCGTTTTGTGCCAGCACTCGGTCTTGATATCATTGCCGGGCGAAATTTTCAAGACGACACGGGCCTCGGCGACTCTTGTTCCGTGATTTTGAACGAGGCTGCTGTCCGCAGCATCGGCTGGGAAAACCCGATTGGCAAATGGATGCGCTATCCAGGCAATGCAAATCAACGGTTTCAGGTAGTGGGTGTAATGCGCGATTTTCACCTGGGTTCGGTCCGCGCGGCTATTGAGCCTGCCGCCATTTTTCATCAATCCTCCAATACGTACCAGGTGTACGCCTCCTACGTCGTGGCACGCCTGCGCCCAGGCTCAGAAAAGACTGCGCTCGAAAAAACGGCTAAACTCTGGGCTGCCGCGATGCCAAATGCACCCTTTAATTTCGATTTTTTGGATGCGTCCTTCGCCAGAATGTATCGTTCGGAAGCAAAAATGGGTTCCGTGTTGAGTGTTTTCACCGGTCTGGCCTTGTTCATTGGGTGCCTCGGCTTATTTGCCCTGGCGGCCTTCACCGCCGAGCAACGCACCAAAGAAATCGGCATCCGAAAAGTGCTCGGTGCGAGCGTGGCAGGTATTACTGGTTTGCTGGCAAGGGATTTTTTGAAATTGGTCCTTGTCGCAATTCTCATAGCCTCACCCATCGCCTATTATTTCATGGACAAATGGCTGGCTGATTTCGCGTATCGTATTGATATTCAATGGTGGATGTTCGCAGTAGCAGGGGTGGGGGCAGTTGCAGTGGCGAGCTTAACCGTCGCGTTTCAAAGCATCCGGGCTGCATTGGCGAATCCGGTTGAGTCGCTCCGTTCGGAGTGAATTGATAGGGTTATTTGTTTATTTGGGGATTTGGTTATTCGAGTACCCAAGCTTGAGCACTCGAATAACCAAATCCCCGAATAACCGAATCCCCAAATCCACAAATCCACAAAAAAATGCTATCCAGATATTTAAAAATTGCCTTCCGGAATCTGCTGAAATACCCCCTTTTCGCGGCCCTCAATATTGGGGGACTGGCGGTAGGTTTGGCAGCCAGCTTGTTGCTTGGGCTATTTGTATTTGATGAATTGCGATTTGACCGGTTTCATGAAAATGCCGACCGCATTGTACGGGTGGTGTTTCGGGCAGATATCAATGGTGGTAAAATCAGAGAGCCGTTTGCCATGCCCCCGACAGCGGCTGCACTTAAAAATGATTACCCGGAGGTACTGGCAGCAACAAGGCTTCGCGTGGGCGGCAGCCATACCATTGTGCAGGACAATAATGTCTTCAAAGGCGCCGAAATGGCTTTCGTGGACGCTAATTTTTTTGAAATATTCAGTCTGCCCCTGCGCTCAGGCAATGCTTTAGATGGTTTGAAAGCGCCCAATTCAGTGGTTATTTCGGAGGAATGGGCTACCCGTGTTTTTGGAGAAACAGACCCTATTGGCCGGGAACTCAAGCTGAAAAACTGGAAAGATCCGCTCCTTGTCGTAGGGGTGATGCAAAACATTCCAACGAACTCGCATTTTCAATTAGACCTGCTTGCTTCCATGGTCGGAATGCCGGAGGCAAAAAGCGACTCCTGGATGCAGTCCGAATTTTACACCTACCTGCTCCTTCCGGAAAATTACGACCATCGCCAGCTTGAAGCGAAACTTCCACAAACGGTGGAAAAATACATGGGCCCGCAGTTCCAGGCAAGTTTGGGCATGAGTTTTACCGACTTTAAAAAACAGGGCAACCAAATCGGTCTGTATTTACAACCGCTGACAGATATCCACCTGCACTCCGATTTTGCATTCGACCTCAGCGCGGGCGGTGACCTTCAGTATGTCTGGATTTTTGGGTCCATTGCATTTTTTATCCTGCTCATTGCCTGCATCAATTTTATGAACCTGTCCACCGCCAATGCTGCCCGACGTGCCAAGGAAGTCGGTGTTAGAAAAGCGGTTGGCTCTACCCGCGCCGGGCTGATGTGGCAGTTTCTGACGGAATCCATGCTGAT
>JADJFA010000041.1 GCA_016708875.1 Lewinellaceae bacterium
GAATCTGCGACGATCAGGAAGCATTTAGGAAGCGATTGCTGGGCGGTTTATGATTATAGTACAGCGTCAATGACTCCTTCTACTTTGGAGCGGCAAGTCCAGTCTAATACTTTTAATCCTTCCTCCAGTTCGTCACTTGCCAACGGATGAGTATCGAGTAAGTGCTTCACTTTCTGCCGCCATTGACTCCAACTCGAGTTCGAGGGGTGTGCAGACAAAACGTCCTTGAACTTTGCTGAATATAAACTCTCCCACTCATCAAAGAATACCTTGGGTCACGCTGACCATAAAGGATTCCTGACAACATCACAGATGAAAGAACCAAGAAGATTTTTGGTTTCATAAAACACATTTTTATAGTTGCCCAACGAACGCTTTTCGGCTTGGCGTTGTGGCGGTTTTTTAGTACAAAAGTTCAATAGAACTCCTAATGTTGAACCTTGCACAAATGTTTCACAAAAGCACTTCAGTCGCCATATTGCCAAACCGATGTTATCCGCTGGCGTTATTATCATTATTCTGTTTTAGTGAGTTACAAAGTCAATTCCATATTGTTTGGGTCGATTACCGCAAAGTGTCTGTCGCCCCATTCTTCACTTCTTATTTAGAGCAATGTCAATTCTTTCTTTTTAAGTTCTTCAAAATATAAATCAACATTTTCAACTTCATCGTAAGGTAAATTCCATTTCCGTTAAATGGTTTACGAAAATTTAATAATTCTTGTGTTGATGATTCGGTACTTAAAGGAAATTGTGTCTGCTCCGTTTGCGTCGCCAACAAAATAAACCAATCGGCTTCCCATAGAATGGAAAATCCCACTTGTCCATAGAAAGACTTCGTTTCTTCTAATTTGTCGGTTATAATTCCTGTATTTAATCTCATATTGTTAAAATTTAGATTTTTTCTTTTGATGCGTAAGGAATAGTTTCATCAAGCAAAATGGCTCTGATAATCAGTCAATTCCTTTATTGGTAATTCAGATTGTTTGGTTAATTCTATACTCCATACTTGTTTCCGCCCCTTGCTATCTAAAAGTCCTTGTGAATTTGACAGTTCATTACCTCTTACAAAGCAAATTCAATACTGTTATTTTTGCTAGGGTTAAAATAGCAAATCCAACTTTTCCTATAATAAAAAGGTATTTTAAACCGAATTTTGTCAGTTAGGTTTAACTCGTCTGATAATAGTTTTATGAATATAAAGCATTATCTCTCTTTGAGAACCGTCATGAATTATAAATAAAATCTTCGACTTGGTCATATGTTTATTATAATATTTGGTCTGCTACGCTTGCAGGTAACGTTTTGCAGCTTACCGAAGGGCGGACTTTTACCACAAAACTTGATCTGAAAATCGAATGTTTGTTTAACCACTAAACTGTCTTTGGAACACGAAATTCCGCCTTTTGGGTAGGTGCTGTTATGGGCAGGTTTTGTTTATTTTCAAAGTCAAGGATAAAATGTTTCATTTGAATTTAATAATAACACATTTGTCTATCCCTTTCTTGTTCAACTCAAGAATCAAACCATCTGCATTAGAATGTTTCTTTCAGCCCTTTTTATTAGGTTATCTCTAATTGATTGATATTGTGCCGCTTACGAATCCTAATTCGACAACTCCCAAACTGTCATAAGACATAACAGGATTGCTATCCGTAAAGATATAAAAACCTTCAATACTCTTTTACTTCAGCAGTTGATATTTTAGGTTCGTATTTAGCCACTTTTAAACGCCAATAGTAATGTTAATAAACTTCCTAAAACGAAACCAATCAAACTTTTTTTCATTTATTTAATCTTTAATTTTCCTACTCTTTTGGTTTTTCGGTTACACCCGTTTTTAGATTGGGTTCTGGTCTCCAATTTTTATTCAAATAATATTGCTTTTATGTCACATTGGGTGGTCAACCCTTGGGCATTCGCAACCATCTTTATTATAAACTTGCCCAACTATCGTTTGTCGTCAACTCCCCTATTAGGCTCCATTGCGTGAAAACCCGCTTTGTCCCCACATGCGTCAATTGCGTGTATCCAACCAAACCGGCTGGTTTCACGCAACCTGGCGGACGAAAGGGGCAAACATTTGGCTTCATGCGATAGTTGTTTAACCACATAAACGTAAGGTTAAATTTCAAACGCCCAAATCATCCAACGTACTTTTTATTTCTTTTTAGTTTTTCATTTAACTTGTTTTCGGGATCTGTTAAACAAAACATGAACAGGCGGGTTGGTATGTCAACCTTCCTGAATGATGAGTTCAATTACTACGCTGACTTTATTTCGTTTTCCAGTCTGCTGCATCAAAATATGGGCCTTCGGCCAAATGCAGTTTGCCCATTCCCATATCAGCAAAACGCCAGGGCTGCATTTCTACAAACTCATGGGCAGTGGTCGGGCGCCCGGCTTCAACCCATTGCCCGATTGGGGCGTGTACGCTATGCTTGGAGTATGGGAAAACGAGCAGGCTGCCAATCATTTCTTCAATAATGCAGAAATCTTCCAGCGGTACCGGGCGCATACCAGCGAACAATGGACTATTTTCATGAAAACCCGCCAAGCCAAGGGCCTCTGGTCGGGGGCAATCCCTTCACGCCCTCCACAGATTTGGATGTGGCCAATCCGCTAATCGCCGTCATCACCCGTGCCACCATCCGGACCAGCAAACTGGTGGAGTTCTGGCGCTATGTGCCCACGTCACAACGGCCTATCCAACAAGGATGCGAAGGGCTGATTTACACCAAAGGAATTGGTGAGGCCCCCTTGGTTCAAATGGCCACTTTCAGCCTCTGGGAAAACATGGAGGCCCTCAAAAACTTCGCCTATAACAGCCCTGAACACCAGGTGGCTATCCAAAAACCCGTCAAATGGATTGGTACAAAGAGGAGATGTTCGTACGGTTTCAGCCTTACCGCACGGTGGGTACCTGGGGAGGTAAAGACGCTTTGGCTCGCTACTTAAACAATTAACTTTATTCAACCGGGCCTCGCCACCACTGTTAAAAATCCCATTGAAAACCATTTTTGCTTTTGTAAACCGGCGCATTCAACACCATGCCTGCCACAAATCCCACGAACCTGTGTTCCATGGAAGCAGCCCAGTCAATGCCCTGCTGCTCCATCCGGCTCATCCAATGAAGCGTGTAGGGTGAGGGTGCCATAGGTAAGCACTTGCTCCACATGCCAGCCGCTATTTTTCATCAACGGCTCGATATTGTTCGGCGAATAAAGCGCTGTGTGGCGCGGGGTGTGATAACCTGCCCAGTGTTGTCCAAATTTGCGGCGGGTATGGCTGTCAAAATTGGGCACTTCCACGATGAGTCGGGTTTGCGGATGGGAAATTTCGAGCAATTGTCGCAGGTGCTGCTGTGGCTGGTAATCATGCTCCAGATAATGCCACATGCTGATGATGTCCACGGGTGGTTCACTGTGCAAGTCGGCCACTTCGCCTATTCTAAGGTCAATGCCACGGTAGGTTTCCCGTTCATTTTTCCAACCTTCGTCACTGAAATCAAGACCGATGAGATGGGCAGGGGTGTCGTTGCGCAAGCAGGCCAAAAAAGTCGGCTTACCGCAGCCCACATCGAGTATTCGGCTCCTGGTAGTCAATTTGTGGTGCTTTTTCAACCGTTTCACCCTTGTTTTATCGATGCTTCGCTGGTCTTGTTTTACGAAGGAAGCATATTTGCCCCAAGCCTCCTCCACCCGGTAGGGCAGGTAGGCGGCGGTGTAAAATTGCCCCAATTCCGGTTCTGGTACACGGGGGTTAAGGAACACCAGCCAGCAATCTTCGCAAAGGTCAAAATTGTATTTTGTGGGTAAATGCTCGTGCATCATTGCCGAGGTCTGCACGAAGGCTTTGTGGTTGGTGGAATTGCAGGCGAGGCATTGGTTCAGTTGTTCCATCAGCGCGTAACATGGTTGGCGATGAAACGAAAGGGTGGCCAAGGAAAGCGGAATAATGCAAGGTGAAGACCGGCTGCTCCCGCCCCGATGACGGCAATATCAAAATTGGTAAATGGCATAGAAAAAGGCAAAAAATACAACTTGTGAAGCAAAATGATGGATCGGGAGCGGGTGCTTTCCTTCGGGCAGGTCTTTTTTCGCGAGCACCTGCAGGAGTAATGAAACCACGAACCAATCCACGAAGTTTCGCAGTGGAGCACGGCCTGCGTCCCAATGCCAGAAGTCGAAGACCGGGGCAACGGGTTCGATGAAAAAAATCGAGTGCCACCATCAGTACCGCTCCGCAAATCGGGGCCAGCCATTGATGCCGGATAAAACGTTTGCAAATAGTGGCTATTAGAAAGGTCAACACCACCCAATTGATGCCAATCAGGGGCGGCACACCAAAGAACTTTGGTCCCAGATTTTCACCATACTGATAGGCTCCGAAAAGCAGGCCGGTTTTCACACCCACGATTTCTACGCCCATGCCAATGAGATAGATAAGCGTCCAGATCGACAGACTGCGCTAGCCATTTTTCACCGGAAAATTCCAGTACAGAAGCCCCCACGCCAAGTAATAGGTTGAAAGGGGTTTTGGGCAAAAACCAATCGCCTGCTCCAAGCCAAATACCAATCATTCCGGAGATGGTGATCAGTCAAATGGCAAACAGGGAGACCTGGATTTTCCCAAATGAAAATGGAAGGGATAATGGTTTATTCATGATGCTGAAATAATTAATCCTGCCGTAATCTTGGCAGAAAGCAGGCACAAAGGAATGCCTCCACCCGGATGTACGGAGCCTCCGCAGCAGTATAGATGTTTTATCTTGCTCGAAAAATTGGGTGCCTGAGGAAGGCTGCAAACCTGGAATTGCTCGCAGCGCCATACAACGCGCCCCGGTAGCTGCTCGTTCGCAGTTCAATCAGCGGTGGTGTTAGCACGTCTTCTACCTCGATAAGTGGTGCGAGGTCGGCGCCCAGCAGGCGGTTTACCTTGGCGAGGATGTCGTGGCGGGCCTGTGCCACCAGGGCCGGCCAGTCCTGCCCATAGTCACCTGGAGCGTTTATCATCACAAACCAATTTTCGCAGCCAGGCGGAGCATCGCCGGGGATTCCTTGCTGGTAATGTTGAGGTAAACAGTGGGGTCATTGAAAAGGGTTTTATGGTCGAACAAATGGGTAAACTCCTGTCGGTAATCGCCGCTGAACAGGATATTGTGAAGGTCAAGTTCGGGGAACTGTGCACGGATGCCCCAATAGAAAATCACCGCCGAACTGGAGCGTTCCTGGCGCAGCGTACGCGCTGGGTGCGGCTGTCCCGGCAGCAGTTTTTGTAGGTGGAAAATATATCCATGTTCGACACCACAATTTCTGCAAAATGTTGTTGTTCAGTTGTTTGAACCCCAATGGCCTGGCGGTTTTTTACCAGTATTTGCTCAACTTTTTGGCCAAAATGGAACTGAATGCCCTGCCTCAATGCCAGTTGGTAGAGGCTGGTGGTGATACTATGCATGCCGCCCTTCGGAAAATAGGCGCCCAAGTGCAGTTCAAGGTGCGGAATCATACTCATGATGCCCGGTGTGCGGTAGGGCGACGAGCCGTTGTAAGTGGCATAGCGGTTGAACAATTGGACGAGGTGCGGCTCGCCGATGGCTGCTTCGTTGAGCGAATGGAGGCTGGTTCCGATATCCATCTCCGATATTTGCGCTATGGCCTTGAGGGTATCCATAGACAGATAGGTGCCGATTTTGTGCAACGATTTTTCAAGGAATAGTGGAGCGGTCAGGTCGTATTTCCTTTGGCTATTTTTCAAATATGCCAATACCGACGCTGCTTCTACGCCAAACCTGGCTGCTGCTTCCCTGGCAAAACCTCCCGGTTGGCGTTGACGGTGAAGCGGATGCCGTCTTCCCAAAAATAGTTGCAGACCGATTCCTTGCGGTGGTACTGGAAAAATTCGTCCGGTTGCTCGCCAAACAATCCGAAAAGTTCAGTCACCAGCTCCGGCATGGTGAACAGGGAAGGCCCTGCATCGAAGCGGTAGCCGCCCAGTTCGAAGGCATGGAGCCTGCCGCCGGGATAGTCGTTTGCATCAAAACAGTGACACTCATGCCAGCCGCCCGAAGACGCAGGGCAGCGGCTATCCCGGCAATACCGGCTCCGACGATAATGGATGAAGGCATTATTTTGGATAAATGATGCCGATTTTGTTCGACGAAGAGTATAATGCAGGAAGAGGAAAATGGTTTTAAGGGAGTACGCTAGAAAGGTTATTTTCCAGCGTTGAACGTTTGCTAAAACTTTTGGAAGTTTAGCAACCATACCCCTCTACACCAATTTTGATTTCCACCACCACCTCCGCCCAAACCTCATCGTTTTTCGCGCTGCTGCCGATGATTTTGTCTTTTCGCGGCAACCCTTGCAGTTTGGCGAAGGGCGTGCCCGCCCTTGCTGTCTTTGGTGGCCTCCTTGTAAAGCAAGTAGTTGATCAGTCGTTACACACCTTCCAGGTCAATGGATGCCGGAAGCGTAATAATAATTTGATTATCAACTCTCTAAATTTTCGTTTTTAGTGCGTTTCAGTGCTAATATAAGTATTTTTCAGGGCACTAAATGCGGAATATCCCACCCGTGATACGAGAGGGATAGATTTCGTTTCGGCCCATGCGAAGTTCCCCGCATAGGACTCAAAACAGCATCCGCCTATATGTTTATTCAATTGGACGGATATTCAAAAGATTGACCATACAGTTATCCATATTGCCAATGGTCAAAACAAAGTTTTGTTTGACTTTTAAACCGTTAGAAAACGCTGCTGGCTTCCAACTAGGCATTTTTGAAATAGCCGTAACCAGCATTTCGTCAATTTTTGTATCTTTTGATGGCATGGCAACTTGAATATCCGTAACATGCCCCTGTTCGGTAATGGTAAATTTAATGGCAGTCAAATCATAACCCGTAAAACTTCCTGCTTCAATATTTACAATGCTGTTTTTTTGCAGATATTGAATCAATTGCTCTGCGCCTTCGCTATAAACAGCATTTTTATCAGGCATGATCGTAACCTTGAAATCGTATTGCTTCACTGTGTTATTTTTCAACGAATTTTCAGGTAGATACATTACGCTTACTGCAATATCGCTACGACGGTCAGCCAATCGTATCAGTTCTTTTTGCTCTTGATTCAAGACATCGCTAATACCCGAAGCCTTTGTTTGGGTTCCATTTTTATAGGCTGAAATTTCCACGGAAATATATTCTTTTACCCAAGATGTGGGGTACCTTTTGTTCAAATCCGTAAGGGTGTTTATTTTATCCAATTTGTTTTCCTGGATCGAAATGAATGGTAGAACATTGTTTATTTCAAATTTCAGATCATTCTGGGCAAAACTGTTGAAAGCGCATCCGATAGAGAGAAGCACTATGAGTAAAATCTGATTCTTTTTCATGCCTGAGTTTTTAAAAACATTAAGTGAAAAAATTTATTTTGAAAAGTCATTAATTCAGCGTCATTAATTGGCTGACTTAAAATGGGAGGATTTAGATTTTGCAGTGGTTGCTTGAGGATCTAAAAGTAAAACACCCCTTCCCTGACTTTTTCTCGCGCTTCCTGAAAAAAACACAGCGCACTCCTGCATGAAGGTGCACTTTTACAGGCTGCATGCCATCCGCTTCAAGTCATATTAACGAAAAGGATCCCATTATTGCCGAGGATATCCGATTGATCCTCGAAGCACAGGGTTGCAGGTCATTGAATTGACCGGGATCAGGCTATTCAGGATGCATGTGAGCAGTACCGCCCGGCGTATGCGATTTTGAATATCACTCTGGCTCCTATGCGGATGGTATGGCGCTGGCTACGATGCTTCGCTGGAAATATCTGGTAAAAGTGCTGCTGATTGCAGGCTTCTGGCAATTGGTTTGATGGCTTCCGGGCATTTTGATGCCGCTTGCCGGTGCTGCACAAGCCTTTTACGCGCGCAGTTGCGGAAATTGCCTCAACAATTGTAAAACCGGTTTGTTTGGGAGCTTGCTGGATTCCTCCCAGCGCGTTTTCGCGCGCAGTCAACGTCAATCGCGCGCGCTTGCGAGGATCTCCCGATCCGAGCAGGCCGCGAGAGGTCTTGCCAGTGGTTCTTCCGGAAATTTTGGTGTACAAATTATTGTCTTTCAGAGGATTCGAGACTCAAAATGGAACAATCCGCGCCACAATGACGCTCAATAACAGGATCGAAGCGCTCATTCCACCGTGCTGCTGTTGACGCGGGCGCCAAACAGCGGCTGGCAGTCATTCCACCGCTGAAACGGAATAATTTGATTTGGATTCCCTGGCGCGTTTTTCGCGCGTAGTCAAAGTCAATCGCGCCGCTTGCGAGGATCTCCGATCCGAGCAGGCAACCCGAGGGTCTTTGCCAGTGGTTCTTCCGGAAATTTTGGTGTACAAATTATTGTCTTTCAGAGGATTCGAGACTCAAAAATGGAACAATCCGCGCCACAATGACGCTGAATAACTGGGCGAAGCACTCATTCCACCGTTGCTGTTGGCGCGGGCGCCAAACAGCGGCTGGCAGTAATTCCACCGCTGAAGCGGAATAATTTGATTTGGATTCCCTCGTAGCGCGTTTTCGCGCGTAGTCAAAGTCAATCGCGCCGCTTGCGAGGATCTCCGATCCGAGCAGGCAACGCGACGATCTTTGCCAGTGGTTCTTCCGGGAATTTTGGTGTACAAATTATTGTCTTTCAGAG
>JADJFA010000042.1 GCA_016708875.1 Lewinellaceae bacterium
TGTCCTGAAATACTTTACACAAAACACACATTGTAGCAATGGTCAGAATAAAAAGTGAAGCGCCAAAACCGGTACCTGATGAATTGAAGCGCAAGATTGCGCAAGAATATCTTTCGTCGATATCCAGTTATGCGGATTGCCGTTGAGGAGTATGGCCTTAGAGACAAAAGCGTTGTCAGAGAATTTGTCAAGTGGTTTCGTCGGAACAACGAACTTAGTGGAGATAAATACCGAGATTCAAGTCAACCAGCTACGCTCTACGCCGATTCCGCCCAAATGGCCACCGAAAAACGGGTATAAAGAAACTAGAAGAACAACTACGTTTATCAGTTAAAAGTTGAACTTTTGAGACAATGATCGACATTGCGGAAGATCAACTTAAGGTCGATATCAGAAAAGTCTGGTTTCCCAGCAGTTGAAAAATGAAGGCATTCTATCAAACAACCGGCTTAAAGGTTTTTGTGGCTGCTGGAAAGACACGTCAGGCCTTCATGAGCATCAGTGGCGCGCCGACCAGCACGCTTTGGATGAGGGTTTAGTCATTGACCTGGTGCGCCGTCGAGAAGATACCCCAGGGGCTGGCGGACGCAAGTTGTTGCACTTGCTTGAGAATCAATGGCAACACACGGCATTCCAATTTGGCTGTCGGGGATCAATTCTTGTTGCGCCTCTTGCGCCGCAATGAACTGCTGATCCGGCGTCGCAAAAAGTACGCTACGACTACCGATAGCAGGCATTGGCTCAAGAAACATCCCAATCTTGCCGCCGAATTGAAAGTTGACCGTGCTGAACAACTTGGGGTGGGCGACATCACCTATATCAGTACAGGCAGCAAGTTTGGATACCTGGTGCTGATTACCGATGCCTATTCTCGCAAGATTGTAGGCCACGAATTTAGTAAATCTTTGAATGCGAGCTTTGTGTCAATGCACTCCAAGTAGCCTCTTTCATCCCACGACAATACCCACAACGATCGCTCATGCATCATTCTGACCGTGGCATTCAATACTGTTCGCAAGCCCATGTCAATGCCTTAGAAAAACACTCCTGTAGCATCAAAGATGACGCAAAACGACGACCCTTATGAAAATGCACTGGCTGAACGGGTCAATTGAATCCTCAAACAAGAATGGAGGCTGATCAAACCGACTCCTTTGAGCAAGCAAGAGGCTATCGAAAAGGCCATTTACCACTACAACCATTCTAGGCCTCATGCCAGTTGCGATTACCACACTCCAGTCAATGCACACCAACTTCAGAAGCCTCAAAAAACGTTGGAAACCTAAGTCAAAGAACAAATCAATCTTGAATATTTGACTGTAGACAGGCTTTTGGACACAACTTTGCCAAAAAGCCCCCGCAGGATTACTTTTTGAACTGTACAAGTCCTCAAGGATTATCTCTTAACCTGTAAAAGTTATTCTAGGACGAGATACCCACTTAAAAACACCGCCCTCACCTGCGCCTCAGCCACATGCACCACCCGGTTCTCCCCGTCTTTCTTCCCTCATAATTCAAACTCAGTTGCATGGCCTTGGATAACTGCCGGTCCAGCGTCAAATTCCAAAGAAAATTCTTCCCATCCTGTAAACCCTCCAGCATCGCAAACGCCACCGCAGAATTGGGCGCGCCCGTGTAGCGCACATCCGCAAAAGTGCCTTTCAGACGCAGCGAAGTAGCGGCCCGAAAACCTTGCGCGTTGGCTTGAGGCCGGATTCCAGGTCAATTCAGCCGTCCAGTTTGTTTGATCGGCGCGTTCGGCGGCAGGGAGTGTGTTTCGGCTGGTTTCCCATTTCATATTGGCCACGATACGGAAGCCACGGGTAGGAAGCCAGGTCATTTTTGGACCCAATTCCCAGCCTTCAAGATTATAGTTTCGTGAAGCAAATGCCTGATTTTCACTGCTTTTTAGCGAGTTTGCAAAATCTGCCTCCGCGCTCCACCGGCGACTGAGGTTTGCACGGAGGTGCAAGGCGTAATCCTTCGCGCGGCGTTGTTCAAAGCCTGTAGTAAGCGCCAATTGACTTCGGTTGTCGCCCGCTGAGATGGAAGCGTCCCAGGCTGGTTGGGCACGGTTGAGGAACAAAATATTCCGTACCGCCATGCTCAAGGTGGCCAGCGAAGTATCGGCCACGCTTGATTGAAACGGGTCCCAGGCCCGCACCCCGCCCGCTCCGGCAAAGGTGCGTCGGTTGATTTGAAGGGTACTTTGCGTCGAGAGCCGCCCCAATCGCTTCCGCCAGCCGCGCTTCGCCGTGGGCCAGAGCAGGCGTGGTTCGAGTCGCAGGGTCTGGTTGAGCACCACGTTGTTGGTGCGCACATAATCGGGCGTAGTCACCGCCACGCGCACATAGTTTGCCTGATCCTGAAACACGGCGATTTCCATCTCATCTACCTGCAAAATGCTGTCCTGGTTGCGATCCACCCAGGTAAAATTTCCTTGCCCAGGGTTCACTGCGAGGTACTTGAATTCGATGCGCGGGCTGTGGCCAGAGCCGAGTTCATAGCCAGTGGTAAAGCCCAGTGCGTTTTTCCAGGCCGAAAGGACTGTAGTCTGCCCTGCCGAGATAGGGTGATTTCAGGCTCCTCTTTGGTTAGTTCAGGGGCAAGGATGCGGAGACGGCGGAGGGTTAGGACCCAAGGAGTTGTTGATTGGTGACTGGTGGATTGGTGGATTGTTTACCCGCCGTAGCCTTGGCGGAGGAGGGGGTGATTGGTGATTGGTATGCACGAGTGGATGTATTATTCCAGGAACCATTCAAATTGAGCTCCCGCGCTTCCGTGTTCTGTTGAAAAAAATTGCCCAAAGGAGCATAATCATTGCGCTGGGAAACGTGCCCGCCAAATTGCCATGCACCTTGATTTTCAGGCGTTTGAAAGTAAACCCGAAGCAAATCGTACCAGAAACTCGTGGCTGAAAGTGTGTCGGCCTGGGCAGTTCGGCGGGCGTTTTTTTCGCGTTCTCCGTAAAGGCCGATTTTGAGCAATGGTCGTTGCGAGGCACTGTCATTTTTTGCAAAAAACGTCTTGGAAAGATCAGCCTTTGGTCGGGAAAAACGAGTGCTTTCCACCTGTCCATCCGTTTGCAACAGATTGGCTTCGCCCAAAAAATTCCAGCCTTTGCGCTGTATCCGCCAGCCGCCTGCGTGCCGTGCTCCATCGTAAAAACCTTCCCGTATAAATGCGCCAAACTCATAACGCACCTCTCCCAACTTCTTCTTTTCCAATGAAATACCCGCTTTTGCCAAATGCTCCGCAGTGGTGTCTTGGGTACTTCCAATATTCCAGTCGCGCACAAACTCCGCCGGGCGATAAGGGTTCAGCGGCCGGAAATCGCGGGCAGCGAATTCGTAATTGGCGTAAAAGCTGCCGTTGAAGGTGTGAAATTTGACAATCTCAAACTTTGGGATTGTCAAATTTGTATCCCGACCCAAACTTTCGGAAAGTTTTTTGCCAAATCCGAAACCCTGCCGCCAGCCCAGCACTCCCGCTGCCCCAACATTATCCGCATTTCCCAGCGGCGAAAAACGGTTAAGATCCCTGCTGCTCAGTGCGATTTCTGCTTGTAATTTGGAGTTTTTAAATGGTTGAAAATCACCACCTAAAGCATACAATTGCCGTGTTTCTGGGGCAACAAGCCGCACAATAGGCTCAAAATTGCCCGTCGGCTGACAAGTAACTGGATCGGGCGGACTCCAGCGAAACACGCGCCCATTGGCCGCCGTATTTGCCAGCACATAATTGCCCTGTCCAACCGACACCTCCGTGAAGCGGGCGGCGTAGCGGGCAGAATCGGGGTTTGTGCTGTATTTCAAAATTTGTCTTGGCTGACCGCAAAGCACCGTGTCTGTCAGGCTGTACAGCACCCGCGCCGGATCAAAAGCCTCCAAGGTATCAATGCCTGGAGCGTACGCATTTTGCAAGTCATCGCCGACCTGAGCGAGGCGACTGCGCTCCGCAGGGGAGAGTTCCTGCGCACCACCGTTGTTACGACTGTCCTGCTCAGAGTAGAGGTTGAAAAAGACCTTGGCGCGGGGCATTTGCCAACTGGCATTGGCCGCTATCGTGGAGCGCAGGTAAGTCTGTACGGCGTATTCAAATTCAACGATGATGCGGATGTCTTTCGTGATGAGCCGCCTTGGGGTGAAGGTAAGTTCGCCCAAATTATAGTCCACCGTGTAGTCGTCTTCCTGTCCACGGCGCAGCAATTGCCCGTCTGCAAAAACCTTTTCCGTTCCAGCCAACACTATGATAAAACGTTCACCTTCAGCACCCTGCAAACGATATGGCCCCTGGTTGCCTTCCTGGCCTTGTATGGTTTGGCGGGCGAATTTGCCCCGTGAAATTGCTGCAGCAGCGCGAAGGTTGATTGGGATATTAGGATATTGAGATATTGGGATATTGGGTGAAGATTGGTTTTGAGGCTTTGAACTTGATACTTTAAACTTGGAACTTGGAACTTTCAACTTGAGACTTTCCACGGTTACCATGGCCCCTTGCAGCCTTTTAAAATAATTGGAAAAATAGCCGTCGGGACGTGTAAGGTCAAAATCGCCTGCCGTGAGCGTCGCGTTTTTGCGTTTCAATTGGATAAAAATACGGTCGAATTCCTGGAGCTGACGGGTAGTACCATCAGGCTGAAGTGGAATCGTATTGTCGGAAAGGGCAGCGGTTAGTTCGAGGTCATTGCCGAGTTTTCCGTTGAGTTGGAGGTTGAGATTGGAGTTGAAAACCAGGTTTTGACTGTTCCCAAAAGAAAGCCCGCGTGTGTAGGCGCCTGACGACGAAAGCCCGCTTTGTTCCCATAGAGGCTTCGTCGGCTGATAGGGTTCGTAGTCAAATTCGATGGCATCAGCGTTTATGCGGCGGCGTATGGCTACAGTATCGAGCCGATTGATTTTCGCGCCTAGATTGAAGGGTAATACGCGGTACCGTACCAGGATTTTGGAACAATCAGGGTAGGCCAAGCGCAGGGCAGCTGTATCGGTACGGAGCCAATTGTTTTCCAAAGAAAAAAAAACGCGCATCGAGTTTTTGACCTGAAAAAACATCTGAAATAGAAACCAAGGGAGCAACAACGGTCAAAGAATCAAGCACTTGCATCGAAAAATTCGCTTCCAGTATCCGCTCTCGAAGGTTGGAGTACTGGGCGATTGCAGGAGTGGGAAGCAGTAAAAGCAGCGCAACTTCCCGAAAGTTTTAAACTTTCGGGAAGTTCTCTGCATCAAGAACAGATTCTTCCAAAATGACAAAAAGTTATCCAAATCAGTAGGAAAGGTAACGCCGTGGCAGGGACGTATTCGAGGGGAAAGGCGTTGCCTGCATTCCCGATTAGAACAATCGGGGATTCAGGTATGTTTGCTCAATAAATCCTCAGATTCACATTTCTACCATTCTCAATCATGAAAGTATCCGTCACTCGCCGCGCCCATTTCAACGCTGCCCACCGTTTGCACAATCCTGCCTGGACCGACGAGAAAAACCGCGAAGTGTTCGGACTTTGCAACAATCCCAATTTTCATGGGCACAACTATGAAATGGAAGTGCGGGTAACGGGCGAAATTGACCCCGATACATGTATGGTGGTGGATTTGGCCTGGCTTGCCAATCTCATAAAAAATGAGATTGAAGTGCGTTTTGACCACAAAAACCTAAATATTGATGTTGAGGAGTTCCGCAATCTGATCCCTTCTGCTGAAAATATTTGCCTCACTATCTGGCGTATACTGCGGGGGCATTTGCCTGAAAAATTTGATTTGCACGTGCGGCTTTACGAAACGCCAAGGAATTCGGTAGAAGTGGGTTAAGTCGATTTACGATTTTGGATTTACGATTTACGATTATTTTGATCCGAAAAAGGCAAGATTCTGTCCTTTTTCGGATCAAAATAATCGTAAATCCAAAATCGTAAATTAACCTACTCCGCACAATCCTGGTTGATGCCCAGCACATAATGCTTCACCGCGCCGATTTCTCCGGCCAGATTCGAGCCTAAAAACCCTTGAATATCAGCATCCGTAACCCCCGATTTGTATTGCGCCAAAAATGACTTGCTCAGCGGCGTATAACTCCAATGCCACTTTTCTTCGTGGTAGCCATGCGGCCTTCCTGCTGTATAAGGCTGGCAAAAACCAAACTCTTGAGCGTGGGCAGCGAGCCATTCGTACACTTTTTCGTGCTTGCCACCTGGTTCGAAAGCGGGATTGTTAAGGTCATTTAGGTCTATGTCGGTTCCCCAGTGGTGGCGCGAGGAACCAGGCATGGAGGAAAATTCCAAGATTTTCAGGGCGCGATTTTTGGGCGCAGGGGCTTCTTGGGCAAAACGGTTCCATTTGCCTTCCCAGATATTTTTTTGCTGGTCAAAAGTGCGGGTGGAGGAAATTATTTTGAGTGAAATGCCCGCTTTTTGGGCACTTTCCCACATTTTTTTGAAGGCTTCAAACGCCTCTTTTCGCAACATCATGCCCGGTTTGTCGGAATAGGGCTTGCCTACGGATACAAAATCTGGGTGCTTGGCAGGGTCAAATTTTCCCAATAAATAATCCTTGTTCACTGGTGCAGGTATGGGCAGAGAATCGGCCGCGAATCGCTCAGGCGAGACCGATAATTGTGCAAACGAAACGGGCGTTTCGACATTTCCACACGCGATGGCGAGGATAAGCGAGAGTCCTAACTTCAGGGTCTTGGTTGCTTCTTTATAGATTCACTTGCCGTTGTTGTTGGCGAGGACGCCAACAACGGCAACCTTTGCTATAGCATTGATAATCATGTTTTTAAAAAGATTGGCAGCCCCTGCCGTTGTTGGCGTCCTCGCCAACAACAACGGCGGAGCTCAATTTTAGATGAATTAGTTAATATGAAGGTTGGTCCGAACCCTATGATCTTCCGCAACAATCCTACTGATTTTCAGCATCTTCAATCTTTTTTTTCAGGGCTTCTTTGGTGAATGTGCCGGCATCGTGCCAGAGCCGTTCGCCGTTTTTATAAAGCATGAAAGTAGGTACGCCCATCACCTTCATTTGCACAGCGAGATCGGTGTTTTGGTCCACATCAATCTTGATGATGCGCACTCGGTCGCCCAGCTCGGTTTTTAGTTCCATGAGCACGGGCGCCATAGCTTTGCAAGGGCCACACCATGAGGCCCAAAAATCAATCAACACGAGGGTGTCGGATTGAATAATCTCTTCAAATGATGATTTCATAACTTTGGCAAAGGTAGCCAGTTCAAACCATTTGCTTGTTCGAGGAAATCCAGACACTTAAGGTGTGGGCAATTGTAGCCAGCGTTGCAATCGCAATTCCGGCCAGGAGAGGAATGTACACATTTATGTTCAAAAAGGTCAATTGTTCGGTCAGTGCAAGACTGACTACGGCCAATAAAGAACCAGCCAAAACGGCTTGAACCAACCAAGAATTTTTGGAGGCGTGCCAGGCGTTCGCCCATGCCAAAACTAGTGCAACGATGCCTGATACCATCATGACAGGTTGGGCAATTCGGGCAAAAATTGCTGCAACAAAGGCTGTTGCCACTATGCCCAAGGCCAACCAGAAATTGGAGAAAAGCACTTGAGTCCGGGTGGGCAAGCCTTGTTCGAGTGTTTCAGGCAGCAAAAAAAATCGAAGCGTTTTCCATTCGTATAACAAGGCCAATAGATTGATAATCAACAAAAAGCCATTGACAAATGGCGTGCCTTGCCATTGCATCGAAATGGTGGCTGCGAGAATACAGAGGTTCATCGGCACAAGCATAACCAAGCCCAGTAATGACCATCGTTGGCTCATCACCAGCGCGCCTGTCATCACCTGTGAAAAAGCCAAAAAAATGGCGAATCCTCCAAGCCGATATTGTTCGAGTTCAGCGATGAGAAAGGGTGGGCCTATAAGCTGGCCGAAGTGGCCATTGGCTAATTTGCAGAGGCCGGATGAAAAGAAAACATAGCCGAGGAAAAGTCTGGCAAGTAGGCAGTAAAAGTCCTTCAAATGCATTGGCAAAAATATTTGGTGGTGAATCACGGCATCAAAGTGGTCAAACAGAGGTTCAAAAAGACATTCGGGCTATTTTGGCCGAGCAAGCGTGTGTTACGCTCGACTTTTGGCAAAATTCTTTTTCAAACATGAAACACATTCCATTTGCCCTTCTGCTCTTCTCGCTTTTTGCATTTCTACCAACCGCTTCTGCTCAAAAACCAAAACCCGAAAACCCTGAAAAGGCCATTAAAACCGTTATCAACCGGTTTTTTGATGGTTTGGAAAAAGGTGACACCACGCTCCTTAAAAGTAGCTGCACTCCAACCATGTTGCTTCAAACGTACACGACAGACAAGGAGGGCAAAATGCAGGTGTACACCGAGGAATTAGCAGATTTTTTGGCGATGGTCGGATCGCCCAGCACCGATAAGTACGATGAGCGTATCAAGTTCGAGGCCATCCATGCCGAGAAATCGCTCGCCAGCGTGTGGACTCCCTACTCCTTTTATATCAATGGGAAACGCTCGCATTGTGGTACCAACTCCTTTCAATTGGTAAAAACCGCAGACGGCTGGAAGATTCAGTACATCATTGACACCCGTCGGAAACAGGGCTGCGAGTGATAAAAATTGACTTTTAGGGCGTTTTTGAATGTCGCCAGCGTTGCAAAAAGCCTTTGAGGGGCAAAAATGTTAATGAAATTTCACTGACAGATACAAAACACTCTACTTTTGGCGTTCGCAATCTCCTAAAACGAAAGCAACCGGTTTCACCAAACTAACAGCACCGAACGTCTATGACAATCAACGCCTTTCTTACCTCTTTCTTCTTCCTGCAGCTCAGCACTAAAGAGGTAGCAACCACCCCAGCCGAATCGAAAAGCCTTATTGACATTATTTTCTCGAGCAGCACTTCCGGCCTCATTGTAATGGGGATTCTGTTCTTCCTTTCCATTGTGGCCGTTTACATCATCATTGAACGCTACTTTACCCTCACCCGTGCCGGACAAGTTGACCACAATTTCATGAACTCCATTCGGGCAAGTGTGGAAAGCGGCAATCTCCAAGCTGCCAAAGCCCTCTGCCAGAGCGTGGATGCGCCCATGGCGCGTATGGTAGAAAAAGGCCTTGACCGTATCGGCAAGCCTTTGGACGACATCAACAAGTCCATCGAGAACGTGGGCAACCTCGAACTCCTTAAACTTGAAAAGAACCTGTCTACCCTGGCCTCTATTTCCGGCCTCGCGCCTATGATCGGCCTTTTGGGTACTGTTATCGGTCTTATCATTTCTTTCCAGGACATGGCCTCGGCCACCAATATTACGCCACAGGTATTGTCCAATGGTATCTATCACGCCCTTACAGCAACTGCTGGAGGTCTGTTTGTATCCATCATTGCCATGGCTGGCTTTAACCTGCTGGTCACCAACCTCGACAAGGTTATTTTCAAAATGGAGTACACTGCAGTCCAGTTCATGGATCTGCTGCAAGAACCATCTCGTTGATTATGAAGTGATAAAGTGATGGAGTGATGAAGTGATTTACGCACACGCATCACTCCATCACGCTATCACTTCATCACCCCCTCCTCACTCCATCACTTTATCACTCTATCACTTCATAAATATGGGACTCAAACGTCGCCAAAGAGTAGAGCCGGAATTCAGCCTTGCAGCCATGATTGACGTAATCTTTCTGCTGCTGATGTTCTTCATGCTCACTTCCAAGTTCGTGACCCCCAACGCCCTCAATCTTACTTTGCCGTCGAGTACCAGCACTTCTTTGGCTTCGCCGGCACTCGCTGTTTCGATTACTGCGGCTGGCAAATTTTATCTGGATGCAACACCCATTGCCGAGGCAGCACTGGAAAACGGACTGAAAGCAAAAATCAAATCAATGGGCAAGGATATAAAATCAACCACAATCACCGTTGTAGTCGAAAAAGGAACGGCTATTGAACATGTTGTTAGTGTGCTGGATGTTGCCAATCGCATGCAATTAAAGACCATCCTTGCCACCGATCCAAAGCCAATGCCTGGGAAATAAATGAGTGCTGAATCTTATTATTCAGGAATCATTCTGTGTAATCCTTCTGCCCCGAACATCCACTCCCAAAACGGTAATTTGATATGAAAGCCATTATTAATCAAGCAAATCAGGAAGAAAATCGCACCAAAGCAGCCATTGGCAGCCTGCTTTTTCACGCCGCGCTTTTGCTGGCATTGATTTTTTATACCTTTTCATCCTCGGTTCCTGTCGTCGAACCTACAGCTATCATGCTCGATTTTGGCGGCGGCGGCGGTGATAATGCTGCTGCTGGCGATCCAGACAAGGGCATGAATGACGACTATACCCCACTTGGGGAAGAGGAGGCTGTTAAACCTAAGCCGACAACATCTACACCCGATCCTGCCCCTACGCCTACAAAATCACAATCAACGCCCCCGCCTCCCACTCCAACTACTACCGACCCAGAGGTGGCGGCTATCCGACAACAAAAAGAACAAGACCGCAAACAACGCGAAGAGCAGGACCGTCAGGAGCGCGCCCGAATAGATGAAGCAAATCGCCAGAAGCAGGCTGCAGAAGCCGCCAAAAGGGCTGAGCAAGAACAACGCGACAAGGTTAAAAACAACGCGGGCAGCGCATTTGGCAAGAAAAATAGCAATGGAACCGGTGCTGGCGGTGGCGGCAAACCCGGCAACGGGGGTGTCAATGGCGGTACGGGCGACAACCCTTTTGGCAAAAGCAGTGGTACTGGCGGCGGAACGGGTGGAGGTGATGGCACCGGAACGGGTGCGTCCATCGGTGGCGGATTGGGTGGCCGGGCAGTAGTGAACCGTGGCCGAATCAATGATACCTCGCAAAAAAGTGGTAAGGTGGTTATTGAAGTTTGTGTGAACAGCAGCGGTACTGTCGTAAGTGCAGACTACACCCAACGGGGTTCTACCACGAGCGATAGTGAACTGAAAAGCAAGGCATTACAAGCTGCTAAAGGCTACCGTTTTGCATCCTCCAGCGCTGATCAGCAGTGTGGTACCATTACGTTTAACTTCACCTTGAAATAAGAGCAATTCGATAAGAGCAGTCTCATTCAAGTGAGACTATTGCTAAGACACAGCCCGGCAGGTTTCAAAAACCTGCCGGGCTGCGTTTTATATGGAAATGCTAAAAGATGCTTTGTTGCGTTTTTGCCATTGAAAATCCAAAAACGCGCTACCTTTTCGCAGTAAAATGGACATTTATACCCGCAAATCGTATTGGAAATGGTACTTGGCTGCCGGAGGGACGCTCATTGTCATCCTCTCGCTCGTTTACACCCGCTTTCTTGGCGAACAACTCGCCGAACGCGAAAAACAGCAGGTGGAACAATACCTTGAAGCCCAACGAACGCTCGCCACTTCAGGCGGCGACCCTTACCAATCTTTCTATTGTGATATCAGTTTCCAACTCAAAGTGGTACAAGGCAATACCACGGTGCCCATTCTTTTGCTCAATGAACGCGGTGGCATTGATGGCTATACCAACGTAGGAGAAGACGAAAACGACAGCATTTCAACCGAAGCTTTGCAACGGGTATACCAGGGCATGTTGGCCGAACGAGCCGATACGATCCATGTGCTGGTAGGCGATGACCTTCAAATAGTTATGTACGGGAAATCTCGCCTGATGAAGTTGCTGGAATGGTATCCCTATATTCAGTTGTTTCTCATAGGGGTCTTTATCGCGTTTGGCTATGCAGGATTTAGTGCATCCAGGCGAGTTGAGCAAAACAAAGTCTGGCTTGGTATGGCGAAGGAAACAGCCCACCAGCTTGGCACCCCCATTACTGCGATATTGGGCTGGATTGAAACCCTGAAGGCAGTGAATGAAGACCGCCCCGACAATCAGGAAATGTTGCTGGAACTTCGCAACGACGTGACCCGCCTGGAACTCGTGGCGGATCGCTTTTCTAAAATAGGCGCGATTCCTGAACTTACCCCCGTCAACTTATACGAACAGTTGGAAATTTGCCGTGTGTACATGCAGCGCCGTGCCCCACGCAAAACCGTGTTTGATTTTCCAAAACCCGAAGAGCAAGAACCCCTCATGGTGTTCTTGAACCCACCACTTTTTGACTGGGTAATCGAAAATTTGCTTCGCAATGCCATTGACGCAATGGAAAGCGGCGAAGGAAAAATCAGTGCAAACGTGTACCGCGAAAGCCGTTGGGCTTGCATCGATATCAGCGATACTGGCAAAGGAATCTCCTCTGGAAAGCATAGTATGGTCTTCAAACCGGGCTACTCTACCAAAACGCGCGGTTGGGGCCTCGGTCTTTCGCTCGCACGAAGGATCATGGTGGAATACCACAGCGGGCGCATTTTTGTTAAAAAAGTCGGAAATCGGGAAAGGCACCACTTTTTACCGTGAAATTGCCAATCAATCGAAAATAAGGATTTATTAAACACATAAGGCACAATAGGACACATAGTGTTGAGTTTAAAACTATATGCCCTATTGTGCCTATGTGTTTAATAAATTTATTTTTGCTCAGTTACTATGTGTTTCATTACCTATGAAAAACACCCTCCTCATTTTCATCCGAAACCCGCAATTGGGCAAAGTAAAAACCCGTCTTGCCCAGACCCTAGGTGATGAGGAAGCCTTGCGCATCTACCAAATCTTACTGAAAAAAACCCGTTCGGCTGCGCTAGCCTGCGAAGCCGAACGATACTTGTTCTACAGCGATTTTGTGGACGAACAGGACGACTGGGCTCCTGCTTTTTTCCAAAAGAAAATCCAGCACAGGGGAGATCTTGGAGCGCGAATGGAATCCGCGTTTCAGCAGACTTTTGAATCCGGGGCAAAGAAAGTTATCATCATCGGCAGCGATTGCCCAGAACTAAGTGGCGAGACGCTGCAACAAGCTTTCGACCTGCTCGACACAGCAGATTTTGTGCTCGGGCCAGTACCCGACGGTGGGTATTACCTCCTTGGAATGAAAGCTTTAGAATCCTCCGTTTTTCACAATATCGAATGGAGCACTGAAACCGTTCGGGCAAAAACAATCGAGAAAATCCTTGCTGTCGGAAAGTCGTATGCGTTGCTGCCCATCCTTTCGGACGTGGATACGGAGGAGGATTGGCGGGGCTTAATGATAAGGTAACCTTCGTTTTACGGTTTCTTCTCCATTCGTTAATGTGCAGTTTCCTACCCTCGGGTGGCCCTCGCTTTACATTCGTGCCTTTCTTTAAATTCTTCAATTTAATAAGGCATGAAACTACCATTTTACAAACACATTTTTCTGAAAATGCTGTTTTTAATGCTTGTAAATCAAGCATTTGCACAGCAAACTTTTGTACAGGGCTTTGAACGGACATCCAACGACAATTGGAATTTCACGGCTACTCCCAACACTTACAACGTGACCGCCGGCAATGCCGACGATTTTTGGACCGATACCACGGCCACCAACCAGATCAGCCCTTCCACGGGTAATCGCTTTTGGTATATGCTTGATCTGGAAAACCCGAGCGGCGGTGGTGCTTTTTTCCACACACTTGACTTTGCTCCTATAGATGTTTCAGCTTTTACCAACAATACCCTAACCTTTAAATTTTACACCATCGGCTACGAAGCCGCGGATTCGATCGGGTACATCCTCGAGACTGACAATGGCCTGACCTGGGACTTTTCCAAGTACGTGGATTTGGATCGGAACACGCAGGCTTGGACACTGGTGGAAATACCTGTTCCTCCCGGAGCACAATTTGTTCGCCTCCGACTAATGGCAAAGCAAAACGGAGGCTCAGACTATGCAGGTTTTGACGATGTGCAACTCGTGAGCGCTAATGGCGACATTGTTGCTCCTGTGGTGACCAGCGCAAATGTGTTGAACTCGACCAGCATTCAGTTGGTGTTTTCTGAACCTTTGGATGCGACTGCAGACAATACAAGCAATTATACAGGCGTGGCCAATTTGAGCACTGCTCAACGCCAGGCTAATGGCGATACCGTAATCTTGACATTTTCTGCACCGTTTGTAAATGGGCAGTCGAATACATTGAGCATCAATGGTGTTCAAGATTTGGCAGGTAATGCGAATGTGGCCTACGACTTCTCTTTCATTTTCAATAATTCCACGCCGAATCTTGTCATTACGGAGATCAATTACAACCCACCAAGCACTGATCCAGACTTGTTGGAATTCATTGAAATTTACAATAACGGGAGCCAGGCAGCCGAGTTGGGTGGCCTTCAATTGGGTGGTTTGGTGAGTTTGACTTTGCCAGCTTTGAGCCTGCCAGCAGGAGGTACGTTCCTTGCAGCTGCTTACAAAGCCGAATGTGAGGCGTTCTTCGTCGGACAAACATTTTATCAGTGGAACAGCAGCACGGCTTTGACCAATGGTGGCAACACCCTTGTGATCCGCAACTCTGTGGGCGTCACGCTGGATTCTGTACAATATGATGACGCTTCTCCTTGGCCGCTTGAGCCGGACGGTCTGGGCCCCTCTGCGGAATTGCTCTCGCCCAACCTTGACAACAACGACGGCGCCAACTGGATTGCCAGCACGACGGCTACAGCTGATTCTTCCATTTTTGCAAGCCCGGGTATTGTGAATATAATTACGCTCCCCACGATTGGTTTCGCCGCTACACGCTCGCTGGTGCAAGAAAATGCGGGTTCTGCAACCATTCAGGTGAACATAAACAACATGAACGTGCCATTTGCCGAAGCAAAATTGCGGGTCGTGTCGGCTTCTACTGCGGTTGCAACGGAAGATTATGTGCTCTTGGATACGGTGGTAACTTTTCTCCAAATTGCTCCCGATCCATTTTTGGTCAATGTAACTCTGCTTGACGACAATGATCTGCGCAACAGCCGCTACTTGATCCTCGAACTTACCGATTTTGTGGCATCAGCACCTGGCTCCATCCGCGAGCACAACCTTATGATCAATGACGACGACACACCCGCGCCACAAGCACAGGCCAACGCACCGATTTCGATCAGCCATTTGAGCAGTTTTTCCATTGATGCAACCACAGACGCTACTGCTGAAATATCGGCATACGACCCTGCAAGCAAACGTCTGTTCACCACAAATATCGAGCAGAACAAACTGGAAATCATTGATTTAAAAAATCCGGTTGCACTTGCCAAAATCGCTTCAATAGATATTAGCGCATACGGCGGAGGCATCAACTCGGTGGCAATCTCAAATGGTGTGGTGGCTGTTGCCGTGGATGACACGCTTATCACCAATCCTGGAAAAATCGTCTTTTTCGATACAGATGGCGTTTTTGTAAATCAAGTGATCGTCGGAGCATTGCCTGATCATGTGAACTTCACACCCGATGGCACCAAACTTCTGGTGGCCAATGAAGGCGAGCCTGCTACGGATTACTCCGTTGATCCTGAAGGTTCTGTCAGCGTTATTGACATGACTCCAGGTGCGGCTGCTTTGACGCAGGCGAATGTTACAAACATTGGCTTCACCCAATTCGATGCCGATACGATTGCATTGCGCGCTGCTGGTGTACGCATTTTTGGCCCAACGCAATCTGTGGCCCAAAACATTGAGCCAGAATTCATCACGTCTTCCGACGATGGCAAAACCGCTTGGGTAACCTTGCAAGAAGCCAACGCTGTGGCCATCATTGACCTGGAAAACAACGTGGCAACGGCCATCGTACCCCTCGGCTTGAAAGACTGGAGCAATTACTCCTTGACGCATCCGATCAAGCCCCTGGTATTTTCTTCAATAACTGGAACATAAAGGTATGTATCAGCCTGATGCTGTTGCCTATTGGAACGCAGGCGGAAACGAATACCTCCTCACGGCCAATGAAGGCGACGTGCGCGAGTGGGATGCTTATGCGGAGATTGTTCGTCTGGGTGCTTCTGCTTACAAACTTGACCCAACAGCAGTCCCGGATGCAACCTATCTGAAACGCTCGGAATGCGGTCGCCTGAATGTAACTACAGCCACAGGGGATACCGATGGCGATGGCGATTTTGACGAAATCCATGCCTATGGAGGCCGCTCTATTTCCATCTGGAATGCAACCACTGGCGCGTTGGTTTGGGATAGTGGCGATGACCTCGAACGCATCACGGCGGCCGACCCTACTTTTGGAAACATCTTCAACGCAAGCCACGAAAACAATACCCGCAAAAACCGTTCAGACGACAAAGGTCCTGAACCAGAAGGCATTGCATTGGGTACCATCGAAGGTCGGAACTACGCTTTTGCAGCACTTGAGCGCATTGGTGGTGTGATGGTGTACGACGTGACCAACCCCGCTGCACCCGAATTTGTACAATGGGTCAACACCCGCACTCCGGCGTCTTATGGTGGCGACCAGGGAGCAGAAGGCATCATTTTTATTCCTAAAAGTGAAAGCCCGAACGGGCGCAATTTGTTGGTGGTTTCAAACGAAGTTAGTGGAACGGTTTCTGTTTTCCAAATTGACATTGACAAAACCAAAACGGGTGAGTACGATGTGACGAAATACGCTTTCGACAACAATCCTGCCATTGGCGTTTATGGAGATACCATCCGTGAAGGCGGCATTTCCGGCCTGATGTATCGCGACGGTTCCTTCCGTTTCATTGGTGACCGTGGCCCGAATGCCGATGCAATCAACAGCCCGCTGTCTGGTGGTCAAACAACATTGGTTTTCCCATTCCCGGATTATGCACCAAAAGTGTGGCAGGTGCGTCCCGAAAATGGCGTACTCACAGTAGAAGATTTTGATTTTGTAAACGCCAGATGGAACAAGCGTTTCGGCCTTCCTTACCTGTTGGTCAAGGGAATACGGGTGAAGTAGCCTGGTCTGATACCTTGGGGACTGTCGTTTCAAACGACCCTTGGGGACTTGACTCTGAAGGCATTACACAAGACAATGAAGGCAATTTCTGGATTTGTGACGAGTACGGTGTGAGCATCTGGAAACTCGACCAGAACTTCAAAGTACTCAACCGCTACACGCCATTCCCGAACGAAATGGAAGATTTGCCGCTTGATTCTTTGCTGGGAAAACGCCGCGCCAATCGTGGACTTGAAGGCATTACTTATACGCCCAACGGCAAAATTTTCGCAGTGATCCAAAGCCCAATTGACAACCCGAACACGGCAACCGGCAATGCCTCTCGCATTCACCGTTTGGTGGAGCTTGACCCTGCTACGGGTGCTATGCGCACGTTTGTGTACCTGCACGAACCAGACTTGGGACAAATCCGCAGTCGCGATTGGAAATTGGGCGACCTGATTGCCATTAATAACGAAGAGTTTTTGACCGTCGAACACGCGGAGCGCAATGGCTGGAATTCCAAAAACATCTACAAATTCAGCATCGCAGGCGCGACGCCCGTTACCAGCAATGATTTTGGCGGCAGCACTTTGGAACAATTGACGCCGGCCGGCCTCGCGACAACGGCATCGTACCGGTTCAAAAAGGAGTTCTATACCGACCTGCTCGAACTCGGCTGGGAACGCCAACATGACAAACCGGAAGGTTTGGCCATTGTGAACGATTCAACAATTGCAGTCATTAACGACAATGATTTTGGCATCGCAGCACCCAATGCAGATGGCAAAATCGTGCTGACTGGCAAGACGACTCGCTTGTATGTTTTCGGATTGCCCGCAGACAAACATCTTGATTACGTCAACCCTTACTGCAAAGCTGATCTGGGTCAGGATTACGTTACTTGTGGCCCATTGGAAGCCTTCTTAGCACTTGGTGGTCAAGGTTTTACGCAAGCAACCTGGTCTGATGGAAATACCGATTTGAACCGCATAATTGATTCGGCTGGCACTTATGCAGTGGCGGCTGTAAACCAATACGGCTGTACTGCACGCGATACGATTACGCTCGGCCAATCGGATTTCCCGAGTGTGAATTTGGGTGAAACCAATTCCTCTGCCCAGGCGCATCTGTGACCCTTGATGCGGGCGTTTTCCAAACCTACACTTGGAGCAGTGGAGAAACGACCCAAACCATCACCATTAACAGCAGCGGTGGTTATGCAGTGAGTGTCACCAACGAATTCGGCTGCGAAGGTGTTGATCTTGTGTTCATTACCAGCGCACAGAATCCAACGGTTGAGCTCGGCCCGAACAAAAACCTCTGTGCAGGCCAAACCCTGACGCTTGATGCCGGCAATGCTGGTGCGGGTTACCTCTGGTCAAATGGGGAAACGACCCAAACCATCGCCGCTAACACTGCAGGCAGTTATACCGTAACCGTGACTAACCCAGAAGGTTGTATTAGTTCAGATGCGGTAAACTCTGGTGAACGCGGCTACACCCGACGTAGACCTTGGTGGAGACATTACCACTTGTGAAGGTCAGGTTGTTACACTCAGCAACGGCTATCCGGGCGCTGCTACCGATTTGGTCAACAGGAGCCACTTCGGCAAATATTTCAGTGGTCGCTTCAGGCACCTATTATGTCCAAGTGACCCTTGTAACGGGCTGCTCGGATACCGACACCGTGCAGGTGACCGTACTGCCCACTTCGTCCAATTTAGTGCTCGGTAATGCTTGTCCGGGCGAATTTTTTGAATACAACGGCATTCAAATTGCTGCAGGTACCAGCCAGCAATTCACATTGCTGAACAGTGTTGGTTGCGATTCTACCGTAACGGTGGAGGTTTCTGTGAATCCGATTCCCACTGTAAACTTGGGTCAAGACACCACGATTTGTGATGATCAAACACTCGCATTGGGCGCAGGCAACCCAGGTGCACTGTATATTTGGTCAAACGGAGCCACCACGCAAACCATTACTGTGAACACAGAAAACGTGTATACGGTGACTGTGGCGAATAGTTTTGGCTGCACGGTAACGGACGACGTTTTGGTAGAAGTGGAAATTTGCAGCGGAACCAAAGAAGCAGATTGGGCGGCGCAGATGAAAGTATTCCCGAACCCAACTTCAGGTATGGTGATGCTCAATCTTTCGCTGGCATATGCCGCCGAGCTGCGTGTTGAGGTGCTCAATGCCCTTGGTCAGATAGTGCAAACGCACAATCTTGGCAAGATGAATGATCTCAGCCAAAGCCTTGACCTCGGCACTTTGGCGCAAGGCGCTTACTTCATTCGTGTGACGGTGGATGGAGAAGTCGCTGTCCGTCGCGTGATGCTGCAACGTTGAAAACTGCTTGGATTTCAATAGATTGGTAAACAGAGCGTCGTCCTGAATATTCGGGGCGACGCTGTTTTTGCCGAAAACAACATTCCAGCAATTTAGAATTTGATAAAAATCAGGCCAGCGTACTTTTAGCCTTCGCTAAATCTACATTGCCATGAATAAAATCCTACTTACTGCTTCGGTACTCGCTTTAATTGTCATTTGCGTATTTGCTTTAAAAGTAACCAATTTCACCAATCACCAATTACCAATCCACCAATCACTAAAGCTCCCGAACCCTCCGATTACCTCTGGGCCCAACGCGCTTTCCCCTACGGCACCGTGCCTTCCGGCGCTTTTTACAAAGCCCTGGAACAAGTGAAAAACACAACACAGGATCGGGACAATGATATGATTTGGGAACTCGCGGGCCCAACAAACGTGAGCGGCCGAATCACAGATGTGGCCATGCATCACACGGATTCACTGACGATTTATGCCGCCTCGGCCTCCGGTGGTGTTTGGAAATCTGAGGATGCAGGGGATAATTGGTTCCCGATTTCCGACGATCTCCCTTCCCTCAGTATAGGCGATATTGCGATAGACCCTTCAGACAAAAACACGCTGTACATTGGTACTGGCGAACCTAATGGCGGCGGCGGTTCTGTCACCTACGATGGCCGGGGCATCTTTAAAAGCAAAGATGGTGGCGGATCCTGGGCCTCGCTCGGGTTGGAAGCCTCGGGCAGTATCGGGCGCATTGAAGTGGACCCTAAAAATCCCAATCGGATATTCGTGGCGGCCATGGGACATCTTTTTGACAACAATTCCGAGCGTGGCATTTTCCGCAGTGAAGATGGCGGCGCAAGTTGGGAAAAGACGCTCTTTGTCAACGATTCTACTGGAGGAATTGACCTTGCAATCCACCCTAATAATCCCGATACCATTTTTGCCGTCACATGGCAACGTACCCGTCGGCCCAACAAACGGGTGTACGGCGGCCCGGGTTGTGGCATTTGGCGCAGCACGGATGGAGGCGACAACTGGACAAAACTTGCTGCGGGTTTGCCTACCAGCAATCTTGGACGCATTGGTATTGCCATAAGTCCTTCACAGCCAAGCACTTTGTACGCGATTTATTCTGATGAAACTGGTTATTTCAAAGGTGTTTACAAAAGCACGAATGACGGGAATGCATGGTCGCTGCTCAATGGTGGAGATCCGGAATATCCCGGTTTTGGATGGTGGTTTGGCCAAATTCGAGTCCATCCTAACGACCCCGATGAGGTGTACACTTTGGGGCTGGACTGGGCAAAAACCACCGATGGAGGACAATTCTGGACGGGCGTTTCTCCGTATCTCCACGCAGATTACCACGCGTTTTATATTCATCCGGCCAACCCTGATTTACATGTGGCAGGCAATGACGGAGGCATCTACATTTCCACCAATGCAGGTGCTGACTGGGAGCATCGTCCCTTCCCCATCACCCAGTTTTACACCTCGGAAATTGATTATCAGGACAATACCAATTTTTACGGTGGCGCGCAGGACAACGGCACGTGGCGCACCCTTACAGGAGGACTCGACGATTGGGATCATATTGGCGGTGGGGATGGATTTGTTACCCTCGTCAATCCGCAGGACAACAATATCTACTATGTTGAATCCCAATATGGCGGCTTTTATGGAAGCAATGGCGCAAGCGCGCCCTCGAGCAATCGTTACAACTGGAACACGCCCTACATTTTTGACCCAAACAACCCCAATGTGATGTACATCGGGGCAGACAGGCTGTTCAAATCCACCAATGGCGGGCTTGATTGGACTGCCATTAGCGACGACTTGAGCAATGGACCAACCGGGCAAAATGGCGTTCGCTACGGCTCTATTACGACAATTAATGCCTCCTCTGTAGATGCCAATTTGCTGTGGGTCGGTACCGACGATGGTAATGTATGGGTAACTTCCAATGGTGGCGTAGATTGGACAAAGGTCTCAGAAAATCTCCCCAAGCGATGGGTTACACGGGTGGTAGCACTGCCCTACGAAAACTATGCATTGGTTTGCCTTTCCGGCTATCGTCATTTCGACGACATTGCCCACATTTACCAAACCACCGACAAAGGCCAAAGCTGGCAGGATGTGAGCGGAAACCTTCCAGACCTTCCGGTGAATGACCTCGTGCTCGACCCTGCCGACCCTTTCAATGTTTGGTACATCGCCACCGATGCCGGAGTGTTTTTTACAGCAGATGCTGGCGGCAGTTGGGAGCCGGTAAACAACGGGTTGCCCACAGTGCCCGTGACCGACCTCACCACGCATGCGCCTTCCCGGACGATTGCAGCGGCCACCTACGGACGTTCCATGTACCGAGCGACCATGCCCTATATTTCCAACACCAATTCGCCACAAACAATTGAAAATGTGCGTGTTGCGCCGAATCCATTTGTCAATCAGATGCAGATTTCCTTTACTGTTTTTGAAAAACAAAGTGCCAGATTGGAACTGTTTGACCTTTCAGGGAAAAAATTGAAAACGGTATTTTCGGGAGCATTGTCGGTCGGTGAACAGCGTTTTGATCTGCAAGGAAATGATCTGACACCAGGGGTTTATTTGCTCAAAATGACCGGGAAAAATGGAGCAGGGTTTTGTAGAAAGGTATTGAAACAGTAGATTTTTTCTTCAAAAAGTACTGTAGAATGGATGCATTGCTACTTTTACGACTTCAATAGGTTTACACACTCACCTTTTTTTAAACAAAACGAACGATTATGATTAGCGAACTCAAAGCCTTTCTTTTTCGCGGCGACGTATTAGCACTTGCCGTGGCTGTTATCATTGCTGGCGCTTTCCAAAAAATCATTGACTCTTTGGTAGGCGATGTAATCATGCCCATCATTGGCCTGATTGTGGGAGAACAAGACTACTCATCCATCGTGATTGGAGGGAAAGAAGTAATAGTAGATGGCGTTGCCAAAATGGAAGGTGGTATCATGGTAGGCAACTTTATCAATGCGGTACTGAATTTTGCAATCATTGGAATTGTACTGTTTTTCCTGATTAAAGCCGCAGGAAAAAAAGCCGAAGAGATCAAATAAAAGAGCTTTTACGAAAAACGAAGGGCACTCGCTTATTTGGCGGGTGCCTTTTCTATTTGGAGAAGGCGTACGTTTGTAAAGTTATTCGGTTGAAATATACCCTTTCGATTCCGCGTTCAACATAAAATACTGCTTATGAATATTCCATCCACCACCCGTATCCTCCTGATTGTCAATGTTTTTTTTGCCATGGGTTTCCTGGGGCTTTGTGTTTCATCCTTTAAAAACGAGGACGACAAAACCGAGCAGCGTGTGCGCTCCGTTAACCTCGACAAGGATTTTGATTTTTGTGGCGAAAAATTCCCGATGGACAACTGGGACGTGCGCCAACGCCTCGATGCCGAACTGCTGCGAAACGTTTATTTCCATTCTCAGACTATTCTTGCCGTCAAGCGTGCCAATGCAATTTTTCCCATCATCGAGCCTATTATCAAAGAAGAAGGTGCGCCGAGCGATTTGAAATACCTCGCTGTCGCCGAGAGCGCACTTTCAAATGCCATTTCGCCCGCAGGGGCAAGGGGCGTGTGGCAGTTTATGAAAGATGCTGCCGGAGGCTATGGACTTGAAGTGAACACAGAAGTGGATGAGCGTTACCACCTCGAGAAAGCGACTCGCGCGGCCTGCAAATACATGAAAAAGGAAAAAGAAAGGCTGGGTTCCTGGACTTTGGCCGCGGCTGCCTACAATGGCGGACCAGGACGTATTATCGAAGAAATGGCAAAACAACGCGCTAAATCTTTCTTCGAACTCAACCTCGCTGCCGATGAAACCATGCGCTATCCTTTCCGCATTGTGGCCATAAAAGAGGTAATGGAACATCCCGAAGAGTATGAATATTCGGTAGAAAAAGAACACCTCTACCCAGCACTCACAGAATTCAAAACGGTGTCAGTGAACGGCACGGTGGCAAACTGGGGCGATTTCGCCCGCGAGCATGGTACCAACTATCGAATGCTGAAACTGTACAACCCCTGGCTTATTGACAGCAAACTCACCAATAAAGAAGGGAAAACCTACCAGATTCGGGTGCCGAAATAGGAAATTTGGATAATTTAAAACTGTTTGACTTGACAAATGGAACACGGATGACACGGATGAGACACGGATTTGCACAGATTTTTTCGATAAATTTATCTGTGCAAATCCGTGTCTCATCCGTGTCACCGGTTCCATTTGTCAATATAAAAGGCTGGCATGATTGAATCACGCCAGCCTTCATGTTGTGAAAAATACAGGATTATTGGCACTCTATTGGTATCACCATACAGCAGCCAGTGTTGGGATTGAATATAACTCTGAATATGTGTGTGAAACCTGGCAGGATCGTAGCGGTAATACCAGCGCATGTGCCAGCAAAGATGCCGCAAGTGATGGGAGCACCAGTAGGATTCATCAAGGAGATGACACTGCTATTCAGGAACACGAAACCGTCCGGATCTGCATTAACAACGTCGGAGGTGTTTATTACACTAGGATTACATGGTTGGTTACAACTCACAGGGCCACCATCTATGCCACAGATAATAAGACCGACGCCTTTGGATATCCAGAGTGGCGAGCACGGTGCAAAACGATCACCTGCCTCTTCTTCTGTCGTAACAGGAACGGTTGTCACAGTGCTTTCTTTTTGGCAGGAGTAAACAATAACGTTGGCCAGGATAAGTGCAAAGAGGGCAGGAATGAAGAATACTTTTTTCATGTGTAAAATTGATCTAAAAATGGTGAAGAAAATAGGGCGATCTCGTGATCGTTGAGGCAAATATGTGGCCTTGCTGCCTGGGTAAAATAGGACAGTTAAGATAGCTTATTCAGGAAAAAAAATGGAAGATGGGCCGAGATGTAAGGGTTAAAATCAAGAAATTGGCCTCTTTTTGCACCAAAACAATAAAAAAGTACCCTTAAAAATCGGACAGAATAGAAGGCTTATTCCGTTGAACAGCTTTTGGGTTTTATTTAATATTATGAGTTTCACCCGGCTTGGTTCAAAGCGTTATCACATTATCTCAATTTCCTAATTTCAACACCATCCCAAACGTAATCCGTTGAATTCTACTGGTGTTGCGACCGTTAAGTATGTACCCTCCGCTCACATAAAAGCCTGTTCGCCCGTTGTCGGAATAATAAGCCGTGCCACCAATTTGGGTATAAGACACGCCATAAGCCTGAGGCAAATCCGGCACATTCTGTACATAATCCGCCCCACCCGGGGTGTGCTGCCATTCCGCCCAGCCGTCGAGGTAAAAGTGCCGTGCAGGGAATCCCAATTTTAATAAAAACGTCGTAAAGTTCTGTGGATCAACAGGCTCGTAATCAGGTCTTTGTTGGCGGATTACTGCGATGTCGGCATCTTTCAATTCGTCAAGTCTGAAATTATAGCCGCCTGTCAAGTTGAGGAAAAGCCCGAGCGGGGTTTCCCACTGAAGGATGATTTTGGCAGGTACAGTAACGGCTCTTTGTCCAAGTGCGCCCGTTACGGAGGGCTCGTAATCGCTGAGCGGAAATGCCGCGCCTGTTCCAAAAAGCACCCCGAGTTTTCCGGCTTTGCCAAGCGGAGCATAGATAGGGCGGTATTTCACAAACAGCCCGGCGTCCTGCAATCCGCTTTGAAGCGGGGTAAAAACGGCGGCAGCCGTTGCTACCAGATCGAATTTTTCGGTCAACCCGTATTCAGCAAACAGGCTGAGCATCTGGCCTTTGTAGACTTCATCATAAGTCTGGCCGCCAGCCCCTTCAAATTTATCGGCAGTATTGAAGGAAAATGAAGGCGCCAGATCAAGCACTCCTTTACCTTTCAAATAGCCGTCCAATGGACCTTGTGCTAAGGCGAGATAAGGAAAACACAAAATGATGAATGTGGAGTATGGACATTTGACACTTGATGATGAAGTGGAATTTTTGCAGGCGCAAAAAATAAACCGCAAAACCGCAAGACCGGAGAACAAGAAAATTTAAAACTGCGAAGATATTGATCTCGAAAAAGGAAGGTTTTTGGCCATCTTCGGATCAAAATGCATGGTTTTATATTTTCCTGTTCTCCGGTTTTCTGGTTTTGCGGTTTAATTCTGCTCTTGAAGAACTGCCCACTGCCTACTTCTTCTTGCTCCACTCCGCGATACTCTTGTCGTTCATGCGTGGGTAGTCTTCGTTGCCATCTTTTCTGGCCAATTCGGTGCTTTTTTCAGCTACCATAATGGCATCTTTGTAACGGCCCAGTTCGGCTAGGATGTTTGCCTTGAGGCGCAGAATCCAGAATTTTTCGCCGCCTTTTTCAAGGGCTTTATCCACCCAAACCAGTGCTTGCGCCATGTCTTTTTTCTCCTCGTAATAGTACCGCGCAGCAGCGTTGAAATCACCAGCAGCAGGGCCTGCCATGGTGGTTTCAATGGCTTTCAACACCTTGCCATCGGTATCTGTGGCGATCGGTACGACTACTTTGGTGTATTCCCAAATAATTTCAAGGTCGGCGCCAGCATTTCGCAAGTTATTGATATTCAAGGTGAAAGTCTCCACCAAATCGCGAACGGGGAGCGATGGAACTACAACGCGCACTTGCACATCTTCTTCTTTGAAATCGGTTGGGCTTGGTACTCCTCCAAATGTGGTGTTTTTGTAAAAAATTACGGTCCATTCTTTTTCTTCAGGAATGGTGTAGAGAGCATAAGTGCCTTTCGGTAAGGGCATTCCGGCAACCTTTGTGTCGTCGGAAACCGTTATTTTAGTGCTGGAATTTGCCCCAGTGCGCCACATTTCACCAAAAGGAACGAGTTCGCCAAACACTTTGCGACCTTTTGCACTTGGCCGGGAATAATCCAGGTCAACTTTAATAAGACCTACGTCTTGGCTAATTTTGCAGCCTGGGCTGGGGGCTGGGGTTTTGATTTGAGCGTTTGCGACAGTGAATGCCGCGAGAAGGACTGTAAGGAAAAAGAGTTTTTTCATGCTTTATAAAATTTTGGGCTGAAACAAAAGCAGCGTCAAATGGTTGAACCTTTACAAAAACAAAATTCAAATATTATGTGGAAAAAAAGCCTTTTCATTCTGGCACTCTTATCGGTCATTTTTGCTTGTCAAAAAACGATTTTTACCGGGCGTAAATCCCTGAATCTCATCCCCAATGCACAGCTCAACCAGATGAGTATTGCGGAATACCGCCAATTTCTTAGTGAAAACAAACCCATGACTTCAGGCAAAGACCTTGATCTCGTGCGCCGTGTCGGTAACGACATCAAGGCCGCTACCGAAGTATATTACAAGTCTAAAGGGCTGCAAAAAGACCTTAAAGAATTTGCCTGGGAATTCAACGTGGTGGACGACCCGACGGTTAACGCCTTTTGTATGCCAGGCGGAAAAGTTGTTGTCTACACAGGCATTTTGAAAGTAACTCAAAATGAGGATGCGCTGGCTGTTGTGATGGGCCATGAAATCGCCCACGCATTGGCCAATCACGGCAACGAACGCGTGAGCCAAGGTTTGGTAGCACAACTAGGGCTTACTACGCTTGACCTTGGACTTGCAATGGCTCAAAAACCTGCACAAACCCGCAATTTGATCATGCAAGCTGCTGGCGCGGGTACACAATTGGGTGTGTTGCTTCCTTTTAGCAGCAAACACGAATCAGAAGCCGATGAAATTGGCCTTTATCTGATGGCAATGGCTGGATACAATCCCAGCGAGGCAGCCCCGTTTTGGGGGAGGATGTCAAAAGCGGGTGGTAGCCGCCCACCAGCGTTCCTCAGCACGCACCCGGATCCTTCCAAGCGCAGCGCCAAATTGAAATCAATGGTGCCAAAGGCCAAGGCTTACGCTAGCAAGTATCCTGTGCCAGGGAGCTCGAAGCGGAAGAAATAATAGCGCGTACGGCAGGCAAAAGCTTGAGTATTCTGAACTAGGTGCAAAATTTTGCTGCCAAGTAATATTAGAGCCGCGTAGCGGCGACCTCGTGTCGCTGCTACGCGGCTCTAATATATTGGGTAGTTGTTTCCTATAAACAGTGTTCCAAAATTACCTAACCTAGAACATATACCCCCAGAACTTCTTCTTTTCTTCGCGCCCTTTTTTGTCTTTTTCACAAAAGTGGGGTCACCGGATTGCCCCTAACATTGGCGCGGTTGAAGCCAACCACTACATAGGTATAGTATTCTCCTTCGATGGCGGTGTAATCTTCAAAGTACCATTTGTCGGCGTAAAAAGGTGTGAATCCCAATAAGTTGCGCGGATTATCGAACTTCCCGACGCCCTCCCCATCGAAACGGTAGAGGGCGAAATAAAAGGCATTTCATCGCCGGAGAGAAGCGTGCAAAGGTTCCAGGTGAGCTGTATCGTGCTGGGTGTGCCCTTTACCCTACAGACGGTGGCTGTGGCAGGGGTAGCTTTGGAAAGCGAGGGCATGGGCGGTACGAGCGATGGGTATTTCCAAAGCGAGCTCATAAGGGTATCTTGTACGCCGAGTGGGTTGCGCAGGAGCGGTTTTACAGAGAAAAATACACTGCCGCTTACGTTGGGATTGGCGCGGTTGATGGCGATTTGATTGCTTATTTCTTCCTCATTCTCCCAGTTTGGGTCGTTAGCGGAATTGTTGATTTTATAGGCTGCATGGCCAATATAGAGCTGTTTCCCATACAAATGCTTGCTCCACCAATCCACCAATATCTCGTAATCTGCGGCAGGGAAACCAATGCTCCAATAGATTTGAGGGGCCACATAATCTATCCAGCCTTTCTCCAACCAAAGCAACACGTCAGCGTATAGGTCGTCGTAACAAGTCACGCCGGCACGGGTATTGGAGCCGCGCTCTGGGTCGCGTTCTTTGTTGCGCCACACACCAAAGGGGCCGATGCCGAACTTCACGTAAGGCTTGTATTTTTTGATGGTTTTTGACACGCCTTCAATAAGCGTATTGATGTTGTTGCGCCGCCAATCGCCTATATCGGTGAAATTGTGGTCGGCTGATGCGAACTTGTCGTAATCATTGAGCGCATCGTCCAGATTGATGTTTTTTTCTTTGTAAGGGTAAAAATAATCGTCAAAATGGATGCCGTCCACATCGTAGCGGAGCACGATGTCTTTCACGACATTGGTCAAATATTGACGGACGGAAGGGCTGGCCGGATTGAAATACCACTTGTTGCCATAGCGGAAAAACCACTCGGCTTTGCGGCGATCGGGCAGCGAGCGCAACGGGTGAAGGGAGTCGAGCGCAGAGGTGTCGGGATCGAACGTAGCGCGATATGGATTGAGCCAGGCATGGAATTCCATGCGACGGTCGTGCGCCGATTTGATCATGTATTCAAGCGGGTCGAAGAGCGAATCGTCGAGCATTGCGCCCTGCTGGCCCACCAGGAATTTACTGAGTGGCACTGTTGCTGATTTATAAAAAGCATCACCTGCTGGCCGTATCTGGACGAACACGGCGTTCATGTTCATGGCTTTTAAAATGTCCAGAATGCTGTCGAATTCAACTTTTATCTGCGCTGACGTGAGTCCGGGCTGGGAAGGGAAGTCAATATTCGCCACCGTGGCAATCCAGGCGCCGCGCAATTCTGCCGGGGGTGATTGCGACACTTTTTGTGTCTGGGCTACAGTTTGGGTCAAACAGAAAACGGAGAGGAAAAGGAAGGACAGTCGCAAAGATATATTCATAAAACAAGGTGGTTTTGGGGGTGAAAGTAGGAGTTTCTATTTGTTTGGTAGCATGGGGGTGGGGTGGGAAAATTACCCTTAGCATTTTATCTCTATTTTTGGGAATCTTTTCACCACTCACTTCCAAGACATGAAACTACTTTCCTTTCTTTTGGCCTCCTTTTTAGCGGTTTCACTTGCTGCCCAAAATCGTTTTCTCGAACCTGTTTTCGATCAGGTAACCACAACGCCAAACATCATTTATGCCACAAATGCCACAATTCATGGTTTCCGTTACAGGGCAGGCAATTCCCCAGCCACTTGTACTCGATGTATACGAACCAACGGGCGATACCGCTTCCACCCGCCCCTTGGTATTGGTGATACCTGGCGGTTTTTACCTTCCTAAAAATCAGAACCTAAATTGTGAGGGTTCATTACGCGACTCCGCAGTCGTTGAAATTTGTACCCGGCTGGCAAAGATGGGTTATGTGGCTGCGGCCATAGACTACCGTTTAGGCTGGAATCCATTGTCACCGCAACAGGTTGGGCGCATGATGACCTACGTTCAGGCCATGTACCGGGGCATTCAGGATTCCCGCTGCGCCATCCGATTTTTTAAAAAAACAGTGGCGGAAGACGTCAATCCTTTTCGGGTGGACACCTCGCGCATTGTGCTGTGGGGCGAATCTGATGGAGGCGGGATAGCCTTGGGTGCGGCTTATGCCAACTCGCCAAACGATTGGATTGATCCCAGTTTGATCATTGCTCCACCAAATGTTCCGGCTATTATCCCATTTTACATTGGCAACATTTGGGGAACGGATTTGGGTGTACTGGATGCCGCTGGACAAGCGCTGTATGGCCTGCCCGCGGGTGACACGCTCTGTTACCCCAATTGGCCAGGATATTCCTCTGATTTTCAACTCTGTGTGAGCATGGCCGGTATGATGCCCGACCTGCCCTGGATAAATGCAGGTGAAATGCCTGCCGTACTTTTTCACGCGCCCAATGATGCCCTGCAAATTTGCGGAGATGCCATGTTTCATGTACCGCCACCATTAAGTTTGCCAGTTACCCCGTTATCCGGCAGTTGTGTGATTGCTGAAAATCTGGACCTTACGGGAAATAACCAATTATTTCTGGATGCTGATATCAACGATTGCCTGACCAGCAATGCCAATACATACAATGGCGGTCTGGAAGGCTTTTACCCTTTTGTTGGACTTCCGACAGATAAGGCTCGCCCCTGGCAATGGACCGCTCCTTGTGTCAACAATCCCAACGGACCCATTGATGGGGCATTCGCCCGGCAATATTTGGATACTATCCTTGCTTATTTCGCTCCCCGCGCTTGCGCCGCATTAGCCCTTTGCAACGCCCAGCCGGATCCAAGCGGACTATGTGGCACACAGATAAAAGGAAGAGCATATCTTGATTCCAATCAGAATGACACCCTTGATTTGGTCGAATCATATTTTCCCAGTGTTGTAATCGAAGTTCAGCCGGGCGGATACCACGTCGCTTCTGGCCCTACCGGCAAGTTTAACATCAGCGTGCCACCGGGCGGCTACACGCTGGATGTTCCAAACCCGCCGAAATATTATACGGCTACCAATGTTCCGATTGCTGCGACTGTCCCTGTGGGCGCGGATGTCGTTCAAAATATCGGGTTGTTCCCAACGGTGGTTGCAAACGACTTACAGGTGTTTGTCACGTCGTTTACGGAACCAAAACCCGGCTTTTCAAATGCGTTTGCCCTGAAATGGAAGAATGTGGGTACTACCATTCTTTCGGGCAGCGTTACGCTTGCCGTTGACCCGGAGTATTTTATTGATAGCAGCAATCCGCCGGCAATGATTTCAGGCGATGTGGCGTGCTGGGATTTTACCAATTTGCAACCCCTTCAAAGCGGTGAAGCAAGCCTACAGGTGTTCCTCCCTTCCAGTGTTCCGCTTGGCACAATACTAATTTCGACCGCCAGTATTGACTCGATTGGGGGCATCACGGACGAAACGCCTGGCGATAATATTGCCTCTGTGAGTGAAACGGTGGTTGGCTCTTTTGATCCAAATGACAAACAGGTAATCCCGGCAGGCGACGTTACTGCTGAAATTTTAGAGGAAAACAGCGGTTGGCTTAATTACACCGTTCGCTTCCAAAATACCGGTACTGCCCCTGCTGCCAATGTATACATTGTGGATACGCTTTCTGAACTGTTGAATATCAATAGTTTGGAAATTGTGAACGCAAGTCACCCCATGCGTTGGGAAATTGGGGGGCAAAGGACGCTCACTTGGTTTTTTGACAATATCCAACTCCCCGACAGCCTGCACAACGAATCCGCCAGTCATGGTTTTGTCCGCTTCCGCATTCAGCCTGTTTTGCCTTTTGAGGATTTGCTGCATAAAACGGCCAGCAATTTTGCAGACATTTATTTTGATTTCAATGCGCCAGTGCGCACCAATACTACGGAAACAACTTTCACAGAAGTCAACGATTTACATGCACCCACTGAAGATGCATCAGTACGCGTTGTGCCCAATCCAGCCGGTGATTTTGTGATGCTTCATTGGCCTGTTTTGGAATCCAATGAAACGGCCATGCTGCGCATATTGAGTGTAGGGGGCGAACTCGTTTTTTCACGGGAAATTCCAGCAATCAGCCAGGTGTCTTTTGAAAAAGTTGCGCTGAAGGATTGGCCGACGGGTCTGTACTTTGTTCAATTGCACAGCAAAACCAGAACTATTTCAGGGCGATTTGTGAAAAGATGAACGTAGAGACAAACTGACTTGTCCGTTCTTCTTTTCCCGGCAACTTTTTTTGGAATTTTGCGTCTCATCCAAAATTGAGGTGACACCTCCTCCTTCGTCGGAGATGTCACCTCAATTTTGGCTTATCTAAATCATTCCATGGATTTCCCACGCCCTATTCCCGTCCTCGAACTCGCCTTGCGTTTCAACGCCCAAGTCATTGGGGATGAGACACTTTCCGCCACTGGCATCAACGAAATCCATAAAGTCCGTCCCGGCGATGTTGCGTTTTCCGATGTGCAAAAATATTTCCAAAAACCCTCGAAAGCGATGCCACCGTGCTCCTGCTCAATGCCCCCGCAGAGTGTCCTCCCGGCAAGGCCATTCTCATCGTCGAAAACCCGTTTGAGGTATATGATACCCTGGTACGCGAGCACCGTCCTTTTGAGCCGTTGACGGAAACCATAAGCAGCCGAGCTGAAATCCACCCGACCGCCATCATTGAGCCGGGCGTGGTCATAGCTGCCAATGTGCGTATCGGGGCAAATTCCTACATTCAGGCCAATGCCTACATCGGGGAATACACGATCATTGGCGATGATTGCATTATTGGCCCCGGCGCCATCATAGGCCCGGATGCTTTTTATTTCAAAAAACAGCCCGACAAGTCATTCAAAAAATGGCGCAGCGGCGGGCGTGTAATCATTGAAAATCAGGTAGATATCGGCGCAGGCTGCACCATTGCCAAGGGGGTGAGCGGCGATACCATCATAGGAGAAGGCTCGAAACTTGATTGCCAAATCCATATAGGTCACGGTGCAGTGATTGGTAAAAACTGCCTTTTTGCAGGGCAGGTCGGCATCGGTGGCAAAACGGTGGTAGAAGACAATGTTGTGCTGTATGGCCAGGTGGGCGTGGCACAGGCGCTGCACATCGGACAGGGTGCGGTGGTGTCGGCAAAGGAGGGGGCTCCAAAGATTGGGGGGGGGGGGTTTTGGTCCCCAGATGGTCGGCCAACGGATTGGCGCTGAGGCGTCTCTTCAAAATGATTTAGATGGTGGAAAAGCCCACGTATGTTTTTTGGGATTCCTGTCTTTATCAGACGAGGCTTTTGGCGCAATGCCTGGAGACGGTAGTTGGCCTTTCCTGGTGGCAATTGCACGGTGATTGCGAAAGGTGCCTGAAAGGCATGGGCTTCCCCCAGCACGCATGTTTTCTGGGGTCTGTTTCCGACAAATTGGACCGCAAAAGGAGAGGCGCATCGGCAGGATGATGTCAGGAGCAGATAGGCCTCCTGGTGTTGTAGTTTTGGGCATCCTTGGAAAACCCCCACCACTTCAAACTTTTCGCCCATTCAATGCATTGATTCAATGAAATTCAAACACAACCTTTTTCTTTCGATTCTTTTAGCCGCCATAGCGTGCAGTGTAAAAAAGCCAATTTCCACCGCTGATTCTGCGCCGATGGCAGAGAAAGTCTTGCTCGACACCTTTGCAGACCTTCAAATTCTCTGGTACGATCTCCCTGGGTTCGACAAACTCTCCATCCGCCAAAAAACCTTCATTTACCACCTGAGTGAAGCCGCACTTGCCGGGCGCGACATCATTTACGACCAGCATTGCAAGCACAATCTCGCGGTCCGCAAAACGATTGAAGCCATTCACAACACCTACAAGGGCGACAAATCCACTGCAGATTGGAAGGCATTTGAGGTCTACTCCAAGCGGGTTTGGTTTTCCAACGGCATCCACCACCACTACAACGAGGTGAAAATCCTGCCTGATTTTTCCAAAGCATATTTCAGTTCGCTCTTGCAAGGCTGCGACGCTGCTGCGCTGCCCATGCCTGTTGCTGATATTCAACACACGCTTTTACCCGTCATTTTCGACCCCAAGGTGATGCCAAAACGCACCAGCAAAGACGGCCCGGATGTTGTCCTGAATTCTTCTGTTAATTTTTACGAAGGAGTGACCGCCAAGGAAGTGGACAAATTTTACGAGGATAAATTGAAAGGCGCCGGGAATAACCCGCCCTTGTTTGGCCTCAACTCCAAACTCGTGAAAGATGAAGGCATGTTGAAAGAAATCGTGTGGAAATCTGGCGGGATGTACGGCCCGGCCATTGACAAAATCACCGAGAATCTTGAAAAAGCCATCCCGTTTGCGGAAAATGCCCAGCAGAAAAAAGCGCTCGGGCTGCTCGTTGCCTATTACAAATCAGGCGATTTGAAAACTTTTGATGCATACAATATCGAATGGGTAAAAGACACTGAGAGCACCATTGATGTGATCAACGGCTTTATTGAGGTTTATCACGACCCGAAGGGCTACAAGGGTGATTTTGAGGCAATGGTGCAATACAACGACCCGGAAGCCACCCAAAAAATGGCCATTGTGAGCAAGAATGCACAGTATTTTGAAGACAACTCAACCATCGCTGCCGCGCACAAAAAAAAGGAAGTGATAGGCGTATCGTACCGCGTAATCAACGTGGCCATGGAAGGTGGCGACTGTGCGCCAAATACGCCGATTGGGGTGAATTTGCCAAACTCAAACTGGATTCGCGAGATAGGCTCCAAATCCATCAGCCTCAACAACATCGAAAACGCCTACAACCAAGTCGGTGGTGCGCTTGCCCTTCAGGAATTTGCCAACGACCCTACAGAAATCAAGTACGCAAAAAAGTACGGCGAGGCTTGTGGTAAAATGCACACCGCGCTTCACGAAGTCATCGGTCATGCGAGCGGTCAAATGAACCCTGGGGTGCCAGAACCCAATGTCACGCTCAAACATTACTCCAGTACACTGGAAGAAGCGCGCGCCGATCTGGTGGCCCTTTACTTCATGCCCGATCCGAAACTTGTAGCATGGGGACTTTTGCCCGATGCCAAGGCCTACATGGCCGAGTACGACAATTATATCCGCAACGGCTTGCTCCAGCAATTGCGCCGCCTGCCCGCTGGCGCCGACATTGAAGAAGACCACATGCGCAACCGCCAACTCGTGGCAGCATGGGCGTTTGAAAAAGGAAAGGCTGACAATGTGATTGTCAAAAATATGCGCAACGGCAAGACCTATTACGATATTCGTAATTACGCCAAATTGCGTGTGCTTTTTGGCCAATTACTTGCTGAAATTCAACGAATTAAATCAGAAGGTGATTACAAATCTGCAGAAACACTGGTGGAGAAATACGGCGTAAAAACCGACAAAGCCACTGGGGCCGAGGTCAAAACCCGCTACGCCGCTTTGCCAACCAAAGCCTATTCCGGCTTCGTGCAGCCCAAACTGGTGGCCCAAAAAGATGCCCAAGGCAACATCATTGATGTGAAAGTGGAGCGCGAGTTTGACTTCGTGAAGCAGATGCTTCGCTATGGGAAGCAGTACTCGTTTTTGCCGGTGAGGAATTAAGGTGGTGTGAATGCTTGGGCTGAAAACGCCTCATTTGGGACAAGACCAAATGCTGCGTGTCTTTTGGGGCAATACGAACCGCTATTCCAACTACCCAAACCCAAAACTGCATTTTCATCCCGGCAGCATTTTTCAGAACACCTAATCAGGGCGATTTTTGCCAGAATGGGGGGGGGGCGGGGCGGTTGGGGTCTGGCCGCTGGCGCGGTCACCCAGTAAATCAGGCGGGGGGCTGGGGGGGGGCCGGCATGACCCACCCATTTTAGTTTGTGTCCATTGGCGCCAATCTATTGGGGGAAATGGGGGCACTGTCAATGGCGAAAAGCCGAGGAAATAGGTAGAGAAACGTAACATTGTTATATAGGATGGCATACTCCTGCATAAATAAGTCTATTTATGTTAAAATTCTTTTAGGGATTCGATAAAAATATGTTAAAATTTCAATTCGGTAAAAAATATTTTACGCCCTCCCCGTTCCATAATTTTAACATTCCGGCTATGATTTCTTGTTACTATTCTATTGTTTCACCCTTTAAATTTATACAACATGAAATTGTATGTCAAAAATATGGTGAGCATCTGTTGCAAAAGAGTAGTAAAATCCGAGCTGAAAAAACTTGGAGTATTTTATCTTGGGGTGCAATTAGGTGAAATTGAAATACAGGGAGATATCACGGATTCAAAACGCGAGCAGTTCAAGAATGCTTTGCAAAGATTTGGTCTGGACCTTTTAGAGGACAAGAAAACCATTTTAATTGAAAGAATAAAAAATCTGGTGATTGAAATGGTTTATACTCCTGAAGTGGTTCGAAATGCAAGTTTTACCGATTTTATCGCTCGAAAACTACATTATCACTATACCTATCTTTCCAATCTTTTTTCAAAGGCAATGGGTATAACGATTGAGCAATACTTCATAGCGAATAAAATAGAGCGCGTCAAGGAATTGATCTTCAATGATGAATACAATCTGACCGAAATCTCTTTCATTTTAAATTATAGCAGTGTTGCGCATCTTTCAAACCAGTTTAAAAAAATGACAGGTTTGACGCCATCACAATTCAAAAAGCTTAAAGAAAAGCCTCGCTGCGGGCTTGATAGGATGGGAATATAAAAAAAAATTGTATCTTCGTCCGTTCTACTTTGATCGTAGCACACACTCTATGTGAAGGTGTTTGTCAAATATATGGTGAGTAATCGCTGCAAGATGGTAGTGAAGACCGAGTTGAAGAAACTTGGATTACATTATGTAATGGTGAATTTGGGCGAAATAGATATTCTGGAAGAGCTCTCAAAGTCGCAACGGGAACAGCTCAAAATTGGGCTGCAAAAATCAGGGCTGGAGCTCATGGATGACAAAAGAGCCATCCTGATAGAAAAAATTAAAAATGTGATTATCGAGATGGTGCATTACACGGACGCACCGCTCAAAGTCAACTTTTCTAATTTCCTGGCCGAAAAACTACAGCACGACTATACCTATCTCTCTAACCTGTTTTCGGAAGTTGTGGGTACTACTATTGAACATTTTATTATTGCCCACAAAATAGAACGCGTTAAAGAATTAATTGTCTACGGCGAGCTGAATCTTACCGAAATCTCCTACCTACTGAATTATAGCAGTGTGGCACATTTGTCCACCCAGTTCAAAAAAGTGACGGGACTAACACCTTCGCACTTTAAAAAAATGAAACGGAAGCGACTAAGCCCGCTTGATGAGGTATAGGCCGAAAAATAGTCATCACTAATTTTGAGCACTCTAAGGCTTTATTTGAATGACGATTGACGAGTACATGATTGTTGATTTTTGATGTAATGGACGATGTAATTATTGACAATGGCGTCACATCGGCCATTACCAATCCACCATTATTACATCAAAAATCAACAATCATGTATTCGTCAATCGTCAATCAAACTCAATTGGCTCAAGTAGCTCGGCTAACCAAGGCGTTTAACGAACGGCCAATTCTTGCAGCCCGACTTTTTGAATGATGCAGCACGGCTTCGTCCCAATCGGGATTCATGCTATATCCAGGTTCGGAATCGGTCATTTTCAAACCATCTATTACACAGCGAGAATCGTCCATAGGGCAGACGAGTGCATCAGCATACCAAACCCGGCTTTTGACGAAATTACTGAAATCCGCAACGGCTTCATCAGCGGAGTTGTACAACCGAAATTTAGTCTCCTCACCATCGTGCCATTTCGAATAGGGCGGTCCAGTCCAGGGATTGCTGGCTTTAATACCGAATGGATTGCCCGCTTTCATAAAAAGTTCGCTCTTAAAACTTGATTCATGGATCGCAATGGCAATAACCACAGGCGCCGAAATGCCAATTCTATTTTCTAGATTGATTGCGGCTTGTACATATAGTTCCACAATAAGAGCATTGGCATCATACATGGAGGCGATGCGAGCAGATACAGCCTTAACATCGCCATTAAACAAGGGCTCCACTGTATTAGACACCTTTGGCTGTTTGAGCCAATGGTTTACCTGCAACAAGCATTAGACCCAATAAGAAAATGCTTGCCAAAAATGGATAACACGATTTGTTTTTCATGGCGAATAATTTAAAATGAACTATTGGAGTGTGCTGAATTTCACACAGCATTTCTCCCACTAATTACGCGAATTAGCACTGCAATAATTGCAATTACGAGCAAAATGTGAATGATTCCTCCGGCATTAAAGCCAACGAATCCTACGGCCCAACCTATTATTAAGATTACGGCAACTATATAAAGCAGATTTCCCATTATTGTGACTGTTTAATTGTTATTAATTGTTTTTAACGCTACAAAAGTGCGGGCAACCTTTCTCCGTGTTGTTACAAAATTTAATAATTATGTTACATCATTCACACGCCTGGCCCACAATGGATCAATTAAAGTGTGAATGATGTAACTCTTTGCTGGAATTATGTAACAGTCATCTGCTTACAAAGCACCCACCTTTGTACAGTGAAAATTTATCTATCAAGTAAAACTGAATCATGAACAAAATAATTTTTTCTTTGATATTGTCCGTTGCACTTTTTGCCGGATGTAAAAGTGCTCAAAAAGGCCAGGCCAACAATAAAAAAGGCATGAATAAAACCGAGAAGGGCGCAGTAATTGGCGCTTCCTCGGGTGCTGTAGTGGGGGGCATTATTGGCAATAAAAGCAAGAACACAGCACTAGGCGCTATTATAGGTGCAGCAGTGGGTGGTTCTGTTGGGGCAATTATTGGAAATAGAATGGATAAGCAAGCCAAAAAAAATGGAGGAGGATTTGGCAGGCACAGCAACCGTGGAAAGGGTCGGGGAAGGCATCAAATTGACTTTTGATAGCCAACTATTATTTGACTTTGGCAAATCAAACTTGAAGGAATCTAATAAAGATGATCTTAGGAAATTTGCAGAGACATTGAAAGAATATCCTGATACTGAAATACTTATTGTTGGTCATACAGACAACGTTGGGTCTAACTCCTTCAATCAAACCCTGTCCAAAAAAAGAGCCGCTGCGGTATCTAATTACCTTGACGCTTTAGGTGTAAGCAGTGGTCGTCTTGCAACTACGGGTAAAGGGGAAACGCAACCTATTGTTTCCAACGACACCGATGAAAGTCGTTCGCAGAATCGCCGTGTTGAAATTGCGATTTATGCAAATGAAAAAATGAAACAAGAAGCGGGACAATAATTGAACGAGTAAAATAAACCGCTCAATTAAGTCTCTAAATCACTTTTTAAATTTGATAATTTTATGAAAACGAAAAATGCAAATGTTGTTGTCTGGTTGGTTTTGGTGTTAATAATAATAGTGCCAACATTATCTCAAGGACAGAACAGGTTTGGGATTCGGGGTGGATTAAACGCCAGCAATGTCTCCTTTGACGAATTACCAAACAGAAGCGAACGTTTTGGTTTCCATCTTGGTGTCTTTGCAGACGTGCCCGTTTTGCCCGATTTTATGTCGCTACAGCCAGAATTGAGCTATGCCACGAAGGGTACTGCTTATAAAGTGTCCGACGAGCGTCAGAAACTGAATATGAACTATGTAGATTTCTTTTTACCAGTGGCGTTCCACTTGTCTTCGATTGATATCCAAGTTGGGCCGTTCGCCTCTTTCTTAACTTCTACGCCAGACTTTACTGTATTTGAAGACAAGAGCGTCATTGTGGATGCATTTAAAAAGTATGATGTAGGCCTTACGGCTGGCTTGAGTTATAACTTTGATAACTTCCTGTTTGGCCTTCGATACAATCAAGGATTTGTAGACGTGACTAAAGAAAATTCCCGACTACTTTTAGGAAGTGGAAAAAATGCAGTCGGGCAGGTTTCCATAGGTTATAAATTCTAGAATACAAGATAAGAAATATAGTAGTTGATCTCAACTCAACCCAAAACACGCTATGTACACAAGGCCCGTTTCTTTTGAGACGGGCTTTTGTGTTTGCTAGAGTGTGAATTATGTAACTATTTTCAATAATTATGTAATTCCAGGGGAAAATAGTCGGCCTACCTTTGTAAACATCATATAAAACAATGTTATGCCACTTTTCAATGTTCTTCTAGTGCTGATTGTTGTCGGAGTAATTCTCTGGCTTATAAACAATTATATTCCAATGGATCGCAAGATCAAAAACATTCTCAACATAGTAGTTGTGATTGTAGTTATTCTTTGGCTGCTCCGTGCGTTTGGTCTATTGGATTCACTTTCTAGCATTCGCATTTAATTAAAATCAACGCAGTGGTGCAAATAAATTGCTATAGGATAAGTTGTATTTATCTGCACACTGAAATCATTAACCACATTTAATTTTAAAATCATGAGTACTGGAAAAGCATTATTGGGCCTGTTGGCCGGTGTTGCCGTAGGCGCAACTTTGGGAGTATTATTGGCCCCTGACAAGGGATCCTCCACTAGGAAAAAAATCTCTAACAAAGCAAACGATTATGTTGGAGATCTAGAAGGGAAATTCAATGAATTCGCTGAAAGCATTACGAAGAAGTTTGATTCTCTCCGCAAGGAATCTGCCCAGATGGCAGAAAATGGGAAAGCAAAGATGGAAAAAGCGATTTCTGATGTGCACATTCCCGGTAGATAGGCAATATTTTATTGAAAATTAGCAAAATGCAATGAGCTGCAGACAACCGTCTGAAAGCTGTTGCATTTTGTTTTAAATCAAAACACAATTAATCATGGACGCACCAGTACAATCTATCGAAAAACTATTTGATCGGATTGAGGAATATGGTAAAACAACCATCGAACTTACTAAGCTAAGGGCGCTGGACTCGAGTATAAAGGTGTTGACGCTAATGGCTTCACGAATGAGTGTTGTCCTGATGGTATCGTTTGCAGTCCTTATTTTCAGTTTAGGCATGGCCATGTATCTAGGCGATTTGCTTGGTAAAATTCATTACGGTTTTTTTATAGTTTCTGGATTTTATATGATTGTAGGAATTATTTTTTACATATTTCTGCATGATTGGATCAAAAAACCAGTTAGTGATTTAATTATATCGGAATTGCTAAATTAATATGTTTATGTTGTTTGGCGGGAGACCTCGGAGGTTTTGAAAACCTCCGAGGTCTCCCGCCAAACAACATAAGCCAAGTAACACCCATTATGCAAAAAATAAATTCGCATTCCGAACTCAAAGTTCTATTCTTCTACTTGAACAAAACCAGGCAGAAGAATTCAGGATGCTCCGGGAGCAATTTCATCTTACAACGGAGTCTCTAAAGCCAATAAACATAATAAAAAGCACTTTCGGGCAAACAAGCGGTTCAGAGGATTCAAAACAAGGCTTGGTAAGCACCTCTGTGGGGCTTACTGCCGGGTATTTTTCTAAAATGTTGTTTGAGCGGGCTTCTAATAATCCATTTAGAAAAGTGCTCGGTACGGCATTACTAGTTGGTGTCACGAATGTAATAGCAAAAAACCCTGGGATTGTTAATTCCTTGGGACAGATGGTTGTTGGCTTTGTTCGGCGAAGAATCAATGCAAGAAAACTCAATGCTAGTAACAAACCAAATACCCTAGAGATTTAAATGGGTGCATTCTTAAAATTCCCAATTTACGCAAAGGCGGCGCTTCTACTGGTAGGTTTGTATGTTCTTATCTGCATCCTATTCCATGGCCAAGATCTAATTCTGCCATTGATTTACTCGGCCATTATAGCCATCTCCGTGAGTCCGGTGGTTAAGTTTTTGGAAAGCAAAAAAATGAACCGGACGGTTGCTATAGCGACCGTTCTTTTGATCACACTCTTTATAATAGTTGGGATCATTTTATTGCTTTCGACACAAGTAGGTCGGTTGAGCGAATCCTGGCCAGAATTGGCAGGCAAATTCAAGGCAGTATTCCGCCAAGGTGTTGCATGGTTTGGCGACGCTTTTAATATAAAAATCACCAAAATTGACAGCTGGATCACGAATGCAAAAGCTCAGATCTTCAGTAATAGCGGCGCAGCAATAGGTGTGACCATTACTACAGTAGGCGGGGTGTTGGCAACAGCCTTTCTGACCCCTGTATACACCTTTATGCTTCTATTCTATAAACCTCATTTGGTGGAGTTTACACACAAGGTTTTTGATGGACACAATGGGAATAAAGTAGATGAAATATTGAAAGAAACAAAGACGATTATTCAAAGCTATCTTGTTGGACTTTTTATAGAGTTTGCCATCATTGCGGTACTGAATTCACTTGGGCTTCTGATACTTGGTATTGAATACGCCATTCTACTCGGCATTCTCGGGGCATTCCTCAATGTAATCCCTTACATAGGCGGTTTGATTGGAGCAGTGTTGTTCATGGCAATTGCCTTGGTTACAAAATCGCCTGAATATATGTTCTATGTTGTCGCGCTCTATTCGGTCATTCAGCTCATTGACAACAATTATATCGTTCCCAAAATAATCGGATCAAAAGTGAAGCTCAATGCGCTCATGTCAATTATCGCGGTGATTGCAGGCGCGGCGTTGTGGGGTATCCCTGGTATGTTTCTTTCCATTCCGCTCCTTGCTGTTGTAAAACTCATTTTAGATCGTATCGAGCCCTTAGAACCCTGGGGCTTTTTACTGGGAGATACCATGCCTCCAATCATTAAGTTAAAACCAATTTTCAAAAAAAACAAACTCAAACATGGAATATAAAGCCAGTAACTCAGGATTACGTGCCTTGCTCTCTATGAGGGATGCCAGTTTGGCAATGGAAAACCATTATTCCCAGATAGCGCGTATAAAGAAGGATATGGAGGCTTTAGATCAAAAAGCACTTTCAGCATTTGAAGATCATTGTTCAACGGAATCATTTGTGAAAATGAACAATGATTTAATAGAAATTCAGGATGCTGTAACTTCTGTGACCAAAGCCCTAAATTTGATAAAAGAAAAGATAGTAGAAAAAACAGGTCTGACAGTACGGAATTGTGGAGTCGGTTTGATCAACAATTGGACCGATTGAAGGCAGCAATCAAGCATTTGAATGGATTGGGCCTCGAAGTTTTGTCTGAAAGCGTGCATGTCCAATGGGAAAGCACAATAAGTAAATTTGAGCATAACTTGTTGACTTCCATAGTTTCTTACGCCAGATCATGCAGGGTTGAACTTCAAATGCTCGAAAGATATACGAGTGAGGAATTGAATACGATTACCCAAATAATCCTTAGTAAAATCCCAAAAGATTTTAATGCAGAAGAGGCCGAGGAGTATGAAAAAGATTATATGAGTGCCTTAAAGGATTTTAAGAAGGAGTTTAGTGAGAAAAAAAATCTGTGGGACACCTTTTTGGATATCCTGGCAGGTGGAGTCCATCAATCACCATCCGAACATGTGATGATGGAGCGTTGGATTGAAGGCGAAAAGCGCGATTTGTAAAAAAAGGAGTGTCAAAGGATTCGGCATTATGTCCGCCCCAAAATGTGTGAATTATGTAATTTTTTGAAATAATTATGTAACTCCTCCGCGCTCGACAAAGCCCATCTTTGCAGGTTTTCTAATTACCGAAAAAATTAATTTTTTTGAAATTACACATCAAATACATGGTGAGCAGTCGCTGCAAAACTGTAGTGAAGGAAGAGTTGAAGAGCTTCGGTCTGCATTTCATAATTGTGGATTTAGGCGAGGTGGAAATTTTAGAACAAATTTCTGAAGAGCAGCGAAAGCAACTAAAAATTGAACTGTCGCATTCTGGGCTTGAGTTGATGGAAGATAAAAAAAGCATTTTGATCGAAAGAATAAAAAATGCAATTATTGAGATGGTTCACCATACCGAGGATTTACCTTCAAAAGATTTTCAGATTATTTAAGTGAAAAATTAAGCCATGATTATACTTATATGGCAAACCTGTTTTCTGAAGTTCAGGGAACGACCATTGAACAATTCATTATCGGTCATAAAATTGAGCGGATAAAAGAATTGATTATTTATGGCGAACTGAATATGACGGAGATAGCCTGGAAAATGAATTACAGCAGTGTAGCTCATTTATCTAATCAGTTTAAAAAAGTTACAGGGCTAACACCTTCACATTTCAAACAAATGAAAGACAAAAGGCGAAGCCCAATTGAAGAGATTTGAAACCACTCAACATTTACTACTATGAACATAAAAAAGATATTTGGTACAATTCTTACCCTTCTTGGAATAGGAGGATTAATATATACCGCAGTGGTATTTGCCAATGCCACGGGCGGTATGCGTGACATTAAAACGCTTACTATTTACGGTATATTAGGCCTTGTTTTCTTTGTTGCTGGAATTGGCCTGGTCCGGGCTACAACAGACGGAACGGAATGAAGATTGTAAAAAACAAACAAAGTCGGCGTTTAAAATGAAACATTTACATCTTTAAATGGTGGAGAAATTAACTAATGGAGCAGCATTTTCGCAATATAGTTGAGCAGGCAAGCAATCCTATCTGTATTCTAAAAGGGAAGGATCTGGTATTGGAAGTTGCGAACGCCCCTGTATTTAAACTTTGGCAAGTTGGGAAGGAGGCCCTCGGCAAGCCATTGTTAGAAATTATGCCTGAGCTGAAAGGCCAGCAATTTATCCGTTGGCTGTTAAATGTTTATCAAACAGGAATTACGCAAAACGGGAACGAAGAGCCACGTCATTACATTCGTGAAAATGGCGAAATCGAAACGCGGTATTTCAACTTTATATATCATCCTTATAGAGAAAAGGATGGCACTATTTCAGGCGTAGTAGTTTCTGCCTACGACGTAACGGAAAAAGTAAATTCAAGAAAAAGTATCGAATTTAATGAACAACGGTATCAAAGTCTGATTCAAAGCCTGCCATTGGCTGTTTATACTTGCGATAAGGACGGGTATATACAACTATTCAACAAGGCGGCCACAAAACTATGGGGTCGCGAACCTCAAATTGGCAAAGACCAGTGGTGCGGCTCTTGGAAACTTTTCAACATGGATGGCTCAGGTATTGCTTTAGAAAATTGCCCTATGGCAATAACCCTCAAAGAAGGAAATTCAGTAAAGGGAGTAGAAGCCCTGATTGAACGGCCTGATGGAGAAAGACGTACTGTAATGACCCACCCCCAACTAACTTTTAATGAAAGTGGAGAGATAACAGGTGCAATCAATACTTTAATTGATATTACTGAGCAAAAAAGAATTGAAAAAGAACTAACCGAAGCAAAAGTATTTGCAGAGTTGGCAACCATAATTGCTGAGGAATCAAAAAACAAAGCTGAAAGCGCCACAAATCTTGCAAAAGATGCAGTAAAGGCAAAACAGCAATTTTTGTCGAACATGAGCCACGAAATCCGAACGCCCATGAATGCGATTATCGGGTTTACAAAAGTGGTGCTGAAAACGGAACTAACAGCAAAACAAAAGGAATATTTAGCTGCTATAAAAACGAGCGGCGATGCTTTGATTGTGCTTATCAATGATATACTTGATCTTGCGAAGGTTGATGCCGGGAAAATTACTTTTGAGCAAACACCATTTAAGTTGGCTTTATCTATATCGGCCATGCTTCATTTGTTTGAAATAAAAATTCATGAAAAGAACTTAGTATTGATCAAAGAATTTGACGCAAAAATTCCGAAAATTTTACTCGGTGATTCGGTACGCCTGCATCAAATAATTTTAAACCTGGTAAGCAATGCCGTTAAGTTTACGACAGAGGGAAGCATCACCGTAGGCGTTCATTTGCTTCAAGAAGATGAAGAACAGGCAAGTATCGAATTTTCGGTTAAGGATACCGGGATCGGAATTGCAGAAGACAAATTAGAAGATATTTTTGAAAACTTTCAGCAGGCAACCAGTGGCACATCACGTTTGTTTGGTGGCACCGGGCTGGGGCTTGCCATTGCCAAACAATTGGTAGAGCAGCAGGGTGGCAACATTCAGGTAAAGAGCAAAATAGGGGAAGGTTCTACTTTTAGTTTTGTTTTGAATTTTCAAAAAACAACGGCTGAAGCCGAATTGGAAACCTCATTGACGGAATTTGACTCGGAAATCAATAATATTAAAGTGCTGGTGGTGGAAGATATACCGCTCAATCAATTGTTGATGAAAACAGTTTTGGACGATTTCGGATTTGAGCGCGATATTGCAGCCAATGGAAAGATTGCCATCGAAAAATTACAATCCAAGGCATACGATGTAATTTTGATGGACTTGCAGATGCCCGAAATGAATGGATTTGAAGCAACAGAATATATCCGCAACACCCTGCATTCCAAAATTCCCATTATCGCGCTAACCGCCGATGTAACCACCGCTGATCTGGAAAGATGTAAAGAGGCTGGCATGGACGATTATATTGCAAAGCCCGTTGACGAAAGATTGTTGTACAGTAAGATAATTGGGATTGTAATGAAGCCCGTATTAAATACTGTGCTCCAAAAGAATGGAACTGAACGTGCTAAAGATATGAAATACACGGACTTAGATTTTTTGATCCAGCGTACAAAAAACAACTCCGGGTTGATCATGGAGATGATTTCTGCCTATTTGCAACAAACCCCGCCTTTGATTAGCGCAATGAAGCAAGGCCTGCGGGATCAAGATTGGGACGTATTACACGCTGCAGCACACAAGATGATTCCTTCATTTGCGATTATGGGGATGAGCGCAGATTTCGAAAATATGGCAAAACAAGTTTTGGATTATGCTCGTACACAGCAAAAGGCAGAAGGCATTTCAGAACTGGTTTTGCAACTGGAAAATGTTTGTACCCAGGCTTGTAAGGAATTGGAGGCAGAATTTAATAAATTCAAAAACAAAAACTCATGAAGCAAGAAAATAAGATCAAGATTTTCCTGGTAGATGACGATGCGGTCTATCTTAAGCTGCTGGAAATTGAATTTATGGAGCACGCTGATTTTGTAATCGAAACCTACCCAACAGGCGAACGGTGTATCGAATTCCTGTCGCACAACCCTGATGTAATCATTTTGGACTATCATCTTGACGGGATTGATAAAAGTGCGATGAATGGTATTGAAGCCTTAGACAAAATAAAGGCATATAGCCGCGACATTCCAGTTGTAATGCTATCCAGTCAGGATAAAATTGATGTAGCTATAAATTGTATGCACCACCAGGCATTTGATTATGTGGTAAAAAGCGAAACTGCTTTCCTGCGCTTGCAAAAAATTATTTCAAATATTTTCAAGTACAAAAAAATGGAAAAGGAATTGAATTGGTATATGGATCATATGTAAAGCCAAGTGTGAATTGTGTAACTTATTTGTTTAATTGTGTAATCTTTTCAATTTTTAAAATACAGACCTTTATCTTGCATTTCTTTAAAAAAGAAATGGGCAAAAAAGGTCATGGCTACAAAAAAATCCGTTGAATATCAGTTAATCAGCGCTCTTGAAGGACTTGCCCTTCAAATAGTTGAGAACAGAAAACTAACAACGGCTTTATTCACTGCTAAAGAAGGGCTAGCCTTTCAAGACGGCGAGAAAGAAAAACGTGCAACAGAGCCTGAGCCTTGCGAACATCGAACTAGCCTTTCAAAACGTAGAGAAAGAAAAGCGGGCGGAAGAATTGAGCCTTGCGAACAAAAATCTTGCCTTTCAAAATGAGGAGAACGGAAAACTGATAGCAGCGTTGCTCAGTGCTCGTGAAGAACTTGCTTTTCAAAAAGAAGAAAAGAAAAAAAGAGCGGCAGAATTAAATATAGCAAACATAGAATTAGCCTTTCAAGACGAAGAGAAAGGAAAACGGGCAGAAGAATTGGGTATAGCGAACATAGAGCTAGCCTTTCAAGATGAGGAAAAAGGGAAACGGGCGGAAGAGTTGGGGATAGCGAACATAGAACTTGACTTTCAAAACAAAGAGAAAGAAAAACGTGAAACCGCCAATAAAGAACTTGAAGCATACATCTATTCTGCAAAATTAGCCTCACAATATTCGCTTAGTTTAATTGAAGCGAGTCGTGATCCCCTATTTACCATTAGCCCAACGGGGAAGATCACGGATATGAATGAGGCAACCGTAAGGGTAACAGGCATACCTAGAGAGAAATTAATCGGCACCAATTTTATTGATTATTTTACCAATCCCGACAAGGCACGTCAAGGGTATCAACAGGTATTTGCAAAAGGCTTTGTGGTAGATTATCCATTGACCATACTCGATCATAAACTTACCGATGTGTTGTTCAATGGGTCGGTTTATAAAGACGATAAGGGAAATGTGCTTGGGGCCGTTGTGGTAGCAAAGAGATATTACTGAACAAAAAGAATAGAAAAAGAATTGACAGAAGCAAAAGTGTTTGCGGAACTGGCAACGGAAATTGCAGGAAGCAAAAGCAAAAGCCGAAAGCGCCACACGAATAGCCAAAGATGCAGTAAAGGCAAAGCAGCAATTTTTGTCGAATATGAGCCACGAAATTCGCACCCCAATGAATGCGATTATCGGATTCACAAAAGTGGTGTTGAAAACAGATTTGACAGCAAAACAAAAGAATACTTGACGGCTATCAAGATAAGTGGCGACGCATTGATAGTGCTTATCAACGATATACTGGATCTGGCAAAAGTTGACGCGGGAAAAATGACCTTTGAGGAAACACCATTCAAACTGGCCGTTTCTATTTCGGCTATGTTGCATTTATTTGAACCAAAAATTCAGGAAAAGAATTTAGAATTAGTTAAAGAATACGATAGCAAAATTCCGGAAGTATTGGTTGGAGACCCGGTACGTTTGCACCAAATTATTTTAAATTTGGTGAGTAATGCCGTAAAGTTTACCTCCAAAGGACAAATTACCGTAAGCGTTCGATTATTGGATGAAGATGAAGAGAATGCGCATTGAATTTTCTGTTACAGATACTGGAATTGGGATTGAAACTAAAATTGAAAAAATTTTGAAAATTTTCAACAAGCAACCAGCGGCACTTCAAGCTTATTTGGGGGAACAGGCTTGGGCTGGCCATTGTCAAACAATTGGTAGAACCACAAGGCGGAACCATTCAGGTAAAAGTAAAATTGACGAAGGCTCTACGTTTAGTTTTATACTGCCTTTCAAAAAACCAAAGAAAAGGCTTTATTTGAAGCAGACATCGTGGAGCCGGACACAGAAATTAAAACCATAAAAGTATTGGTGGTGGAAGACATTGCACTCAATCAACTGCTTATGAAAACGCTGTTGGATGATTTTGGATTTGAACGAGATATTGCCCCCAACGGAAAAATTGCCATCGAAAAACTTCAGGCAAAGCATTATGACATTGTTTTGATGGACTTGCAGATGCCCGAAATGAATGGGTTTGAGGCGACGGAATACATCCGAAATACCATGAACTCAAAAATTCCTATTATCGCCTTGACTGCCGATGTAACCACGGTAGATTTGGCAAAATGTAAAGCAGTGGGTATGAATGATTACATTGCAAAACCAGTTGATGAAAGGTTGTTGTATAATAAAATAGTCTCTTTAGTAAAAAAACCAAACCCATGGAAAACAATCTGAAATGGAAATAACCAGAAAAAAAAAATAAATATATTGACTTGACTATTTAATCCAACGCACAAAAATCAATCCAACATTAATGATGGAAATGATTTCTCTTATTTGGAACAAACTCCACCTTAATCAACGCAATGAAGCAAAGTATGCAAAAAAAGATTGGATTTCATTGCATGCAGCTGTACACAAAATGTTGCCCTCGTTTTCTATAGTAGGTATTAACAGAGATTTTGAAAACATGGCAAAAAAAGTACAAGAATATGCTCGTAATCAACAGCAGACTGATGGGATAAATGACATGGTTTTGCAGATTGAAAGCGTTTGTTTGCAAGCTGCAGAATTGAGAAGAAGAGTTTAATAGATTCAAAACAATTATTGATGATAGCCGAAAGTAGAATAAAATTATTCTTAGTAGATGATGACGCTGTATTTTTGAAGTTAATGGAAATTGAATTACTCCAGAATCTTGAATTTGATGTTGAAACATATTCTTCCGGTGAACTTTGCATGGCCAGCATTGGACATAATCCTGATATAATAATTCTGGATTATAACCTGGATGGAATGGACAAAAACGCTATGAACGGAATAGAAACTTTGAATAAAATTAAGGCATATAATAGAGATATTCAGGTTGTTATGTTATCTTCTCAAAACAATATTGACGTGGCCATAGACTCTGTGCATCAGAGGGCAGTTGAATATGTGGTAAAAAGCAATACTTCCTTTTTGCGAATAGAAAAAATAATCGCCGCTATATTGAATTTCAAAAAAATGGAGAAAGGGTTGAATTGGTATGTAGAACGAGGTTTAATTGCGAATGGTGTGTGTGAATTATGTAACGTTTCCATGGAATTGTGTAACGTGATTTATTCTAAGCCATAGACCTTTGCCATGTGAAATTTTGTTATCAACTAAACATCATTACAATGAACAAATCAATTTTCTGCATAGCGGCAACCTTTCTGTTGTTTTCATTTGCTCCGATTCAAATCAGCGCCACCACAAACCCTGTTCCCCTCTTCGTGTCAATCACTACAGGACTTGAACCAACCAAATCTGATATACTGCTTTCCAGGCTGAATGAAATAAAAGCAATGGACAAATCTACCCTCAGTTCTGTCGAAAAGAAAGCATTGCGGACAGAAACTAAATCCATAAATAAAGAGCTTCGCGCTACCAATAGCGGTGTGTATCTCTCTACTGGCGCAATTATCCTGATCGCAGTTTTGTTGATCATTTTGTTGTAAGGTATTTCAGACCCTATATAAAGTTACGATGAACAATAAGAGTCGTCTCGATTTTTCGAGACGACTCTTGTCGTTTCAAGTTCTATCATTATCTCAAAGTGGGTTGTCATTCTGTCGGAAACCGTCCGCATCAAGTGCGCTTTGGCCGAGTACTTGCCCTTTTGAGTGCTCGGGAGTGCAAGTACTCGGCCAAAGCGCACTTGAAGCGGACGGTTTCCGACAGAATGACAAAGCCACTACTCGAGAGTGTTCAAGAAAGTGCGGCACACCTCACTAACCCCATTGATTATCAACATTGTATTTTAGGTGTGCCACACTTTTCTGAACACTCTCGACTACTCGGGTTAACATAAAGGCAATACATACTGCTAACCTGGACGCACGAAAGGTGTGAATCATACAACCCTTATATATAATTGTGTAAGGCCACGGCTTCAATATACCGGCACCTTTGCATTGTGAATATTCTTTCATAAATAAATTGAACAAAATTGAAAAATCATAAGCTATTAGCAGCCTTTACAATAGCATCGTTTGTGTTTATGGTAGGGTGTATTAAAGACACTTATCAAGAGGTTGTGGGAGTATGCCCGGTGGTGTTATCTACTACTCCTTCCAGTGGCGCAACCAACGTCCCGCTCAATCAAATAATCTCGGCCACCTTCAATGAAAGGATGAATCCTGAAACCTTTACACAGGCATCCTTTACGGTGAATGGATCCTCTGCCATTTCAGGAACCATTTCGTTCACCAACAACACAGTATTTTTTACCCCTTCCACCTCGCTTTCACTCAACACTACCTATACGGCCAGAATTACAACGGCTGCTAAAGACTTGTTGGGCAACGCTTTACAGGCCGACCATGTATGGACGTTTAGTACGGGAGCTTTTTTTGTTGACCTTCAATCTGTTGCCCGGTTTGGTATCGTGGCAGGTGTTGGCGTCATGAACAATGCAGGCCCAAGTGAAATTCGTAATATGGATATTGGCATCAGCCCGGGTGTACGCAGTTCGGTCACGGGCTTTCCTCCTGGCATCATCGTGAATGGAGGGATTTATGCCTCTAATGATGTTTCTCCTGCAGGTGTGGCAGCCATGTTGATAGCAGCCAAACAAGATTTAACCAATGCTTACAATTTTGCACAAGGAATTACTTTCCCTGCTCCAAGCATATTGTCTGGAGATCAGGGTGGAAAGACGCTTACTCCTGGTATTTATAAATCATTGTCTTCTCTTTTAATTCAATCTGGCGACTTGACGCTGAACGCACAAGGCGATTCAAATGCAGCCTGGGTTTTCCAGATTGCAACCAACCTAACCACGATTGGTGGTGCAGGTGGTGACATAAAGCTGATAGGAGGCGCAAAAGCCGAAAATATCATTTGGCAAACGGGCAGTTCGGCTACCCTTGGTGATTTTACCTCATTCAAAGGAAACATATTGGCCTTGACTTCCATAACAATGAATTCTGGCGCAACAGCAGAAGGCAGAATGCTTGCAATCAATGGATCTGTCGTATTAACCAACACCAATATTATCCAAAAACCTTAAATCAAAAAATATGAAAAGCAATAATTATTATAGCAAAACAATGAAAAGTGTCCTTTTAAGTGCCTTTTCCTTGTTGATTTTACAATCATCCTTGCAGGCACAAGCCTATCAATATACCAAACCATCCTGGTGGTTTGGTGCAGCGGCTGGTGCAAATTTTAATTTCTACCGCGGCTCTACACAACAATTGGACAATAACTTCAGAGCGCCTGTTGCATTTCACGAGGGTGAAGGCGCAGGGCTTTATCTGGCTCCACTGATCGAGTACCATAACCCCGAATCAATCTGGGGCTAGGGCTTCAAGTAGCTTATGACAGTCGTCGGAGTACATACAACCAGGTAATTACGCCTTGTGATTGCCCGGCAGATTTGTCTACCAACCTCAGCTACATTACCATAGAACCAACCTTGCGCCTGGCGCCCTTCAATACTGGTTTTTACCTGTTTGGCGGTCCTCGTATTGCTTTCAACAGGGAAAAGGCTTATACCTATAAGTTGGGCCTCAATCCAAATTTTCCTGACCAGGCAGCTACCGCCTGATGTGAAAGGTGAGTTGAGCAATGTAAACAAGACGCTCCTTTCCTTACAAATTGGAGCCGGGTTTGATATTCCACTGACTTCGCAGGATCATCAGATACAAACGGTGATCTCACCTTTTGTCTCCTTCCATCCGTATGTTGGTCAATCCCCACGTTCTATAGAAACCTGGAATATAAGCACTTTGCGGGTTGGCGCAGCCCTGAAATTTGGCCGCGGCACGCTAATATCAGTGCCGGCTTCGGGCGCTGCACCGATTATGAATGAGCCAGATGCGCAGTTTTCTGTCATCTCTCCCAAGAACATTGCGGCAGACCGCAGGGTAAGGGAAACTTTCCCGCTTCGCAATTATGTGTTTTTTGATTTGGGATCCACAGAGGTGCCTGATCGGTATGTGATGCTCCGAAAAGACCAGGTGGCTGATTTTAAAGAAGATCAACTGGAAGTTTTTGCACCTAAAAGCCTTTCTGGTCGCTCACGCCGAGGCATGATTGTGTATTACAATGTGCTGAACATTCTTGGCGACCGTATGGGCAAAAACCCTTCTTCAGCCATTACATTGGTTGGGTCTTCAGAAAAAGGCCCTGAGGATGGTCGCGCGATGGCGGAATCCATTAAGCGATATCTGGTCGGAACATTTTCAATTGATGGTTCCAGAATCAGCATAGAGGGCCGTGACAAACCAAAATTACCTTCGGAGAAGCCGGGCAGTACCACCGATCTTGAGATGCTTCGTGCGGGCGACCGTCGGGTGTCCATAGAGAGCCGTTCGCCTGCATTACTGATGGAATTCCAGAGTGGCCCAAATGCCTCGCTGAAACCAGTAGAATTTAATGCCATGCAAGACGCTCCACTGGATAGTTATCTGACCATCAATGTAAAAGGGGGCAATGAAGCATACAGTTCATGGATGTTGGAGGCGATGGATGAAAACGGCCGGGTGCAGAATTTTGGTCCTTATACAAGGGAACAAGTGCGGTTGCCGGGAAAATCCATTTTGGGTACCAGAGCAGAAGGCACCTACAAAATGACGATGGTAGGGACAACAAAAAGCGGTAAGACGGTGCGAAAATCAACTTCCACGCACATGGTACTTTGGACGCCCGCCGAAAATGAGCAAGGGATGCGCTACAGTGTGATCTATGAATTCGACGAATCGAAGACCATCAATATTTATGAGAAATACCTCACGGATATAGTAACGCCAAAAATCCCAGTGGGTGCAACGGTAATAATTCACGGCTATACTGATATCATCGGCGATGCGACTTATAATCAGACCCTTTCGCTGGCCAGGGCCAATGATGTCAAAACCATTATTTCCAATAGCCTTTCGAAGGCAGGAAGAAAGGATGTCGTAATTGATGTTTATGGATTTGGGGAGGATGAGACATTGTCTCCGTTTGAAAACAAATTCCCGGAGGAGCGTTTTTACAATCAGACAGTGCTGATTGATATAATTCCTAAAAAATAGATTTAATAAACCGCTGAGGCGCAGAGACGCAAAGAATTGCTTTTAATATGCTTTGCGTCGCTCCGTCTCTGCGGTGAGACAAACTAAAATTGCTTCATACAAAGACATGAGTCATCACGCCCCGACATGTCGGGATGAGGTGGCTCATGTTATTTTATGGAAGTGTGAATTTTGTAATTCTTCTTTTGAATTTTGTAATGTGCCAGGGCAGAAACCAGCCAAAATACCGGAAAAGTTTTTTGAAGCGTTCATTTTTTCGCCAAGACACCACTATGTCTGCAAAAATGGCTTTGACTTGACATCACCAATCTTTTCATCTCCAGCGCCATTTTGAGAAGTGAAAATTCATTCACAATAAATACATTAAAATGATAAAGGAGATTTTAAAAAGCACCGCAGTAGCGGTAATTTTTGCAGGGGTGTTTTTTTCCAGCTGTCAATCATCTGCTGAAAAATCAGATACAGCTGATGCGAAAGTTCAGGATGCCAAGGAGGACTTGAAAGAAGCCCAGAAAGATGCAAATATAGCAGCCCAAAAGGCTGTTGAGGCGGAAGAATGGAAAGTGTTCAAGGCCGATACGGAATTGAAAATAAAAAACAACGATACCATTATTGCTGACTTGAAAGCAAAAATGAAAGTCACTGGGAAAAAACTTGATGCTGTTTACGCTAAAAGCATTGATGATTTGGAGCAAAAAAACAAGGATTTGAAGAACAGGATGGATGTGTATGGTAATAACACCCAAAGTGATTGGAATGCATTTAAACGCGAGTTTAACCATGATATGGATGAACTTGGTAAGGCATTGAAAGACTTGACGGTAAATAATAAGAAGTAAGTTATGAAAGCGCATAAACATGAGTAATGTTTATGCGCCCTATTAATTTTCTTAAACTAACTCAATCTTTTATATGCATGCTTGCGATAATCAACAACCCGATACAGTCATCATTGCTATGTTGGCGCAAAATAATAAAGAGGCATGGTTGCATCTTTACAACAAGTATGCGTCCATGCTATATGGAATTATATTAAACATGACAGGGAATGAAGCAATCGCGGGGGATATATTGACAGAGGTATTTATTGCGTTAAAACATAAGAAATTACTTATGCGGGTTAAGGATGCCCTTTGCCATAGTTTGGTTCGGCATACGCATAAATTAACGCTAAAGTATTTACATGCACGCGGGCTAAAGCCCATCAGCATACAAACATCAAACGGAGATTACCCAATTATCAATTCTTTATACTTTGAACTGGCTACTATTAATGAATTGGGGTCCAGATCAGATATAACAAAGCAAGAGATCCTGATGAATCTTCGGACAGAATTCAATCACTTTCGTGACCAAAGTAAATAAAAGACAAGGAGTTGCTCGGTACAATTGTGTGAATTTTGTAACAATTGTAATTAATTGTGTAACAGAATTCTTCAACAGATAGCCCACCTTTGTAGCATAAGATTTATTTCACAATTAAAAATGACAAAGATGAATACCACAGAATTAAAAGGGAATTGGAACGAGCAGAAAGGCAAACTCAAACAGAAATTTGCAGAGCTCACCGATAATGACCTCATGTTTGCTGAAGGCAAGAAAGAAGAAATGCTTGGAAGGCTTCAGATCAAGCTCGGCAAATCAAAAGAAGAGTTGCACGAGATTATTTCCGGGCTTTAAAAACAGAGAGGCCACCCAAAATACTGAATCTCATCCCTTGAACATATTACAGATGCCGTTAGCGGATTTTTCGCTAACGGCATTTTTTTAAAGCAGTAAATTCAATGCGCATTACAGGAAAAAATTTAAAACTGATCGTAAATGGACTTACGGTAAGTTACAACGATGAAGGGCCAATAAACGCTCCTGCAATTATCTTTATTCACGGATTTCCCTTTAATAAATCCATGTGGAATCACCAATTGGAAGCGCTCCAGGAACAATACAGGGTGATTGCTTACGACGTTCGTGGACATGGGAACTCAGAGGCTGGCGATGAAAACTTTTCTATAGACCTTTTTTCCCACGACTTGCTTTTCTTGATTGATGCACTCGATATTGAGAAACCAATATTGTGTGGTTTGTCAATGGGCGGTTACATAGCATTAAACGCTATCGGTAAATTTCCTGAACATTTTTCTGGGCTTGTATTGAGCGACACCCAATGTATTGCGGACACGCCGGAAACTAGAGAAAAACGCATGAAGGCTATTGAAAGCATCAATACAAACGGAGTAGAAAAATATGCCGAAGAGAGTATAAAAAACCTATTCGCAGTACAATCCTTCTCCAGCAAAAAAGAAGAAATATCTGCTATAAGGAAAATGATTGTGGAAACCTCCATACAATCCCTGTCTTATACCTTGTTTGCATTATCCGAGCGCAAAGGAACCTGTAGCAAATTGCAGGATATAAAAGCTCCTGTGCTAATAATGGTAGGAAAGGAGGATAAAATTACTCCGCCTGCCGCAGCTAAAATGATGCACGAAAAAATTCAAGGCTCTTTGTTGAAAATAATGGAGCATTCAGGTCATTTATCCAACCTGGAAAACCCTTCCGAATTTAATCATCAATTGCTTAGATTTATGAGCCAGTTTGTCAAAAATCCAATACATGTTAAGCATTTAAAGGAATTGGTGATGTAGTAGTTTATCTTGAGTAGGACGCTCTATTTAAATGTTAGTACTAAATTTGGAGCCATTTTGAAAATAATTGGTAAAATGTTTAGGCCAGTAATTAACTTTTCAACCCTTAGAATGCCTATAACAATTTATATGACGATTTACATAAAGAACATGGTGAGTGAACGTTGCAAATTTGTGGTGAGGCTGGCATTAGAAGAGATTGACATAAAACCTGCAAAATTGAATTAGGGAGAAGTTGAAAATCAATAGAAATATTACAAATGAGGAAAAGAATCTTCTGAACCTAAAAATAAATCAAGTTGGATTAGAGATTCTTGAAAAGGAGAATGGTATTTTGGTAGATAAAATTAAAGTCTCTATAATTGAATATGTATATCATTCCTGACGGAAAGCCTGGCGTAAAATTTTCAACTTTTTTAAGTGAAAAATTAAAAAAAAGATATGGTTATTTGGCAAATTCTTTTGTAGAGGCAGAAGATACCACTATAGAACAATACTTAGTAACATTGAAAATAGAGCGTGTCAAAGAATTGATCATATTTGGGGAACATACCCTTTCTCAGATAGCATTTAAACTGCATTACAGCAGTGTCGCCCATTTGTCAAAACAGTTTAAAAAGATGACAGGTTTGACTCCCTCAGAATTTAGAGCAATAAAAAAGACAAGGAAGGCAAAGATTTCCAAGAACTATAAATATTTCTGATTTCATACCATATTTTTAGAGTGACCCCACCGTGTGGGTCACATTTTTATATATTTAAATATCAAACGTGTAAATTGTATAAACAATCGTAAAAATTGTGTAACGAATTAGACTTATTATCAAGTGATCTTTGTATATTATTCACGACTCAATCTTCTTCAAACATGCAAAGGATATACTTGATTCTGGTACCCTTATTCGCTTTTTTAATCAGTCCTTATACAAGCTCTGGACAAGCACCCGATCTTGGAGTTGCGTCCACTTTCGCACTATTTACGGCTGTAGGTGCCTTTAACGGAGATCCGGCCACCTCGGTTGTTGGTGATATAGACACCAATGTAGGCGCCTTCACACCTCCTGGGTTTCTGGTTGGCAATATTCACATCGCAGATCCTGTCACTGTACAAGCAGCAGCTTGATGTGGCTATTGCTTATGGTTTATTTGGATGGACTTACCTGTGGCCAAGTATTAGCCACTCCATTTGGCAACAACCAGACGCTTACTCCAAACATTTACTGCATAAGTAGTGCAGCAGTGTTAAATGCAAATTTAACTTTAGATGCGGGAGGTAATCCAAGCGCTATCTTTATTTCCAGATTGATGGTGCGTTGTCAACCAACTCAGGCTCCAATATTATACTTGCAAATGGCGCCAACTTATGCAATGTCTATTGGCAAATCAATGGTGCATTTAATCACAATGGCACGATTTTCCGAGGTACTGTAATGGCTAATGGAGCGATCAATCTGGGCTTCGGGGCTACGCTTCTAGGCAGAGGGCTTTCCACTGCAGGCGCTATTTCGACCAATACAAACATAGTTACCTTGTCTAGTGCGTGTCTCTGCGAACTGGATGTTACTTGCCCGAACCCTGCTGGCGGCACCTTCCAATGTATCAGCAATATACCCCTTGGCGTCCCAGCCGATGTAACGGTGAACACTTCTTGCGGGACTCCCTCCGTTGTCATCACAAATACCTCTACGGGTGCTGGTTGCGTAGCCTCTCCTTATGTATTGACGCGAACTTATACCGTATCCGATCAAGGTGGACATTCAACGGCTTGTGTGGTAACTTATACCGCTATTGATCAGACCGTTCCTATCCTTACTTGTCCGGCGCCTGTATCAGTTTCTTGTACAAATAATATACCCGCTCCAGCGCCAGGCTCTGTCACAAGTTCAGATAATTGTGGTGGGGCCGTGACGGTTGTTCATGTTGGTGACGCGATTAGTTCGCAGACTTGCGCCAACCGATATATCATTACGCGCACTTATCAAGGAACGGATTTTTGTGGTAATTCTGCTACATGCGCTCAAACGATTACGGTGAATGACATTACCGCGCCAAGCATTACCTGCCCTGCAAACGTAGTGGTCTCTTGCGCCGCCAATGTGCCTGCTCCTGCACCACTCACGGTCACAGCTTCCGATTTATGCGGTGGTACTGTTACAGTGGTGCATGTAGGAGACGTGATTACCGGGCAAACTTGTCCTAACCGCTTTACGATTACCCGTACTTATCGTGCTACGGATCTTTGCGGCAACTCCGCCACCTGCGCTCAAATTATCACGGTGAATGACATCACCGCGCCAAGCATTACCTGCCCTGCAAACGTAGTGGTCTCTTGCGCCGCCAATGTACCCGCTCCTGCGCCGGCCACAGTCACTGCTTCCGATCTATGCGGCGGCACTGCAACGGTTGTGCATGTAGGAGACGTGATTACCGGCCAAACCTGCGCTAACCGCTTTACCATCACCCGTACTTACCGGGCTACAGATATTTGCGGCAATTCCGCCACCTGCGCTCAAATAATCACGGTGAATGACATCACCGCTCCCAGTATCACTTGCCCTGTAAACGTGTCAGTCGTTTGTGCCAGTGATGTACCTGCACCTTCAACCGCCGGAGTCATTGCATCCGACAATTGTGGAGGAGCTGTGACGGTTGTGCATGTTGGAGATGTGATTTCCAATCAGGTTTGTGCCAACCGCTTTACGATCACCCGTACCTACCGTGCAACGGATGTATGCGGCAATGCAGCAACTTGCGCACAAATCATTACCGTATTCGACAATATTGCCCCAACGTTCAACAACCCGCCCCCGAATTTCACAGTCGAGTGTTTCGAAATCCCGCCAGTCCCACCAGCACCAACAGCCACTGATAACTGTGCGGGTGTTGTGACCGTTGTATTCTTGGGCGAAACACAGGTTGACGGTATTTGCCCTATTTTGTACACTTTGGTACGTACCTGGCGTGCCACCGATATTTGTGGCAATTCTGCTACCGTATCGCAGGCGGTTATTGTGGAGGACACTTACGCACCACAATTTACTGTTCAGCCAGCAGACGTAGTACTCGAATGCGATCTGTTTACAAATCCGGATGCTTATCAGGATTGGCTGGATACCTATGGAGGCGCAGTTGTTACCGATTGTTCTACCGTAACCTGGACTTATGAGAACAGCCCACTCCAACTTGACACAGCAGGATGTGGTGGTACTTTCAAAAGATATATACGCTTTATCGCGACAGACGAATGCGGCAATTCAGCCTTTCAGGATGCAAGGTTTAGCATCATTGACACAAAACCGCCAAGCTTCACGGTCTTACCACAGAACCTGTTCCTTGAATGTTGGACTGGAGAAAACGGTGATGCATTTTTGCCTGAATGGCTTGTTGATTTTGAAGTCAGCGACGACTGCGGAGCGGTTTTTACCCAGGTTGTCATTCTCTCTGAAACACCTGGTTGCGGAAACACCTTTACCCGCGTCTATCAGTTCCGTGCCACCGATGAATGCGGCAACACGACTTATGTGACTGCATCATTCGGCATGGAAGACATCTTGCCACCGGTGATTGATACCTGTCCAGCTGGTAATGTCTTGCTCACATGTGAATTCGATATTCCTGTCGCAGATCCGTCTTCGGTGATTGCTCATGACAATTGCGGCGAAGTTACCGTGACGCTTGAAAGCACATTCAGCTACGGTGTCGGCTGTCCTTACTGGCCGCTCACAACCGCCTATACATTCGCTGTCACCGACGAGTGCGGCAACGTATCCTACTGCTACCAATCGTTCCAGGTAGTGGATTCGATTCCACCTGTTTATACAGGTCCAGACACCATTTTCGTATTATGTGTGTCCGACCTGCCTGGCCCCGGAGATCTTACCGATATCCTCGCGCCTTATTTTGTTGACAACTGTTACGGCATAATCTGTGTCGGCGAGAGTGTGGACAGCACGGGCGCGAATTCGGTCACTTTCTGTGTGACCTTCAAGGATTTATGTGTAAACTGGGCAGATAAAGTGTTCATAACTTTTGTTGCCACAGGTGGTTGCAAACCGCTTTGTACCGCTCCCACAAGTGAGTGGGCCAACACGGCAGGTTCCATCAACGGGATGGGCACTACCGAGGCCATAGAGCAAATGATCAACAAACACGGTCCAATTACTGCTGGTGATTTGGGCAAAACCATTTCGGTTACCAGTGCAGCTTGCCTGCAAAGTATGTTGCCCGGAAATGGACATACCAAGCAATTCAGCCCAGCAGGCAACCATGTCTTCAGCGCTTCGAACGATTGCCAACCGGGTTCGTCCTTGTTGAACAACGATGGTACGCTGAAAAACAAACTGGCGGCAAACGTGCTGGCGTTGCAATTGAACATCTGGTACAACCTTGATTTCAACGACCGCGACCTTCGGGTACAACTCATGTCCTCGCTGCCACCTTGTCTGGTGGATCCCATCGTTTTGGACAAAATGCAGCCTAATCTTTCCAATATCAAGGCTTGCTCAATCTTTCGAACGACTATCTCGCAGGCATAGGCTTCTTCGTGCAGGATTTTGGCGCGCCATTGAACAGCGCACTCGAAAATGTGAACAACTACTGGGAAAACTGTCAGTTGAACGATCCGTGCTCATCCACGGCAAGTGTAGCTGGCTACCTGAAAACAGAGATGCTGGATGGCCTGGAGGGAGGAGAACTTCAGTTGGAGGGTAGTGATCATGCTGGTCCGATGCAAACCATGTTCGCAAACACCGATCTGGATGGCCATTTTGAATTCTCGGATGCCATTCCTATGACAGGCGACTTTACCCTGACCCCGTCGGCAGACAATTTGGCGCCCTTGAATGGAGTGACTACTTATGACCTTGTGCTTATTTCCCGGCATATTTTGGGTTGGGCGCCCCTGGATTCGCCCTACAAGATGATTGCTGCGGATGCGAATAAATCAGGCAGCATCACTACGTTCGACATCGTCGAGTTCCGCAAGTTGATTCTGGGCGTTTACACCAAATTGCCGAGCAATACTTCCTGGCGCTTTGTTGACAAGTCTTTTGTGTTCCCGATTGCATCAAACCCATTCTCCACGCTCTTTCCAGAGCAGAAAACAGTGGAAAATGTACAAGCCAACCTTTTGGCGGAAGACTTTGTATCCGTGAAGATTGGCGACGTGAACGGTACGGCACATGCCAATGGCCTTATGTTTATTGACGAGCGCAGTGCAGGCAGTTTGTTGTTCGATCTAGACGATCGCTCCCTGAAATCGGGAGAAATCTTCGAAGTCAAGATGACGGCGGACCAAATTGTGCAGGGTTATCAATTCACGCTCAACACAGACGGCCTTGAAGTGCTGGAAATATCTGGCAAAGGGATGAGCTCAGCCAACTTTGCTGTGTTCGCCGCAGAGGCTGCGCTTACTACTTCCTGGAATTTGCCTGAAGGGGTAACTGCTGAAGTGGCCGAATTTACTTTGAAATTCCGTGCTACCCAATCGGGGCAACTCAGTAAAATGCTCAGCCTGAGTAGCAGGATTACCTTATCAGAGGCATATCGGAATAACCAGGAGGAGGCCACTCCGTTGGACGTAGCGCTCCGGTTCCATGCCAAGGGCGGTACGGTTATCAGCGGTACAGCATTCGAGCTTTATCAGAACGTGCCAAACCCTTTTGTTGACAAAACCACCATTGGTTTTTACTTGCCAGATGCGGCACAAGCCACGCTGACGGTATATGACCAAACAGGACGTTTGCTTTATACCGAAAAAGGCGATTTTGCAAAAGGCAATAATGCATTTGAAATAGAACAATCGTTGATAAACACCACCGGAACAATGCTATATAAAGTAGCAACAGCCACCGATATGGGTGTTAAAAAGATGATTCAGACGAAATAATAATCCTACCGTTATGCATTGACCCGGGGCTCGTTTTACCAATGGCCCCGGGTTTTTTATTTGCCCCAAAACAGTCCTTATAAGTCCAGATGATGTGTGAATTTTGTAAATTTTTATTGAAATTGTATAATTTTAACTGTATGTAAATCCCCCACCTTTGAGATACAAAAAAGGGTTTGGATAATCAATAGAAATAAAATTCAGGCCCAATTACTTTGAAGATTTAAACGTAAGGACGAGTATATCTTAGGTGTGTAAACTACAGGCCGCTCTGCCAAAGGGTGGGGCGGCCTGACCTTTTCTAAGGCACAATCCAAATCTTGAATAACATGCGAACGATCTTATTTTCCACATTCATTGCTTTTCTTGCCACCTCTTGCCTCAATAATGGGCAACCTATTCCGGCAAAAAATGCCCCGCCGCCAGCAGGGCCATCGGAAATTCCGGCCAATACTGAACAGCAGGGGAATGCCTTTACCATTAGCACAGAAGTTTTTTATCAGGCCACCCTTGAATCGCCCTCTACACAGGGACAGATTATTAGTCTGAGTTTGACGCCAGGCCGCAAAGCGGAAATGGTCACCAACCAAAAGGATAATACCCAGGGGACGATTGATACGGGTTTGTGGAGCACTTTAGATAATGGAAATTTGTTGCTCATGCTGAAACGTGTGGGCGAGAAGGATAGCCTCCGGCTGGAATTCAAAACAGACGGCGAAAAACTCATTTATACAGGCGATGCGTATGGTGCCGGAGGGCTTACGCTGTGGATAAGGCCAGTGCCTGGTTCAAATTAACTTGTAAATAGACGAAAATGATCACGAACCGACTTTCAAAAACCCTTGCAGCAGCGCTGAACGCGCAAATGACAAAAGAGGCGCATGCTTCGCAAATTTATTTGTCCTACGGAGTTTGGGCGGCCAGTCAGGGCTTTGGTGGCACCGCTAATTTTCTTTTTCGACATGCACAGGAAGAGCGCGACCACATGACCAAGATACTGGAATACATTTTACAAAGAGGCGCGCAAGTCCAAATAACTGCGATTCCTGCACCTCCCGAAAACCCGGTAAGTATTGTCAATTGTTTTGAGAAGGTATTTGAACACGAAGTAGACAATACGAAAGAAATATACAAGATTGTAAAAATGAGTTTGTTGGAAGAGGATTGGGCAACCTCTAATTTCTTGCAGTGGTTCGTAAAAGAACAAGTAGAGGAAGAGACACTTGCGATGGAATTATTGGATAAAATGAAATTAACGGGTGCTGAAAAAGCAAACAACAGTGCTTTATATTCACTGGATAGAGACCTCGGAAAAGCACCGGATGAGACGAAATCAGCAGAAGATGTAACCGCCGAAAACCCTTAGGGAGATTAATACAGGACAGGACAATAAACAAACCTTTCGACACGACTGCCAAACCGCTTTTGGTTTGGTGGTCAGTGTTGTTTATAGCCAATCATAATGATAGAAGTAATAAAGCACGGGTAATTCTTAGCAAAACCGATTTTGGATTTGAAAACGCCGGAGTATTAAATCCAGCTGCCATACGCGAAGGCGACCATGTTCATATATTTTATCGAGCGGTGCGCCATGGCAACTATTCTACTATAGGATATTGTCGCCTGGATGGGCCGCTCACAGTAGTGGAACGATTTGATATGCCAGTGCTTTTTCCTCAGGGCGATACTGAATCGCATGGTGTTGAAGATCCGCGTGTTTCTAAAATTGACGGATTATACTATCTGACTTACACGGCTTACGATGGTGTAAATGCACTTGGCGCGTACGCTACTGCGGAAACATTGCCGCATTTTGAAAAAAAAGGCATACTCACTCCGCAGGTCACGTATGAAGATTTTAGGCGTTTGGCGGAGAGTAAAGACCCTGTAAACGAAAAATACCTTCGATACAATGGACATCCTGTAATTCATACAGATCCAACTAAAAAAACTTTTGTCTGGGATAAAAACATAGTCTTTTTCCCTCGACGGATTCATGGGAAACTCTTCTTCCTACATCGTATAAAACCGGATATCCAACTTGTAGCAGTAAATGATTTGGACGCATTGACTCCTGCGTTTTGGGACGAGTATTTCCTGCACCTCTATGAACATATAGCACTAGCGCCAAAATACCGTCATGAAATCAGTTACATCGGCGCCGGTTGTCCACCCATTGAAACCAAGCTAGGTTGGTTGCTTATTTATCATGGTGTTCATGATACAGCTACAGGCTACAAATATGTGGCGTGTGCTGCGTTGATGGATTTAGAAGACCCATCCATAGAAATTGCCCGCTTAAAATCCCCACTATTTTCGCCGGAACATGATTATGAAATAAGGGGCGAGGTTAACAATGTTTGCTTCCCTACTGGCACCGCTTTATTTGGCGACAAACTGTACATTTATTACGGAGCTGCAGATGAGCAAATTGCTTGCGCTTCAGTTAGTTTATCCGCCCTTATGGAAGCCTTAATTACCCAATCAACGCTATGAGCAATAACAACATAAAAAAGTATAAGCCTGAAATCTTATTGATCAGTTCATATCCTCCCAGGGAATGTGGCATAGCCACTTTTTCAGATGATTTACGGAAGGCCTTGCACAATAAGTTTTCTCAGTCATTTTCAACCAGTGTATGTGCATTGGAAACGGCGGATGAAAAACACGCTTACCCAGCTGAGGTCAGGTATGTACTGGACACCTCTAATGTGCAGGAATATCAAGTGATGATAGACGCCATCAATTCGGATGATCGTATAAAAATAGTATTGCTGCAACACGAGTTTGGTTTCTTTGAGACAATGCCAGAGCGTGATTTTCTCCATTTTTTGAATAGCATCAAAAAGCCGCTTATCGTTACTTTCCATACGGTATTGTCCAGGCCGAATGATGCCCTGAAAAAGAAAGTAAGCGACATAACCAAGGCCTGTGATTCCGTTGTAGTGATGACTAAAAATTCAGCGGAAATCCTTGAAAATGAATATGATGTGCCATCCGAAAAAACCTGGATCATTGCACATGGAATACATCTGGTGCCTCATTTGGGAAGGACCTTGTTAAAGAAAAAATATGGTCTAAACGGGCGCAAGGTGCTTTCAACTTTTGGACTTATCAGCTCTGGAAAAAGCATCGAAACCACCTTGGATGCCTTGCCCGGCATTGTGGCCGATCATCCTACGATAATTTTCTTGATAATTGGCAAAACCCATCCATCAGTAGTCAAACACGAAGGAGAGCAATATCGCCGTATGTTAGAAGCAAAAGTGGCTGATTTGTCGCTTGAAAATAACGTGAAATTTATCAACGCCTATTTGCCGTTGCAGGAGTTGTTGGAATATCTGCAATTGACCGATATCTATTTGTTTACCTCCAAAGATCCACATCAGGCCGTTAGCGGCACGTTTTCGTACGCCGTAAGCTGTGCCTGTGCCATCATTTCAACCCCGATCCCGCATGCGAAGGAACTGCTGCGCGATGATGCGGGCATCCTTATAGATTTTCAGAATTCGTCGCAATTGACTGCGGCAGTCAATCATTTGTTGGACGACAAACCCCTGCGTAAAAGGTTGATCAGCAACGGTTTGCAGCGTGTCATCTTCGCTGCTTGGGAGAACACGGCCATTGCGTATGCCATGTTGTTTAAAAATCTTGATGCCGATATCGTACTCCGATACGGACTACCGGAAATTCATTTGGGACATATAAAAAAGATGACCACCCATTTCGGCATGATACAATTTTCAAAAATCAATCATCCCGACAACGATTCAGGCTATACCATTGACGACAATGCGCGGGCGATGGTAGCGGTTTGTATGCACCAGGAGATTTTTAATGGTAAAAAGGACTTGAACTATATCCAAACCTACCTGAATTTTATTGAGCATTGTTTACAGCCGGACGGTCATTTTTTGAATTACGTCAATATTGAAAAGGCATTTACAACGCAAAATAAAGAGGTCAATTTGGACGATGCCAACGGAAGGACTATTTGGTCCTTGGGCCTTCTAATCTCTAAGCACAATACACTGCCAAAATATCTTGTACAACAGGCTAAAACCATCCTGGAGCAAACTTTTACGCACATTGAAACGATACACTCGCCACGCGCTATGGCATTCGCTATCAAAGGCTTACACTATTATCTCAGTGCGATGCCCTCGCCCCAAGCAGAGCATTTGGTAAAAACGCTCGCCAACCGCCTCGTACAAATGTACCGACACGAGGCTGAATCAGGATGGTACTGGTTTGAAAGTTACCTCACTTATGGCAACAGCATCCTACCTGAAGCCTTGCTGTGCGCTTGGCTTTCTACCGGCAATTATGTTTATAGAGATATCGCCCACGAGTCGTTCGATTTTTTGCTCAAACAAACCTTCACCGAAGCCGGAATAAAGGTGGTTCCAAACAACAACGGCTGGATGCAAAAAGGGCAAGAAAAAGCGGAATACGGCGAGCAGCCAATTGATGTAGCGTATACCATTTTGGCTTTGCAATTGTTTTACGAAGTTTTCAACGATGAAAGCTATAAGGATAAAATGGAAACCGCGTTCAACTGGTTTTTAGGGCAAAATCACCTGGATCAAATCATTTACAACCCCTGCACCGGAGGATGTTACGACGGATTGGAAGAAATGCAGGTGAATATGAATCAGGGCGCGGAGTCAACCGTGAGTTATTTGATGGCCAGATTGGCGATTCAGAAGTCGCTCGAAAATCAAAAACGGAGATCTATTCTGTTGGGATTAAAACGAATGAGAAAAAGCAGGATATGGAATTGATGCTTCAATAACCAGTTAGGCCCCTCAGACGCATGAATATTTAGAACTAAGATAGGAAAATTGCATTTTTTGATTGACGAATGCTGAATACATGATTGATGAATGTTGATGGTGGGGTTTGATTCATTGCTGATGTTCCTCAATCATCCATATAATTTCAAAATTGCCCTTACTTCAACATTCATCAATCATGTATTCAGCATTCGTCAATCAAAAAAAATTCTGCAATTTTTAAATACTCATGCATCTGCCCTGTCTAGCCTCCCGCCTTCTTAAACATACTCCAGCCTTCCTTCCCCGGCCCTAACGCCTGCCACAAAACCTCCTGAGGCGGTTCAGCTTCCAACAAAATGCGCTCCCCGGTGGCTGGGTTGTCGAAAGTCAATCTCCAAGAATGCAAGTGAATGCTGCGGTCTTGGTTGCTGCGGCGAGCACCGTATTTTACGTCGCCTTTGATGGGGCATCCAATGGCAGCGAGTTGTGCGCGGATTTGGTGGTGCTTCCCTGTAACCATTTGAATGTGAAGCAAATGGTAGTTTTTTCCACTATCGAGCAATTGATACCGAAGTTCGGCGCGCTCGGTGCCGGGCTGCTCTTCATCAAACACGGTGGAGGTGTTTTTTACCTGGTTCTTTTTCAAAAAATGTACGAGTGTTCCGCTGGGTTGGGGCGGCAGGTTTTGCACAATCGCGAGGTAATCTTTTTGGACTCTTTTTGCCTGAAACTGGGCGGAAATGAGGGTCATTGCCTCGGCGGTTTTGGCAATTAGCACCAGCCCGCTCACAGGACGGTCAATGCGGTGGACGACGTGCAATGCGTGTCCGCAATATTCCTCGGCCAATTTAAGGAGAGAGTCATCGCCCGTTTTATCGGGCTGTGTAGCAAGGCCGGGCGGTTTGTTGATGACGAGAAATGCTGCGTTTTCTTGTAATATTTCAAGCATTGTTTCAGGATTTTAATTTTTCAGGAGCAACTCGCCGTATCAGCTCGCGCGCCAAAATTGTATTCGGGTTAAATGCAGCCATGCCGTGGAAATCCAGTTGTGCTTCTACCATTCCGATTTCCGTACAACCCAGGATCACGGCCTCTGCACCCAGTGCCTGAAGTTCGGCTATGGCGGTGTTCAATTTAATAATTGCTTCAGGATGGCCTTCCGATATACTTTTTAAGCCGTATTCAGGGTGATAAATGGGCACTTGCACCAGTTCATTGTGCTGTTCGATATCAAGAACCACGGGGGTCAGCGCGGCATTTCGCAAAGGGTTTTGGTAAAGATTGGTTTTGTAACTTCCAATTGTACAAAGTAACCCAATACGCTTGAACGCCGACTCCTGAGATTTTATATAAGCCATGGTAAGTTCGATCAGGTGCAGAATTTCAGCCTTTGAACCCTTGTCTTTGAGCAAATGTATCATTGGGTCAAAGATTTGTGGGGCATGGGCAGTATTGCAGGCCATCGCGATGTGTTTTGAGCCGGCGTTTTCGAGCAACAAAACAACTTCAGCCAATGCATTCGCCGGGTTTTCGTTTGATTTGCCCAGCAAATATTCGGTACGGTCGCCAATATTTTGGGGCAAAGATGCAAGCAGCACAGACAAGTGATCCTGATCCCGGTGCGCCACCGTATGCTCCACAATCCTCTTGTAAAGGTCTGCGCCCGCCATGGGGCCTATGCCGCCTACTATGCCTATCATGAAGTGATGGAGTGATAAAGTGATGAAGTGATGGAGTGATGCTAGGCTACGTCAATACTATCGCAGTCAAACATGGAATTGCTCATTGGGTTGTGTTCGAGCGTGCTGAAACATTTGAAACATAAGTCATTGCTTTTTCCTGGCGGCTTTTGTGCTTCGATATTTTTTCTTCAGAATCTTCCATATTTGTAAAATCGCTGTTATGGAGAATATACACCCGATAACGAAATTGATTTCTTCCTGACCCGCGTCTAATTTTTGCACCGCCATTTTCCCGCCAAAAATAAAAACACAATGGGCCGCAAAAGTGCCTATTGCAATGCCTAACAAATAGCCATTGTAAAACCCTTTTTTGTCCTGCATAATGCCCTTTGTATACAGTACGGAACTCCAGCCCAGCCAAAACGGGATGGACGCAGGGCTAATAGCGCGCATCATAAGTCCCAGAAAAAACCGGTGCATCGTGTAAGAAAGCACCACGTTTTTAGCGCCATGGTGACCAAGTGCTGCTTTGAAACTGGCTATAGCCAGTACCACTACGATCAATACCGCCACCCACTCCATAATTTTGAAAATACGCTCATGTTTCTGTATCCAGGTGAGCGCAACCAGCAGTAGCCGCACATAGATCACCTCTGCGACTATACTACCGATGGAGAAATTGATGGCTGGCCTAATCCCTTCTGTGATGCTGATTTGCATCGCCGAAAGTCCAATAGTACCAATAACCATGGAGCCAAAAAAACTGATGGACATCCCGGAATAGAAAACCCTGAAGATGCTTTTCATGGGTGGGTGTCAATCGTATTGGTCCAACAGGTCTAGGTGGCGATTAACGGCGCGAAGATAGCGCAAGCCTTTCCAAAAAGGCCAGTACGGATGGCCGTGTGCATTGTTCCAAGCGCTCACTTCATAGAGCAATTTCCAATGCCGAAGTATTTCCGCATACGCTTGCCACAAACTCATGCCGCAATGATAAATGTGGCTTGGCGAGGCGCCAGCACCATTGTACTCGAGAATTGCAAAATTTTTCCCCACCTTCAAATCTGCCAGCGAAGTGCATTTTACATCGTATCTGCCCCAAAAAAAAGCGCCACTATGGAGACTGATTTTATCAAAAAAAGCTGTCAGTTCAGCATCGGCCTCGTGCGAGAGGTTGCGCAGTCGGGCGCCTCGGCTGCGGTTGATGGCAAAAGAGAGGACATATCGTTCGCGGTCGGTGGGCACCCAGTCGAGTTTGTCCTCGTGTTTTCGGCACATTTCTTCGGCGCGTTTGTTGGCTTGCGGATGACGTTCAATGAGTGCGCGGAGCGTGGCTTTCCCGTCGCCCCAAACTTCGAGTGCTTCGCGCAGGATGATTCCGGTGATTTGACCGGTCTGTTTCGAAGGGTGCCGGACGTAAAAAACGCCGAGTTCCATGGGCAAATCCACCAAGTCTTGAATGAGGTAATCCATGGGGCAGTAGCCGTGGTATTCAAGCAATTGCGCCTCCGTGTCAATTTTTCTGAAAAGGAGGCCTTTGCGCCCCACGTCAGGTTTTACAATAAAGGGATATTGGAATCCCGCCTTGACTATGCGGGCTTTTACTCCTTCAAAATCCTCCGGTGGCTTCACCAATAAGGTGCGCGGGTACACCCCATCGGGCATTTGTTTGTACACATCCGTCTTTGTCTCGCCTTCATAGCCACCAAAAGGAATGGTGGGATTGGAGGGTGTAAACCACCAAAAAGAGCGCGACCGTAAAGAATACCAGGCCCACATCGGGATAAGCGGGATGTAGAGTGCAGTGGCTGGCCAGAGCTCCCAGTTGGTAAGTTTTTCAAAAAAGCCGGGCTTTTGCGCGGGGGGGCTGGGCTTGGTGGGTACCGACTGATCGGGGATGTTTTGCTCCTGCATTTTGCGTTGTCTGAAAAAGTCCGCAAAAGTAGGGTTTCGATCTGAAAAGTAGATGGGCACAAAACAGTACGTTTCTTTTGCCCTCAGAAACCTGACTTTTTCAAAAAAATGTCCAACGCTACTTCTGACTGGGCGAGTAACTTTAATCCGTTAAAAAAAAGTTACCGAATCATCTTTCAAACTTACGCTCGTATGGCAAAGGAAAAACTCAAACTCAACGAACTCAAGGTGCAGAGCATCGTCACTTCTCTTGAAGAAGGCCAGATGCAGACCTTGAAAGGCGGCAAAGAAGTGGTGGGCCGTCGCCGCAGCTATTCTGTACGCTGGACTATGGTTGACACCCGTGTTCAGGCGGATTCAGTTGGTGGCCTCATTGGCGGAAACTAAATATCAGAATCTGCCGTCTCGCGCAAATATTTTTCGCGCACTACTGTTGCAAATGCTTGACCTCTTGCCTTGCCATCCAGCCAAGCCAAGAGGTCAAATGTTTGTAGCAAAGCCCTCGTTTCGGGCTCCTGGGACTTAGGTTGTAAGTCGTTTTTAACCTTGGCGAACACCTCGCGTTGGCCTCGCACATCAGGCAGTTTTATCGCTTCAAAGATGCCGTGCATGAACCGCCGTTCCAGATCATGGAGGCGGTTTTTTCTTTTTAAAAAACGGGCGGATGTCCTCAGTTGGGAATCCAGCAACAGGAAATTCCCTAGCTCAAAATGAAGAATGAGCGAGAGGATTCGGGCCAGGCTTTGCAGGTCTTCGCGCCCAACCGTTCGGCGTTGGGCAAGCCAATGATTGAGGTGGTCGAGCGCCATATCGAAGTCGCCGCAACCGATGCAAATAGGAACAAACTGGAGATAAAAACTGCCGGTTTCATAATCGTGTGGGTCAAAGTTTTCGGCTTCCAGAAGGCACCGCTCCATTTCACGCCGTCCATCTCCAAACTCGCCGGTATAGGTACACATTGCAAAGAATGTGCTGAAATATTGGCGGTGTATTTTTCGTCGGTCATCTTCGGTAATTGGTTGAAGATCACGTAGTTTCTCCAGACAAATACGCACCTCAGAGTACTTTTGCAATAACCCGCAGGCCACAGTTTGGTTACTAAGCGTGGCGATATAGTCCGACAAATTTTCGCGCAAAAAATGAGGCTGCGACTCTTGCAGCGCGATAAGTGTTTTGCCAGTTTCATAAAACTTTTCTTGTTCCAGGGCGGTGTGGTAGTAAAGGCTCAGCGTTCGGTAGTAAAGCACCCGGGCTGTATGCGATACTGCCGCGTCGGGGTCAGCGAACGCCTCTTGTTCTATCAGTTGGCGAAGGCGTGCGACACGATCAGGGCCCCGCTGAAGCGGGTCTTTTTTAATGGTGGCATACGCCTGAAAGAACGCCCTTCGATAGTGTGAAGCATTGCGCAATTGTTCCATGGCGCGAGCTTCTTCATCCTGCAAGCGGTCCAGGTTTTTATGGAGGAAATCAATATCCATTCGAGTATAAGCGAGCTGCTTTTCCCAGCGTACAATTTCGATCTGGTGCGCAAAACTCTCGTGCATCTTGGCAAGTTTGCGGGCTTTTGCCAGCAGCTCGCGGCAATCGGCATAATGCCCTCGTTTGAAAAGGGCGGCAACACTCTGAAGCAGTTGGTTCAGGCGGTGGTGGGTGGAGTGCAATTCATCGTAATTCTGGAGACACTTCAGCACCAATTCATATAGATATGCCTTTAGTTCAGAGTATTTTTTGCTGCCTACGTCCTGACTTTTGTAAATTTTTGTCTTCCATTTTTCATCGTCGAACGTTTCGGAGGCAGCCAAGGCCTCGAATAGTTGAGCGTATTTAGTATCCACGCCTGGTTTCCCCTTAATAAATATGCGGAAGTAGCGCTTTTCGACCGGGGAAAGCGAGCGGATCAGACGGTGTAATTTGTCGGAAGGCGTTTTTGACATGAGTGAGCGATTGATTTAGGAGCAAAACTGTCAGGTATTTATCATTTTACCAAAACTAAAAACAGCCTTAGAAACCTGACTTTTAAAAATAATTGGGTTGCTGGGGGAAAAGGGAGGGCGGACATTTGTACCATAGAAACCGCAAAACAGCAAAATGTAAAATTCAAAATGTAAAACTATTCGCCATGCTAAACGCCATCGCTATCCGCCGCCTGCCAGAATCGCCAGAGCCAAATGCTGCACTGGCCCGTGCCCTGCCGATAAAACCGGCGCACAGCATTGATCCGCTGACAAAAACCGCTCCCGAAGCAGAAAAAATTGCACTGCCAACCATGGAAGGGCTTTGTTTCGAGAAAGTAAAGCATATCACCTATTTGGAAGCAAGCGGCAACTACACCGCCCTTCACTTTAAAGACAAGCGACAGGTGCTCGTGTGCAAAACCCTCCGAGAAGTGGAACAAATGCTTCCCAACCGGGCGTTTGTGCGCATCCATCGCTCACACACAATCCACCTAAAACACCTGAAAAAATATGTGCGTGGCAAGGGCGGGCATGTCTTGCTCCAAAATGGCGTGACGCTAACGGTATCTATTGGCCAAAAAGAGGCTTTCTTAGAGCAAGTGAAAGCTTATTTTGGTTGAACAGTTGAAAGTTAAAAGTTAGAAGTTAAAAGTGACTACGCTTCTTCTCATGGTTTTACATTTTCCTGTTTTCCTGTTTTAAATTTTCCTGTTTTTCACTCCTGTATAACCATTTCCAAAAAGAAAAACACCCATCACCCGCCCCAAGCCCCTCCCCAGCAAATAAACACAACTGCCGCCCTCCTTTCGCCTTCGGGCGGAGGGGAGGACTGGGAGGGGGGATAAACCGCAAAACCGTAAAACCGGAGAATTTAAAATGTAAAACTAAGAAACACAGTAAGGGTTTGGTTTGGCACCGGGCGCAGCAACTTGCGTCCGGTGATTTTTTGTGGCAGAGCAATAGATTACCCTTGAGTAGATACCTTTGTCAGTTCCGCGAAAGCAATCATATATGCCAACATCGCTCCCAGAGCCTATCATAACATAGCCAGAAAGGTCAAAGAAGGAACTTGTGTCCTTTTTCTTGGCCCTGCCGCTTTAGCCGCCAAAGACAAGGACGGAAACTGGCAGCCCATCACCGATCTTTGCGCCAAGCATTTGGCCGAGAAATACGACTTGAAATTCGACGCAGACGAGGATTGCAACCTGCCATATGTTGCCAGTCTCCTCCGAATCCAAAATCGCTCCACCGATAATGTCTTGCAGGAAGAAGTTGCCAAGTTCTACACCGACATGGCGGACAAGTTTGATCTCCATCCCGCAGTGGAACAACTCACCGACCTGAAGTTCCGCATCGTCATCAATACTACACCCGACAACTTTGTGACGCGGCTATACGACCAAATCGCGCAGGCCTACCACGCTGATTATTACAACTGGTACAAGCCTTCCACTGGCTTCAACTTTGATTTCGACAAGGATTCGCGCGTGGTCATCTACAATCTTCTCGGCTCGTATCAAAAGCCCGAGTCTCTGGTGCTGACTTACAAACAACAACTCAGTTACATCAAAAAAATAGTTGGCGAACAGCAGAACGAGCGTATCCCAGACGCGCTCACCAATGCTTTCAAAGACTTCAGGTACCACCTTTTCCTCGGTTTTGATTTTGAAGACTGGGCCTTACGTCTCCTGCTCGACACCCTCTACAAAAACGTGCGCGAAAACGTGCAGCCGTACTCTTTCACTACCAAAGGCGAGCGACCAGCCGAAGCCGATACAAAAGTGTTTTTTCAGGGCGAGTTCGGGATGCAGTTCCCAAAGGACAACCTAGAAACCTTTGTGGATAACCTAGTTAGCGAATACCAAAAACTTGACAGCCCTGCCGCTTCCAGCCATAATCAAGCCCCGCGTGCCAAAGTGTTGGTGCTTCACAATGAGACCGCCGATAAGGATGGTTATGAATTGATAGTCAAGCATTTGCGTAGCTTGCCCGCTCAATTCGTTAGCCTCTCAGATGCTCTGGGAGAAGGCAATGTGCAGGCTTGGCTCCGAAAAACCATGGAAGAATGTCAGGTGGTGCTGCCCCTTTTAAGTCCCGATTTTTACGATGAGGCAAAAAATCCAGCAGTGCCACTTTTGGCGGAAATTGCCCAGAAAAACAACCCGCGTAAAGGCTTTCTGGTGATGCCCATTTTGCTTAAGACGATAGGCCTCGATGGGCCGCTGGCCTTATTGCCCACGCTCCGCCCAACGGATAAGCAGCCCATCATTGGCGGTGGAAAAGAAAGCCAATACGCCGCAGAAATTGCGGAAGGGCTGAAAAAATACATTGAGAACCTGAGTAGATGAAAAATACAGTTGCCAACCTCGTCCGCCGTTACCCAGGACTCAAACCGTTTGAGCGTGGTCAAACCGCTGTCTTTCACGGGCGAAAGAAGGACGTTCATGACCTTGCCAATCTGGTAATTAGAGAACGCCTGGTGGTATTGTTTGCTAAATCTGGAATCGGGAAAACCTCATTACTACAAGCGGGTTGTGCACCTGAACTTGAAGCGCAGGATTTTGCACCTACTTTTCTCCGCGTCGACCGAATTAATGACCCTATACTTGAGACCGTGGGTGGAATGCTCGTAAAGAGCCCTTGTCTTAGGGAAACAGACCTCTCTGATTTGCGCCCTGATATTGCCCAGACTTTGTGGGAAAAAATGAAACGCTTAGAGTTCGACCTTGATGGTTTCCCTGCTACACCTGTACTGGTTTTCGACCAATTTGAAGAAGCATTTACCCTTTCGCACTCAACAGAAAGCAGGAATCAATTTTTCAGCGAATTGGCTGATCTCGCCAATGAAACCATGCCGGAATCATTAAGAACAAAATTGTTGATGCAATTTGAAAAAGGGGAAATCAGCTTAACGGACATGCAGTGGTGGGAACAGCAGCCCGATGCGCATAATCCTGAGTATCCGTTCCGATTTTCTCCACTTATTAGACCGTGCGAGTAAGCGAATCCCCGGCATCCTGCGAAACCGGTATGAATTGCTCCCGCTTGACCGTGACAAAGCACTGTCTGCAATCGTTAAGCCGGCTGCCCAGACAGGTGAATTTGCCAGCCAAGCTTTTCTTTTTGCAGGACCTGCTTTGGAAGAAATTTTAGACTTTTTGGCTGGACGAAATGCTACGGAGGACGATGGCCAAATGCCCACTAAAACGGATGAAATAGAAGCAGTTAACCTTCAAATCATTTGTCAAGGGGTAGAAGAACGCATCATTGACCATAAAAAGCCTACGGGCTTTGAAGTGAATAGTCAATTCTATGAACACAAAGAAGGGCTGCGGAATTCGATTAGAAATTTTTACGAAAACCAACTTAATGCCTTTCCAAAGGCTTATCAGGAACGCATTTTACAGAAAAAAGAGCAAGGCTCGGCGATTTCACCCCTCGACCAAAGCTTGACCGAAAAGCCCTTGGAAGTACTGCGTCATACCGCGCAGTTACTCATCGAAGAAAGTCTTATCACACCCGGAAACCGGCGCAACAGTGTGGTGGATGATACACTACTGAGCGAATACCAAATAACCCCTGACTTTCTTGACACGCTGGTGGACAAGAGCCGCCTTCTGCGCAAAGAACCAAGGCTTGACGATTTTTATTACGAGATCGGCCATGACACACTTTTACCTGCTATTATAGAATTCCGCAGTGCCCGTCGTGAAAACGAAAATGCTGCCCGTGAAAAAGCCGATTATGAGGCAAAACTTGCCGAAGAAGCCACACAACGTAAAATATTAGAAGCTGAGCTTGTAATTGCAAGGAATAAGACGGTTGAGTCGGAACTTAATGCATCAAACAGGTCGCGCAAACTCGCGCGAACCGTCGCGGTTTTGTCTTTTGTTTCGCTTTTGATATGCCTAGGTTTTGCACTCTGGTTCGTAAATGAATATGTTGAGAATGCACGACAGCAACTTAGGCAGGCAGAGTTTTATGTGCATTTCGAACTTTACGATGCTGCCGACCACGCTTACAGCGAATTAATAGCCAGCCCCAGAAAATACTGGATATTGGAAAACTCGAAACCCTACCAAGACGTACGGGCCGAATATGAGCTGGTCAAACTGTTCCGTAAAGCATATAAGTCGGTGGACAGTAATTTTGTTTTTGCTGATTCTTTGATGCTTGTCAACAACTTTGCTCCAGCCTTGAAATGCTACCGATTAGCGGAAGATTCATTGGAAGTCTACCAGTCGTTCAATGACCGATTCTCCAAAGATACTTTGCACGACGATTGGCGCGTTCGCCCCCAATTGCTTGAAAAAAGGGCAGGCTTGATCCAGCATCGTATTTCCAATGCTCGGCAAGCCCTTGCCCGCGAATTCAAAATCAGCCAGCTGCAATACAAATCCTTCGTTGAGGCCAAAGAGTGGGGGCAGGCACTGCGCCACCTCCGGCGTATGGAACAACTCCTACCTGTCCACCCTTCCGACGAGACCGATTTGCGACAAGAGATGGAAATGCTGGAGCTTCCCAGTGAATACGTCAAAAGGGAACGCCTCAGATGTGAGGCTAAAGGGGGGCTGTAATTGCTGTAGAAATGAGTTTGTGAAGGCAATGACTACATTTACGGGCAAAATTGAAATAACCATAGGTAAAGCAAAAAAGACCAAAAAGAAGATCAGCATTATTTCACCTGTTTTATATCTTCTTTAATTTCGAGTTCGACGTTTTTTATGAATATTACCAGTCTCCCACGCCGCTACCCTGGCCTGCGCCCATTTGAGCGCAGCCAAAGTGCCGTGTTCCATGGAAGGCAAGCAGATATTGCAAATCTTAGCAATCTCGTGCTTCGGGAGCGCTTGGTGCTGCTCTTCGCGAAATCGGGCATGGGTAAAACCTCGCTTTTGCAGGCTGGTTGCGCACCCGAACTCGAACGGCAGGATTTTGTACCCGTGTTTCTTCGTACCGAACGAAGCGACCGCCCCTTGCTTGCCAGCATAGGCGAAATGTTGGAGAAAAACCCCCATGTGAGCGGCAAGGACAGCACAGGATTGCGGCCTGGAGCAACCCAGACCTTGTGGGAAAAAATGAAAAGGCTCGAGTTTGATCTGGATGGCCTGCCCGCAACCCCCGTATTGGTTTTAGATCAATTTGAAGAATCTTTCACGCTTGCTCATTCGGAAGCGAGTCGCAACCAATTCTTCCGTGAGCTGGCCGACCTTGCCAATGAAACCATGCCGGAGGAACTAAGGGCCACGCTGTTAGAGCAATTTGAATACGGCAATTTGGATGTCGAAACCATGCAGTGGTGGGAGCAACAGCCCAACGTGCGCATCGTACTGAGCATTCGCTCCGACTTCCTCCACATGATTGACCGGGTGAGCAAAAGCATTCCTGGCATCCTCCGCAACCGCTACGAATTGCTGCCACTCGATCGCGAAAAGGCGCGCAGTGCGATCACAAAACCCGCTGATCAAGGAGGTAATTATGCAAGCCAGACATTTCTTTATGCACCTGCAGCACTGGAAGAAATGCTGGATTTTCTTTCAGGGCGCGACGCGGCAGCAGAGGGCAAAACCACAGACAAAGCGGAAGAGATCGAAGCCGTCAACCTCCAGATAATTTGTCAGGACGTTGAAGAACGCATCATTGATGCAAAAAAAACTGGAAGGCTTTGAGGTTGACAGCCTTTTTTATGAAGGCAAGGAAGGGCTGCGCAACTCGATCCGTAATTTTTACCAGAATCAACTTAGCCTCTTCCCCAAGGCATATTTAGAGCGCTTAAAGCAAAAAGAACAACAAGGCGCCCCTATCTCGGTAGTAGACAAAGCCCTGATTGACAAGCCAGTAGATGAGCTCCACCAAACAGCTCGACGCCTTATAGAAGAAGCCCTCGTCACGCCGGGTAATCGCCGAAATAGTGTGGTAGATGACACGCTTCTCAGCGATTTTCACGTTACACCCGATTTCCTCGATACGCTGGTAGACAAAAGTCGGCTGCTCCGTAAAGAACCCAGGCTCGACGATTTTTACTACGAAATCAGCCACGACACGCTTTTGCCCGCCGTCATCGAATCGCGCAATATGCGCCGAGACAAGGAGCAAGCCGACCGCCAAAAAGCTGAATACCGTGCTCAATTGGCTGAGGAGGCCAAACGCCGCGAGGCCGTTGAAGCAGAACTTACGGCAACCCGCAAACAGCGGAAAATGGCGCGCACTGTGGCCATTACCTCGCTCCTAACCCTCTTAGTTTGCTTAGGGTTTGCCATTCGGTTTATATACGAATATGTGGAAAACGCTAGAAGTCAATTGCGGCAGGCCGAATTTTATGTTCACCACGAACTTTACGATGCTGCCGACCATGCATACAAGGACTTGAGCAACCGCCCGCGCCGGTGTTGGATACTTAATAACTTAGAACCACATAAGGATGTAGATGCCGAATACAAGATGATTAAGCGGTTCCACAAAGCCTTCGGAGTGGTAGACAGCAATTTTATTTTTGCTGACTCCTTGATGTTGGTCAATAATTATTCGTTTGCGTTGAAGCATTACCGATTGGCGGAAGATTCTTTGCAAGCCTATCGTTTGCTCAATGCACAATTCTCTCACGACACCTCGAAAAACGACTGGCGCGTGGACCCACAGCTCATTGATTCAAAAGACGATCTGATTGATAAACGCATTTACAACGCGAACCAAACGCTCGTCCGTGAGTTTAAAATAAGTCAGCGCGAGTATGAATCCTTTGTGGAAGCCAGGGTGTGGGGGCAGGCCCTTCGAAACCTCCGTCGAATGAAGCAGCTATTGCCCGCCCACCCTTCTGATGAAACTGACTTGCAAAACGCGTTAAAAATCCTCGAGCTTCCCAGCGAATACGTCAAAAAAGAGCTGCTCAAATGCGAGGCGAATTTGAAGGGATTGTAATGGTGATTGGTACAATGGTGATTGGTGTAATGGTGATTGGTCAATCTTCCCTCAATATTTCAGTCACGAATCACCATTGTACGAATCACCGATTAACCAATCACCATTGTACCAATCACCAATAAACCAATCACCAGTTACTATGCAAAAATTCTTCGCTTTTATAAAGCAATTCGTCAATTTCTTCCGCAGGCACGGCGATGATGACCGCAGCCTGATGGATAAGTTGCGCGATAAATATCGCCTGGTCATCATGAACGATGACACTTTTGAGGAGGTTACGTCAGTAAAACTCACGCCCTTGGCGGTATATATTGGGCTTAGCTCGCTCATTGTTGGCACGGCTATTTTGGTTACGATGCTTATTATTTGGACACCATTGAAGCGTTACATCCCTGGTTATGGCGACTTTACGCGCGATTCTGAAATTGCAGAATTGACCGGAAAAGTTGCCAGCCTTGAAAATGAAATTGAAGCCCACCGCCGCTACAATGACAATATCCGCAAAATCCTGACGGGCGATTTGGCAGATATGAGTGAGGAATCGGTGAAAAAACAAGGCCAGCCTGAAAACCCTGCCGATACGATGCCCAAAGACATAGACCGTATCCCTGAGGACGAAAAACTACGCGCTGCTGTTGCCACAGGCACCTTTACTTCCGATCCTAAGGCCGCAGCAGCTCCGCTCGCCAGCCTCGGACGCGAAATACCCCTGGAGCAACTTTTCTTTATGCCTCCAGTGAGCGGTGAGGTTACCGCCAAATTTGATTTGTCGAAAACCCACTTTGGTATTGATGTTAGTGCTCCAAAAAATACCGCCGTAAAAAGTGCCGCCGATGGCTCGGTCATTTCAGCGGGATATACAGTGGAAACTGGCTATAGTATAGCAGTGCAGCACCCGAACAACGTTGTTACCATTTACAAGCACAACTCCGTGTTGCTCCGCCGTGAAGGAGACAATGTGAAAGCTGGTGAAGCCATCGCCATTATCGGCAACTCAGGGGAAAATACCTCTGGCCCACACATTCACTTTGAACTTTGGCACAAAGGCCGGGCGGTGGATCCTGCGCTCTATATCAATTTTAAGTAAAACTGCCGATTTGTGGCACTCCTCAAAGGAGTGCCACAAATTTAAGTAACCCGCTGTCCACCAGGCAACACCCGAATCAGCGCAATGGCCAAAAAAGTTAATAAATAGATCATGGCAGCGAGAAAGGGGCCAACATATATAGGGTGTGCCATGCTGTGCCAATAGCCTAATTTTCCACAGTAATCCATGACCAAAACGTGGGCGAAGTAGATGCCAAAACTCGCCGCTGAAAAATCGCGCTCGATGTCCAGAAGCGGGCTGCTGTTGAATGCTGTTTTGGCAAGCAAAAACCATCCGATAGCTGAAATGGCCACATTGGGCGTGAGGTAATCGTAGAAATAGACATTGGTGTGCCCGTCCCAGAAAAAAGTATTGATACAATAAGAAGCCAGCATGGTACCAGCAGTACCTATTGCAATCAACAACCATGGAAGGTAACGAGGTACGATGAACGAAGAACTATGTACGACTGAGGCCTCTGCTCCCTGCTTTGGTGTTCCTTTTTCATAATTCAGCGCTCCTCTACCATAGATCAATACCCGGCTTCCGAGGAAGTAACCCATCACAAAATAGCCACAATTGTTGGTAAAAAGTTCGAAATAGATACCAATTGGCATTTGGCAATACACCGCCAGCGCCTTGTAAATCCAGGTGCCTACCGACCACATCACGAAGAAATACATAAAATCTTGATTCGAGGCAGTGCGTACCCAAGGCCGTAAAATTGGGTACACCAAATACAATCCGATGATAAGGTATATGAACCACAGATGGTAATGCACCGGGCCTGTCACAATGCTTTTGAGCGCCTCGCCGATGGTGGCAGGACTGCCTTTTGCCATGAATCCATAGAAGCAATAAATGAGCATCCAGAATATCGCCGGAATCACCACGCGCGAGAATCTTCTTTTCAAAAAATCGGGTAGCGGATAGTCTTTCCCCAATAATAAATAGCCACTCAACATCACAAACAGCGGCACGGCGGGGCGCGTAAGAGAATTCCAAAAATTGCCCGCCCACCAAAAAGAACTGTTGAAATCCACGCCTTCGCCATGCGCAACGGGTGCGGCTACGTGGATGCCGATGACCATGACCGTAGCAAGATTACGCAAACGGTCGGGCCAGGGGGATGGTGCTTGGCGATTCGTGATTGGTGATTGGTTAGGTGATTCGCTCATACAATCAATAAGGAAGGCAGCAAGGTAATATGTATCCTACTTTCACACTACTCAAACGCTTCAAACTCCTCAAACCCCTCAAACATTTCCAACCCCTCAAACCCCTTTCCCTACCTTCGCCCAAAATCTCCCACACATCATGAGCAACAAAACCGCCGTAATTACCGGAGCCACCAAAGGTTTGGGACGCGCCATTGCCGAAATTTTTGCCCAAAATGGTTTCGACCTTTGTGTTTGCGCGCGTACCGAAGCTGATCTGGAAGCCATGGAGCGTGATTGGGCGGAGCAATTCCCAGCGCAAAAACTGCATACCTTTTCTGTTGATGTAAGCAAAAAAGCAGAGGTTCGGGAATTTGGAGATTTCGTGCGCAGTATTTTTTCGCGACTTGATGTGCTTATAAACAATGCGGGCCTTTTTTTGCCCGGCAAGATTTCAGAAGAACAAGAGGGTTCACTCGAAACCCAACTGGAGACCAACCTTTACAGCGCCTACCACCTTACCCGTGCGTTGCTGCCGATTATGATCCCGCAAGGACGCGGGCATATTTTTAATATGTGCAGTATTGCCAGTTTCATGGCCTACCCGAATGGCGGTTCGTACAGCATTAGTAAGTTTGCTTTGCTGGGTTTTTCCAAAGTGCTGCGCGAAGAGATGAAACCTAAAGGCTTGAAGGTCACGTCCATTATGCCCGGCGCGGCCTGGTCAGATTCCTGGGCGGGCGTGGATTTGCCACACGAGCGGCTCATGGAAGCCAGCGATGTGGCCAAAGCGGTTTGGGGTTGCTACGATATGAGCGATGCGGCGGTGGTGGAGGAATTGGTGCTGAGGCCGCAGTTGGGGGATTTGTGAGGGTGCCGGATATTTGAAAGACTCGGCAGATTGAAAAAATGACCTTGCTTTAAATTGTTCTCACGCAATGTCTTCAAAAACGACTTTTGACGAAGAAGGTATTCGGAAGCTGAACACTGTTTTCTCTTCAAAATTGGTGATGGAAAGGTCTCCTTGAGTCATCACGTCCATTCCAATTATGAAATCACAGCCGTCTTCTTGTGAATAGGTAAATTCAACAGCCTCCAACTCTTCGAATATCAAGCGATTAGGTAGTGCAAGGTGAATCGGATAAATCGGCACACGTTGTACTCCCGAAGCTGTTGAAACCGAGGCAAAATCTTCAAAGGGAAGTTCTAAGTGTGCTGCCAAGCGGTCGGAAATAGCAGAATGGGTCGCGCCCGTGTCCCAAAGGGCTTTTACCTCTAAGGTAGAAGCATTCACGGATTCATTGTATGGAGAAAATTCCGGTGGAAGGCTGACGAACACGTTGCTGAAAATGGCAAGTACAATCTTGTCGTGTTCTATTTTGAGCGTATAAACGGGGGATTTCATTTTACTTTTTGTCAATGGTCACCAGTTGCCGACCATACAAGCGCGGCGCGAGCGAAGCCTTCTCCTCCACACAGTGGTGAATAATAAATGTCCCAGGTTTGTGTAATTTCAATGCCACTAACCGAGCTGCTTTGCGCGACTCAAAATCACCAATTACTTGTTCGTTTTTATCAGGAGGTCCTGCCTGGATACTTCTCGAAAGCCTTCTCATTGGCTTTATATAATTAGGGATCTTCGTATGAGGCCTCTTTTCCCATGTTTGAAACGGTTTGATATCTCTACAAAAATAAGGGTGTTTGGCCATTTAGCCAAACAGCAGGATTCAGGGTGTTACCCTTCGGCAAAAAAACCTCCGCCATCATACACCTCGCCGAACCGCCTCCGTATGTCTCAATGGTATCAATCGGTGCGTGAAGCAGTTGCGTATGGCTTTCCAATTGTTCGATTTGGGCAGGCAAAAGGGCGCGGTAGGCTTGGCTCGACATGACGAGAATGGTTTGCCCCTCCCTGTTGCGAACCTGAAGCATATTGCCTGCAAAGGAGTTCATTTGCGCCAGGGAGATGTCCACAATTTCTTTCCCTGTTTCCCTGAATTTTTCTTCCAACAGCTTTCGCTCCGAAACATCCCGTACGCTGTCCATACAAATGACCACGAAGCTTTCGCCCAGTGCCATCATTACGTTGGTGTGATAAATGTCCTGACCATTTCCATCCACCGCATGAAACACAACTTTTTGATAACCAATGGCTTGGCAGAGTTCTTCGAGCAGCGATGCGTCCGTGCGCGGGCTTAAGCAGGCATAGGCGAGGCGGTTTTGGTGATCGAAAATAATGCTTCCTGTTCCTTCCAGAAAGTGCTCAGATTGTTCGCTGGTTTCAAAATTCAGTCGCCGGTCCGAGTGAAAACCTTTTTTCAATACGGTTTCGATGATGGCCTCGCTGCGCTCCAGGCGCCGTGTGGGGGCGAACATGGGATACGTGACCACAAAACCTTCCTGGTGAAAAGTGACCCAGTTATTGGGGAATACCGCATCTGGTTTCACAGGCACAGAAGTGTCTTCAGCCACGATAACATCCACGCCAGCAGCGCGCAATTGCGCCACAAATCCATCGAACTCTTGCATGGCGCGTTCGCGCATTTCAGCGGCGCTCAGTTTGCCGTCGCGGCTTTGGAAAGCGTTGCTGGCGGCGGTCTCTTCGTTGAATGCGAAATTGGCCGGGCGGACCATGAGGATGTGGGGGGTAGTTTGATTACGCATTGCCAAATTGATACGATTGTAGGATTGATACGATTGATTCGATTGTTCGAATCAAGCGTTGATATTTGCAGTGGCAAAAATAGCGAGGAGTTCGTACCCAATCGTATCAATCGTACCAATCGAAAAATCCCTCAATGAAAAAATATTGTCGCAATTGCTATAACCCATTGCCCTACAAGGCAAAATTCTGTGCCCACTGTGGGCAAAGGGACACGGATGGGCGCGTTGGCATGAAGAGTCTGATGGGTCGGATTTGGAATAATACCTTCCACCTGGAGGGAAAATTCATCCGTACCTCCTGGCAACTTTTTGTGCCGGGCATGGTGAGCAAAGAATTTTTCAAAGGCAAACAAGACAGGTACCCGCATCCCATCCGAATGTTTGCCATTGTGATGTTCTTGTTTTTGTTCCTGCTCAATTCAATGTTGAAAAATCAGGATGAAAAAACCAAAGGCGTGTTTTTTTCCACCGATACAGCGGTCAAAACCGAAACTGGCGACACACTTGTAAAAGAAAGATCCTTTACCCTCTTTGAGCAGATGAAGTACAATGCCATGCTCTACGAGATGCAGAAGGATTATGAGCGCTTACCCGCAGCATTGAAAACACCGCAGGTACAGAGCGCAGTGGACAGCCTGTTAAATTCTTTCGCTGGTCGCTATAATTTGGAGCATAAAGCGCAAATGGACACCCTTCTGGAGGAGTCGCTCGACAGCATTGGAATTGGATTTAGCGGTGTAGAAATTTCTGTACTCGACATTGTTCGCTTAGAGCCGAATGAGATTATCGAACGGTACCAACTCACGGGTTGGTTCGACAAATTGATGGTGCGCCAAGGCATCAAATCAATTAAAACCCCTGATGCGCTGGCGCATGCTTACATCGGAAGTCTTACCTGGACCATTCTAATTTTGGTGGCTTTAATGTCGGGCGTATTAGCGCTCCTCTATTGGCGGCAACACCATTATTATGTAGAGCATTTCATATTCCTGCTCCATTTCCACACAGGCACGATGCTCTTCTTGATGCTGGCAATAATAGGCTATCTTATCGGTATTTGGGGCAAAAGCGTCATCCAATGGGCGGTCATTTTGCCTGCTCCAGCCATGTATTTGGCGCTTTGGCGGTACTATGGACAAGGGAGGTTTAAGACTTTGTCAAATGGGTGATTTACGGGTTTTTGTACATTTTCGCGTTCGCCCTTTCATTTGTGTTGGGCTTGTTGGTCGTCTTTGCGTTGTTTTAAACCAGGCGTTTGTGCCAACTTTTTCCGAACGGCACCAGCCACTTTTCTGCAAGTTCCGACTTGGTTTGCACAAGTGAATTGGCCATGAGCGTTTCTTGGTTAATGTTCCCAGATTGAACGAGGGCTGAAAATTCCGGGCGGTTTGCGAATTGCATTTCGCCTTGATCGTTTACCCACGCAAAGCGCATCCGTTCAAAAAAATCTGCGCCAATTTCTTCCCCTAATAGTTCCAGAAAATGCACGGATTTGTCGATCGAACAGCCGCTCGCACCGGCCTGCGTTTCATCAACCATCAAGACAAGGAATTGATTTTCAAAAACTTCTGCTTTGGCTAAAAGTGCCTGATTGTGCGCGGTCCATTGCTGACAAAATGCGTCCAGATTTTTTTGAGCAAAGGCGGATTCCTCCTCCGTAAGTGGACGATTAGAAGTATAAACCCATACACGGGAGTGGGGAGAGAAAGTGGAATTGGATGCAAGTGAAGGAGTAGTCATTGCGTTATTTTTGAGACCTCGGAGGTTTTTAAAACCTCCGAGGTCATTGGCCATTACAACCTCGAAAGAATCATCTCTGAAAGGTCATAAACCGGAATTTGTTCATTTTTCTCTTTGGCCTTCAGGCCGTCTTGCAGCATTGTGAGGCAAAACGGGCAATTTGCCACCACCGCTGTAGGGTTGGTTCCGAGCGCTTCCTCAATGCGTTCTGTGCTGATGCGCTTCGTGCCGGGTTCGTCTTCCTTCCACATTTGTGCGCCGCCTGCGCCACAACAGAGGCCGTTTTTGCGGGAGCGTTTCATTTCTACAAGGTCCACATCGAGGCTTTCAAGCAGGGCGCGGGGGGCTTCGTACACGTCATTTGCACGACCCAGATAACAGGAATCGTGGTAGGTGATACGTTGGCCTTTGAAATTACCGCCTTCTTTTAGTTTGAGTTTCCCGTTGGCAATCAATTCATTGAGCAGTTGCGTATGGTGTACCACCTCGTAATGTCCGCCGAGTTCGGGATATTCATTTTTCAGCGTATTGAAACAGTGCGGACAGGCCGTCACGATTTTTTTTACGCCGTACATGTTGAGGGTTTCGATGTTCATCGTTGCGGTCATCTGGAACAGGAATTCGTTGCCAGCGCGACGAGCCGGATCACCCGTGCAGCGTTCTTCACTTCCAAGAATGGCGAATTCCACCCCCGCGTGATTCAGTATTTCGCAGAGGGCGCGGGTCACTTTTTGGGCACGGGCATCGAAAGACCCCGCACATCCTACCCAGAAAAGGATTTCGGGCGTGCGGCCTTCTGCTTGGAGTTCGGCGATTGTTTTAGCGAGCATTATTATAATTGGATTTACAGGTTTAAAAAGTTTAATCCCTCCACGCCTCTCTCGGCTCGCTCATCGCCCAAGCCGCTCCGGCATTTTCAATTGCATTAAACATTGGTAGCCACTCCGCCGGGCCAGCCGACTGAGTCAAAATCTCGTGTCGGCGCATTTGCAGAATAATATCCAGGGGGTTTATCAATATCGGACAAGCTTCTACACAGGCGTTGCAAGTGGTGCAAGCGTGGAGTTCTTCGGGAGTGATGCGGTCAAATAGCGATTTGCCATCGTCATAACTTGCAACTTGCTGCTTGCCACTTGGCTACTTCTGCCCCAACTTCTTCTGCCCGGTCGCGCACGTCCATCATCACCTTGCGGGGAGAGAATTTTTTGCCCGTGATGTTGGCAGGGCAGACGGCGGTGCAGCGCCCACATTCGGTACAGGAATACGCTTGGAGGATGTTTTGCCAGGAAAGTGAGAACACGTCGTTGGCGCCAAATTCGGGCAATTCTCCCGAAGCACTTCCATCGGCTGCGGGTTCCTCCCCGTTTGTGGCAAGGGGGGGCAGTCCCATCATTATGCGCACCTCTTTCTGAATTTCGGGCATGTTCTCCATTTTGCCTTTCTCCGTGAGACGAGCGTACCAGGTATTGGGGAATGCCAGAATGATGTGCAAATGTTTGGAATAAGGCAGATAACAAAGGAATCCGAACACCGTGAAAATGTGCAGCCACCAACCAAAACGTTCGACCGCAATGACCGAAGCATCGCTCAAGCTGCCAAAAAGCAAAGGCCCAAGCCAGGTGCTCACCGCGAAATTACCTGTCAGATGATAATGCTCTACTCCTCTGGTTTGCAGGACTTTATCACCGCCGTTCATGCAGAATATTCCCGTGATCAGAACGATTTCGGCCAACAGAATAAGGTTGGCGTCGCGGAAAGGGAAACCTTTCATCTCTGGCTTCCAAAATCGGGGGAGGCGCAGCAGGTTTCTTCTGGCCAGAAAAATAATGGTAGCCACAAAAGCCAGCACCGACAACACTTCGATGCTGCTGATGACGAAGGTGTAAAACCCGCCGAGGTACGGCGCAAAGAATCGGTGGGTGCCAAAAATTCCATCTACAAAGATCTCAATCAACTCTACCTGGGTGATTACAAAGGCGACGTAAATGAACAAGTGCAACACGGCAGGAAGCCAGTTTTTGAACATTTTTTGCTGTCCTAATGCCACAAGCAGCACGTTGCGCCAGCGTTGCCCGGCTTGTCCGCCGATCTTTTCGGGCTTGCCGAGTTGAATGTTTCGCCACACCCGGCTAAAGCCTTTCCACGCGAACCAGGTGGCCGTGCCTGCCACCAAAAGAAAAAGGAGAGATTGAAGCATAAAAAATTCGTTTTCGAGGCGCAAAATACAGCGCGATGGTTGGACTTTTGCATATGCAAATTCTCACCGACCAACAGATCCGCCAAAAAATCCGTCGAATCGCCATCGAAATTCTGGAACGCAACTACGGCGAACCGGAAATCATCCTGGCCGGATTGAACAACAACGGCCTCGGTTTTGCCAAACTGTTGTTGGCAGAGTTGCAAGCCGTTGCATCTAAAAGCACTACCCTGACGCTCACACGCATCCGGCTAAATCCGGCCAACCCCGTTGAATATGAACCTGTGGTGGAATTACCTGCAGCTGATTTGCGCGGCAAATCCATCGTCATCGTGGACGATGTGGCGAATACCGGGCGTACTATTTTTTACGCCGTGCAGCCGCTTCTGAAAGTAGTGCCAAAAAAAGTAGAAGTGGCGGTGCTTGTAGATCGTCAGCACAAATCCTTTCCCGTGAAGGCCGACTATGTGGGATTATCCCTGGCCACCACCATGCGCGACGATATTGACGTGCAAATCAGGGACGTTGCGGAAATGGCAGTGTATTTAAGGTAAAAAAATTGATTGATGAGTGATGAATACATGATTGTTGATTGTTGATGGAATGTGGGATTTTTCGATGTTTTATGGCGGATGTCTGCCGAGCATTACATCGTTTAATATAAAAATTTTTCATTTTTGTTAAAAAAGAAATTTTTTTTTTTATTATTTGATGTAAAAGAAAAAAGGTTTGGAAGTATGTTTGAAAATTAAAAAAAAAAAATATGTAAAAAAAAAAACCAAAAAAACTAAACTTTATAAAAAAAAAAAAATAAAAAAAAATTTTAAGATTTTAAACACAATAACACAACACAAAACTTTTAATTTAAAACTTATTACAGCGACGGGTCTCATTTAAAGAATCACCTTTTAAAACTTACGCTGTTTTTGTAATTTCAAAAAATTTTTTACACCCCATCAGCCATCATAAATACTCAATCTTCCATTTCCTTCAACAATCAACAATCGTGTATTCATCACTCATCAATCAAAAAGACAGTTTCATAATCCCAGCGATCATGAGGCTCAGCTCTCGACCTCAAAACTGATTTTCAGGTTTACCCGAAACATCTGCACTTTTCCGTCTTTCACCGTCACACTTTGGCTCTGCACATGGGCAGAACGGATGTTGCGCACAGATTCAGAGGTCTTTGCAATGCCTTTTTTTGTGGCATCTTCCCAGTTGGTGGGTGATTCGCTGAGGATTTCAATGACTTTCAAAATCCCAATAAGGGGGTTTGTTTAAATTTTTAAATGGGAAGGTGTTTTACCCCCCGCCGCCCCCCCAAACGTTTTGGATATCAATAATATTAATCGTTGTGTCGTTGTGGTGTTTGTTGATAAAATGCTGACGCAACCCAACCAAACAAAACCCCCCCCCCCCCCCCCCCCCCACACCCCGTTTCCATTGCCTACCACCAACATGTTTACGCCGTTCAAATGGCCAAACTCGAAGATCGTGTTTCCTCCAAGCGGGAATCCAGCCACTGTTTTTCCTGCCTCATCCAATAGCCACACCCGCCGACGCTGTGGGTCCACAATGCCAATCCTGTGGTTCTTTGGAATAAATATCTGGGGCTTTTTTTCAGGAAACTGGGCCTTAGACGCACTTGCAAACATTCCTTTCCCCATAGTCCCAATCCGTAAACTTTTCTCGCCAAAAACGACCCATTCAAAGCCTGCATCGCCCGTCAACTGACCAAAACTCATCACGCTTCCGGGTTTGCCTACTTGTTGCGCCGACACATTGCCTTGTAAATCGCAGGCGAAAATCTTGCCTGCCGTGTTGGCGCAGTAAATACGCGGCGCGGACGAAGCCAGGTCTACCTTCATCGGACTGGTGAATTGCCCGCTATTATGTTCCCCGGAGGTATCCTTTTCCAATAGTACCTGCTCAAACCGCGGCACACCATCCCGGCCAAAAACCGAGAGCAAGCCATTTTCGGTCAGAATGGCCAAATAATCCTTTCCCTTGTGCTGAAAATGAAGGATTGGTTGATGAACAGTGCTTTCCCCCTTCGTTTCCTTTTTATCAATCGTACTATTATCTGAGATCGGCACACCATTCCAGCCTGCCAATGGTCTGCCCAAATGGTCAAAACCGTAAAGTTTCCCATTATCACAAGCCACGAAATAGTTGAATTTCGTGGTTTTGTCAAAGTCTACCACCGTTACGGCATTGGTGGCAGTGGCGGGCAACTCGAACGAAGCCGCCTGAACATCCAGCCCTTTTTCGTCGAGTGTAAAAATCTGCTTTGCCGTGCTGAACGTATAACATTTCATGCCATTGCCATAGAAATCTATACCCCGGATATCGGAAATAATTCGATCTGACAATGGGCGGCTCCACAAACTTTCGCCGTTCTGGGCATCCAGACAATACAGGTTATTTTTCAAATCCTGGACAAGTACAAAAATTTTGCCCTCAGGCTGTTCCACAAGGTAAGGTTGTGTGATAACGGGTGCGGCGAGCACAGACTTCCATAATATATCCGTCTCAGCAAGTGGCTGCGAAAGGGCTTGACTGACCAGTACCAGCTCCGCCTTTCTGCCAAAGCCTGGCATCCATTCTGCGGTGATAAATCCTGTTTTTGCAAACGAAGTCTCTCCTTCGATTCCAGAAATATTCCGCAAAAGGCTCGGCAGGTAAGCCGTATTCAACAAGAAAGAGGCATGACCTTTTTGGGAAATCTTTTGTTGCAATTGAAGGAAATCAGTATTGGCTGCAAGGGTTTGATTTACAAGGTATTTGTCCAAAAAAATTTCCAGAGACGAGCGATCCGGGGCGAAGACGGCAAAGCCATCCACGAAAGTGCAAACAGGGTTGCGGAATGCCTCATCATCGCCTAAAAGGGGCTTCAACAGCGATGAATTTTGGAAGCCCAGCATTTCAAACATTTGGTACGGGCCGGAAGCAATGGGCATTGTGCCGCGTTCTTTTCCAAATGCCCGCAAGCTATTGAACGCCAGCGCACTATCACGCACCGAGAGCAACAACAGGCGGTCGCCAGCAAGAGCAGGGGAGAGTGGTTCGGTGACGGCAATGGCGGCCTCGGATCCTACCCATGGCAGCACGTATTGTTCAAAATCGCTGGCACGGCCATCGCCAATTTCCCTGAAAAATTCGGGAATATGCCCCAGGCCAACCCGTGCTAAAAAAGCCGTATTGTCGGGCAGCACATTGAAAATTGCGTTGCCTGGCGTTTCACCCCAACTGTTGAGGCTGCTGAGAAAGCCGGTGGTTTCTGCCAATGTCTTCATCTCCTTTCCATCCCAGGAAAGCCCAAACCACGTTACATTTTTCGCAAGCAAGTCGGGCAATCCGCGCCAGCGTGGGTTCATTTGCCCTCGCAATTGTTCTGCGAGGGCAGCGGGACGGAGATGCAGTCGGAGGGTGGCTTCAGGCAGATCTGAAATATAGGGACGATCGGCCCACCAGTTGTGCGTATTTTCTAGTCGAGCGAGCGCATCTTCCACCAATGTCGCCCGGCGTGAAAAGAGCAAAAGGCGACCAAAAACGGCCACTTCGAGGCGTTCTGTTTTGGACAGGTGTACGTTGAAAATGTCGTTCCCGTGGAATTGGTGGGGGAAATATTTCGGGGTTAGTTTGTTGGTTTTCAACGCTTTTTGCAGGTCAAAATCCTCGTCCAGTTCAAGGGCGAAAAGGGCGTGTAGGCTGTCAGCCGGATGAAGCGAAAAGGCGGCAAGGGCTTTGTTTTTGGCAAAGGCTTTGAATATGTCGGGGTCGTGTTTGAATAGTTGCAGCGCGGCCTCTGTGTCTTTAAAACAACGTTCAAAAAGCGGGCTGTGCAGTACTTCTCTCCAATGTGCGTCGGCGGTTTTGTCGGTCAGGATTTTAGCGCGGAGCAAACCATCGCATTCCAGCAAAAGGGAAGTTTGCGCGGGCACGGCGCGGAAAGGGCCAGCATTGCGCGGTAGAAAAAGAAAAAGTAGGATTGCTGCGATGAGGAGGCTTGCAAGAATGAGGAGGATTCGGCGGGTAAGGGGTGTCATTTGTTGGTTGATTTTGGGGTGAAATTAAGTTTCATTCTAAAATCAGTACAAAAAGATGGATTAGGCTGATATTTATCAACTTTTCCTAAACCTTGCACCCAATGACAAAATGACTATTTCAATGACTCAATGACGAACATCTCCTTCCTTCGCATCGGCGCCCTGTTCGGCGCATTGGCCGTAGGCATTGGCGCATTCGGCGCACATGGCCTGAAGCCACACCTGTCCGATTACCAAATCACCATTTTTGAAAAAGGGGTACAATACCAGTTTTTCCACGTTCTGGCGCTTTTGGCTGTAGGCATCCTCCTGCGACAAACGCCTGAAAATCAATGGCTGCGACGGGCTGGCTGGTTTTTTGTAGCCGGAATTATCGGATTCTCCGGATCACTGTATTTGCTGGCTTGCCGCGATTTGCTGGCCTTCCCGGTCGGCTGGGCAGGGCCCGTCACGCCGCTCGGCGGCTTGTGTTTTTTGGTGGGATGGGGGATTTTGGCAGTAAAAAGTAGCAAGTAAAAAGTAGCAAGTAAAAAGTAGCAAGTAAAAAGTGAAAGCAAGTTGAAGTAGCAAGTTGAAAGTAGCAAGTTGAAAGTGGCAAGCCATAGGAGGATTTCCCCCGTTACTTGTTACTTTTAACTTGCTACTTCTAACTCAAAACTATTCTTTCACCAATTTCCCGCTCTTGCGCCATCCCTTTCCACGCAATTCCCAGACGTAAATTCCGGCCGGGAGATCATTCAAACGCAGAGCGCTGTTATCCCCCGAAAAAGTTTCTGTGCGAAGCAAATTCCCTTTGAGGTCAAAAAGCCTGACTTGTGTATTGTCAAGGTTTTGCCCGGCAATGCTGAACGTTGCAAGGTCGCGGGTTGGATTGGGCGAAACCTGAACCAAAACTTCCTTTTTCGGCTCATGGCTTCCAGAGCCTGTCCCGAAATTTGCCGCGAACATCCCATTGCCGTGCGTAGCCGCTACCACGAATCCATCGGAACGACGAACATCCACATAATCTACTCCTGTGCTACCAATTTCATCAGGACCTTCAAGCGTCCAAACCGTGCCAGCTTGACCGGTTGCGTGAAGCTTCAGGGTATCGGCACTAAACAGACCGACGCTGGTTCCACAGAAATACTTGAGTGAACCATTGTCCATTGGCAGCATACTTACCCACCGAAGCGATGCACCAGCGCCAGTGCCACCCACATTCGATTCGAGGTTGCCAGCCACTTTTTTCCACGTTGCTCCCGCATCCTCGCTGAGGAACATGCTGTATATCGAGTAATTGGTATACACCAGCACAACACGATCGGCATTGGTAGGGTCAATGGCCAGACAGTTGATATAAGCATTGGCAATGGTGTCTGGCGAAGGCAGCGCGGTGAAACTGGGTGTTCCCGTGTGTGCATTGTCCACCCGGAAAACTTTGTTGTTGGAAGTTCCGAGGTAAAGGCGGTTAGCTGGAGCGCTTTCCGAAATGGAAATGGCCGAGAAAATACCTGTTGTCAAAGTATCAGGAAACTGCGTCCAGCCCTGTGAGATGGCGTCCCATTCTCCCGTGAGCGGAATAGACGCGAGTTGACTTTGGCGGAAAACTTTGTTTCCCGCAGGCAGATAAAGGAAGTTCGCGTTGTTCGGATCAAGTACTAATGGGTTGATAAACAGGTAATCATTGGGTGCGGGGCCAACGGGGTCCACACGACGGAAAGCAGTCACAGTCCCACTGTTGTCAATAGCACATTTTACCACTTTCACCCCATTGGATTGAACGGACAATACATAAAAGGCTTTACCTGGCGCAATTGCCCCATAGGATCCGTCACCGTTCACGGTTTGCACCCAAGGAGCTGTAGGGTCTGAAGAATTTACAAAAAAGTTGCCGTTATCCTGTAGGCCACCGATGAGGGTATTGTCGCCGGGAGTGCTTTTATCAATGATGGCGGTATAAAATTGTGAAGTGATGTAACCGTCGTTCAGGTATGACCATTCGACAAATGGCGCAAGGCAATTTTCCGTGCGGTGAATGCCGCCATCGCTGCCCGTTATCATCACATTTGGGTCGGAAGGAAGAAATACCGCTTCGTGCAAATCCGGGTGGTGGTTGGGATACAGTTCAAAAAATGGGAACACGGTTCCAATTTTATAACCACCAATTTTGGTCGTATTGTCGGCCGTTGCAAAGCCATCCGTGCTGCGCCAGAGGTTGGTGCCGCCTATAATTACCGTGCCTGTACCGGGCTGAACTTTTACTACTAAATCATAACCACCTTGAGCGGCACATTGGTCAAATTCAGTGCCGGTACTTGGTAGATTTGCCGAGCGGTTTTCCCACTGCCCTCCGGCCCCGGAGCCGTTGCCGCTTACATAAGTGTATTTAAACAAACTCGTCCAATCGTCCGAACCAATATAATTGGTATAGTGGCCGCTTCCGGGTGTTGTTCCAAAGAAGAAGACCTCATTCTCATTGCTTGGGTTGATGCCAATGACCAGCCGGTTATAAGCATTGGGCATAAACGCAGGGGTAATGTTGGTCCATGTCGTGCCATTTGTGCTGCGCCAAATTCCTTTTTGCGCCCCATCGCTGCTGAGGGTGGCATAGGCAACGCCTGTGGAGGTAACTGCAATATCGGTATAGTATGAAAACGGTTGAGCGCTGGCACTGCCCCTTACCACCGTCCAGGATGTGCCGCCGTTTGCACTGCGGGAAAATCGCGCCATAAGTGGCTGCATATACCACATCTTGAGTGGCTACGGGGTCGGTTGCAACGCGCCACACGCCTTGCCATACAGTGCTGAACAAGTGCGGGTTGCCTACGGCCGAGGCGGTTATAGGGGTCCAGGTGTTGCCACTGTCGGTACTCTTGAACATCCCATCGCCAAGGTAGTAGGCACCGGGGGCGGAAGACGATGCGCCATACAGTTCGCCCGAAGTGTAGTACCAAATGTTTGTTTTCCCGGCCCGGGTGTCCTGGGCAATGCTGGTGCAGCCGGGGTGTGCATTGAGCGGGGTTTTACGCGCCCAGGTCTGGCCTGCATCCTCGCTGAGCCACATTCCACCAGAAATCCCGCCTGCAAGCATCCGATTTTCATTCGTTATGTCCAAAGCGAGTGCGCGGGTACGTCCGCCCACGTTCCAGGGCCCGCAGGACATCCATTGGCCATTGCCTCCGCGCTCAACCACAGCCTGTGGGAGTGTAGCGGCGTATTGGCGTTCGAGGAATTGGATACCTGCCGGAATTTGTCCCGTGGCAGGATCAGCGAGGCGCATGCGTTGCCATTCGCGACGGCGCGGGCCGTTTTCTTCTGAGGCGCCTCCGGGGATTTTCAGACCACTGGAGAGCGGCTTTTCTTGGTTTGAAAAATAAAAAAGGCCGCAAGCGGCAAAAAGCAGCAATGCAAAAACGGGTATGATTCTTTTCATGGAAAAAATGTTTTAGGCGGGAAAGGTAAAAAGGGTGAGCCAAACTTTCCGAAAGTTCAGTACTTTCGGAAAGTTGAAATTGCATGGAAAACCAAAATTCAATTTCAGTGTTTCAATGCTAAACTTTAAAACATTCGAATTATGCCCATTCGTATCATTCCAAAAGAGCAACAAGGCCAAGGCGCGTTCAATGGTGGTGAAATCGTGGAAAACAAGCCCATCGGCTTCCCGCAAGACCATTCGAGTGTGCGGCCATATTCTAACTTGTTTTATTGGGCGCATGCACGCGCTGTAACCGATAGCACTATTGGTCTGCACCCGCATCAGGGTTTTGAGATTTGCTCCTTTGTGCTCAAAGGCGAAATTCGTCATTATGATACCAGTTTCCGCGAATGGCGGCCGCTTTCTGAAGGCGACGTTCAAATCATTCGTGCTGGCAACGGCATCAGCCACTCTGAATGGTTGGGTAAAGGCGGGGAGATTTTCCAAATCTGGTTTGACCCAAATTTGGAGACAACGCTTTCAAAACCTGCCAGTTATGACGATTATCGCGCTGCAGAATTTCCTGAAAAGCAGGTGGGTGAAACGCGTATCAAAACGCTCATTGGCCCGGGGAGTCCGTTTAAAATGGATACACCGGGAGTTGAAGCTTTTCGTTTGGAGCTCGGAACGGATGGTTTTCGCTTAAAAGCCGAGGCAGGTAAAATTTACTCTGCGTATCTGCTTGAAGGAGCAGCAAGTTTTAATGGCGAAGCAGTCAAACAGTATGATTTTGTGCAAGTGACGGAGCAGGAAGAAATTGTAATGGAATCAGCGACAAGTGCGAGTGTTTTTGTCATTGCATCGCCTGTAAATCCGGGATATCGTACCTATGGGCAGTTGAGGTAAATATCTATTAAGCACGTTGAGCGTGTTCCAAGCGCTTTCGTTCAACTGAAATGTCATAAGCGGTTTGCAAGCGCATCCAGAATTCAGCGTCAATACCAAGTAGGGTTTCCAATTTGATTGCCATTAGAGCATTGACATGCCGCTTTTGATGCAACAGCTCGCTAAGCTGGCTCGGTTGAATATTCAACTGGGTAGCAAATTCAAATTTTTTCAACTGGCGAGCCTCTAATTCCATGAGTAAAACCTCTCCTGGATGCAGAGTCTCAGGTGTTTTAATAGGAATACCTGATTTGCCAATAACCTTATATGCGGGCATAACAGAATGTTTTTAAAGTATAGCGGGCAGAAGTGTCCAAGCCCCTGCCCGCTTAATGATTTACTTGTAATGATTGGTGAGGTCTTCCACTATTAACTCTTCGGCTTTCAAAAACTCCTCACCTTGTACGCTTAGAATTAGTCTGTACTTTTTATCAACTCTTACGGAATAAAAACCCTTTAGATTTCCTTTTAATCCTTCAAAATTTAAACCTTTAAATTGGTGAATTTTCGATACATTTTCAATCCCTTCTAATATCAGTATTGTCTTTCTGAATTTTTTTATTACTGAATCATCGAATCTGGGTTTTCCGGGTAATTCTTCTCCAGAATACATCAACTCAAGGTAATCATCATTAAAACTGATAACCATAAAGAACTAATTTGATGCAAAGATAAGGGAAGCCCTTTTAAAAATTTACAAAATTTGTAAATTTTTACCCCCGCTCCGCCAACTCCAACCAACGCATCTCCTTCCCATCCAAATCTTCCTGCAATTTTCCCAGCTCAGCGGAAAGTTTGCCTGCTTCGTCGGCGCCCAGGTCTAGCGCGTTGAACCGCTCAAGGATCTGCTTCTTACGGCTTTCCAGCGCGGCAACTTCCTTGTCGAGTTTTTTCATTTCGTTGCGCTCGGTACTCGAAAGCGGGGAGACTTGAGCACTCGGGGTTGAGGGAACTGCCCCTGCCACCTGCCCACTGCCCCCTCCTTCGTCAAGACTACGGCGGGTAGAACTGCCAACCGCCCCTGCCTCACTGCGCTTCATGGCCCTGTATTCTGCGTAGGTGCCGTTGAAATCCTTGATTTTTCCATCCCCATCAAAAACAAAAAGGTGGTCTACCAGCCGGTCCATAAAATAACGATCGTGCGTCACCACCACCAGGCAACCGGGGTAATCCTCGAGAAAATCTTCCAATACCTGCAAGGTCAGGACGTCCAGATCGTTGGTCGGCTCATCGAGAATGAGGAAATTCGGGTTTTTCATCAGCACGGTGAGCAGGTAGAGCCGCCGTTTTTCGCCACCGGAAAGCTGGCTGACATACACTTGCTGCTGCGGGCGGCTGAACAGGAAGCGCTCCAACAACTGCGCCGCCGAAAGTTCCTTGCCTTTGTCGAGTGGGATGTAGTCGGCAATGTCGCGTACTGCATCAATCACCCGCCGGTCTTCTTTGAGTTGCAGTCCTTCTTGGCGGTAATGGCCGAAAGTCACGGTATCGCCCACCACCACCTTACCCGTGTCGGGCGGCAATACCTGGGTAATGATTTGAAGAAAGGTTGACTTTCCCGAACCGTTCTGGCCCACGATGCCTACGCGCTCCCTGCGCTTGAATTTGTAACTAAAATGCTCGATTAACTTCTTGTCGCCGAACGACTTGCTGATGTTGTGCAACTCCACAATTTTACCGCCCAACCAGGTTTCCTTGATGGAAAGGCTCATTTCATCCTTGGTCTTTTTCAGCGAGTCGTTGACCTCTCTTCGATTGAAATAAGCGTCCACGCGAGCCTTAGCCTTAGTGGTTCGGGCTTGCGGGGATTTGCGCACCCAGTCGAGTTCGTTCTTGAGAAGTTTGTTTTGGCGCTCGTAGGTCGTGGCCTCGTTTTCTTCGCGGAGGGCCTTTTTTTCGAGGTAATCCGAGTAGGATCCGGAGTACCGACGCAGTTGGCCGCCTTCCAGTTCGATGATGCTATCGCACACATTTTCAAGGAAATAGCGATCGTGTGTGACCATGAAAAGGGTAATGCCGGGCTGTTGGAGGTATTCTTCCAGCCATTCGATCATCTCAATATCCAGGTGGTTGGTCGGCTCGTCGAGAATGAGAAAATCGGGTTCTTCCAGCAGGATTTTGACCAGTGCAAGTCGCTTTTGTTGTCCACCGGAAAGTGTGCTGACTTTCTGCTCGTAATCGTTCATCCGAAAGCGCGAAAGCGTTTCTTTCACTTTGGCTTCAAAGGTCCAGGCATTTTGCTGGTCCATCTCGGAAATGGCTTCCGTTAATTCATCTGGATTTTCGTGATGCAACAATGCCTTTTCATAGCGTTGCACTACGCGTACGAGCGGGTTGGTAGGATCGAGCACAGCGCCAAGCACATCCATTCCGGGCGGGAAATTCGGCTCCTGATCCAGCCAGCCAATGCGAATGCCTTTCCGAATGGTGATTTTCGAACCTTCGCCCTCGCTGCCTTCTTTGCCTGCGATGACGCGCATGAGCGTGCTTTTGCCTGTGCCGTTTTTGGCGATGAGGCCGATTTTTTGCCCCTTGTCGAGGTGGAGGCTTATGTTTTGGAACAGCAGCTTTTCGCCGTAGCTCTTAGAAACGTTTTCTAGTGTAAGGAAATTCACGGAATGGACTTTGACGGTGGATTTTTGGATGATAGACTTCGAACCTCACTCCAAAAAGGGCGGCAAAGGTAGGCTTTTCATGCTGGGATGAGACAGTTTCAAAATGAGGGATTTGATAGAGGTGGTTAACCCATTGGAAATGGGAGTTTTTTTGATTGACGAGTGATGAATACATGATTGTTGATTTTGATGTGCCGCCAGAGCCAAATATTCAGCTCTGGCGGCACATCAAAAATCAACAATCATGTATTCATCACTCGTCAATCAAAAAAACCTCAAAAATAAAATTTCCTACAAAAATCTAAATACCAGTTCCATCTCAAATCCCGCCCGAATGAGCGAGGCCGCCGTTTTTTCGCGGGCATTGCCATCCTTGGCGTATTGCTGCCGTTTTTTGTCGAGGAGTTTTTGGAGCAAGTTTTCGTACTCGGTTTGATCAATCGAATCGAGGGCCTGGTTCACCAAGGCTGGCGATATATCTCGCATCCGAAGTTCCTGGCGAATGCGCACGCGCCCCCAATTGTTATAGCGGAATTTGCCCCCGGCGAAAGCCATGGCAAAACGTTCTTCGTTGAAAAATTTATCCTCCTGGAGCACCTTAAAAATCTGCTCCGCATCGGCCTGTGTCAACCCGAACTCCGACAATTTGCTACGCACTTCCTTGGGACAGCGCTCGCTGTAGGCGCAGAAACGCTCCAGTTTTTGGAGGGCTTCGTCGGGGGTGACTTTTGAATGCCGCAAAATGAACCAGGTTTTTGCCATTCAGCACAAACGTTGGAATGGCGTACTTGATGGCTTCTATCGCATCTGGCGCTGCTTTCTGGATGGTTGCGCGGATCTGTTCCAGTATTTCCCGGGTTTCATTTGGGTAGCTGGCGATATAGTCAGGGATGGAGCTGGGCGTATTTGTTGTCATAAGTCGGTGAAAGGTAGGATGATGGCCGCGTTCTTAAAATCCTTGGACAAAATTATTTCACGCAACGACGCAACGTTTTGATTGTCTGGAGATTTAACGTTGTGTCGTTGTGGCGTTGTGTGAAATAATCTTCAAATTTTCACCCCAATCGTAACCACCACACTTCTGCCATCTGAGGGCCAAACACCGGCGCCCGGATAAAACGTCGGCCGTTTGGTGAAGTAATGCTCATCAAGCAGGTTGTTCACATTGAAGCGAAGGATGAAATTGCGGTAGCGGTATGAGGCATTGAAATCCAGCAACCCATAAGCAGGAACAAGGCCGACCGCGCCAGTTGCAGAAGTTTCCACCGTGTTCAAAGGGTCGGCAAATGACTCCGCTGTATAGCTGTACAAAAGCGATGCGCTCAGTTTTTTATACCGAATATTCAAGCCGTTGCGGCTGATGATTTCGGGCACACTTTCCACTTTTTTCCCTTTGATGCTGCGATTTTCCTTGCCGTTGATGCGAATGGAATCGCCCAGGTATTCTGCATTGAAATAGGAGGTCGAACTAAAAACGCTGGCAAAGACTTCCTCTCCAAGATAAAAGCCGTACTCCGCAAACAACTCCAGTCCATACGTGCGAGAATCGCCAATATTGGTACGGTAAAGAATGAACGTGTCAATATCTGCATCGTATTGGGCAAGGTTACCCAGACGGTTGTTGTATTGCAGGGCGAATGCTCCCAAATCCCATTTGAAGCCTCCCGCTGCACCACGCCAGCCCAATTCCGCATTATAACCATAGGCATCCTTCAAATTTTTGCTCACTTTTTCATACACGTTGCCCGGAATAATGTCCTTAAAAATGACCGGGCGATAAGCCTGAGAGAACCCAGCGTATACCGACTGGCGTTTGCTAAAGGCGTATTCTGTGTTTAGGCCCAAGAGCGGAAAATTGCGCTTAATGGTATTGGGCAAGTCTTTATCATCGTCATAATAGGTGGTTGTGCCCGACAGTTTTGAATTGCCTGATTCATATCGAATGCCTGGGCTGACCGAGAATTTTGGGCTGATTTGGAACTTGTTTTCTATGGAGAAGGCAATATTTTGGCTTTTTAGAAAGAGGTCGCGGCCCCATCCTCCATCAATTGTCAAGTCATAATCAGTACCTGTGCTGCCTTTTCCTTGCTGCCGTCGGTTCAGGTCATTATTGATGTACTGCACTCCCGCCGCTATTGTAGAATGCTGACCCCAAAGGGAATACTCGTGCAGTAAGCGCAATTCAGTATTAAAACTGTTGAATGCATCAATATCCACTTGTCGCCCGGCATAAGTCAGGGTGTTTGGGTTGATGGCGTCTATAACATTTGCCGTGCGGTCGAACTGTACACTGCGGCGCTCTCCCAAAACAGCAGAAGCCGTCCAACTCATGCGGGTGTGTGGACTGATTTTCCATTCAGCCGACAGGGAAGGCACATAAATTTTCGGGTTGAAATAATTGCGTGCCCGGGTGGATTGTCGCGGATCAGCCTCGAACATGGCGTCCGTAAGCGGGCCAGGAATTTGATAGGTATAGTTGGAGCGCAGCAATTCTGCTTTTAAGGCAAATTTTTCCGTTGCTGCGTACTTCAAAAGGAGGCCTTGTCCATCGTAATCCGAATTGCTGTTTTTTCGGTAACCTTCGGAAACGCGCTTGCTGTAAAAAGCGTAGTATTGAAGCTTACCGACCTTTCCTCCAACAGCATTATAACTGCTCAAAAGTCCATATGAACCAACTGAATTAATGCTTTCCAGGCCAATTGCTTTGGTGGTATCCGGTGTTTTTATCACGTAATTAAGCATCCCGCCAAACTGCGCCCCATATTGCAAAGCTCCTGTGCCTCGTACCAGTTCGATGCGTCCTATCGCTTCCATCGGCAAGCTGAAATGGCTGGCCGGATAGCCATAGATATCGGAGTTAGTCATGATCCCGTTTGCACGGATATTGAACTCCCAGCCCCGGTGTGGGTCCAGGCCGCGTGTGGAAATATTGGTCTGGTTGCCGGTGCCATCCATGTCGTACACGAATACGCCCGGGATTTTGGCAAAAATTTGTCGCGGTGTTTTTTCGGCTATGTTGGCATCAATGTTTTCGACACTGATAACCTCGCTTTTTTTGCCCGACCAGAGGTAAGTGCCACTTACTTCTGGAAGCCGCTCCACGGTTGAGCGTTGCGCCCGGATTTTTATCTCATTCAGTATTTTAAGTTGGAGGGAGTCAACGGGTGTTTGGGCAAGCGCATGGCCAAAGGCGAATAGGGCGGCTAGCCCAGGAGTATTTTTGTGTTCATGTTATTAAAAGAAATTAAACGGGAGCAGTGGTCACGACTTGTAAAGTCGACTACTACATAAAATTTGATGATGATTTCGTGAAACCTTGCTTGTTGTTTAAAAATTTGGGAGTGGTTTCACGCTAATGGAGGCAAGTGACTAAAGCTTGTTAAAGCGGCGTTTTTGATTAAAAGACCCGGTCAAAAAGTCAGATTTTTCTTCTTAGAAAGATTTTAGGAAACATTTTTACCTAGGTTGAGTAGATCAAAGGTCAAGCCTGTTGTCGTTGAAGGCTATTTAGATTAAAAAGAGATTAAAATAATGCCATTTGTCGGGTAAATTTGTTATTTGGAGGAGTTGGTACGATGCTTGACTATATAATTTCAATTATGAAAGTTCTATTGGTAGAAGACGAACCCAAAATGGTGCGCTCGCTCAAAAAAGGGCTTGAGGAGCATCTAATTGAAGTGGACGCCGCGATGGACGGCGCCGCAGGAGGCCGACTTGCCGAGGCCAACGATTATGCCGTTATCATTTCCGACGTGATGATGCCGGAGATGAACGGCCTTGACATGCTCCGTCAATTGCGCCAAAATGGCAACCAGACTCCTGTCATCCTGCTCACCGCACTTGGCCAAACTGACGAAAAGGTATTGGGCTTCGAGGCTGGCGCCGACGACTATCTCACCAAGCCTTTCGAGTTTCGAGAACTGCTCATGCGCGTCCGCGCCCTGGCTCGCCGGCCACAATCAAATTACCAGGCAAATCCATCAACCATTTTGCGCTTTGCTGATATAGAGATGAACCTGGAGAAGAAGGAATTCCTGCGCGGCGGGCAACGCATCCAACTCACGCCCAGGGAATTTGCATTGATGGAATATTTGCTGCGCAATCCCGAGCGTGTAATTCCCAAGGCCGAAATCTCCGAACGTGTGTGGAACCTGTCATTTGACACAGGCACCAACTTCGTAGAGGTTTATTTCAATTTTTTGCGCAAAAAAGTAGACCGGGGATTCCCTAAAAAATTGATCCATACACAGTTTAGAATCGGCTATGTGCTTCGGGAGGAGACCGATTTGGTAGAATGTTGATAGGGTTATTTGTTGATTTGTTGATTTGGTTATTTGTTGTACCCGAGCTTGGCATCCGTGCCTTCTTAAATGAAAATACGAATACCAAGCTCGGGTCCAACAAATAACCAAATCCCCAAATATCCAAATATCCAAAATTACCCAACCATGCAAATCCGTACCAAACTTACCCTACAATTTATCGTGCTCGTGGCGGGTATGTTGCTACTGTCGCTGTGCTTTATATATGTCAAGTTCCGCCAAATGACGGAAGACGAATTCTACGACAACCTCCGCTCTAAGGCACTTATGACCGCCGAAATGGTGCTTCACGACGAGGACAATCTGCGGCCGCTCAGCGAAACTACCACCGTGGAAGAAGAAAGCACTTTGCTCCCTTTTCGCGAAAATGTAATGATATTTAATGCCGAGATGCAGCGGGTGTTTGCCTTTAACCGAGCCGATGAACCTCCTCCTCAAAAGACCTTGCTTAATCTGAAAAATGCGGGAGAAACCCGTTTCCTAGATGGGAAACTCCATGCATTGGGTCTGACGCACAAAAGTCGCAGTGGTCATGAATATTTGATTATCGCAGAATCGGTGTTCAATTCTGAAGGAGCTTTCCCACCTGCGCAACATCCTGCTGGTTACCTTCTTTTTGTGTATCGGTATGGTAGCTGCTGGTGGTTGGTTTTATGCTGGCCAGGCTATGTCGCCGGTGGCAAGCATTGTCAATCAAGTAGAACGCATCCTTCCCTCCGACCTCAGCGCCCGACTGGAAGGCCAAAACAACCGCGACGAACTTTCGCGTCTGGTGTTTACCTTCAATCGCCTGCTCGACCGCATCCAGTTCGCTTTTCGGATGCAAAAGAGTTTTATATCTAATGTGTCCCACGAGCTGAAAAATCCACTTTCGGTTATTATCGCCCAGCTCGAAGTAGCGCTTTATAAAAAACGAGACAACGAAGAATATCAGGCCACCTTAAAATCTGTGCTGGAAGATTCGCGAGAGCTCAGCGAGGTGACTGAAAAGTTACTCCAACTCGCCAGGGTTCATTCGGATGGCGCCAACATTGCATTCGAGATGGTGCGGCTGGATGAGGTGATGCTTCAAACACGTTCCTCTTTACTACGCCTTCATCCGAATTACCATATCGCCTTTGACATCGTTGGCTTCCCCGAAGACGAGGAGCAACTTTGTGTTCGGGGCAACGAACCCCTTCTGCGTTCTGCTTTTCAGAACCTGATGGACAACGGATGCAAATTCTCTCCAGAAAAAAAAGTGGACGTAAAAATCCACTTCGACCCCCTCGGCAAGCACCGCGTTGAAATAGCCGACCGAGGCCCGGGCATTCCTGCAAAAGACTTGCAACTAATTTTCCAGCCCTTTTACCGCAGTTCGGAAAGTATACATGTGCGTGGGTCCGGCATCGGGCTTTCGCTCGTGGACAGCATCATGAAAATCCACCAGGTTGCGCTCGACGTGGTTTCCACCCAAGGAAAAGGAACCACGTTTAAACTTAGTTTTCCAGCATTACAAGCCTGAGTACAACTGTTTTTAATGAAAAAAACAGCTATGAGAAACTGGTTTTATATCCCTGGAAATTATAAAAAAGCATCCAGCCGATTGCTTGGGGTCATCGCTTTGGCTGGTTTCCTGACATTCCAATTTTGCCATTACGACGAGGCTGAAGAGCCTTTGGAATACCGCCATGCAACGGAGATTGCATTGGCATGGAATCAACTTACCCTTGATTTGGAACGGCATACTTTGGGATACCGTCCGCCGGTGGCTGCCCGGATGTATGCATACGTTGAGACGACTGCGTACGAGCTTCGCTACCCGGTTTGCGAAACCACATCTCTTTGGAGACCTATTTGCCTGGCTACAAAAAGCCCGGTGTGAAATTTGAAGAAGGGCAGTTTTACTTACCCGCCAGTCTCAATGCTGCTTATGCGGAAATTCTGCGTCATTTTTTCCCGAGTGCTCCTGCTGATTTGCTGCAACAAAATGAGATTTTGGAAAAAAAACATACCCAATCTTTTTACCAAAAAACAGACAGCAGGGTTGCAGAACAATCGGCCGCATTCGGAAAATCGGTCGCGGGTACGGTGTGGGCTTGGTCAAGATCCGATCGCGAAGGTCATAATGGGCATCTTTACAACTACGATCATGGCTATGAGCAACCCGTCTGCAAGGGCTGCTGGCAGCCTACTGGCGAACATCCATCGCCGCCATTATTGCCTTATTGGGGGAAGGTGCGGCCTTTTATCACCGATGTCAATTCAATTGCGCTCAAAGACCCCGTCTCCTATGAGGAAACGCCCGGATCTAATTTCTATACCCAGGCCATGGAGGTGTATTCCGTGTCGACACCGCTGAGCAAGGAGAATCGCTGGATTGCCGAATTTTGGAGCGACGATCATCCTGGCCTCACGCTCAGCCCTTCCGGACGCTGGATTTCCATTGCCAACCAAGCCTTAGAAAAAGCGCGTCCCCCTTTCCCTTTGGTTATAGAAACTTATTTGAAAACCGCATTAGCGCTCTGCGATGCAGGTATCGTTGTTTGGAAGGGTAAATATTTTTACAATCTGGAGCGCCCTGAAACTTATATCGTCCAATGGATAAATCCTGAATGGAAGGCGTTGCACCTCACACCCTCCTTCCCAGCCTATCCTTCTGGACATGCAGCATTTGGAGGGGCAGCTTCTGAAGTGTTGACAGAGGCATTGGGCAGTAATTTTCAACTCACCGACCGAACGCACAACAAACGCCCGGAATTTGCCAGTGCCCCACGCAGCTACGGCTCATTCGCAGAAATGGCGCAGGAAAATGCGGCCTCCCGCGTACTGCTTGGCGTGCATTATCGAATGGATTGTGAAGAAGGGCTTCGTTTGGGTAAGATAATTGGCCAAAAAGTAGTGAACCTGCCACTTCAGCGCAAGAAAGCAGCAGTGATCCTGAAGCGCTGAGCGCCCCCTAAATTCTATCCTTCCAGTTTACTAGAAATGCTTAAAATTTACCACAATACCCGATGCGGCAAAAGCCGCTGCGCGCTGCAAACTATTGAAAAGTCTGGCCAACCCGTTGAAGTGGTGGATTATTTAAAAAATCCGCCAACAGAAGCCGAATTGCGCGATCTCCTTGCGCTTTTGGGCAAAAAACCCTTGGAGCTTATCCGGCAAAAAGAACCCATTTTTCAGGAAAAATTTAAAGATCAAAACCACACTGACGAGGAATGGATCAAAATCATGATCACCCATCCGATCCTCATAGAACGTCCTATTGTGGTGTTCGACGGGAAAGCATGGGTGGCGCGGGATGAGCAAAGCCTGGAGGAGATAGAAGCCGCATTGGGAGATTAATCCGCAACGCCTTTGGCTTTGTAAGTCAGTCCAAAGATCATGGCGCCCAAAAAAGCCAGAAATATCATACCGAAAAGCGCATCGGCGTAATATTCAGGTTTCCAAAAACTTGCCAAAGTCCAGAAAATGATGGACACGGTTGCGGATAAGACCACCAGCTTCCCAAGCCAGTTTGACTTCCAGAAAAATGGAGCCAGCGCAAGAAAATAAGCCCCTGTAGAGAAGAATTTTAGGCAAGTCCAGAAATGCAGGGGACTGAAGTACATGGAGAAATCTGTCTTAAGGTCTGCTACAAGGCCAAAAATTTCCTTCAGCATCCCATTTTCCATCACGTCAGCAATAGCCGCAAGTAAGGCAAATGTAATGGCCAACCAGTAGTGTTTCTCGCCTATCCGCTTGCATTGAAGTGCGAAAAAAAGCATAAAGGACCCATATGCAAGGATAAAAAGATAGTCCAGGTTAGTGGATGTATCCATGAATTGAGCCTTAAAGTAAATATCGGAAGGATCATATCTGACCAGCGTATCTGATTTTGTCCGGTCAAACAGGGCATTTATCGTTGCATTGGTTTGAGCAAACTCCAATGCTAAAATAGGACTAGCAAACCCCGCAGGAGGCTTTAAATCGGCTTTATAATTTACGAGTGACATCGCTATAACAGCGAATAAAGCGCCCACCATTGATAGGCTACTCAACAGGAAGAAGGGACGGTTTTTCATGCGCTGCATTTTATTGCAAAAGAAGAGCATTCCTTATTAATTGACATGCTTAAGTTGACTCAATCTTTACCTTGGTATACAAACTGCGGGGTCTTAAGACCCACGCAGGGCACAAAATTGACTTTCCAAAGTTTCATCAATATTATCACAGTCAGAAACATGAGTCATGCGAATCAGGGGTAAAACCTTGAATTCTTCGGATCAAAGAGCCACGTAGTGGTCCCGATCTATCGGGATTTATAGAAAACGAATTCACATCTATTTTCAGAGCCGCGTAGCGGCGGCACCGTGTCACCGCTACGCGGTTCTGATCAATTTTCTTGGTCGGTTTCTATAAATCCCGATAGCTCGGGACCACTACGTGGCTCTTAATACCGTTTTTACCCCTGATTCGTATGAATCATGTTTATTTTCAAAAAATATCCCCCTCCCCCTTGCGGCGAAACATTTTTAAAATAACTTTGCATCTCAAAGTAATTTTAAAATGACAAACGCACAAGATTTCTCGCCCGAACTCCTTGACCAATCCACCCTGCCTGAAGTCCTTAAGGTACGGTACAATCCCTTGAAAGACAATGTCTTTATCATCGGTCTGGTTTTACTTGCCCTATCGCTCGGCGCGTTCGGTTTAGGCGGCCAGGACGATTTCCTTGGTTCGTTCATGCTTCACTTTGTGCTGGTCTGGACATACACGATCACGCTTTGGTTCAACAAACGCCTGCGCTGGTGGGCTTTTGGTTCGCGTCGCGACGAGTATCCCACTACCTTGTTGCTGCTTATGTTGTGGCTGGTCAGTTGCTTCGCACTCAACCGGGAAATCGAAATTTTTCGGCCCAGCGCCGACTGGCTCAGCTGGCATCTCGTTATTTCGGGGGCGGCTTGTGTGGCTTATGCCTGGAAAGACCTGATGTCCCGGGCAGCTAGGCTGGCGTTGTGGGCAGTGCTGGGTGCTACGCTCGTTTTGTTCCTTTACTATGCCCTTGCACTATTGCCTGTTTCTTTTTACGGGCTGGTTTTAGCGTGGTTTTTTGGCCTCCCGCTCCATGCAATTATCCCCTTGGTACTTTGCGTTTACCTTTTTCTGATTTTGAGAAACGCCGCCCTTGAGGAACGTTGGGGACGCCTGGCAGTTTTTTCTGGAATCGCAGTTCCTGTAGCGGTCGTGCTGTTATTTTCTACCGCCTGGTATCAGGTGAGCAATCGTATGGCATTGACCACCAAAAGTCTTGAAAATCAGGGGCAAAACGAGCTCCCCCGTTGGGTGTCGGTCAGCCAGAAATTGGAGAAAAACTGGCTCAACGGCTACCTCCTCAAAGCGGTAGCAGATGGTAATATGCCAACAGGCCGCGGCATGATGGGCGACATCCTTTCCCCTGCATTTGGCGGGAAAGAAAATGACCCCGTTATGCAAATCGCAGCTGCCATGTCACCCCACCCAGACCTTGACGAGGTAGAATGTCGCAAAATCTACGCTGCACAATACAACGCTCGCCTCGTGATGGAAGAAAGGCTTTGGAGCGGAGATGATTTGCTGACCACTGACGTTAAATCCACCGTTATGCTCGATCCAGGGCACCGAATTTCCTACACGGAAAAAGTGCTGACGGTGGCGCAATCTAAGCTGAGCAACGGTGGGCGCACTTCCACCCAAGAGGCCATTTACACTTTTTTCCTGCCCAGCGGTGGCACGGTTACGGCACTTTCGCTTTGGATAAACGGCATAGAAGAGCCTGGCATCCTCACCACAAAATCAAAAGCCAAAGAAGCCTACACCACCATCGTTGGGCGTGAACGCCGCGACCCTGCGGTGGTTTTTTGGCAGGAAGGAAATCAAGTGCGGGTGCGGGTTTTCCCGGTAACACTGGAGATGCCGCGCACGTTTAAAATAGGTGTGTCTGCTCCCTTGCGGCTTGAAAACCAAACACTTGTGTACGAAAATATTTCATTCGACGGGCCTTCTGCCTTGTTGGCTACCGAGCGCGACTCGATCTATTTCGAAGGCAGTGCGGTATTCGCTGATTCGCCTATTTTTCTCAAAAACAAGCACGACGACGGGCGCACTTCGCTCATATTTGAAGGGGCATATCGCCACGCCTGGTCGGTGGTATGCAGTGCTCCATCAATGGCCCGCAGCGTTTTTTCTTTTGACGGGAAAACCTATGTTGCTCAACCCTGGAACATGCCAACCGAAAAATTCAATCCGTCAACCATCTATTTTGATTTGAATGAAGCATGGACTGAAAACGAGTGGACTCAAATCCGTGCTGCTGTAAAAAATGTCCCAATGATGGCCTTGGGATCGGAGGGCGGCTTTGTCGAAGTGACGGAGGAGAATGCCGCAATCCTGTTCCGCCGGGCTCGGAAATTGCGTTTCAGCTTGTTCCCCTTTCACCAAATCACCTCGCCCGAAACAGCCTTGGTCATTACAAAAAGCGGGGCGGCAACGCCATTGCCATCTGAATTGGAAGGCTCTACTTTTGGAGAGGGTCTGAAAAAACGGCAGGTGGTGCAAATGTCCGGGTATTCCATCTCGGGGCGGAAAATGAAATGACGGCCTACCTCCGCGCCTTGCGGGAACGGCGGGATATTTTTTGCATTTCTGGAGCACTTGAAACCTTGGATAAGTATTTAAAATCAAATACTTATGTCAAAAATCCCGAAAGTGAAAATCGGGTGGCCTTGCCCGAAGCGGGCTTGTTGATTTCCCAAATTGATACGGTGCTTAGTGGCAAAGCGCCCGACCATTTGTTTCGGCTTTTTGCCTACAACACCGTATTGCGCGAACTCCGGGGCAGAGCCACCGACGAGCCCGGTGATCTCGCCCGCCTTGCCGAACAAGCCAATGTGGTCACGCCCATTACAAGTCTCGTCACGCTAGAATCGAAAGCGGATTATGAACGGTTTAATATTCACAAAACGGAGAGTCTGAACACCCTCGGCAATGCCGGATCTGTGCCGGAACCGCACGAATGGGCTTTGATTGGATTGTTGATATTGGCGGCTGGGATGGGCTGTAGGGCGAAATTTATTTCGCCATGAATAGAATCCATTCCTCCACAAACCAATAGTTAAGCGAAATAAATTTCGCCCTACCATGTTGCCAAATTAAGGCGAAATAAATTTCGCCCTACATGCGATGAAAAAAGCACTCCTCCTCTTTCCCATCACCCTCCTGATCTTCTGGAGCAGTACGGGCTATCTCCGCTCCGACGCGATGTTTTTCGCCGGACTTGGGGTTTTGGGCGTGTCGCTGGTGGTACGCGAACCGGGGCGAGGTTCTTTGCGATATGGACTGCTGGCGCTTTTGTGCGTAGGCCTGGCTTTTGCTGTGCCAGCACGGACCTTTCATTTTCTCGCGCTGGCGTTTACGGCCTTTTTTGTGGTGGAGAATTATTGGGGTAAAATCAACGAAGCCCCGGTGTTCACAGCCCTTTTACTGACTGCCGTAGCCAAAACAATGACCATCGTGCTGGGTTTTCCAATGCGATTGCAATTGAGCGAAAACGCGGCCGTAGCCCTGCGAAGCCTTGGTTCCAAAGCCGAGGCAGCGGGAAATCTAATCCTCTATGAGGGAAAAGAATTTCTCGTGGATTCCGCCTGCGCGGGTTTGCAAATGGTGGAGGTGTCGTTCCTGTTTTGTTTCTTTTTGCTGGGCTTGTTCGAGCGGCGAACTGGGCGGTATCTGCGCTGGCCCGCATTGCTGGCATCGGTACTTGCAACGGGTTTTTTAATATTGGTTTTCAATCAGTTGCGGATCATTTTTCTGGTCGTATTCGGCATTCCCCCGGAAAATCCGATGCACGATGTAGTGGGGTTGTTGGGCCTGGGGCTATATGTATTTGCACCCTTATGGTGGGGATTGAAGTGGGCGTTTGGCAGGATTCCCCATAAAGATGATGGAACACGGATCGAACGGATTTTTACTGATTTTCACAGATATATCCGTGAAAATCTCTTTAATCCGTTCAATCAGCGTGCCATCCTACTTGCGAAAGCTGGATTTGCATGCTTTTTACTCTATTTCACCGTTGCCGAACATCGCGGCGATCTCCAACACGCAACAAGTGAACAAGCGTTCATTCCTGCTGGTTTACCTGCCGATTGTCGCAAAGAATCGCTCAAGGGCGGCATAGTGAAATACGCCAACGACAGCCTGCTTATTTACGTGAAACCCGTGCGCGGCTGGTACGATACGGAACATACGCCGCTCATTTGCTGGCAGGGAAGCGGCTACGAATTTGGCCAGGTGCAGGAGCGGATAATGGGCACGACCACGATTTACACAGGTGTTTTGGAGAAAAAAGGTGCAACCAAATATTACACCGCATGGTGGTTCGACAATGGTAAAGAACGCACCGTGAGCCAGGCCCGTTGGCGGTGGTTGGATGCTGGCGGCGCGCCGGGGTTTTCGTTGGTGAACGTGACGGCGAACGAAAAGGAATTGCTTGAAAAGCAGATCAAAAAAATGGTGACGCATTTAACCCTATACTGACTAATTTCATCCAAAATTGAGCTCCGCCGTTGTTGTTGGCGAGGACGCCAACAACGGCAGGGGCTCCCAATCTTTTTTAAAATACATGATTATCAATGCTATAACGAGAGATTGCCGTTGTTGGCGTCCTCGCCAACAACAACGGCGGAGCTCAATATAAAGAAGTAACACCTAGCCTTCTGGCTATGAATAAATGACCCAATGCCAAACGACATAATGCCCTCATCCATCGATCCTGCCTCCATCAAAAATATAGCGGATAAAGAAAATGCGCTTGGCTACTTCGGCCCCGCATCCATTACCTGGCAACTTTACCGCGAGTCACTCACATTGACTGGCGGCGTGCGGGCTTTGTTGCTTCAGGTAGCGCACCCTGCCGTAGCGGATGGGGTTGCGCGGTTCAGTAATTTCAAATCAGATCCACTCGGACGCGGCTATCGCACTTTTGCGGCCATGGCGATGATCTATTTTGGCTCTAAAACCCAGGCCAAGCAGACGGCCCAAAGGCTTTGGCGGATGCACTCCGCTATTCGGGGAGAAGCCCCAAACGCCTATTCGGCCAACGATCCCCATTTGCTTTTGTGGGTACTGGCCACGCTGACAGACACCACTTTGCAGGTGCATAAACGGATGCTTTTACCCGATTTACCCCCAGATTGGCAGGAGCGTTTTTATGAAGAAAGCAAGGTGGCAGCGCGCTTGCTGGGTATTCCTGAATCGGTTTATCCGTCTGATTTACAGACTTTTGAGCGATATTTTAGATCCATGTTGGAAGGCGATTTATTGGGCAGCACGGATACTTGCCGTGAAGTAGCGCAATCCATTGTCCTACACCCGCGAGCACCTAAAAAGTTGGCGAATCTTTTGGCAACGGGCTGGTTGCCAGCTTCTTTGTGCATAAGATTAGGTATCCCGGTTAGCACGGACGCAACAATAAAATTGGAGCGATTTTTACGGCGCTATTGGAGAGTTTACCGCCTGATTCCCAAAGCATTGCGATGGAGTCCGGCGTATCATCAGGCGCATTACCGCATTGCCATTGCACAAGGAGAAAACCCAACCTGGGCAGGGCGATTTTTTCATTGGCTGGCCAAACGGGTTAAAATTCCGATGGGATTGACCGATTGATTCGATTGGAAGATTGACCGATTGTTTCGATTGAAATGTTGAGCAATCAATTAATCGAATCAATCGATCAATCCCCCAATTCTCCCACCAGCCATTTCTTGAATTCCGAGGAGCGCTCGGTGCTTACAATCGTCTCCAAATCAGAAGTAGGCGGTTCGAGGTCAACTTTTACCCGGCTTTTGGAGTAAGGGTGCATTTCTTTGATGGCGCCTACATTGATAATAAACTGACGATTGATGCGGAAAAAAGTGGCAGGATCCAGCAGGGTTTCCAATTTGTCGAGCGGATAGTCCACCGGGAATCGCTTGGCGGTGCTTCGAGTCACGAGGAAGGTGATTTTGTCCTTCGTGTAAAAGTAGGCGGCATCGCTCATGTCCACCAGTCGGAAGCTGTTGCTGAAACGGATGAGCATCCGGCGGAGATAGTTCTGCGCCCCATCCTGCTGTCGCAAAGTTTTGAGCAAACCTGAGTAATCCGCAGCAGGGGCGGATGACAAGAACACTCTTTTGTACTTGTCAATCGCTTCTGCCAACTCATTGACTTTGATAGGCTTAAGCAAATAATCAACGGCATTTACCTTAAAGGCTTTGAGTGCATATTCGTCGTAAGCCGTGGTGAAAATGACAGGACTTTTGACCTTGACATGTTCAAAAATCTCGAAACTGGATCCATCGGCCAAGTGAATATCAAGCAAAATGAGATCGGGTTGCGGGTTCGTCTGAAACCACTCGATGGCAGCTTCCACGCTGTCGAGCCGACCCACGATTTCGGATTCAGGCGCCACCTCGCCAAGCAATTTTTCCAGGCGGCGAGCGGCGGCGTTTTCGTCTTCGATAAGTAGAATTTTCATAGCTTTTTTTTTACCACATAGTTCACATAGCGCACATAGTTGCTTTGATCACGATCATAACTATGTGTGCTATGTGAACTATGTGGTTAAATTTTAATCGGCACCTTCACCGTAAAAAACGCTCCATTGTCTTCCACCCTCACAGGTTTTTCGCCCAAAAGTTGATAGCGATTTACAAGGCTTTGAAGTCCAAAGTGTGTGCTTGGTTCCGGCTTTATCTTTTGCTGAATGTTGTTGCGCACAGTCACATAGCCATCGTTTTCGGAAAATATCTCCACGGTAAGCGGTTTTGAAGCAGCAATGACATTGTGTTTCACGGCGTTTTCTACCAGCATCTGCAAGGCAAGCGGCATCACCTGCCCCATTTTTCCATTAAGGCTTGATACAAGGCGGAATCCCTTTTCGTAACGTTTTTGGAGTAAAAAACTAAAGCTGTTTACCAGTTCCATTTCTTCCTGAAGACTGATAAAATCACGTTCCCGGTACACTATAATGCTTCGGTAAAAATCAGAGAGATGTTCCACATACTCCACCGCTACCCGTGGGTTTTCCTCAATAATCGTGATGAGTGTGTTGAAACTGTTGAATAAAAAGTGTGGGTTTATCTGGCTTTTCAAGGCTTCAAACTGCGATTCCACCCTTTCCCTTTTCAATTGTGCTTCGCGTCGCAAACTCGCTTCGCGGCTGCGCACGAAGGCCATGATCAAGCCTGTTGCAGCAGCCAGGCACAGGAGCACAAACCACCATTGTTGCCAATAAGGGGCCTTGATGGTGAACGACCAGGAAGCCTCCGGTACATGATCAAAGTTGCCATGTTCGCTTGTCTGCACCCGGAACGTGTAATCACCTGGCAGCAAATTGGGGTAAGATGCCAGATGGTCCTTTGAGACCTTCCAATCAGGGTCGTAGCCCTCCAATTTGTATCGGTAACTCACTGATTCCGGGTTGCTGAACCACAGTCCAGCAATGTTGAAAATGAAGTAATTATCGCTGTGCGAAAAAGTGGTAGTACGCAGAAAATCAACCGATTTCAACAATACCGATACCGCAGTAATGCCGGGTTTCGGGTCGTCTACAAACATCTCGTCAAAAGCGGCAGAACGGGTTATACCGCCCTTTGATCCAAGCCAGACATTCCCCGCCCATCTCTACAAAGGGCGTTCAGGTTGACCCCCACACTGGGCGCTCCGATACTGGCATCACAAAACATCAGGTGATCCACACGCTCCGGGTTGAGCAGGTCAAAACCATCATCATATCCAATCACAATAAGACCGTTCCCGTCGGCAGCAAGCCCTGTGATCCGTTGGCTATGAAGGCCGTTTGCGGTGGTAAATTGATGAAAATTATGGCCATCAAAACTGAAAAGACCTTCGCGATCGGTACTGAACCATATACGACCAATCTTGTCTTCTGCAATGCTGTAAATCGTTTTCAGGGCCGTTCCGTTCGCTGCTGTGAAGTAGCGCAGGGAGCCGTTTTCCAGCACCGCAAGGCCCTTACCGTCTGTGCCAAACCATACCCGTCCGCGACTGTCCGTGAACACTTTATAGACATAACTGGTGCCGAGTTCCGGCTGGACCTGAAGCCCGCTTTTCCCATCGGCACTTATGGCAGAAACCCCTCCAAGCGTGGCAAGCCATATTTTATGTCCATCGCCGCCAATGCTGAGTACGCTGCCGTTTGCCAGGCCCTGGCGTTCTGAAAACTGCCGCAATACACGTCCTTGACTGTCAAGCACAAATACGCCATTTCCGAAGGTGCCCGCCCAAATCTCGCCAGTGGGAGACTCCCAGAGCGAGATGATATTTTGAGGCAGTACATTTTTGAATTCAGTGTATCCCGGAACGCTGTTCCGGGGCAAAGATACCGGAACAGCGTTCCGGGGTACATTTTGCAAAAAAAGCCCCTTCTGGCAGCCTGACCAGAAACGGCCTTGATGGTCAACCAGCAATGCTTGAACATTGGAAAAACCCGGCTGCCAAAATCCAAAACGGACATTGGCTGAATATAGGACGCCCTTGTCGAGCACTGCCCAAAGCAAGCCCTCGCGGTCTTTGCAAAGCGAATGTGTTTTTACATGGCGCAAGGCATGGGCCTCTGGTAGCGCTTGTGTTTTACCGGAGCTCAAATCAACTCGTACCAGGCCGTCTCGCCCGGTACCAACCCATAATTCCTGGCTGCCAAAAACCGACAAACAAGTTACTTCTCCAAAAGCCCAATTTTGAATCTGAAAAGTAGGATTAAGTGTGGTCGCATCAAATCGCAGAATGCCTTTTTCCTGTGTGCCTACCCATATAATTCCTTGATTGTCAGCCAGCAATGTCGTCACAATTTCATCTGGAAGTCCCTCTGAAATGCCCAGATTTTGCACGCGTTTTTGCTCCATTTCAGGCATGGAACAAATGCTAATCCCGGCATCGGTGCCCGCCCAAATGCGCCCTTGGGCATCGCTCACCAGCGCGTAGATGTCGTCGCTGGCCAGACCCTCGTCTTCGGCGTTAAATTGGTAAAGCCTGTTGTTTTTCCAAACATACAAACCCTCTCCATAAGTGCCGAACCAAAATCCGCCCGATTTGTCTTCAGCAAATGCCGTGATTTTCTGGGATGGCAGCCCTTCCTCGATTTGCCAAAGCACCAAATGGGGAGCATACTTTTTTTCTGCTTCGGCATCTCCCGTGAGCGCGGGCTGGAAATTGCCCGATATTGGAATATGCCCGATCGCGCCATTACTGAAACCTACCCAAATCTGTCCCTGCGATTCAAAAAGCGCGGTCACTTGGGCATTTGCGAAGGTATCTGCCAAGCCAATGGGTTGGAAAGAAAGCCCGTCGTAGCGAAAAAGCCCTTTTTCAGCACCGCACCAGAGCCACCCGTTACTGTCCTGAAATACTATCGTCATCTTCGTGCTGCCCAAAGATTGCGAGGCTTGCGGCCGGAATATCGGAGTTTGTGCAGCGAGTGCGGCGCTACAGGCAATGAGTATAAATATTTGGGAAAATCGGTTCAAAGCAATGTATAGTGGATTGATTCGATTTAGAGGAGGGTTGCGTTCAAGGCATTGTTGACGATGTCAACTATACCACTCAATTGCCAATCGCCTGCAACTCCGCCTCTATACTTAGTGAGACTTCTTCGGCGATTTTTTGGTGGACAATATGCGGAATACTAATGTTGTGATCGGCTAAGGGTACGGTGAACCGGGCGCGGACAATAAGTTTACTCCCAAGCACCTCCAATTCGCTGCGGATGATGCGCTCCTTCTCCACACCATGCGCCACAAGTTTGCCTTTTGCCCGCACTGAGTATATCCCATCGGTTTGAAAATCAATCTTTTCGATTATTTTTCCTGTAAAACTGATTTTGGGATATTTGGTGCTTTCCAGAAAGTTTTCGTTAAAATGTTCGCGTTGCAGCGGGCTGTTGAACCCCTCAAAAGAGCTTGTCTCCACCGTAAAGGCAAAGGTGTTATTGGAGGGGTCAATTGCGCCCCTGAGTTTTTTGCTCCGCGCCTGGATGAGTTCGAGCGTAGCCTCAGATTTGAAAAAGACTTTTCCGTTTTCGCAACGGTAAGGGCCTGCGGTTTTGGGCGGGCCGAAAGTCCCCATGCCGCAAAGCAGCAGTGCCGGAGCAAAGAAGAGCAATCTTAATTTTGGCATCATTGCCAATAGTGTATGCTGGTAAAGTTACGATGGCACAGCTGCTTGGCAGGAAAAAAGAGTTGCTGAACGGGATAAAAAGATCGCTGAAATGGTTGGTTTGCTGTTTCTAAAATACGCGTCTTTTCAGGCTTTTCGATTTGAGTTATCCTTTTGGGGGTACTGCGAAAAAGTGAGTTTTAGCCTCAAGGCAAGCTAAGTAAAGGGACACGATTAGTTTAAATTAAACACATAAGGCACAGACATGAGTCACCCCGAATTTTATAACATTAATGATCCATTCCGTTGCAACATCAAACTTGACATAATTTGAACCACAAAAGGCACAAAAGAGCACAAAAGTAGTACGATACGGTCTTTTGTGTCCTTTTGTGCCTTTTGTGGTTCAAATTACGCTACATGGGGAAAATTAGTGCTTTTTTGATGTTTTTACTTGTACGTTTTTATTTTGTTAGAAAATTCGGGGTGACTCATGTTTGTGCCTTATGTGTTTAATAAACTATTGTGTGTTCCTTATGCACTCACTACTTTATTTTTTAACTGCGCTTGAATCCGCCGCCACGAAATAAATAATCCGCGTGAGCCACTTGGCCGTATCGGGTTCCTGTTCGGGTCCGGTGACGTATTCTTCTATGGTGGGCGGGACGTACTTTAGTTTTTTGTCCGCCAGATAATCGTCCATTGCGCCGTGTGCTTCTGCGGTAAGGGCAAAATCACCGAGATATTCTATCAACAGGGCCTTGCCGCCGATGCTGATGATTTGCACGTCATTGGCTGTTTTTACCTGCTTGTCGAGCGGGATAGCGACGGCCATATCGGTATTCATCGCGACGGTATCATAACTCCAAAAGAATCCGCTCGGATTTCCCATCATTTTTGCACCCGCTTTGCTTGATTCTTCCATGACTTTGCCAATATTTTCGGTAAAAAACTGCGGAATGTCTTGAAAGTCAACCACCTCGCGCAAGGCAGCGTAATGAGTAATGGGCCTTTCGGTTTCGCGCACTACATAGCCCCGGTATTTTTTTGGTGCGAGGGCTTCGCAGTATTTTTTGAGGTTGACGAGGCCGATTTCGTAGTCCTCGCCGACAAAGGCGTTGATGTCTGTGAATAACCCACCCACCCGCATGGAGAATGGCAAATGCATGTCCATCACCCAGGTAATTTTGGTCATTTGGCTGTCCCCTTGGATCAGGAAATAGCTCTGTGAAGTGTCAAGACCAAAATCCACTTCATAGTCTATCCGTTCCGGACTTACCGACACTATTTTCTGGTAACCCACTCCAACTTTTTTATGGGTGCTGTTCCATTTGTACACGGTGCCTACTTCCCCATCGGGGCCTTCGATGCTGGTTTTCATGGTCGTGTCCATAAAATGCCAGGGCGACCAGTTGGTGAAATTCTTGAACAAACGCACTTGCTCGTACACAATTTCACGTGGAGCTTCAATCTCCATGCTGCGCTCAATACGGTACGATTTTTTGGCAAAAAAGCTCAACAAAAGCCATAATGTGGCCAGGCCGAGCACAATGAAAAGGAGGTATTTTAATGCTTTCATAGTATGAAAAAGTTGGTATGTGAACTATGTGTGCTATGTGGTTATAATTAAAACAAGACCAATTGTTCGCCAGCGGGGAGCAATTGGAACGTGCGACGATGCCAGGGCGAAATGCCGTGCTGCCGGATGGCTTTTCGGTGCATTTCGGTGGGGTAGCCTTTGTTTTGGCACCAATAATAATGTGGGTGCGCTGAATGTAGCTTAAGCATGGCCTCGTCGCGGTGGGTTTTTGCAAGGATAGAAGCCGCCGCAATGGAGGCGTATTTGCCGTCGCCTTTTACCACACAAAGGTGGGGCGTGGCAGGGTAGGGATGGAATTTGTTGCCATCCACCAGGATAAACTGCGGGCGGGTATTGAGTGCGTTGAGGGCGCGATGCATGGCTAGCAGCGAGGATTGAAGGATGTTGATTCGGTCAATTTCTTCTGCGCTTACTTCAGCCACTGACCAGGCAAGGCTTTCCTTTTCAATGACTTCGCGCAGTTGGTCACGTTGGATTTCTGAAAGTTGTTTGGAGTCGTTCAGCAAAGGGTGATGAAAATCTTTTGGCAAAATAACCGCCGCCGCAAACACCGGACCTGCCAGACAGCCCCGGCCTGCTTCGTCGCAGCCGGCCTCCAGAAGTTCGGACTGATGAAAGGGGAGGAGAGCCATGGGGCGAAGGTCGGGAAATAAATGTCCAATGTCCAACAAGGAATGTCCAAGGGAATGTCCAATGTCCAACAAGGAATGTCCAAGGGAATGTCCAATGTCCAACAAGGAATGTCCAAGGGAATGTCCAATGTCCAACAAGGAATGTCCAAGGGAATGTCCAATGTCCAACAAGGAATGTCCAAGGGAATGTCCAATGTCCAACAAGGAATGTCCAATGACCAATGAAAATAGGGCAGAGGTGTTACTTGTTGCCTTTTGGCAGTTTTTCTTGGGCGGTAGAGATACTTTTGATGAAAATGGCAATCAATTCGTCATTTTCTTTCAGTAACGGGAGTAGTCTTGCTTCCGGAAAAAAATTTCGTTTCAATATGAATTTGAGATTTACCATGGTTTCGCGCAGTTCTTTGAGCGCGATTTTCATTTTATGAATAAAATCAGGCCTAGATTCAGCTGCTTGCGCTTCTCCATAATTGAGTGCTGGAGCCGTGCCAGACCGTACCAATTGTCCGCTAAGATGCTTACCTGAAGTTGTGTCAGGAAGTGACTCCGCCACATTGATGACTCTTGACCCAAATTCAATCAACCTTGATTCTAGGTCATATTTTATAGTTCTCTCTGGATTCATTGTGGAAAAATTTTAAGTAAATTTATTGCCTTTATTTCATAGTTCCAAATCAGACTCCATCAATTTTTCGGGTGAGTCAATCTTTGAAAACTTGGACATTGGACATTCCTTGTTGGATATTGGACATTTATTTTCCGACCTTCGCGCCTCTTTTCCAGAGCCTTGGACATTCCTTGTTGGGCATTGGACATTCCCTTGGACCTTCGGCTTCCGCAGATTTCAAATTGAAAATGTGCGCTTCCGTTTTTTTGGCCTGCTTTTTGCCAATGGACCTTCGTTCTTTTAATCCTTCCGTTGCAAGAACGGATTTCCCGGTAAGGAGCCATTAATCCAGGGCTCAATTTCTGACATCACCAATTGTTATTTTACCCATGAATGTTTGCATACGCAACACATTTGTAAGCCTTTGGCTTTTATTTGGAGCAGTGTCGCTATCGGCGCAAGGGGCAAGTTTCTACTTCCCTTTTATCAACAATGCCGTGCCCGGCAGCAACAAACTGATGCCGCTCAAAGTCCTGAACTTTGACAGCGTGGTGGCCCTGCAAATGGTCGTTCGTTGGGACCCCAAAGTGCTGAAATACCTTACAATAGACAACTTCGGGCTTGACGGTTTGACCCTGGGCGATTTCAACACGGCCCGTGCCCTCGACAGCGGCTACGTCCGCCTGCAATGGGAAGGCGCTAACTCCCTTCCTCCTGGCCATTCGGAGGCCGACAGCACCACCATTTTTCGGATGCGTTTTAATGTAATCGGCGCGGACAGCACCTGTTCTCCCGTTGAAATCACCGAATTACTCACCTTCCTCCCCTGAATTTTGAACTGGTAAAGGTGTTGCCCGATACAAGCAATGTCGGTTACAACCTGGATGAATCTCCACATACCAATGGTTTTGTCTGTATCGGATTTACCTCTTCGGCAGGCGAACCAGCAGCGAACGAGATTCCACTCTCGCTCTCGCCTAACCCATTTTCGGTATCCACCCAACTAAAATTTGACTTGGACGAAACGACTGACACTCAGATGTTTATCTCTGATGCCTTGGGTCGAATCGTCTTTAAAAGAGACTTTTTCAAGCTTCCACCAGGCCAACATGGCATGGTAATTGAAAATGGTATGCTTGGTGCTCCGGGACTTTATTTCCTCACGCTCCGAGCCGGTCGGAAGACCGCCACACGCAGCCTTGTTCTGTTTTGAGTCATAGACATCTTAATTTTTTTACCCTCATCCATCTACTCTCACCCACCCACCGCAGTTAAAGAATATGAAACCGATTCTAACTCAATTTTTCGCAGGGTTATTCCTGTTGCTTGCCTCGCAAGCCTTCGGACAAGCCATAACCACCAGTTTTGTGGTAACACAGCCTGTCGCTCCGCCTTACCCGATAGGCACCCATATCGTGGTTGAACTTCGTGTGACCAACTTTACCAATATTGAGTCCATGCAGTTCCCTATCACGTATAACAGTGTCGCGATGCGCTTCGACTCGCTCAGCAATGCGGCATTTGCCAACTGGGTTTACCCACCCAGTCTCGCAGCCAACCACCAATCGCTTGTTGCGCAATCGCGTATCGGCATTTCCTGGCAGGCTGATCTTGGCAACAACCCAACCGGGATGACGCTGGCCAATGGCGCCACCGTTTTTAAACTGCACTTCACGACTTTGGCAAATGCCGTTTCACCGGTCAACATCTCTGGTAATCAGGGAAGTATGCCACCTATTCCGCTGGAAATTGCGCGTCAAGGCCAGGGCCCTATCGTTGTAAACTACCAAGGTGGTGGTGTGGATATTACTGTTGGAACAGGCAACCCGCCCCCTCCACCCTTGGTAGGCTTCAAAATTGTGGCCAACAATATCTATATCCCACAAGGCGAACGGGGCTGTATGCCTTTGACGGTCAATGATTTTGATCAAATTATTGCCATGCAGTTCTTGCTGCACTGGAACAATACAGTGCTGAACTATGAATGTGCGCGCAGCTTTAATATTCCCAGCTGGGCTGCGAGTGATTTTGCTCCGTATGCTCCCAGCCCCGGAACTTTAGTGGTGAAATGGGACGACCCCACACTTGCGGGGGTTACCAGACCAGATGGTGGGCGGATTGTGGATGTGTGTTTCAAGGCAATAGGCGCGATAGGCTCACAAACCACCGTCACCATTGATGGTGTTGGCGGACCTCCAACTTTTGGCAATGCAGAAGCTTACAACGCAAACAGTGTAAACGTGTGGGAACTGAGCGGGCCTAACGGCGCCTCTGGCGTGAGCGCACCCATCAATATCATTGTTACACCACCTGCTCCTACATATGTCACCTACACCATAGACACGGTGGAGTCAGCACAGACGGAGATTGGATGCGTGGCTGTGAAAGTCAAAAACTTTACCGCGATCACCAATTCGGAGTTTGCATTGGCATACAATCCTGCTCAACTGGAGTATCAATCTGTACAGTTTGGCGTCAACCCGCTGGGCTTGATTCCTTCTAACATAACGGTCCCTTCATTCCCCCCACTACCGACCCCACCTCCAGCGCTCAACTACGTTAAATTCCTTTGGTCAAATACCAACGGTGTAACAGTCGTAAATGATTCCACAATTTTCAAGGCTTGTTTTAAAGTAATTGCTCCATCGGGCACTACTTCCAATATCAACGTCACCTCGACTGTCTGCCCAAACATCACGGGCATAGGTACTGCCAAGGCAGCCGGCGGTACTTCAATGACATGGAACAATGGATGGATCAAGTCGGTTACAAATGGACCGATTCCCACTGTAACGAATGTTAACTGCAACGGAGCCAGCACGGGAGCCATTACTCTTGACAACGGCACAGGGCCTACGCCTTCGGGTTATGTTTGGGCCGGCCCCAATGGCTTTAACTCTACCGCACAAAACATAAGTGGCCTTAAGGTTGGAACGTACACCGTTACGGTTACCTATTCCGGTGGCAATACACTCACCGTTACCGCTACGATTTCCCAACCTCCTGCACTTTCACAAACAAATACCGTCAATACAGTCTCCTGCTTTGGTGGTAGCAATGGCGCCATCAACCTCACGCCAGCAGGTGGCACCCCTCCTTATACCTACCTGTGGTCAAATGGTTCTACAGCACAAGACCCCAGTGGACTTCCTTTAGACTTTTATTCCGTCACCATTACAGACTCAAAGGGCTGTACCCATACAGCGCTCAATATTGCAGTTTCTGGCTTTACGGAAATAAAGCTTCCAAATGGCAATCCGATTGTCACAAATGTGACTTGTTCCGGACTTTCAACCGGTGGCATTGTTATCAGCCCCAACGGTGGTGCAGGAGGTTACACATACCTCTGGAGCACCGGTTCCACGGCAAAGGATTTAGCCAATGCCCCGGCAGGAACGTACACGGTAACCGTGACAGATATGAATGGATGTACCAAGGTGTTCTCGGGGGCGAGCTTTACCATCGCTTCACCGCCAGCTTTGGCCGTCGTTTTAGATAACAAAACGAACGTGAAGTGCATGAACACACCAACGGGCACAGCCAGCATTACAGTTTCGGGCGGTACGCCCGGCATGACATATTGCTGGAGCACTGGTGTTGGTCCATGTGCTTCCAATAATGAAGACCCTATCAACCTTGCCGCTGGCACTTATACGCCAATCGTGACCGACCTAAACGGCTGCACGGCTACAGTGGCGAATGTGGTGATCTCTAATCCAGCCAACGCATTAGCCATATCAGGTACAACAACGAATTCTCCTTGTTTTGACCAACCTTCAGGCGGCATCAATGCTGCTGGTGGCGGTGGTTGGGGCAACTATCAATACGCCTGGACAGGCCCGGTTGGCAAGATTCCTTCGGTGCCGAATCGTACTCGACTGCGAGGTGGCCTTTACACCGTCACAGTTACCGACGGAGGACAATGTACTGGCACACAGACTTTTACAATAACTGGTTCGCCTGCCATTGTAGAGAGCACGGATATTCAGCATGTTACCTGTTTTGGTACCAACAACGGTGGCATTGACCTCGATCTTTCGGGCGGTAACCCACCTTATACGGTAGTTTGGAGTAATACAACGCTCACAGGGGAAACTATTGGCAACCTGGCCCCGGGCTCTTACCAGCCTACGGTAACGGATGCGCAGTCTTGTACCAAAGTTTTTGCTGCCGTACTGGTTACGGGCCCTCAATTGCTTCTCATTGACACAAGCATCACAGCAGCCAATCCGAGCAATGGCTCCATTGACCTTGAAATCCTGAGCGGCGGCACACCAATCTTCACTTACTTGTGGAGCAACGGGGCAACTACGCAAGACATTTCAGGATTGGCAGCAGGCACCTACACCGTGGTGGTGAAAGATGCAAACGCTTGCGAGCGCACGTTCTCGTTCACAGTTCCGAGCGGTAATGTCTTGGGCCAACCAGCAGTGGCCTTTATCAAAAACGCTTGTGACCACGACGGTCAAATTTGCCTTGAAATTGCACCAACAGCGACCAATTTCACACCCTTTACAATCAACTGGGGTTTTGGCACGCTTCAGACGGATTCGCTTAACCCATGTATACCTAGTTTAGGTGCCGGTCTTTATAATGTGACCATCACCGCTTCGAATGGCAACTCTTCTGTTCTTACGGGCATTACAGTTGGTCAGGACGATCCTGCGAGTGTGAACAGCCAAACGACAAACCCGTTTGACGAGTTGCACAATGGTAAAATCACGCTGAACCCGGCCCCTGGTGTGCTCGGTCAGTTGAGCTATTTGTGGGGACCACCGCTCAATACTACGGGCAATATAGTCAGCAACCTCGACTCGGGCTTGTACATGGTGACCATTACGAACCAATTGTCAGGCTGTCAATCGGTCCTGGAATTTCCATTGATTCGGGAATATGCGCCATTTGTATTCGTTGCCCTGCAAGGCTCTGTTACCCAACCCACCTGTGCCAGTGCAACAACAGGCGCCATTAACATCACAGTTCAAGGGGGCAATGCACCTTATACCTATCATTGGACTGGTCCCAATGGCTTTGATGAAACTTCCCAAAATATAATTGACCTTGGCCCAGGATTTTACAGCCTGACGATCACGGACGAAAACGGCACTGTCCTGGATTCTACCTGGACCCTAACTTCCCAATCGAACCTCAACATCACGAACGTCAACGAAACCTCCCTGTACCCAAGCGGTCACCAAGTGAGCGGCGCTATTATGTGCGACGGTGAAGCATCTGTGGTGTTTATTGCCGGCTTAGGCAGCAGCAACATCGTTTGGAGCAATGGCGTGACAGGGCCTGATAACACGACCCTTTGCGGTGGCGCTTACTCGGTCACGATAACCGATGATGCGGGTTGTACATCGGTTTGGTCTGATGCATTGACCTTCCCTCCTGCGATTACTTCAACTTCGGAATTCGTTGGTGCGAGTTGCTTTGGGGATTGTAATGGAAGCGCTAAAATCATAGTAGCAGGTGGTTTTGCACCCTACAAAGTTATTTGGTCAACTGGTCAAACCGACCAGGCAGTTTTCCCGAACGGATTCTCGCAAGCGGTAAACCTATGCGGAGGCGCATACAGCGTGACCATCACCGATAAAAACGGCGTAGAGAGCACCACCACGGTCAGTGTGCCAGAGCCTCAGGAAATCGTGGCAACTTTTGCTCCTACCACTCCGCGCAACTTCAATGCTTGCGATGGCTCCCTTCTGATTGACTTAACAGGTGCAGTAGATCCTGTTACCTACGTTTGGTCGGGCAGTTTCGGTCACACGGGGAATGGCGAACGCGCTGACAACCTTTGTTCTGGAGAGTTCGTAGAATTCTTCATCACGGATGGCAACGGTTGCACCGCTTATGCTACCGATAGTGTCCCGTATCCTGAAGACGGTTGTTTCCGCCTCAGCCCGGTCATCACGCCTGGTCAGCAAGACGGCAAAAACGACAACGTGTATATCACCTGCATCGAGACGACACTGGAAAATCACATAGAGATTTACAATCGTTGGGGGCAACTCGTCTTCCAGACGGACGGCTACACCAATGAAGACAGTGATCGTGAACACAACTGGAACGGTCTCACTAATTCGGGCGTTGCACTTGCTGAAGGGGTATATTATTATGTGTTCACCTACACTTTTGTAGACGACCAAGGTCAACAACATGAGGGTGTTCGCAAGGGCGCCATCAATTTGCTTCATTAAATTTGAATGAGATGTTGAGTGTGTTGAGTGTTGAGAAATCAATACTCAACGCCCTCAACATGCTCAACACAATCAATCCACACAACATTATTCCCTCCTTTACCCGCCGAAGCTTTAGCGTAAGCGGGTTCTCACAATCCACACCCTCCTTCGCCTTTACCGCCGTTAAAATTATACGGACAAAAGGCTAAAGCGGGTAAAAACTCGGTTTACAATGAAAAAGATACTTTTTACCCTCCTCTTCGGTATCAGCGCGCTGGCCGCCTTCGCTCAAGAACAAGCCATCTACTCCCAGTACCACGCTTTCCCGGTGCTCATCAACCCTGGCTATACAGGTTTTGAAAACCAGCACCAGTTCATTGCCAACTACCGCAGCACCTGGACGACGTTCCCCGAAAAGCCCAGCACCTACACGCTGATGTACAACGGCCCGGTGGGCGACAAACTCGCGCTCGGCGGTGCACTTTTCTCGGATAATGCCGGCAAAGTGAGCACCACCAAGCTCCAGATCAACTACGCATTCCGCTTTCAGATCAAAAAAGTACGCATTGGTCTCGGCCTGTCCACCGAATTTCTCAACCGCAAAGCCGACGCAGCGCTCCTCAACGATCCACTCGTAGAACGGAATGACGACGTGCTCGAAAGCCTCGTAGACGGCCAGCAAATCTTCGATGCTTCCCTCGGTGGCTACGCAATCCACGACGACAAACTTTTTGTCGGACTTACTTTGCCAAACACCATTCGTACCCGTTTGGATGAGGCGCCTGTAGCTGGAGAGGAAGAGGAGACTGGCAAAAAGTTATTCGAGCACTACATCTTCCAAATGGGCTACAAGTTTGACAACAAAGACCAGAATTTCAAGATCATTCCCAGCATCACGATGCGCAAAATACGAGATACCCCTTATCAGATTGACCTGAATATACAGGGGCGTTTCCTGGACGAAAAACTCATTGCCGGCCTCACGTTCCGCCCCGGAAACAGCGGCGCAGCAGTGTGTATGCTTGGCACCAAAGTCAGCCAGTTCCAATTCTTCTACTCCTATGATCTCTCCTTGTCTAACTTCCAGCGTTACACAGGTGGCTCGCACGAATTGAGCATGGCGTACACGTTCAACCGCAAGGCAAAGGTGGTTTCGGTGACTCCTTCTGCGTCGGATCCGATGAAAAAATAAACCATGAGTCATCCCGAATTTTGATACAAAAACGTCCCAGCGGGACGGAATATCGGTAGAAATATTGTTTTCGATGTAAAAGCGTGCCGTAGGTACGCTATCTAAAAACCGCATATAGCGTACCTACGGCACGCCAAACGCATTCCATCTGTTCTCTACTACCGAGATTCAGTCCCTAACGGGACTTTAGAAAAATTCGGGATGACTCATGTTTCTTAAACACCCTTGCTTGAAAAAATAACTCAAACGACTCGTTTGTGTAAAGAATAGATGTCTTTAACAATTGGTTTTTGGGATGGCCTCTCTGCGAAAAGTCGCACGGGAGGCTTTTTTTGTGCATTAAGGTTTCAAAAACTTAACGCATGTACACAGATCTTCATCTGCCCTCCCGAGCCCTCAAGCCTTGTCATTCTGACGGAACCTGTCCGCATCAAGTGCGCTTTGGCCGAGTATTTGCACTTTTGAGCACTCGAGAGGGGCAAATACTCGGCCAAAGCGCACTTGATGTGGACAGGTTCCGTCAGAATGACAAGGCTTGGATTTGTATTTGAAGCTTGTGCCAATACCATAAAGCTCCAAAACCTTACAGGTCTCGATATTTGAAACTGTCCAGTAGCCTGCCCGGAAGGTTGTTGTTTTGGGCAAAAATTGAAAATTCGTCTATTTTTTTGAAAAATAATAGAACTAAAAGGGTTTTTAGCCAAAATTGATAAATACTTTTGTGCTGCTATTTTAGTTAAAGCATTTCCTTTTAATCTGCATACCCGATTTTTCTCGTGAGCTAAGTTGGTCCTTTACCGAGCAATCGGCAATCGGACAGGCAAAAGTCCTTCGGCCTCTTTCCTTTTCTTCTTCCGCTCCCTGTTTCCTCCCAAGACTGATTTCTGCGGCTTGCGCCGTTGATTTTGTGCGTCCGTCAAAATTCCATTTGGCTTGATTCTTGTTGTAAAACAAACCCTTGTTTACCAAGTTGTTTACGCATCCTTGGAATAATCCTTTTTACGGGCTTCGGCCCTTCCGTATATAATCTCTCATGGGAAGAAACTTTACCCGTTTTGACTGCTCCGGCAGTTGTTGTTATTTATTAAAAAAGCATTGATGGCATGGAGCTCTGCTCCTGCCATCAATGCTTTTTTTGTTGCAAAAAGTCGCAACACAAAGGCTTTTGGAGAATCAAGCGCAAATCGGTTTCGGCCGCGCTCATAATCTAATCACTATCAAAATTTTTTTATCAACATGAAAAGAACATTTTTTTTCTCACAAGGACGGCAATCGCTTCTGGCGCTTTTTTTCCTGTTGGGAGGTATGTTGCTTACGGCTGATCGGCTTGCGGCACAATCTTACAACTGGATGTCGGAGTCATTGGCGCTTAACACGCTCGAGGTGGAGATTGACCAACAAGTGTTGGATCTCACGAACTACACTCCTGGTAGTACGCCTTACAAAAACATCATGAACCACATTATCTACTACAAACACATTCACAACGGTATTGAGGAAGGCTCGACCGTACAACAAGCCGTGGATGGGAGTCTTGCCAAGATGAACGACGAGTTCAACACCACATCGGGCATGCTTAACAAGACAACCTTGTCGCTTTTGTATGAAGATGCCGTGCAGTTATTGACGAACTAAGCGGAACGCATGATTTCCTCTGTTGAACTTTTTTTTTAAATCATCACAATTTCTTTATCTTATGAAAAGGAGAAATACACTACTAGGGTGTCTTTTCGTTTTGAGCGTTTTGTTGTCGGCTAATCTCGCCACAGCACAAACCTTTATAGGCAGCTCTACCAATACAGCCGGCAACAACCTGATCCCTTCCGTAGGCACAGGTGGTTGTACGACCGCCCCGCAAACAACGGGCGGCACTTTTTTCGAAAATAATATCGCTGGCCTGCTGCCTGGGCAGAGCTTGTTGAGCGTGCGGGTGAACTTCAACCACACCTGGAACTCCGACGTTGATTTCTGGCTTCAGGCGCCAAACGGTCAAATCCTCGAACTTTCGACCGACAACGGCGGCTCGCTTGACAACTATACCAATACGGTATTTTGCGACAATGCCACGCTCAGTATCGTTTCCGGTACGGCGCCTTTTACTGGAGTATTTCGCCCGGAAGGCTCCTTGGTGGGTTCTACTTGTGGCACAAACATCACACCCACGGTAACCACCTTGGCTGGTTTCACGCCGGGCCAGAATGGCATCTGGCGTCTGGTCTTTAAAGACGACTTGGGCGGGTTCGCTGGCTCAATGGTTAACTGGGATATGTCATTCGGTATCCCCGGCTGTACACTCAATGGCGTGGTGTTGCCTCAACTCGACATCGAAGGCACTGACCCAGCTGTTTGCGGTGCCACCGACGTGCCGCTCACGGCTCCTACCCTGGCGCCAGCATGCGCCGCCGCGGTGATTTCTGTGTTCGTGGACGGCGTATTTTTGATAAACGTAACTTCAGGTCAAGCTTTTGTTATTCCTACGCTGAGTATCGGTGCACATACGCTCCGCTACCAGCTCTCGGCCTGTGACTTTACATCGCAAGCAATCATCGTCTCCGACGGTGTTGACCCGGTGATCACCTGCCCCGCCGATCTGAACATCAACCTAGACCCAGGTGCTTGTTCCTCAATTGTGAACTATGATGTATTTGGCACGGACAACTGCCCCGGCGTCTCCCAGAGCCTGCATCAAAATCTTGCGTGGCCGCAGGTAGTGGACATCGCCTTAGTGTGCAGCAATGCCGCAGCGGACGAAATTTCTTATTACCGCATTTTCAACATTGGGCAGACACTTACGGCCAACAGCATTGATCTGGGCGTTTGGCGCGCGACACCGGGTTCGCCGTTTACGATCCGACTGTGGTCGCTTACAGGCGCACTCAACAACGCGAACCTCACCAACCTGTTAAGCACTACGGTGTACGACCCTGCTGTTATATCCAATATAACAACCATCAACGTCCCGTTGACACCTACAGTGATACCAGCTGGTACCCAGCTGGTGGTTCAAGTCACTTCTACTGGCACAGCTACGCCAGCAGCAGGTTCTTCGGTCGGCTTCGACTTGACGGGTGAAGCTGCTCCTACCTACGTGTACGGTTGCACCAACACAGCAAATCTCGCGGTGCCCATCAACGTGGACATCATGGACCTGAACATTTTCACCGCTCGGGGTCTGATTATGCGCCTCAACCTGGCGTCCCCTGCTGTGACCATCACACAAACATCAGGCCTGATTTCCGGTTCTGAATTTCCGATCGGTACAACGACCAACTGCTTCCTGGCTACCGACGCTGCTGGCAACACTTCAGTTTGTTGCTTTGATGTCAATGTGATTGAGTTCCCGAACCCGATCAGCTCTTTGGTTTGCAATGACCTTGTGTACATTTCACTCGACGAAGACTGCTTCTACTGCCTCGGCGCAGACGGTGTGCTCGAAGGTGGCCCGTACCACTGCTACGATGACTACATTGTGGAAGTGGACAAGACGCTTCCTTACGGCAACGGCCCATGGGTGCCTGCTTGCTTTGGCCCTGCCGACATAGGCAAGACCTATCAAGTGCGCGTGACTGACTCTGATTCGCCCTTCAACAGGTGCTGGGGCAACGTGAAAATCGAAGACAAACTGGCGCCGGTGCTCGACTGCCCTCCAGGAACGCTGCCGTGCAATGCTGAAGTGTTTCCTGGCTCTCAGCAAACATTGGTCGGCTCAGCTCAGACAGGCAACTTCGCTATCCCAGCTGCTGGCGCCGTAACGGTCAACTTCAACTACAGTGGCCCCTAGCGCTCCGATAGAAGATCTGAACATCACCAGTTTCCTGACCGACCACACTTGGGTGGGCGACATAGAAGCCAGCTTGCGTTCGCCGCAAGGCACTACGGTGCAGTTCTTCAGTCGTCCGGGCGTACCCGTACCAGGGGGCCTTGGATGTGCGGGCAACGGCCTTGATGTGAGCTTCGACGACGAATCTGCTACCGCTTATGCTGTGTTCGAAGCTACTTGTGGCAACCTCCCTGCCATTGCAGGCGATTTCCAGCCATTAAATCCGCTATCTGCATTCGACGGTGAAAACCCGAATGGCACCTGGACACTTACTGTAACCGACCTTGTCGGTGGAGATGGTGGTCCAAACAGCAGCATGACGATCAGCATCCAACAAACCGGAGGCGCTGATTTCCCCAACGGTTTGGTGTACTTGGTAAACGTGTTCCCAACCGGTATACCGCAACAATACACTGTCTCTGCCGGAGCGGGCGTTCCACAGTTGGAAAATTGCTCAGACGTGACCTTGAACTATCTTGATTCGGAGATACCACGAGACTGCGCTTCGGGCTTAACGGCGACGATTTCCCGCAAATGGACGGCCATTGATGCATCTGGTAACACCAGCACTTGCATCCAAATCATTGACCTCACTCGCCCAACCCTGAATGATGTCGTGATGCCTCCTGATTACGACGATATTGATGCTCCGGCTTTCAGCTGCGAAGACAATATCCCGATCATAAACGGCCACCCGAACCCGACTCCAGATTGGATTGAGTCTCTGGGTCTTCAAGGCTACCCGTATGTTTTTGGTGTTCCTGTCGGCTGTAATGTCAACTGGGAATTCCATGATTACATCATCATTGTCTGCGACGGCACGGTGAAGTATCGCCGCGAATGGACCGTAATTGACTGGTGCACAGGCGCAGGTTTCGTTTTCGACCAGATTCTTAAAGTCATTGACGACCAAGGCCCAAGCATCGCTTGCCCATCAAATCTGACGGTTTCTACCGACCCATTTACTTGCTGCGCCACTATCAACCTTCCTGATGTGATCGTGGAAGACAACTGTAGCCGTATCAACAACATCAGCGGTATGATCGTAATCCGTGACCAACACACGGGCGTAGTGATTAACATGGTGTCCATCGGTGGTACACTCGAGGACTTCCCTGGCAACAACTGGTGGGATCTTGACACGCTTGCTAACTTCGGTTTTGCGCCTTGCCTGCCTATCGGCAACCACACAGTAACGTATGTGGTTGAAGACGACTGCGGAAACACTTCACAGTGCAACTTCAACCTGACGGTTCGCGACTACACTCCGCCAGTGGCTGCTTGCGATGAGACGACCACTGTCGCCATCGGCATTGACGATCCATTCGATTGCTACGGCCCAGCTGGACCGCCAAACCAAGGCCCTGACGCCCTCGACGCTTGCGAATTTGCCGGTGTTACCTGGGTGAAAGCCACTACTTTCGACGACGGTTCTTACGATAACTGCAACGGTGTGAAGTTTACGATCCGTCGGATGGCTCCGTACTCTGACTGTATCAACGGATTGAACCAGGTGCGTGGCTTCCTGCCTTGCAACTCTACACTCCCAACGTTCCCGAGCGAGTTCGAGCGCGCCATCAGCGAGTACGACTCTATCAAGTTCTACTGCTGCGAGGTGGGTCTTCCTGCTCAGACAATTGTTCTGCGCGTGTACCAGGTTGATGTCAACGGCAACATCATGGCAGGCATTGACGGCACTCCAATCTTCAACGAGTGCATGATCCAGGTGGAAGTACAGGACAAGCTGAAACCAGCTTGCTTGCCTCCTGCCAACGTAACAGTGAACTGCGAAAACTTCGACCCAAGCCTCTGGGCTTACGGCAAACCAGTAGTTGCAGACAACTGCTGCCTCGACACCTCTTTGGTGTACCAAGGCCAGTGTGGCCTGACGCACACGGTGAACAACTCTTTGTTCGACACAGTATGTAACCGAGGTACAATCACGCGCACGTTCCGTGCATGGGATTGCCACGGCTTCAGCACTCAGTGCACCCAGCGCGTCTTCGTGACGTACAATCAGGACTACTTCATCAAGTTCCCGAACGATGCAATCGTGACGGTATGCGACGAGTCTGGCATCTACCAGGAGCCAACTTTCTTCGGTGAAGACTGCGAACTGTTGGGCGTATCCTACGAAGACGAAATCTTCACGGTAGTTCCCGACGCTTGCTTCAAGATTGAGCGGACCTGGACGATCATCAACTGGTGCACGTACAACCCGAACCTTGATTGCATCTACGTTCCGAACCCGAACCCGAACGCGATCACTAACCACCCAACGAACCTTCCTGGTCCAACCGTGTCCGAATGCGGCACTTTGGCTCCATGGGCTCCGACAGTGGTGCGTATCAACCCGGGCGACCCGACCACGACGAACTTCTGCACATTCTGGGATGCTGATGCCAACTGCTACAAGTACAAGCAGATCATCAAGATCATCGACGGCGTGAAGCCTACAGGCACCTACGTTGTACCTGACTGCTCGAACCAGAACTGGCTGACGCCAAACAACGACCTGCTGTGGAACGAGATGTACTGGTGGGATAACGGCATCCTGACGCATGACTTGTGCGAGGAGCCAACTGACCTTTGCATCACTGGCACAGACGCTTGCTCTGGAGCAAACATCAACATCGAATACCTGTTGTTCCTCGACCTTGACGGCGACAACGTGATGGAGACTGTTGTGAACTCTACTTCTTTGGGCATCGCCGGTCTCGGCTGGAACAACGTGCTGTACGGCAACATCAATACGCCAAACTTCTCGGGCGGCACATCGCGCCAGTTTGACGAGCGCCTTGTTCCGAACAACCAGAAGTGGGGCTTCTCGATCCAGGAGACTATCTCTGGCAACACGAAGACTGCTTGCGTTCGTTGGAACACCCAACAGCAGCAGAACACCCACGTGATTCCTGAGCTGCCACACGGCACGCACAAGATCAAGTGGTTCATCACGGACGGTTGCGGTAACAACGCTGAATACGAGTACACCTTCACGGTGCGCGATTGCAAGCCTCCTACGGTGGTTTGCATCAACGGCCTGAGCGTGAACATCATGCCTACTGGTATGATCGTGCTGTGGGCATCTGACTTCCTCCAGTACACGGAAGACAACTGCACTCCTGCTGGTCAGATCAAGATCGGCATCCGCAAATGCGGCACCGGCACTGGCTTCCCAGTGGACAACCAAGGCAACCCGATCACTTCTGTGACGTTTACGTGCGACGAACTCGGCACACGCTGCGTGGAACTTTGGGCGATTGACGCACAAGGCAACGCGGACTACTGCGAGACTTACCTGATCGTACAGGACAACCTGGGCAGCTGCCCGAACCCGGACAACATCAACGTTGCTGGTGCACTGAAGACTGAAATGACAGACGGAGTTGAAGAAGGCACGGTTCAGATTTCTGGAACGAGCAGCTTCACCCCACCGTACAGCTACTTCGATCTTTCAGCTGCTGATGGCGCGTACATTGTTGCGAACAACCTTCCTTTGGACGCTACGTTCGTGATTGCTCCTGAGAAAGACGACAACCCGCTCAACGGTGTAACCACCTATGACCTGGTGTTGATCTCTAAGCACATCCTGGGCATTGAGCCTTTGGACAGCCCGTACAAAATGATCGCTGCTGACGCTAACAAGTCTGGTTCGATCACAACGTTTGACATCGTGGAGATTCGTAAGTTGATCCTCGGTATCTACACGGACCTTCCAAACAACACCTCTTGGCGCTTTGTGGACAAGGCGTTCTCGTTCCCGAACGCGAACAACCCATTCCAGACTGCATTCCCAGAGACGATCTCGATTGCTGACGCAATGACAAGCCAGATGGACGAAGACTTCACTGGCGTGAAAATCGGCGACGTTAACGGCACAGCAGTGGCCAACGCCACTATGCAGGCTGAAGAGCGTACTGCAGGCACGGCTATCTTCGATCTCGAAGACCGCAATGTGAAAGCAGGCGAAGTGTTTGAAGTATCGTTCAAATCTGCACAAGCCCTCAAAGGCTTCCAGTTCACCGCGACGCTCAATGGCCTGAAGGCTATGGACATCGTGAACGCAGAGAACGTATCTGAAGGCAACTTCAACCTGGCTCCAGAAGGTGCTATGGCAGTATCTATCGACGGTGCACAAGAATTCACAGTGCGTTTCCGCGCTGAGAAAGCTGGCAAGTTGAGCGAAATGCTTGGTGTATCTGGTTCGATCACCCGCGCTGAGGCATACGGTGACGCAGGCCGCTTGGGTGTTGCTTTCCGTTTCGACGGCAAAACAATCTCAGGTGTTGGTTTTGAATTGTACCAGAACCAGCCAAACCCATTCGTCAACCGCACGTTCATCGGCTTCTTCCTTCCAGAAGCAGCTGAGGCAACGTTGTCTATCTTTGACGAGACAGGCCGCGTAGTGTACCAGCAGAAAGGTCAGTTTGCTAAAGGTGAGAATAGCATCGCACTTGACCGCGCGCTGATCAACACCACAGGCATGCTGTACTACAAGTTGGAGACTTCTACCGACTCTGCAACGAAGAAGATGATCCAAGCGAAGTAAGGTGCGGGGTCACAAGACCCGCGCATGGCGAAGTGATAATTGATAGGTGATTAGTGATTGGTGTGGCCTGCCCTTGAGACAGATTTCAAGATTAAGCCATACTAATCACTAGTCACCAATCATCCAATCACTGATCACCAATCACTAAACATCGATTTTACAAGATCATACTTTAAAATCGGTTTTTGGGATGGCCTCTCTCCTGTACGTGGAGGGGGGCTTTTTTTATTTCTGAAACTTGGCTACCTTTGCGTTTTCAAAAGCGTGTTTGCCCGACTGACAATGCCGCTTTTATCGCGATGCTCTTCTTTTTATCCAATTTGGCTGCCGACCCCGCTCGGCAAATGGAGCAGCCGCCCCGATTTCAAAAATTATCCTCCACTCGCTTTCTTTTTTACAGACACCCGACAATGGGGCAACCCTATCGCGAAAGGGTGTCTCTGTTGATGAACGCCTTGCGTTTTGTCAATGCTAATCTTTTTGCCAACGGACTTGCAAGATTTGATATTCAACATTCACAATCCAAATAGTAGAAAAATATGTCCCTCTCTCGTTTCAACGCACTCCAGACAATGGAAAACCGCGTAGAACCATTTCCGCTTGATATGGTGGAAGGTGTAGTTGAAAACATCGCCTCTTATTTTGGTGAAAACGTTTTCAATGACGAAGCCATGCGTAACCACCTCCCGGAAAACGCCTATCTGACGGTCAAAGCCGCAGTGCAAAATGGACAAAAACTTAGCCGCGAAATTGCCGATGTAGTGGCGGTAGGCATGAAAAAATGGGCTGAGTCGCACAATTGCACCCACTTTGCACATTGGTTTCAGCCACTTACGGGCAAAACGGCCGAAAAGCACGATTCGTTTTTCACGCTCACCCACGACGGTCGCGTCATTGAGGAGTTTACCGGTTCTGCACTCGTTCAGCAAGAGCCTGATGGTTCTTCCTTCCCCTCTGGCGGGATGCGCAGCACTTTTGAAGCACGTGGGTATACCGTGTGGGATCCCTCCAGTCCAGCGTTTATCATGGCCGTGGGCGAGGGCAAAACGCTTTGCATCCCAACCATTTTTGTGACCTATGGCGGGGAGGCCCAAGACTACAAATTGCCACTTCTCCGCTCACAGTCTTTCCTCGACAAAGCCACCGTGCCAGTGGCACAAATGTTCGACAAGGAAGTGACCAAAACCTCTGCCACGCTCGGATGGGAACAGGAATATTTCCTTGTGGACGAGGCGCTTTACAATGCACGTCCCGACCTTTCCATGACGGGCCGCACCCTGTTGGGCCGTCCCGCTGCAAAGCACCAGCAATTGGAAGACCACTATTTTGGCTCTATCCCCGAGCGGGTGTACTCCTATATGCGCGACCTTGAAACAGAGTGTCACAAACTGGGTATTCCGGTGCGCACACGACACAATGAAGTAGCGCCAAGCCAATACGAACTGGCGCCGATTTTTGAGGAAATCAACGTGGCAGTAGACCACAACCAACTCTTGATGGACTTAATGGAGCGCGTGGCTCGTCGGCATAAGTTGCGTGTACTGCTCCATGAAAAACCTTTTGCCGGCATCAATGGCTCAGGCAAACACAACAACTGGAGCCTGGGTACCAACACAGGTGTGAATCTGCTCTCGCCGGGCAAAAACCCAGGCACGAACCTTCGTTTCCTCACCTTTTTTGTAAACACCATCGCGGCGGTACACAAGTATGCCGACGTTTTGCGTGCAAGTATCGCCCATGCGGGCAATGACCACCGCTTGGGTGCAAATGAAGCGCCGCCTGCCATCATTTCAGTCTTTATTGGAGAAGCGTTGAGCACATTGCTCGACCAAATCGCAGAGGGCAAAAACACCGATGCAAAAGAGGTGAAACGCGCACTTGATCTGATTTCCAAGTTGCCCAACTTAGAGATGGACAATACGGACCGCAACCGTACTTCACCGTTTGCCTTCACGGGCAACAAATTTGAAATCCGGGCGGTGGGCAGCAGTCAAAACTGCGCTGGCCCAATGGCTGTAATGAACGGGATGATGGGTTTACAATTGGTGGAATTCAAAACCGATGTAGATGGGTTGGTTAATAAAGGAATAGGACAAGACGAAGCGATTCTTACCGTGCTGAAAGGTTACATACGCAAATCGAAAGCGATATGTTTTGAGGGAAACAACTATTCCGATGAGTGGAAAGCCGAGGCAGCAGAACGCGGCTTGAACAATTTTGCGACCACCCCCGAAGCCTTGGATGTATTGGGCCAAAAATTGGCGCAAGATTTCTACAGCAAATCCAGTGTGATGAGCAAGGTGGAATTGGAGGCATTCCACGCAGTGCAGTTACACAGTTACTGTACTAAACTGAATATTGAAGCAAAGTCATTGGAGGAAATCGTAGTGACGCTGGTACTCCCTGCCGTCATGCGCTACCAGACAGAACTTGCACAGAACATCAATGCCTTGCGCTCGATTGACATGGTGCAAAGCAGCCGTATGCAGGTTGATTTGGTGAAACGTGTCATTGTCAACGTCGAAGCTATTCATAGCGGCCTGAAAAAGATGAACGAGGCGTACGACCGCGCGCACCATGCGGAAGATATTCGCGTTGAAGCGGGCATTTTCTGCCATGAAGTGAAGCCGCAGATGGATGCTATCCGCGCTGCCGTAGACGATCTTGAATCCATCGTAGACGATCAGTACTGGCCTTTGGTGAAGTATCGGGAGTTGTTGTTTTCGTTGTAGGCCCACCTTCGTGCATTGGCAGATGCGGGCGGGTTGCCTGCTAAAGTGCAGGAAGTAGCAGAAATTGAAAACCTTGAAGCCGTGGTACTTACGCTTGGAACCTTAGAAAGCGGTTTCGGTGAATCCGTTGGCAATGACCTTAGACGCGACCTCATCAAACAAAATGGTTCTTTGGTGTACCAGCAGCTTTTCAACGGCAAAATCCTGGTGCTCATCAATTTTCCGTTTATTGAGAAATACGGCCAACCCCAGCCTCCAAAGACCATTGCCATCTACCGACCGGAGGAATTGAAGGAACCCTATTTCCAACGCCACGTCGAAACCTTTATAACGGACGTGACAGCCTGGGAAGACTATGACGACGATGTAGCTGCAGAACCAAATCAACGTATAGGGTTCAAGATGAATTTTGAGAAAGAGGAGGAGGGGTGATGGATATGCATCAATACCGCCAACTCTTTAAATCTGCCCCTTTCGGCGATCGCTTCTGCACTTCCTCCGTCCATTTTGGGATAAAATAGCGGTGATAGCGAAGGCGTGAAATCGCATTGGGCTGGGAGTGGTCGCCATTCCAGCAGTGCTCGGCCCGGTCGCCGTAATCTACCTCGCCATCGAAGGGCGGGTTATCTTGTGCACGGAGCATTTCTTCTGCCAGATAGACCGCGTTATTCAGGTAAAAATTGTCCATATCGCCGCAATAAAGGTGGATTTTGCCACGCCATTTTGCGCCATTTTTTGGCCAATCGCGCTTCATAATCCAGCTTAAATCATAATTTTCTTTCCAATAAGCCGCTACGTCGGGATTTATCTCCCCGGTCAGTTTGTCCCAAATCCGTTCTGGATAACCGTCCTTACCCAGTGGTGACGACACGGCTTCCCAAATATCAAATTGTTGTCCGCTGCGGCCTTTGGTGCCCAAGGCAAGTTCGTAATGGTTGACACTTTCCATGGTAGCGCTTAGGTGTCCAAGGTAGTTGCGCGTAGCCGGACGTTTTATTTTGGAAAAACCGCCTTCCCGATAATAAGCGTTCTTGTCTGCATAAAGGTCAACCGTTACAAAAGCCCGAAAATCAATCGGATCGGGACAAGCCGCATAGCAGCCGTTGAACTCGTCCGGGTAAAAAACCTGTACTGCCAGCGCTTCCCAACCACCTGTACTTCCGCCATAAGTAAGTCGTGCCCAGCCTTGTCCGATGCCCCGGAAACGGCGCTCGATTTCCGGAATGAGTTCGTACATAATCGCGTCGCCATATGGGCCAACATTGGCTGAGTTGACCGCATACGAATCGTCGTAAAATGGGCAAGGATGTTGAATCTCTACAGCCAGAACGCGCGGAAATTCTGGCCCTGTCCATAATTTGTAAAAATCGTAGGCTTCTTGTTGCACGATGCGATTGTAGCCATGCAATTTGAAACGTTCGCTGTAATCAGGCACTAAATCTGGGTCGGGCGGCTCCGTGCGGAACCCGTCGAAATCTGCCGGGAAATGACCGTGGTAGATCGCCAAAGGATAACGAACATTGGGGTGCTCGTCCCAGCCTTCCGGCAAAAGGACATGCGCTCCAAGGGTCATTGGACGCCCCCAAAACTCCGTGAGCAACTTGCTCTCAATTTCTATGTGCTTGATGTATTTCGTGTCGGCGGGTTTTGGGATGGGGGGGATTTCCTCCGTAAGCTCAATTTTCAGGACGCTCTCCTTCCGCGTATTTACCGTGATTTTCAAGGGTTTGGAATAGAGATTTCCTGGTGCGCGGTTCCATTGTTGGCCCTCGCCACGGTCCATTGGCATCTTGAGCGTATGCCCGTCTTTGCGCTTGAAAGTTTCGTACTTGTGCAAAACTGCCTGGACAAAATACTCGCCGGTAGGCAAGTCCTGAAGAAGCTGTATGGGGTAACCGAACTCTTTGCCATTGAAGAAACGAATGTCTCCGGCCTCCCAATTTTCTACGTCCTGGCCAAATATTTGGGCAGATTGGTAGTCGTCGCGGACTTGAAAACGAGGCTCTGTTTCACCATTTTTGGCAAAAATGAGCAACAAACGTCCATCCAGTGGTTTGTTGGAAAAATGGGCAGGGTAACTTATGGTAAACGCGGATTGAGCCATAACTGCAAGCGGCAAGGATATTAGAAGAGGAAGGCAAATGCTTTTCATAGCCGAAAGTTTTGCCCAAAAGTACATTGCCGCAGATACATGAATGGCTATTCAACAAAATGGGGTTTATACCAAATTGGCATAAACCCCAAGTGAAGTTATTTGTATCGCGCTTTTATTTCAGGAAGTAACTAAATCCTACCCCAACTCCAAAAACAGAGGTGGTTGTTTTGATTGTTCCCTCAAAATAGTCGTCCTTGCTTGAAGTGCCATTATAGTCCAGGAACAAATCAAGGGAAGTACGGTCGCCGATGAATATAGCTCCCCCGACTTTTGCTCCATAGAGTGTTGCGGAATTTGAATCGTCCCCATCATCGTTGGAACTTACGTTCATAAAACCTCCACGGGCTTCGGCATAAGGGCGAACCTTGCCGCTCTGCTTGAAATAATAGCGGAGCATCGGGCTTGCGCTAAAAATGTTTACCCTGTTTTCTTCATCAGCGCCCTCACTTTTACTGCCAAACGAAAGAAAACCAAGGCTCGCGCCCACCATAAAACCATCGGCAACAAAGTAGCCTGCCGTTGGAGAAATGTTGATAGCGTTCCATTTGGAAGTGTATTTTTCTCCATCGTAGCTTTGAGTGGTTTTTCCAAAACCGATAGAGAGTTGGTTGGAAGGCATGAGACCTTGCAAAAGCCCAAAATCGCTGAATCCCCCGGTAATGTTTGTGGTAGCGCCGAGAAGTACGCTTCCTTTTTGGGTTTGAGCGGAAACAATGCCTGTAAAGGCGAAAAGGGCGAGTAATACGAGTGTTTTTTTCATGACTTGAAAAGGTTTGGTGAGTAAATTGGTGAAATTCGTTTTTAAAACCGGGGCAAAGGTTTAGCGTTGCGATGAGTGCCTACAACCCCAGAAACCGTGATTTTGCATCTTCACGGGTTTCCGGGAAAACCACTTAGATCGATCTGGTTTCACCACAAAAGTACTTTGGCAGCTCAGGGCTGTTTTACTGATAATCGTCACTGTTAAATATGATTTTATTCCATTTTGAGCAAGGGGGTAAAAAAAGAAAAGCCCATTCGGTCACTACCAAATGGGCTTTTTTCAAAAAAACGAAAGGGTTTAATAATCCACCACCGTCCCCACGGGATTCGTCTTTTTCTTGTGCGCCAATACCAATTGGCTGATTTTTTGGAGCACCACTTCCTGGCCTTCGTACCGGGCGTAGAGGGTGACAGGGAAACTTTTTTGCTCGGGGAAAATGCAGTCCACCTCGCCGTTTACGAAGGGCCGACGCGGTTTACCGTCGCCTAAGTCCAGCTCGTAGCTCGGGCCTGTTGTAGACTCAATCAGGTAAAACTTAAAAGGCTGCCCTGCTTCCGGGAGTTTGTCAGTCTCCAACAATTTGCCCGTTATTTTCTGGAAGGGTGCTGCAGTTTGGGCATCGCTGCTGACCTGTTTATTTTCAGTCTGTACCAGGGCTTTGTCGTCAGAATCGGAGGGGCCTTTTTGTGCAAATTGCAACACAGCCAAGCCTGCGAGGCCAAACACGGCTACGACGACGAGCAGAATGGTTTCGCGGTTTAGACCCTTACTTTTTGTCATAGTATTTTTGAGAAATGTGCATCAAAGGTAACAAGGAATCTGAACTGTTGCCTGCTCCCTCCTTCGTCAAGACTACCATGCCCGCCAAGGCTTGGCAGGCGGGGGCGGGTAAACCTACCACTGCTACTTGATAACCACCTTCCCAGCAGCTTCACCATTCACTTTCAGAAAATATAGTCCGGCAGCTGCGCCACTTGTTTCTATTTCCCAACGGTTTATCCCTTTGATGGCGGGGAACGTTTTTTCAAAAACAATTTTTCCCTGAACATCCAGCATTTGGATAAGGCAAAAACCTTCATTCTCCATAGTTGATTGGATCGAGAAATGGCCTTCGGCAGGATTAGGCGAAATGAAAAAGTTGGAAAGTGTAGGAAGAACGGAGAGATGAAGCGGGCGAATCTGTCCATCCGAACTGTAGGCTTCAGGCGCGAGGCCAGTGCCTGAAAATCGCAACAAATCGGAAAGCCTGCCACCTTGAGGCGCTGTGAGTTCAAGGCTCAGGACAGATGTTCCGGCTGTGAGGCGTTGCCCCTGCGCTTGAAGCCAGGAGAAGCTCAAATGGTCGTAACCTAAATGGTAAGATTCAGCATCAAAGTCTTCGAGTATTTCTGTTTCAACAGTATTGATTTTCAAAAAATTAGGGTCAAAATCAAAGCTGCATTGCAGGCCGTCCAGTTCGTTATTTTCCATAAAAAACAAGGCAACCCGGGCTGATTCGCCAGGCTGAAATGCACGCTCGCGGAAGAACAGGTTTTGTGGCAGCGAGCGACTATCGGCAGGGCTTGCAAGACTGTCGTTGCAAGGGCCGGCATTTACGTCGCCAAGTTTGACGCCGACAAAATCCTGGCAATTACCGTTGGAAACCGTCGCTGAATCGGGCATAAAGCGCCAGGAGCCATTAGGAAACGTGTCTGTTATACCGAGGATGACTTTTCGCGCGGTCACGATATCGAAAGTGGTAATGCTTTCCGAGTGGTTTACATCGGCGGCTACAATCTGCCAGGGGCAATGGAAGGGTACAATATCAAGTATGTGTTTGGAAATCAGCACCAGATCATAGGTGGTGAGACCGTCGTAAGGGCTGCCAGTTTTTTTGGGTTTGAGGATGTAGTCCGTGTTTTGAAGCGCAGCAACTTGGGTAAGATCGTAGATATCGGTAGCAAAAAACGAGGTGTCGAATGCGGGCGCGTCCACGGTGATTTTCACTTCTTCGAGCGGGCTGCCAAACGGGTTCTCAAGGCTGCATTCTTTTGGGAAAAGTGTTTCGATTTTCTGCTGGAGCAGGGCAATGGTTTGGCTGGGCGAGTTGCCGCGAATGTCAAAAAACACCTCCCCGGTACCAGGCGCAATAACGATAAATGTTGGCGTCCCCTGGAATTGTCCGTACAGTCCATTCAGGTAAGGTTGCAGGGCCGTAATACTTCCTCCGTTATTGCCTACGCCAGGCATGGTAAGGCCCTTGCTTGTTTTGTACTGCGCAACTTTCACGTTCGTATCGCTGATTAAAGTGCTGAGCAATATGAATTCGATCTGCCCCGGGTGTGCGGCCTGCATGGAAGTATAAAGATTTTGAACCAGCGGGGCATGGGTGGCGCATGGCGGACAGGTGGTGAAAAACGCTTCGATCACCACCAGTTTTTGCTGGTTGATATAATCCTGATATAGCTTCTTAACCTGTCCATCGGAGGTGGTAACAGTGAAATCCGGGGCAGGCCCTTGGCTGTAAAGGGGGCTGGTGACAAACAATGCTCCAATAAAAAGAAGGGAGCGGGTAAATAACTGCTTCATGCGTATCGGTTTTGAAATTCAAAATTAACAAACCCCCTCAAAATCAAATGGTTTCAAAATGCCGAACACTTGTTTTGTCGGCTATCTTACCTTTGCAATTATGCAAAACCGCCTACTCTTTTCGGGTTTTTTTCTGCTGGCACTCCTGCTGTTTTCCTTTGCTACCCGGCCTTTCCAAACGCCAGAGCAACTCGGGGAGCGTCTTTTCTCTGATCCGATCCTTTCGCTCGACAGTACCATTAGCTGCGCCAGTTGCCATATCCCTCAATTTGCTTTTTGTGATACCGCATTGTTCAGCCGTGGGGTAGGAGGACGGTTGGGAAAGCGTAATTCCCCCAGTATCACCAACATGGGCGCACGCCCCCATTTTTTTTACGATGGCCGGGCGGCTACACTTGAGCAACAGGTGCTGATGCCCATTCAAGATACTGTAGAAATGCGCGCCACACTTACGCTCGTAACCGAACGGCTGCAAAACCACAAAGAATACGACGACGCATTTCGCCAACTCTATGGCGCTCCGGCGGATGCAGAAAAGTTGGCGACGGTATTAGCCGCTTTTGTCCGTACACTGGAAACGTCCAATACACCCTTCGACCGATGGATGATGGGTCTGCCCAACCCGATGGGTGAGGCGGCAGTACGTGGCAGAGAGGTTTTTATGAAAAAAGGGAAATGTTTCGACTGCCATTTTTCGCCTGATTTTACGGGCGATGAATTCCGAAATGTGGGGCTTTTTACGGGTCGTCGCAACCTGGCTGACCGGGGCCGGTTCGACGTTACGCACGACAGCACAGACCTTGGCAAATTCAAAGTTCCCGGGTTGCGAAACGTGGCGCTTACCGCGCCATATATGCACAATGGAATGTTCCAAACCCTTGAAGATGTCATTGAGTTTTATGACGTGCCCAATCAAACGGTGCCGGGAGGGTTTAATCGCGATACGTTGCTCAACACACCGCTCGGACTCACGGTAGAGGAAAAAGCCGATCTAAAATCTTTTTTGGAGGCGCTGACGGATGATCGTTTTAAGCGATGACGTTGTTGTTTGAAGGGTTTGAAGGGCGCCCGACAATTCAAACCCTTCAAACCCTTCAAACAACTCCTAAATCTCCACCCTTTGCATTCCCTCCTTGTTTTTGAACTCCTCTGGAATCCCTTCCATAATTTCCTCCCGCAGCACAGCAATCAAATCGTTTTTCAAAAAATCGCGGTGCGTGGCAAGACTCACTTCGCGCATGGGCACAGGGGCGCTGAAGGGAAACACATGAAGCCGTTGCTCGGTGCTGAGTGTCTCGACAGCCATAGCGGGCAGAATGGTCACGCCTTGCCCGGTACCCACCAATCGCATCAAAGTTTCAAGGCTACCGCTTTGGTAATTAAGGCGACTTTCGGCCCGGCGGCGGAGTTCGCACAGGTTCATGATTTGCGAGCGCAGGCAGTGCCCTTCCTCGAGCAGTAATAGTTCCTCTGGCTCAATGTCTTCAGGCAGCAAATAGTGTTTTTCATAGCCATGCGATGAGTACACAAACAAAGGTTCGTAGAACAAAGGCGTTTCCTTAATTGCCGTATCGTTGAGTGGGCTTACGAGGATTCCCACATCTAACTGATTCTTTTTCAGTCGTTTGAGAATTGCCGAAGTGACGTGCTCTGATACAGAAAGATGTACACCCGGGTATTTTTCCAGAAAACGATTGATAAAACGATGCACCAGATACGGGGCGAGCGTAGGGATGATGCCTACCCGCAAATTGCCCGTAAGCAAACTCTTTTGCTGCCGTAAAATGTCGTGCAAGCGCGACACTTCCAACATGATTTTTCGTGCTTGTTCAATGATGAGTTCGCCAACCGGAGTCGGTACAACAGGTTGTTTGCTGCGGTCGAAAATCTTGATTTCCAGCTCTTCCTCCAACTTTTGAACCATCATGCTCAGGGTTGGCTGCGTCACATGACACGAGGCGGCGGCTTTGGCAAAATGACGGTGCCGTTCCACCGCCAGCACATATTCTAACTGTTGCAGGTTCATTGATGAAATCTATTTGATTATAGAAAATATCAGTTTGACTTATGATGCAAATAGACGAAATTTGCAAATCAATTCAACAATCAAATTCTCCCTTTATGGAAAATAAGAAAAAACTCACCACCGCATCCGGTCGTCCGTATGCCGAAAATGAGAATACAATGACTGTCGGTCCGCGCGGCCCAATCTTGTTGCAGGATTATATTTTGCACGAGAAAATGGCACATTTCAACCGCGAGCGTATCCCTGAACGCGTTGTCCATGCGAAAGGCAGTGGCGCTTATGGGACCTTCACGGTCACGCACGATATCTCGAAGTACACCCGCGCCAAGATGTTTTCCAATATTGGTAAGCAGACCAAAATGTTCTTGCGCTTTTCTACCGTCGGAGGTGAAAAAGGTTCAGCAGATACAGAGCGCGACCCACGAGGTTTCGCCATGAAATTTTACACCGAAGATGGCAACTGGGATTTGGTGGGCAACAACACGCCTGTCTTTTTTATCAAGGACCCAAAGAAGTTTGGTGATTTCATCCACACGCAAAAACGCGACCCACATACCAACTGCAAAAGCCCGACCATGATGTGGGATTTTTGGTCGCTCAATCCGGAAAGCCTGCACCAGGTAATGATTCTGATGAGCGACCGCGGTACGCCCTTTAGTTACCGCCACATGCACGGTTTTGGCAGCCATACGTTTTCGCTGGTAAATGCTAAAAATGAAGTGGTTTATGTGAAATTTCACTTCAAAACGGCGCAAGGAATAAAGAACTTTGACAACGCCAGCGCAACAGAAATGAAAGGCAATGATGCCGACTGGGCGCAACGTGATTTGGTAGAGGCCATCCAAAAAGGCGATTTCCCAAAATGGAATTTGAGAATCCAGGTAATGACGCCCGAGCAGGCAAAAACTTTTCGTTGGAACCCGTTTGATCTGACCAAAGTATGGCCGCACGGCGAGTTCCCTTTGATTGATGTAGGCACCCTGGAACTCAATGAAAACCCAGATAATTACTTCGCGCATGTGGAGCAGGCGGCTTTTGCACCGGCCCATATCGTGGACGGTATCGGCTATTCTCCCGACAAAATGCTACAAGGACGACTGTTGTCCTACCCTGATGCACACCGTTATCGCCTCGGTGGCAACTACGAGCAGATTCCTGTAAATAAATGCCCTTATCTGGTGGCCAATTACCAGCGCGACGGATTAATGGCCGTAAATGGCAACGGTGGCAGCGCACCCAATTATTTCCCCAACAGTTTCGACGATATCGTCGTGGATGAATCGTACAAAGAGCCTGCCGAGCAACTCGAGTCTTCAATCGCCGATTGGTACGACCGCAACGCCCCCGGCGAAAACGATCATTATACCCAACCGGGTGCTCTTTTCAACAAAGTGATGACCGAAGCTGAAAAACAGGCTACGGTGTCAAACATTGTTGGTGCAATGAGCGGTATCAGCGGGCCTAAACGCGACCTTATCATCAACCGTCAACTCTGCCACTTTTTCCGGGCGAGCATTGACCTTGGTACCCGCGTGGCGCAAGGTCTTGGCGTGGACATCAACGCCGCCCAAGAGCACATGGCGACCATGGCTTGAGCATCAATTAGCATTTACATCACGTTTTCTATACAGGGATGTCGGTACGCCGACATCCCTCTTTTTTTAAAATGGATTGGCATTTTTTTGGCTGCTGGTTTGTTAATTTGTCCTTCTCACCCCGGAGGCGCGGAGGCGCAAAGAATGTGAAAATCAATACTTTGCGTCTCTGCGCCTCCGCGGTTTATTTTTGCTCGTTCAATTAAGAAAAATATGGAAAACAACACTCAAAACTGGAACACCCTCACGCCCGAAGAGGAGTATGTCATAGCCCAAAAAGGCACAGAACGGGCTTTTACAGGGGAATACAACAACTTCAAAGCAAAGGGGCATTTCATTTGCCGTCGTTGCAATGCGCCGCTGTACAATTCTTCCGACAAGTTTGACAGTGGCTGTGGGTGGCCATCATTTGATGATGAGATACCTGGCGCGATTACCCGTCACACCGACATTTCTTTTGGAATGAAAAGGGTGGAAATTGTGTGTGCCAATTGTGAAGGACACCTTGGCCACGTGTTTGAGGGCGAACGCATGACGGAGAAAAACACCCGCCACTGCGTGAACTCGCTTTCTATTCGGTTCGTGGCGGAGTAGGACGAAATTTATTTCGTCATTTTGCAGGACGAAATTCATTTCGTCATTTTGTAGATCGAAATTTATTTCGATTTTAAAAATACAATAGCCATCTCGATGATTCGAGATGGCTATTACATTTTTTGGCGAAATGAATTTCGCCCTACAATAGGGCACGAAGGCGAAATGAATTTCGCCCTACAACATTGCCTCAATGATATTCTCCTCCGTAACGCCTTCAGCCTCGGCTTTGTAGTTCCGCACAATACGGTGGCGCAGCACGAGGTTGGCAATGGCCTGCACATCTTCTATATCGGGCGAGTATTTGCCCATAATGGCTGCGTGGCATTTTGCACCGAGTGCGAGGTACTGACTGGCGCGCGGACCGGCTCCCCAGCCAAGGTAGTTATTGGCCTCTTTGGTAGCGCGCGGGGTTCCGGGCCGTGTTTTTGACGCGAGCGCTACGGCATATTCCAGCACGTTGTCGCTGACAGGTATTTTTCGGATAAGTTGTTGGTATTCCTTGATCTGTTCGCTGCTGAGGATGTGCTTCAAGCTCACTTCACGTGAGGAGGTTGTGTTTTTCACCACCTCTACTTCTTGCTCGTATGTGGGGTAGGTAAGTGGGATGTTGAACATGAAGCGGTCGAGCTGCGCTTCCGGGAGCGGGTAGGTGCCTTCCTGCTCAATGGGGTTCTGTGTGGCGAGTACGAAGAACGGAGAAGGAAGCTCGTGGCGTTGGCCGTTCACGGTGACGGAGCGTTCCTGCATGGCTTCGAGCAGCGCCGCCTGAGTTTTGGGTGGGGTACGGTTTATTTCGTCGGCTAGCACGATGTTGGAGAAAATCGGGCCGCGCAGGAAGCGGAAATGGCGGGTTTCATCCAGGATTTCCGAACCTGTAATGTCAGATGGCATAAGGTCAGGAGTAAACTGAATCCGCTTGAAATCAAGGTCAAGCACCTCGGCTATTGTGCTGACGAGGAGGGTTTTGGCCAAGCCTGGTACGCCTACAAGGAGTGCGTGGCCGTTGGAAAAAAGTGAGATGATGACTGCTCGCACCACTTCGTCCTGGCCTACGATAACTTTACCGATTTCTGCCGAAAGGTCTTTGTATGCCTGTGCGAGTGCGTCCACAGCTTCTACGTCCGATTTTTTATTTGCCATTTTATTAGTGAATGGTTGGGTGGTGATTGGTTTGTTGGTGACTGGTGATTTGTGTGCAAACCTCGTAGGTTTTAAAACCTACGAGGTTTAGTGGGCCGCAAAAGTAGCCATTTGGTACAAGCTCAAAAACGTTCGGCAACAAATGACAAGTTAAAAGCCCGGTTTTATCGGCGAACGATCAACCGGCGTATAGTTTCAGACAATTTTGACAAATGCAGGTGGTGCCGAATTGGCGTTTTAATGTCTCCAAGGTTGCAGGGTGAATGTTGTTCAATTCTTTGCACCAACAGGTATCGTCAGCGTAGCATAGGAACGGCATTTTACACCGAGGACAAACTGACACAAAGTTCCCCTCGTCTTGCACCCAGGCCGCTTCAGTTCTACCACTTATGGGCTGATATTTTTCAGGGTTTTCCATTGCCCGCATTTTGGTGCCGATAGCTGGATTTAACTTGCGCACCTGCACTTTTATGCCTTTCATTTGTGGGAACTGACGTTTCATGCGTTGTATGATGTTCGTCACTACGGTTTCCAACAGTTTGCGCGGCTGTGCCATTTCGGCCATACAGATTTGAAACACAGTTTCATAGTTAACCGTGGCCGCTTCTATATTGTCTGTCTTCGCCGCCATTGCGATGCCCGTTTGCACCTCGACATTCACCACGTACTCCGTGCCGAGCAGCTGCTCCTCCGGGTACACCCCATGAAAAGCATGAAAACGCATTCCTTCAAGAACTACGAGTGCCATATCTTATAGTTACAAGTATCAAGCTGGAAGTTACAAGTTGAAAGTATCAAGTTTGAAAGTATCAAGTTGAAAGTCCACACATTTGAAACTTTCAACTTGTTACTTGCTACTTTCTACTGCATAAGCTGCTGCCCCTATAATCCCTGCATTGTTGAGGAGTTTGGCGGGTACAACGCGGGCTTGGGTAATAAGTTGATGTTTGTACTGCTCAAAAAATTTACTCTCGCCGCCGCCAAGGATAAATAGATCGGGCGAAAAGAGCAATTCAAGGTGATTCAGGTATTCGTTGAATCGGTCGGCCCACTCGCTACGACTGATTTTGAGCCGCGATCGGGCGCCAGAAGAACACCAGGCTTCTGCAGGCTTTCCGTGTTTCCAAAGCAGGTGGCCCAATTCCGTATTCGGGATCAACTCACCTTTGAAAAAAAGTGCCGAGCCTAATCCAGTGCCAATGGTAATAAGCAGTACGAGTCCGTTCTCGCCTCGTCCCATCCCATGACGCATTTCCGCCACGCCTGCGGCATCGGCATCATTGGTGGCAAAAACAGGACAGCCACAAGCTTCCCCAAATACCTTTTCGATATTCGTGCCAATCCAACTTTTGTCTATGTTGGAAGCAGAGTTTGAAACACCGTTTTTTACAATACTGGGGAATCCACAACCCACAGGACCTTTGTAATTGAAAAACTCAACGATCTCCGAAAAAGCGCCAGCCATCGCTTTGGGGGTGGAGGGCTGAGGGGTCGGTACGCGAAATCGTTCGCCTTTCAACTTTCCATTCGCCACATCCACTACCGCCCCTTTAATGCCCGAGGCGCCCACGTCTATTCCTAAAATATGCTGCATAATTTTTAATGTGGTCAATGTGAGTTGGTTATTTGTGGAATTGGTGGCTGCAAGTCTATTGTCCAACAGTCCAAACATCTAAGGTCCTACTCTTCCGGGATCACATTTTCTTCCTCCACCTCTTCGCCGGCTTCCGTAATGAGTGATTTTTGCTTGCGGCGTTCGAGCGAATTTGCGTGCATTTCGAGGTATTCGGAGCGGTTGCGCACAATCTCGGCAGCGAGGTAAATGGCTTTTATCATCGAAGTCTCATCCGCTTCACCCTTGCCCGCAATATCGTAAGCAGTACCATGATCGGGTGAAGTGCGCACCGCGGGCAAACCTGCGGTATAGTTCACGCCCGCACCAAACGAAAGGGCCTTGAACGGCACCAATCCCTGGTCGTGATACATGGCAAGAATTCCGTCGAATTTGTGGTATTGTCCGGAGCCGAAAAACCCATCAGCAGGGTAGGGACCAAAAGCCATCACACCTTTGGCTTTGGCTTCCTCGATGGCAGGTCGAACGATTTTGTCGTCTTCGTCGCCAATGGCGCCTTCGTCGCTGGCGTGCGGATTAAGCCCCAGAACGGCGATGGTAGGACGCTCGATATTGAAGTCAATGCGCAGTGTTTCGGCCATGATGAGGATTTTGCGCAACACTTTTTCCTTCGTAACAGCCGCAGCAACTTCACGGATTGGAAGGTGGTTTGTAACAAGCCCCACGCGCAATGAATCGGATACCATTAGCATCAGCGACTCTTTTGCTTTGAAGGCACTGGTAATGAACTCGGTATGGCCAACAAATTGAAAACCAGCCAATTGCATGGCTTTTTTGTTGATAGGCGCCGTCACAAGTGCGTCTATTTCACCTGCCTGGAGGTCTTTCACGGCTCGTTCGAGGGCTTTTTTTGCACATTCGCCGCCGACTTTGTCCGGTTTCCCGAGCGTTATGTTCACGTTGTCGGGCCAGCAGTTAACCACATTGATGCGCTCAGCTTGGGCTTCGGCGGCAGATTCAATGGAGTGAAACTGTATGTTCTCTTCTGTGATGATATTCTTGTGGTAGGCAATCACCTTACTGCTGCCATACACGATGGTCTTAAATTTTTTGCCGATGTTTTTGAGGCCGATGGATTTGAGAATGACCTCAAGCCCGATCCCGTTGATGTCGCCGCAGGATATTCCGATGGTTATATTGCTCATTGGAGGTATTGTTTTTTCAAAAAGTTATACAAAAGCCGAACCCCTACTCCGGTGCCATCTTTAGTGCGGTAGCCATTGGCGTTGCGCAGAAAAGCCGGGCCAGCGATGTCGAGGTGTAGCCAGGGGTAGTCCACAAAATTTTCGAGGAATTTCCCAGCGGTAATCATGCCTGCATTGGAGGAGCCCAGGTTTTTGAAATCGGCGATGTTGCTTTTAAGTTCGTCGCCAAACTCTTTCCAAAGGGGCAGTTCCACGAGTCGCTCGTAAGTGGCGAAACCGCTTTCTTCCAGGTTGTTTTTTACGCCTTTTGGCGCTGTACCCATATAGCAAATAGCCTGTGTGCCTAGCGCCCGCACTGCCGAACCAGTTAGTGTGGCAATATCGAATGCAAGGGAAGGCTCATATTTTTTTGCGTAATGAAGCGCATCAGCCAGTATGATTCGGCCTTCCGCATCCGTGTTCACCACTTCCACCGTTTTGCCAGAACCCATGGTGATTATGTCGCCAGGAGCCAGTGCGTTCTCGCCGATCTTATTGTCGGTAACAGGGATTAGCCCGATAATGTGAACAGGAAGATTTGTTTTTGCAGCCACAGCCAATGCGCCTATCACGGTGGCCGCTCCAGCCATGTCACATTTCATATAATCCATTGCTTCACTGGGCTTTATACTAAGGCCGCCAGTATCGTACACCACACCTTTGCCCACCAACACTACAGGTTTGGAATTTTTTGCACCTTTGGGGTTCCATTCCAGTACACAAAATCGGGGCGGTATTTGGCTGGCGCGGTTAACGGCCAGAAGGCCGCCCATTTTAAGTGCTTCTATTTTTTCTTTGCCCATAATCTCTGCTTCAAACCCATATTCCTTGGCTGCTAATGCTACGGCATCCCCAAGTTGTATGGAATTGAAATGAGAATGTGGCTCGTTCACGAGATCGCGGGTGAGGAAAACGGCTTCGAGTAAGGCGTTTGCTTCGGTAATATCGGCAGGGCTGGCCGAATCAGCTGAAATTCGGATTTCCTGTAGGGCTTTCTCAGAAGCCTTGGTGAAATATTTGAGGAATTGATAACTGCCCAGTGCAAGGCCCTCGGCAAAGGCAAGGACGCGGTTTTCGGCACACAAATTCTGGATGCCAAGCGTTTCGATTTTATACCGACGGAGTTCCCCCAGGAGTTCATTGCCTGCCAAACGCGCGTCTTCGAGCGCGATGTATGGGTCTTTTTCAGATTTTAGAATCCTGACAAATAGCACACCCTCTGCTCTTGGGAAGGAAAAACTCGACACATCGTGCGCAGCAGCCTGGCGCAGGAACGTCGCTTCGCCAGGCGCAAGCAGCGCGTCAAGCGCGTCGAGATGGTCTTTATCGGCCAGCAAGACAAGATTATTATGGACGAAGCCAGCCTCGACGGCGGCCAATTGGACTCGTTTCACAGCGCGGGATGCGATTAGTGGAAAGATATCGGTTTTAAAAGACACACAACACGTTGACTTTCAAACACTAGTTGGTTTGGTTAAAATGGGTTGCAAAGGTAGGTTTTTCCACGCTAAATTTAAGCGGAAGGCTGTAATTGGAGAACATAACATGGCAAAACAAAAACGGCTTCGGATATGGGTAAGAAGTGACACTTTTTTAAAAAGTGTCACTTCTGAGCATGAAAAAAACGGCTTCGGACACGAAGTCCAAAGCCGTCTGGAGGAGTTAAGGAGGTAATTCCTTTTTATTCTTTGTCAAAACGCATCTCCTGGATGCTGATGTTGGCGCCGTTGACCTTTAAATAAAGATACACGCGGTAAGTGCCAGCCGTTGCGGTCAGGTTGCCAATGCAATACTGATCGCTGTTTTCGCGGCTCTGTCCTTTGTGTACTTGAGCAAAAGCCTTGGGCTTAGCGGTATCAAAAAAACCTTTGAGCACTTCGGCGGCTTTGGTTTTAGGATACACTTGCTCTTTGTCCTGAATCGAAATTTCCACGTTGTCGGCGAAGTATTTCGACAGTCCGGCCACATCGCCGGTGCTTAATGCCGTGGAGATCGCTTCCAGTGCAGGATTGCCCTGCGTGTTGTAGGCGAAAGCAAAACTTGGGGTTAAAAGGAGAACGAAAATCAGATTCTTCATTTTGAAGCAGGTTTGTTAGTTTGTTCGTGTTTGCGAACGTTTGCAGTTTTAAACGTTACGATGGTACAAAGTAACTCTCAAAACAGATTTGTATTGTAAACACGAAGTTAACCCTGACTTCAAGCCCAACCTTGATTTTGCCTGTTAAAGTTTTAAAACTTTAACGCTTGCCGATTTACCGCCCTTTTCGAGCCGGAGAAAATATATCCCGGAAGGCCATTCAGCAGTCGGTAAAGCAAGGACATTTGAGCCTTCGGGAAGATTTTGCCGGATGGACCAAACTGCTTTCCCGGAAATATCATAGGCTGAAATGTTATATTTAGCCGCTTCAAGGTTTTCGAGGTTCAACACTGATGTGGACTGCAGGGGGTTTGGAAAAACTGCCAATTTGGGCAAGCTCCCTGCAAGGTCTTCTGTGGCCGAGGTGGATTCGGTGAGTTTGATGGAACTAAAACCGGCCCCGTCGCCACCCGTGCCGCCATTGCCGTTAACCCCGTTGCCTGCGGCATACAAGGTCACACTTCCCGTGCCAGTGACAGGCGCGGTCCATCTCACATTGAAAGTATTGGAAGTAGACATATTGTCGTGTTCGGCATACGTACGTCCACCGGGGATAGTGGCGATTTTATAATTGTTTGGATTAACATCTGTGAATCCATCCAGATCGCTGTTGTTGCTGTCGCGCAAGCCGATCATCTGAAAACCATAGCCCATGAGGTTGGGGCCTGAAGCAGTAATAGTGACACGAGCCGTGTACTTATAGCCCGGAATGTACTGCGTGACCGGGTTGCTGGAAGAATCCAGCACGCTGACGGCTACACTTGCCAAGATGGGCCCAGTGTTGTGGCAATTCATACAAGTCATCACTTGGCCGCCTTGCATTTCATCACCGGGCGCGCCGGTATTGCCCCTTTGGGACTGTGAAGCACGGCCATTTTTGTTGCCAAGCAACATGAGGGTGGAAAATATTCCGAAGAAAAGAAAAACAACGAGACGGAGCATATATAGGTGAGTGTTGCCCGCCTTCGCTAAGGCTTCGGCGGGTAAATGAGAGGTGTGAGAGGGTGAAGGATGTGAGAAAGCGAGAAAATTCCCACCTGCTCTAAACCTGCCCTATGACAAAAGTTTAGCTCAAAGGTTGAATGATGTTCCCGATTGAAATGTCCGTTTTCATCAAATGGCCGGAAAACTTCAACGAACGGCATCTATGTATTGCCCAAAAATTGACTGCGGTTTAACTGTAGGACTGTTTTCTTTGTACGAATTTTCAAAACCACCTTTTACCTATGCTACCCAAGGATTTTGTAGGCGCATACCTGCCTTTTGCCCAAGAGCTCAAGCCGCTACTGGCATTCACGCTGCGGCCATTTTGGCCCAGGCTGCCCTCGAAAGCGGTTGGGGTGCTCGCGCTGTCGGCAATATGTTTTTTGGCATTAAAGACACGGCGAAAGGCAAAACGGGCAAAGGACAACTGCTCGTGACCACCGAATACCTCAAAAGCGCTGACCAAAAACACCTGTTCCCGGAGGTGATTTCAGTGACCTGGAACGAGCGGCGCAAACGCTGGAAATATGTGGTCAAAGACTGGTTCCGAAAGTACGACAGCCCGGCGGGGAGCTTCAAAGACCACGCTCAATTTTTCCTCCAAAACGCGCGCTATGCCCAGGCGATGGCCCATGCAGGCGACCCTATTCGATTTTTGCAGGAGGTGGCAAAAGCGGGATATGCTACTGCACCGGACTATGCCGTCATACTTACCAAACTGGTAAAAATGATCCAACGGCATACACCAAGCGATTTGGAGTCATTTGAGATGCCGGGAGAAGCGGAGTCATTTGAAATGCCAAGCGAGGAGGATTTGTGGGAATATATGCCGCAGGAAACAGAGGAAGGGTGAAAAGCGGATTATTTCCGTACAAACACCCAAACCTGTTCCTTATTGATGGCCTTATAGTTGGCTAAGGCCTCGCGCCAGACATAGGTGGCTTTGCCGGTAGGATTCAGGTCAATTAATCCAACCATGTTGTAATTATTTCGGTAACGGTCGTACCAATCGAAAAGATCGTTTGCGGATTGAGCGGAACGAGTCCAGGAAAACGACGAATTGACAAAAATCAGGAATTTCGGCTGAGCCTTTTCGATTTCAGCAATCATATCTCGTTGCATTTCAAGACTGTAGGCCTGATTTTCCATCAATGGATAGGTGTAGATGTAGCCGGTGGCCGGCAGCCGATCGCTGTAAAAATAGATCTGTGGTTCCGAACCGAGTACAGCGATTTTGTCTTGTGGAGTGGAGTTGGCCTTAATGAATCTGGCAATTTCAAGGGAAGCGGCGAAAGGATTGGCTGCTCCATAACTTCTCTCAACCATCTTCTCCAGATCTACTTTGAAAAAGGTCGTGCCGTGTTTGGAAATGACCAGAGAAACCATGAATGTGAAAAGCACAAACGGCAAAAAATTTCCCCAGAGCGCAAGTCGTGGTGACCATTTTTCCTGTAAAAAATTCAGCGCGACACCCACCAGCAAGGCCAATGCTGGCATAAATACAATAAAATAATGCAGGCGGAAATAAAACCCTGGAATCACGCAGGCCAAGGAGCAAACCGCGAAAGCCAGGATCAGCCAACGATATTTTCGTGCGTTTTGCGAAAAAAAGAGAGCAACCAACCCCGCGGTTCCAATCAGCCAAAACAATTCGTAACCGGAGCTCACCGGAGGAAAATACAAATTCAGGAATCGCCAAGCATCGCTGCCAGTTTTGATGCCGACATACTGCCCTGCATACTCCACCGTCCAGTGCCAGAAATTGTGAAAAGAACCTGTTAGCAAGGCTATTAGGACCACCAACAGATAAGGAAGCACCAAAGCGCCAGCGAAAAGCCCCAAATTGAGCACTTTACGCTTGTTCCCGTCAGGACTCCTTTGTTGTTCAATCAGCCAGAGCGCCAGCAGCCCGAATGGCAGCAAAAAAACAGCCTGTTGTTTCATCACGAACGCGAGACCGAAACAAAAACCGCTCAGCGCCAGCCGCTTCCAGTTCGGATGCTCCGCATATTGCAACAAAACCAGCAGCCCGAGCAGCCCGAAAAACACAATAAAATGAGTGGCATGCGCTGCAAACCCGAGCACCCCCGGCGACAGCGTAAGAAAGGCAAATGACGCAGATGCAAATAGTCCGGTGCTGGTGTTGACCAATTTTTTCCCGATAAAAAACAGGAGCAGGATACTTGTCAAATTGACGAGCAAAAGCCCCAGGTGAATGCCCGCAGGGCTTTCCCCAAAAAGGGACATTGCCAGGGCATACATGTAGTATGTTCCGGGTAATTTCATGTTATAGGCCATCTCGTAAGGCGGGATGCCTTTAAGGAGGAGCTGGCCCATCAGCGCGTATTCGCCCTCATCGCGTTCGAGTGGAAGATTAAGCAGGCGGACCCGCACGAGCGTTACAAACAACAGAACGATTGACAGGCATCCGTACACAAAAAACCGATTTTCGAACCAGTTTTCAGTCCAGCGGATTGTTTTTGAAGCCTCAGTATTCGTTTTTTTTTGTGGGGTGACTTGCCTGGGTTGGGTGTTTTTCACGGTTAGAGCGAGTATGGATATATGTACATTGTTGCAGGTCGTCTTTATTTCAATTCTTTTTCGATTACTGGTATTAATTTGTTTTTTATTTCTTCCACAGCCGTTGAGTCAGATTTTCCGCCAGAAAATGCCAGTATAACTTCTGCATTTTTATTCAATAGAAATGTAGTTGGAAATCCCCAGCGAAGATTGAAATTGTTTTGCATGATTTCATTTCCGTTCGGTACTTGTTCAAATTTCCATGGATTTTCAGTTAAGAAGTCTTTTATGTCCTGACTATTATCTCTTCCAATTGCGATGTAATTAAATTTATTTGCTCCATACCTTTCAACGATCGAATTTAGTCCAGGGATCTCTGCAACACATGGAGGGCATGAGGTGAACCAGAAATTGATAATACTAAATTTTCCTTTTAACAATTCCCGATTGATTTTTTTACCCTCAATGGTAGTTGCCTCAAATTCAGGAATTTGAGCCCCAACAATGCAATCAGCATCTTCAAGTAAAAAGGCATTTGGATTATCTTTCTGTTTTTCTTTTTGAATTCGATTGCAGTTTTCAAGTCCTTCGGCATAGGTTAGCACCTTAGATTTTTGGCAACCAATGATCAACAGGAGAAATAATATTGTTGTTAAGTATTTCATGTTTTTTTATAATCGCACACAAAAACCGGAAAGAATGCCAAACCGCCAAATATTTTCCGGGCCAAAACAAAATGTTAGGGAATCATGCATTGCACTTCTGAGCGTATGTTCCTTAATAAAGGAAGGCCTGCCCACCGTTTTCCAGTGAGCAGGCCCTCCTAAATGTATTGCAACAATTACACTATCGCTGTAGCGTCACATCCCCAGTAAATAATTCCTCTTTCCCGTCTGCAAAGAGAATAACCGCCTGCCAGACAAACACTCCCGGGTTTAATTTTTGCCCCTTGAAGGTGCCGTCCCAGCCAATGTTCTGGTCATCGGGTGCGAAGTCGTTCCGCTCATATACAGCCTCTCCCCAGCGGGAATAGACCCGCAAAGACTTGATTCGTTGCACCGCCACCGGACTGGCGTAAATCGAAAAAAGCTCGTTTCTGCCGTCATCGTTGGGCGAGAAGATATTCGGGCCATAAATCTTGCGGGTCTTGTCAACCGTCAGGCTGACGATTCCGCGAGCCTCGCAGCCTGCGTCGGAGATCACCAAAATTTCATATACGGTATTGTCGAGTGGCGAAGCCAGCGGGTTTAGGCAAGTTGGACAATCCAAACCTATTGAAGGTGTCCAGATGATTGAGGCGATATCTGCCGGGTCAATATTGACCTGAACATCCATTTGGTAACTGTATCCCAGATCCACCTCGGCTCCTGCCGTCAAGTTGAGTTCTACCACTGCGGGGACTTCTACCGTTACCACTGCTGTGGCGGAACAGCCGTTGCCGCCTTCCACCAAAACGGTGTACGTTCCGGGTGTAATGTTCGCAAACTGGCTTTGAGCACCTGGCTGGCTTCCGTTCAGGCTATACAGGATTGGGTCAGAAAGACCAGTCACAGAATCAACGAGCACCGTGCCTTCCAGTTCCATGCAAGTGGGTTGAATCACCGATGCAAATGCAACGGGGACTTCCGGCAGAATGATCACTTCACTCGTTGCGGTACAACCGTTCGCTGGATTGGTTACCAGAAGTGAATAAGTGCCCGCTTCGTCAATGAGCGGGCTGGCGCTGTTGGCTCCCGAGACAAAATGACCGTCCACGCTCGACCATTGGTAGCCCAGATTTGGTGCACCTGTGCCGCTGCCATTGAGCGCTGCCGTTTCACCTGCACAATCCAGCGTGAATGGAGTGCCGGCATTAGCCGTGGGCGGGGTCTGGTTGGCGATGACCACCACTGAAGTGGCGTTGTCACACTGATTGGCCGGGTTTTCGCCGAACAAATAATACGTACCAGGGCTATTCACCGAAAGCGTTGCGCCGTTGCCTACAATCGTTGTGTCCGGTCCACTGATGGTCGCCCATGAGAACTGAATCCCACTAGTCGGCGAACTTCCCGTAAGTGTTTGCGAAGGCGAAGTACAAGTTAACTGCCCCGGATTCGCCACGGAAAGCGTGGGCGGGTTGAGGTTTTGGGTAACTGTGATACTGGCTGTTGCGGAACAAAAAGTCACATTGTCTGTCACGACCAAATCATATTGACCGGGGCCATTTACGGAGAGTGTGTTGCCACTGCACAGAACGTTCCCGTTGTTGAGCCACTGAAGCGTGGTGGCATTGGCGGTTCCCGTCACGGTTCCATTCAGCACAGTGGATTGAATGCTGCAATCCAGAACAGTGGTACTGGCGCTGATATTCCCTTGTGGTTGATTGGAAATATCGGTTACGGTTACGGTCGTGGTGTTTGAACAGCCATTAGCCGTCACCACCAGTGTATACGTCCCGGCGGTAGCCGCTGTAACCGTGGCCTGGGCAGGGTTGCCGACAATAGAGCCAGTGTACAAATAACTCGATCCGCTCAAATTTGAAGTACCCTGAAGGGAACTTTGTGTATCCTGGCAATTGATCGGGGCGGGCAGGTTCGCAGAAGCCACCGGGATTTCATTGAACTGAATAGGCGTTCCCTGCGAGTTGACCGTGCAAAAACCACCAAGGACTACATTCCCGGCAGGGTCGGTTCCCCCGGCCAAAGCAGAGACATAGTAAGTGGTGCCATAAGACATGGTCGCGGGATCAAAACAGAAAGTAGGCTGGTTGGAGCGGGCAATTTCATTCACGATGGCGCCGCCATTGCCCTCATGAAGGACAAACTGCAACAAATCGCCGCTGCTCAAAACCTGACCGTTGGAATTGTAAGTAGCCGTCAAACAGCCGCTGCCGCATAAAGTGAGCAGGGTGTTACTCATAGTACCCACCGCAGTAGCACAGGTAGACACTGCGACCGAGAAACCGCAGGTGGAAGGGCAGCCATTAGCATCGGTGACAGTCACCCCGTAAGTTGCCTCGCCGAGGTTTGTAATCGGGAAATTGCCGGCCAAAACAGCCGATTGGGAACCACCTGGCGACCAGGTCACGGTATAAGGCCCAGTGCCCCCGGCGATGTCCACCGAGCCGGCGCCATCCGTAAAGCCAGGTTCGCTCACCAGCGTTGTGACAGCGCACTGAGCCGTATGGCAGTGGGTTGGCTGACGGTGAACACGGAAGTAGTGGTACAACCCAGATTGTCTGTGACGGTGACGGTGTAGGTTCCTGAAACAAGTCCGCTTGGATCCTGCGGGTTACCGGGGATGCCCGGCGACCAATTGTAGGTATAGGGCGCAGTTCCGGTGTTGACCGTCAAATCAATTGCCCCATCATTTCCGCCAAAACAAAGAACAGCGTTTGGCGAACCGCTCAGGGTAACCGTTCCTGTATTGCTTGCGACGGTGAGATTTGCTGTGTTGGTGCAAGCGCCGCCAGCACTCACCGTTACGATGTAATTGCCCGCTGCAACATTCACAAGGTCTTCGGTAACATCGCCATTAGACCAGAGGTAGGTGTAAGTGCCTGCGGGGGTGATGGTCAAGTCAATAGCGCCGTTGTTGGTGACACAAGAGGTTGCAGGACTCAGGGTACTGGCGATACTGGGAACAATAATATTCTCATTTACTACAAAATCATCCACAGTGGTACAGCCATTTGCGGCAGTTACCGTTACCGAATAGGGGCCGGCATTGACGGCGATCAAATCCTCGTCGGTGACTGCGTTTGACCAGATATACTGGTGCGGCGCAGGACTTCCGGAAACACTCAAATCAATGCCCCCGGTGGAATCCCCACAAGTTGCAAGTGTAATAATTTGAGAGAGTAAGGGCGTTGGAACATCGCTGGTGACGATGAAAACTGCTGTGTTGGTACAGTTACCCCCCGCGCTGACGGTTACAGTGTAGGTGCCTGCCTGGAGATTGGATAAGTCTTCGGTGGTTTCTCCCCCGCCTGACCATAAATAGGTTAAGCCCGGAGGAACAGGATTTACGGTCAGGTCAATGGCTCCATTGTTCAGAATGCAAGAACTGTTGGCACTTGAAGTGCCTCCCAGCCCAAATGAAATGGAATTGCCGGGAATGGTTGCGCTGGCCGTAGCCGTGCAGTTATTGGCGTCAGTCACGATGACCGTATAAGTGCCAGCCGGGATATTAAGCAGGTCTTCCACGACGTGCATTGTCCCAGAGATAGTCATAAGGACTTGTCCCGCCGCTCACGGTCAGGTCAATACTGCCGTTGGAAAGTCCGCAAAGTTCGGGCACGATGGATTGGGCAGTAGTGGGGTTCGTGCGTTGGTCCACCACAAAAAAGGAGGCTGTTGCCGTGCAACTGCCCGATTCCGTAACCGAAACCGTGTATGTGCCTGGGGCAAGACTGTTGAGGTCCTCAGTCGTAGCCATATTTGACCAGGCGTAGGTGTATGTCCCGGTGGATGGGGTGATGTTCAGGTCAATCGCTCCATTGTTGGTGGCACAGTCGGTCAATGGCGCAGGAGCACCCGCGAGGCTGAAAGTATTGGCGTTGTTTGGGACGTTGATATTCGCTACCTCCGTACAGCCATTGGCAGCGGTTACCGTGACCGAGTAGTTTCCAGCCAGGATGCCGGAAAGATCTTCTGTGGTCTCCAAATTTGACCAGCTATAGGTATGAGGGCCAGCAGCTCCTGTGACCATCAAATCAATGGCGCCGTCACTGGCCGCACAAATAGAAGCGGTGATACCAGCGTCAAGGATGGGAGTGACGGTGTTATCCGCCACGGCAAAAGTTCCGGTGGATTGGCAGGTACCGAGCGTGACCGTTACTGTGTAATTGCCCGCATCGAGGTTATTGATGTCCTCCGTGATGGAGGCATCCGACCATTCATAGGCATACGCACCAGCAGGTGTCACGGCGATATCCAGGGCGCCATCAGGGGTCGTACAGGAAGTGTTTCCTGCCGGACTGGCACTCACATTCAGGACGATGTTGTTGTTCAAAACATTCACAGAACGTTCTGCTGTGCAACCATTTGATCCTGTAACCGTAACGGTGTATGTACCTGGCGCTACACCGCTGATGTCTTCTGTTATTGCTGCATTTGACCAGAGGTAAGTGAATGGGCCGTTTCCGCTGTTCACGCTGAGGTCTGCCGCGCCATCGCTCAGACTACAGTTTGCAGCAGTACCCGAAGCGGCAAGGTTGGGCGCCAGGGCATCATCTGGCACAACGTATGTGCTGGACGACAGGCATGAACCCAGGCTAACGGTAACGGTATAAGTTCCAGGGGCCAGGTTGTTCAAATCTTCGGTGATAGCCGCATTCGACCAGTCGTAGGAATAAGTTCCTGCTGGGTTTACCGCGATATCAATAGAACCATTTGCATTGAGGCAGGAGGTGTTTCCAATGGGTATTCCGTTGATATTGAGGGCAATGCCATTGTTCAAAACATTCACGGTGTTCACAGCGGTACAACTGTTCGCCCCGGTTACCGTAACCGTGTAAGTGCCTGGCGCTAAATTGGCGAGGTCCTCTGTGGTATCGGTGGTGGACCAGATGTAAGTAAATGGCGCGGTGCCTCCTGTTACATTGATGTCTGCCGCGCCATTGTTCAAACTACAGTTGGCGGCCGTACTGGAAGCGGCCAGGTTGGGGGGTAAGGCATTGTTGATCACTGCAAAAGTGTCCAGCGCCATACAAGTGCCCCCAAGGTCACTGTCACCAGATAACTACCCTCCAGTCAGGTTAAACAGGCTATCGGTAGTTTGCCCGTTCGACCATAAATAGTGTATAAAGTATCGAATGGAGTGACATTCAACTCAATAGTGCCAGTGGGAGCGGAGCAGGAAAAGTTGTCAATCACATTTCCTTGTACTCGGATGGTATCATTGAAATTAGGTACAATGAACGTATTCTGGTTTATGCATCCCACTGCGGAGGTTACGATCACAGAGAAGGTGTCGGCCAGAACTCCGATCAGGTCTTCGGTCGTTGCTCCATTTGACCACAGGTAGGTAAGTGGTAATGTAGCCTGTCCGCCCACCATCAAATCAACGCCACCATTGGCTAAATTACAAGTGCTGGTGTCGACCAATCCCGGAAGTTGGGGTATTCAACGGCATCTAAAACCGAGTAGGTTTCTTCTGCTGTACAGGTACCACCAGCGCTGATGGTAACCGTATAATCTCCCGGGGCGAGCGGAAACAAAAGCTTCGTAGTAGCGCCGTTTGACCATTGATAGGCCAGGGTGGCAGGAAACAACGAGAGGTTGATTCTCCCATTGATGGTATCACAGGAAGTGTTGTCAGTCACGGCCGCAGCATAACCAAGCAGCGTTTGATTGTCATCTACGATGGTTGAGCTGGTCGTGCTACAACCATTGGTGGGAGAGGTTAGCGTTACATCGTAGGTTCCTCCGGGAATATTCATCAGGTCTTGGGTTGTAGCGCCGTTTGACCATTCGTATGTATAAAGGGGCACCCCGCCAGGAAGCGGGTTAAATTAATGGCTCCATTACTCAGCCCGCAACTGCCCGCAGTATTGGCAAACGAAAGATCAGGAAATGCCGGTTCGTGGTATACGAAAAAACCTTCAGTATCCGTACAAGTGCCTAATAACGTGACTGTTACCATATAGGTCTCGCTTGGAAGAGCGGTTATATTTTGGGTGGTTGCCCCATTCGACCACAGGAAAGTAGCACCGGGAAGATGCCAAGGCGCATCCGTAGTGAGAGAGATTGATATGCTCCCATTACTGCCAATACAGACAGTATTATCCGTGACCACCCAACCAGATACATTTATATCATAGGTTCCCCGGATTAACTGTTCCCGTGTACGTAGTGCTACAACCATCAGCTCCCGTTACCGTGATGGTGTAATCGCCTGCAGCAAGATCAGTTATCAGAACAGTGGTTTCGCCATTCGTCCATTCGTAGGTATAGGGCTGTATTCCGCCCATAGGGAACACACTTGCCGTTCCGTTACTGGTTTCACAATAATCTGTTCCAAAGGCAGGAAAAGTTATAGCTGGGGCATTGGTCAGATTCTGTACTACAAATGTTTCTACTGCACTGCAAGTAACCCCCACGGTAACGGTAACGGTGTAGGTTCCCGGGTCCAGGCCCGAAAGATCTTCACTTGTTGCCCCGTTTGACCATTCGACATCATATCCAAAAAACACTCCAGTCACCGTCAAATCAATCGCCCCATTGCTGGTGCCATTACAAAGGGTATTCCCGGTAGCTACCCCCGCCACGGTCGGTGGATTATTGATATTACCCACAAAAGCGACTGCCACCGACCAACCTCCGTTGGCATCAAAAATGGTTACATTATATTGTCCGGTTGTAAGACCAGTAAGGTCTTGCGTGCCTGCGCCGTTTGACCATAAATAGTTACATGGACAATTTATGGCAGGGTCTGGAATCAGGTCAATGGTTCCAACACCCGTGCCACACCAATCATCGTTTACAATTACATCCGAATCTGCGGGTTTTACCGAAACGGCCATAGAATCCGGTTCAGTATTCGAAGGCTGGATGTTGTTTTCTGTTTTTAGCTCTTCTGACAACAACAGTGTGTCTGCGGGTTCCGAGAAAGCCGGAACTAAGGGTTTTGCCCAAAGTGAGGCGCTAAAAAATGGTAAAAAACAAATAAGTAGTTTTGTAAAAATCTTCATGGGAAAACAGTTTTTGTTATGAGCTCCCCAGACATGTCAGGGAAGTGTTTTGGAACGATCACCAGCTTAATAGGAGAGACTTGCAGGCCAAAGATAAGATTGTCCTCCATTTCGCTTCACCGATGCAGAAAATTCGATCGAAACTATTGGAAGCAGGCCCTATTAGATACATTCTAACACCTAACTATCGCTGTAGCGTCACATCCCCAGTAAATAATTCCTCTTTCCCGTCTGCAAAGAGAATAACTGCCTGCCAGACAAACACTCCCGGGTTTAATTTTTGCCCCTTGAAGGTGCCGTCCCAGCCAATGTTCTGGTCATCGGGTGCGAAGTCGTTCCGCTCATATACAGCCTCTCCCAGCGGGAATAGACCCGCAAAGACTTGATTCGTTGCACCGCCACCGGACTGGCGTAAATCGAAAAAAGCTCGTTTCTGCCGTCATCGTTGGGCGAGAAGATATTCGGGCCATAAATTTTGCGGGTCTTGTCAACCGTCAGGCTAACGATTCCACGGGCCTCGCAGCCTGCGTCGGAGATCACCAAAATTTCATATACAGTATTGTCGAGTGGCGAAGCCAATGGGTTTAGGCAAGTTGGACAATCCAAACCTATTGAAGGTGTCCAGATGATTGAGGCGATATCTGCCGGGTCAATATTGACCTGAACATCCATTTGGTAACTGTATCCCAGATCCACCTCGGCCCTGCCGTCAAGTTGAGTTCTACCACTGCGGGGACTTCTACCGTTACCACTGCTGTGGCGGAACAGCCGTTGCCGCCTTCCACCAAAACGGTGTACGTTCCGGGTGTAATGTTCGCAAACTGGCTTTGAGCGCCTGGCTGGCTGCCGTTGAGGCTATACAGGATTGGGTCAGAAAGACCAGTCACCGAATCAACGAGCACCGTGCCTTCCAGTTCCATGCAAGTGGGTTGAATCACCGATGCAAATGCAACGGGGACTTCCGGTAGAATGATCACTTCACTCGTTGCGGTACAACCGTTCGCTGGATTGGTTACCAGAAGTGAATAAGTGCCCGCTTCGTCAATGAGCGGGCTGGCGCTGTTGGCTCCCGAGACAAAATGACCGTCCACGCTCGACCATTGGTAGCCCAGGTTTGGTGCACCTGTGCCGCTGCCATTGAGCGCTGCCGTTTCGCCTGCACAATCCAGCGTGAATGGAGTGCCTGCATCGGCTGTAGGCGGTGTCTGGTTGGCGATGACCACCACTGAAGTGGCGTTGTCACACTGATTGGCCGGGTTTACCCCAAGCAGATAATACGTACCGGGGCTATTCACCGAAAGCGTTGCGCCGTTGCCTACAATCGTTGTGTCCGGGCCACTGATAGTTGCCCATGAGAACTGAATCCCGCTGGTCGGCGAACTTCCCGTAAGTGTTTGCGAAGGTGAAGTACAGGTCAACTGTCCCGGATTCGCCACGGAAAGCGTGGGCGGGTTGAGGTTTTGGGTAACTGTGATACTGGCTGTTGCGGAACAAAAAGTCACATTGTCTGTCACGACCAAATCATATTGACCGGGGCCATTTACGGAGAGTGTGTTGCCACTGCCCAGAACGTTCCCGTTGTTGAGCCACTGAAGCGTGGTGGCATTGGCGGTTCCCGTCACGGTACCATTCAGCAAAGTGGATTGAATGCTGCAATCCAGAACAGTGGTACTGGCGCTGATATTCCCTTGTGGTTGATTGGAAATATCGGTCACGGTTACGGTCGTGGTGTTTGAACAGCCATTAGCTGTCACCACCAGGGTATACGTCCCGGCGGTAGCCGCGGTAACCGTGGCCTGGGCAGGGTTGCCGACAATAGAGCCGGTGCTGGTGCTCCACAAATAACTCGATCCGTTCAAATTTGAAGTACCCTGGAGAGAACTTTGTAAATCCTGGCAATTGATCGGGGCGGGCAGGTTCGCAGAAGCCACCGGGATTTCATTGAACTGAATAGGCGTTCCCTGCGAGTTGACTGTGCAAAAACCACCAAGGACTACATTCCCGGCCGGGTCGGTTCCCCCGGCCAATGCAGAGACATAGTAAGTGGCGCCATAAGACATGGTCGCGGGATCAAAACAGAAGGTCGGTTGGTTGGAGCGGGCAATTTCATTCACGATGCTTGCGCCGTTGCCCTGGTGAAGGACAAATTGCAATAAATCGCCGCTGCTCAAAACCTGACCGTTGGAGTTGTAAGTAGCCGTTAAACAGCCGCTTCCACATAAAGTGAGCAGGGTGTTATCCATGGTGCCCACCGCAGTAGCACAGGTAGACACTGCGACCGAGAAACCGCAGGTGGAAGGGCAGCCATTAGCATCGGTGACAGTCACCCCGTAAGTTGCCTCGCCGAGGTTTGTAATCGGGAAATTGCCGGCCAGAACAGCCGATTGGGAACCACCTGGCGACCAGGTCACGGTATAAGGCCCAGTGCCCCCGGCGATGTCCACCGAGCCGGCGCCATCCGTAAAGCCAGGTTCGCTCACCAGCGTTGTGACAGCGCATTGAAGCTGTATGGCAGTGGGTTGGCTGACGGTGAACACGGAAGTAGTGGTACAACCCAGATTGTCTGTGACGGTGACGGAATAAGTTCCTGAAACAAGTCCGCTCGGATCCTGCGGGTTACCGGGGATGCCCGGCGACCAATTGTAGGTATAGGGCGCAGTTCCGGTGTTGACCGTCAAATCAATAGCGCCATCATTTCCGCCAAAACAAAGGACTGCGTTTGGCGTACCGCTCAGGGTAACCGTTCCCGTATTGCTCGCGACGGTGAGATTTGCTGTGTTGGTGCAAGCACCGCCAGCACTCACTGTTACGATGTAATTGCCCGCTGCGATATTCAGAAGGTCTTCGGTAACATCACCATTAGACCAGAGGTATGTGTAAGTCCCTGCGGGGGTGATGGTCAAGTCAATAGCGCCGTTGTTGGTGACACAAGAGGTTGCAGGACTCAGGGTACTGGCGATACTGGGAACAATAATATTCTCATTTACTACAAAATTATCCACCGTAGTACAGCCGTTTGCGGCAGTTACTGTTACCGAGTAGGTGCCGGCAGTGACGGCGTTTAAATCCTCGTCGGTGACAGCATTTGACCAGATATACTGGTGCGGCGCAGGACTTCCGGAAACACTCAGGTCAATGCCCCCGGTGGAATCCCCACAAGTTGCAAGTGTAATAATTTGAGAGAGCAAAGGCGTTGGAACATCGCTGGTGACGTTGAAAACCGCCGTGTTGGTACAGTTACCCCCCGCGCTGACGGTTACGGTGTAAGTGCCTGCCGGGAGATTGGATAAATCTTCAGTGGTTTCTCCCCCGCCTGACCATAAATAGGTTAAGCCCGGAGGAACAGGATTTACGGTCAGGTCAATGGCTCCATTGTTCAGAATGCAAGAACTGTTGGCACTTGAAGTGCCTCCCAGCCCAAACGAAATGGAATTGCCGGGTATGGTTGCGCTGGCCGTAGCCGTACAGTTATTGGCGTCAGTCACGATGACCGTATAAGTACCAGCCGGGATATTAAGCAGGTCTTCCACGACTTGTGCATTGTCCCAGAGATAGTCATAAGGACTTGTCCCGCCGCTCACGGTCAGGTCAATACTGCCGTTGGAAAGTCCGCAAAGTTCGGGCACGATGGATTGGGCAGTAGTGGGGTTCGTGCGTTGGTCCACCACAAAAAAGGAGGCTGTTGCCGTGCAACTGCCTGATTCCGTAACCGACACCGTGTATGTGCCTGGGGCAAGACTGTTGAGGTCCTCAGTCGTAGCCATATTTGACCACTCGTAAGTGTATGTCCCGGTGGATGGGGTGATGTTCAGGTCAATCGCTCCATTGTTGGTGGCACAGTCAGTCAATGGCGCAGGGGCGCCCGCGAGGCTGAAAGTATTGGCGTTGTTTGGGACGTTGATATTCGCTACCTCCGTACAGCCATTGGCAGCGGTGACCGTGACCGAGTAGTTTCCAGCCAGGATGCCGGAAAGATCTTCTGTGGTCTCCAAATTTGACCAGCTATAGGTATGAGGACCAGCAGCTCCTGTGACCATCAAATCAATGGCGCCGTCACTGGCCGCACAAATAGAAGCGGTGATACCAGCGTCAAGGATGGGAGTGACAGTGTTATCCGCGACTGCAAAAGTTCCGGTGGATTGGCAGCTGCCCAGCGTGACCGTTACGGTGTAATTGCCCGCATCGAGGTTATTGATGTCCTCCGTGATGGCGGCATTCGACCATGCATACGTATACGCACCAGCAGGTGTCACGGCGATATCCAGGGCGCCATCAGGGGTCGTGCAGGAAGTGTTTCCTGCCGGGCTGGCATTCACATTCAGGACGATGTTGTTGTTCAAAACATTGACAGAACTTTCTGCTGTGCAACCATTTGATCCTGTAACCGTAACGGTGTATGTACCTGGCGCTACACCGCTGAGGTCTTCTGTTATTGCTGCATTTGACCAGAGGTAAGTGAATGGGCCGTTTCCGCCGTTCACGTTGAGGTCTGCCGCGCCATCGCTCAAACTACAGTTTGCCGCAGTACCCGAAGCGGCAAGGTTGGGTGCCAGGGCATCATCTGGCACAACGTAGGTGCTGGACGAGAGGCAAGAACCCAGGCTAACGGTAACGGTATAAGTTCCAGGGGCCAGGTTGTTCAAATCTTCGGTGATAGCCGCATTCGACCAGTCGTAGGAATAAGTTCCTGGTGGGTTTACCGCGACATCAATGGAACCATTTGCATTGAGGCAGGAGGTGTTTCCAATGGGTATTCCGTTGATATTGAGGGCAATGCCATTGTTCAAAACATTCACGGTGTTCACAGCGGTACAACTGTTCGCCCCGGTTACCGTAACCGTGTAAGTGCCTGGCGCTAAATTGGCGAGGTCCTCTGTAGTATCGGTAGTTGACCAGATAAAGGTGAAAGGCGCGGTGCCTCCCGTTACATTGATGTCGGCTGCGCCATTGTTCAAACTACAGTTGGCGGCTGTACTGGAAGCGGCCAGGTTGGGGGGTAAGGCATTGTTGATCACCGCAAAAGTGTCCAGCGCCATACAAGTGCCACCCAAGGTCACTGTCACGAGATAATTGCCTCCAGTCAGGTTAAACAGGCTGTCGGTAGTTTGCCCGTTCGACCATAAATAAGTGTATAAAGTATCGAATGGAGTGACATTCAACTCAATAGTGCCAGTGGGAGCGGAGCAGGAAAAGTTGTCAATCACATTTCCTTGTACTCGGATGGTATCATTGAAATTAGGTACAATGAACGTATTCTGGTTTGTACATCCCACTGCGGAGGTTACGACCACGGAGAAGGTGCCGGCCAGCACTCCGATCAGGTCTTCGGTCGTTCCTCCATTTGACCACAGATAAGTAAGGGGTGTTGTAGCTTGCCCTCCCACCATCAAATCAACGCCACCATTGGCTAAATTACAAGTGCTGGTGTCGACCAATCCCGGAAGTTGGGGGTATTCTGTGACATCGCCTACATAATAGGTTTCTACTGCTGTACAGGTGCCACCAGCGCTGATGGTAACCGTATAATCTCCCGGGGCGAGCGGAAACAAATTCTTGGTAGTAGCGCCGTTCGACCATTGATAGGCCAGGGTGGCAGGAAACAGGGACAGGTTGATCCTCCCATTGATGGTATCGCAAGCAGAATGGTCTGTTATGGCCGCACCATAACTAAAAAGCGTTTCATTGTCTTCTACGATGGTTGAGCTGGTCGTGCTACAACCAGTGGTGGGAGAGGTTAAAGTCACATCATAAGTTCCACCGGGAATGTTTGACAAGTCTTGAGTTGTAGCACCGTTTGACCATTCGTATGTATAAGGGGGCACCCCGCCAGGAAGGGGGGTTAAATTAATGGCTCCGTTATTCAGCCCGCAACTTTCTGCGGTGTTGGTGAATGAAAGATCAGGGAATGCCGGATCGTGGTAAATGTAGAAGCCTTCAGTGTCCGTACAAGTGCCTAATACCGTGACTGTTACAAAATAAGTCCCGCTAGGAACGTTGACCAGATCTTGTGTGGTTGCTCCATTCGACCACAAGTAAGTAGGAACAGGGTGCCAAATTGCTCCCTGCGTAATACTTATATCAATGGCCCCATTAGCGCTATTACAAATGGTATTATTGGTAACTACATAACTACTAACGTCCACAGGCATGTCCTCTGGATTCACCGTGCCTGTATACGTAACTGTGCAACCATCAGCTCCCGTTACCGTGATGGTGTAATCGCCTGGAGGAAGCCCATCTATCATAACGTCCGTCTGGCCGCTCGACCATAAGTATGTATACGGTTGCGATCCTCCCATAGGAAATACACTGCCTGTCCCGGTACTGGCCTCACAAAAATCTACTCCAAAGCCGGGATAGAATATTTGAGGAGCATTGGTAAGGTTGTCCACAGTAAATGATGCTGTAGAGGAGCAAGTTGTCCCCACGGTAACGGTAACGGTGTAGGTACCAGGGGGCACAGCCAAAAGGTCTTGAGTTATTGCCCCATTCGACCATTCGACACTATATGCAATGAGCACCCCACTCACCGTCAAATCAATTGCTCCATTGCTGGTGCCATTGCAAAGGGTATTCCCAGTAGTTACAGCAGTTAGGTTCGGTACTATGGGGGGCAATGAATTCACAAAACCTATCCCCACTTGCCAATTGCCATTGACATCAGTAACGGTTACATTATACTGTCCACCTAAAAGACCAGTCATGTCTTCCGTTGTGGCGCCAGTTGACCATAAATACGTACAGGGACATTGTGTTGCAGGGTCGGGAATCAGGTCAATTTCTCCGAAACCCAGGCCACATAAATCAGGCGTTATAATTAAATCTATGTCTGAGGGTTTTACAGAAACGGAATCAGGTTGAATGTGTTCTGCTTTTAAATTTTCTGACAAAGACAGTGTGTCCACAGGTTCTGAGCAAGCCGGGAGTATAGGTTTTGCCAAAAGCGAAGCGCTGAAAAATGGCAAAAAACAAACATGTAGGATTGTAAAAATCTTCATGGGAAAACAGTTTTTGTGACAAACGTCCCAGTGTATGTCAGAGAATTGTTATGGAACGATCTTTAGCCAAATGGGAGAGACCTGCACGTCAAAGATAAGATTGTCCTCCATTTCGCTTCACCATTGAAAAAAATGGATCAAAATGGGTTGCTTTTTCCTTGGGTTATGGTTCGTTTTTGTAAGCCAGCTGCGCCTGGGTAATCCCGTTCAAACTGTTACAAAACGACAAAAATCCTCGGCTATCAACAGGGTTTTTCCCTGAAAGTGCCGCCTCGGGTGTAAATGCTTTTGCATGGCCGGAACCACTTCGCCGTCTTTTTCCAGAAAAGTCATTAGCGTCCGCAACACTTTGAAGTAGCGGGCCAGATCGTTGGATTGCGGAATATCGTGCGCGCCCAAAACCGTCATTGCTTTTTGGAAAATGGAGAAATTGTAGGGCGCATAGGATTCCGGGTAGCGAAAAGCCAGGTAGAGCGCAATCATCTGAAAATCACCGTGGTCGTGGTTGTTGTCAATCCTGCTGGATTTGGTCTTTCGATAATCGCGCAGCAACATGTCGCAACCAAAAAGGAAGCGCGAAATGCGTCCTTCTACATCGCGGGTTTCGTTAAAAAGATCGTCGAACATAAGCCGCACCGTGAGCGGATCGAATCGCCAGAATTCGGTCATCATGCGCTTGGGCTGCCAGTTTTCCGTTTGCCATAATCGGCGCGTTTCCCCATTGTAAAAACTGCCCTCAAACATGGTCGCCGGGTCTGCTGCACACAAATCCCAATGATCCTGAAAATGCTGTACTGACTCCCATTTGTGTACAAAAGGGTGGTGTTTGGTGGAATTCAACCACTTCTTGTACTCGGCAATGGCGGCGTTTATTTTGGATAGAACCACGGGAATTGGGTTGATTGAGACGATTATTCGATTGGAGCGATTGGTTCGATTTGTCGATTGGTCAATGTGAGTGTTAAAATATTCGGCCCAATCGAATCAATCGAATAATCAATTCAATTAACAGCGTTTCAATTTTTCTCCCGCCTGCTCCAGCAAATCCTCCGTTTTTGCAAAACAGAGTCGAATCACTTTTTCATCTTTCAGATCCGAAAAAAACGAGGATACAGGAATGGCTGCCACGCCAAACTCGGTGGTCAGGCGTTTGCAAAAATCCAAATCCGGCTCATCGCTAATGTCCGAATAATCAAAGAGTTGGAAATAAGTGCCTGCGCAGTGCAAGGGCCGAAAGCGTGTGGCCGACATGGCCTGAAGGAAAGTGTCGCGTTTTTGTTGGTAAAAATCAGGCAGGCCGAGGTATTCACCGGGGTCAGCCATAAAATCTGCAAATGCCGCCTGCATCGGGTGATTGGCGGAGAACACATTGAACTGGTGGACTTTGCGGAATTCCCGGGTTAGTTCGGGTGGCCCCACACAGTAGCCTGTTTTCCAGCCCGTGTTGTGGTACGTTTTTCCGAAGGAATAAATGGCGAGACTGCGGGCGTATAGTTCAGGATAAAGGAGCACCGAAGCGTGTTCTTCGCCGTCGAAAATAAGGTGTTCGTAGACCTCATCGCTCATCAGAATTATGTCTGTTCCGCGCAGTATTTCGTTGATTTTCAACATATCCGCTTCGCGGAGGATCGTTCCGGTAGGATTTTGCGGGGTGTTGATGCAGAGCATTCGGGTGCGTGGGCTGATAAGTTTAGCCACGGCCTCCCAATCCACCCGATAGTCGGGCGCAGACAAGGCATACACCACCGGAATGCCGCCCACTGTTTCCACAGAAGGCCGATAAGAATCGTAGCAGGGTTCCAGCAAAATCACCTCATCGCCGGGCCGAACGAAGGCGGCAATGGCGCAAAAAATGGCTTGGGTTCCGCCAGCGGTCACGGTAATTTCCGTGTCAGGATTCACTTTTGCGCCGTACATCCGTTCGATTTTTTCGGCGATTCGTTCGCGCAAGGGTAAAATGCCTGGCATCGGGGCGTATTGATTGGCGCCGTTTGCCATGTGCTTTGTGACGAGTTGCTGTAGCCGTTCGGAAGGGTTGAAATTTGGGAATCCCTGCGACAGATTGATGGCCCCGACCTGATTGGCCAGGCCTGACATGACGGTGAAAATGGTGGTGCCGACGTTAGGGAGTTTTGATTCGATGCGCATGGTGCAAACGTACTTGGTTTGGAGGGAAATTCAGAAATTTGGTATTTAAGTAACCGAGCAAAAATAAATTTATTAAACACATAGGCACAGTAGGACACATCGTTATGATATCAACACTATGTGTCCTACTGTGCCTATGTGTTTAATAAAAACTAATTGCGTTCACGTACTTACTTTCAACCTTTTGAGGTTATTTTCACGCTCGAATTTGTTTCCTTCTTCCCTAGAGTGTGTCTGAATTATGAAAAAAATCTCTCCTCTTCTCCCCATTTGCGGTCTCCTTTTTTCAACCGCGCTCTTTGCTCAAAAATGGGACACCCTGGCGCCCATCCCTGAAAGTTTCACTTTCCCCGTCGTAGCGGAAGTGGGCGGTAAAATCCACATCATGGGCGGTGGTGGCGTGGGTGGCGCAACCAACCACCACTTTGCCTACGATCCCGCAACGGACAGCTGGGTAAGCCGCGCACCCGTGCCTTACCTCGCGCAACAGCCTGCCGGAGCTGCTGCTGACGGAAAAATCCACTATTTCGGTGGCGGTTACCCCACTTCTGGCCAACCTAAAGCCGACCATCACATTTACGACCCAGTGACCAACTCCTGGACCGAGGCGGCAGATTTGACAGCCCTCGTGCCATCCATTACTGTGTCGCCCTCAATGACGTTGTGTACAGCCTCGCCGGACAGGGAATGGCGAATCTTTGCCAGACCTACGATCCGGTCGCCAATGCCTGGACGACAAAAAATAATCTTCCTGACAATGGATTTTGGTACGGCGCCCATGTGGCCACGGAAGGACATATTTACCGCTTCTGCGGTGGGGGCTATACCGCTCCCAACAAGCTTGCCCACCGTTACGATCTCGAAACCGATTCCTGGGCAAGTCTGCCCATGTTCCCGGCGGCCACTCATGCATTGCGCGGGGCTGCCATTGGCAATAAAATCTACCTCGCTGGCGGCTACCATGATTTCATCGAGCGGGATGAGGTTTTTGTTTTTGATACCGATACCGAGAGTTATACCACTGGCATACCACTTCCTTTGGGCCGGAATTATCACAATATGGTGTCGCTCGATAGTTGCATTTATGTCGTTGGCGGCAACCATGCCATTGATGAAACTGTAAAATTCCAACTCTTGCGGTTTTGCCCTTTTGCAACTTCTAAAACTGTAGAAAAAACGCCCTTGCCATTGGTAGCGCGCTATGCTTCAGGAATAGTTTACCTGCAAATCCCCAACGACGTTCAGGGGGCGGCACAACTTTCAATTTTTGATATGGCGGGCAAACAGTTGTTTTTTAAAAATCTATCGTCTGGCGTGGAAGGCTTGTATGAAATCAATGTCGGCGAATTAAGGCCCTCGATGTATGTCCTTCATTTGCAGACTGATACAAGGGTTTTTGTGGGCAAGATTGCTGTGTATTGAAGATTGTTGTATCCCGGAACAGCGTTCCGGGATACCTACACTTTCATCAAATTCTATGTTATGAAAATTTTTACCCAACTTTTCTTCGGGCTACTTCTAAGCGCCCTCCCATATTCAACCAATGCTCAGGTTGGCAATGCTGCCCCCAATTTTACGGTGACAGATACCCATGGCGATACGCATACTTTATACCATTATCTGGATTCGGGCAAGGTGGTGGTTTTGGACTTTTTTTATACTACTTGTATTCCTTGTCAGTATTATAGTCCACAAGTGAATGCGGCCTATGAAAAATACGGTTGCAACACGGGAAAGGTCGTTTTTATGTCTATTGACTATAATGATACCAATGCAGAAGTATTGGCCTACGATCAGCAATACAACATTCTTTTCCCTTCCGTAAGTGGCTTGGGCGGCGGCGGAAATAGCGTGGTAAGTCAATACAATATACAGGGATTTCCCACCCTTTATGTCATTGATTCCACCAAGAAAATTATAGCGCAAATAGACCCGCCAACTTTGCAGGTTTTTGATTTTCGCTTCCAACAGCACGGCATCTTGCCAGCAGAATGCCTCAGTGCGGCCCAAGAGCCTGGGGTCATAGAAAGGCTTGATTTGTTCCCCAATCCGGTTGCCAGCAGGAACAATCTCAACGTTCGTCTGCCTGAATCAACAGGGGGCCTGGCTCGATTTGAAATCTTGAATATTCTGGGGCAGTCTGTTCAGCGCGGGGTGCTTGATTTTACAAATACGCGGGAGGGATTATTAGAGATTGGCTCACTGAGCGCAGGATTATATCTCCTGAATGTCAAGCCTTTAGGAGAAGATAAAACTTATCTGAGCTCGTTTGTTGTGAACTGACCCGGTGAATCTTGGAAGCGTATCCCGTCACGCGAATCTATTTTCAAGCCTTCTTTTTACTTGCCTTGGCTTTTGGATTAAACCCCAGGCATTTTTCCAACCAAAAGTCCAAATCGCTGTCTTTTTCGTAGCCCTCAGGTTCGATGAAAAGATACCCGACCATCGCTCTTCCGCCGTGAATCATCTGGCTTGCTCCGGCACGGCTGATCAGCCCCTCCGCTTCGATCGGGTCCACGCGGGCCATCATGCCGCCTTTATAGGTGCCCATGAGCATTTTTTCATCTACCATAAAACACTCGCCTCCGAACATTTTCTTCTGCACGAAGGACACGTTTTTTGCCGTTAAAAGATCGGCGATGCGTTCTGCTGTGATGTGATTATCCATGTTGTTGGTACTCCAATTTTGTTTTTAGTCCCTCCAAAAATAGTTTGATACCCCGATCAAATTGCTTGCGAATCATCAGAGCGTCCATGATTTTTCCAAAAAAACCAAACTTGACCTCGTATTCCATTTGCTGCTCTATTTTTATTTGACTCCCAATCTGGGCAAAACTATAGCTATGCTTGAGTTTATGAATCGGAAAGGAACAAGCGGTCAATTCATAAGTGAGTGCCTCTTCGGGTTTGAATCCTGTGATTTGTTCATCAAACCAATTCTTGCCATCCTGCATCTCGACCTTTCGTTTAGCTCCCAGCCCACTTTTTGCGGTTGAAATGGCCGTTGACTTTTTGACTGTGGGGTCATATTTAGCCAGGTTTTCGATGTTTGCGAGTGCTTCCCAAATTTTTCCCAGGGGTGCATCAATCATTGTTTCATTGTGTAAAATTGCCATTATAAAAGTGTTGTGAAGGAGAAACCAAATTTGTTTTAAAAGGTACTTGAGTTATGCGAATCAGGGGTAAAAACGGTCTTAATAGCCACGTAGTGGTCCCGGCTATCGGGATTTATAGAACCCGACCATGAGGATTGATCAGAACCGCGTAGCGGTGACACGGTGCCGCCGCTCGCCGCTCTGAAATAGATGTGAATCCGTTTACTATAAATCCCGATAGCTCGGGACCACTACGTGGCTTCTTGATTCGAATGATGCAAGGTTCTACCCCTGATTCGCATGACTCATGTTCGACCCTAAGCCATCGAGTGAAAAGCCACCCGATTGCCCTCTGTATCCATGAAAACAGCCATGAAACCGTTCTCGCCAATCGCGGTTTTAGGCATCACGACGCTGCCACCTGCAGGCTCAACCCGAGCGAGCGGTACTGCGAGGTCGTCGCCGCCATTGAGGTAAACAAAGGCCCCTTCCGCACTCGGCTTGTTGCCGTTGCCATGGGTGACGCAGCCGCCCGTTCCGCCGTCACTGCAAGGGAAAAAGGCCATGTCAAATGGGCCGCCCATTTTTTGCAAATCTGTGCCGAGCACTTTTCCGTAAAAATCTACTGCCCGGTCGAAGTTGGTCGCAGGAATTTCAAACCAATTGATTGCGCTTGCCATAACTTAAAATTTTAAGGATGAAAAAATCAGAATTGATGCTGCAAAAGAATGGGCAGCATTGAATTTGATTTTTGAAAAATATTCAAAAACGTAGGTTTCTATTTCTTTAATTTTTTTGAATCTTGCACAGATTGTATTCTAAAAAGTAAAATGAAAGTATTATTTACAACCCTTAGTACACCATAAATTATCAGATTCTTAGAATTCTAAAAAATAGCCTTTGAAAAAAAACGATCTCCACCAGCTCATTCATTCGCTCACCAAGAGTGAAAAACGGTATTTTAAATTGCAGAGCCAACGGCAAACTGCAGAAGGCAATTATTTGCGGATTTTTGAAATTCTGGAAAAACAGACTGTTTTTGACGAAAAGGCATTGCGCGAAAAACTGGACGGAGCGACCTTTCTAACCCAACTGCATGTGACAAAAAACTATCTCCGGGAAAAAATCCTGGAAAGTTTGCGCAGTTATTACAGCCAGTTGAGCCAAGATGCGAAGGTCAAAGACTTGCTTCGAAATGTGGAAATCCTGTTTTTAAAAGAGCTTTTTGAGCAGGCGGCAGATGAACTCCAAAGAGCAGAATCGTTGGCGAACGAATACGAATTGCATACGGCGCAGATAGAGGTCAGCCGATGGAAACGCAAACTTGAGCAAGCGCAGCTCCCAACGCTATGACCGTTTTGAGGAGATTTTGATGGAGCAAAAAGAGCGGCGGATGCCCTTCAAAACAACCTTGTATGTTGGCAAACAATTGTTCGAAACTCCCAGAATTTCATGCGCCGAGGTATACCTTCCAACGAGGAAACAGAAAATGCCCAAACCCCTGATTTTGCCTTGAGCCTCGAAAGCAAGGTTCTGTTTTTCAACACCTTGTACATAAAAGGCCTGCGAGCAAGCAATCAAATTGAAGCAGAAAAAGCCTTGCTAGATTTGATTGAAATCCTTGAAAAGCGCCCGACAAGGGTGAAGGATGATCCTTCGAGTTATCTGACGACGGTGAATAACCTGGCCGGTTTTTATGTCTTTCGAAATGAGGGTGAAAAATGCCTGGATCTCCTTCGACGAAGCCGCCGTTTTATGGAAACCATTGGTTTGCCCGACAACCGCCGACCAGTCTTGAAACAACTCATTCGAACACTAAATATCGAGCTGGAAATTTATCGTCATGCCCCTGAACCCGCCCTTTTCGAGCCATTTTTTCAGGATGCCGAGGTCTTTGTCAAAAAAACAGCCTCAAAAATGCCAGGAGATTACCTGATTTCTTTTCGGTTTCAGGTTGCCTGGATCTGCTTTTTAAAAAAGGATTTTGACAACGCATTGTCTTGGGTCAACCATACCCTCAATGAAGGCCGTAAGTTCAGCGGGCATTCCCTTTACCGCTATGTTTTATTGCTTAATTTGATGATCCACTGCGAATGCAGAAATCTTTTTGTGCTCCGGTATTTTGTGGAAAATGCTCGTCGACAATTCAAAAAATCAGGTGAAATCCGTCAGTTTGAACAGGAATTGCTGCACTTTTTTTCCAGGGTCGGACAAGTACCCTCAGGAGAGATAAAGCCGCTTTATCTTGAATTACGACATCGTTTGTTCCCTGAGGGGGGCTCTTCTCTTATTCCGACCGATGCCTTGCAGATGATGGATCTGCGAAAGTGGTTGGATTAATTTAGGCCAATTCGTATTCAATTTCGTCGTCTTCCAAATCCGCAATTTTCACAAATCCAAGCCTTTCAAGCAGCCTGATCGCTTTATCATTTTGTCGGGTCGTTATGGCGAAAATGCGTTTCAGGCCAATATCATTTAGCCCGAATCGGATAGCCAATTGCATCGCTGCTGTCATATAACCTTGTCCCACAAATTGGGGCAACAAAATACAGCCGAGTTCTCCTTCGCCCTTTTCCAAACCGCGATAATACCCACAGGTCCCAACGATGGCATTGTTTGATTTATCTGCGATGCCCCAGTGTATCGAATTGCCATCCTTGTAATTTTGATTGATCCTCTCCTGCATTATTGCCGCCTCTGCTACGTTTTTTGCCGGGATAGCATCGTAACGCGAAATTTCAACGATGTCTTTAATGTCGGAATACTGGATTTCGCGCAACAGAATGTTATCGCCTGAAAGGTTTGGGAACTTGTCGTAAGGAGGCAGATTCATGATTTATTGTATTGAAATTCTATTACTTATCGGTAGTCATTTTCGCTGCGGTGATAGTTCTCGTGTAATAAAATCCGGTATATGGATAAGCCGGTAGGAAAGAAGTCAAAATCAGGTAGCTATCAATTCCTAAAGCGGTGTCATAAACCGATTCTGCACGGCCAATTTTCTTCTCCTCCAATCCATTTCCAAAATTTGCCCGGCAGGCTCCTGAAAGGTAATTATGATTGAGTGTACAGATGTTTGAAGATTGATCTATCTCCATATCACGCATAAGGTAGAAAGCCATTGAACCCTCAGCAATTCTGTTATGGAAGTTGCCGCTAAGGGTTATCATTTTCCAGTTCGGGTGTTGTTTGAACTGATTTTTTATTTTTAGAAACATCATACTGTCCCTGGGAGAGCCATCTTCTTTATTAATATCGAAGAAAAAGAGCTGCACTTTAGGGTTGCGATTAAGCGCTGAAATTAAGCCTTCCCAGGCATAAGATTGGCGCCCATCTTGATAAGGGCTATTGCTAAAAAAATCGCTTTGATAAATACTGTTTTCGGTAAATGATGAAAGGAATTGCGCCATTTGTTCAGATGGAATTTCAAGCCCGACCTGAACGCTGTCCCCCATGCTTGTGAAGAGATTTGCCAGGCTGGTTACAAATTGTGCAGGTTCGTTCGAACCGTGCATCTCCCCACCATTATGATTTTAAAAGGTGAAAGCAAGTAATAAACAGAATCGCTCAGCTGATCCGGATGGTCAATCCTGACCGCATTGTCTTTAATATAGCTTGCGAAATTCTGTCCGCTTAGGGTATGGAATACTAACGACACAAACAGTAATAAAAGCATCGTTTTTGTCATACCAGTCAATAGGTTGCCTTATTTATCAAGATATTGTTTCCGAAAACCATCGTACAATTTCAAAAGTTCCTTCGCATTCCCCTGCCAGTCAAACACCGATTCCCAGGTGCTAAGCGGCTCCCAAATGCAGGTGCCTTTACCGTGTCCGCCGGGCAAATTGAAGGCGATTTTGTGGACTTCTTCTTTTCTGGCGGAGTATTCCACCACAATGACATCCTTGCCAAAACGCCGAACCAGATCGCTGAGGTTGTCGCGCAAATCATCCAAAGTGCCGTGCCATTTTGGGTAATAAGATTCGCCAATGACATCAAAATGAACGCCGCGCTTGAGCATGTTTTCAATGAAGAAAACCGATTCGTCGTTCTGGCCGCCGAGGGCGACATGGAGCATCATCACCGTTTCTGGCGCAACGGCTTTTACAGCGGCCGTGCCCGCGCAAAGCAGTTGCGCGAGACTGTCCAAATGGGCCACTGAACCCTCAGGCCATACGATGCCGTGGTTGATTTCATTGCCAATTTGCACCATGTCGGGCGGCGTGCCTTGTGCTTTTAATTGACTGATGACTTCAAAAGTGTAGTCATAAAGCGCCTTTTTAAGGGCTTCAAAACCAAGCCCTTCCCAGGCTTTTGGCTTGTATTGTTTGCCCGGATCCGCCCAATAATCGCTGTAATGGAAGTCCAAAAGCAGTTTCATGCCCGCGGCTTTTACCCGTTTTGCCATGGCTTTGGTGTGTTCCAAATCGCAAAAACCCAGCTTGGGCGAGTATCCTTTCTCCGCCGCGGGATCATTGAAAATCCGCAGACGCACGTAGTTAAATCCGTGCGATTTCAGGCTGTGAATCGCATCCACTTCCACACCATTTTCTTTGAATTTTATCCCTTTTGCCTCCAATTCTGGCAAAAAAGAGATGTCCGCTCCCATCATTTTGTCCACTGGCTGGGGTCTGGCAGCCGCGCCTTTTAATACATATTTTGGATCAATCGTCACTGACGTTACACTGCCAGGCGCGACGGTTATAATGTCCGTGTCTCCTTTCCATAAATTAGGCGAGCGAGCTTCGAAATGTATTTTGCCCGTTGTTAGCCCGGATTGAATGATGACCTGGCATTTCCCGTTGAAGAGGCTGCGCTGCCAGGCGCCGTCCACACATTTGTCGGGTTCGTGGCTCGAAGGGTCTCCGTTTCCAACACCGATGATTTTGGCGTCGCCTTCTATGAAAAACTGGATCATGTTGCTTGCATTGGGGACCTCCCGGCCTTCATTATCGAACACGGAAACGTTGACAACTGTCACGTCCTGACCATCGGCAAGCATGGTTGTTTTGTATGGCGTGAGTGCAATTTCGGTTGGAACACCGGTAGATTCCATCTTGGCTTTCAACACGTTACCTTTTTTATAACCAATCGCCTCCAATTTACCCGGCTCGAAATTGACCGTCCATTTCAGGTGACTATTGCGCGGCATTACTTTTTTGCCCAAAGTCTTTTCGTTCAGGAATAACTCGACCTCATCGGCATTTGAATTGACCCAAACATCAATGGGTTCGCCGCGTTTTTCCTGCCAATTCCAGTGGGGTGAAATATGGAGAATGTCCTTGTCCGTCCACCAGGATTGGTAGTAGTAATAGATGTTTTTGGGGAACCCGCATACGTCCATGATGCCGAAATGGGAGTTGATGTTCGGCCAAATATATGGCGTCGGTTCGCCGCGATAATCCAGCCCTGTCCACACAAAACCGCCGAGCCAGAAGTCGTTTTCTGCGGCCAACGTCCACCATGTTTCGGCTGTGCTCGCCCACCAGGGCGCGGTGATGTCTTGATCGGGCACATAGGCACGAATGGTATCCTTTTCATATTGGCCCCGTGTAGTCACCGTACTGCCCATTTCGGTGCCAATAATGGGCTGGGTAGGGTGGTCGCGGTGGTAATCGGCGACTGCAAATTGGCGGTAATTGAAGCTCCGAACGGGAATGACTTCATTGACGCCATTGAATACATTGGCCACGTCGGCGGCATAAGTGGAAGTGCGGGTCGGGTCGAGTTCCGCCTGTTTTTTCAGGAAAGTTTCGGCGATGCGTTTGCCAGTTGGTGTGGTGTGGATCCAGCCTTCTTCGTTGCCGATGGACCACATGAAAACGCTGGTTCGGCTGCGGTCGCGTTTCAGCATTCGCACGAACTGATCCATGTATTCCGCTCCGCTGTTGAGCAATCGGGTTTCGTCCATGACCAACATGCCGAGACTGTCGCAGGCGTCCAAAAGTTCGGGGGTGGGTGGGTTGTGGCTGGTTCGGTAGGCATTGACGCCCAGGTTTTTGAGCAAATCAATGCGGTAATATTGCAGATAATCGGGCAAGGCGCTGCCAACTCCCGCGTGATCCTGGTGGCAATTGACGCCGAGGATTTTGAGTTTTTTCCCGTTCAAAAGCATTCCATCTGGTTTGATTTCAACGCTTCGGAATCCAAATTTCAAGGTTTGTTGATCCACCAACTTGCCCGATTTTTTCACCAAAACCTGGATTCGGTGCAAGTATGGATTGTCCAAATCCCACAGTATTGGGTTGTATAATTTCAGCACATGACGTGAAACGCCCGACTGGTTGATTTCCAGATGCAGGGTTTGCAACTTGCTTTTCGCGACGAATCCCCCCTCGCGACCACTTAAAATAATTTCGGTTGTCAGGTCGGTGGCAGCATTGCCATCGTTTACCAGTTCGGTTTCGACCGTGAGGGTGGCGTAACTTCCTTCCATTTTCGCATGGGCAAATATGCCGTCGTTTGCGATATGTGTATCCTCAAACGTATTTAGCCAAACATGCCGATAAATACCTGCGCCCTCATAAAACCAGCCCTCATACTGCGTAGCATCCGCCCGTACAACGAGCACATTGTCAGCCCCGTAGCGCAAAAAATCCGTAATATCATAGGCCACCCCGATGTATCCGCTCTTGTTGTTGCCGAGGTAAAAACCATTGATCCAAAACTCCGCATCGCGAAAAACGCCGTCAAACTGGATTTGAAACCGCTTGCCTTCCTCGGATTTTTCCACCGAAAAATGCTTCCGATACCAGCCGATGCTGGTTTCCGGGTAATTGCCCCCAATAGGTTTGTAACCGTGCGCCATGACATTGAAGGCGGGGTCGTTCACAAAAGGCAACTCCACTGCCCAGTCGTGCGGAAGATTCAGAGAGCGCCATAAACTGTCTTTAAAGCGCGGTTCAATGGCTGTATTGGCTGCACCGCCCGACTTCGCCAAAACGGTTTCGACCCCATAATTGAAATCCTTTTCAGGGTTCCGGGCATGACCGAAGGCGAATTTCCAGTCGCGGTCAAAGTTTTGGTGGCTGCGGGGTTGGGGCGTTTGTGCGGCCAAAAAATTAGCGGCAAAAAACAGGAGGACAATAAGTGATTTGTCAAAGCGATTCATGCGCAAGAGTATTGAAATTTAATCTCTTGCAAACATATTTCGTTTGAAATAAAAAGCACATAGCGTTATCCAAACCAGTATAGAACCTTCGATAATTCGCTGATATAGTCCCGCAAATTTATCTTGCAAATCAGCGGAAAGTATGGGTACAAATACGATGGCTATCAGCCCACAAATAATACCTGCATAGGAGAGGTATTTGCCATTCACCCATTTTCGCGCAGCAATTCCAAGTAATAATACACTGAACGGCACAACCAGATAGGTCAGGAATCCTGTAAAATTATGAATGAATTGAGACAGGCTTGGATCAATCATTTCCTTGTTGCATCCCTTGTCGCAAGGGAAAAAACTAACCATGACTGTTGCCAATCCATAGAATATCCCAATGCCCCAAAAACCGATTTTTGTTGCCAATGATTTCGGTAATGTTTTAATGGCAAGGAATGAAAAAACGGCAATAAAACCCCACTGGGCATGAACCCTAAAAACCTCATTTGGAGGCCATTAGGCGTATCAATGGCATAAGATTCACTTATTAATTGGGAAATATGACTGTAATCCGAAAATTGGAATCCAGCCAATATGGTTGTTATTACAAAGCATAATACACCAAGTAGTCCCAACCAAAACAGTACAGTTCCTTTCATAGTTTTTTCAGTTTAACGTAATCTCTGAATGAGGTTACACTTCGACCCTCAAAAAGCCGCATAGCGGCGATCCCGAGGACTCGGGAGTAGCCCATGGGGCGGTAAGATGGTAAGAACCGCGTAGCGGTGACATTATAAAACGTTTAAAATGCCACCGCTACGCGGTTCCGAAAATTCCTACCATAATGCCGCCGCTATGCGGCTTTTCAGTCTCTGAAAAATTCAACCTATTCAAACTTACTTCAGGTTACATTTTCACCCATTTTACTACCTTCTGGCAACCTTCATAAAATAAAGCCCAGTAGGCAATACGTCAAAGGTCGTCAAAGGGAAACGATTTTGACCCTCAAAGAAATGGGCATTTATCGAAAAGTGAAGTTCACACCTGGTGTTATAGTGGTTTGTCCTCATTCAGGTGTTGGACAGGTTTTATTGTTTCACAATTTTGGCCATTCGGGTTGCACCCGGTAGCTCCAATTGCAGGAAATATAAACCTTTGGGAAGGTTTGAAACATTTATTTGACTGGCGCCTTTGGTATCAACGAACAGTACCTTACTTCCGTTTGGATCAAACAAATTTATCGCGGTAGTATGTTCGGGCAAATACAGCCAATCATTCACAGGATTGGGGCTGATCTGGATCAGCGCTGTTTGAGCAAATTCCTCGAACCCGGAAGCAGCAGAACAAGGATCAGAAATAAACGTAAAGTCCGCGGCCATAAAACTGGTGTGGAAATGGTGCGAGGGCCACATGACCTCAAGCTGATCCAGCACAAACTGCCGTTGCGGGACTGTCAGAGAAAGGATGGTCGGCCAACTGCTTTGGTTGGCAATCACGTCGGCCTGTATTTCAGCCGGAGCTTTGGTTAAGTACCCGCCATTGTCAAAACATTCATTCGCAACCAATTCGTTGTGGATGGAATAGGAAAGGGTCGTTGTGATGCCCGGGAATCGCTTATACCGCTCTGGATAAGTAGGCGAAGGGCGTAAAAAGTAAAACTCGGTGCAAATTCCATGATCCATCAAGGTCTGAAAGTTGGCAAAAGCATCCAAGTTGCCTTGAAGCCCAACATCCGGGTGGTTGTCGCGACTGTTCATTGAAAACAGCAATGGAGTCTGGGTTTGTTCAATAATAACCTCTACGCCTGGGGCGCCGTGAGTTACACCTGCTTGCCACTGCAACACTTCCGCTAGAACCGTTGAAAAAGCACCACCTGCAGAAAACCCCAAAGAAGCTTGCGGGGTTGTCCAGTTCATTTTTCCGCGATGAATAAAGGTGTCCCGAATGGCGCGGACATTGGCAATATCCACACTTGACATGCTATCCGGGTAAAAATCGTAGCGCAGATTTCCGTCCCCGTTTAGGTCGGTATTGGTGGTTGATTCATCACTTTCGGTGATGATTACGCCCCAGTCTTTGCTAACGAGGTATTTGACAAACTGGTTTTGCTCAAATTCAGCGCCTGCCCAAGAGCTTGCAGACCCGCCAGTACCATGCCAAAGCCAGCAAACGCCCTGTGCCGGGTTATTGGCCGGGAAATAACTGAACACGCGTTTCATCCGGTCGCGGCCCATGATTTGTTCTTCCGACAAAGGGTTATTGATTCCGGTAGGTAAGAGCGCGGTATTCGAAGTGATGGTAACATTTTGAGCAGGCATAATTACCTGTGTATGCCATTCTTCAGGTCGTTCAAGAAAATTGGTGTCGCCCGACCAATGGCTGAAAGTGCGCGTTATGCCCCATTCTTCCGCCCAGATGTGAATGGTGTCGCCCGGAGCAGCTGTGGTGCTGCCGTATCCATTTTGAACAGTAAGTTGGTAGTTTTGGGAAAATAATGAGAAGGGAAGAAGAGACCCCGCCGCAGTGAATACTACTGCATGTAAAAAGCTTGCTTTCATGTTATAAATTAAGACTGTTAAACAAAGGGTCTTTTTGATTGTCAGGAGTAGGCGGGGTTTAAGCGTATGCTGGATAAAGTGTGTATTTAGAACGGATATAAGCCCATACGATGACCACTGTGGTCACAATTTTCTACTTTTGTCCCCACAACACACAGCAAAAATGTCACTCCCACGCAACGAGCAAGAAATCATCCAGCAAGTGCTCAAAATCTTTTCGGCTCAACTGGAAAAAGGCGGCTTCCGCAAAACGCCGGAACGATTCGCTATTCTGGAAGAAATTTACAAGCGCACCGACCACTTCGATGCCGAAGCGCTTTACATCCACATGAAAAACCGAAGCTACCGCGTGAGCCGAGCGACGGTGTACAACACGTTGGAACTGCTGGTGAATTTTGACCTGGTGAAAAAACACCAGTTCGGTCGCAACCTCGCCCAATACGAGAAATCATATGGGTATAAACAACACGACCACGTCATCTGCGCGCATTGTGGTAAAGTTGTAGAGTTTTGCGACCCCGGGTGCAACAAATCAAAGACATGGTGGGCGAACTCCTCAATTTCAAAATCTCGCACCACTCGCTCAACCTATACGGTGTGTGCGGTTCCTGTCAAAAAGAGATAGAATTCGGCATCGTCCGCAAACAACCCAAGGAGATGGAAGATGAGCCGGGCTGGGGCGATTAATTGATTCGATTGATTGGATTGGGGGATTGATTCGATTGTTACGATTGATTCGATTCTCAGAAAATACGAATCGCTTCAATGGGATCAATCGTCACAATCGAATCAATCGCTCCAATCGAATCAATCCCACAAATCGCAAGAATCGAATCAATCGCTCCAATCCAATCAATCGAATCAATTGCAAGAGACATTCACCATAAAACTCCCCGCCTTCGAGGGGCCTTTCGATCTCCTGCTCTTCTTCATCGAGCGGGACGAACTGGATATTTACAACATCCCCATCGCCAAAATCACCGACGATTTCTTGAGCTATATGCACGAGATGGATGAGTTGAGCATGGATATTGCCTCGGAATTTATCGTGGTGGCGGCCACGCTCATGCGCATCAAGGCAAAGATGTTGTTGCCCCGAAAACAGGTGGACGAGGAGGGCAACGAGATAGACCCGCGCCGCGAACTGGTGGATCGCCTGCTAGAATACAAGCGCTACAAAAGTGTGCTGGATGACCTGCGCCGCCTCGAAGAAGTGCGGGCTTTCATGAATCCGCGCGGCTTCGCTACCCGCTGAAATCCGCCAACTTGCCGAACAAGCCCTCGCCGAAGCAGAGCTCGAATCCATCAGTCTCTACAAACTGCTGCGCGTTTTTGAACGGCTCGTGACAAGGTTTGAGGAAGACCAAAAAACCAAGCGCGTCCACACGGTGTACAACTACAGTTACACCATTCAGGAGCAGCGGGAGTACATTATGGGTAAATTAAAAAGAGGGGAAAAGCGGGATTTTGAACAGATGTTCCTTGCACTTGAAAGCCGCATTCATGCAGTGGTCACTTTTCTGGCTTTGCTCGAATTGCTTAATGCCCAGGAGATTGTGCTCATCCAGGGAGAGGGCATGAATAATTTTTGGCTGACGCTGCCGGAGGAGTAGGGAGAATGCTCAAAAATATGTGTCAACTGCTGGGTTAGACCCCCTACCCCTAAAGGGGAGTTTATTCGAATATCGCAGAAATTGTTGTGTTTTTAAATAAATTATCCACTTATTCGGATAAACTCCCTTTAGGGTCATTGACTAAGGATATTGTTATTAGCGGTCAGACGACTTTGAGTCGTCAGACCGCGTGACGGCCTCGTCTGACGGCTTTTCGCCGTCTGACGAGTAATTGATGAACGAACGATTTTCCTTAAGTCAACGACTTGCCCTCTTGGGGGGGGGTACCCGCCACGGGAGACCAAAATGCAATTGGGGCTTCACTTCATGTCAATTCCCCTTTCAAAAACATCCCCGTCCAGCTTCCGTCCACTTTAGCCACCTCCTCAGGCGTACCCTCCGCCACAATCTTGCCGCCCCGAAATCCACCCTCCGGCCCCACATCAATAATATGATCGGCCATTTTCACCACGTCGAGGTTGTGCTCGATGACAATGACGGTATTGCCTTTTTCTACCAGTTTGTTCAATACGGCGAGCAATTGGCGGATGTCCTCAAAGTGCAGCCCGGTAGTTGGTTCGTCGAGGATGTAAATGGTGCGGCCCGTGTCTTTTTTGGAAAGTTCTTCGGCAAGCTTTACACGCTGGGCTTCGCCGCCAGAGAGGGTAGTGGCCTGTTGGCCGAGCGTGATATAGCCCAGTCCAACGTCTTGTAATGTCTTGATTCTCCGATAGATATTCGGAATGGGCTGAAAAAATTCCGCCGCTTCGTTGATGGTCATGTCCAGCACGTCACTGATGCTTTTGCCTTTGTACAGAACCTCCAAAGTTTCACGGTTGTAACGCCTACCCTGGCAGCGTTCGCAGTGTACCTGCACGTCGGGCAGGAAGTTCATTTCGATGGTGCGAAGTCCCGCACCCTCGCAAACGTCGCAACGACCACCTTTTACATTGAATGAAAAACGCCCGTTGGCATAACCCCGAATTTTGGCTTCCGGCGTATCAGCGAACAGTTTTCGGATGTCTCCAAACACGTTGGTGTATGTGGCGGGGTTGCTGCGCGGGGTACGCCCGATGGCGCTTTGGTCAATCTCAATTACTTTGTCGAGATGATCTAATCCATTGATTTTCTGGTACTTGAGCGGACGTTTGAGGCTGTTGTGGAAATGGCTTTGAAGGATTGGGTATAGCGTTTCGTTGATGAGCGAGGATTTACCGGAACCGCTCACGCCCGTGATGCAAACGAAGGTTCCGAGCGGGATGCGCAGGGTAACTTCTTTCAGGTTGTGTCCCGTGCAGCCTTCCAGTTCGAGCCAATGGCCATTGCCTTTTCGGCGGACTTTGGGGATCTCGAGTTTGGAGCGGCCTGCGAGGTAGTCGGAGGTTGCGGTGGGGTTTTTCAAAAAATCTGCGGGCTTGCCGATGTCCACAATCTGGCCGCCGTGTTTGCCTGCGCCGGGACCAAGGTCAATCAGGTAATCGGATTCCAGCATGATGTCGCGGTCGTGTTCAACCACGAGTACGGTGTTGCCGATGTCGCGCAGGTTTTTGAGGGCTTCAATGAGGCGATGGTTGTCGCGCTGGTGTAGGCCGATGCTTGGCTCGTCGAGGATGTAGGTGATGCCCGTGAGTTGCGAGCCAATCTGGGTAGCGAGTCGGATGCGCTGTCCTTCACCACCGGAAAGGGAACGGGCCGGTCGGTCGAGCGCGAGGTAATCCAGGCCGACTTGCAGCAGGAATTTGAGGCGAAAACGGATTTCTTTCAGCACGTCTTTGGCAATGGCGCGCTGGCGTTCGCTCATTTGCTCATCCACTTTTTCAAGTGTGGAATAAAGCTCGGACAAATCCATTTGAGCCAATTCGGCGATGTTGCGTTCCGCAATTTTGAACCACAAACTTTCCTTTTTCAAGCGCGTACCTTCACAATCCGGGCAGGGCACAATGGCAATAAAGTCCTCCGCCCATTGTCGTGCCTTTTCGCTGGTAGCGTCGGCGTACTGGCGTTTGAGCACATTGATGAGTCCGTCGAAAGCCATGTCGTAACTCCATTCTTCGCCGCCCCAGGTCATGTCCACCTTGATTTCGTCACCGCCATGGAGAATGGCATGCAGCACGATTTCGGGCAAATCCTTGACCGGCGTGCTGAACGAAAATTGTGTTTTTTGGCCAGTGCGCGAGCTGTTTGAATAACATATTCTCGCGCACTTCGCCGAGTGGCACGATGGCTACTTCATTGATACTCTTGCTGTTGTCGGGTATCACTCGCGCCATGTCTACCTCGTGAATTTCGCCCAAACCCTTGCAATTCGGGCACATCCCGTAAGGCGAATTGAAGGAAAATGTATTGGGCGAAGGCTCGTCGTAAGAAAGCCCGGTGTCCTGGCACATCAGGTTTTTGGAAAAATTGACTAATTCGCCACCTTCAAGTTCGAGGATTTGAATAAGCCCATCGCCCAATTTCAAAGCCATGTTCAGGCTTTCGGCCAGTCGCTCGTTTCGGTCGTCGCCCACTTTGAGACGGTCTACAACAATTTCAATATCGTGGATTTTATAGCGGTCTAGTTGCATCCCGGGCGTGATTTCCAGCAATTCAGCATCCACGCGCACCCGGGTATAACCTTGCTTTCGGATCTGTTCAAAAAGTTCGCGGTAATGGCCTTTTCTGGAACGTACCACGGGAGCAAGGAGCGCGATTTTTTGTCCCGAAAACCGCTCCGTTATATTTTCTACAATCTGCTCTTCGGTGTATTTCACCATTTTTTTACCAGTCGCGTAAGAATACGCCTCGCCGGCACGTGCAAAGAGCAAACGCAGAAAATCGTACACTTCTGTCACAGTGCCAACGGTGGAACGAGGGTTGCGCCCGGTCGTTTTTTGCTCGATGGAAATTACAGGTGAAAGCCCCGTAATCTGGTCAACATCAGGCCGTTCCATCTCGCCGATGAACTGCCGTGCGTAACTCGAAAGCGTCTCCATGAAACGCCGCTGCCCCTCCGCATAAATCGTGTCGAAAGCCAAACTCGATTTTCCTGAGCCGCTCACGCCTGTGATGACGACCAGTTGGTTGCGGGGATGCGCACGTCCACATTTTTCAAATTGTGGGCACGCGCACCGATGACTTCGATGAAGTGGTGATTCCCGCCTTCGCTAGGGCTTCGGCGGGTAAAGGTGGACTGGTGATCAGTGATTGGTGACTGGGTGTCAGTCACTGAAACACCAATTGTAGAGGCTATTTGTGTCTTTGCTTTTGCCATTTCGAGCGGGAAAACAACGTGGGTGCTGGGACCTGCCTGTCGGTAGGCAGGGGTTTTCGCGAAAAGGCAAAAGTAGGGGGAATTGGAGAAAAAAAACGAATTGTTTTAAAAATTGTGTTCCGATAAAAGTAGTTTGAAGCTTTAAAAACAGAAGGAGGTAGAAGGATTGCAGTAGTAATCAAGAAGGCTTACTTTTGTATTCAAATTCATTTTTCAATATGACTATCTCGGAGAAAAAAATCGAATTAGTACAGGCGCTGCTGCTTTTGCGCGACAAGGCTACCTTGTATGAAATCGAAAAACTCATCTCACGTGCTTTTAAAGCACCAGAAGTCGGTTTTGCCCTGAAGCAAATTCAAGCAGACACAATGCCGGAATCTTTCGAGGCATGGGTAGCGCAATTTGAAGGCCCGGAACAACTAGATTTGGAAGATGATTATGGTTTGAGTCCAACTGCGCTACGCCAGCGCATCTGGGCGGCGGAACAAAGCCCGGAGATGACTCTGGAGGCATTTTTTCAACGTATTGAAGAAAACTAAATGACCTCCCGTCCATGAGAGAAATCAAAGTGAAACAACAATTTTTGGATTCAGTGCTAGAGATCCGGGACTACATTGCGCAAGATTCCCCTCAAAATGCAGCAGATTTTGTATCCGGTCTCAAATCCAAAATGCAAAAGATTGTTGAGCAACCAGAGACTTTTTCTCCAGAGAAAAATTTGCTCACCAAGCGATTTTTGTACCGGTTTGCACGCTACAAAAAGAGTTACAAAATCATATTCAAAGTGTTGGATGCGCAACTTGTCTTCCTTGACATCGTACATGGGAAACGCCATCCAAGTTATCTCAAAAAGTTGAAGACAACTGATTACGAATAGCAATCATAATCTACTGCTTCATCTCTCCCCCATCCATCCCCAGCAATCCCATCATCCACGAATATTCGAGTGCGCGTTCTTCCAGACGCTTGAAACGCCCAGACGAACCACCGTGCGAACCGCTCATGCTGGTTTTGAAAAGCAGCACGTTTTTGTCGGTTTTCAAATCACGCAGGCGGGCAACGTATTTAGCTGGCTCAAAATATTGCACCTGCGAGTCCGCGAAAGAGGTGAGTACCAGCAGGTTGGGGTAATTGCCTTTTTTCAGATTGTCGTAGGGTGAGTAGGTTTTCATGTAATCGTACTCGGCTTTGTTGGCGGGGTTGCCCCATTCGGTGTACTCGCCCGTAGTAAGTGGAATGCTGGGATCGCTCATAGTTGTAATCACATCCACAAAAGGCACACCTGTGATAATGCCTTTAAAAAGATCGGGGCGCATATTTGTTACTGCGCCCATAAGCAGACCACCAGCCGAGCGGCCTTCGGCAAACAGACGGTCGGCGGAAGTGTATTTTTCTTTTACCAGGAAGTCGGCGCAGTCAACGAAGTCGTTGAATGTGTTCATTTTACGCATCATTTTCCCGTCCTCGTACCATTGGTAGCCCATTTCCATTCCGCCGCGTATGTGGGCGATTGCGACCACAAAACCCCGGTCAAGCAGGCTAAGTTTGTCGCGGTTGAAAGACGGCGTGTAACTGAAGCCATAGGAGCCGTAGCCCGTGATATGGCAGGGTGCGGAGCCGTCGCGACGAACACCTTTTTTGTAAACCAGCGAGATGGGCACTTTCACGCCATCGCGGACAGTGGCCCACACGAATTCGGTTTGGTAGTTGTTTGCGTCGAACCCGCCCAAAACGGGGGCAATCTTCTTTACCTCCCTGGCCTTCGTTTCCATGTTGTAATCCACGGTCGTCGAGGGTGTTTTCAAGGAAGAAAAATTGTAACGCAAGGTTTTGGTGTCAAATTCGGGGTTATTGTCCACCGAACAAGCGTAGGTGGGTTCGCCTACTTCAATGTAATGTTCGGCCTTGTCAGCCCAACGAATGATGTGAATCTGGCTAAGGCCGCCTTTATGCTCTGCGCTTACCAAGTGCTCTTTAAAAACGTCAAAACCATCCAGCAGCACGTCATTTCGATGGGGCAAAACGTCTTTCCAGTTTTCGCGACGGGGGTCTGAAACCGGGGCTTCCATGAGGCGAAAGTTCTTCGCATCCCAGTTGGTGCGGATGAGAAACTTGTCGTTCCAATGCTCAATGCTGTAATAGAAATCTTTTTCGCGGGGACGGAGCGTTTGGAAATTCCCGGAGTTTGTGTGTACGAGCAGTTGATAAAAAAGAATTGCTCGCTCTTGGATTTACTGAGGTAGGCGTACTGCGTCTCGTCTTTTTCGTGGTACATGAGCACGTCTTGTTTTTGGGATGTACCTATGACGTGCCGCCAGATTTTGTCATTACGCAGGATAACCGAGTCCTTCGTGTCGTACAGGATTGTTTTGTGGTCGTTGGCCCACACGAATGCCCCTCCGATGTCGAAGGATTCGGACAAGTTTTGCCCAGTCGAGAGGTTTTTGAAGTAAATTTTGTACAAATTCCGTCCACTGTAATCCACGGAATAGGCAAGCAACTGATTGTCGAGGCTGACCTGCAGATCGCCAACCTGGCAATATTCTTTGCCTTCAGCGAGCGCGTTTACATCTACCAAAACCTCTTCAGCAGCATTCAGATCGCCTTTCTTTCGCGTATAAACAGGATATTCTTTGCCCGTTTCGAAGCGCGAAACATACCAATAGCCATTTTTGAAATAAGGAACTGTTTGGTCGTCTTCTTTGATGCGGGCCTTGAGTTCGTCGTACAATTTTGAGCGCAGGCCTTTCACGGGTGCGAGTACGGAATCGGCATAGCGGTTTTCGGCTTCGAGATAAGTTTTTACGGCGGGGTTTTCGCGCTCGTTGAGCCAGTAGTATTCGTCTGTGCGTTTGTCACCCCAAGCGGTGGTTAGTTCTTTGGGTTTTTGCTCAGGGTGCGGTGGGATGAATGGGCTGGGGTTGAAGATAGATGGGAGCACGTTGGTGGTGGATTGGTTGGCAGGAGGTGTGTTTTGGCAAGT
>JADJFA010000043.1 GCA_016708875.1 Lewinellaceae bacterium
CTGTGTCAAAAATTAAAAGTTACGGTTGGTTGAGCTGCTAGGGTTTTTCCAGTCTGCAAAAAGAACCCTCCAAAGTTCTTTTTGCATGGCTGGCAAAAAACCCGGTTTTGCCTCAGTCCGAGATACTTATTCCGGCTCTTTCGCCGAATATTATGTCCAGTTGACTTGCGATTTCGCCCCAATTGTGGATTTTTTTGCTCCATTTTTGGGCTTTTTGATCAATAATAAGATAGACAAGTTTCAGCAAAGCCGTTTCGGAAGCAAAAGCACCTTTTGTTTTGGTGATTTTTCGGACGCTTCGGTTCAAACTTTCGATTGGATTAGTGGTATACATGATGGTTCGAATGGCTTGCGGGTATTTGTAAAAAGTTGTCAGGCGTTCCCAATTGTCGCGCCAAGATTTGATGACGGGAGGATACTTTTTGCCCCATTTTTCTTCCAATTCATCCATTCTTTGGCGGGCTTGTGCTTCGTCAACTGCGGTGTAAACAGGCTTGAGGTCTTTGGCAAATGTGCGCAGGTCTTTGTCGGAAACAAACTTGAAGGAGTGTCGGATCTGATGCACGATACAGCCCTGAACCTCGGCTTTGGGAAAGATCGCCCGAATGGCTTCTTCAAAACCTTTCAAGCCATCAACAGACACAATCAGCAGATCTTCAACCCCGCGCTGTTGCAGATCGCTCAACACCTGAAGCCAAAATTTAGCCCCTTCCGAGGGCGCTAAATACATGCCCAAAACATCTTTGTAACCACTGGTAGTAATCCCGTAAACCAAGTACAGCATCCGATTCTCTACACGGCCATCATCTCCTCTTATCCGAAAATGCATCGCATCCAAAAATACAAAACTATAAACCCCTTCCAAGGGGCGTCGTCGCCACTGGTCCATCATCGGCAAAACCTTGTCCGTTACAGAACTGATGAAGGCTGCAGAGGCTTCTATCCCATATATCTGATACAACTCCTGCGAAATACCCTCGTAACTCATCCCATGCGCATACATCAACAACACCTTGCGCTCCAGGGATTCACCCAAAAATACTTGACGCTTTTCCACAATCTGAGGCTCAAATGTGCCAGTTCTATCTCGTGGCGTCTCCAAATCAAAAACGCCTCCACTCATGCTTCGAACTTCCTTGCGCATCCTGCCATTGCGACGGTTAGCCTCGCCAATACCTTTGGACGACTTGACGTGAGACTTGACTTCAGCATCAAGGGCAGCCTCCAAAAACTGCTTCAACAAAGGAGCCAGTACTCCATCTGGGCCGTCGATCTGCTTCTTCCCAGACAGCAAGTCTTCTACGGCCTGTTTCTTGTAATGTTCAAAATCAAATTGCTTTTCCATATGTCAAACTTACTTGTTTTGTCTGACACAGTTCCGTGAACACTCTCGTAATGCCAGATCAACGCGACCAATTAACCAATCACCAGTCTACCAATCACCAATAAACCAATCACAAATAAACCAATCACCAATTAAACATTACTGATTTTCCGCACCACCTTATACAGGCGCGTCGTTTCGTTCACTTCTTCTTCGAAAGGATCGTTGTCGAAGTAATTGGCTGAAATCATCTTAAGGCGCACAATGCGGCCACGGTTGTTCATGATCTTCTGAACATATTTAACCCAAACGTTGCCATTGGAACGCACCGCATAGATTTCGTTGTCGCGCACATCATTGAGGTTTTCAATGGACTTGCACACTACAATGTCCTGATTGCGAATAACCGGGTCCATCGAATTACCGTCGATTTGGAACGCCACCAGACCAGTACCTGCGACCCCTGGGATAGAGAAGTAGGTATTGTCTTCAGAACTTTCTGCACCAAGCGTAGCACCCGCAAATGCCCTGACATTGGTGAAAAGAATATTCCCTCCGCCACCGTTCGACATGCGCTCGCCAGCCAGTGCATCGCCCGGGGCATCAAAGCCAAAGGGATTGCCGATGCCGTGGAGCAACCAGGCTTCGTTGATGTCAAAAGCACGACAAAACGAAGATGCCTGCCCATAATCAATGACCCGTTTGCTGTCAGGATTGAGAAAGGCACGGATGATGTGGCCGTAAGCTTTGTTGCCCAGCACACGGTCGGCTACGTCGCCGACCCCTTTGCCGCCACGATCGTTTTTGACGATTGCGCCACGGTCTTCCAAGAGTTTAAAGGCTTGGATAAAGCGTTTGTTTAGGTCTATCCTATCTTCCTTTATCATGGGATGGAAGGTTTAGAGGTGAAATAATTGTAGTTTGAATGGTTCGATGAGTTTGATTTGTTTGAAGGGTTTGATTTGGTCGTCTTCGTCTTTCGTGCTGCAAATTTCAAACAAAGAGTTTTTAAAAACAAATAATGTCAAAGATTTTTCTCCAAAATCTGCACTTTTTTTCAAACACGCTGTTTTTTCATTTGAAAACCAGATATTTGCGCAGTTTTTGTTGTAAAAATAATTTCAAACAATTGCGGGCGCGCCTTGAATCCGGCGCATAAACCAGGCATTTGTTTGGAAAGCTGACTCGGCGATCTGCCGGGTTTTTATGAAAATTTCAATTTGTTCGGAAAGTACGGCCAGTCTTCGCCGTACTTTTGACCACAATTTATGGGAACAGTAATATCACTCCTCAACCACAAAGGCGGGGTCGGCAAGACCACCAGCGCCATCAACATCGGCGCAGCGATGGTCGAACTCGGCAAACGTGTGCTGCTTATTGACCTCGATCCTCAAGCCAACCTGACCATCTCGCTCGGTATTCCGCGCCAGAAATCAACCATTTACGAAGCCCTGCGCGGCGAAGGAGAACTCGTGCCTTACACGCACAAGCCGGGCATGGACGTAATAACTTCCTCGCTCGATCTTTCGGGCGCAGAAATGGAGCTCATCAATGAAGCAGGCCGCGAATACATACTCCGGGAATTGTTGTCGCAGGTGATTGACGATTATGATTATGTACTGATTGATTGTCCGCCCTCATTGGGTTTGTTGACACTCAACGCGCTCACCAGCAGCCGCTACGTTTTGATCCCGCTACAAACAGAATTCCTTGCGGTTCAAGGACTTGCAAAGATCAAACAGGTGATTGACAAGGTAAAAATGCGCCTCAACAAACAACTCGATATGAGCGGCGTGATTGCCACGATGTACGACAGTCGCCGGGTATTGAACCGCGACGTAGTGGACACCATTCACAAATATTTTGGTGAAAAGGTGTTCAAAACCTACATCCGCGACAACGTGGCCCTGGCCGAGGCGCCCGCGCAGCGCAAGGACATTTTTGATTACAGCCCCAAAAGCCCGGGGGCGGTAGATTACCTCGAAGTAACCAAGGAGATATTGGGAAGGATGGAGGGATAGACACTAATTGTTGGCCATGTGTCAATTGCAAACAGTCAGAACATGAGTAAAAAACGATTTTCGGAGGGCTTGGACGACCTCTTTACCAATAGCCACGCTAGCCACGGCGAGGTGTTTGGCAATTCCCTGGTGTTGACTGCACCCTCGGCTCCCGCTGGAGAGCGCAGGCCTTCCGCGCACAAGTCTTTTATGACTGACCTCGACTCGCTGTTGCAGGAAGCCCTTGATGAAAGCCTCGAACGCTATGAGGCCAGCAAGCCCGATTCTGTTTCGGCCAGCTCGAAAACAAAGGCCAGCAATACCAACGCTCTTCGCGCACCCATGCGAAGCGGTCTGGACGCGCTCATACGCCAAACCATTGATGTTCAGGATCTTGTAACAGACGAAAACACCGGAAAAAAACGCCTCACTGTCGCTGTAGACCGCCCGAAACTGGAAAAATTAAAAGCCATCGCCAAACTCGAAAATGCTTTTTTGAAAGACCTGCTCGTGTCTGTTATTGACGAATACATCGAGGAGTACGTGCACGCGAAAGGGGTGGAATTGTAAGCGAGTTAATGCCTTCCCAAACCATATCTTATGTTGGATTTGCCCATTAGGGTCCCGCTTCTGGTGACAATATGTTGTTTTGCAGGTGTTTACGCCCTGTATAGGGCGACGAATAAAAACAAAACAATTTTGTGGGTCTGCGGCATTTGGATGGCTTTGCAAGCGGCCGTTTCCCTGACGGGTTTTTACCTCGCCGAATTTTCTATGCCGCCCCGATTTTTACTCATAATCGGGCCTCCATTCCTGGTCATTTTAGCACTGTTTAATCACGCTGGTGGAAAACGCTTTCTGGATCAGATGGACCTGAGCACCCTAATGTGGCTGCATACCATTCGCGTTCCACTGGAGATTGGTTTTTTCTGGCTCAATCAATATGGCTATTTCCCAACCGAAATGACTTATGACGGCCAAAATTTCGGCTATCTCGCCGGATTGACCGCCCCCATTCCTAATTTGGTTTACAATGCCAACCGACACTCCAAAACGACTTTGGGTGCTTTTGATCTGGAATGTTTTATGCATCGGCTTAATGCTCAACAGCATCCGAATGGGAATCCTTTCAAGCCCTCATTTTGCAGAAGAACATGGTTATGCGATTCCCAATACAGCCTTGGGATATTTCCCATTTATATGGCAGCCAAGTTTTCTGGTTCCACTCTTTTCCTTTGCTTATTTAGTGGCGATCAGGCAGTTGTTGGGAAAAAAGGTGGGGGATATTTGATTTAAAATCAATCAGATTCAGGCGAAGCAGGGGTTGAAACAGGTGCGTTACCGGCGAGCCTCGGATACGCTTATTAATCTTTTATTGCTCCAATCCCGAAGGGATTATAAGTTTATAGCACAATCGCCACGAGAGGTTCAAAATCCCGAAGGGATTGTATGTCAATATGTGCGGGTGTTTAATTTAAAACTGAAGAGTGTTAATGCCAGGGGGGGGGGGGGGGAGGGGGGGGGAGGAGGGGGGGGGGGGGGGGGGGGGAAGGGGGGGGGGGGGGGGGGGGGGGGGGGGGGGGGGGGGAAAGGGGGGGGGGGGGGGGATTGAGCTCTGAACCAGACCCGCTTTGTGTTTAGTGATCAAGGGTCCAGGGTTGAGACTTTGAGGGCGGACTCAACGCAAGGGCGGGGTGTGTTAAAACCATCACCTAGGGGTGGGCCACGCTTTAATTTTGCACGCCGGTGTCTGGTAAAATTAAAATACCCGTCTTGACTAACAAGGAGGTTTACGAATTGTTCACCCGGGGGGGTTTCCAGATTACATAATGTAAACCAGTCCTTCGGGATTATTATTTCTGTTCTGCCTGGTGCTATAGATATACAACCCCTTCGGGGTTTTGGTTTGGTTATGCGCAGCCAATGCTCGGTAGTATAGCACCTGTTTCGCATAAGTCAACCTTGTTGATCGTTGGACATTTTAAGCCGCATCCTTTTTCCAATACCTCCGCCAAAGCCCCTTTACAACAATAAGCGCGACAAGTGGCAGCGCTGGCATAGGCATTTCCTGCGGCATCCATTTCCAAAAAATGAGCAATAGTGCGGCGGTCAATGCGGCTACGGTAAAATAATTTTCGGTGCTGCCCGTGCGTCGCGTGCGCCAAAAAAAGAATAGGTGCGTGGGCCAGGCCCAGAGGATGTTCAGGTTGTTCTTGGTGGCAGAGTGATCTGTGGCAAACCATAACAGTGCGATCACGAGTCCCGCCAAACCCAGCACAAACCAAAACAGCGAGTCAAATACCCTTTCGGTACGCGGGTTGGCCATGCTGAGCAGTCCGATGAGCGCAACGAAGCACATAACCAAAAACGGCCGGTCGAGCGGGCTGGGCTTGAACGGCTCCTTTTTCATCGGGGTTTCGGGGATGTTGCGTTCGCTTTTTACCAGCAATTTGCCATCTCCTGTCTTTGCCCTGGAAAAAACATGGTGCATGTAATCAGGCAGGAACATATAATTTGCTAGACTTGCCAGACGGTCGGCAGGAAGGCCGAGCACAAGGTCAATGCCATAATCCAGCCAGGGTTTTTCGTCGAGGTAGGGTTGAAGCAGCTGGCGCATGGTCACGTCGGCGGGCATCATGGAAGAGTCGAGCTGGAGTTGGTGAAAGTAGGTTTCCTGCACGATGTCGCGGATGCGGGTGGCACAATTGTCGTAGAAAAAATCGTATTTGTAGTAGCGGTTCTCTTCCTTGTAATTTTCTTGCAACAGGTCAAAAAGGCGTTGTTTTTGTGCCTGATCCATGTTGAATACCTGCTCCTGCATGGGGCGGCGATCTTGCAAATTGCCGTATTCAAAACTGCGATAGCTCTCCACATCAAGGTTATAGAGGAGTTTACCCCGACAGAATTTGAGCAGAAAGTTGGGCTGCTCGAACTCGAACGTGCCGTAGTTGTAGCAGCGATCGAAGCGGGTCACAGGGTCCTTCACCCGGATGGCGCTGTGACCGAAGGTACTGTACACGAACTCGCCCGGCACTACCGTCATCAGGCTGATGCTGGCGGAGTCGGAAAGCGTAATAGGGGTCTGGGAAAATAGTTTGGGAACAAAAACAAGGAGTAGGCAAAGGGTACTAAATTGCTTCATGTAAGGTGGTTTTATAAAGGCAAAGGTACATTTGGCGTTAAAGCAAAGGCCTATTTTTGACAAACCCAACAAATTATTCCCACCAAATGCCCAAAACGCCTGAACTTCACGCTTCCTTTTTGCCCAAAATTGATTTTCACAAACGTTTCTGAATCACAAACCTGACTATGAAAAAAACGCTGATCTTACTGTGCGCGCTGTTTTGCGCTGTTTCCATTTCTGCACAGCCACCTATGTGTATGCGCGACTCGGTTATTAACGGCACCGACTCGCTGCTCTGGCCATTGCCCTACACGGAAGCTGACACTAGCTACAACCTGAACGACGCTTGTATTGACCTCGCTTACAACCAATCCGTGACGATCAATGTGCCAACTTCTTATCTGAATATTGCTGTTACACACGTGAACGTCGCCACCACTGGCGCCATTAGCAATTTGCCCATCGGCCTCACGTATGCTTGCGACCCACCTAATTGCAGTTTCACCGCGGCTTCCCTTGGATGCATTATTTTGTACGGCACTCCCACGAATGCCAATATAGCGCCGCATAGATTCGACCTTGGCATCACCGCCACAGTCTTTACTGCGCTTGGTCCCATTCAAATAACATTCCCAGGACAGGTGGCGCCTGGCTCACACTATTACCTCAGGCTCAAACCCAGTAATTGCCTCGTCGGGAACTATGACCGTGGCAATCAATTCACCTTGCTGAATAACGCACCGAATCCCTTTGGCGATCAAACAATTATCACGGCAGAATCGCTCGTTCCGGGTGATTTTCAGTTTGAGGTGTTCGATCTGCTCGGCCAGCGTGTCTATACAGATCAAGTTCGCCTCGAAGTAGGCCGCAACGAATTCACATTCGAAGCCGGAAATCTTGCCAACGGCGCCTATTTCTACACACTCGGCAACCGCGACGGCAAAGCAGTTCGCCGGATGGTTATTGCGAGATAAGTAGTATCAAGTTTCAAGTTGGAAGTATCAAGTTACAAGTTATAAATTGCCTGACATGCTTGTAACGTGATACTTGTCACTTGAAACTTGATACTTTTTAATCCCTGCTCTCAATCGGTCTCATCGAAAGGATGTTTGCCTTTAATCCATTCATGTAGTAAGCTGTGCTGCGTTGCAAAACTTGCAACTTGTCACTTGGAAACTTGCTACTAAATGCGTCTTCAGTTGTGCAACATTTTTTCACATTTTAACCGGTTGTAACCATGCGTCAGCTTCTACTAACCATTTGTTTCTCAGCACTTTTCTTCTCCACCATTTTTCACGCTCAAACGGGTTGCCCAGGCTGTGTTGTCAATGTGCCCGCAAGTTTCCCGGCAGATACGATCTATCTGCCCGACCTGCCCGATGGGGTGAAAGGAACACCTTACAATGAGGATGTTTCGTTTCGATTGCCCAAAACCACCACGCCTGTAAATGCCATTGACAGTACCACACCGCCAGGACTTACGATTACAAAATTTGAAATCCTTGCGATAGATGGGCTGCCACCCGGGCTTTACTGGCAACTCAACCAATCGGTGTTCGATCCGGCCACACAGACGGATGGCTGCATAAAAATCTGCGGCACCCCGCTGGAAACGGATTCATTCGAACTGACGGTGACGTTAAAAGCCACAGTGTTCATCCTTACGCAGGAGTCAACATTCCCAATGTCGCTCTACATAGCGCCCAAGGTCAGCACCACCGACGGGTTCTCGATCACCAACCCAATAGGATGCGGCAGCACGACAGTGACATTAACCAACAATGTGCCTTCCAATGGCGACGCGGGTTTCAGCTATTTATGGGATTTTGGCGATGGCTCGCCCCTTTCGGCAGAAGAAAATCCTGCCCCACACATTTACCCGCCCGGGGTATATGAAATTGGCTATCAAGCAATTGTAGACACTGCAGGTTATATCCTGGAAAGCATTAAACTCACAGATGTTGCCTGCACGGACCCGCCACTTTATGGCAATCCAGACCTTTTCATTGAAATCCGCACCCCGAATGATAGCATTCTTTACAACTCTTCGCCTGCCATTAACAACACATCTATACCCTATACTTTCCCCATCAACGTCTTACTCGGACCAGGCAATTACACCTTGATCGTTTGGGACGATGATGGCGGCATCAAAGGCACCGACGACGGTTGTGGCAACCTTTCGTTCAACATTTTGAGTGACGGGACGCTGGTAGCGGGCGGCTTAACCGTGGAAATGAATATCCTGCACCCGGTTGATACCATCTATTCGCGCGATACGGTAATTGTGTACCCACAACCCATCGCACCTACCGTGAACGCGCCCAATGGCCTGACGGTTTGTCAGGGCGCGACCGATCTGGTGCTTTCTTCCTCGTATGGTTTTGGGAATCAATGGATATTGAACGGCAATTTGATTCAAGGCGCGACGGACTTTATTTACATGCCTACAGAAAATGGGGCCTATCAGGTGCAATACATCTCGCAAGATGGCTGTGTGGCTACTTCGGATTCAGCAGAGGTGACCATTCACCCGCTTCCTGCAGAGCCAACCTGGTTCAATTACAACAACTCGCTGCGGCTTGCCAATCCGGCGAATTTGCCTGCCCAATATTCGCTGCAATGGTACAATGCAGGCGTTCCGATTCCTGGTGAAACAGGTATTTGGTATTGCTCTCTGGAAAGCGGCACGTACAGCCTTGTAGTGACAGATTTGGAAACGGGCTGCACCAATTCCTTCGGCGCTCAAATTACGCACAACCCGAATTTTGACTGCCTGGTCGGTACGCAATCGCCAGACATTCAAACGTTTGAGATCTTGCCCAATCCTACTGCTGGTTCGGTGCTTTTGCGCCTGCACGAGCCTTTACAAACTTCTGGCTCTATCCGGGTCTGGGATGCGAGTGGGCGACTGGTGCATACCCTTCAAGTCCATGCAGGAATGAATACTTTATCCTTGGAGATTGGGCACCTGAATGCTGGCGTGTATGCTGTGGAGATATTGACAGAAGGTTTTCACGGACTGGGCAGAGTGGTCCGAATGTAGGGTTAGATTGGTGAATGATTCTTTTTGATTGACGATTGATGAGTACATGATTGTTGATTTTTGAGGTAAGGGTTGATGGGATAATTGCAGAATTCCTGATGTTTGGAAAATCAGCCATCCTCCTTCCTACCTACCCTCAAAAATCAACAATCATGTACTCATCAATCGTCAATCAAAATTTCTTAGGCAGACCAGACAAGGTTACACCCTAAAACAAAAGCCCCCAGACATTACATCTGGGGGCTTTTTGTGTGCCCGGGACGGGACTCGAACCTGCACGACCGATAAAGGTCAAGGGATTTTCTTACCAACTACGACTTTCGCCGCTCCCTCCAAACGATTTGGCTGGATTTGTGGTCTGGACTTTCTCTTTGCCATATTCGCTTTCGGCGAACTTAGGCACCGCCTGTCAAGTCTCTACACCTTTCCCCCGAGTGCTCGGGGGACTTGGCTCGGGATTGCCATTTTAAAAGGTTTCCCCGAATTTAAGCGGCTCTACTTCAAGCATTTCTGCTTGAGCACTCAAAATTTTCTTGATATTTTTAGCGCGATAATTGTCTGTCAAAGCGTGACAGTTTGGGCACAACAAAAGCAAGTTTTCAATCGCATTATTGTACCTGTTTCCGTCTTTGTGATGCAGTTCCAACGGTATTGGGGATGCAAGCCATTCGGTTAAATCACAATTTTCGCAGCGGTGCATTTTTACATTTTCTTTAAGCAATCGCTTTTTCAGTTTATGAGACTGATATGCAAATTGCCCAGAAAAATTTCTAGAAGTGGCACCGCTTTCCCTTTAATGATTTTGGAAATGCCTTTTCCCGCTTGGTTAGGTTTAAAGCAGCCAAGCCGCTTAGCATGACTGCACAAGGTTTTATAATTCATCCCAAGTGCAATCGCTGCTTGATTCATGCTTATTGAAGCATTACAAACTTCAATAAATCGGACCTCAAAGTCTGAATCGAAACTGTATTTTGCCATGACAAACAATTTTGGCCAAAAAATCAAAGAACTAAGTCCCTCGTGTCTACCATTTCACCACCCGGGCATTTGAACAACAAAATTGCATCAAACTTTCCGAAAAGAATAATTTTCTGAAAGATGGAAACAAAAAAGCCTTCCCGAAACATCGGAAAGGCTTTGAGCGGAAAACGAGATTCGAACTCGCGACCTCGACCTTGGCAAGGTCGCGCTCTACCAGCTGAGCTATTTCCGCAGTTGTGTTTACTGTTCAAGACCGTTGTCTTGCGTTTTGCGGCGGCAAAGATAAGCCCGACTAATCCGGATAGGCAAATGTTTTTTGAAAAAATTTTTCTAAACCTTTTAAATCCTGCTACCGTTCCCTCCTTCCTTAAAACTACGGCGGGTAAAACTGCTCCCTCCTTCACTAAAGTTACGGCGGGTAAAACTGCTACTGCCCACTGCCACTTTCCTCCTCCTCTTTCCCTTCCTCTAATTTTCTTTTCAAATAAAAATAAGTTTCCAGCTGGGTGCGCACCGGGATATCGCTGCTGTTGCGGCGGTATTCGTTGAGGTTTTTTGCGTCAATAATGCGGGCCTTTACGTTGTCGTTCAGTTGGATATCAAGCAGAGCGCGAAGATCGCGGCGAAGCACCGGGTCATACACCGGGAAAATGGTTTCAATACGGAAAGAGAGGTTGCGCTCCATCCAGTCGGCGCTGCTCAGGAAGATGAGCTCGTCGCCGCCGTTGTGGAACACAAACACCCGGGCGTGCTCCAGGTAGCGATCTACGATGCTGATAATGTCAATATTCTCGCTCAGCCCTTTGACGCCGGGCACGAGACAGCAGATGCCACGCACGATGAGCCGGATTTTTACCCCTGCTTTGGAAGCTTCGTAGAGTTTAGCAATGATATCCTTGTCTTCCAGGCTATTGATTTTCAGGATCATTTCAGCCTTTTGACCTTTTTTCGCGGCCTCCACCTCGTTTTCAATCAATTTATAAAGCTTTTCACGCAGGTTGAATTGCCCAACCAATAAATGCTGAAAAGGGTGAGGTGGTGGCATGTTCTCCAGATGTGCCAGCACATTGCTTACCTCATTTGTTAAGCGCGGATCGGCGGTGAAAATGCCAAAGTCAGAATAGACTTTGGCCGTTTCCTCGTGGAAATTGCCCGTGCCGAGATAAGCATACAGATGTGCTTGCCCATCCTCAATGCGTCGCACCAGAGCGAGTTTGGAGTGAACCTTCACACCGGGAAGGGAGTAGTGAACCCGCACGCCTGCCTTTTCCAGCCGCTCTCCCCATTCAAGATTGGTGGCCTCGTCAAAGCGGGCTTTGATCTCTACAAAGGCCGACACCTGTTTGCCACGATGCACCGCTTCCATGAGGGCTTCGAGAATACGGCTGCTCTTGGCCACACGGTATTGAATGACTTTGATGTGGGTAACTGCCGGATCGAGCGCCGCCTTTTCAAAAAATTGAATGACCGGTTCAAAGGATTGGTAAGGAACATGAATCAGCTGATCCGCCTCGCCAATGGCTTTGAATATATCTGGCGCATCCGTCAAAACCGGGTGCGGCAGGGCGGGCAATTTCTTGTTTTTCAGGTGTTTAAGCCCGAAGTCCGGGAATCGGAAAAAATCGAAGTTGTTGTGATAGCGTCCTTCCGGGAGCATATCGTTTTTGCGAAGGTCAAAGGTGTCCTGCAAATAGGAAAGCAGGTGTTGGGGCATGTCGCGGTCGTACACGAAACGGCTGGCCGGGCCTACCTGGCGTTTTTGAAGGCTCGATTTGATCTTTTGCACGAGGTCGCCACTAAACTCGTCGTCAATATCAGCTTCAGCATCGCGGCTGAGTTTAATGGAGTAGGTGTCCTGAATGTCGTACCCCGGAAAAAGGCGCGACACAGAATGGCGCACGATGTCGTCGAGCAAAATCACATCGTGTCGGTCGCCATGGGTTGGGAGCGACACAAAGCGCGACACCTGGTCGGAGGGGATTTTTACCAGTGCGTATTCACTGTCGGAAAGTGGTTTCTTTTTTTGGCGCAAATGGACCGCCAGGTATAAGTGGGCATTGGCCAAAAAGGGGTTGATGCGCCGTTTGACGAGCAGCACGGGCATAACGAATGGGAGTAGGTTGCCCTGAAAATAATCTTCAACAAACTGCCGCTGCTCTGAATTCAGGTCGAGTCGCCGAAGGATGTGCACGTGGTGCTTCCGAAGTTCGGGAACGATCTGTTTTTCAAAGATTTCAGAAAACTCCTCCTGCTGCCGATTGACGATCTGGTGGATTTCTTTGAGCAATTCCCTTGGATCGAAATGCAATTGGGCGCGGGTTTTTTTGCCCACTCTTTTCAATTTGCGAATGCCCGCCACCCGGATGCGGAAAAACTCATCGAGGTTGGAGGAATAAATCGCCAAAAACTTAAGGCGTTCCAAAAGCGGCACCGCAGGGTCTTTGGCTTCTTGGAGCACACGGTAATTGAAAGAAAGCCAGGAGGCGTCGCGGTGAATATAGGGCAGTGGAGTCAATGGGCGAGTCGGTGAATGAGTGAATGAGTGACGGGGCGATTAAGTGTGCAAAAGTGGGGTATTAGATGGGAGTATGCAAGGTGTCTTGAAATAACTTAACAAGCACTCCGTACCTTCGCCACCCTAATATGGAAGATTTTAAAATTAACCTCGACCGCGACCTCGTTTTCTTTGATGTGGAGACCACCGGACTGAATGTCATCCGTGACCGTATCATCCAGATCGCGCTGGTAAAACTCAGAAAAAACGGCCAGCCTGATGAAGAACTTTCGATGCTCATCAACCCCGGCATCCCGATTTCTGAGGAGTCCATGGCGATTCACGGCATTACACCCAAAGACCTCGCCAACAAACCGACCTTCGCACAAGTGGCCCAAAAGATATGGGATTTTATCGGCAATGCCGACCTCGGCGGCTACAACTCCAACCGATTTGACGTTCCTATGCTCATGGAGGAGTTTTCCCGCGTAGGGTTGGAATTTGACATCTCGAAGCGGCGTTTGATTGATGCTCAGCGTATCTTTTACAAGATGGAACCGCGCACGCTGAAGGCCGCTTACCGACTTTATTGACAAAAAGAACTTGTAGACGTACACGACGCCCTGGCCGATGTACGCGCTACTTTAGCCGTTTTTAAAGGCCAAATCCGTGCTTACGAAGGCAAAGACCTGCTCGACGAAGATGGCAACATTGTTCCAGCGCCCATTAAAAACGATATGCAGGCGCTACACGAATTTACCAACGACCTCCATTTTGTGGACGCAACCCAGAAGCTACGCGTTCAACCTGATGGCACGGTTGTCTTCAATTTTGGGAAATACGTGGGAGAACCCGTGAAGACCGTGCTCGCCCGCGAACGCCATTACGCTGGATGGATCATCGAAAAAGAGTTTTCCTCACAGGTGAAGCAATACATTAAACAGGTGATGAAAGAATTGGGAAGCTGAAAGAGGGAATGTCCAATAAAGAATGTCCAATTTCCAATACCCCAATGCCCCAATTAACACAACATAAAAGCGCATGAACCGCTTGCTACTTGCTACTTGCTACTTGCTACTTGCTCTGTGCCTCACGGCCTGTTTCGAGCCAAAGGAAGGCTGTCTGGACATTGCGGCCACCAATTTCGACGCCGGGGCTGACATGGACTGCTGCTGTGAGTACCCAAAACTGGTTTTGACCGTGGATCAGGTGTACGACACCCTGCTTTTTCGCAACGACTCGCTTTACCTCAATTCCGCAGGCCAAATTTTCCGAATCAAAAGTGTCGCCTTCTATCTTTCTGATTTTCAATTGTTTCAGAACGGTGAACGCTTCACTGTAAGCGATACCCTTACACTCAATACTTTCCTGGGAGGCGACACCAGCAGTCAACGATTCACCAATGATTTTCAACTTGTTCGCCGCACGCCTGTTGAATACGTGGTGGGAACTTTCAGGCAGGATGGCAATTTTGAGGAGCTAAATTTTCGCCTCGGCTTGTCGGATGAAGCGCAAAAGGTTATTCCCACAAAAGCCCCCGCCAACCACCCACTCTCTGCTCAGCCCGACAGTCTTTGGCGCGGACAAACCAATGGGTTTGTTTTCCTCCAGGCCGTGGTGGTGCGCGATTCGATGGGCGACACAAAGCCCGATACACTCCGATTCCTGCAATCAGATTTGGGCCAACCACGCATCGGTGCGACGGGATTGTTTGTGCATCCAACGGGTTATAATTTCCCATTGGTGCTGAAGGTGGATTACAAAAAGATGTTCGAAGGGATAAATTGGTCAATAGACGACATTCCTGTATGGAAAACGAAGATCGCTTCCAACTTGGGCAGTACTTTCAGCGTTTCACAGTAAAGAACGTCCAACAAAAATTACTACCATGAAAAAACTCACATTTTTCTTCGCGCTTTTGGCGCTTGCTTTTTTGCCCGCTTGCCACGAACATGACGAAGGGCCAACGGCTGATTTTACCGTCACCTTCAAATCGAATTTTGCTGGGGAGCAATTGACGAAATACAAAAATTACCCCTACGGACTCGCGGGAATTCCCTTGCAATTCACGCGGTTCAGCACCTACCTTTCGGATATTGAACTCATTAAAGCCGATGGTTCCAGCCATCGCCTTGCCGAAATTGAGTACGTTGATTTTACGCCAGAAAATGCGTCCACCGATCTTTCCGCAACGCCAGCTATTACTTATAAAAACGTACCTGAGGGCGAATATACTGGGTTGCGGATCGGGTACGGGGTAAAGCCTTCGCTCAATGCAAAAGACCCAGCGGACTTTGACAACAACCACCCCCTGGCAAAAGAAATAGAGTATTGGTCAGGCTGGAACAGCTACATTTTCACGAAAATTGAAGGCAAAGCCGACTCCGAAAATAATGGGTCGCTGGACATTTCCCTGCTCTACCACTGTGGCTCTGATGCGGTGTACAAAGTGTATGCGTTCGCCACGCCTATTCACGTTCATGCGGGTGAACCTGGGATTGCGGTGAACTTCGATTTGGAAAAGATATTCACCATGGACGATGGTTCTTACTATGATATTGTGACGAATTTCTACACCTCCAATAATCCTAACGACATAATTGTGGCGCAGGTGCTAATGCACAATTTTGAGAAGGCAACCACAGTGGTACAGTAACTTAACAAACATGCTTCACCCCGAATATTGTAACAATATAAAATCGCACAAGTAAAAACATCAAAAAAGCACTACTTTTTCCCCATGTAGCGTAATTTGAACCACAAAAGGCACAAAAGGACACAAAAGACCTTCTCGTGCTACTTTTGTGTTCTTTTGTGCCTTTTGTGGTTCAAATTATGCCAAGTTTGATGTTGCAACGGAACGGATCATTAATGTTATAAAATTCGGGGTGACTCCTGTTTCGCTTAAATTTGAAGAAAATGAAAAACTTGTTTAGCAAAATCTTCATCGGCTTAGCGCTCGCGACCGGCATTTTGGCTTGCAAAGACATGCCCAACAAGGATCCAGAGCCAGGTGATCTGGAAAGCATCCCTTACAACCCGCAGCCATATACCATCGTAAAGCCCTCCTTTTTTCCCAATGTTCCGGTGCCTGCTGACAACCCTATGACTGCGGATGCGGTGCAACTTGGCCGGAGGCTTTTTTATGACCCGATTCTTTCGGCAGACAGCACCATGTCATGCTCCTCCTGCCATTTGCCGCAAGGCAATTTTACGGACAACGAAGCCGTGTCAATCGGCATTGACGGCATTGCGGGTCGGCGCAGTTCGATGGCGCTCCTGAACATCGCTTATGCCACCAACGGACTTTTCTGGGACGGTCGTTCCTCCTCTCTCGAAGACCAGGCCTTGCGCCCCGTCGAAGACCCCATTGAGTTGCACAATACCTGGCCACAGGTGGTTGAAAAACTGAAAGATCACCCCACTTATCCCACACTTTTCAGAAAAGCATTTGGGATCAATGATCGCGACCAAATCACCAAAGAATTGGCTGCCAAAGCCATGGCACAGTTTGAGCGCATCCTGATCAGCAGCGGAACTTCCAAGTTCGACGAGTTTAAACAGGGCAATATTGATATTTTCGATGATGAGGAATTGGATGGCTTTCTGATGTATTTTGAAGAAGCCTGGCAGTACGGATTGAATTTGCCCGATGCCCAATGTTTTCACTGCCACGGAGGCATTACCCTTACGGGCAACAATTATTTCAACAACGGACTGGACTCTGTAGGTTCGCTGGACGAATTCACAGATTTGGGCAGGTTTGAAGTCACTGGTAATCATTCCGACAAGGGAAAATTCCGCACGCCCACCTTGCGGAACATCGCACTTTCGGCGCCTTATATGCACGACGGCCGTTTCCAGACCCTGGAAGAGGTGGTCGAAAACTATTCGAAAAAAGGCTTTGGCGTAGCCAATGAAGACCCAAATCTTCCGCTTATGGGGCTTAATGCACCGAATAACACGCTTTCTGAAGCACATAAAAAGGCCATTGTCAAATTCCTGCACACGCTCACTGATACCGTTTTTGTAAAAAACCCGGATATTCAGAATCCATTCCAGTAGGGCGAAATTTATTTCGTCTCCACGTTTTAGTAGGGCGAAATTTATTTCGCATCCGTTTTAGTAGAGCGAAATTTATTTCGTCTCCACGTTTTAGTAGAGCGAAATTTATTTCGCATCCACAAGAGCCGTAGCACGACATATCCGTGCTACGGCTTTTTTCTTTTTGATGAAAGGCGAAATAAATTTCGCCCTACAGTTACTTTTGGCCTGTTTTTAGCGGATAATCCCCCCAACCATTGTTTCACAACAAATCATCCCGTTGCTCATGCGAAACCGACTTACAATTCTTGCCTTTTTTGCGGCTGTTACCGCCCATGCGCAAATCAGCGAAGGGGGTCTTCCACCCAGCTTCCAGCCTGAATTTCAATCATTTCTGGCTGGAAAGATGCCCGCACTACGCATGCTCCCTACACTGGATATTGCATCAGCGCTCTCAGAAGACAGTCGCACTCCTGGTCAAAACCGCTTTGCTGCGCCTGTTTCTACAGATGTTTCGCTGGAAAATGCGGGAAGCTGGCACACGCTGCCGAATGGCGACCGCGTGTGGCTTTGTGCACTTCGTTCGCCCGGAGCGCTGGGGCTGAGCTTGATTTTTGAAACCTTCAAACTTCCTCCCGGAGCGAAGTTTTACGCATACGGAGCCAATGAGCAGGTGCTGGGAGCATATACGACACAGAGTTGCCTGCCTTCCGGCAAATTTTTAATCGGTGTGCTGAAAGGTGAAACGGCTTATTTGGAACTCTACGAGCCCTCCGCTGTACAAGGCCAGAGCCAAGTCAGCACGAAGCGTGTAGACGTGTCCTACGACGCACATGCGATGAACGGTGCGGAGGATTTTGGCGAATCATTGCCCTGCAACGTCAATATTAATTGCCCGACTGGAACAAACTGGCAAGCACAGAAAAAAGGCATCGCGCGCATTCTGATGGTTTTTTCCAATGGGGAAGGCTGGTGCAGCGGCACACTCATTGCCAACACTTCGAACACTTTCGAGCCGTATTTCCTCACCGCGCATCACTGCCAGCTTTTGGCCAGCTTATGAATCTGCCGATTGCTCGAATCCCGCCATCGAACCTGTGCCTCGTTCCGTTTTGGGCAGCGAACGCATTGCAAATCGCACGGAAACGGACTTTATGCTTTTGAAACTCAACCCGATTCCGCTCAATTTTGACATATATTTCAACGGCTGGAACCGCGACAACAACCTCACGATGGTCCCGCCCAATACCACCTATATTCACCATCCTTGGGGCGATATCAAAAAAATATCTGTGGACACCAACAATGTCATTATACATCCCAGCGCGCTTAACTGGTCCGGAATTTTCGGAATCAGCCCACCCAATTCGCATTGGAAAAGCATAACAGACATTGGCACTTTTGAGTCCGGCTCTTCTGGCAGCCCGCTTCTGGATGCTAACAAACGCATCGTGGGTCAGCTCCACGGGGGCAGCACAGTTTTGAATCAACCTTGCAAAGTTACAGGAGCCTATTTTGGCCGATTCAATCTTTCCTGGGATCAAGGCACGACCCCTGAAACCCGGCTAAAGGAATGGCTCGACCCGACCAATACTGGGGCAATCACACAGAACGGTTATGCCCGCCCAGCGGTGCAAGGCTTTGCTATCAGCGGCAACATAAAAACCCATTGGGACATGCCCATGGAAGGCATAAAAGTGAACATTGGTGGAGGCACTTCGGGGTCGGTGTACACCGATTCCTTGGGGAATTTTCAATTTATAAATATCCCGGCGGGCGGTAACTACAACATCAAACCGACGCACGATTTGAATGACCTAAACGGCGTCACTACCTACGATTTGGTATTGATTTCCAAGCACATACTCAACATAGAGCCCCTTGATTCCCCCTGGAAAATTGTGGCTGCCGATGTCAACCAAAGTAACTCCATTAGTGTCATTGATATGGTGGAATCTCGAAAGGTAATCCTTGGAATAAGCCCCGCGTTCTCAAACAACACTTCCTGGCGTTTCCTTCCGGCTTATACTATTTTTAATAACCCTACTAACCCGTTCCAGGGTGGCCTTCCTCCCGACAATATCTCTGTCAACAACCTGCAAACCAACTACACCGGTGCAGACTTTAAAGGCATCAAAGTGGGAGATGCAAACAATACAGCGATAGGGAATTAGAGGAGTTACAAGTTCAGAGTTACAAGTTGAAAGTTGAAAGTGTCAAGTTAAAAGTTGCAAACGCATCCAATTCCTTGCAACTTTTAACTTGACACTTTCAACTTGTAACTTTGCACTTGAAACTTGTAACTAAAGTAATAAATGAAGCACACCGCTAAAGAACGTTTCCTCCATTACGTCACGATTGACACCCAAAGCGATCCGGACAGCCCCAGCCAGCCCAGCACCGAAAAGCAAAAAAATCTGGGCCATGTACTCGTGAAAGAACTGCTGGCAATGGGCCTGAACGACGCGCATCTCGACGAATTCGGGTATGTCTATGCCACTATTCCGGCCAATACCGACAAAAAGGTGCCGGTCATCTGTTTTTGCTCGCACATGGACACTTCCCCCGATTGCTCTGGCGAAGGCGTGAAGCCCATCGTCCACACCAATTACAAGGGCCAGGATCTGGTACTACCCGATGATAAATCCGTGGTAATCCGCATGAGTGAGCACCCGGATTTGAAACATCAAATGGGCTACGACATCATTACGGCCAGCGGAACCACTCTGCTGGGCGCCGACAACAAAGCGGGTTTGGCGGCTATTATGAGCGCCACACACATCTTGTTGAACAACAAGCAATTGAAACACGGCAAAATCCGAATCCTCTTTACACCTGACGAGGAAATCGGACGCGGGGTGGACAAGGTGGACATGAAAAAACTCGGGGCAAAATTCGGTTACACCATTGATGGCGAAACCGCCGGGAGCATTGAGAATGAGACTTTTAGCGCCGATGGAGCTGTGGTTACCATTCACGGCATTTCAGCACACCCAGGGTTTGCCAAAGGCAAAATGGAAAATGCGCTGAAAATCGCCGCCCGCATCGTGGCGAAATTCCCAGACAAACTCAGCCCGGAGCACACAGAAGGCATGCAAGGCTTTATCCACCCGGTTCATTTTGAAGGAAATATTGAAAAGGCGACGATCAAACTCATCCTGCGCGACTTTACGGAGGCGGGTCTGAAACGCCACGGCAAAACCTTGCAACGCATCGTTGACGGGGTAATAAAATCATTCCCCAACAGCCGTGCCGAGGTCAAAATCAGTGAGCAATACCGCAATATGGGCAAGGTGTTGCGCCGTCATCCACAAGTGGTGGCCAATGCGTTGGAAGCCCTCAAGCGCGCAGGTTTTCCCAATCCGATCCAAAGCAGCATTCGCGGGGGCACCGATGGGTCGAGGCTCTCGTTCATGGGTCTGCCCTGTCCCAATCTCTTTGCCGGGGAGCATGCATTCCACTCCAAACAAGAATGGGTTTCGGTACAAGACATGGAAAAAGCGGCAGAGACAATGGTGCATCTGGCCCAAGTATGGGAGGAGAAATCCTGATCACTTCATCAACCTATCACTTTTACCCGCCGTAGCCTTGGCGAAGGAGGGTATCACTTCATCACTCTATCACTTCATAACCATGGAAGAAGATTTTTGGAAAAAAGCATCCGATACAGCCAAAGAAACGCTTGACTCTGCTGCAACTGCCGCCGAACAAGCCGCTGCTGTCGCTGCAGAAAAACTGGGCGAGTTGAGAGTTGCCGCCACTGAAAAATTCAATGAGCTGAGCGAAAAAGCCGAAGCCATGGCTGCCGAAGCAAAAGTTGAGGCAGCAAAGAAGGCCGCCGAAGCCCAAGCGGCAAAAGAAAAGATAGCGGCACACGCAGATGGCGCACTGGGCTACCTCAGCGATAAAGCCAAAGAAATCGTAGGAGACGTGCAAGAAGGCGCCAGCGAACTGGCCGAGGAAAGCAAAGATTTCTGGCAAAAAGCAAAGGATTACGTTTCAGGTAGCGAGGAGAAAAAGGACGATACACCGGCTTAAAAATGTGCGTCATCCCGAATTTTTTGGGGTGACTCGTATCAGTTATGGAAAACATACCTATAGGCATGGTTTGCGGTTTTGCTGTTTCAATTTCCCTTTTTTACTGGCAGCGCAAACGCCACCTTTGTTCCTTTACCTGGCTCGGAAGAGATCTTTAGTTCGCCACCAATTTCCTTGGCGCGTTTATTCATACTGCTAAGTCCAACCCCTGTGCTTCCCTTTTCCCCGAGGTCAAACCCGATACCATTGTCGGCCACCAAAAGTGTCATCTTTTCTGAATCGGCCAAGAGGCTGATGTCCATCCGTGTACACTCGCTGTGCTTCAAGGCATTGTTGATGGCCTCTTTGAAAATGAGGTAGGTGTTGCGCCGGGCCTCGATGTCCAGCTCCATCACCGGGAGGTTGCGTGGGATATTGAGTTGATAATCAATATCCTTAGCGTCCAGGAATTTTTGCGCGTACTCGCGCATCCGGTCAGCAATGTCGTTCAAATAGTCCGGGTGAGGCTTTACGGCCCAAATGAGGTCGCTGATGCTTTCTAGCGTGCTTTGTGCGCTCTTGCTGATCTGTTCGAGCAGGGGCGCGGCATCAGGTACCTTGTCTGCAAATTGCTGGTGCGCCACTTTGCTCAGGATACGGATGCCCGACATGGAAGCAGCAATATCGTCGTGCAAATCGCGGGCGATTCGGTCCTTAACTCTTTGTTCCGCGGCCTGTACCGCCAAAAGTTTTTCCTGTTGTTCCACGGAGAGTTTGAGTTGCAAGACGTTTCGGTCGCTATCCACAAACCCATGCCAACGGATGAACGCTATGGCAAAAATTCCTGCCTCCAATATGAACCCCCACATGACGGCATATTGAATAAAGGGATAGTTTGGAATGACGTTGATATTGCGCAACAGATTGAGAATGAAGGCAAAGGCAAGCGGCAAAAAGGCAAATACCACGATCCGTGCACGAATGCTGGTTCGGAAGTTTCGGACAATTACCACGACCGAAATGATGGTGATGACCAGGATGGATAACATAGCCGCCGTAAAAATTACCTGCATCAGGGGGCCATGTTCGTATTTGACCAGGATGCCAAACACGCCTGTGAGCACGAACATCGCGCCCAAATACCATTTTGTAACGCGGTCAAGCCACTTGTCCAACTCCCACAATCGAATAAAATAGCGATAAAAAAGCCCGTAAGCAGCCACCATCAGGAAGGAAATTCCGTGACGCTGCATTACCGGGAACAGGTTTATGACGGCTGAATGATTGTAAGCCTCGCGCAACAGTACCACGGCTACATACCCCAAATAGAAAAGGTACATCGGGTCGCGATACATCAGATAGAGCTGGAACGCGAACAAGATGGAGACCATCATTGTGCCCAAAAACAAGCCGAACAGCAGTACATTCTGGCGACTCTTCAATGCAAAATGATCGGGTGAGTGCAAGCTGAGACCGAGATACATGGAGCCTACCTCATTGGAGGCTTTTGCCCAAAATTTGTTTTCACCCGGCTGCATCAAAACAGCGATGTAATAGCCATTGGAAAGTGCGAATCGCGAATCGTCGTAAAAAGCCGCACCTACGTCGCCATAGGTTTGAAATGTGCTATCCGGCTTTTGTTGAAGCAGCGAGAAAGCATCAAAATTTTTCCGGTTGAGCCAGAGTATCAGCGTCTTATGGTTGGGCAGCTCATTTTTTACCGTGAAATGCAACCACCAGGTACTGGCATCCGCACCAAATGTGAGATACGGGCTTTGAGCCTGAACGAATTGGATGGAAATCGCCTCGCTCCGTACACTGTCGAACGTAAAAACGTGCGCAGAGTCCCGAAGCAATTTGGGCGTAACGAGTGCGTGCGAAAACGCCGGAGTCACCACTGTCTCTACTTGAGCAAAAGCAAAAGAGGGCAACAGCGACAGCAGCCATAGCACAAAGGATAAATATTGGTTTTGTGGTCGGGTTGGGGAACCGTTCATAGCGTTGTATTAAAGAAATGAAGCAGAACCGAAGGACAGGGGATTAAAAAGAATAAAGGCAAACGTAACGGATTAGATTTGGCTAATTGTCAAAATTTCACAAGATTTTTTTTGCGGTAGAAAAGTGTGCCAAGATATGCTATTTCAATGCAGAAATTAAATCTCACTGCCCCGATATAGCCCAAAAAGCCCTGATTTGGCTATTGTTATTGCTTAAAACCAGTACATTTTTACCAGACTTGAGTCGCACAAGCGACATATCCCGAGCCTCCTCTGAGGCCCAAAATCCCGATACTTTATTGGGCACAAAGTTGAATCCGCCTTTCCCGTCTCCTTTCAAAAGACAGCCATTGGAGGCGTCCTGGCGATAGGTTTGTGCGTCGGCGCCGTAGTCATTCCCCACCAGGAGCAAGTCGGTTTTCCCATCGCCTGTAAAGTCGGCTGCAAGGATCCGGCTTACGGGGGCGGTTTGGGTTTCAAGCGGAAGTTTATGTGCAATAAATTTTATCTCCCTACCGCCTCCGCCCTTTGAGGGGGTAGAAACGTTCTCAAACCAATGCGTTTCCAATGTTTTTGCTTCCAAACAAATGCCGCCTAGGAGTTCTTTTTCTGAAAAAATCTCCACGGCTGGCGCATTGGAATAGGGCGTATGCCGCGGAAATTTCTTTTTTACAGCAGGGATTTGTGAAGCCAAAAGGTCGCGTTGTGCCACTGGATAATATGCGCCTTCCCAGGGTGTGCAAAGCAAAGGGTCGAGACTACCATTTTGGTCAAAATCAGAGGCAAACAAACGCAAGGGTGCGGCCTCCGAAGCATGATGCCGCGAATTCAGTCCCCAGTTTCCAGCAACGAGGTCCAAATCGCCATCACCATCTAAATCGCTGATAGCCACGCATCTCCACCAGCCGGAGGAATTAGTCAGGCGGTGACTTAAAGTCACCGCCTGACTTTCCAACTCGAAAATCTCCACGGCCATCCAATCGCCCACAACTACCATCTCTGGATTCCCATCGCCGTCCAAATCGCCGAATTGTATGTCTGTCACCATTCCGATTTTTTGAAATTCGGGGGCAACGGTTGTTGTCACATTTTTGAAAACTCCCCCTTCGTTTTTCAAAACCATGCTTTCTGCTGGTTCAGGAAAACGTCCCGGCACTGATCTTCCACCTACAAACAAATCTTTCTGACCGTCTCCGTCAAAGTCAAAAACTGCGACGCAACTGCCTGATTGTGTTTCTGTTGGAATCGCTTGAACAGCCCGGGACAGGTTTCCTTTCCCATCGTTCAAATACAGCCGATCCTGATAAAGCGGCGAATTGTTAGGCTGCTCATTGCCTCCGCTCACCACGTACAAATCCAAATCGCCATCGCCGTCTGCGTCGAAAAATGTGCTGGCCGTGTCTTCGCAATCCTTGTCGGCTTCGAGGGCGGGTTGGGTGATTCGTCCAAAGTGTGGCACACCTTGAAGGTGTGCCACACTTTCTTGTACAAAAACGGCCCCCGCCTGTCCAGCTGCCCCCGCCAATGAAAACATCCTCCGCTCCATCGCCATTAATATCGCCCGTAGAAATCCGTGGCCCCGTGCGACTGAGGCGGTAAGGCAGGAGCTTTTCGCGGTCGAAATCTTCGAAAGGATTTTCCGTGTGTTTGAAGTCGAAGCCAAGTGAGCCCGCAACAGGTTCAAATAATGGCTTGTACACTAGCGATTCCTTTGGGCATTGCCCCGGTTTCGCGTCTTCTATTTTAAGTACAATACGCTGATTAGCAGGCACATTTTCCAGAATTTGAAAACGTTGTTCCTGCCAATCTACCTCGATCTTGTCTACTGTTTTTTCTGTTCCCAAACCAATTTGAAATATTGCCTCCACGCTCGAATAGAACCCACGCACGTTCGTCATTTCCTGCGAAAACACCTGTTTCCCGCCTGCCCAAACCCTCACTTTTGCGCCAATGCCGAAAGGGTTTTGCGCCGTGCCTTTGCACTTGATTTGCAGCCAATGGTGTTGGTTGAAACTTGTGGCTTTGTTCTCGTAGATGCTTGGCGGACTTTCCAGGTTATTGGTAATTAAATCCAAATCGCCGTCATTGTCGAGGTCGGCGTATGCTGCGCCATTGGAAAAGCCCGGCTTTCCAAAACCCGAGGCCTCAGAAACGTTGGTAAGATGTGGCACACCTTGGAGGTGTGCCACATCTTGACTCGCACCCACGTTTTGAAAAAGATAGTTGTGCGAGGGCGCGGAAGGCATTAGGCCAACATAGTCTTCAAAATTAGGAAAACGCCCCTTGCTGATGCCGCCTGTTCGGTTGATGCTGTCGGCGGTGTAGAGGAAAAAATCAAGGTCGTTGAGGTCGCGCTTTACGCCGCTCGTGATGAACAGATCGCGCCAGCCATCGTTGTCAAAATCGGCCATCAGGGGCGCCCAGCTCCAGTCTGTGGCTGCTATTTTCGCGAGTTCCCCAATTTCGGAAAAGCCTCCATTCCCGTCCCCAACTTGCAGTACATTTCGCATGGCCTGCCTTCCAAAGCCGCGTTGCTGCATTTGACGATCGCGCTCGAGTGACATGGTGGACATGAGTCGTTGACGGCGTGGTCCTTCTGCGGCAAGCATATCAAGCGTCACAAGATCTGCCAGTCCGTCGCGGTTGAGGTCGGCAAAATCTGCGCCCATAGTGTGGTTGGAGGTATGCCGGAAGTAGCTGTCTGCCTGGTCGGAGAAGGTGCCTTTCCCGTTATTGATATACAGGAAATCAGGCATCACAAAGTCGTTGCCCACAAAAAGGTCGGGCCAGCCATCGTCGTTGAAATCAGCGGCAATGGTAGAAAGACCGAATGCGCGGTTTTTGATTCCAGCCTTTTCGGTAAAATCAAAAAACTTCCCGCTCTCATTTTTCAAAAGCCGGTCTGATTCGAACTCGTCCTTTGGCGCCTGACTACGCGCTGGGCCATCGGTGTAATCAAGGTTGTTCATGTTCTTGAAATCCACCGGATGGTTCAAAACATAACAATCGAGGTCGCCGTCAAGGTCGTAATCAAAAAAGTTGGCGTGTTGTGAAGCGGAAAGATCGTCGAGGCCGTATGCCTCAGCCTGCTCTGAAAAGACCACCCCGTCGGACGAGGGAGTATTGACAAACAACAAGTTGCGTCGGTCTGGCAAGGGCGAAAGCCAGGTGCGGCACACGTACAAATCCTGCCAACCGTCAGAATTGATGTCCACCACGGTCACGCCCGTTTTGAGTCCGCTGAACTTTGACACGCCCGATTTTTCGGAGATGTCCTCAAACTTTAGCCCGCCTTTATTCAAATACAATCGGCAGCCTTGCAGGCGGGCCGTGAAAAAAAGGTCTTGCAACCCATCGTTGTTTACGTCAATAACGGCCACGCCACCGCCGTTGTAGATGTAGGGATCGGCGATGAAGTTATAGCGGAATTCCTCTTGAACGGTAGGGATAAAATCAATACCTGTGCGCTCTGGAGGCAGCAGTTCAAATTTTGTGCTGGGGGAAATGGCTGGTTTTTCCTCCTTGCCAGGTTTTAGGCGTGGGTCAGAGGAGCAGGCGGATAAGAGCAAGAGGCAGGCGAGGAGCGATTTCATGTGCGCTGGATTGTGGCGTGAAAATAGGATAGTGCGCGCTAATACCAGCCTCCGGAATTTTTTTCGAAGACGTACTTGATTTTACTAAACACTGTTCAGTAACTTTGCGCCGTTTAGTAAAAAGCACATGAGCATAGCAACCAGAAAAGAGCGGGAAAAGGCAGAAATGCGCACACGCATCTTGAGTGCCGCGCACGATATTTTCAAAGAAAACGGCTACGACGGACTGAATATTCGCAGCATCGCCGAGCGCATCGAGTACAGCCCGGCTACCATTTACCTTTATTACAAGGACAAAAACGAGATTTTCTTCGCGCTCCAATACGAGGCGGCGGCGGCAAAGCGCGACCACCTTTTGCCTGCGGCCAGCATAGAGGACCCATGGAAACGGCTTGTTGAATTCGGCAGATTGTATGTGGATTTTGGTCTGAAACACCCTGACTGGTATGATCTGCTGTTTCTGACCCGCGCGCCGATGGAACACATTGAAAATCAGGAATGTTGGTCGCTCGGAATGGCAACCCACGCGTTCTTTGTGGAAACGGTACAGGCTTGTGTGGAGGCGCGTTATTTTAAAAGTACGGATACGGCCACTATTGCTTACACGCTTTGGTGTCACGCGCACGGGCTGGTGTCGCTCTTTGTCCGGGAACGGATGCGGATGTACCCGCCAGAGGAGCGCGGGGAGTTGGCCAGGAAGTCGTTTGCAATGATTGTGAAAATGGCGGAGTCGCTGTAAGCAAATAATCTCATTACTACAGTTCAACCAATGATTTCGACCATTCACCCTTTTTCCCTTTGGCAGCCCACACTGGCTGCGTTTTTTTGCAGCATCAATAAACGTTGTTCAGAAAGTAAAGCACGTTTTTGAAAAACTACCCTTCAACCTTGCAGATATGAACAAATACCTGATCCTGATATTTCTACTGTCGCTCTTTCCCGCACACACCTGGGGGCAATCTGCTGTACTCGAAAGCTACATCCAAGAGGGTCTATCCGCTAATCTAAGTTTAAAACAGCAAAGCTATACCATTGCCAAACAGCAGGAGGCGTTGCGCCAATCGAAGGGATTGGGCAAACCAACACTCAGCTTTGACGCCAACTACACCGTGGCTGTGGGCGGGCGAAAAATTGACTTCCCGATTGGCGATTTGCTCAACCCAGTGTACGATGGTCTCTATCAGATACAGACCATGGACCCGACGGCCAAATCGCCGCTCCAGTTGGAGAATCAGGCGGTGCAATTCCTGCCCCATAATTTTCATGAAACGAAATTCAGCGTTGCCTACCCAATTTTCAATTCCGACTTGAAATACAACCGGCAGATTCAGACGCATTTATTGGAAAGTAAGTCGGCAGAAAAAGCCAGTGTCGAGCACGAACTCCGCTACCAAATCACCGAAGCATATCTGAATTACCTGCGGGTTTTGGAAGCCGAGAAAATATGGATCAACGCGAAAACTGTGTTGACAGAACTCCGCCGTTTCAACGAAAGCCTGGTTAAAAACAACGTGGCAACCCGCGATGTAGTTGCTACCGCAGATTACGAATTGAGCAAGGCCGACAACGAAATTTTTAAATTCAAAAGTCAGCAAAATACCGCCCGGGCATATTTCAACTATCTGATCAACAAGGATTTGCAAAGCGAAGTTGTAGCCGATACAGCATTGCTCCGCTCCAGCGTATCGGCCTACGAGGCTGAACAACTGATACAACAAAGTCTCACAAATCGCCCGGAATTTGCCGCCCTTCAAGCCGGGCAGCAAGCCGCCGAAACCGATGTGCGCCGCAACGCGGCCAACTCAAAACTTCCCGATTTTTACCTCGGTGCGCAGTTTGGTTTTCAGGGTTTTGGCTACACTTTCAACAAGGAACAAGCCTTCGCGCTGGCGCAAGTAGGACTGACATACGATATTTTCGATGGCGGTATCCGCAAGAGCAAAACGGAGGAGGCGCGGATTCAAGCCCAGGCCCTGCGCAACCAAACGGAACAGGTGCAACAACAAATCGCCCTGCAAGTCAGCTCCTCCTGGAATGAGTTAGAAGCCGCCCAAAATTCCTTTCGCACCGCTCAAATTGGCCTTCGCGCAGCAGAAGAAACCTTCCGCATCGTGAACAACAAATACCGCGCAAATCAGGTGCTGCTCCTCGAATTTCTGGACGCTCAAAACCGGGTAACGACGGCCAAGTTGCAGCAATTGTTGGCTTGGTCGGAGGTGCTGGTAAAGGAGGCGGCGCTGCGGAAGGCAGCAGGGCTGTAGCCCGGAACGCTGTTCCGGTATCATATTTCTACAAAAAACACCGGAACAGCGTTCCGGGCTACCTATATGAACAAGCAAACAATCTTAGAACAACTCGACATCCACCACGCCGAATTCCGGCACCTCATAGGGTCACTCAACGAAACCGAATACCTGGCCGCCCATGTCGGGAAATGGAACGCCGGGCAACAACTCGACCATATTTGTCGGAGTGTTGGGCCTGTTAATCTGGCCTTCGACCTGCCCGGTTTTTTGCTTCGGTTGTTATTTGGCAAAGCCAATCGGTCTTCGCGCTCCTATGAGGGTTTGGTAGAAAAGTACAAGACTAAATTGGCTGAAGGCGGTCGCGCCAGCGGTCCGTTTATTCCGCTGCACGCTCAATGGGGCAAACGTGAAAAGTTGTTGCGAAAATTGGAGCACTTGGTTTCGGCTCTGAAAAGAAAAGTTGAAAAAACCGATGACAATCAATTAGATACGCTCATTTTACCACACCCGCTTTTGGGAAAATTGACCCTGCGGGAAATGCTATACTTTACCATTTACCATGTGCAACATCACCAAAATTTGGTGTTGAGAAATCTTGATAAAACCAACTGATTTTTTCGCCACTAATTGCACTAATTTTCACGAATTCAAGATCAGTTTAGTGTAAATTGGTGGAATTAGTGGCAACCATTAAATCGCTTTCGACATGAAATTTCCAGCACTCAAAACCATTGCTATTCCAGTCCTTCTTTCCGCAGTAGCCCTTGTTGGTTTATGTACTTTATGGGGGGGCTGTGGCTCCAATGCATCCAAAGATGCCGCTACAACGGTTAATTCGGACGAATCCATTCCAGTCCGTACTGCGCTTGTCCAGCAAAAAACAGTGGCCTTGCCCATTCACGCCAGTGGTATTCTGACTTCATCGGCGGAACAGCGCTTGTCGTTCAAAATCGGGGGCATCATCCGCAAAATTTATGTGGACGAGGGTGATGTGGTGCGCCCCGGTCAATTGCTTGCCGTGCTCGACAAGACCGAAATAGACGCCCAAGTGAACCAGGCGCAGCAAGGGCTGATGAAGGCGGAACGCGATTTGGGTCGTGTGGAAGGTCTATACCGCGACAGCAGCGCCACACTTGAACTCCTCCAAAATGCCACTACTGGCCGCGATGTAGCCAGGGAGACTGCCCGCATTGCCACTTTCAACCAGCAATACGCCGAAATACGAGCCACGCGCGGTGGTAAAATCATCAAGAAACTCGTCAACGAAGGCGAAATTACTGGTCCGGGATTGCCAGCATTTGTATTGTTCGAGACTGGTGCGAACGATTGGGTGGTAAAGATCAATGTCAGCGACCGCGATTGGGCGCGGCTAAACCTTGGCATGGCTTCGCAAGTCACGATGGATGCTTATGAAGGCACCATTTTCAAGGGAAAAGTGAGCGATCTCGCCCCAGCGGCTGATCCTGCAAGCGGACTTTATCCTGTGGAAATTCGCATCCAGCCGCAGGGCAAGCGTTTCGCGCCAGGCTTGTTTGCTCAAGCAGACATTACACCTTCACAATCAAGACCTTATGTGGTAATTCCCGTGGAAGCCATCGTGGAGGGCGATGGCCAATCGGCCTTTGTTTTTGCTTTACAGTCTGATGGTGTGAGCGTGAAAAAAATGCCTGTCCGGGTAGCTTTTATGGAAGGTACAGAAGCTGTTATCGCTTCAGGGCTTGAAGGGGTAAAGGAAGTGGTGACGAGTGGTGCGCCGTATTTGAGCGAGAAGAAGAAGGTTCGGAAGATGTGAGGAGGTTAGGCCGCGTTTGCGAGATGCAAGTCCAATTCGGATCGCAACAAACCTAATAGTTCTTCCTCATAACGAGCCTTGAGTTGTTGATACTGTTCAACCTGCAATCGTCCCTTTGGAGCACGATTTGTGCATTTCGATGAGTTCGTTCGTATCGGCAATCAAGTCGAGCAAACGATGGATTTGTAGTTTCTTTTCAGAGTTCATAGTTCAAAACTCTATTTGTATGATTCCTTTTTGACGGCCTTGGCGGTCGGTTCCAAAAGTTTCACGCCATTTAAGTTTTTCAAGTGCTGTGGTATAATATTCATCGTGAACTTCTGGATAATTGTCAACCATAAAGATGTCCAAGTATGGTTCGTAGTCCCTTCGCAATTTTGAAAGTTGGTTTAACATAGGTTCAAATACTTCAAAGTCAACAAATACCACCAAATCAATATCCTTTGGGACACGCTTTTTTGTCACGAAACTCCCATCTACCCAAATGTAAAATGTCCCTGCTCCAAGGTTTTTCAGATCAAGTACCAAATCTGTAAGTAAACGAAAAAGTTTCTCTCGTTCAGTATCAATAACAAAGGTACGCTCAAAATCTTCAAGACTCAAAACGTGCGTCTCGTAAGGTAATAGGTAGCCGAAGTCATCAAATTGAAGCATAAAGGGAAGACAAAACTACTAAAAACCTAAGAGTAAAGCAACCGCCTAATTATTTATCATTCATCCTTTGAAATGAAAATCGCCGAATTCTCCGTCAAGAACTCCCAGTTCACTTTCATCATATTTTGCTTTGTGATGGCTTTGGGATTGGGTTCCATGTTCAATATGCCGCGTGCCGAAGACCCCAAATTCGCGCCGCCGGGCTACAACATCGTCGTCGTTTACCCCGGCGCGGGACCTGCGGAGATTGAGGACAAAATCACCGACAAACTCGAATCCAAGCTTGGCGCGCTGGAAAATATTGACCGGATGCGCTCGCTGTCGTTCAACGGCATCTCTGTGTTGACCATTGAATTCAAACACGGCGAAGAAACCGACAAGAAATACGAGGAGGTGGTGCGGGAAGTAAATGCCGCCCGGGCAGAATTGCCACAGGACATCTACCGCCTTCAGATCCAGAAATTCTCCTCCTCCGATGTATCCATTTTGCAGGGCGCTATTGTGTCGGAAAATGCCTCCTGGGCAGATTTGCGCCGCGAAGCAGAACGACTGGAAGAGGATCTCGAAAAAATCCCCGGCATCAAAGCCGCCGACACCTGGGGTTTCCCAAAACGGGAGGTACGGATTGCCCTCAATTTACCGAAAATGGCCGCCGAAAACGTACCGGCGAGCCGGGTATTGGGCGCCTTGCAAAGCGAAAATCTGAGTATTCCCGGTGGCTCGGTCAGCGTTGGAGACCGGACTTTCAACGTAGAGACCAGCGGCGATTATAAAAGTATCGAAGAGGTGCGCAACACTTTGGTCAATGGCCAAAATGGCCGCGTTCTCTACCTCCGCGACCTCGCCGAAGTGGACTGGGCATATGAAGAGAACCGCCATCTTGCCCGCGTGAATGGTATTTGTTGCGTATGGGTGACGGCTCGTATGAAAGACGAGCAGAACATTTTTGATGTGGGTAAATCCGTGAACGCCAAGGTGGCAGCCTGGCGCACCGATCTGCCCAAAAGCATGGATTATGTAAAGGTTTTTGATCAAAATGATTCTGTAAGCAAACGTCTTACGCGCTTTGCCAAAGATTTCGGCATCGCGATTTTGCTCGTGTTGCTCACACTTCTGCCACTGGGTTGGCGTGCCGCGATGGTAGTTATGGTCTCCATTCCGCTCAGTATTGCCATCGGGCTTTTTGCGCTCGACCAGTTGGGCTATTCATTGAACCAGCTCAGCATCGTGGGCCTCATCATCGCGCTGGGGATTCTTGTGGACGACTCCATTGTTGTGGTCGAAAACATTGAACGATGGCTGCGAGAAGGCCATTCCCGACAAGACGCTGCCATACTTGCCACCAAGCAGATCGGGCTCGCAGTGCTGGGCTGCACGGCTACACTTGTACTGGCCTTTTTGCCCCTCGTGTTCCTGCCCGAAGCCTCCGGCGATTTCATCCGTTCCTTGCCTTTGGCGGTTGTGCTGTGCGTATTGGCTTCTCTGTTTGTGTCGCTCACCATTGTGCCATTTTTGAGTAGCAGGGTGCTTTCGGAACACCACGACCCACGCGGTAACTTATTCATGCGCGGGCTGAAATGGCTTATCTCTGGCACCTACTCGAAGCTGCTGAACTTCTCTTTGAAAAAGCCTTGGGAAACCCTTGCTTTGGCAGTGTTTATCTTTTTCGGAACGGTCACCATTGGCTTTTTATTTGTGGGAGGCTCGGTGTTCCCAGCCAGCGAGCGTCCGATGTTCTATATTGACATAGAGGCGGCTGCCGGAACGAATCTTGAACAGACCAACCGCATTACACAAATGGTTGATTCTGTGCTGCATGAATACGTTGCGCCGGAGTTTCGCGCCCAACATTTGCTGCCAGATTCGCTGGGGCCTGTTTCAAAATACAAAGGAGGCAAAGCTCAAATCACCTGGTATGCCACCAACGTTGGTCGGGGCAATCCGCGCATTTATTACAATGTCATACGGGAAGTTGAGGCATTTGACTACGGACAAATTTTTGTGCAATTGCAGGAAAAAACGCCCCCTCCGGTAAAGATTGCGCTGATAGATGAATTGCGCGAAAAATTCAAAAACGTGCCCGGAGCGGTTATCAACGTAAAGGACTTTGAACAAGGCCCGCCCATCGAAGCCCCCATTGCCATTCGTATTATTGGTGAAAATCTCGACACACTACGGGGTATCGCGCTCCGTGTCGAAAACCTCCTCGCCGAAACCGAAGGAACGATTTACATAGACAACCCCATCGCCACGGTCAAGACCGATTTGCAGATAAAGATCAACAAAGACAAGGCCGCTACGATGGGTATTCCCGTAGCCGATATTGACCGCATGGTGCGGCTTGCCATTGCGGGACTTAACCTCGGCGTGTTTACTTCTGAGGAAGATGGCGAAGAATACAACCTCATGGTGACGGTACCCAAAAGCGGCGCAAACACCACGCTCGACGCACTTAAAAACCTGTATATCAACAACATACCCGGTACGGCAATTCCACTGAGTCAGGTGGCCGAAGTGGTGTTCAAACCTTCGCCGAACTATATACAACACTACAACAAGGAGCGATTTACCGGAATCACTGCCTTTGTGAAAAGCGGTTTCCTAGCCGCAAAACTCAACCGTGATTTGGGCAAAAAAATGGCCGAGATGAAAATGCCCGAAGGTTATTCGTACCGAATGGCAGGAGAGGTGGAAAGTGCGGAACGTTCGTTCAGCGGCCTTGGCCCAATCATTTTGTTGACGATTTTTGGGCTTTTGGCAGTGCTGATTTTAGAGTTCAAAACCTTCAAAAGCACCATTATTGTGCTGTCAGTTATTCCGCTCGGAATAATTGGAGCCATCCTGATTTTGCTTGCCACAGGTTACCCATTTTCATTCACTGTGGTGGTGGGCTTGATTGCGCTGATGGGCATTGAGGTCAAAAACTCCATTTTGCTGGTGGATTTCACAAACCAGCTCCGAGCCGAGGGGAAACCGCTCGATCTGGCCATTCAGGAAGCGGGCGAGATTCGTTTTGTGCCAATTTTGCTCACTTCACTTACGGCCATTGGTGGTCTGCTGCCGATTGCAGTGGAGGAAAATCCGCTGTATTCCCCGCTGGCGTATGTGCTGATTGGGGGTTTGATTTCCAGCACGCTGTTGTCGAGGATTGTGACGCCGGTGTTGTATAAGTTGTTGGCGCCGAGGGTGGTGTGAAGAGTTTTTCTTACTTTTGTTGCAAATCTTAATATCATGGACGCCAATCTTCTTCAGCGAATCACAACCAATCCTGCCCAATGTGGTGGAAAGCCATGCATTCGCGGGATGCGCATCCGTGTCACAGATGTGCTGGACTTGCTGGCCAATGGCCTTACGCCAGAGATAATTGTAACGGAAGAACTTCCTGATCTCAGTTTGATGATGTGCGGGCTTGCTTGGCCTATGCGTCGTTGAAACTTAACCATCCTGTACTCGCTGCTGCCGCCTGATGCTGCTCATTGACGCTCAATTATCGCCCAACCTGGCAATCTGGATAAGAGACCGTTTTGGAATTGACTGCTTTTCCGTCGGTTACATCGGCTATCGTGATGCATCAGACATTGATATTTTCTTCAAAGCCCGCGAGTTAGATGCCATCGTTTTAACTAAAGACGATGATTTTGTAAAACTACTCCACAAGCACGGCAGTCCACCCCGCATAATCTGGCTCACTTGCGGCAATACTTCCAATGCTCGAATGCGGGAAATTCTGGAAGCCTACCTTGAAACGGCATTGGGAATGCTGGATTCTAATGATCTGGTTGAAATTAATGGGTAATGCCATTTTTGTGGTTTAGCTCCGAGGATACTGAGTATATCACCGCCGTCTCCCCACAAATCCCGGCAACGCCATATCCTTCTCCGATACCAACACCTTCCCCAGATCAAACTCCCAATCAATTCCCAGCACAGGATCATCAAACCTCACACCACCTTCGTGCGCTTTGGAATAAAAATTGTCGCACTTATAGACGAATTCTGCCGTGTCGCTTAGCACCAGATAGCCGTGGGCAAAACCGCGCGGCACGAAAAGCTGGCGTTTGTTTTCCGCGCTTAGCCGGATGCTGAACCATTGACCAAAAGTGGCCGAACCTTCTCGCAAATCCACTGCCACATCCAGCACCTCGCCTTCGGTGACGCGCACGAGTTTGGCCTGTGCCATTTCCCCTACTTGATAGTGTAATCCACGGAGTACGCCGCGGGTAGAACGGGCTTGATTGTCTTGCACAAATGCCGCATGGACACCCGCTTCCGCCCAGACTTTATGGTTGTAACTTTCAAAAAAATAGCCCCGCTCGTCACGGTAAACCGCGGGCTCAAATATGATTAGGTCTTGAATGGGCGTAGTTGAAAAAGGCATAAAGAGTTGCAAGTTTTAAGTTCAAAGTAGCAAGTTTCAAGTTTCAAGTAACAAGTTTCAAGTGGCAAGTTTCAAGTGGCAAGGCGGAAAGTGAGCTCTTTGCCACTTGAAACTTGTTACTTGAAACTTGTCACTTTCTACTTAGAACTCTTTTTCCGCCACGAAATCATCGCTGAAGGTGTAAGCCCCAGGCTCGGATGCCATTCTGAGGCGAGGTCAATGGCCAGGTTGTTTTTCAAACGAAATCCGGCGCCAAAACCAATGCGCGCCAAATTGTTACTGCGCATCCCGGCCCGGATTACCAGCGCTGATGTAGGCCGATATTCAAGCCCGGCTTTTACCATGGCCTTGCGTTCGAGGTCTTTTTCGGTTTCAAAGGTCATCAAAAGTATGTCTGAGGGCTTCCAGGATGCGCCGATACGCAATAAGGTAGGCACAAGATCCTCACCAATTTTTTGCTGGAAAGGGTTTTGGATTTTTGCGCCGATCCAAACGTCGGGCAAAACCCGGGCGAGCATACTCAAGCCAAACGTCGCCATCGTAGCAGACCCGTATTCCTGTGCCGATGCCCGCAACACATCTACTGAGCCACCTAGATAAAAGGCTTCCGTCAAACGCCTACCATAGGCCAGTCGGAACCGGTGCTCTGCGTAAATATCAACCGCCGAGTGCTCGATGCCCAATCCAACGCCGCTGTATTTTCCAATACCCGCTACTGCCTGTACGTTGCCTGTGTGCCAGCCCGTGACGCCGTAAGGCAACGCTGATCCTACCCAAAAGCCGAGGCGCTCGCCCAAGCCTAGCTGGGCTTCGTTGGCAAGCCCGGCCGAAAGGCTCGGAATGGCGATCGTGGCTCCACCCATTCCCATCGCCGCCGCATTCTCGAACGGACGCATATACACCTGGGCATGGATGGTCGTGTACAGAAAAAATGAAAAAACTAAAAGGGTAAAGTGGCGCATGGCATCAAAAATTGGTTGGGCAAAAGTAGAGCGCGCTTGCGATAGCCACGGCATACATTTGTGGGTCAAATCATGACTTCCCATTGATCCGTTGATTTACTTCCCAAGAGAAACCCATACTAACCGTCAACGATAAAGCCCATCCTCATTGCAAGCGCACCCCTTCGAACCAGGCCAACACATTTGAAGAAATTTACGCCGATTTCCAATTAAATGAAGTAAGCGGGAAGGGCACACGCTATTCCGTTTTCCTTCACCCTAAGCAGGATGTAACTGTACAACGACTTGAAATTCAATTCGATCTGCCGCTCACGCCCGATGCCCGATTTTTCGCCAATGGATACCAATCCTGGAGCGAAAGCCAGCTTCTGAAAGTCACAGAGGGCATTCCTCGTTTGCGTAGTATCGCACGGCGGCACATGGGTTTGTATGGCGACGAGCATATCAAGGGCATTCCTCGCGGGGAGGGTTATCTGCATGCCTGGACGTACACTTATGTATCCCGGAACGCTGTTCCGGTCCGAACAGTTCCGGGCAACAGCGTTCCGGGATACTCTGCGGCTCCCTCAGCGAACGCACCGGCTTTACCCTTTTCCTGTACGATCATCACAGAGGCATACTCACCGTTCGCAAAGACATGGATGGTCTTGCCCTGAAGCACTCTTTTCCCGCACTAGATTTTTGGGTGGGCGAAGGCGAGGAACAAGCCCTTTTTGACGCCTATTTTAAAGCCTGCGAAATGTCGCCTCCTACTGCCCCGCCAGCTTTTGGCTGGACGAGTTGGTACAATCATTTCACGAATATTTCGGAGGCGGTATTGTTGGGAAATTTGGAGTCGTTCTGTGCAACTCAACCAATCAGTGCTAAAAATTTGGATGACGGAACTTTCGAATGCCGAACAGAAGTTCGGCCTACGCTACTTCCAAATTGACGACGGCTGGCAAACCGCAGTGGGCGACTGGCTTAGTGTGAAACCTGCTTTCCCAAACGGAATGCAGCACATTGCATTGAAAATCAAAGAAAAAGGGTTACAACCTGGGCTTTGGCTCGCGCCGTTTGTGGCATCTGCCAAATCCGAACTTGTGCGCCGACACCCCGATTGGTTGTTGAAAGACCCCAAAGGTCGGCCCATAAAAGTCGGCTGGAATCCTTATTGGCATGGCTGGTATTATGCACTCGATTTTTACCATGATGGGGTGCGCGAATACCTCACGGGCGTATTCCACACAGTCCTCGAAAAGTGGGGCTTCGAACTGCTTAAGCTCGACTTTTTGTTTGCCGTTGCAATCGCGCCGCCGCCCGGCAAAACCCGCGGCGGAGTAATGTGGGAAGCCATGGAATTCATCCGACATTTGGTTGGTAGGAGGCGTATACTCGCTTGTGGTGTGCCGCTCGGCTCCTGCTTCGGACTGGCGGATTATTGCCGCATAGGGGGGGATGTGCATCTGGCCTGGCGACATTCGATGCTTTCATTTTTGCATTTTCGAGAGCGAGTTGACACCCTGGCCTCCCTGCACAGCACTTTGGGGCGCTGGCAACTCAACGGACGTGCTTTTCAAAACGACCCGGACGTGTTCATTCTTCGCGATGGCAATCAAAAACTGAATCCAGATCAGCAGCAAACATTATTGACCATCAATGCTTTACTTGGAAACCTGCTCTTTACCTCCGATGATGTGGGTGCATATTCCGAGGAGCAAAAAGCCGAACTCGAGGAGGCGCTTTTATTACGTGGAAGCCAGGTTATCCGGGTTTTTGAATTGGAGAAAGATCTTTGGAAAATTGATTTTGAGCAGTCGTGGCACACCTGTCTGGTGTACCACAGCGCTGGTCGGCTTATTCCAATCTAACTAAATCTTTAAAAAACCTGCCAATGGCCAACGGCACATGGGTGGAATTACGTCCTTACGAGACCTTGGTTTTGAAATCTTGAAATCGTCGCCCAATGGCAAGTCTTTTTGGCTGTCCTATCCTTCAAGCACGTATCTTTGCCCTTCTTATTGGACACTGGACTGGTTGACATTGAATGCTGGACCAACGTAGTCCAAGGTTCAGTGTCTAAAAGTCCAAAGTCTAACATCCAACAATCCAACGTCCAAGTATACATGAAAAAACTGCTCTTTTTGCTGCCTTTTGGCCTTTTGCTCTCGGCTTGCTCCAATAATTTTGATGTGACCGCCCCCTGGAAAGAAATCCCAATAGTGTATGGCATCCTTTCTCCACAAGACTCGGCACACTATATCCGTGTCGAAAAGGCATTCCTTGATCCCGAAGTTAGTGCCTTGACAATTGCCCAAATACCTGATTCGCTCTATTATCCTGAAAGTGCAATCACGGTATGGCTGATTCGCACATCAGATCAAGTCGCCCTTCAACTCCAACGGGTGAACGGCGCATTGGAAGGCTATCCACGCGATCCGGGTGTTTTTGCGGGACAACCTAACTGGCTTTACAAAGCAATACCAACGGGCGGATTCTCCCTCCAAGCTGGCAAAACATACCGACTTGAAATAAGGCGTAATGACGGCAGACCAACTATTACGGCTGAGACTACATTACCCGCCGACTTTACAGTGGTTAGGCCAATACTATCAGACCCGGTGCCGAAAATTGCCTTCGCTGGTCAGGTATCGAGCCTTGTTAAATGGCGCACCGATGTCAACGGATATTATTTCAACCTCACCTTTCGCGTGAGAATCAATGAAAGAAACCTGAACGGCACACTTGTTGGCACTCAAGAATTTGTGTGGGAAGCGGCAAAAAACCTCGAACGGGGAGAAACCCCGGTTACTCCAGGGTTGTATGATGTTTCTGCTTTTGTAACAGGCAACAGTTTCTATCAATTTTTGGCCAAAAACCTCCAGCGCCCCGCTTCTGGCCGCTACCGCGAATTTGGAACCTGTGATATAATCATTGATGGGGGCGGTAAAGAGATCAAAGAATATTTAGAAACGGCCAGTGCCAATGGTGGACTAACCGGGGCAGAAACCTTCCCTAACTACACCAATATTTCAGAAGGTTATGGCATTTTTACTGCCAAGAACCAAACGATTGCCCAGAATATTCGCATTGACGGCGTTACGGTGGACTCCATGAACATGAGTTCCATTGCAGACACGCTTGGCTTTGTTAAATGAGTTTCCGCACTCCTGTTAATACCTTCCTTTCCTGCGCTCCGAACTGCCGTTTGTCAGTTCGGAGCGCTTTTTTAGTAGCCAAAAAAAGTTTTCTTGTCGTTAGCATGACTATTTTTAGATGGAATTCAACCTATACGAACATTAATTTTTCACGAATTATCAAAAATCTGACAATAAAAACCCTTTCTGCCTGAACAAAAAGGAGCAATATTTTCATTTTTTCAATGAATTTTTCTAAATATCTAAATAAACAAACCCATTCAATGATCAAATTTCGAAAACTAGAATTTCACAATGAGTTAAAAATGTAATTGCCAGAGGAGAGACCATTATGCCACTTTTGTACGAGTGAACGGTGGCGATAAAAGTATTGCCGCCATAGAGATATGTTCATGGGATTATACAAATTTCAGGTGAGAGAGCAAGTCCTTCCAATTGTGGAAGGACTTGCTAAACCTGAACACCGCCCCCTCGCCCAACTCGGCCGCAACAAAAACCATTTCCAACCGTTTTCCAACCACTATTCCTGCCAGACATACCGTCCCTCAGAAAGCCGTTCCACACGAAATGTTCATGGGATTATAATTTGTTGTTTTACCAGCCACGCCGAAAGAGGCGTGGCTTTTTTATTTCCAGCACTACCTTTACCCGCTTTACCCGCCGAAGCCCATCAGGGCGAAGGCGGGCCTCTCACGTCTCTCACCTTCTCACGTCTCTCACATATGTCATCTGCAACCAGCGAACTCAAACGCGTAACGACCCACAGCATTCAGGCGATGAAAAACCGTGGCGAAAAAATCGCCATGCTCACAGCCTACGATTTTTCTACGGCCCGGATACTCGATGAGGCAGGCATTGATATTTTGCTCGTGGGCGACTCGGCATCCAACGTGATGGCGGGTCACGAAACGACCCTTCCGATCACACTCGACCAAATGATCTACCATGCCCAATCAGTAGTGCGGGCTGTGAACCGTGCCATGGTGGTAGTAGACTTGCCATTCGGGAGTTACCAGTCGAACTCCGAAATTGCCCTCTCAAGCGCCATTCGCATCATGAAGGAATCCGGCGCACGCGGTGAAACTGGAAGGGGGCGAGGAAGTGGAAGAAAGTATTCGCCGCATCCTGAGGGCAGGCATCCCAATTATGGGCCACTTAGGGCTTACCCCACAAAGCATCTATAAGTTTGGAACCTACACAGTGAGGGCCAAGGAAGAGGTAGAAGCACAAAAACTCCGGGACGATGCCAAACTTCTGGACCAACTGGGCTGCTTTTCACTGGTGCTGGAGAAGATTCCTGCCCAATTGGCCAAAGAAGTCTCAGAAAGCATAGAGATTCCTACCATCGGAATAGGAGCAGGTAAGCATTGTGATGGTCAGGTGCTGGTGACACAGGATATGCTTGGCATAACAAAGGATTTCAAACCGCGCTTTTTGCGGCGCTACCTCGAACTTTTCGAGGCGGTTGGCGACGCCACGAAGCGTTATATTACGGATGTGAAAGGGCTCGATTTTCCAAACGATACAGAGCAGTATTGACGCGGTGCAGGCTGGAAAGCCTGCGAGCGCGGGAGCGCAACTTAAAGACCAATTGGGGATTTTATTTTTTTTTTTTTGACAAGGCAGGGTCAGTTTTCAAAAGTCTGTTTATCTTCACCACTTCAAAAAGGTGTTTTTCAAGTTGTTTTATTGAAATTCGGTTTTTTACCCAAATTTTTCCCTGTTCAATGAAGCGATTTGGGCAAATGCTGTATCTTTCTTTCGTAGGTTGTTTTTCCTTTTAACGTTCTAATGCGGATATTTCATGAATAAAAAGCTACTCCTTCCTTTGGCTTTTATTGCCCTTTTTTGCACTAAATCAAGCGCACAAGTTCCAGGGCCATGCCAAAACCCACCTCCACCAGGCGCCGAAAACTGCCAAAGCGCCTGCGTTTATTGCAATTTTGATGGTTACATGGGTACCAACAACGGCACTCCCTCTGGAGGCAATACCGTTTGCGGGCAAATTGCGCTCCACAATGACCAATGGTTTGGCTTTACAGCAGGTTCTACCTCCATTACCATAACCCTCATCCCAAGCAACTGCGCAGATGGCAATGGCTTGCAAGCCGCTTTTTTTTCCGGGTGTAATGAGGATGCTATTGTCTGCGATCCCGGCCAGAGCGGTGGCGGCAACACCCCTTTGGTGTTGAGTTGGGATGGGTTTACCATTGGTGAAACCTACTTTTTTATGCTTGATGGCTGGAGCGGCGATGAATGCGATTTTGAAATTGACATTACGGACGGGTCTATCACCCCTCCGCCACCAGACAATGCCAATCAGCCCCAAGGCCCCACGATGGTGTGCCCTGGTGCTGTAGTCGTGTATAATATTGATGATGTTTTTGGAGCTGGAAGCTATATATGGTCTGCTCCCGCAGGTTCAAGTATCAATGGTCTCGGTGCTGGATTAACGGTGGATGCCCCAGGCGGAACCATGGTAACAATCACTTTCGGCTCGCAAGGTGGCAACGTGTGCGTACAGGCCGACAATGCGTGCAATCCTCCTTCTGCTAATAATTGTTTGCCCGTAACGAACCAGCCCATTCCCGTCACTATTCGTGATCCTTTGGTCGTTTGTTACGAAGACGCTCCTTTCATTTGGGATGAAGATCCCTTCCCGATACTAACCTCCCCGGGTGTGTTCACGCTTACTTCTTCGCCGTACAATTCTTATCTGGGCTGTGACAGTTTGGTAAGACAAACGGTTACCGTCAAGCAGATAGCACCTACCAACATTGGAACAAAGTACGTGTGTGCTGGAGATTGCTATGAGATTAACAATGAGGAGTTTTGCGATGCGGGCAATTATATAGTAGTATTTGAGTCTTTCCAAGGTTGCGATAGCGCTGTCACATTTGCTTTGGTCGTGCTCACTCCAGAGGCTGTAATCCCGCCACCTTCTAATGCTATAGACTGCAATAGTTCGGGGGTAGTGTTGACAAGCACAGGCTCTACACCGCTGGGTTTGGCTAGCTACCAATGGAACAACGCCAGCTGGAACGTCGTAGGAGGAAATGCAACCTATAATGCGACACTTACGGGAACTTACTACCTGATCGTAACAATGCAAGGAGGTGGAATGCAATGCCGCGATACAGCTTCGGTAGTCGTAACAGGCAACACTATCCCGCCCGGCGCGACTGCGACAGGAGGCAACATCAATTGTTTGTCGCAATTAACCACGCTTATGAGTAGTTCCCCTACGGGTGGAGTCACCTATTCATGGGCAGGGCCTGGCATCAACGGAGGCAACCAATTTCAACAAAACCCTATCGTAAATGTACCAGGCACCTATATAGTTACAGTAAGGAACCCTGTCAACGGCTGTACTTCTACCGCTACTGTCACGGTTTTAGGGGATATCACCCCCCCTGCCGCCAATGCAGTGGGCGATACCATCACCTGCGCCCAACCGAGTGTTACTATTGACGGCAGCACCAATATAACAACCGCAACTTGGTTCTGGTTTGGGCCTGGTATCAACGCGGGTAATCAGACGCTGGAGAACCCCAATGTTATTGTATCAGGCACCTATTCCGTGACAGTCACGAACACCGTAAATGGTTGTACCAATACCACTACCACTGTAGTTGACCTGAACAATGGCCTCCCTACAGGTAATGCTGGTCCAAACCAAACCCTCACTTGTACAGCGCCCAACACAACCCTGATGGGAGTGGGCAACGGTGGTGGCCAACCAATAAACTTTGCCTGGACTGGGCCAAATGGATTTACGTCGGGAATTGCGCAGCCTAGTGTAAATGTAGCGGGCACGTATATCCTCACTGTTTTGAATACCCTGAATGGGTGTTCCATAAAAGACACCGTGCAAGTCGCTGCTAACCAAACAGTTCCAACAGCGAGCGCTGGTGCGGATTCGACCATCACCTGTGCACAGCCTAGTGTCACGCTAATTGGGAGTGGGTCAGACACCGGCCCGAATTTCACTGCCACATGGAGCGGCCCAGGCATCAATTCGGGCAACTCCAGCCAGTATAACCCAACCGTGGATCAGCAGGGCGATTACAGCTTGCTCATCACGAATATTACCAATGGATGTACAGCTACTGATTCCGTGGTGGTAAACCTCAATACCAGCCTACCAACCGCCAATGCAGGCGCTGACGATCAACTTACCTGCACCACGACCACTGGTATTACCCTCAACGGCAGCGGTGTTCCTGTTTCCGTGACCTTCCTATGGTCGGGCCCAGGAATTGGCTCGAACAACGATACTGTGCCAAATCCGACCGTCACCCAACCCGGCACTTATATTTTATTGGTAACCAACCCCGTAAACGGGTGTACCGCTACCGACCAAGTTGTTGTGACGCAGGATGCAAACGTGCCAGTCGCAGCAGGTGGCCCAGACCATGTACTTAACTGCTCGGTGACAATTGTAGATTTCGACGGCTCCGGCTCCTCTTCCGGCCTCGGTATTGAGTATCTCTGGGCAGGCCCAGGGATTTCGGGAGGCAATGCTACTGCACAAAGCCCAACAGGATTGACCTTGCCAGGAACGTATAATTTGACCGTAACAAACACGCTCAATAACTGTGTCAACACTGATGTAGTGGTGATCCAGATAGACACCATTCAGCCCAATGCAGATGCTGGAAATCCTCTTATCCTGAACTGTTTCAACGGGTCAACCGATACGCTAGATGCTTCGGCAAGCAGTTTCGGCAGTGATTTCACGCTGTTGTGGGCAGGGCCTGGCATCAACGCCGGGAATCAAAATTCGCCAAACCCGATCATCAATGGAGCACCAGGATTGTACACCTTAACGGTGACAAACACGGACAATACTTGCACCGCTACTGATCAAGTGAACGTTACCGAAGATATTATTGCACCTACAGCAGATGCTGGTTTGGACCAGACAATTGACTGTGTTTCAACCTCTGCCAGCATCGGTGGGAATTCCTCTTCGGGCGCAATCTTCACCTACCTCTGGACTGGGCCAGGCATTTTCCCCGCAAACCAGTCCTTGGCAATGCCTATCATTGCTGTTCCGGGTACATATACCATTTTAGTGACCAATACGGTGAATGGTTGTACTGCCTCCAACGATGTCTTGGTGAATACAAATGCGGTTTATCCAACAGCATTGGCGGGCAATGATGGTTTGTTGACATGTGCCAACCCTACTGCCACCCTGGATGGTTCTGCTTCAAGCACAGGAGCAAATTTCCAAGTGTTATGGATGGGGCCGGATATCAACGCGGGTAATCAAAACCAGGTTTCTCCAAACGTGACCGTTCAAGGGACTTACATACTCGCTATCACAAATACGATAAACAGTTGCGTAACCTTCGATACCGTAGTGGTAGACGAAAACAAACTCATCCCTGCTGCAAATGCTGGCAATGACTTGGTTTTGAACTGCCAAACCACCAGTACTACACTGGATGGTAGTTTTTCTGATGTAGGTCCAACCATCATTTACCTCTGGACTGGCTCAGGTATTAATGCTTCAAACCAGAACGATCAAAATCCGCCTATTGACCAACCCGGCCCTTATGTGCTTCTTGTGACCGACAGTGCAAATGGCTGTACCTCAACAGACCAAGTAACGGTTACACAAGACAATGTAGACCCAGCGGCTTCAGCAGGTATTGATATGTTGATTACATGCGCCAATACAACCCAAACCCTCGACGGTTCTGGCAGCAGTACTGGCGCAATGATTACTTATGTATGGCAAGGCCCTGGGATCAACTCCAACAACGTTGGCTTGCAAAACCCTACAGTGGATGTTTCGGGTACCTATACCGTGACGGTAATCAACACACAAAACTTCTGTACCGCCACCGACGTAGTCTTTGTTGACGAAAACACAAATCCACCACTCACTGCGGCAGGACCTGACCGTACGCTCACCTGTTCAGACGTTACTTCACAATTGGATGCTACGCTCTCAGCTTCTGGCCCGAATATCAGTTTCTTGTGGGATGGCCCCGGCATCGTTCCAGGCGACGAAACATCCGCAACGCCTACGGTGAATACGCCTGGTGTATATGTGCTCACTATAACCGATGCAATCAACGGTTGCACGAATGTAGACGCTGTGAATGTTGGGGAGGATGTGCTGCTTCCGACCGTGAGCGCTGGCAACGATTTAGTGATTACCTGTGCGAATGCTGGGACGGGCGTTACCCTCAGTTCGGCGGGATCCAGCGCGGGTCCAAACTTCACCATTTTGTGGAGTGGCCTTGGCATCACACCCGCCAACCAAAACTCCCCCAACCCCACGGTGTTGTTGCCTGATACTTACACCTTGTTAATAACGAATACCCTTAATGGTTGTACGCAAACGGATGTTGCAGTTGTAAATGCTGATCAAAATCTTCCCACAGCAAATGCTGGCCTTGATCAGGTGATTACTTGCGCTGCGCCAAATGCGGTATTGGATGGCACGGGCTCCTCCTCACCTAGTGGGAGCTTAATATTCCTGTGGAATGGACCTGGCATCAACGCCGGGAATCAAAATGGCGATATGCCAACGGTACTGTTGAGTGGAACCTATTCTCTTACCGTAACAAACTCGGTGACGGGGTGCTCCGCTACCGACCAGGTAGTGGTTGACCTTGACAATCTGCCAGCAATTGTGGCAGCTTCTTCGGAAATAATCACATGTCAGGATCAAGTTTCTACGGTAACAGTTACGACTTCGCTGCCTGGCTCAATCTTCCTTTGGGAAGGCCCTGATGTGAACCAGAACAACAAAGACGACCAAACACTGCAAGTAGATGTGGCGGGCCTTTACGCTGTAACGGTGACAGCGCCAAACGGCTGTACGACCACAACCAGCACTATTGTGATAGAAGATCAGAACGTTCCACAGGGCAATGTGGAAGGCTCTGCGCTAAATTGCCTTAACAGTACGACCATCATTAGTGGAGAAGTAGTTTCGCCTCCTGGATCTACATTCGCCTGGACAGGGCCGGGCATTGTTGGCCCGGTTACAACCAACTCTATTACAGTTACACAACCCGGCATTTACACCTTTACCATTTCAGCGCCGAATGGTTGTGTGCGGCCATTTTTTGCAGAAGTGTTGGCTGATTTTGTAGAACCTGTTATCAGCGCGGTAGCCACAGAACAGATTGATTGCAATACTATGGAGGTGACCATCAATGGTGCAGGAAGTTCTGTTGGCCCTAATTTCTCTTACTTCTGGACCACCAATACTGGCCATTTTGTTTCAGGAACGAACACTTTGCAGCCAATTGTAGACAGAGCCGGATTTTATACCCTGCGTGTATTGAACAACCTCAACGGTTGTGAAAGCATTGACTCCATTGAGGTTGAGGTTGACCCATTGGTGCCCTCCGGTTTTAATGTTGCTGTAAGCAACATCCGCTGCTTTGGTGATACGAACGGTTCGATCACGGTTAATGGCGTGCAGGGCGGAACCCCACCGTTCATTTTCTCTCTTAGTGGAAATACCGGCTCGGCAAACAACCAATACACTGGCCTTAGCGCTGGCGATTATATTCTCTCGCTGGAAGATGCGAACGGCTGTAGTTTGGACACTACCATTTCCATTGGCGAACCTGGCCAATTGTCGGTGGAACTTGGTCCGGACATCGAAGTGACTCTCGGTGAAATGGCCACCGTTGGGGCACAAATTCAAAGTACCGTTGGCGTAAATTCTATTAATTGGAACTACTCACCGGGCTGCGATACGCTTTTCCCAGGTTCTTGCGAAACATTCACTTACCTGCCATTGGGCACGTATCGCCACACCATAGAAGTGGAGGATGTTAACGGCTGTATTGCAAGGGATGAAATTATAGTGATCGTACAGAAAAACGGCCAAGTATTTGTCCCCAACATCTTTAACCCACTTAGTGACCTAAACTTCTCGGTAGGCGTCCACGTGGGTATTGATGTGGCTAAGATCAACTACTTCAACATTTTCGACCGTTGGGGCGATCAGGTTTTCAGCCTGAAAGAATACATCCCCACGCCTGGCGCTTCGCCTGATGCTTTCCAATCTTGGGATGGCAACGTACGCGGCGACAAAGGTCAGGTTGGTGTGTATGTCTGGTATTGTGAAGTAGTATTTATTGACGGCCAAACCAAGCTCTTCAAAGGCGACGTGACGCTGATACGATAAACCTGCTCTGAATAAATAGTAATCCGAAACCGCTTCTCCCCTTGTTGGGGCAGAAGCGGTTTTCGTTTTTTAACACATCCACAAATAACCAAATCCCCAAATAACCAAATCAACCGACCGTCAAACTAACTTTGACCCATGAAGCAAAAAATCGTGGTCCTTACAGGAGCCGGCATTAGCGCCGAAAGCGGCATCAAAACCTTCCGCGACAGCGACGGACTTTGGGAAAACCACCGCATCGAAGACGTGGCGACACCCGAAGGCTGGGCCGCCAACCCCTCGCTCGTACTGGATTTTTACAACCAGCGCCGCGCCCAACTTCTCTCAGTCGAACCCAACGACGGCCACCGCGCACTGGCAGAATTGGAGCGCCATTTTGAGGTGCAAATCATAACCCAAAATGTGGATGACCTGCACGAGCGGGCGGGCAGCACCAACGTTTTGCACCTTCACGGCCAGCTCCGGCAAGTGCGCTCCAGTCGCTATGAGCAGCTTGTTTATCCTTGGGACAAAGATCTGAATCTCGGCGATTTGTGCGAGCGCGGCCACCAGTTGCGTCCCCATATCGTGTGGTTTGGGGAGGCCGTGCCGATGTTGGAACCCGCCGCAGCATTGGCTGAACAGGCTGATATTTTCCTGATCGTTGGCACCTCCTTACAGGTTTACCCCGCAGCCGGCCTCATGCATTATGCCCCGCACAATATTCCGTTTTACTATGTGGATCCGCGGCCACAATTGAATTTTGAACTGAGTAACATGCCCAATCTCACCGTCATCGAAGAACCCGCGTCCACAGGGATTCGAGCGATTGAGCGATTGATTCGATTGAGCGATTGAGGCGGTTTTCTTAATTCTACGATGACACTTTAGCCGCGTAGCGGCCTAACGTCGGTAGAAATCGGATTCAACCGTCGATTGGGAGGTGCAGAGCACCGGAACTTTTCGCCAACTGTTCCGGTGCTCTGCACCTTACCAGCCGCACATTGCTATATTCTACCGACGTTAGGCCGCTACGCGGCTAAAGTGTCAAAGTAGAACTAACCAATAGTTTCGGAAAATACTAAATTTGGCCAATGGCTCCAATCGAATCAATCCTTCAATCGAATCAATCCTTCAATCGATAAATCGAATCATTCCCCACCATGCAAATCCGTACCCGGCTCACCTTGCTTTTTGTATTCATCGCTGCGGGAATCCTCGCAGGGGTGCTGTGTTCGGTTTATTTTTTGTTCAAAAAAAACACGGAGGACCTGTTTTACCAAGGGCTGGAATCGAAGGCCGAAATGACCACACAAACGGCGCTTTTCAGCGGGGTTGACCTGAGACCATTGACGACCAACTGGATAGCACCTGATGACGACACCTTGCCCTATCGGGACAATATCAGTATTTTCAACAATGCTTATGAACGAGTATTCGCCCTAAGACCCGACGCGCCTCCAGTTACCGTGAAAGATTTGCAGGACATCTATCAAAATGATGAGACCCATTTCAGGCACTACAATTTGTTCGCATTGGGCCGCAAGGCCAACAATCTTTCTGGCGCATCCTATGTGGTGGTGGTGGAAGGGTATTATGATCCAACGCAGTTGACTCAACTGAGTAACATCCTGATAATCAGTTTTTTTGTGGGACTTGTTTTGGTTGCTTTGGCTGGTTGGTATTATGCCGGTCAAGCGCTTGCCCCTGTTTCACGCATAGTCGAGGAAGTAGAAAGTTTGCAACCTACGGATATGGGAAAAAGAGTGGCCACTGGTGTAAATCGCGACGAGATTGGTCGCTTGGCCGAAACCTTCAACCGGCTGCTCGACCGTGTGGAACAGGCTTTCAAGATGCAGCGGATGTTCCTATCCAACGTCTCGCATGAACTCCGAAACCCATTGACGGCCATTCGTGCCCAATTGGATGTGGTACTCCAACGCGAACGCGAACCAGCTGCCTACCGTCAAGCCCTGGAGAGTGTACTTGCCGATGTTGAATCACTAAGCGAAGTGGAGGAAGAACTCCTGCAGCTAGCCCTGATCCACAATGACCCTGGCGCAATTCCTTTTACTTCTCTGCGCCTTGATGAATTACTTTGGCAAGCCAAACAACAACTCCAAAAACGCCACCCTGACTACCGCGCCGGCCTAGAATTCGGCGAAATGCCTAGTGATGACCAGGCCCTTTTCGTCCGCGCAAACGAATCTTTGCTCCTGACAGCTTTGCTCAACCTGATGAACAATGCCTGCAAATATTCCCCCGACCATCAAGTGCAGGTAAAGGCGAATTTTCAGGCCGATGGCTGCCATGTAGTGGAAATTTGCGACAATGGCCCTGGAATACCCCCCGAAGAACAACGGCTCATTTTCGAGCCTTTTTTCCGCAGTCCCCGACATCTTCGGGTGAAAGGAACAGGGGTCGGACTTTCGCTGGTGCAAAGCATTCTGACGCTCCATAAAATTGGTCTTTCGGTCGAAAGTCCGTCAAAGGGCGGGGCGGTTTTCAAACTGGTTTTCCCGGGAGTGGCTTACCTTGGCGAGGCGTAAACCTTAGATTAATGGGCCACGGATGACACGGATTAGACACGGATTTACACAGATCAAAAAATCCGTGTCTAATCCGTGTCATGCGTGGCCCATTAAACAAGTCAAACAACTTCTAACCGCAAAATCAATTCTAGAGAAACTTGAGCGGAATTTTCTGCAAAACTACTACAACATGAAGCACACCATTATCGCGTTCTGCACGCTATTTACCAGCCTCGCCTTTTCCTGCACCGCACAAACGCCCGTGAAGGAAATGCGATTTGCCAACGGGAAAATTTGCCTTTTACTCGATAGTGCTGCGGCAGGCAAAGCCATTACATACGATAAGATTGACGGCTATTTTGAAAAAGTGAACGTCTCGGAAATGTCTATACAGATGCGCAAGCCACTTGTAGAAGGGCAGGATCGCGCAGTTCTCCTGTCTGAATATCTACAATTTTTAAAAACGGATGTGGAGGGTTTTACTTACGATGAATCAAAATTTGTGGAAGGCGTGATGGAAAAAGTGTTCCGAACTGTCCATGAAGTTTCGCCCGATATTTTCCCCGACACGCTGCTGCTCATTAAAACGAAAGGCACACATTACGGCGAAGGGGTTTGGTACACCCGCGAGAATTGTATTGTTATCCCCGCCGACGAACTTGGGCGACGCAAAACCAACCCCTTCACGACCACTATGTACCACGAACTTTTCCACGTGTGGTCGAGGCTTAATCCTGCCAAAAGCGACCGCGCTTACCAGCTCATCGGTTTTGAAGGCCTTGGTTACGAGAACTTGATTTTACCACCAGGCATAGCTGCACGGGCATTGTACAATCCTGACGGAGTGGATTTTGCACAAAAAATTACGCTTGCTCAAGCGGATGGTTCAACCATTCATGCCGTCCCGATCATCTTTTCCAACCACCTCGGCTGGACAGAGGAACAGAACACGTTTTTCGCCTATCTGGAATTCAATCTGTTTCAAATTGAAAAACAAGCCGATGGAAAATGGAAGGTGTTGGTAAAAGAAGACGGCTACAGCAGTGCGCTCAACATGCAGGGCCAAGCCGATTTTTTCCGCCAAATAAAGGACAATACTGGCTACATTATTCACCCCGACGAGGTGCTGGCCGACAACTTTGCATTTATCATGCAGGAGCGCAACGGGCAGAAGGTGTCGCTCAAGTTTTCTGCGGAAGGGAAGCAATTGTTGGTGGATTTGGAAGCGGTGCTGAAGGGGAAATAAGTTGTGCAAGCAATTTTACAAATGTGCGCACATGGCTTGGTCTTTGGGGCGGAGTTGTTTCAAACCAACTATTTGAGCTTATGCAAAAGACAATCTTTTTGGCTGCAATGCTTTGTAGCATTTCGGTTTTTGGGCAGAGTACTTTTCATAAAACCTATTCTGGAGTAAATTTTTCTTTTATCGCTCCAAGCTTCGTATCTCCAGTAAGTGGCGGGGGATATTTTTCGCTTTTTTCGAATAATAATGATGGATGTGCTTTTGCACGACTGGACGAAACGGGAGAAATTATTTGGCAGAAAAGGTATAAAGTCTATGATTATTTGAACCATGGCATTGAGGTAAATGGTGGTTTTTTAATTCTGGGAGATACCGCTATAAATTCGGGTAATCTTGGCTATTCTATTCTTTCAAAAATATCACATTTTGGCTCTATCATTTGGAGCAAGGTTTTACGTATACCAAACGGGAATGTTCGTTCAACCGGGCTAATAAGTGTGCCTGGAGGCTTTCTTGTTTCAGGACAAATTGCGCTTCAAAATGACCCTCAGAATCGTACTTTCCTTACCAAGTTAAACGAAAATGGTAATACCATTTGGAGTAAATATTATTATGAAAGTGGCATCAATAATAATTTTAAAGTTCAAAAAATTGAAGGAGATACCCTCTATGCCTGCGGGAATATCAGAGGAAATGGCTGTTTCATCCGTATTAATTCCAATACTGGAGAACTCATTGGTTATACTACATTAGGAAAAATTTATAGTGATGATTTTTTCAGCCTAAAAGCTACACAAGATAACAATTTTATATTGGCCGGCTACACAACTACTACTGACAGCGAAGAGCCTCGCCCTTGGGTAATGAAAGTCAATCGGCTAGGTCAAACTATCTGGTCTAAAATCTACTACCTTCCTGGCACCAAACTCTATAGTCAGATAACAAATGCGAACGATGGCGGATTTGTCCTGGCAATGGATGGCTCCTCTTACGCAATACTACTTAAAATTGATGATTCCGGCAATCCCATTTGGGCATACAATTACGCTGCAGGGCAACAGTATGCCTCCCTTGAGAGTGTAATGTCTGTGAGTGATGGTGGATTCGTTGCTTTAGGCGGCGCAATGATTCTTAAAACAGACAATAATGGCAAAATTGCCTACGGGTGTTGCCCTCAACCCATTGATTTTCAGATTGAGACTTTCGCTCCTCCTATTCAGCAATACCCGCTTTCTGTTTTTGATTGGATAAGTATTGCTAACTATAACACGGAAGCCCATGATGCTAATTACACGGTGAAAGACTTTTGCGAAACTCCTATGACGAGCGTTATAGAACAGATTTTGTTATGTAAAGGCGATTCAGTAGAAATAAACGGAGTGTTCTTTCAAGCTCCTCAAGTATTGCGCGATACCATTCAAAACCTGAGTGGTGGTTGCGATACGGTGCGTGTAATAAACTTAGTTCAATTGCCATTACCATTTCGTGTTGAATCAATTCCATTCTGTCCCGGCACATCAGTCGTTGTAAACGGAGTCACTTATTCTCAACCTGACACCTTTGCCCAAATACTACCCGCTACAGTAGGCTGCGATACTGAGGTAGTTTATTTGCTCTATTGGAAAACCCTTCCCAAAAAATACGAAACCACAGCCTTCTGCCCAGGCGATACAGTGTTTATAAACGGAATCGGCTACCAATTCCCCGGCATCCTTCCCAATCCTGACACTTTACCAGGCTCTGCAATTGGCTGCGACACATTGCTTTACCAAGTGCTCGCCTACCCGGTGGAGCCTTCATCTGTGTCAGTCTATTGTCCGGCCGACATGATGGTAAGTACTGCCCCGTCCACGCCGCTCGTGGTCAATTATTTATTACCTTCCTCTACAAGCGATTGTACTTGCCCAGACCTATATGTTTCCCTGACACAGGGACTTTCGTCTGGAGCGGTATTCCCGGTAGGCAATACACAGGTCTGTTATTCAGCCTATGACATTTGCGGAGCCTCTAATGCCTGCTGTTTTGAAGTAAAAGTCGTGGAAGAAGCGGTTTGCGACGCAAAGGAATCGGGCTGCATCCAATATGAACTGTTGGGAATTTCAGTGGATGCAGGGCAGAACAAAACCTATCGGATACGCGTCACGAATGACTGTGCCAGCGCATTGAGTTACACGGCTTTTCAAGTTCCCAATGGGATAACCGCGCTTGCCCCTGCACAAAACAGCACATACACATCTCCCAACGCTATAGAATACACGGTGCGCAACCCAAACCATTCGCCCTTTCACTCCATCCGGTTCAAACCTGTTAACAGCGGCTTAGCATCAGGGCAATCAGATGTTTTTGAATACACGCTGCCTGCTCAAGCCAGCCCGGTTTTTATCAAAGCCGCCACAAGGCTTGCTTCGGGTGCTTTTTATGAAGCCACACTCAATACTTTTGGTTGCAGCCTTCAGGCAAATGTTATAGCAGATCGAACGTTCAATCGGCCAGTTTTTCAGCCAACCCTGCGCGTATTTCCCAACCCCAGCAGCGGCGAGCTTTTTCTTGACCTAACTGGATTGGAAAATGGAATCGCACAAGTCCGGGTATTGAATGCCCATGGACAGGAAATGGCACAAACATTACTGCCAACAGGTCAAGGAGTCCAGTTTTTCCCATTGGCTCACTCATTAACTGATGGACTTTATTTCTTCGAATTGAAGTCAGAAAATGGCGAAAGGCAGACTGCCAGGTTTGTTTTGCACCGATGAATTAGGTCCAATCATGGCAAAAACAAATCCCCAGCAATATTACCTTGCTGGGGATTTGTTATAATCTTGCTATTGATTCGATTTGGGATTATTCGATTGACTCGAACAAGGTCACATTGGGTTATCCCAATCGCCTTAATCGAGTCAATCGTCCTAATCGAATCAATCGAATAATCCCTCCAATCGAACCAATCCGCTTTACTGCGGATTCACTTTAATCAACTCCACCTCAAAAACCAAAGCAGAGTACCCTTTGATGATCGGGCCACGGCCGCGCTCGCCATACGCGAGGTTATAAGGGATGAAGAATTTGAATTTGTCGCCTTCTTTCATAAGCTGCAAACCTTCCGTCCAGCCAGGAATTACGCCATTGAGCGGGAATTTGGTGGTTTGGCCGCGATCCACTGAACTGTCGAATATCTCGCCCGTGTACATCGTACCGTGGTAGTGCACTTCTACTTTGTCAGTTGCTAATGGAGATACCGTTCCAGTACCACGCTTCATCACTTCGTATTGCAGGCCGCTGGCGGTGGTTGTCACACCCGGGCGTTTTTTGTTCTCGTCCAGGAACTTGGCGTTGTTGCCTCTCCACATGCCTGTAGAGATTGACTGCTCAATCTTGGGTGCGTTTTCAGCCGTGAATTTAGTTGGTTCCCCTTTCAGCCCGGCATTCAGGGCTTCCAGAAAAAGTTTTGGGTTCAAGTCGTTGCCAAGTATGCGCTTGGCAGCAGCAGCAGCAACAAGTCCATGGGCGTAGTTGAGACTGTCCACGGCGCCTTTTAGTTCGACCATTGCAGTTGCAGAAGGGGATGCTTTTTGGGCAAAAATGCTCGTTGCAATAAAGACGAGCGAAAGAGCAAAAATGACTTTTTTCATGTTCTAAAAATTGAGTTAGTAGGTGAAAACCTGTTTTTGTAGTAAGTGTTTGCCACTAATTGCACTAATTATCACGAATTGAATTGGTGTAAATTAGTGCAATTAGTGGCCAAATAAAACTTATGAGTTGTTCTCCGTTTTTTTCATGAATGCTTGCAAACCCTTCATCGCCGACGCACGGACCTTGTTTTTCAAAAAATCACTCCAGCCCAAAAGCAATCCAATCAAACCCAAAGATTGACGGCTCCAACGCCAAAAGTCAAAATGATCTTTATGGCGATAAATCAGTCCGTCTTTGAATTCAAACTGCGCTTCAATGATGTTATGCACTTTCCTACCCGTTTTTGAAAATGTATACCAGGCCTCCCAATGTGCCGATCCGGTATTTCCATCAGCCTTTACGTCGCGGAACTCAATACGCAGATCCTTCCCCGCAGTCACCAACATTTTCCACATCGCGCCCGCCTCTTTGCCAGATTTCAAATCAAAAGCGGCGTCTCTAAACGTGGCCTCAGGATGATACATCGAAGCCATCGTTTTGTAGTCCTTTTGCTGGAAGGCCGTGTAGAATTTATTGATCGTTGCTTCCATTTTATGAAGTGATAAAGTGATGGCGTGATAAAGTGATGGGGCGATGAAGTAATCGAGTGCAAATCACTTCATCACTCCATCACTTTATCACTTCATTTCCCGTGGCACTGTTTGTATTTCTTTCCACTGCCGCAAGGACAAGGGTCGTTGCGGCCCACCACTTTTTCGCGGACGATTGGTTGTGTGCGCTGCACCGGCCCATTGTGGCTGGCCGACTGCGCAGCGCGCTGGGCAGCTTTCTGAGTATCCGTTTGTTGCTGATTGTTGTTCGTGCGAAGGCGGCTTGCCTGGGCGCGGCGCTGTGCTTCGGCCTGCGATTGAGCGGCTTGAGCACGACGCATATCTTCTTCCGTAGGCAAATCGAGCGAGCCTTTCAACAGGAACGCAGTCACTTGCGAATTGATGTGACCTATCAAACCCTCGAAGAGGTTGTAAGCCTCCATTTTGTAAATCACCAGTGGGTCCTTTTGCTCGAACGAGGCGCCTTGCACTGATTCTTTCAAATCGTCCACGTTGCGCAGGTGCTCTTTCCAGGCGTCGTCTATCAGGGCGAGCGTTGCCACTTTTTCCACATCGCGCATAACGGTTTTGCCCTCCGATTTGATGGCATCGTCCATGTCTGCACTCACGTTGTAACCGGAGCTGCCATCGGTAAATGGCACTACAATGCGTTTGTAGCGGTGGCCATGCTCGGCGTACACGCGCTTAATTTCGGGTAAAATCCGTTCGCCTACCTGCTTGGATTTGTGTTCGTACAGCCCCAGAACCTGGTCTTGGAATGTGGCGATAACGGTGCCTACCGGCGCAGATTTGAACCATGCTGCGTCCATTTCAGGGTCAACGCCAATAAGGCGGATGCTGTCGAGCCTGAATGTGTCGTAGTCGCCGTCTTCACGGTGTACTTGTGCCAATTCGGAGGTTATGGCGGTAAAGGCGTTGTTGATGTCCACGGCAAGGCGGTCGCCGAAGAGTGCGTTGCGGCGTTTTTTGTAAATTGCCTCACGCTGAATATTCATTACGTCGTCGTATTCGAGCAAACGTTTGCGAATACCGAAGTTGTTCTCTTCTACTTTTTTCTGAGCGCGTTCTATGGAGTTGGTCACCATAGAGTGCTGAATTACGTCGCCTTCTTTGTGACCCATTTTGTCCATCAGCCCTGCGATACGATCGCTTTGGAATAGGCGCATAAGGCTGTCTTCGAGCGAAACATAGAAGTGCGAAGAGCCCGGGTCACCCTGACGGCCTGCACGACCGCGCAACTGACGGTCTACACGACGGCTTTCGTGCCGCTCCGTACCGATGATGGCGAGACCACCCGCTTCTTTAACACCCGGGCCAAGTTTGATGTCGGTACCGCGACCAGCCATGTTGGTAGCAATGGTCACTTTCCCGGCCAGACCGGCTTCTGCGATAATTTCGGCTTCTCGCTGGTGCTGCTTGGCGTTCAACACGTTGTGTTCAATGCCACGCATTTTCAACATCCTTGACAGCAATTCTGAAATTTCCACCGAGGTAGTACCCACGAGGCAAGGACGGCCAGCGTCGCGGAGCCTCACGATGTCGTCAATAACAGCATTGTATTTCTCGCGGGCAGTTTTGTACACCAAATCCTCCTCGTCTTTCCGGGTGATGGGTCGGTTGGTAGGTACTACCACTACATCGAGTTTGTAGATATCCCAAAGTTCTTTGGCCTCCGTTTCGGCGGTACCGGTCATACCCGCCAACTTGTGGTACATCCGGAAATAATTCTGGAGCGTAACCGTAGCATAAGTCTGAGTGATCTCGCCGACTTTCACACTTTCCTTGGCTTCGAGAGCTTGGTGCAGGCCGTCGGAGTATCGGCGACCTTCCATGACACGGCCTGTTTGCTCGTCCACGATTTTCACCTCACCTTCAAGCACGATGTATTCGTTGTCTTTTTCAAAAAGCGCGTAGGCTTTAAGCAGTTGCTGAATGGCGTGGATGCGACGGCTTTTCACGCCATAATCCTGAGAGAGCTTTTCCTTTGCTTCTATTTTTTCTTCGTGTGTCAAATCTGTGTCGCGGTCAATCTCAACGAGGCTGACGGCGATGTCGGGCATAATGAAAAAGTCTGGCTCATTGTTGAAACGAGAAAGATATTCCACGCCCTTCTCGGCGAGTTCTACCTGGCGATTCTTTTCGTCAATATGGAAGAGCAGTTCGCGGTCTACCTCCGGCATCCGCTTTGCATTTTCTTGTAAATAGGTGTTCTCCGATTTCTGGAGCAACACTTTCATGCCCTCTTCACTCAGGAATTTGATAAGCGGACGGGCTTTGGGCAATGCACGGTGCGCGCGCAATAGTGCCAGGCCTCCCCCACCTTCTTCCGCCTTGGTATTGCCCTCCGCAATAAGTTTTTTGGCTTCCGTTAGAAACTGCGCAGCGAGCTTGCTCTGCTCTTCAAGCAGGCGTTTTACGGTGGGATTGAGTTCTACATATTCTTGATCTTCAGCACCCCGGGTAACCGGGCCGGAGATAATGAGCGGGGTACGGGCATCGTCAATAAGCACGGAGTCAACCTCGTCCACGATGGCGTAATGGTGTTTGCGCTGCACGAGTTCGTCCGTGCTGGTTACCATGTTGTCGCGCAGGTAATCGAAGCCAAATTCGGCGTTGGTGCCAAACGTAATATCGGCCTTGTATGCCTCAATGCGTTCTTGAGAATGTGGCCGGTATTTGTCAATACAATCTACTTTAAGAAGCAGAAATTCATAGATAGGGCCAACCCATTCGGAGTCTCGTCGGGCGAGGTAGTCGTTGACCGTCACAATGTGTACGCCCTCACCGGCAACCCCATTGAGGTATGCGGGCAGGGTACCAACAAGGGTTTTGCCCTCACCTGTTGTCATCTCCGCGATTTTACCGTCGTGGAGTACCATACCGCCCATGAGCTGCACATCGTAGTGCACCATGTTCCAGAGGATCTCACCTCCAGCAGCAGTCCAACGGTTTTTCCAAAGGGCCTTTTCGCCTTCAATGGTAACATGGCCTTTGCCGGCTTTGGCCGCAAGGTTGCGGTCGTGCTCTGTGGCGGTTACCTCCAGAATTTCGTTGTTGGAGAATCGGCGGCTGGTTTCTTTCACTACCGCGAAGGCCTCAGGAAGGATGCTGAGCAATACGTCTTCCAGTGCCTTGTCGCGATTTTTGCGAAGTTCATCCACCTCTTTGAAGAGGTTTTCTTTGTCGTTGAAATCCTCCGCATCAATAGCCTGTTGGTTGATAGAGGTGATTTCAGCGTCAATATCGCTCAAATATTCTTTGATCCGCTGCCGGAACTCAAGGGTCTTGGAACGCAGTTCGTCGTTGGAAAGGGACTGATATTCCTCGAAGTAATGGTTGACTTCGATGACCATGGCTTGATATTGCTTGAGGTCGCGGTCTTGTTTGGTGCCGAGTATTTTTTTAAGGAATCCGAACATCTATATTAATGTGATCCCCGCCATAGCCCCGAGTGCTCGGGGCTATGGCGGGTAAAAATGTGATGAATGTCACCGCCTTTGCAAGGCTATGGTGAATAAAGTCGCAAAGATAACGCTTTGATTTAGCGCCACGGGGCTGTCCCGCACATTTCGTTCCATGCGGGGAAAAGACATGAATTTTGACAGATTGGCAGGGACAAGGAGTGTCATAGCGATAAGCTTTCTTCTTTTGGCAGATTCCGGCTACCCTTTATACCGCCGAGCATTGGCTGCGCATAACCAAACCAAACCCCTCAGGGGTTACAAGTTTATAGCACTAGGCCAAACAAATTATTAATCCCTTCGGGATTTGTTTTGCCACGCCCCTGGTTTTGACCCCGCGAACGGTGGAGCCACAAGCATTAGAATGCGTAACAAAAGCTCGGCTCGGCTGTAAAAAAAGGGGTGAATGCGGCTCTATATAAACCCTTACGACAATTTTTTTAAAAACGATGCACTTGTTTCAGGGTAAAATCTACCTTTGCTGCTTCACCCGCCATAGCCCCGAGCACTCGGGGCGAAGGAGGGCAGCATTTCAACAAAACATTTTTTTCACTAAACTTTCTGACAGGTGGAATACGGGAATTTTCAAAGGAGAGACAATGACAATCGGGACAGCAATGACCGAGATCGTGGTGGCAATGACCGTGGCGGTTATGGCGGCGGCGGTGACCGTGGAGGCTTCCGCGAACGCGGCGGCGGCGGTGACAGAGGCGGCTATGGCGGCGGCGGCGGATTCCGTGGCGGCAATGATCGTGGCGGCTATGGCGGCGGCGGTGGATTCCGTGGCGGTGGTGACCGTGGCGGTTATGGCGGCGGCGGCGATCGCGGCGGATTCCGTGGCGGTGGCGGTGATCGCGGCGGCTATGGCGGCGGCGGCGGTGGCGGCGAGCGTTTTGAAGATGAAAGCGTGTTTTCCAAGCGCGTACGCGCAGGCAAACGCCGCACTTACTTCTTCGACGTTAAAAAAACGCGCGGCGATGACTACTTCATCACTATCACTGAGAGCACACGTCGCGAAGACGGTTTTGGCTACAAGCGCCACAAACTTTTCCTTTACAAGGAGGACTTCAACCGCTTCGTGGCTTCGCTCAATGAAGTGGTGAATCACGTCAAAACGGAACTCATGCCAGAGTTTGACTACGAAGAGTTTGATCGTCGTCAGGCTGAATGGGAAGCGCAAAATCGCGACAACGAAAACGAAAACGACGACGATGATGACCGCGAAGAGCGCGGCGAAGACGAAAAGCCAAAATTCAAGGCCAAAGACGCTGCTGAAAAGAAAGAAAACAAAGCAGACGACACTGCTGATGACGACGACGAAAAACCTGAAGTCAAAGCAAAAGACGAAGACGATATCGAAGACGATTGGAAATAAGCCAGCCCTTCAATGTATTGAACCTGAGCGACTTTCCCCGATAAATAAAAAGGCGAAACGACCTGCTGAAATGTGGGCGTTTCGCCTTTCTTATTAGGATATTGAGAAATTGGGATATTGAGATATTCCCAATATCTCAATATCCCAATTTCAATTAATATCTCCAAGCCATGCATCCGCTCTACCCACACCTTTTCACGCCGCTTGACCTAGGGTTTACCACCCTGCCCAACCGTGTGCTCATGGGCTCCATGCACACGGGATTGGAAGAAAAGAAAGACGATCTCCGGGCATTGGCTGCGTATTTTGCTGCGCGCGCTCGAGGTGGTGCAGGTTTAATGGTTACCGGTGGCATTGCACCGAATCGCCAGGGATGGTTGGCCCCTTTTGGGGCAAAATGAGTTCGCGCAGAGAAGTGGCAAAGCATCAAAATGTGACTGCCGCCGTCCACGCTGAAGGTGGGAAGATATGTATGCAAATCTTGCACGCCGGGCGCTATTCCATGCACCCTTTATTGGTCGCTCCTTCTCCATTGAAAGCACCGATTTCCCCCTTCAAACCCTGGGGTATGAGCCAGCGCCTTATCCGTGCCACGATTGACGATTTCGCCAATGCCGCCGCGCTTTCCCGCGAGGCTGGCTACGATGGGGTAGAGATTATGGGCAGTGAAGGGTATTTAATCAATCAGTTTATCGCCCCGCGTACCAACCACCGCAAAGACGATTGGGGCGGGAGTTTTGAAAACCGCATTCGATTTCCGCTTAAAATCATGCGAAAAGTGCGGGAAAAGGCGGGAAAAGATTTCATCGTCATCTTCCGAATCTCTATGCTCGACCTCGTGGACGATGGCTCAACCTGGGAAGAGGTGGAACAACTCGCATTTGCCATCGAAGCCGCCGGAGCCAGCATCATCAACACAGGCATCGGTTGGCATGAAGCACGGGTTCCCACCATTGCCACGCTGGTGCCGCGCGGCGCATATATCTGGGTTACAAAGCGATTGATGGGTAAACTCAAAATCCCGCTCATTGCAACCAACCGCATCAATACCCCCGAAAAAGCCGAAGAAATCCTGCGCGAAGGTTTTGCCAACATCGTCTCCATGGCCCGGCCATTTCTCGCCGATCCCGATTTTATGCGCAAGGCCCAGTCCCAACAGGCCGACGAAATCAATACCTGCATTGCCTGCAATCAGGCTTGTTTGGATCAAATTTTCAGGGGGAAAACGGCAAGCTGCCTGGTGAATCCACGCGCTTGCAAGGAATTTACAATCACCTCGCCACCAATCACGAGTCACCAATCTACCAATCACCAATCCACCAATCACCATAAAGTTGCTATCGTAGGCGCTGGCCCTGCAGGTCTTTCCGCAGCGACCGAGTTGGCTGCGATGGGGCGGGAAGTGCATTTGTTTGAGGCTTCCAGTGAAATAGGCGGGCAGTTCAACATGGCTAAGCGTATTCCTGGTAAGGAAGAATTCTATGAGACCTTGCGGTATTTTGGCAAAATGATTGAAAAAAATGGCGTGGTGTTGCACTTGAATACCCGGGTGGATGCGGATTTTTTGATAAAAAACAACTTCTCAGAAGTCGTCGTTTCTACGGGCGTTGTACCCAGAACACCCAATATTGAAGGGATCACGCATCCAAAAGTGCTGTCATACCTGGATGTTTTGCTGCATGGAAAACCCGTGGGAAAAACGGTTGCACTTATTGGCGCGGGTGGTATTGGGTTTGATGTTGCGATGTTTCTGACTGACCACAAATCGGAATCCATCAACAATCATCAACCGTCAATCATCAATCATCAATCAATTCCCCATTACCAATCCGAATGGGGAATTGACCAGACCTATCAACACCGCGGTGGCATCACCAAGCCACATCCAGAACAACCAGAACGCCAAGTTTGGCTCCTCCAACGCTCTAAAGGAAAAGTGGGCGAACGCCTTGGCAAAACCACTGGCTGGGCGCACCGAATGACCCTGAAAAGTCGCAAGGTGCAAATGTGGAACGAGGTGGTATATCTGAAAGTTGACGATGCCGGGTTGCATATCACGGTACACGGGAAGCCACAATTACTTGAGGTAGAGAACGTTGTGGTATGCGCTGGTCAGGAATCAATGCGAGATTTGTACGCACCGCTTGTGACTGCGGGGGTTAAAGTTCACCTCATCGGCGGGGCGAAGGAGGCGGCGGAGTTGGATGCGAAACGGGCGATTGAGGAGGGGTATTTGATCACTACTTCAAATTACTAAGAGAATATGTTTGCCAACAAACTCATGGTTCCCTTTGCGCTCATCGCCGCGCTGTTTCTCGGCTTGGCTTGGGGCGTTGACGACAGTTATTCCATTTATTTCGTGCCATTTCTGGTCATTGCGGCATTGATTTTTATCCTTTCGCCGCAAATAAACTGGTGGTGGTACAGCCGCAATCCTCCTGAATTGAGCACAGAGTTGCGGACTTTTTTGGAGCGTTCCTGTGGGTTTTATCGCCGACTTTCGTTGGAAGAGCAGCGTCGCTTTCGAGCTCGTGTGGCTATGTTCAACATGGGTACCGATTGGGAACCTTTGGCTTTCCCGGGAGATTCGTTGCCACCGGATGTGCAATTGGCCATTGCGGCACAGGCCGTATCGCTAACGTTTGCGCGCGAGCAGTTTTTGTTCGACAAATTTGAGAAAGTGATCATTTTCCCCCGGCCCTTCCCTACCCCGGAGCACCCTTACGACCACGCTTCAGAGATGCACGAAACAGATGGTTGTCTGCTTTTTTCAGCAGATCAGGTGATGAAAGCTTTTGTGAAGCCGACGCAATGGTACAATGTGGCGATGCACGAATACGCAAAAGCCTACGTGTTGAAATACCCGAACGAACCCTGGCCCAATTTTTCATCGGAAGACGTGTGGGAAAAATTGGAGGCCGCAAGTGGGATGCCACGCGCCCACGTAGAGTCGGTAATTGGTTTGGCGGGTGTGGATGCACTTCCTGTGGCGGTGCATCATTTTTCATGTTTCCAGAGCGGTTTTCGGCGGTTTTTCCGGAGGAGCAACAAGTGTTTGTCCAAGTTTTTCTGACTCCTGCATGAGCCCGTCTCCTATTTACCAAACACTATGCGTACTGGAATTTCCTGAAAGGCGTTTACTTTCGCCCCCGAACGTTGACTTAAGCATAAAGGAACACGGATGGCACGGATTAGACACAGATTAAAATAAAATCCGTGTCTCATCCGCGTCATCCGTGTTCCCCCTACGATCTCACTATCCCAATATCAAATTAACTAAATTCACTCCCAGCATGAGAAACGTATTCCTCTTCGTCATTTTGGCCGCAATGCTTGCTCAAAGTTGCGATGTTTTGCGCCAAAGCGGTTCTGGCAGCAGTAGCAGTAGCGGCAAATCCAGCAAAGGCACCGGCCTTGACAAAACAGTAATGTCTCCTACTGAATACAGTACGCAAGACCGGAATCTTGACTATATCACCAAATTTAGCCGCGCAGCAGCACTTTCCATGGATCGTATTGGCGTACCCGCCAGTATCGTACTCGCGCAAGGGGTACTTGAAAGCGCAGCAGGCACCAGTGATTTGGCTACCGCAGCTAAAAACCACTTTGGCATCAAATGCGGGGGCAATTGGAGCGGGAAAACCTACAAGAAAAAAGACGACGATCGCGATAAAGACGGCAACCTTATTGAGTCGTGTTTCCGAAGCTACGAAACGGTAGAAGAGAGTTTTGTAGACCATGGGCAATTCTTGCGCGATCCACGAAAATCTACCCGCTATAGCTTCCTTTTCAACCTCGACCGCACAGATTACAAAGGATGGGCACGCGGCCTACAATCAGCCGGTTACGCTACCGCTCCAGACTACGCCGACAAACTCATTAACCTCATCGAACGATACAAGCTTTACCAATATGATACGCCCGGGTCACGGCCAAATACCTTCCCCACAGAAGGTGGAGGCCAAGGCGAACCCGCAACCCCCGTTGGTCCCAACGCCCCCGGGCAAAAGGCCGAGGCAACAGGTCGTATTGGTCGAGTGAATGACGTAAAAGTGGTTGCCTCCCGCGATGGCGAAACCTTAGAAGACGTAGCCCGGGCATTTCGTTTGAATACCCAAAAAGTGGTGGACTACAACGACCGCGGCTACCCTCCCGGCGTAAAACTCAAAACCAACACCCGCATTTTCATCCAGTGCAAGGGCACCAAATGGCATGGACGCTCTACGGAGCACACAGTTCGCGAAGGACAGACAATGTTCGATATTGCCCAAGTCTATGGCATCCAATTGGAAAAACTATTGGCAATGAACGGCATGCGTCGCGGACAAGAACCGGAGGCGAATGAAACAGTCGCAATACGCGGCAAAAACAAACGCCCCATTAAAATCAAAGACGAATCAGACGCTACCCCGAGCAAAGCAACCGACTGGCCCGGCAGCAAACCAAAGCCTGACACTAGCCCAATTGTGGAAGATGGCGAACTTGACTTTGAAATTGGCCCAGGCGCTCCGAACACAGCACCAGAAAAACCTAAACCACAACCCGAAAAACCCGCCACTACAGGTACCAAACCCGGCCAAAAGCCACCTGCTACCAGTACAGACCGCCCCTACGAAGACGACCCATATCCTAACACGGGTACTGCAAAACCGCCTTACGAGGACCCGTACGAGTCAGAGAAACCTGCTCCGCGAGGTTACCACCGTGTGGTAAAGGGCGACACGCTTTACAAACTTTCTCGGGATTACGGTCTTACGGTTGATCGCCTTAAACAGATCAATAAACTCGAAAATAGCGATATCAAAATTGGGCAGTTGCTAAAGGTCCAATAATTCATGAACAACTCCTTCCAGCAGGACCCCGAACTCGCCCGGCTCGATGCATTGGCCAAACTTATGGACAATCAGTTCCGAGTCCCTGGCACCAATTGGCGCTTTGGCTTGGATGGCATTGTTGGCCTCATCCCTTATGTGGGTGATATGGCGGGCTTTGTGGTTTCCGGTTTCCTGATGCGCACCATGGTCAAAAAAGGTGCAAGTCCGCTGCTTATGCTTCGGATGATGTTCAATTATATCGTGGATGCAGTAGTGGGCATCGTGCCGTTTGTGGGTGATTTGTTTGATTTTGGCTTCAAAGCCAATCGGCGAAATGTGAATTTATTGAAAGCCTATTACGGCGATGGCAAGGTGAAACCCAACGCAACACGCTCTGTGGCATTCCTTGGGCTGTTGTTTTTTGCCCTTTTCATTGTGTTGATCTGGCTGGTGTGGAAATTGGCAGCCCTGGTCTTGGGTTGGGCTTGGGCGGCGATGCAGGGGATGTAAAAAAGGTCGTCCCAGAATTACTGGAACGACCCATATTGCACTAGAATTTTGAAGTGTGTTCTGAGGAATTAATGTGTGATCAGCACATCATCAAACAATAGATCCTGATCTCCGACGGTGAGCCGATAAGTGGTTTTGACTGCGAGGTTTGAGAATGTCCATGTTTCGTCGTTTGTCGTAAAATGTTCAACACGGATACCTGTATTCAAGTTCATCAAGGTAACGAGATATGGCCCACCTGAGGTCGAAGTCCAAATTCCAGTTGCCTCGCCAGCTCCGGTCTGTGCAAAGTTCAAGGTAAGCATAAACTCGGGTGCATTCGGTTCGGAAACGATAACGGGATTGCCATTGGAGGCGAAAGCGAAGTTGCTGGCGAAAAACGCGACGAACAACAAGGAGCTGATGATTTTGTACATGGTTGTGTAATGTTTAAGTTGAAAAATTTTGAGAATAGTTTTTGTGCATTCATTTGATTCAGTGGGGATTGATCGCGCAATCATGGTGGCAAAGGTGAGCCTACATGCTCCTGTAGAAAAAGAACAAATTCTGACACCTTTACCAAGCCCAAAATCAAAGGGGGCTGGCTTCGTGAAGCCAGCCCCCGCTGCTTTTGGGCCGTTTTAATAGGATTTGTCTTCTCAAAATTGTAACACGAATTGACCTTGCTTACTTTGACTTAGGTCGTAACCCACATATTTTTAACCAAAATCTGTACGACATTATCTTTTCTCACCCAGCTCCTTAGCCTTTTCCAAAAGCCAGAGCCGCTCAGCCACCATTTTCTTTTCGTTGATGCGCTTAATTAAGGTTTGTGAACGCTTTTTGGCTTGCGGACCTTGGGATTGGCTGAGTTGACGTACGAAGTTGACGAAATTGGTAAAGAGTTCGTGGAGGTTAGCAGAGAACACTTTCCGACCGGCGCGGCTTATGAACATTTTGAAGGCATCAATCTTGTGGTCGAGGAGATCGGAGTGAAGCTCATAGTAGATTTTAAGCTCCAGCCTGCGCGCCATAAGGTGATAGCCAGAATTAGTGGAGCCAAAAGGTATCATCTCAAGAGATTGGCCGTATTTTTTCTCGCTAAAAAGGCATAATGCCTTGTTCATTCGATAAAAATCCTGCGTCTCATTTTCACCAGTAATCTTGTCTTTATGCCGTTCGACAAATGCAGAAGCCCAAGCGACTTCTTTTACGTTCAGGGCTGTTTGTGTAATATTGAGGCAGGCGTTGGGGTAAATTTTTCCACTCTTGTAAAAATATCCACGGTTTAAATTATCCTTATTTAATTCGAATAGAATTGGGTAAAAGTGAATATTGCCTGCATCAATTAATAACACACAAAGGTTCCTCAAGTAGGCATAAAAATTGGCGATGCTTTCAGGGTCAAGGCTTGGTTCATTGCGCTGAATTTTTTCCATCAGGCTTTTAAAATCAGCGATTTCAAATATTTTTGTTTTAAATAACAAATGAATATCCCAACAAATTTCCATAAACGAACTACTCTTTAAATATTTAGGAGGGACTTCCCAATCACTAAATTGATCATGCTCTGAGTCGTTTATTACAGTACCTTGTACCACTAACAATAAGTGGTTTATCATCCAGGTTTTTTGAGCATAATAATGGTCTTCTAATGATCGAATTGTTTGTGGAATATTTAAATCGCTTTTTGAATTGTTATAGGTTATCAGCCATTCTTGCTCCTCTTTGGCTGTCATATATTTATAAAGAACATTGTCAAGTGCAGTCAATTGGAGGTTATTGGAATAATTCTTGGCCTTATCTAAGGCTTGAAAATATCTCTTCTCAATCCCTCTGAGGCGCATTTCCGCCGCCATATCTAATGACTGTTGGGGTTGATTGCTTGCAGCGAAATATTTTTGAGTAAGTATAAAGCGTTCCAGGAGACGCTTTGTTTCTGACATCAACTTGTCAATCTTGCTTTCTATGAATGGTTTGTCAGGAAACAGCTTTGCATAAATCTCCTCCTTCTCCAAAATTTTAATGTTCTCTGTTTGCACAGCTTCATATATAATTTCAAAAAATGGACCAATAGATTCAGCATATTGGTTGTTGTTAAAATATGGACTTGCCAAAAAATCTCGAAAGCTACATATTCTTCCTGGCTAAAGGTCTGAATCACATCAATGGCAAAAGTGTTCGTCATGGGAATATGGTAAACCTTTGAAAAAGTGTTACATTTTTACAGGTTTTGGTGGGTCTATCTTTGGACTTGAAATGGCTTGGTTCGTTAGAGAGCCAAAGTTTGAACAAATATTCACATCTAAAACAAATTCAAGGTCATGAACACTCAAATTAATAAATACTTGAAGGCAATTTGCCTCTCTCTCATCTGGGTTAATTTCTCCTACGCCAACTCAATAGTATCTCTAACACCACATTTTAAAGGTGTTGCGATTGAAAATTCCGAGTGCGCCCCTTGCGACGAACCCGCTCCTAATAACTTTAAAATCATAGAAGCATCCCCTTCCACACTGAAGGCAACTTGGGATCCTCCAACCAATCAGCCACATGAATATAATATTAAGGTTTTCTTATTTGAAAATGGATCGCTGCTACAAAATTTTAATAAACCAGGAAGCACAACAGAAGTAATTGTCACCAATCTGGCACCCAATACTACCTATGAAGTTAAAATTACCCCTGTCTGTGAGGATGGGACCATGGGTACGGAAAGTAGATCGGATATTGCTACTACCTCTATAATTGATTTAATCGTGTCTGGGTATTCAGCGCCGCCCAGTTATGACTTCAATTGTACAATTGACGCTGTGGACGAATATTGCAATATTTCTCCACCAGAGGGAAACGTTGTCTTATTTAGGATATTCAAAACCGGAACCAATCAATCAAGGGATTTCGGGGTGTTCCGTCCAAATGAGTGTGATAATTATGTTATCAAAACTCCTGCAGGGAACAATAAATTTTCTTTTGCTTGTGATGGGTCAACATTGACCATCAATTATCTAGGTTCTTTGGCTGGTAACTTTGCAATTACTATCCCTGAAGCCCCCAATACTCCTAGGCGTTTTACGGCTTTAGACCTTGTGACAGGATCTTCAGGTTTTCAAGTACAACGAATTGTGGTTGAGTCTGGCTATCCAGATAACCAACCAGGAGGAGAGTGCCCGGGATCAAACAGGAGCTCAAATGCTGCCTTTGTACCTGCTTTCAACATTGCCCCCAACCCCTTCACCAACCAACTTGACATCCAGGTACCAACCGCAAACATAAATGAAAGCATTGAACTCAACCTGTATGACCTGCAAGGTCGCCGTGTCATGGTATTGCGATCCCCTGGCGGCCAACAAACCATCACTTTGAACACGGGGCATTTGTCACCAGGCATATACTTCCTGCGCGTCGAATCGGGCGGGCTTGTTCAAACAGTAAAAGTGGTGAAAACACAATAGGCGCTCTTACCTACTGAATACAATTTGACGGAGCTCGGGTTTTCCCGGGCTCCGTTTTTCGTGTCCCAGTGTGGCGCTTGCTTGTGATTGGAATGTGCTTCCAATCGAATCAATCGGCTTAATCTTCAAAAATCGAATCATTCGACCCTATCTTTGCCGAAATGGTATCAAATCAATTGCTTCGCACTACCCTCTCCAATCTAGACATCCCCGTTTTAAATGAAATGCAGGAACAGGCATTTCACACCATCCCAGACGAAAAAGACACGATACTGTTGGCGCCCACTGGCTCCGGAAAAACCCTGGCATTCCTGTTGCCCATCTTACAACTACTGAAGGCCGATCAGCCGGGCGTGCAATGCCTCGTCCTGTCGCCCACCAGAGAATTGGCGATTCAGATAGAACGGGTTTGGCAAAAAATGTCCACTGGCTTTAAGGTGAATACCTGCTACGGCGGCCATCCAATGCAGACAGAAATCAACAACCTGAGTCAGCCGCCTGCCTTGTTGATCGGCACACCCGGGCGCATCGTGGAACACATCAACCGGAAATCTTTCGATCCACAGACGGTCAGAATCATTGTGTTGGATGAATTTGACAAGTCACTGGCGATGGGTTTTCAGGAGCAAATGGCAGAGATACTCCAGGCACTCAATGGTTTGGAAAAACGCATTCTGGCCTCGGCAACTACCAAATTGGTCATTCCTTCATTTGTGGGCATTACCAAACCAGTCACCCTGAACTACACCGATGCCGAGGCAAAATCCACCGATGGCTTGAGCATCAAAAGTGTGGTATCGGCTTCTCAGGACAAATTTGAGGCGCTGGTGCAACTGTTGTGTTATTTCGGCGCGGAACCTACCCTTATTTTTTGCAATCAACGCGAAACCACCGAAATCACCCGGGAGCGACTGGCCGAGCGCGGAATTTCCAGCGCCAGTTTTCATGGCGGCATGGAACAAGTGGAGCGGGAATCCACCCTGGTTCAATTCCGAAACGGAAGTATCGTATTCCTGGTCGCCTCCGATTTGGCCGCCCGGGGGCTTGACATTCCGGAAGTTAAAAACGTGGTTCACTACGAACTCCCGATGAAGCAAAACGACTTTATCCATCGCAATGGGCGCACCGCCCGGATGCACGCCCAAGGCGCTGCCTACCTCATTTTGCCTCCAGACGAACAACTTCCGGCTTACCTGGCGGAACGCCCCGAGGTACTTCAACTGCCTGCTGACCAGGGACTACCGGCCCTTCCGCCTTGGGTGACGCTTTACATCAGTGGCGGCAAAAAAGACAAACTCAGCAAAATAGACATCGTAGGTTTCCTCTCCAAAAAAGGGGGATTGAAACCTGATGATTTGGGCAAAATTGAAATGATGGATTACATGTCTTTTGTGGCCGTTAAAAAAGATGTGCTAAAACATTTACTCAAAGCCATTGCAACCGAAAAGATGAAAGGGAAGAAGTATAAGATTGCAGTGGCGAAGTAAGGTACACTTTCCGACCTTTGCAGCCCGTTATGTGCACGGTCACCTACCTCCCCAGGCCTTCTGGCTTCATCCTCACCCACAACCGCGACGAAGCGCCTTCCCGCTCCTCCCAATCCATCGTACGCGAAAAAACACCTGGCGGTAAAACCTTGCTTTTCCCAAGAGACACGCTGGCGGGTGGTACCTGGATCGCCACGTCGCGTGAGGGGCGCACGGCCTGTCTGCTCAACGGCGCCTTTGTTTTGCACAAGCGTGAGTTGCCATATCGCCGCAGCCGAGGCTTGATTCTGCTCGATTTTTTTGATTGGGAAAATCCAGACATTTTTTTTGAACGGTATGATTTTGAAAGGGTTGAGCCGTTTACAATGTTATTTTTGAGCAAAGCCAACTTTCGGAAAGTTTAATCCCGAAGAAATCGGGATCGGAAAGTTCAATTCGCCGCATCCTCGAATTCCGATGGGATGGTCAGCAGCGTTACCTGAAAAACCTACCCGTAGACCAAGCCCATTTTTGGTGTTCCGCCACCTTATACCCCCCGGAGATGCAAGTCCGCCGCGAACAAGTTTTCAGAAACTGGCTTACCAGTCAACCAATCACCAATCAACCAATCACCAATCAACTATCAACCCTCCATCTTACCGGCAGCATAGGCGATCCCGAAAACAATTATGTGATGAATCGGGCCGGCAGAGTGCAAACTGTAAGCATCACCCAAATAATCGTGGATGAAAAAAGCGCACGAATGCGGTACCTGGATTTGCTGGGCGGAAACCGAAGCGAACGGCGGCTAAGCCACAGCAAACGGAAGGCAATTCCTGTGAACAGGTAGCTAAGCTCCGCGCTTATTGTTCGCCGGACGTTAAATCTTTACAAAGTATCCAAAGAAAATTTTGGTTTGAATATGCAATCACCCTACTTTGCAGACGAATTCAGACAACAGATTGTTCACCCACCCAATTTTTATCGAGCCAATTCTTTACCACTAAGCCCTCGGGACGTTCACAGAAACGGCATTTATCTTAATCATTGCACATGAAACAAACTTTACTTGCCTGCTTTTTTCTGCTCGCCACCCTTGCGCTTCGCGCCCAAAATACCTCCCGACCTGAACTGTCTGTTTTTCCAAACCCCACCACTGAACATATCGCTGTGCAAGATAATTCAGATGCTATCGGGCAAATCATCGTCTTCAATTTGTTGGGTAAAAAAATAAAAGTGTTTGAAGCATCCAAAGGCGAGCAATATTATGTGGGCGATCTTACCAAAGGGGTTTACCTCGTGCAATTACTGGGCCGCAACAAACAGGTTTTGAAAACGCAAAAAATCGAAAAAGATAAGAAAATGTGGCCAATGTGGCCAATGTGTTATCACAAAGCGGCTCTTGGCAAATCTCCAAGAGCCGCTTTGTTTTTCCGGGTTGGGTCAAAAGGAAGAATGCCATCAATTTCTATTGGGATTCCGCTCCGTCGTTGTTGTTGGCGAGGACGCCAACAACGGAAAACGCCGAACAAACTACTGACAATCAATGGTATATTGAAACACCTGCCGTTGTTGGCGTCCTCGCCAACAACAACGACGGAGCCCAATCCTATGCAAAAAGTGATAGTTTTACTGTTGACATAGCCCCGTCTTAAACTTTATTTTACCACCACAGGTAACTTTTTTCTCACTTTTTTGTTTAAACCATAATTTTTAATCCAAAAAGTAAATTATAGGTCCCGAATTTTATTCTGGATCGCACCAAAACGATGACCAAGAAAAAAAAGAGTGGCGGCAAAAGACTCACCGCCCAAGAACTCCAGATCGAAATCCTCAAATTTCTGCTCGGCCACCCCAAAAAGAGTTTCGCGCCGCGCCAAATCACCGACCATCTTCGTATCGAAAATAACCGCGATTCTGCGGAACACGCGCTGAACCAATTGGTGCAGGCTGGTTCTGTGGCGCAGTTTGACGAAAATAAATTCGGTATTGCACTGAATCGCTTGACCATTGACGATGGACAAGGGACATCAGACAAAGGATAAAAGACTTTGGACAAAGGACATTGGACAAAGGACACTGGACAAAAGACATTGGATAGTTCCCGAAAAAAAGGCGAATCCTCCTTGTCAAAAACGTCCCGGAAAATGGTAGAAGGCCGCGTGGACATGACACGTACGGGCGCAGCATACATCGTCTCTGAATTGATGGACACCGATGTATATGTCCCACCCAAATACGTAAACGGCGCCTTAAACGGCGATACCGTTCGGGTACTGCTCTTTGCACCAGCACCCTATCGTGGAGGCCGTCGGGGGGCATCGCAAACCCAGAGAAAACCAGAAGGTGAAGTTTTAGAAGTACTCAAGCGTGCCAATGAATTTTTCATCGGCACCCTTCGACTGAACCGTAAATACGCCCTTTTCATCCCCGACAATCCCAATGTGCCCACCGATATTTTTGTGCCCATTGAGGCCATTGGCGAAGCGCAGGACGGCGATAAAGTGGTGGTAAAAGTGACCGATTGGCAGGAAGGAAAGGGCAGGGTGCCCATTGGGAAAGTCACGCAGACCTTGGGCAAAATTGGCGGCAATGACTTCGAGATGAAGAAAATCCTCATCAATGCCGGTTTCCAACTCGCGCATTCTGAGGAGGCTGAACGCGAAGCCGCACGCATTCCTGACACCATTTCTCCCCAAGAAATTGAACGTCGCCGCGATTTTCGCGACATCCTCACGTTCACCATTGACCCGGAAGACGCCAAGGATTTTGACGATGCATTGAGTGTTAGAGCGTTAGAAAACGGAAACCTCGAAATCGGCGTTCACATCGCCGACGTAACGCACTACCTGAAGCCGGATTCCGCACTTGATCGGGAGGCTTTTGAACGCAGCACCTCCGTTTATTTGGTGGATCGCTGCAACCCCATGTTGCCCGAAAAACTCTCCAACAACCTATGCTCGCTGGTGCCGGAACAAGACCGCCTGACTTTTTCAGCGGTGTTTGTTTTTGACGCCAAGGACAAAATTGTGTCGCGCTGGTTTGGCAAAACCGTGATACACAGCGCAAAACGATTTGCTTACGAGGAGGCGCAAACCATCCTGGACAAAAAGCCTTCGGAGGAACTGAAAAATCATCCGCGTTTCGAGGAATTGGAATGGGCGCTCAAAAAACTCCAAAGCCTTGCCAGCAAAATGCGCAAAGAGCGCGAGAAGAACGGCGCCATTGGTTTTGAAACGGACGAGGTTCGCTTCCGGCTTGCACCGGATGGCACACCACTGGAAGCATACGTCAAAGAGCGCAAAGACGCGCACCTGCTCATTGAAGACTTTATGTTGCTGGCCAACAAAGAAGTGGCACTGTACATGCAGCCACCCCTCAAGGCAAAAAAGGAAGATACGCCCGAATCAGTGGCTCGTGGCACTGCAATCGTGCCCTTTATTTTCCGGATACACGATTTGCCGGACATGTCCAAAATCGCGGATTTTGCACGATTTGCCCTGGAACTTGGCATCCACATGAAAGTGGACACGCCCAAGCAAATAGCCCAGTCCTTCAACGAATTGATGAAAAAAGCCCGTACAGACGACCGCCTGAAAGTGCTCGAACCGCTTGCAATTCGGTGTATGGCCAAAGCCGTTTACAGTTCGAACAACATCGGCCACTACGGGCTGGGCTTCACGCACTATTCCCACTTTACCTCGCCCATCCGTCGGTATTCTGATGTGTTGGCGCACCGAATTTTGGAGCGAAACCTCGACGGGAAAACCTTTCGCATGGACGCTTCCAAACTCGAAGAACAATGCAAACACATCAGCAACCAGGAGCGCAAAGCCGCAGAGGCTGAACGCGAAAGCACCAAGTACAAACAGGCAGAATTTATGTCCACCCGCATCGGAGAAACCTTTGAAGGGATCATCAGCGGCATGATCGAGCGCGGCTTTTTTGTGGAATTGACCGATTCAAAAGCCGAAGGTTTGGTAGACTTCAAATACCTGGACGATACCTATACACTGGAAGAAGGCAACCTCCGCGCCACTGGTCGCCGCTACAAGAAATCCTATAAAATGGGCGACCGGGTGCAGGTGAAGATTGCGGCTGTGGATTTGGCGAAACGGCAGGTGGAGATGGAGTTGGTGGATTAGAGGTCGAACCCGCCTACGCCCTTTCGGGCTACGGCGGGTAAACAGGTGGAGATGGAATTGGTGGGTTAGAATGTGCCCGAAAACAAGGTAGCAGTCAAGCAACATTGCCCGACTGCTACACACAAACACACATTTAATCCTGGTTTCGTTGCCGCTTTTTGTGTTTGCTTTTTGGCTCTTTTATCAGGTTAAATATTAGACCACCTTGCAAGCCAATGGTATAATATTTTTGAATAAGCGGATATTGGTCGCTTGTGATCTGCTGGAAGGGTAAATTTACTTTTGCAGCCAACTGCCATCGAATATTTCTAGATAAGTTCCTGGAATAGCCATAGGAAGCCCACATGCCCAAGCCAGCATTGCGCTTGTAAACATCCGGGTACTTACTTTTGGATAACGCAACCGCCTCACCATAAGCATTGTAAAGGGTGCCGTTAAAATGGAACCACAGATTGAGATCCATACCTCCTGCTATCTCCCATTGACTTTTTTTGTTCATCTTTTGGAAACCCATTCCGAGCGGTAGATTCAAAAATTGGTAACTGTTGTAGGCAACGTTTGAATAAATCGTGGTAGTGGTCACCTCCTTAGGGCCTGTAGTTGTGGAAATTACCTGGCCAGAAGTATTTACCGTCTGGGTCAAAACGCCCGTCACGATCTTCGTTTCTTTTTCACTGTAACGGACGAGGAACTTCTCATTCAGCCGTCTGTAGTCCAAACCACCCCGAAACAGCAGCCCTTTTTTCGTTGCATAAGTATATTGGAGGCTGACAGAAAACGCTTCCAAAGTCTTTTCACTGGCTTTTCGGTTGGCCAACAAATCGTCATTGGTTTCTACTCGATCATTGGGCTGCAAAACCTTCAGTGGCAACACCGGTCCCGTGTGTATTGACAGGGTTTGTTTGCTCGCTTTCCGTTTATGTGGCTTGGTTCGGCCCATTTTTTTGGCCTTGGTTTTAGACTTTGCATCTGATGAGTTTGTCTTCTTTTTCTTTCCCAAACCTTTGACTGAGGTTTCTTTGGGTGTCGGCTGGTTTCCGCATCGAATGCGATATTCACCGTTGAATCAGGTTTTTGGTCCGGTAGAGGTCAAATTTTGATTGCCCTCTACCGGGGTTGCATCCAGGGCCTGTAAAAGATTAGTTGGGGGTTCAATGGTCGGATTCTTTGTGGTTGATGGTGGCGCTTGAATGCTTGCTCCGGTTTGTCGCTTCATCTGAAGATTGCTGTTCAGACCGGTTCTCATCCTTGTATTCATTCAATAATACCTGATCCTGAGCAGTTTGCGATTTGTAATTTGCAATTTTAGAAAAGTCCTTTTGTCTCAAAATTTTGGTCTCAGTATGCGTAATCCTAGAAGTTTCAGTAGCAATGCTGGGTTTCGATGCCGTGCTATTTTTTTCTGGCGAATTTGCCTACTGGGTCAGGCGCCAATTCAGTTAGGCCTGTATTACTCCCCTGCATGGTATCATTAGGCGAGAATTTCATCCACAGGAAAACCATCAGCAAGCCAATGCCAAGTCCCCAGAAAAAGAACAGGAATGGGCGCCGCTTCCGCTTCTTTTTGAGATGCGGCTCTATGTTTTCCCAGACCTCATCGGTGTTCACTTCCGGTCGGTAGCTCTCGAACTCGGACTGGGCTTGTTTTTCAAAATTATCAATATTCATGGCTTAAGATTTCTTTCGCGTTGAGGTTGTTTTGCAAGCTGGCTCGAGCTCGGGTCAACAAGGTGCGGGCATTACTCTCCTTGATATGCAGCATTTCGCTGATCTCTGCATGCGAATAGCCATCAATGACAAACAAGTTGAACACCAAGCGTTGGTTTTCAGGAAGTCTGTTCAGTGATCGAAGTATTTCTTCGACGCCCAATTGGTTAAAAATTTCAGGTGCCAGACTGTTGTTAATTACCTGATGATCAATGCATTCAAGAGGGATTTTCTTTTTCCTGAATTTTTCCAGACACACGTTGACCGCAATTCGTTTACACCAACCCATAAAGGGTTTTTCTTCAGGTTGACAATCTTCAATATGGTTAAAAATCAAAATCAAGGCTTCCTGCATCAAATCCTGAGCAGCTGCATGAACACCCTCGTAACGACGGCAAACCGACAAAAGAAAGGGCGCCAGCAGATCTACCATCTGCCGTTGCGCCTTTCTTTCGTAGGCTCTGCAACCCTTCAACAAGATTATAAAGTCAGATTGCATCACAGTTCTTTTTTGACATTGAAATTGCCCGTGACGGCTTGTGGTTGTCCAAAAATATCATACGCGGTACCGCTAATAGTGCCTGTAATAAAATTACCGTCGTCTGCCGTGATCGTCACCGAAATGTCGGGACTTGCAGCATCAAGCACGGGATAATTGGGCGCTTCTGGCTTGTCGTTCAAATCGAACAGCGCGTTCGCATTGTATTGCCCAACACCTTGATAGACCCTGAGGTCCAGGACAAAGCTACCCCCAACGGTCAAGGCCTCTAAAACCATCCAGTTGGTTGTGACGTTGTCTTTTTTGAAAAATCGGGTTGGCGCAGCAGAATAAGTCGTCGAACCTACCGTCATGTGGAAATAGTCTTGCGGGGCTTCACAAGCGGTCAAAACACCAGCAGGATTTCCGTGGAATCGCTAAAACCCTGTACAGGTGTTGACTTGAAATTGGTCAAATCATAGCCCGTAATCAACAATTCAGGGAATTCAATGCAGTGCAAAGCCAGGTAAAAGTCAAAAACACCGGGCGAATTGAGCGGGAACAGGCGGATTTTTCCGGGGTATTGTATCGCAATCTGGCCAAGCGGCACCGGCAAGCCCCCGCAATCTACCAATTGACCGGCTACGTGGATAAAATATTCCTCCAGAGTATTCGGCAGGTAAACGTCTCCAAGGTCAAAGTCCTGAGCGTATGGGCCAATTTCAGCGGTGTAAATGATGTTGCCACAAAGGTCCTCAATGGTAATTTTTAAAGCGGCGCCTTTTGGTACAGAACCACAGAAAAAGCCATTAATATCGGTGTAACCCCAGTAAATGAAATTGTCAGTCAAATCCTCCACAATCACTTTTGTGTAATATGCCGGAGTGGAGTCGCTTTGGAATATTGTTCCCGACAGGCAAATTGGCTCAAGCGGTATGTCACAGTTCCAGTAGCCAGTTGTGGTCACTGAACAATGGTAATATCCGCCACCCGTTTTCTGGCAAGTTCCTTTGAGCAACCAGCGTTCCTCTTCCAGATCAAAATACCATAGTGGGATTTCAGTAGGTGCTTCCGGGCCCAATTCTGGTGGAATTGGAACATCCAAATCCACGGTTTCGTTGGCTTTAATCCTCAATTCCTGACCGCTGGAGCTTTCCAACTCAAGCGCAACCATTCCGAAAGTAGCCAGCACTTTTTCATTGCCTTCGTCGTCTTTTGCCATTAAAGCGCCGGGCATGACCCCTCCCAGCGCTTCGTCCGTTGGGTCGAGCCATTTGGAATAGACATTCACTTCGCCTGAATAAACCGATCCGTCAGGCCTAAGTAAAGTATTGGGTTTTATGGTGATTTTCAAACCATTGGGCCATTGGATTTCGCCTCCGGCGCTTGCTAAAACTTTTTGCGGAGCACCTTTTTCCTGCAGTGTTATCTGCGCATAGTTTTGCCCATCTGCGCTGTTTCCCGCCATGGATGCGCCCAGAAAATATCCTGCTTTCTCCACCGAGAGGAGGGCTGCGTTTTTAGGAGCTTCTACGTTGTTAAAAACGAACAGCCCCTTTTCATTCGTACTAGTAGTTGTATTGTAAACCCGTACGGTAGCACCAGAAACTGGTACACCGTCATTATCAATTACTTTCCCTTTAAAAGAACTGACCACCAATATAATTGGGTCATCTTCCTCAATGATTACTTTGTTGATGAGTTCGTCGCGCCGGCAACCCAATAGGAGTATTCCGAACAGTAGCAGAAATTGTAGTTTTTGCATGGTAAGTGTTTTTATGCGTTGAATTCGCGGCGCCGTTTTACAGTAAGATGGGTATAGGGCACGAAATGCTACACGGTAGTTGTTTTTAAGGATAAAAAATTCAAAAGAAGTGGGCATAAAATAAAAAAGGCCACCCAAAGGCAGCCTCTGAAAATATCCAATAAACAATGTCCAATGTCCAAAAAACCTCCTTCGGCAAGCCTACGGCGGTTAAACCGCAAAACTCTCCCCACACCCACAAGTCCTCGTCGCATTCGGGTTATTGAACGAAAACCCTTTGCCATCCAGCCCGCCTGAAAACTCAAGCGTTGTGTTGAACAAGTAAAGGAAGCTCTTGAGATCTGTCACGACTTTAATGCCGTTGTTCTCAAAAACCTGATCGTTGGGCTTTGATTCATTGTCGAAGTCCAATTTGTACGACAAGCCGGAGCAGCCCCCCGAGGTGACACTGACCCGGACGAAGTAGTCGTCAGCCATCTTGGAGGATTGGCGGACTTCCTGGATTTTTTGCTTGGCGCTGTCTGCTACGAAAATCATTTTCTACTATAATGTCGCCCCGATGGGGGCTATAAACGGTGTCGCCCCGAAGAGGCTTTTGTTTCAATCTTTGAACTTTCAATAAACGGTTATGCAACCGCTTCAGCCATTGCTACAGGAGCTGTAATGCCGTTTTTCTGTTGGTAGTCAGCAATAGCGGCCTTGATAGCGTCTTCTGCGAGCACGGAACAGTGGATTTTCACGGGCGGAAGTGCGAGTTCTTCCACAATGTCCATGTTGTCAATACGCATGGCGTCGTCCAGGCTTTTGCCTTTGAGCCATTCGGTGGCAAGGGAAGAGGAAGCAATGGCCGAGCCGCAACCGAAGGTTTTGAATTTCGCGTCGCTTATAAGGCCAGTGGCGTCGTCTACTTCGATTTGGAGGCGCATCACGTCGCCGCATTCCGGTGCGCCCACGAGGCCAGTGCCTACATTTTTAGCGTCTTTATTGAGCGTGCCTACGTTGCGTGGGCTTTTGAAGTGGTCGAGAACTTTTTCTGAATATGCCATAATGATGAGTTGGTGATTGGTTTATCGGTGATTAGTGATTGGTTTATCAGTAGGCAGGGTTTACTGGGGCGGAGGACCTGCTGACTTCTTTTTAAAAATCGAATAATAAAGCCCTTTTATCCCGTAGTAAATACGGTAAATAAGTTGGGTGAACGAATCTGGAGGACTTTGAATGGGCATAATGATTGACCTTTTTGGCACAATGACTAAAATGACGGGTTCAATGTGCGCTCCATTCAATTTTTGTCAAATCTACCCCTTCCTGGTACATTTCCCAGATAGGACTGAGATCACGCATGTGGTTCACGCCGTTGCGAACAAGTTCGATGGCTTGATCCACTTCTTCTTTTGTGGTGAAACGCCCCAGCGAAAAACGAATGCTCGAGTGTGCTAAGTCGTCGCCCAAGCCCATGCCCACCAATACATACGAAGGTTCCAGCGATGCCGAAGTACAAGCAGAGCCTGAGGATACGGCAATATTTTGGTTGAAGGTCATCATAAGACCCTCACCTTCAACGTGTTTGAAAGAAATATTTGTCACGTGCGGCATTCTGCTCTGTTCGTTGCCGTTCACTTTCGTTTCTTCCATTTTTGTCAATTCGGTCTGCAAATGGTCGCGAAGTTGGCTCAAACGGGCGGCATCTTGCTGCATTTCTTCACGCGCTATTTCGGCTGCTTTGCCAAATCCCACGATACCCGGAACGTTCAATGTGCCTGAACGCATTCCGCGCTCGTGGCCACCGCCGTCTATTTGGGCAGTCACTTTTACACGGGGATTTTTGCGGCTCACATAGAGCGCGCCTACACCTTTTGGGCCGTACATTTTGTGTGCCGTGAAAGACATCAGGTGTATGCCCACCTCGCGCGGATGGGTTGGTATTTTACCCACAGCCTGCGTTGCGTCAGAGTGGAAAAGCACCCCGTGTTTTTCGCAGATCATGGCGATTTCGCGCATCGGTTGGATCACGCCCGTCTCGTTGTTGGCCCACATTAAGGATACCAAGATTGTGCTGGGCTTGATGGCCGCTTCCAATTCGGCCAAATCAATCAGGCCGTCTTCTTTGACTTTCAGGTAAGTGACTTCCGCACCCGCCTTTTCCAAATGGCCACAAGTGTCAAGAATTGCCTTGTGCTCCGTTTCCGCTGTGATAATGTGGTTGCCTTTTTTGGCATACATTTCAAACACGCCTTTTAGGGCAAGGTTATTGCTTTCTGTTGCACCCGAAGTAAAGATAACTTCTTTATCCTCAACGTCTAAAAGTTTGGCTATCTGCTCTCTCGCATAGTCTACAGCATCTTCTGCTTCCCAGCCAAACTGGTGACTTCTGCTGGCTGCGTTGCCGTGTTTTTCGTAAAAATAGGGAATCATTGCATCCACCACCCGAGGGTCGCAAGGTGTGGTAGCGTTGTTGTCAAGGTATATCAGTCTGCGCTGGTTCATTTCTTATTTAGATTGATTCGCAAAGGTAAACAGGCTTCTTGAAAAATGGTTTTTCTTTTCTTGACGAATTCTAAGGAGTGGCGTTGTCTGAAAACCTCGTAGGTTTCTAAAAACCTACGAGGTTTAGCCTTGGAGTGAAAAATGATGCCTGTCCGCTTAGGGAATCTTTACTTTTGCACCGAATCTACATGACGCAATGACGAACAACGATCTCTTCTCCGAATTCCCTCCCGTAAGCAAAACCGATTGGCTGCGCCAAATCGCCAAAGACTTGAAAGACAAGCCTTTGGAAGATTTGAATTGGCAATTACCCAAGGGTCTGGTGGTGTCGCCATTCGTCCATGCGGATGATTTTGAAACGCCATTGACACCCCTATTGGACCAGCCTAATACATGGGAAATTTGTGAGGATATTGTGGTGTCGGACCCGGTTGGCGCCAATCGCCAGGCTCTTGAAGCTTTGGAAGGTGGTGCGGAAGGACTTTGCTTCTGGCTTGAAAAGCCGCTCGAAGCAGCAGATTTTGGGCAATTGCTGGACGGTATTCACCTCGATTTTATCGGGCTTCATTTTTCAGGCCAGGCAATATTGGAAAATCCCGGAATGGTACTCGGGCATCTGGAAAATCTGGCCCGACAACGCGGCCTTTCAAGCACTCAATTGCGTGGCTCCCTGGCCTACGATCCAGTGCCGATTTCAAAAATAGTGGACTGGCGCTATCTGGCTGATCTGCTGGAATATGCGCGGGAGAAGTTCCCGCAGTTTAAGATAATACAGGTTAGTATCCCGGAACGCTGTTCCGGGGCGGACTCAGCACATGAAGCAATTTCCCCGGAACTGAGTTCCGGGGTACAGCTCCGCAACGCCAACATATACCTCCAAAAACTTTCCGAACGCGGCATCCCCGTGCAAGATATTGCCAATGCCATGCAGTTTTCCGTGCTCGTGGGCAAAAGTTACTTTTTGGAAATTGCTCGCTTACGTGCGCTCAAACTCCTGTGGTTCAATGTGTTGAAGGCGTGGAATGCTCCCTTACAGTCACCCACTATTGTGGCGCATTTTCAGCCAGAAGCGTACTCGACCGATCTGTATACCAATATGATACGAGCCACCACGATGGCTATGTCTGCCGTACTAGGTGGCACCTCCCGACTTACGGTATTGCCTTATGATGCCGGGCGTGAAACGCAGGCTGCTTATCCTCAGGCATTTAGCCGCCGCATTGCGCGGAATGTGCAGCATTTGATGAAAATGGAAAGTGCCCTGGATGAAGTGGCAGACCCAGCGGCGGGGAGTTATTACATCGAAACTTTAACTAGGCAATTGGCAGAGAGGGCTTGGGAGGAGTTTCAAGGCTGAGGTGATATTAAAAAGCCCATATCGCGTTCGCGGTACGGGCTGCAAAGTGATATAAATCACCATTCCTATTATTGTTACGGTATTCAGATCAATCAAAGGATCCCGCACTAGAGTGTGTACACTTCAAAAGCAGCAATCGCCAGCCCCAGCGCAACTGTGAGCAATACAAATCGCAGATGATTCGCCATCGTCCACCGCTTCACTAAGCGCTGCAGTTTTGCGGCTTCGTACTCCTGAGATTCAAAGTATTTATTCATGGGCACGAAGTAACCGATGCTCCAAATACTGCTGGCGAAATTGACCCCGAATGCCAATTTGGAATACAAACTTGCTTGGCTTTCATACCCCCAAAGCAAAATCATGGCGACCAATGAAAACAGAAAACAAGTCAGGTGCATCCAACCAAAAAAAGTGCGAATATGACCTTTCCGAAAAAAGGCCTTGTTGCGCTGCATGTCATCTATTTCCCCGCTGTTCCAGTTAGGGATGATGGCTATTTTGTCAAAAATATGACCACCCAAGTGGATGGTGAAGAGCAGAACCGTAGCCCAAAGAGTTATTTTCGTAAACATGGTTGTGGGTTGAATAGTAATGGAATGAGGCCCGCATGGCATTTCAAAGCGGCTGCGGTGCATCCTTAAACTTACCGTACTTGCCCGTTAGTTTGCCAATAAAATAGGCAAAAGGCATGATCACTTTTTTGACAAAACCCGGCATATCAGGCACATCGTACTCGCTGCGGTAACGGCAAGTGAGGTACGCCCCGTCAAACATTTCCGGGCGCTTGTCCGTGCCCTCATTGAGTGCATCATAAAGGGTAGAGAGGAAAAACACCACGTTTTCTGCCGGATCAATCCAGCCCGTGATATGCAGTTCCTCCTCACCAGCATTCCAGAAGCGGTGCGGTACGCCGCGTTTGAAAGTCACGCTATCGCCGACTCCCCCGAATTGCTCTGCTTCGCCAAAGATTTGGTAGCCTATTTTGCCTTTCACAACGGTTACGCCTTCGTCCTGACGCAGATGCGTGTGAAAACCTGGGCCTGCCATCGGTGCGCAGAAGCCTTCAAGAAGCAGTTTGTTGCCCTCCATGCGGAGAAAGGTGATTTTTTCGCCGTATTTTGTTTCAATGGAGAAAGGAAGTTGGTGTTCCATTAGTGTAGGTTTTAGTTTTTGAAAACTGGGTTGTGCCATTAAGTAAGTGTAGATAGCCTGCAACTGATCGTCGTCATATTTGCCGAGTTCTTTCCAGGGCATGAATTTGTTGTTAATTTCTTTACCCAACGGGGTGATACCTGTCCGCATTGTTTTTACAAAACCATCTTTGCCCCAACTGGGCAAGCTGCCTCCTGGAGAAGATTTGGCCCCATCGGTGCTTCTGGATTGGGGTCTTTTCCGCCATTGAGCTGAGCACCGTGACAGGTTCGGCAACCACTGATTTTTACCAGATAATCGCCGTATTGAACGTTCGCTTCCCGCGTCGGGGCATAGTGCGCTGGTTTGGCATGATCAATGGTTTCTGCATTCAACGCATCCCCAAAAGCACCCACTTGAAAAAGCACATCGCAGAGGAAAGTGGTCTTGGGCGGACCCCAGGATTGCTCCACTGCTGGCAGAGTCTTTAGATACGATATGATTTGGCCAATGTGCTCATCGCTCATGTACTGAAAATCTTTGGAAGGCATGATGAGCAGTGGCCTATTGTCTCTGGCCACCCCGTGACGAATCGCCCGGTCCCAATCCAGATCAGTATATGGTTTGCCTGCGCCCCCCGGAGTCAGGTTTGGAGCATTGATAGTGCCTAGGTCGGGGCTATTGAAAAACTCAGTACCCGCCAAGTTTTCTCCGTGGCAACCAGAACACAGCACAGCAGCCCATTCTTGGCCAGCTTCGATGGAGGCCGAATCTGTAGGAATCGAAATAGATTTAGGGAGAACCTCGTATTTCTTGGCGAGCCGATTTTGAGCGGTGTTTCTGAGAAAAAAGGCTGTGCCGATGGTCAATAGAAGGAGTAGGCCGAGGATTGCCCCCGTCCATTTGAGTATCTTTTTCATAATATTAGTGTTAAAGTGTGATTGTTTCGTTCGTTAGATGGTGCAAAGGTGGGGCTGTTGCTGGGCAACAGTTATCTGCAGGTTTGCGTAAATGGGCTACGCAGATTTGCGTAATAATTTATCGTTATTGACCTGATTTTCTGTAATCTTGCCAGATCATCATACTCCATGCAAGCCCCAAAATTTGGATGCCTGAATAGGCGAGCGCATTGGAAAGATTGTCAAAACGATACGTCCCCTGCAGCACATTTTGGTACATGAAGAAGAAGGGCACAACCACTAGAAGCGTTGCGAATCGAAGCCATTTAGGGAAAAATGGCCCCAGGCTTATGAGCAACATGGCCGGCACCAAGGGCAGGATAATCGTGCCCATTTTTTCCTCGTTGATTGCATTGATCGAGCTGGAGGCAAACGAAACCCCGTAGGAAATTCCTAGTAATGAAAATCCACCTGCTACAATATTACTCCCCCTTGAGCCAACATAACGACTGGCCAATACGCTCGCCATTATGGCCAACGAATCGCCGCACTGCCACAGGGTCATTTGCCAAAAACTTTCCTGCGGAAAAAAAGAACCTCCAAGCCCAAAGGCAAAGTTGAGCACATAGCCGATGGTCATGGCTTTCAACATTAAGTTGACATCGCTTTTTTGGCTCATGATGCTATTGTTTTAGATTGGAACTGTTTATCGTTCCTAATGGCCCAGCCAAGTATAAGGGCCCAAAGAGGAGCTAACACCAGGTACAGGTTCAGCCCTGTTTCTGCAATCGCCCGGATCTGAAGTACTCCGCCCAAAAAATCCAATAGCGAGCAAACACCTACTACGAGGGTTAGCCAGCCCAAAAACCGATGTTCGAGTCTAATAAAAATCCCAATCCCGACAAACCAGACTCCAGCAACGAACGAGTCCAGCAGATTCCACAAACCACCATATACAACCTGTGTAAAGGATTCGAACAGCCAACGGATAATGGCTTGTTGCTCAGGCGCAGCTCCTGGATAGGCTTCCAGATACCAAGGCCAAAGCACCGCCAATATGGATGCCCCAGTTGCGCCAAGCAAGATGTATGATGTACCACAGAATGTCAGTACCTGGCGCCACATGGTTTTGCTATCCAGCCATCCGTGTACGAAATACAGTGCTGGCAATAACAAAAGGTAATAACCGAAAACGTCCGCTATCATACTCCAACGAAGCAAGCCAACTTGTACACCCTCCATGGAAAAAATCAAAGAAGGGTCGGAGAAAAAGTCAAAATTGAAGTTGACTCCTGCCGCTACCAGAAAATAACTAATAAAGGCTACGATGCCCGACAGTATGGTTATCTGACCAACGGTATGTTTAAATGAGCTGAAATTTGACATGGCTAATTTTTGCTTTGGTGAAAAAGACGGGTCAATTGACCGTAATAACCTGACCCTGACGAACAGTCCCACGCGCCTGCGACAAGGATTCTGGCAGCGACACTTTTTTAGCGGCACCCGTCATTTTTGCAATACCTGCCCCAATTCCAAAGATTACATCCTGAAGCCAATAGGGCATCCCGGCAAAGCGATATTCATGGCGCAATTTGTAGAACATATACAAAGCGGGCAGTATGGACATCTTATCCCAATCGCCGCCATTTTTCATGGCATCCTCGCCCATGGTTTGCAGCATCCATTCGGTATTGAGCGCTGGCTCGTACCAGAATTTGGCCACCAATGGCTCGGTCGCGCTGCCGTTGATAAAGGTGTGCGACTCCCCGGGTTGAACCAAGATTGTTTCCCCCGCTTGGGCAACAACTTCCTTACCATTAACAATGGCTATCATCCGGCCGCTGATGACTTCGAAGCCTTCTGTTTGAAGGGTATGTTTATGTGCGCCAGGCCCTTTTTTGCCAGCGCCAATGGTCATAATGCCTTCGCTGCGTTGGCCGTTGCTGCGTTCACGGGCATCGTTGAATTCGAGTTTTTCTCCTATTTTGTGGAGATCAATGGCTTGTTTCATAAGGAGGAAAATTTTAAATGTTGTGTAATTGACGGGGTGGCTCGAAGTCACCCCGTCAATTAAGCAGGGTGCTATTTCAGGATCAATTTTTGCGTTTTCAGACCCGTTTTCGTCTGAATATCTACCCAGTAAATACCTGCAGGTTGATTTTGGCAATGCCATAAGGCATTATGATCGCCAGCCTCCAGGGCGCCCATATTTTGGGAAAAAATGGTCTTGCCTATTGCATCCAGCACTCGGATTTGCACGGACGATGCAGATTTTAAAGAAAAATCAAGGCGCACAAAATCCATTGCAGGATTAGGCGAAAGGCGTAAATCGGTCAAGTCGCTCGATTGCTCATAGGCAGCTGAAACCGCGCCATCAAATCGCAATACGCGGCCCAAACCGAGTTCCGCAGCATAGAGATTCCCTTGCCCGTCCAATGCCATACCCGGCGAGAGATCAAAATTTTCGGCAATTACCTCACGCGAACCGTCTGCATGCAGGCGCCACACTTTGGAAGAATTGGGCGCGAAATTGAAAATGCTGAGATCAAAAGTGCCGATCTGCAAGGCGTACAAATCACCTGTATTGGGATCCAGCATCAAATCGGTCAACATGGTAAAACCTGTGGCGTGGGTACTGACTACACCGCTTGCACTAACTTCAAAAATGGAAGCAGTACCTTCCAGGAATGGGAAACCCGTGAGGTTGCACACATAAAACCCGCCGCCTGGTTTTGCGATGATACGTGTTGGAACCGCATCGTAATAGGGCGGCCCAACAGGGATTTGGTTTGCAATTGGATCAAACTTACAGAATACAGATCGTTGCCCCGAAGCACTCACCTTTACGATACCGTTGAATCCGGCATCTGCTATGTACCAGTTGCCATTGGCGTCCACGACTCCGGTGTAAGGATTGGAATCTGGCATATCAGGTGGCTGGTTTTGATAGACAAAATCGGCAATGATTATCGAGCCAACGGTGTCATTTACAGTAAGCGGTGGGGATTGACCAGGTGTAAAGCCAGTCAGGTCAAAGACCAAAACACCCCCGTTAATAGGCGAAAAGACTCCCAATTTGTTGTTTGGCAAGGCTATTGTATGCCAAGGGCCGACGCTTTCCTGACTGGTGGTGTCAAAAAAAGCAGGTAAACCGACAATTACCGGGAGCAAAGTGCCATCTGCCAGGAGGATCGAAACAGCTCCGTCGTCGAACCCGTAGCCTGATTCCACGACCCAAAGGCGGCCTAGGGCATCTATTTGCAAACCATTGGGGAGGCGAAGGCTGTCGGCAATGACAGTGTATGTTTGGGCGGAAGCCAGGCTTCCAAAAAGAATGAAAAGTAGAAAAAAGAAGGTTCTCATGTAAAAGTTGGTTTTATAAGAAATGAATAATAGGCCTGAGAACCTCGTAGGTTTTAGAAACCTACGAGGTTTGGGCGAGGTCATTTATGAAGGCTTACTTGCCTGCTTCTGGCATCGCCGCTACAGGGGTGAGCGTAATAAGATCAGCCAGCCATTTGCCGTTGGATTTTTTGAGCACGACGGCAGTAGTTGTTTTTTCTACTTTCATTTGGCTGCCAAAACTGAGGGTGTTTTCCTCTGTGTAGGTCGCCAGGATCACATCAGGTGTCAGATAGCGGTTTTGCCAGCCAAGGTTTTTGGTTTCAAACTTATCCGGCTTAGGCTGGCTTTTCAGGAATTCCATGTACCCTTTCATGTTTGCGACCACATTGGCACGGCCTCGGGTAATGTTCCCATCTGGAGTAATTTGTTCTGCGTTCTCAGTAAGCAGGGCTTCCATACCCGTAACATCCATTTTTTCAAAGGCCGACATAAAACCATTGTAGCATGCTTCGATGCCTTTTTGATCGGCGGCAGAGATGGTTTGGGCTTGAAGTGTTTGGGAAAGCAGCGCGAAAGCGCAGAAAGCAAAGAGGTTGAACAGAAAGTTTTTCATAGTGTGAAAAATTTTAGAGTGAAAAGGATGGTGTAGTAATCCGGGTCTTAACCCGATTCGTTTTGGTTGATTGGGGAATGGTTATGGTGGAATTTTTTAGCCGTCAATATTGGGCATCAATCAGTTTGGAAACACTGTGCGGCGCGGCTGCATCATTGAAAGGCTTTCGCCGAAGTTGTGCCACTGGGTTTTAAACACTGAATAAAGGTCAGTTAATGCATCAAGACTGGTCATGGCTACTGTGCCAAAAAGGCTGAGCAATAGAATCACGCCAAGTAGGCTGTTGGAGGCTTTGAAAATGCTGGGCTTTTTCATCTGTGAGATTGTTTTTGAAAGTGATTTTGTTTGTTCCGTTTGATGATACAAAGGTGGGGGGAACAGTAGGGGGTGGCTATGCGCAGGTTTGCGTAAATGGGCTACGCAGATATGCGTAATTTGAAGGAACCTTGGAGGGTAGTTTTCTTTCTTGCAGGGAAAGGAGATCAAAATCTACGTTTACGATTTTCGTTTGCTCCAGTTGATTAAAATCCGTCCGGCTTGCCCAGCCATAAGCCCCTACCTGTTTGGTTAGGAATAAATCGCCAATCTCCATTTCGGGCAAAAGCATGTTTTCTTTCAATACATCAATACTGTCGCAAGTAGGCCCGGCAAGTACGCTCATGAACAGTTCGCCTCTGTTTTGCTTGCTAAGCGGCTCGTGAACATACTCGGCATGGTCGTAGATTTTTCCGGAAAAGGTGTTGTAAACGCCATCGTTGAGGTAGTACCAAAACCGTTTGTTTTTCACCGTTTTACCAATCACTTGCGAGATGGCAGCCATGCTGTCGGCGGCTAGGCAGCGACCGGGTTCGGACCATAGCTCAGTGCCAGGGAATAGTTCGTCCAGACATTCCCGAATGGGTTGGCAGAAATCAGTGATTGTAGGAATAGACGCATCGAGCCTGGCGGGGAACCCGCCACCGATGTTCAGTACCGGGAGTTTTAATTCGTATTGTTCCTCGCACCAGTTATAGATTATTCGGGTCGCCTGGATTGCCCGGATATGTGATTGAGGGTCAGTCATCTGACTTCCTACATGAAAACTAATACCCTGTAAGTGGATACCATTGGTAAGGCTGAGTCGGATCAGGTTTTTGATCTCGTCCATTGTTGCACCGAATTTGGCCGACAGGTCACAGCGGGCTTCCGGGTTTGGGAATGCAACGCGCAGTAACAACTTGACTCGGTTTTTATACGGCAACAGTTTTTCAATTTCGTAGCGGTTGTCGGCCACCAGGACATTGACTCCCATTTCAAGTGCCGATTCGATGTCACGTTTGGTTTTGATGGGGTGGGTATAGATGCAACGCGCCAACATTTCTGGTGCCGTTGCTTTTACCAGATTCATTTCTCCGATACTTGCTACGTCCAGATGTCCGTCGCACCGTTGGATCACTCGGATGCACTCCTCATAAGGCAAGGCTTTGAGCGCGTAATGGTGTTTGACCTGAGGAAGTGCGCTTTGCAATTCCTGATAACGAAGACGGAAGGTTTCTGAAGAAAATAGGAGTAGTGGCGAGCCGTGTGTCACGGCCAGTGCTTGTAAGTCCAACATGATTTTTTTGTAAAAATTTGGTTTTTGTCGTTCAAAGGGTGTGTTCGGGGTTGGTGGGCTGGGTTTGCTGAGCTTTTGTGCTCGTTCCGGTGCCTCGGTTTCTGGCCTTTGCGTTTCGCCGTTGGCGCCCTGTGGTGTTTCGGCGCCGCCTTGTTGGTTAGTGGTCGATGGTGGGCGGGTTGTGTGGGCGTCCCTGGGCGGGGTCTCCTTTTCTCCCTCGGGGCCCCGTAGGGGGCTGGCTGTGCGCGGCTGGGAACAACTGAAGGGGGCGCGGGTCGCCGCCGGCGGGAGCCCCGCCTACCTCAAGCCCAGCCCGCTCTCCCCGCGCGGCGCGCCACCGAGCCAATTGCCCCTCGGGCGCCTCCACTCTTTAACCCTGGTGTAATCCGTAAACCAAGTCAGCCGTTCCTGTATCTCCTCTTTCCAAATCATCAAAAATCAAACTCCCCGGCGCGCGCCCGGCCCCGCACCTTGCCGCTGTGGGGGGGCTCCCTCTGATCACTCCGCAATCCTCCTCCCCGGCCACACCCTTGCGCGGGGTCCCGCGCTGGGCCGTGCCGTCGGGCGCTCCAAACAACGCCCCCCCTCGACTCCGCGCCCTGCCTGCGCGGAGCCCGCCCGCGCGCGGGCGCTCACAAGGGCACCAAACTCGGCCCCGGGCCCGCGCTGCTTCTCCCGCGCGCTCCGGCCTGTTTCTTGATGTCAAATTGCTTTTCCTTTAACTTGTTTTTGTCGCACAGTTCCGCGACACTCTTCCAAACCTCGTAGGTTTTTGAAAACCTAAGTGCCTAAGCGCAAATAGTTTTTATTAAACACATAGGCACAATAGGACACATAGCCGCGATTTTCAAAACTATGTGTCCTATTGTGCCTATGTGTTTAATAAAAACTATTCGTGTTCATTTACTTACGAGGTTTAAGACTTCAATTACTTCGGAGCTGACATCAAATATATCCCTGCTATGGCCAGTCCGGCGCCTATCAATTGTTTCCAATGCAGCGTTTCGCTGAAAAACATTACGCCCACCAACAAACACAACACAATAACCCCGGCATACACCACTGGCACCGCAATAGATAATTGCCCATCGCTCGCAAAAGCATTCATAAACGTGATTGTGGCGATGCCCAAAGAAGCCCCGGCAACCAGGAGAAAAAAAGTAGTGGCAGACCATAAGGGCGTACCGAGGCTGATTTTTCCGGCGCTGGTTTGTGTGAGGAGGTAGATAAACAGTACAATCGCAGCGCTTCCGTTGATAAGGACACTCGCGAGGGTGCTGTTGACCGAGCCTGCCAGATGTTTCAGGGTAATGTCGTGAATGCTGTATAGTACAACAGTGATGAGACTAAATTGGAGCCAGTTCATAAGTCAGGGAAGGATGATGTTCGTGAATGTATCCAACAAAGATCAGTTCTTCCCGGCAGCATCGAGTGCCGGCATTCCCAGCATAGGCGTTAATGAGTCAAATTCTATTTTCCACGCGCCATTGATTTTGCGCAGCACGGCCATGTCTTTGGTTTTCCCGCCCACTTGCTGACCTCCAATTTTGATGTCGGCTTCCGAATCCCAGACGGCAAGTGCTACGTCGTTGGTGAGCATACGTACCAACACATTGCTGTAACTGAACTTGGGGTTTCATCGGCCATTTTCATGAATTCATTGAAGCCTTCAAGCATGGCCTTTTGCCAAAAGTGATGGCCCCGGCCGGATTGATTTCAGCAACATCGTCGGTGTAAATTGCCCAGCCACTTTCGTCGCCCTTGAGGAAGGCATCGTAGGCTGTGGTAATTGCTGCGTGTACAGCGTTGGCATTGGCGTTGGAGGAGCGGCTGCCTGCCCAGAGAGCGCCTTGTGTCTGGGCGTTCAATTGTAAGCAAAAAGCAAGGAGTACAAGGGTGCTTAATACATTTTTCATAGTGTAATGAAAGTTTGAAGTGAAAGGAATGATTTGTTTTGTCTTTTTGACAGCACAAAGGTGGGGGTGTTGCCGGGCGGCAGCAGCGCGCAGGTTTGCGTAAATGGGCTACGCAGATTTGCGTAAATTGGTTATTTGTGGAATTGTGGATTTGGTTATTCGAGTGCACAAGCTTTGCCACTCGAATAACCAAATCCCCAAATAAACAAATTCTCAAATAAGCTCACAACCCAATTACCATCCCTTCCTCCGCAATCGAAAACCCGGCCTCCAATAGTCCTTTTTTTGCTTTTTCATCCCAAAGCAGCGGATTGGTGTGGTTGAGATGGATAAAAGTTATCTTCTTTTTTTCGGCAGCAGGTTCCAGCGCAAAACGCAGCATGGTTTCCTCCACGAACGGGTGCGGCACTTCTTTCATGGCACGGCCGGCTAATTCACCATCTTTGAAAAATGTGGCGTCAAGCAGGGCGCAATCTGCCGTGCGCACTTCTGCTACAATGTCGCGCTGCCATTTTTCCCATTTGTCAATGTCCGGGATGAAAAGCACGGTTTTGCGCGGCGTTTCGATGCGGTAGCCGACGGTTTCGGAAAACTCGTCGCGGTGCGGAACGAGGAAAGGGGGTGATGCGCAAGTCGGCAGTAAGTTGTACCGTGCTGTCGGCACGGAGCGGCTGTAAATCAATGTTTTGAAGGTGTGCCAATTGGCTCCAAGGCCCGTTCTCCCGCAGGAATTTTTCCATGCGCGGCATGGCCCAGACCGGGACGTTTTTTGCGCCCATCACCTCTCGCCCCAATTGCATCAACCCGGTATAGTGTCCGATATGAGCATGGGTGACAAATATGCCATCTGGCACTCGTTTGTCTTGAAAACCTGCTATTTCCTGCAAACGCCGCCATTGTTCGGCAAAGGCCGGGGAGGCTTCGAGCATAAAATTTTGCCCGCCCTGCGGTCCACCAGGCCCAGACTGACTGGGAGCTTAGGCTTTTGTTTCCCTGAAAAAACCAGCCGACAGCATTCCCGCTGACAGCCAGCGTGTGGATAGCCGCCATCTTGGGTGATGCCAAGGATTATTAGGTAGCAGTCGTCTTTTGAAGGGGGTGGTGAAACCTGGTGCTCTCCTGTCATACAGGCGCTGAGAACTAGAAGGAGGAAAACAAGTTTGAGCGAGCGCATGATGGGAACCTGTAGAATTGAGCGTTTAGTAGTCAATGTCATTTGAGTTCAGCACAAATCGTCAGCTTTGTCATTCTGTCGGAACCCGTCCGCATCAAATGCGCTTTGCCCGAGTGCTTGCCCTCCCGAGCACTCAAAAGGGCAAGCACTCGGGCAAAGCGCACTTGATGCGGACGGGTTCCGACAGAATGACAACCCAGTCTTGGCTTGGTACTCAGATTTGCAACATGGGAGGCTAGATATATTGATAATCAACTCTTTTGCGTACATGCCGAAGGGCACGAATACCAAGCGTAAAGCCAACAAATAACCAAATCCCCAATTCCTCAAATCCCCAATCAAACAAGTTTATTCCGCACCGCAAACTGCACCAAGCCAGCAATGCCTTGCACTTCCAGTTTCTGGATAATATTGTTGCAATAGGTATCCACCATACGCGGGCTGATGAATAGTTGCTGCCCGATTTCGGTGCTGCTGAGTCCCTGAGCCACGAGTTTTATAATTTCCATTTCACGACTGGAGAGCAGCGCCAGTAGCGGCGCGTCGGGATTGTGAACAGGCTTGAGCAAGGTGAGTGTCACATCGCTGCTGAAGTAGGTATCGCCGGATGCGACGCGCTGGATGGCCTCGCTGAGTTCTTCCAAAGAGGTGTTTTTGAAGAGAAACCCGCTTACGCCTTTTGCTACTGCCTCTTCGATCAATGCCTTGTTTTGCAACATGGTGAGCATGATCACTTTTACGCCCAGGAAGTCGCGTTTGATCTCTTCGGTGGCTTCGAGGCCATTCATCAGGGGCATCTCGTAATCGAGCAGTGCGATATTTGGCTTCGCGCCATTGCGGAGCAGGGTGACGGCTTCTTTGCCATTGGCCGCCTCTCCCACGATTTCTACAAAGTCCAGTTCTTCGAGCAAGGCGCGGAAGCCTTTGCGCACCAATTGGTGGTCGTCGGCGAGAAGGATTTTGATTTTATCCGTCATAGTTTTTTGAATTATTTGGAACAAAATCCAAAAATATCATAAGATTTTGGGATTCTGTTCCTCAAACCGGCACCCGTACCATCGCCACTGTGCCATGCGGCAATTTCCTTTCTGAAAAAAACTCGCCACCGAGTGTGCTCACCCGGCTCAGAATGTTCAGCACTCCCATTGTACCCCGGCTGCGGGCGGCGTCAAAATCAAAGCCCGTGCCGTCATCTTCCACACGAAGTACCAACTTATTGTCTGATTGGAACAATTCGACAATCACCTTGGCGGCGCGGGCGTGTTTCACTACGTTATTTAAAAGTTCTTGTGTTATGCGATAAAGACCGATCTCCGTTTTTTCATCCAATTGAAGCGGCAGGTCGTGGGCGTTGAATTTGGCTTCAAGTCCGGCGTGCTGCAAGGTATGGCGGAGCAAAAGTTCAAGGCTGGGCGCGAGACCCTGCTGTTCGAGTACAGGCGGCGACATGACATGGGCAATACTGCGGACTTCGGTGCAGGAGGAGTTCAGTTGTTCGCCCAATTCGGCAATAAGGGGGGATTCTCCGGGAGCAATTTTGCCAATCCTTCTGCCGAGTGCGTCAAAGCCAAGTTTGAGGGCCACGAGTTCCTGGGCGATACCATCGTGTAAATCGCGGGCAATGCGCTTGCGTTCCGCCTCCTGGGCTTCGATGACTGCGCTCAGTCCCAGTTGTTGTTCGCGAATAATGGCAGCATCGAGCTCGGCTTTTTTGCGCAAGCGAAAACGGTTGTAGAAAAGGTAGCCGATGCCGAAAAAGGCCGCTAGTGCTGCGGCCAGCGAATACAAGGCCACTTGCTGGCGGAAGTTTTGCGCGCGCTGCTCACCCAGTTCGCGCTCTTTTTTCTCTGTGCCGTATTTGGCTTCGAGGGTTTGGGTGTTGCGGCTGTAGGTTTGTTCGTTCAGTTTTGCCTCTGTTTCGTTCAGTTTTTTCTGAGCCGCCAATGCGGATCTGTAATCGCCTAAGCCTTCGTGCACACCTGCCAATCCCATGTGTATGCTGGCCACCCCTTCCACATTCCCGCAGGATTCGCAAACAGGCATCGCCTCAGCATACCAGGGTTTAGCCTCCGTCCACGCTTTCATTGATAGATAGGCGTGCCCGATATTGAGCAGACTGAAGCAAAGGCCAAACCGCTCGTCCGCTTGTTTGTCATACGTTGCGGCTTCCTTGTAGTATTGGATGGCTTGCCCTATATCCCCTTTTATGTGATAATACACTCCGATATTGTTCAGCAATCCGCCTTTTGTGTCTGCCAAGTTGTGTACCTCCGTCACTCGAAGCGCACGTTGGTAAAACAGCAATGCAGAATCTTGATTTTGCGGAGGAGAAGCATAAACACTCGCGATGGCTGCGTAATCTGCGCAGAGTTCGCGCCAGTTTTGCAATTTTTCGTGCAAGCGGGCGGCCTCTAAGGCGCGCTGTAGCGCCAGATCCAATTGTTTTTGTGCTCTGTTCAGGGTGGAAAGGTTGAGCAATGTGCTTGCACGCAGGGAATCGTTGCGCTCGCTTTCTGCCTTTTCCAAAATAGGGAGGAGAATGCTTCCTGCTTTTTCAAATTCCAACTGTCGGGTGAAGGTGCCGGCAATCCGAATATCCACAAAAGGCACATAATCAGGCTTTTCTTGAATCGCAATCTCCCTAAATTGCTGACAGATCAACAAGGCAGAATCCAAATGATACACCCTGTAAAACTTCTCCAGTTTGCTGAATGCCTCTTTTTTTGATTCAAAATTGGGAGCATCGTTGTAAGCAGTCCAAAGTTCGCGAGCATAAGGCGGCTGAGCGCGAACGAACGCAACGCAAAGAAGCCACAAAGCGATGTATGCCAATGTTTTCTTCATCATAAGTATAAAACAAAAATATTTCACACAACGCCGCAACGACACAACGTTACGATTGCCATAGCGCAAATATATGCCCCGAACGAGCGACCACAGACAACCCAAGTTTTACTTACATAGGCACCCTGACCAGTGCCACGGTACCATGCGGCGATTTCCTTTCTGAAAAAAACTCACCGCCAAGTGTACTCACCCTGCTCAGGATGTTCAGCACTCCCATAGTTCCCCGGCTGCGGGCAGCTTCAAAGTCGAATCCTGTGCCATCGTCTTCTACCCGGAGCACCAGATCAGGGCCAGCCGAGTAAAGTTCAAGCATCACCTTGGCGGCACGGGCGTGTTTTACCACGTTGTTCAACAATTCCTGCGCGAGGCGATATAGGCCGATTTCGGTCATTTCATCCAATTGTAGCGGCAAGTCATGGGCGTTGAATTTTGTTTCAAGTCCGGCGTGTTGCAAGGTGTGGCGGAGCAGTAGTTCGAGGCTGGGTGCAAGACCCTGCTGTTCGAGCACGGGCGGCGACATGACATGGGCGATACTGCGGACTTCAGTGCAGGAGTTGTCCAGTTGCTCGCCCAGCTCGGCAAAACGAGGCGATTCCTCCGGAACGGCTTTGCCGACCCGCCGACTCAGCGCATCGAACCCAAGTTTGAGCGCCACGAGTTCCTGTGCGATGCCATCATGCAAGTCACGGGCAATCCGTTTGCGTTCGGCTTCCTGGGCTTCGATGACTGCACTCAGTCCCAGTTTCTGTTCGCGGATAATGGCAGCGTCCAGCTCGGCTTTTTTGCGCAAGCGGAAACGGTTGTAAAAGAGATAGCCCAACACTGCCACCGCAAGGAGCGCTGCCAACAATGAATACAGCACCACCCGTTGGCGAAAGTTTTCGGCGCGTTGTTCGATGATCTCCTGGTCTTTTTTAGCCAGATTGTATTTGGCCTCAATGTTGGCAATTTTGCCGAGGTTGTCGTTTTGCGTGATGGTGTCTATACGGGTGAAATAAATTTTGTGCCATTTATAGGCATTTTCGAAATCGCCCATACCAGCATAGGCATTGGCGAAATTTTCGTGATAAGGGTCGAGCGGTTCTTGAAGTTTGAGTTTCTGCATGATAGCCCAACCGCGCTGGTTCACTTCCAAACCTTTGGCGTACTGTCCGAGACCGATGTAGGCTGTAGCCATATTGCAAAGCGGATATACCATGTTGGCTTCCCGGTTGACCTCCGTTAGGTAGGCCATGGATCGCTCACACCAGGAGATGCTTTCCGTATAGCGTTTTCGTTCGTTCAGCACATGGCCCATGCCTCCCGCAAATGACCCCCGCCACCATTTTATTGTTGTATTTTAGGGCCACTACAATACCAGTATCGGCATAGGCAACGGATTTTTCAAAATCGCCTTTTTTACCGTAAGCCACGGCTAAATTGTTGAGCGTGAACATGGTGCGTTTCTCTTCGCCCTGTTCGCGGCGGATGCGCAGGGCGCGGTGCAACATCTCAATGGCTTTATCGTGGGCCTCCATGTCGCTGTAAATGTTCGCGATGTTTGCCAGGCTTGCTGCCACATCGCTCATATTGCCCAATCGTTCCTTGATGTCCAGGCTGCGGAGGTAATAGACGATGGCTGAATCATTGACCTCCATATCATGCCACGCGGTGCCGATATTGTTGAGCGCTCGCCCTTGACCGTCCAGGTCCTTAATTTCTAAAAATAGAGCCAATTGTTGATGAAAGAAAGGCAGCGAGGCAGCAAATTCCCCTTTTTGCCCAAGCGCCCAACCGCGCATGTCGAAAGCTCTGGCAAGTCCTTTTTTGTAGTGGGCGGCTTTGGACAGCAGCTCGAGGCTGTCGGCATATCGGAAGCCGGTATCAGGATTGCCTGCGTCGTCCTGCTCGTTGGCGATGTCGTACAGCAAGTCAATTTTCTTGATGGGATCCTGCGCGGCGTGAAAAGCGCGATAAAGGCTGTCAATCACCAGTTTGTCCTGAGCATGCAAAGCATTTGCACAAAACAGAAAAAAGACCCAAAACGCCGCTTTCTTTGTCATGGCACATTCGTTTTATTTTGAAAAACTGTCGAAAAGTAGTACGTTTGGCTTTATCCGTAAATTAAAAAATCATACGATGAAGCCACGCTACCTTATCGGTCTCCCCATTGCCGCTCTTTTGCTCAGCTGCAACGTTGTAAAACGCGACTCGAAGGTGTACCCAAGCGCCAACCGTCCGATCCAGTTGGAAGAAGCCAAACCCGCCACCGTTGATCCTTGCGCAATCTGCGTTGGCTTTTCCGCTACAAAACCCTACAGCTCGGGCAGCATTCGCTGGTCCACTTGCAGGAACAGTCAAGCCAAGGTGTATTTAGACATCAGGCTGACGAAGCCCAACCACCCGGAGTTGAGGTGGCGGCTTATGCGCGATTGCGTCATTTCGGCTCCGGCGGGCGAACCCATTTCCACTGGCATCTATTATCTAAAATGCACTACCGGTACGGCGGATTTGGTCTCAATCATAACGCAAAATTATGAGGGAACTGGACAAGACCGTTACGTCAAGTCCATTGGTTTTGCCTTCATGTTGGGCAACGAAGGGAAGGTATTTGAGGCCACCATGAGCGCCAGTGCGCTCAGCGACATCTATGTGAAGGACGGCTGGCAAATGCACTATGGGGATGGGAAGGGCTGCGAGCGAAAATAGGCATTATGTGCAAGCGGTGGACTATACGCTATACTGCTCCCGCAAATGCAACAACATATCCCTCGTCATTGCATCCAGATCAAATTCAGGTTTCCAGCCCCAATCCTTCCGAGCCGCGGAATCGTCAATAGAGGCCGGCCAGGAATCAGCAATCGCCTGACGGAAATCGGGCTTGTAACTGACCCGAAAATCCGGAACCTCCTTTTGAATACTGGCGGTTATTTCTCCTGGGTTGAAGGTCATACCAGCGAGGTTGTAACTGGTTCGCACTGAAAGGTTTGCAGCTGGCGCCTCCATCAACTGGAGCGTAGCGCGGATGGCATCGGGCATGTAGAGCATCGGAAGCGGCGTATCGGCACGGAGGAAACATTCGTAGGGTTTGCCCTGCACGGCGTAGTGGTAAATGTCAACAGCATAATCCGTCGTCCCTCCACCCGGCATACTTTGGTAACCGATGATACCGGGATAACGCACGGAACGCACGTCCAGTCCGTAGCGGCGGTAATAGTAGTTTGCCCAGTTTTCGCCCGCCACCTTGCTGATGCCGTAGACGGTTTCGGGGATCAAAACCGTATACTGGGGCGTCATGGCTGGTGCGGCCTGGAGCCCAAAAACAGCAATAGAGGAGGGGAAATATACCTTCGATAATTGTTGCTCGCGGCTGACTTCCAACACGTTGAACAAGCTGCGCATGTTCACATCCCAGGCCCACATGGGGTTCTTTTCACCCGTGGCGGAGAGGATGGCAGCGAGGTGGTAAATCTGCGTGGCGCGGTATTTTTTCACCAGTTCCGCCAAAGCATTCCCGTCCAGCGCGTCGAGGATTTCGGAAGGGCCGCTTTGATTTTCCAAAGGGCGGAGATCGGTGGCGATTACATTGTCAGGGCCGTGTGCTTCACGAAGCGCTTCGGTGAGCACGGCGCCAATTTGGCCGCCCGCGCCGACTACTAGGATTTTGTCTTGATTCATGTTGTGTGGTGATTGGTTTATTGGTGGACTGGTGATTGGTGGATTGGTGATTTGGCCACTAATAGACTAATCACCAATCACCATTAAACCGATCACCAATAAACCATTTACGCGGCGAAAGTATGACGGACGTAGGGAAAGCACAAATCGGGGTTTTAATCTTGTCCTGACCAACGAATTTGTCGAAGGGTAACAAACTGGATTTTATATAACTCCAGAAAATTCATCTTTGCCTCAATCATCATTTTAAATGCAAAACCTATCCCTGCCTTCACATCCACCTTCAATCCATATTTTTTGACAGCCTATTCTCCGCCTTCCTGCTCTCTCGCAGTTCATCGTCAACAGTTTGCCCACCTGCTATGCTGTTCCCGACGGCCAGGCCCGGCCAATCCTCTGGTCAACCTTTGTTGGCACGGCGCACGACTCAAGCCATTCAGACGTCCCTTCGGAACTATACCGGGACCGTAAGCGACGCCAGCTTAAGCACCAAATCCGCAACTGGCATGGTAACACAACCGAACAATATCGCTGCGAGCATGCCTACCACTCCGCAATTTTGTAGTCTCGTCCCCGATGGTACGGCTAAATGTATTCCCTCCGTGGCATGATGCCAATCACTTTTGTCTGGAGCAATGGAATCTCTGCTCAACAGGTAAACCAACTACTTGCAGGAACCTATACGGTGACCATGACGGATTCAAAAGGGACCAAAGCCAACTCAGTTGCGATGACGCTACAGACGAAGGGCATCTCCTCGGTTACGGCTCGCCGCTTATTTTGTAACCGACGTTGGCGAAGCCTATTTAGCTGGAGCGGAATCGCCCTTCCAGGTATCAACGGAGAATGGACACGATCCTGCTTGAAAATCTGGCACGGGCGCACCGTTACCGTGATAGATGCGAACGGATGTTCGCCAGGCCGATACGGTTTTGAATTTTTGGCCCGATGGTGGATAATTTAATGTTCAGTAATTCATCTGCCAGTTACGCATACGAGGATGGCAACTCGTTGATCCTGCATACGGCACTCCACCCTATCGTTTCAATGGAGCACTGGAGAAACCACTCAAGCGATTGACAGCCTGGCTGGTGGTATATATACTCCGTTACAGTAACGGACCAGAAAGGCTGTGAAGGGACTGTATCGGTTTATGTTTTTAGTGATGGTAATCCCTCACTCACGCTGTTGGACGGACCAAAATGCTTGCATCAGATCGCCACATTTACCGTGGATGCGCCATCCTTATATCCCGATTTATCCTGGTCGCTGAACGATACGCTGGATCAAATCATTTCAGGCCAGGGTACTGATAGCATTGCGGTTCAATGGGCTTCAGTTGGTTCAAAATATGTTAAGGTGTCGTTTGGGATCAACGGGACTCTTTTGCAGATATGGTTTAAATTCAATGTAGTGGTCTGCGCAGATGCAAGGAGCCTTTGTTGGAGGCAGCCAGTGTTTCACCAAACCCGTTTTCGGATTTTGTGCAAATTGAATTTCCTGCGGGGACGCCCGCAGATACAGAGGTGGTGTTGACAGATGTTTCGGGGAAAATTGTATTGGAAAGGAGCTTGAGCGATGCCAGGGAGCACTTGCCGACAGCAAATCTTCCGGGAGGCATTTATTTTCTAAAAATCAAGTCAGGAGATGGCGAACGAATTTGGAAACTGGTGAAGCAGTAGAAATGTGTGAATAATGCAACTCTAATACAGAATTGTGTAACGAGCCGCGATGGAAAGACACCCACCTTTACATGGTGAAATTTCGTTCATAACACGTTGCAATGTTGAAAAAATATACTTTCTCGAAAGGGATAGACGATTATTTTATTGGTGTATATAATGCTTATAAATTCATCGCGCGATTTTTCAAACAAGCATTTCAACGCCCTTTTGAATTTCGGGAAATTGTCTACCAATGTTATGAAGTGGGCGTTAAATCCCTGCCACTTATAACGCTTACCGGTTTTGTGGTGGGCATGGTTTTTACCAAACAATCCAGACCATCTTTAGTATCCTTTGGCGCGACTTCCTGGTTGCCTTCTTTGATCGCAATTGCGATGATAAGGGCCTTGGCGCCCATGGTGACGGCATTGATTACCGCTGGCAAGGTTGGCTCCAATATCGGGGCTGAACTTGGCTCTATGCGGGTTACGGAACAAATTGATGCCATGGAGGTCTCCGGTACCGAGCCTTTCAAATTCCTGGTGGTCACGCGTGTTATGGCGACCACCATTATGATTCCAATTTTAGCATTCTATTGCACTTTCGTAGGCATGATGGGATCTTTTGTGAATATATATCAACATGAAAAAACCAGCTTCCCCACTTTTATCGCAGAGGCGTTTGCACAAGTCAGTTTTCTCGATATTGGCACCTCTGTGGCAAAAGCCATCACGTTTGGATTTACCATTGGAATGGTAGCAAGTTATAAAGGCTACAATGCCGAAAAAGGCACGCAAGGGGTGGGCAAAGCCGCCAATGCCGCTGTAGTGCTTTCCATGTTCCTGATTTTTGTAGAGGAATTGGTCATTGTTCAAATATCTAACTGGATCAGGTACTTTTAATATGGAACATAAAGCGGCGCAAATAGACAAGAGTGAAACAGTAATCTCCATCAAAGGATTGTACAAATCCTTTGGTGAATTGACCGTTTTACGGGGCATTGATTTAGAGGTATTTAAAGGAGAAAATGTAGTGGTACTTGGGCGATCCGGCAGCGGAAAATCTGTATTGATTAAAATCATTTCCGGCCTGCTGCTGCCTGATGAAGGTACTGTGAAAGTACTGGGAAAAGATGTGGAACAATTAAGCGAAAAAGAAATGCGCGATCTGCGTATGAAGATCGGGTTTTCATTCCAAAGCAGTGCCTTGTACGACAGTATGAATGTGCGCGAAAACCTTGAATTTCCATTAACCAGGACCAATAGAACGCTCGGCCAAAAAGAAGTTGACGCAGTGGTGGAAGAAACCCTCGAGGCGGTAGGCCTGTCGGACAAAATACATCAGATGCCCTCGGATTTGTCGGGCGGACAGCGGAAACGGATCGGCATTGCCCGCACTCTAATGCTTAAACCGGAAATCATGCTGTACGACGAACCGACCGCCGGTCTTGACCCCATAACCTGTATAGAAATCAATAACCTGATCAATGAAGTACAGGAGCGTTATAAGGCCAGCTCCATCATTATTACCCACGACCTGACCTGCGCAAAAGCCACTGGCGACCGCGTGGCGATGCTTTTTTAGAGGGTAAATTTACACGTACAGGAAGCTCGATGAAGTATTCGATACGGAGGAATTGCAGGCAAAAATTTTTCAATTACAATTTCATTCAATAGTTATGAAATCAGCATCTAATAAGCGTACAATAATTGTCGGGCTGTTTATTGCCCTGGGCTTGGTTTTTCTCCTGGCAGGTATTCTTGCCATCGGCAACCTGAAAAGCACTTTTGTCAAAAAAATCCATATATCGGCTGTTTTTGAGGATGTGAATGGACTACAATCTGGCAACAACGTCTGGTATTCAGGCGTCAAAATCGGGACGGTGCATGAACTCGGCTTTTACGGAAAATCTCAGGTGAGGGTAGACGTAAAAATTGACGAAAAAGCCCGGCAGTACATTCGCAAAGACTCCAAGATGAAGATCAGTACGGACGGATTGATCGGCAACAAGATCATCATTATTTATGGAGGCACTGAATCGGCACAACTTGTGGAAGCAGGTGACACCTTGGGCATCGAAAAAATTGGATCAACAGAAGAGATGATGAGTACTTTGCGCGAGAACAATCAAAACCTGCTGGCCATCACGACCGATTTTAAATCTATCAGCAAAAAACTGGCGTCAGGCGAAGGAACGGTAGGTAAATTATTGAATGACGAAACGCTGTATAACACGATGGGCGCTACGCTCGCTTCCTTGCAGCGCTCTTCTGTCCATGCCGAAAAACTGACGGCTTCTATTTCTGATTATGGGGTAAAATTAAATCAAAAAGGATCGCTGGCAAATGATCTCGTAACGGATACCACGGTGTTCAAAGACGTACAAGCCTCCGTACGCCAATTAAAAAAACTCATCATCACGGCTTCTGAAGCAACGGACAATCTGAAAACTGCCAGCAGCAATGTTAGTATAGCCACCAGTAAATGGACAATAAAAAGCCGCCATTAGGGGTATTGCTATACGATGAAGCATCTGCGACACACCTCAAATCAACGCTCAAAAATCTGGACGGTGGCTCTCAGAAATTGGATGAAAATATGAGGGCTGCACAGGACAATTTCTTATTACGCCGTTATTTTAAGAAGAAAAGGAAAGCGGACGCGGCTGCTTTGAAAGTGGATAATGCAGGGAAAGTGGATAGCTTGAATAAGCAGAATTGAAGGGCACTTCCTATCTCTATCTCAAAGTGAGTTGTCTTCCTGACGGGATCTGTCCGCATCAAGTGCGCTTTGCCCGAGTACTTGCCCTTTTGAGTACTCGGAAGGGCAAGTACTCGGGCAAAGCGCACTTAATGCGGACAGATCCCGTCAGGAGGACAACCCAGCAATATCTGATTACTCTATATGGCAATGGGTTTTTGTAGAAAACCTCGTAGGTTTCTAAAACCTACGAGGTTTTCTAGCGTCCACGATCTCAAGTCTTCTTTCCCTCCTTAAGACACTTGATAATCTTGCTGTACAATAACTTTTCGTCAATAGGTTTGGATATATAATCATTCATGCCAATCTCCAGACATTTCTCCAGGTCCATCGTGGTTACATCTGCTGTGAGGGCGATAATGGGGATATTAGATTTTATTTCTTTACGGATGTACGCAGTTGCCTCAAAACCATTCATTTCTGGCATTTGCAAATCCATCAAAATTATATCATAGTTGTTTTTTTGTAGCATTTCAATAGCAATTTTTCCATTGTTTGCCACTGCTGTTTCAAACCCAAACTCTGCAAGTATTATTTTAATTAAGAGCTGATTCAACAATACATCTTCTACAACTAATACCTTCACTGTTTCTGTTTCTGTTTCTGTTTCTGTTTCTTTTTTTATTTGTTTTTATTTCTGTTTTTTCAAAATTTAGTACAAAACTAAAGGTTGAGCCCGTCCCTAGTTCGCTTTTTACGTTTATCATCCCACCTTGTGGCTCTACAAGTTGCTTAACAATCGCAAGGCCCAGGCCAGTTCCTCCATAGGAATCAGTGCTATTACGGTGTACTTGTTCAAAGACATTAAATATCTGTTCCAGTCCGCTTTCTGCAATTCCAATGCCGGTATCTGATACTGCAAAATCAAGGCTAACCGTTTCTGCATCCTCCTTCAATAGGCGAACACTCAGGGTTATTTTTCCTGCGGATGTAAACTTAACAGCGTTGCTTAAGAGATTTAAAATAATCTGGCGTAAATGAATCGAATCGCCTATTAAAACCGCAGGGATTTTGTGATCAATTACTTTAATTAATTCAAGATTCTTTTCTTCTATTTTTGCATCAAACAATTGAAGTATGGAAGTAATAGAAGCAGACAGATCAAATGGGCCACGTTCAAAGGTCATCTTCCCGGCATCTACTTTTGCAAGATCAAGAATATCATTGATTAAAACAATCAATGCGTCACCCGATAATTTAATGGCATTGAGGTATTCTTGTTGAGATTCATTTAATTTCGTTTTCAGCACCACATTTGTAAACCCGACAATTGCATTCATGGGCGTTCGGATTTCGTGGCTCATGTTTGACAAAAACTGTTGTTTCGCCTGAAGGGCCGCTTCTGCCACTTTAGCCTTTAACTCTGCATTTATTTTTGCTTCTTCCAGCACTTTCTTTTCTTTCAGCTGTACTTCAATGGCCAATTTTTTTACTTCAGTAATATCTGCAATAGTGAGCACTATAAATTCCTCGTGTTTGCTTTCTTGAATGATTCGGTGTGCATTGAGCAACAATGTCTTATGCCCTATTACCGGAAATACATTTTCAACTTCAAAATCGTGAAAAGGGTTGTTTTTGGGAACGATGTCTTCGAGCAATTCGCGTAGTTGCGGAATGTTCCATTTGTTGTCATTCAACTTGAACAGAGAAACGCCTATAATATCTTCTTCTCTTACATGAAAAGTTTTACAGAAGGATTGGTTTGCAGATTTAATGCGTATGTTTTTATCGAGGATAAGCATTGGTTCGTGAACCGTAGAAAGAATGGCTTCGTAATAGGTATATAATTCTTCAATTTCCTGGATTCGTGCATGCAATTCCTGATTGGTTGTAATCAACTCTTCATTGGTAGACTCAATTTCTTCTTTGGAGGTTTCAAGTTCCTCATTCAAGCTTTGCAATTCTTCATTGCTGGAAATAACTTCTTCATTGGCACTTTGCAATTCTTCGTTGGCCACTTCCTGGTCGTGGGTAATAGTGCCCATGTCGGCGCGTGCGGCAGCCAATTCCTCTTCTAATTTTTTTATCCTACGGTCTTTCGCTATCGAATTGTTTTTTCCGCCCTTGCCGTTTTGTTCCGTTAATTCTACTTGTTGTGCCGTGAAGACTATGATCAGCAAGGGCTCTTCTCCTTCTATTATTAGTGGCGCAACCTCAATATTGACAATTTGTACCGTATTCGTAATGTTATCCCGATTCATCTCTATACCCGTTTTACGCACCATCTGATGTGTTTTAATCACATGATGGATCGCATTGCGCAATTCAAACGCAATTTCAATATGCGCCATCTTTAAAACATTAAAGCTGGCTTTGCCCGCCGCGTGCTGAAGGTACTGGGATGTTGGTCCCCTGAACTGTAGGATTTCCAAATCGTGGTTGATGAGTACGCTTGCAGGCATATAGTTGGCCAGTAGTGCCGCATCAAAAGCACTGCTCGTGTTAACGCCGCTTGGAGCAGGCACTTTTTTATAGATCGTCGTTGCGGTATTACTTTTTTCAGGCCTGAAGGCAGGTGTGATGCGTGATACAATATTGGGTATCCTTTGAACACCTGAGTTTTTTTTGCGTGTATAGACCTTATATTTTTTATTAATTGTAGTAAACAGCGCTGTAGAAGTTCCGATGGTCTCCGATTTACCAAGCATAAGACATCCTGTGTCATTCAGGGCATAGTGAAAGGTTGCTATGGCTTTTTTCTGAGCGCTTGTATCAAGGTAGATTAGAAAATTGCGACAACTAATAAAATCCATGCGCGAGAAAGGCGGGTCGCTCAAAATATTGTGTTCAGCAAAAACACATATATCGCGCAAATATTTAGAGATGCGGTATTGATCCTTGGTTTTTGTAAAAAACTGCTGAAGTCGTTTTGGGGAGACGTTCTTAAGCTGGTTTGCGGAATATTCTCCAGCACGGGCAATATTCAACGCTTCGGCGCTGAGGTCGGAAGCAAAAATCTGAAAAGGAAAGTTGGCGCCTTTGCTCCCTTGAAGTTCAAACAACAAGATGGCAATGGAATATGCTTCTTCGCCCGTAGCACAGGCGGCCACCCAAATACGCAAAGGTTCGCCTGGAACTTTGTTTTTCAATAATTTAGGTAGCACCGTGGTTTTTAAAAGCGCGAAAGCCTCGGTATCTCTGAAAAAATCGCTCACATTGATAAGTAAATCCTGATAAAGCAGGTCTACTTCGCTTTCCTTTTGCTCCAGAAACTCGGCATATTGCTTGATGGTTTTTATTTTATGAACCAACATCCTGCGGAGCATTCGACGCTTAATGGTGTTCATTTTATAGTGGCTGAAATCAACCCGTTTGCTTTTATGTATCAGCTGGAGAATGTCTCTCAAGTCTGGGTTGTTGTTGTCAATCTCATCTTCAGGGGTGCGTTTTACGACGGGGCGGCTCACCAGCGGATGTTCGCTCATCCAGCCTAGTTCTGCAGCAATTTCTTTAGGCGATAACACAAAATCAACCACGCCTTCCGCAATAGCAGATTGTGGCATGCTGCTGAATTTGGCGGAATCATCCTGCGCAAAAGTGATGCCTCCCGCCTGTTTTATTTCTTTCAACCCACGGGTGCCATCACTGGCACTGCCAGACAACACAATGCCAATAACATTTTCTTTGTGTGTTTCAGCTAAAGAGGAGAATAGAACATCTATGGAGAGGTTTGAACTTTTATTTTTAGGGCGTGGAAGCAATTGGATATGCCCGTCCATCACCTCTATTTCCTTGTTAAATGGTATTACATATACATTGTCGGGCCGCATCTTTTCCATATCATCTATTTCCTGCACTTTCATCGTCGTCAGCTTGGATAAAATCTCCGGAAGCATACTTTTATGATCCGGGCTAAGATGCTGCACATAAATAAACGCCATGCCCGTGGTGGGCGAAAGATTCTTCAAAAGTTCCGTTACGGCTTCCAAACCGCCAGCTGAAGCGCCAATGGCAACCACAGGAAATGGATGCACAGACTCTTTACCTATTACGAGGAGAGGCGACTTGTCCTGAACTTTTGAAGGGGGTATTGAAGCATCTTTTCCGATGACGCTGGATTGGAGCGGCGGGGCTTTTTTGGAAAGGGATTTTTTCTCCTTTGGAATACGGTCTTTGTTCATAAATGCGAGTGTTTTCTATTCAAAAATGCCCTTGGCTCCTAGTGGTGAACCAACTTAGTTCCTAAAAAACTGAAGGCTGCTTTTGGCGCCTGCTTTCGTTGTTTGTCGCTAATTATGCACCCACATAACGCACTCCAAACGCCTTATCAGACCCCAAAATCATCACCTCAGTTTTTCAGACACACTCTAGCAAAGATAGCCATTAAAATGCTTACTAAGAGACCATATTTCTGCTGAACAGCCTCCACTCGTAACAGGTCAAAAGGAAACGACTTTACTTATTCACCTTTTTTTCCATTATCTTAATTTCGACTTTCTCCTTTTTAATATTTTGACGAATCAATGCGAACAAGCCCATATAAATATTTGCTATCCATACCAAAGAAAACCCTGCTATGATATAACCACTCCAGTCGTCCATCAACAGTTTATAATCAGTTAGAAATAGAAAAAAAATGGTGACGTAATGGCTAAAACAATATTCACAGGTTAGGAGATAAAAAAATTTTCTTTCTAACAAAGATTTACCCTCTTGACTTCTTGTAAGACAATAACTTCTAGGTTCTTTGAATATTTCTTCAAGTGTAACTGTCCAAGCTACGCATGCAATAGGTATGGCCAATAAAAAAAAGCCAGACAATTTGAATGGAGAGTGCCATAATTAGTTTTGCTTTAACAGGTTTGCACCATTTAAAAATCCCATCACCGCCGAGCCTCTCCTACGCATTTTAAGCCTTGTATGGCTCCAATCCCGAAGGGATTCTAGGTTTATAGCCCGATCGCCACGATAGGTTCAAAATCCCGAAGGGATTGTATGTCAATATAGTTGTACCATATAATCCTTCAATTAATTTCATTCTGCCTGGTGCTATAAACATGCAACCCCTCGGGGTTTGGTTTTAAGATGCACAACGCGCGGTATCGGGATTTTAGATCCTGCTAATCAGTTAACTTTTACTACGCTTATCAACCCTGTCAAAAGAAAAAATATGCGCATCAGGGTTCTTTTTACCAAGCGCAGCGTCACGGATTATTTCTCCTGCGATTTGACTGAACACAATGCCGTTTCCGCCAAAGCCTAAAGCAAAAATAGTGCGCGGCCGCTCCTTCACTGTTCCGATAAAGGGTAGTCCGTCAGCCGTTTCTGCAAAGGTGCCGGCCCAATTGAAGTCTACCTGAAGCGGCGCCAGCAATGAAACCTTTTTTCGACATCTTTTGCCAACAATTGGGTCTTTTTGGTCAGCAGTTTGTCTCGTTTTCCCGGACTGTAAAAAGGCTCATCCCTGCCGCCCACCAACACCCTGCGGTCTGGAGTGGTTCGGAGATATAAATAGGGTCGGGCAGTCTCCCCAGATTAAGTGCGTCCCGATGCCAAATCTCTCCGTCAACGGGCTCACTTACAAGCACATAGGTGGAGTGCAGGCGCGTAACTTTTTGTTCCAGATAATTTTGAGACTCGTAGCCACTGGCTATTATCAATTGATTAGCGCGTATGGAATGTCCATGACTTGTTTGTAGCACTACCTGCGTTTTTTCATGCTGGATGTCTACGATTTCGGTTTTATCAAATACCTGTGCTCCGTGTTTTATCGCATCTTGCAACAGCGCGTGTGTGAGCGAATAGGCATCCACTTGAGCGCCATCGTGCGGGGAATACAAGGCTCCTGGCGACTGAAAATACGGAAATGCACGCGTGATATCTGTTTTGTCCCAACGCTCCACTCGGATGCCGTGCTTTTGGCGAATCGCAAATTCGAGGTCCAATTCTTCCAAATCATGCTTTTTGCTTGCGCAATAGATGGAGGGTTTTCGTTCAAAACCTGTTGGCAAGGGTAGTTTTTCACAAATTTGTTCGAGCTTGTCAATGGCTTCAATGCAGAGATGATAACTGCGTGCAGCGTTCTTTTCACCCACAAACTTTGCTAATTTGTGCATGGGCACGTCTATTTCGTATTGCAATAAAGCCGTGCTGGCACAAGTGCTTCCCATGCCGATGTGCCGACGATCTACCACCGCTACGGAAACTCCTGCCTGCGCCAAATACCAGGCCGTGAGTGCCCCGGTGATACCACCACCCATGACGAGAAAATCTACTTTTAAAGGATGACGGAGGGCGGGATATTCGCAGAGAAAGCCATTTTTTAGCAACCAGTAAGGGTAAGCGGTATGAAGGTTCATGGTTTCTTATACTTTTTGTTCCTCCGTCGTCAATACCAGTTTCTGTGCCACTACCTCCTTATGTTCTACAAAAACGGCGAATTCGCTGGGCATTATTTTTCCACCATACTTATTCGCATAAACCTTTGTGAATTCTGCACCCAAATAGAGGATGATAGCGGAATAATAGACCCATAGAATAATAAGCACCACTGCCCCTGCCGCACCGTAAGCCGAAACAGTACTCGAACGGCTGAGATAAAGATTGATAAGATATTTGCCTATTAAAAACAATACGGCAGTAAAAAATGCGCCAATCAGTACGTCCCGCCATTTTAGTTCGGCATCTGGCAGCACCTTGAAAATCACAGCGAAAAGAAGCATCACAACACCCGTTGAAATCAAATTGCTGATGATATAAGCCAGCCATGCGAAGGAGCTGATATGGGTAGCCAGCCAGCCATCCAACAAGGCAAGTGCCGCACTCAAGACAAGCGAAACCATCAAAAGGAAACCAATGCCGACCACCATTGAAAAAGAAACTATCCGGGTGAAAAGGAACCGCACCCAGCCACGTTTAGGCTTTGCCTTAATAGACCAGATGGAGTTGATAGAGTCCTGGATTTCAATAAAAACGCCGGTTGCTCCGAAAAAAAAGGTGGCCACGCCTATCACAGTCACCCAAGGCGTATCTCCGGATATTCGGACATTTTTAATCATTTCCTGCAATTGCAGGGCGCCCAATTTGCCAATCAGCCCTTCGAACTGAAGATAAAGATGGCCTTCAATTGCTTCCTTTCCGAGCACAACATACTGCCGATTGATATGACGATGATCAGCATGGGCGCCATTGAAAAGAGCGTGTAATAGGAAAGCGAGGAGCTTAGCTTTAGACCGTTGTCTTCAATGAATTCCGCTGCAGACAATTGGAGCAAGCGCCCCAAAGAGACGATTCTTTGCCAAAGATTTTTAAAGGATAGGCCAGACAATAAAGGGATTTTCATGTTTCGGATTAGCCCTAGTTACATTGGCCAAGTACAACCCATAGGATAATAAATATTACAATGGTGCCGAG
>JADJFA010000044.1 GCA_016708875.1 Lewinellaceae bacterium
CCTGCATCTCCTCCAGCGAAAGATGCACCTTGGCTTTGCCGCTAAACTTCACATCTTCCATGCTATTAAAGGGCAACAAGTGCACATGTGTGTGACGCACCTCATCGCCAATGACCACGATACATACACGCTTGCGGGCACCGGCTTTTTTACGGCTTTGGCAACGATTTTGGCAAAAAGCCACAACCCCGCGTAAACCATCCTCCACATCAAAAATGTAATCAATCTCCTGCTTTGCGATGCAGAGCGTGATGACCGTAAGTCTGTGGGCGAACGTCAAAAAAGCCAGATAGTCTTCTGTTTCGGCGATTTTGCCCAGCGAGGATTTCGCCGTTTACGATTTTAGTGAAGATAGATGCCATGATATGAAGTGCTGCCGCCTACGCTCCTGCCCGCCAAGGCTTGGCGGGCGGGAAACCTCGACGGATAAAAGTGATAAAGTGATGCCCGCCTACGCCAAGGCTTCGGCGGGGTAAAAGGTTCAAAGTCGAATCAATCGGCCAATCAGATCAATCGTTCCAATCTATTGAATCAACTAAAAACCGCTTTCCGTCGGTTCTGTTTTTCGCAGAAGCGGACTGCAGCGATACCGGTCTTGAAGGTATTCCACATAAAAGCGAATCAGTTTTCCACAATGTTTTGGATGCCAATTTCGTCGGCCCAGGATAGGAGGCCCTTGGGATAATTCACGCCCTGGGTCATGGCCATTCAATGTCTTCGCGGCTGGCTACGCGGAGATAAAACGCGTCGGCAGCTCGTTGATGAGCATGGCGAGAATCCGGGTTGCGATTTCCCGGCCAAGTGCTTCGTCTTTGGTGGGTTCGGGAAGGCACCATCTCTATAATCGTAAAATCCTCGACCGCTTTCGACCAAAGTAATGGGCTTCCACAGGCCTTTTTGTGTGAAAGAAGGTTTGTAGCGAGGATCAAGAAGAAGTTGGAAAACTACCACTTCTGATAACAGCGTAGTTGATGTCATTGCCGATGAAATCCATCAGTTCGAAAAGGCCCCATGCGAAAACCACAGAGTTCGCGCATCGCCCAATCAATCGTTGCTTCTCAGCGATGCCTTCATCAAGAAATGCGCAACGCTTCTCCATAATAAGGTCGCGCTACCCTGTTCACGATAAAGCCCGGCGTATCACTTTTTGCCACGACGGTAGTCTTGCCCCAACCATCAATGAGGCTTTGCCGCGCTCTACTACCTCGGGGTCTGTCTGCAAGCCAGGGATGATTTCTACCAGTCGCATAAGCGGGGCTGGATTGAAAAAATGTACGCCCAAGATGCGCTCCGGGTATGAGCGGCGCTCCCATGGCCGAGATAAGCGAGGAGGTGTTGCTGGCAGGATAGTGGACTTGTCAACAATTGCTTCCATGCTTCGGAAGCTATTGCTTTGCTCAATATCTTCTACAATAGCCTCAATGACAATGGAACGGTCATGAAACTCGCTCATGTGATCGGTGAATTTGAGGCGACTGAACAGCGCATATGAATCTGCATCTGTCATTTTCCTTTGTCACCAAAGTTTTGAGGTCGCCTGCACATTGCGGCTTGCCTTTGTGAAGCGCGATGATTAGGTTGTCTCAAATCACCACGTTGTGCCTGACAGCGGCCACTTGTGCTATTCCACTGCCCATTGCGCCCGCCCTAGAATGCCTATTGTGTCCATGAGTTTGAGTGCTGGAATGTTGAGGTGTGTTTTTAAGTTTGGGGCGCAAACTTACAAACCTTGCAGTCCTCAGTTCATTTTTTGGAAGTTGAACGGCTAGAAGTAAGGCATTAGATGGTCTAACACCCTTTGAGCATTATGGAACACGGATTGAACGGATGAGACACGGATTCACAGGATTTTGTCATTTCAAAAGAGAAATCTGTGAAAATCCGTGTCTCATCCGTTCAATCCGTGTTCCATACATCCTATTCACACTCCTTTTTTATTTGCTGGTAAAGCCGCGTGGTTTCCGCCGAAGGTTTAGACTGGAACTCTCGTTCCATGATTTGGCAAAGCAGGCGGTATTGCTGTCCCCACTTTGTTGCACATGCCGAGTTTGCCATAACAAAACATCAGGCGGCGGTGGATCGCCTCCATGCGCTTGATCTCGGGTGAGAATTTCATGGCAGACGGAGGTCGCGCGGTAGTATTCGCCTTTGTCGCAAAGTTGGGCGCTGTACAGGTCGGCCAATTGTTCGAAAAGCGCACCAAGATGCTGGCGCTCCACCTCCACCCAATTGAGCGCATCCTCCGGGCAGTCGTCGAGGAAATTGCTGGAATAGGTTTGGATGGCTTGCTGAAAAAGTTCATCTGGCACCGGCTGGTGCTCGCGTTGGAGCATCTGAATTTTTTGGCAAATGGTTTTAAATGTTGCCACGTCAGACAGCATCGGGCGATCAAGTTGGAGGCGGTAGCAGTTTTTGTCGAATACGATCAATTCGCGTTCCATACCCGTCTGCTGGCGGATGGCTTTGCGGATATGGTTGAGTTCCACGTTGAGACTGCGGCGTGCGCTTTCAGGTTGGCTTTCTTGTTTTTCGGGCCAAAAAACGCGGGCAAGATGATCCCGGGAAAGCGCCTTGTTGGAGTGGTAGGCTAAGTAGCCGAACAGCATTTTTGCCTGCCAGTTGAAATCAATTTTCTTGCCGTTCAAGCGTACTTTCAATAAGCCAAAATAGTTGACTCCAGGCCATTGTAATAATTTTCGACACTTTGTTCGATGACAGCCGGAGCCGGGTTTTGGCGCTCCGGAAGGACGGTGGCCTGCATGTCCACACTCGCAACCACGATGCCCGGGGCGGCTGCGGCCAGCAACATATTGCCTGTTTTTGCGCCCGTTTGGCCTTGGGCTGTTTTTGGCGGAGCGTGGCGGAAGCCCGGTAAAAATGCTTCGTAGCAAGCCAGCACCTTGTCGCCGTCCACGGGCAATGGAAGTACCTCTTTTGCGCCAGAACGCATCAGAAACTTAGTGGTGTCGGGGGTATAGTCAGAGGTGAGCACGAGTACCGGCACATCGGGGTTTTCACGTTGCCAATTGCGGAGGGAGGCGAAACTATCCGATGCAGGCGGCTCGTGTTGCAGCACGAGCATTCCAACATCCGACATTCGGGCAAGCTCTTTGAACGATAGCGACTCAGGAATTTGTTCTACTTGAAGTGATCCACCGCCGCTTGCGCGGAGGGTACGCAGGAGAGTGGCATTGCTGCCGCGATAGAATACCTTTTGGGGGGGCATAGGTTAGAAGGGGATAGGGTTAGTAGATTGGGTGGTTTCTTTGTAGTGCAAATATAAATGTCTTTTAATGCAAAAAATTCCCCTTCCGTGAATATTTTACGAAGAAATTTCTGAAAAAATAGAAATAAAACAAATTATTTTGCTGCCATAGATCAAATAGCCTTTCTTGTTTTGTATTTTTTATATGCAACATAATCAAGTGTTTTTATTGTTTTGGAAAGCAAAATCCATTTGAATGTGTCAACACTTGGCAAACCATTGCATTCAATTGTTGTTCTAAAAAGCCTGATTCTATCTTTGTGTTTGATTTTGCAAAATGATTTCCCGCACCAATAAATCGTTCGTTTGGCTTTGGATGGCAGCACTGCTCAGTGCTTCTGTCGGCGTGAGCGTTCAGAAGGTTTATTGCTATTGCCTGGGAAAACCACCATCTCGCTTTTGCTGCCGACGATGCTTGTCAAACACATAGCGGCGGGAAAATTCAAAGCCTGTTTAGCAAATATCTTGAAACTGGTTGTTGTGCAAAAAAGGTTTTACCCTCGAAACCTGCTTGTTGCGAAAAGCCTGATCCAGAGAAACAAGGTTGTACCAAAAGACCCACCCAGGTTTTCCAACTTAAGTCGGAATTTGAGGTCGGCAGCACGGTTTTCAAGAAATTTGATTTCCTTAAAGCCTGGGCGATCGCTCCCAAATTTCACCCTTCCCCCCAGGTTTTTCAGGATGTTCAGCAGGTAGATTTCCAGGGTTTTGAACGACCGCCTCCTTCCCCTTCCGGGCGCATGATCTGTGTGCGCTACGGTGTTTTTCGTTGCTAGTGCTTAGTTGCGGATGGACAATCTGCTAAAGTGGAGTAATGGAATTTTTCGATCTCATCAATACTCCAACCTTGAATTGCCTTTCAGGCAACTATTACATTTTCAGGCGGAATAATTCCGCAACACAAGCAACTTCCAGCAATGAAAAATATCATCGCCTTACTTGGGTTTATAGCAGGATGTAGTCCTGCGTTTTCCCAAACAGATCCCATATCCAACATCACAGGCATTGTCACCAACGAAAAAGAAGAACTGCTCATCGGCGCCTCGGTCTTTTGGAAAGACACGAAACAAGGTACGGTGACCGACACAGCAGGCCGATTCAGCCTTCCCGCCCGAAATGAGGAAACCACCCTGGTGGTTAATTATATCGGTTACACCTCCAGAAGTGCAGGTGCTGCCCGGAGAAGACAAGATTTGGGTGGAAATAAAGGGCGTGGCGCAGTTAAAAGAAGTGACCGTGCAGGGCAAGGGTTTCGATACGCACATTTCGACGCTTGGCGTCCGCAATGTGGAATCCATTACCAGCAAAGAACTCCGCAAAGCACCTTGCTGCAATCTGTCCGAAAGCTTCCAGACCAATGGTGCGATTGATGTGACGTATGCCAACGCTCTGACTGGCGTGAAAGAAATCCAACTCCTCGGCCTGCGCGGCATTTACAGTCAATTTTTAGTGGAAAATCGCCCTACCATGACGGGTATTGCAACGCCATTTGCCTTCGAATACATTCCAGGCACTTGGCTGAGCGGGGTAGATTTGGCTAAAGGAGCGAGCACGGTCAAGAACGGAAACACAGGCATTACCGGACAAGTGAACGCCGAAATTGTGAAGCCTGACTTAGATAAACCTTTGTTTGTCAATGTGTTCAGCAGCAGTGAAGGGCGCGGTGAGGTGAATGTTCATTTGAACAAAAAAGGCAAAACGGCCGCCAACGGCCTCTTGCTCCACGGCTCATTTGTGGAAAACGACTGGGACATGAACAATGACCAGTTCAAAGACTCGCCCAACCGCCAGCAACTCAACGGATTGTACCGATGGAAGTACGACGGACCTGCGGGTTGCGCCCAATTCAACGTGCAGGCGCTGACCGACCGCCGTCAAAGCGGGCAGTCTGGAGAGATAGAGGGATACAGCGGGCCGGATTTTGAAATTGACCAGCAAAACGACCGCGTGGAAGCCTGGGCCAAGTACGGCAAGGAGCAATTTTTGGGCAAACAATTTCTGGAACTAGGCAATATATTAGGCGCATCCTGGCATCGAACACGTTCCCAATTTGGCCCAAATGCTTATGTGGCCGAGCAAAGATCGCTCTACTGGCAAACCCTTTTTCAAAACATTATCAGTAACACGAACCACAAAATCCTGGTAGCGCCCTCGATACAATACGATGATATTCAGGAAAGTGTGAACGAAGGCAATCTCAACCGCCGGGAATTTGTACCTGGGTTGATGGCGGAGTACACTTTCAGCCGACCTACTGCGCGGATGGAAATACCCGACTTGATTGTGGTGCTTGGCGGACGGATTGATTGGAACAGCCGTTTTGGCTGGCAGGCGACGCCGAGGTTGAGCGCCAAGTATAATTTCACTGAAAAAAGCATCGTACGCGTTTCGGCAGGACGAGGATTCCGTTCGCCCAACGTGATGGCCGAGAATATCAGCCTATTGGCAAGCAATCGCAGCTTCATTTTCAGTTCACCGAATAGCGACAATACTGAAGTACTTGGGCCGGAAGAAGCCTGGAACTACGGCGTGAATTTCACGCAGAATTTCAAAATCGTCGAACGCGACGCGAGTTTCAGTGTGGATTTGTACCGCACAGATTTCGTTCGGCAGGTATTGGTGGACGTGGAGCAGCCACTATTACCCGACTCGAGCATGGCGGTTTATTTTTATAATTCAACAGGCAAATCGTTCAGCAACAGTGTGTTGTTCAATTTTCAATACAGTCCGCTACCGGGCCTTGATGTAAAATTTGCGTTTAAATGGAACGATGTGCGGGCAGAATTTGCGGATGGTAAATTGAAAACCATTCCACTCGTGGCACGCCAGCGCGGCCTTGTTTCAGTGGATTATACGACCCCAAACAAACGATGGTCTTTCAATACTTACGTTCAAATCGTTGGTCCACAACGTTTGCCCGACAACTCGTTTATACCGCATGAACTAACCCACGATTTTCCGCCCATAACGCCCACGTTTGCGCTTTTGAATGCACAGATTACCCGCAAATTTGGTCAGAACTTCGAGCTCTATGGCGGTTGCGAAAACATCACCGGATATCAACAGCACCACGTCATCATCAGTGCTGACAATCCGGAATCCCCGTTTTTCAACGGCTCGCAAGTGTGGGCGCCGATGATGCGACAAGTGGGGTATCTGGGGATTCGATGGTCGCCGAGTGGGCTTTGAAATGTACAATGTCCCACTAGGAATTTCCAATATCCAAGTTGGGCGTTGCTCCAGGCATCTCACGTTGAAAATTTGATTTTGAACCTTCAACAACAATCTTAAATCATGAAAGGCATTCTTTTTTTCAGCACAATATTATTCCTCAATCTGACCACCCTTACGTCTTCATACGCTCAAAATGAAGCGAAAACGGGCATGACCACCAAATTCAAAGTGTACGGCAACTGCGGGATGTGCGAAAAGCGCATCGAAAAAGCCGCCGCCATTGACGGGGTGATTTCGGCGGATTGGGATAAGGAAACGCAACTCCTGACGGTCCAATTTGACGAAACGAAGCTGAAGCCCAGCAAAATTCACCAAGCAGTGGCTGCCGTTGGGCATGACACGGACAAAGTGCGGGCCGAAGATGGGGTGTATGATAAATTGCACGGCTGCTGCAAGTATGAGCGGCCTGCCAAGCAGTAGGGAATGACCCTGCCTACCGGCAGGCAGGCAATGTCCAACAAGGAATGTCCAATGTCCAATAGCGAAGCCTATTTGGACATTGGACATTCCTTGTTGGACATTGGCCATTTCAGAGTTTCAGAATCTCTATCCCCGTTTTTAGCAAACGCACCTTGCCGTCTTCTGACAGTTTTTTCATCAAACGGGAAATAACCTCTCGGGAGGAATTCAATTCCTGTGCAATCTGGGTATTGGTAATTTCCAACACGTTGGTGTTGAGCGCCTTACGGTGACGGCGCAGGTAAAATTCCAATCGCTCGTCCATGTTTTGGAACGCGATATGGTCAATTGTTTCCAACAGTTCCTCGTAGCGACGGCGGTAGGTTCCTACCACAAAATGATACCAGGTGCGGTATTGCCGCATCCAGTTTTCAGTATGTTCTAGCGGTACCACCATTAGAACGGAATCCGTCACGGCCTTTGCGGTCACGGAACTTAGCTTAAAACTGCGGTCGCAAATTAAAGAGAGCGCACAACCATCTCCCGGGTGGAGGTGGTACATAAAAAACTCGTTGCCCTCATCGTTCTCACGATAGAGCTTGACCAGGCCATCTAGCACAATCATGGTGTTTCGGATATTCTGGCCGCTTTGAATCAAAACCTGGCCGGCTTTTACTGCTAAAATGCGGCCTTTTTCCTGCATTTCGCGTTGCAGGCCTTCTTCGAGATCAGGGAATAGGTGACGGTAGTTTTCCATATTCATTTTAAAGATTCCCCAAGGTACGCAAATGGACAAAATTGTTTCACACGACGCCACAACGTCACAACGCTATAATCTGTTGATTATTAAAGTTTTGTGGCGGCGTTCGAGCAATTTTGTCCGTTTAAAAAATGTATTCTTTAAATTTACTCTGCAGTCACACGCCCAATCATGCAGCTCACGTACGATTTTGCCTTTTTACCAAAGTTGTTCTCGCCCACAAGGGGATAACCCATGTCTGCAAGTTTAAGGCTGATAGCATCCGGGGCGACCTTGCTTTCATCAAAGTCTACTGTAACGGTACCGTGCTCGTTCTCAGGCTGAGCCGAGCTCACGCCGGGCATTTGCTCCAGGCCTTTTCGGATGGTATTCATGCAACCGCCGCACTTAATGTTCTCTACTTCAAAGATTTGTGTCATGATTGGGAGATGTTTAAACCTCGTAGGTTTTATATCACTGAAAAGATCAAGCTTCCGCGCTTTTTTCCACTGCTTTTTTCAATTCTACGGAAGAAGCCATGCCTGATTTCCGCCAAACGGGTTCACCATTCTTAAACAAAATTAGCGTTGGAATGGAACGGATGGCATAGCGCTCGGCAATAGCCTGGTTCTTGTCCACATCAATTTTGAAAATGGAAAGATCTTCACCCATTTGGGCTTTCAGGTCTTCGAGCACAGGTTTCATGGCCCGGCAAGGCGCACACCAGTCGGCGTAAAAGTCAACAAGTACTGGCTTGTCTGTATCGGTCAGATCTGCAAATGTCATGATGATATGATTTTATGTTAATTCAGGGTACAAAGTTACCAGCCCTTGCTCCCGCCGGAGTTATGCTTTTAATTGTATTTATTGCACTTTTTACTGATTTTACAAATTCAGCCCGGCAGATTGCGCGTAAGCCGCGCGAAATCCTTCTGGAGTGGTTCCCAGATATTTTTTAAAAAACCGGGTGAAGTAGGCGTTGTCCTCAAAATAGAGGGTTTCGGCAATCTGACTGATCATCAGATCCGAGTTGGCCAATAAACGTTTGGCTTCCAGCAGGATGCGGTCTCTTATAATTTCGCCGGCACTTTTTCCTACTACATTGTTGGTGAGTGCGTTGAGGTGATTGGGCGTGAGGAACATCATCTCAGCGTATTCTTTTGGCAGGTGCTTTTCCCGATAATGTTGTTCGATCAGTTTTTCAAACTGCCGCATTAAGACCAGATTGTGCTTGGAGGCGCCCGCCTTAAAAGTGTCTGGTGCTACTCTGGAAAGCCGCACCAAAATAATGGTAAGCAGGCCACGTAAAAGGTCCATTTTGTAGTCACCGCCCTTTTCATATTCTTCCAGCATTTCCGCAAAAGTCTGTTCAACTTCAGCACAGCAAGTCATGTCCAGAATATTAACCGATACCCCACTAATATTGCTGAACAGCGGAAACTCCCGCACATATTGCGGATTGTGGTACATCGAGGTAAAGAAGGATTCATTGAAATTGACCAGATAACCTTCAGTTCCTGCATCAAATTCCCAGGTATGAATCTGGCCTGGCGCCATATAGTAGACCTGATGGGGAAGCACCTCAAATTGTTGGAAATCAATGGAATGTCGCCCGCCGCCCCGGGTAAAAAGCACTATTTGATAAAAATCATGCCGATGCGGGAATTGAATATCCTTGTGTGCATGCACGAATTCCCGCAGTCGTGTCACTACGATCTCAGTCATGCAGCGGTCAGCGCCAAGCAGGTTGCAAATGCTGTAGGTGGGCATTTTTTTCGCCATTGTTTCTACGCGAATTTATTTCACACGACGACACAACGCCACAACGTTTTTATTAAAAAGCAGTGCGTTGTGTCGTCGTGGCGTTGTGTGAAATTATTCTAATTGATTACTTATTAGGGCGTTTCACTAAAAAACGGACCACCTCCGCCAATCCAGCATGCCCCTCCCCTTCGGTTAGAAAAGTAGTGGATTCGGTGGCCTCCAAAATCTCCAGGCTTTCAAAATCGTCTTCCAATATAATCTTTGAGTACAACATATCGAGATCCTTTGGTCCGCCCGACAAACGTTGTATCTGTTTGCGGTTGAACGCCTCCAAAATAAGGTGGCCGCCAGGTTTAAGTGATTTGGTACATTTATAGTGTATTGCTTCGCGTAATTCTGGGGGAAAATGGGCATAAATAAGTCCGATCACGTCCCATGGACCGTTTCCAAGGAGGTCATATTCCCTTATATTGGCAATTTGATAGTCAAAACCGACTCCTTTTTCAGCAGCAAGTGCCAATGCTTTTTCACGCCCTTTTTCGCTAAAATCTACTGCCGTTACCTGCCAACCTTTTCCGGCGGCATAGACGGCGTTGCGGCCTTCGCCTTCTGCCAGCAATAACAATCGCCCGGGCTTGGGAAGTTTATCCAGCTGCTGCTGAAAATAGAGATTGGGCTTCTTTCCGTAAGTGTAGACGGTATCAGCGTAGCGCTTGTCCCAGAAAGTGCTTGGGTTGTTCATTCGGAAGGGGTGTTAAATGCAGTAAAAATCTTTAATACTATCAATCGCAACAGAAGCACCCAAGGCAAACCATGCCAGGCCAAATCAAACCAGTCCATGGCTTTCATACCAACTGCCCCGCCAGCTACCCAGCGCAATTTGCCCAATAGGTGCGGCTCTGGCACAAAAGGCGCAAGTCCGAGTAAAAGGCAGGCTAGAACTACCAATTTCCAATCATTCCAAGGTTTCATTTTCGTTGAAAAGGTTTAAGCATTTGACTAAAAAATCCGTGTGGGTACTCGTCTACCTCCTCAAAACCGAGCTTGATATCGCGCCCGTCTCTGGGTATCCAGGCCGTGCCGAAAAGGTAGTCCCACACAGAAAGTGAGATGCCGTAGTTCACGCCCGAACTGCCTTTCGGCAAATCTTTGACGTGGTGCCAGATGTGCATCTGCGGGTTATTGAGAATGTATTTTAAAGGCCCGAGCGGCAGATAAATATTGGCGTGGTTCAGGTGACCAATCACGATCGTGAACAAGTGTACCAACAGGAATTCCTGGATGCCAAAACCGATCATTGCCAACGGTATATACTCAATGGTACGGTACACAATGGTCTCTCCAAAATGGTAACGCAGGTGGGCAGCATAGCCCATTTCGCGCACAGAATGGTGTACTTTATGCACTTCCCAGAGGAATGGCACTTTGTGCAGCAGGCGGTGCGTATTCCATTGCACAAAATCGCGCACTAAAAACAATATGAGCAACTGAACCCAATAAGGCATTTGGGCTATGTTGATGGCTACCAGATTGCGGATGCCAAACACATTGGCCAAAAAGTCATTGAATGCCTGCGAAACAACACCGGAAACAGCATTGTATCCTACCAGCCCAAACAGGAAGAAATTGAAGAACATGTAAAACGTGTCCAGCCAAAAATCCTCCCGAATTTTAGGTTGGTCTTTACGCCATGGGAACAACAGTTCCAGCGCGTACACGAACAAGGAAATGGCAATGAGCCAATAGAAATAGTTTCCCCAATGTGGGTTTAGCACTTCGTGGGCCAGGTAGTTTGCGTAGCCAACAAAGCTTTGAGAGAAGGTTTCCCAGTATGTCATGGTTAGAATAGTTGAATTGGAAGCTGTTCTTGCTGTTGAAATTTCACTTCAGGACCTGCTATCTTTTGGGGAAACGGCTTCCTTAAAAAATGCCAAATTGAAACGGGCAAAGGCGCATCGCAGGGTGGCACATCGGTCATGCGTAATTGAATAATTATGGCCGAAATGGCCGTCAGTCCGCCCACCGCTGCAATGGCTACCCCGGCGCCCGCCCAATCGCTCAAAAGACCGGTGAGCAAGGCGCCAAAGAGATAGCCCAGATCGCGCCACAGTCGGAATATTCCGATGCTTTCGGCGCGTTGATCAGGGTGGGTATTATCGGCTACTGCCGACAAAAAGACAGGATAAACCGCCGCAGTGCCTAAGCCTAAAAGCACACTACACATCGCATATTGCACCGTGCTATTTGCCCATATAAATCCTGCTATACCCACCGCCTGTAACAACATGCCGAGCACGAGCATTTGCTTTTTAGAGACGATATCTGACCATTTGCCCGTCAAAATCTGCGAAACACCCCATACAAACGGATATAAGCCGGCCACTATACCAATGGCCGACAAGGAGTAACCTTCTTGGTGCATCAGCAACGGAAGCAGCCCCCATACCATGCCGTCGTTCAGGTTGTTGATCAAGCCTGCTTGTGTTACGGAGGAGAGGTTTTTATGCCGCCAGGTCGTGTCGGCAAATACATCACGTAGTTTTTTCCGGCAGGAAACGGCGGCTTCCATGGCCACGTGTTTGCGGGTGTCGCGTACCCAAATCAGGCTTAACAACAGTCCCAGCAATGCCACGACCAACCCGGCATAAAAAATCACGTCAACCGCGGCAAAATGTTGCGCCAAAGAAGCAGAGCCAAAAGCCGCCAATGCAACCGCCACATACCCTGCGAACTCGTTCAGCCCCATGGCCAGGCCGCGTTGCCGCTCGCCCACAAGGTCTATTTTCATTACCACGGTGCTTGACCATGCAAATCCCTGGTGGATGCCGAGAAGTATGTTGGCCGCAATAACCCAGCCCCAGTTGGGGGCAAAACCCAACAAAAACGGCACAGGCAAAGCCAAAAGCCATCCCAATACCAATAGGTTTTTGCGTCCCAGACGGTTTGATAGTCGTCCAGTAAGATAATTAGCGCCTGCCTTGGCAGCACCAAATGCTGCAATGAACGATAGGACTGCAAACGAGGAGGTTATGCCAAATTTATCTTCGGCCAAAAGCGGCAACAAGGTGCGCTCCAGGCCCACCATTCCGCCTACAAAGGCGTTGACCAAAACCAATAGAGCAAATTGGCCGACATTTTCGAGCAGTCCGAGTGTGGGTTGCATGGCTTGTTTTTTATCTAAAATCGTACGCCACACCGCTCACTTGTGTCAGCAGAGTAGCCGGGGCGTCCAGCACTTTGGCATAACCGTGTGGCAAAGGTGATACCGGCGAATTTTTAGCCAGGTATTCCTTCAATACCGTGTGCAAGGAATAAGGCATGTTTTTGCCCTCGGTCACATTCGGGATGCGGCAAAGCATGGTCTCCGGGTCGCCATCGCGCTCGCAAGCGGAGACGGAATAGGTGCGAGCCGGGTCAAGCGGTTTACCACCAACGGTCACTTTTTGCACCCGTTTGCCCTGGTCGCCAAAAGCATTGAACTCCACTTCCATGCCTTTGAACTTGACCACCCAGCCACCGAAACGTTTGGAGGCATCTTTGGCAAACACGTTATTGAGTTCCTTTTCAAGCCAGGTCATTAATTGCGCACCCGTTACTTTTGCAGTCCGAACGGTGGCATCCACGGGCAGCATATCGAAGATAAAACCTTCGGTAATGGGAATATTGCCGGTTGCGTCTGGTGTACTTCGCGGCGGACAAAAACGGAAACCATTGGACAGCACGATCTCGGTGCCCACCTTGGCGGCCAGCGCGTCAAGAATGAGTGTGTCAATGGTGTTTTCCACCACAAAATAGCGGTAAAGCGGCACCTTGCTGTAGCCAACAACTTGCTCAATTTCAGCCACAAACGGAGCTTCCATTTGTTTTATAAGCGCCGAAATTTCCTTTTTGGCTTTGTATTTTTTCGGGTCCACTTCCATGAGTTCATAATGGTGGCCAGTGATCTTTCCGTCTTTCACGGTTATATCCAGTCGCCCGACAAATGAACCGAAGGCGCCTGGCTCCACTACTTTGGCATATTTGCACACAATTGGTTCGCGCACACGCTCGTGGGTGTCGCCACCGAAAATGTAGTCAACACCTTCACATTCAGGCATATTGGCCAACGAAATTTGCTGCGAGAGCCCGAGGTGCGCCAGAATAATGACAAAATCGCACTGCTCCTGTTCGCGCAACACATTGACGTAGTAAGCCAGATTCTCCTCTGGCTTGGTGTAAACAATGCCTTTGGAATAGTTGGGCGATTGGCGGAGCGGCACCAGTGGGTCTGTGTAACCCAGGAAGCCGATTTTCACGCCCAGTTTCGACCAGGTGAAATAGGGCGGGAAAATACGTTCGCCTTTTTTGCTCTCGCCTGCGTCGTGAAACATATTGGCACAAACCTTTGGGGCATCAAGGCCACCAAGCAAGGTCTGCATGTTTTTTTTGTAGTATACCACTTCCCAGTTGCCGGGCAAATAAAGGTCATATCCCATGGCATTCAGGATAGGTGTGATGGCCTTGCCGGTGGTTTTTACGGATAACTCGCTGCCCTGAAACATATCGCCCGTATCAATGATAAAGGTGTTTGGGTTCTTTTTCCGGACCTGATCAAACAAGGTAGTAACGTGTGCGTACCCAGCCGTTTTGCGGAATACCGCTTTGCCATTTTCCCAAAACAGTTCGTCGTGCGGGTGTATCTGGCAGTGAACATCGGTGGTTTGCAGGAGGGTGAGGGTACCATTTAAAGCTGCGATATCCTCCTCCTCCGGGCTTGCAGTATTGTCTGACAGGTCTGTTTCCAGCAATACATCTTTGCCCGGCAAAACAATGGGGGCAAGACCGACGCCAAGGCCAGTCATCAGGGAATTTCTAAGGAACTTGCGACGATCTGTGCTCATATTTTAGTTGATTTTGAAACACATAGGCACATAGAACACATAGCATTTTGATTATCAACAACTATGTGTCCTATGTGCCTATGTGTTTGATTTATATTTCAATGATGTGTTTATTTTTTATAATAAGCCACTATCGGTCCAAAAGGCCCAAACTTGTGTTGCGTCTCTGGAAAAGTATCTGCATACGGCCCAAAAGGATGGTCGTATGGTTTTTTCTCAATTTTTGGCCAATCGGAGTTAAGAAACGGGTGCTTGGGGCGCGGCTGTGAATTGACAAAAGCAGCTACATCCCATGCCTCTTCATCGGTCAATTGTGGATTTTGGTAAGTGGCGCCGAAGGGCATATTTGCTTTGACATACCCTGCAAAACGAGACATCCGAAACAGTCCTGCTGCTTCATTGTAACTTTTATCGCCCCACAACGGCGGGTAATCCCGTGGACTGTCAGGCATGGGCAATCCTTCGCCACTTGGGCCGTGGCAGGAAGCGCATTTTGCAACATAGATATGTTGACCCTTCGCCGGATCTGCAGCACGATCCAGGAAAGGAACTTCTACCAAGCCTGTGCCTTTGGGTTTTTCGCCTTTGGGAACACCTGTACCCAGCCAGCGCATATAGGCTATGATGGCTTTCATTTCGCCGCTGGTGCTGTCGAGCGGTTGTCCGTTGAGGCTGCGCTGGAAACAGTCATTCACCCGCTTGGGGATGGTTTCAAGCGCTCCGGAACGGGCGCGCATTTGCGGGTAGGTACTTTCTACGGCAAAATAGTTATTGCCAAATGGTTTACTACCGGCATCCATGTGACAGTTCTGACAGTTCATTGCATTGATGCTGGCGGGCCGAACCAGGCCGTTTTCGCCAAAGTAGTCCTGAGTACGGGCGATAAGGTCACGACCGTACGCGATGAGTTCCGCTTCGTTGTCTGTTTGAGCAAGAAAGGGGTCTGGAGTCTCCCAAATTTTACCGCGGTCGTACGTCGGCATCAAGCTGGCGCGTGCTTCCGCCAAGGCATTGTTTTGTGTTTTAGTCTCCCAGAACCAGGCTGCAAATGCGGTGCCGGTCATGGCCAGGACAAGCACCCATAATAGCCCACGCATTTGCATCAAAACAAGGGAATGCCGATGTAACCGGGCTCGGAGCGCGGGGTCGTTCCCTATTTTTTTGTGGTAGATGGATACCGCAGCAATAACGGCAAAAATGCCGACCACCAAACCAGCGATCACAAGCCACAGCACAGGAAAAACAACATGGTTGCCCATAAATCAAGGGTGTGTTTTACACTTAGACGTCCAGCAGCGCAGGCATCTGGAAAAAATCAAATGCAATTTTGAAACCTATTTGTTGGACAAAAGTCAGGAATCCGTAAATAGTGCAACGTGATATTTATCACGATGTAGCCCGAGCCTCGCCGAAAGAAATGTGGCCAAGCTGCTATTAGGCAAATATTTCAGTTGAGCAAGGCAACCAAAGCTGCTTAAATTCCGAACCAAGTTTGAGTAATCCTATTTCCAGGGCCATTATTCCCCTCTAAATGCTCAATTTCGGAAAAAATCTGCATTAGGCCCTTTTGTACATTTCTGCTTTTAAGCCATTGTTTCTCTGGTATGAATTTATTGAAAAAACTGCTTGACAGACTCTTTTCTACCTCCGCTGCGGGGTTGTATATTTTGCTTTTTGCCATTGCCATCGGAGTCGCCACATTTGTCGAAAATGACTTTGGTACCAGCTCCGCCCAAAAGGTCATATTCAAATCAAGATGGTTTGAATTGTTATTGGTTTTGTTCGGTATTTCGCTGATTGTCAATATTTTCCGGTTTCGGATGATGCAACAGAAAAAGTGGGGGACGCTGCTCTTTCACGCGTCCATGGTAGTCATTTTGATCGGCGCAGGCGTAACCCGATATTTTGGCAGCGAAGGCATGATGAATATCCGGGAAGGCAGCGCGGCCAATTCATTTATCAGTGCCGAAACGTATTTGCAATTTCAAGTCCTCCAAAATGGAAAGAAATACTCCTTCGACGAGCCAGTACTGTTTGCCACCCTGGGCGACAACCACTTGAAAAAATCATACATGATTGGCAATCAGGAGTTGAAAGTAGAAATCATGAGTTTTATGCCCAACCCTCAAGAAGCCCTGGTAGAAGATCCGAATGGTGTGCCGATCATAAAGGTTGTTATCGGAGGTATGAACGGACGCGAAGAGTTTTTGGTCAAGTACCTCGACAAGGTCAATATTTATGGCACCCTGTTCAATTTCGGCAACCCGGAAGACCCCGCGGCTTTCAACATAAAATTTGAAAACAACAACTTGACGTTCATGGCGGGCAGCCCATTTGCCCAAATGGTGATGGCGACGCAAACCCGCGACACGCTCGCCCCGGGCATTTACCATCCTCTGATGTTGCGCAGTTTGTATTCCAACGGAGAGCAGAGCTTTGTATTTGGCGATTTCAAGGTAAACGGAAAGCCTGAAATCAGTTCGTCTTCCCCCAAAATGCTCAGCACCAGCACAGGCGGATTGGACCTAAAAGTCAGTCTGGGAGGGGAGGAAAAAAATGTATTTATCGTTGGTAGCCAGGGCGTTGAAGGCAGACCGGGTGTTGTTTCATTCGGGAATAGCAGTTTAGCAGTGACGTATGGCGCAAAAAGGGTAGTACTCCCATTCGCCATCAAACTGCGTGATTTTATCATGGAGCGTTATCCGGGCACCAACAGCGCGTCGTCTTATGCCAGCGAGGTGACTTTGCTGGACAACCGAAACAATCTGGCCCGCGACCAGCGGATTTACATGAACCATATATTGGACTACGACGGCTATCGTTTTTTCCAATCGTCTTACGATCAGGACGAGTTGGGGACTTACCTCAGCGTCAATTATGATGCACCGGGCACCCTGATCTCGTACTTCGGATACGCCCTTTTGACCTTCGGCATGATACTGACCTTCTTTAGCAAAAACAGCCGTTTTCAACAATTGGCAGAAAACATTAAAAGAGGGAGACGGGCAGAAAAATCACTCGCCGTATTCCTGGTTGCTTGCTTTCTGGGATTTTCAACGCCCGCATACAGCGGCCCGCCAGCCCCCAGCCCTAAGGAAGTAAGCGCTGAGCACGCCAGGAAATTTGGCCAAATACTGGTGCAAGACCACAAGGGCAGGTTGAAGCCAATGAACACTTTTGCCAACGAGCTCCTGCGCAAAATCGCCCGAAAAGAAGAACTCTTCGGACAATCAGCGGAGCAGGTCATTCTCGGCATGGCCAACAATCCAAAAGACTGGTACGATGCCCCCATTATCAAAGTCGGCAAACACGAGGAAATTCAAAAACTGCTGCAAATCAACAGCAACATGGCCTCGTACGATGACTTTTTTGATCAAAACGGCGAATACAAACTAAAAGATGCGGTGCGAAAGGCTTCCAACGGAGCGCCTCGCGACCGGGGTGTTTTTGAAAAAGAGCTCCTCAAACTGGATGAAAAAGTGAACATCTGTAGCATGATCTTCTCCGGCAGATTCATGAAAGTATGCCCGGTGCCAGGCGACACGAGCAATACATGGCTTTCTCCCGACGATGTTCCGCACCAGCACAACTCGGCTTCGGGCGGCAGCATCATTGAAAAATTTTACCCAATGTATATCCCGGCTTTGCGGGATGCCGTGCAGAACAATGACTGGAGTTTGGTGGACCAAATGGTAGCAGAATTGGACCAATACCAACAAAAATATGGTGGCGCCATTTTGCCTTCTGAAAGTACCGTGAATGCAGAACTCCTGCTCAATAAACTAAACATTTTCAGCCGGCTGACTGGCCTGTACGGTTTGCTGGGGCTTTCTTTTTTAGTCTTGCTTTTTACGTCGGTTTTCAAACCAAAAAGCAATCTGAAATTGGCGGGTAAAATTTCCTTCTGGCTATTGGCTTTTGGCTTTTTCATGCACACGTTTGGACTTGGTTTGCGCTGGTTTATCTCCGGTCGCGCACCTTGGAGCAATGGATACGAATCATTGATTTATATTGGCTGGACGACGGTTTTGGCGGGTTTGATCTTTAGCCGAAAATCCTACGGCGGATTGGCCGCGACGACCGTTTTGGCGTCAACGATTATGATGGTGGCCGGGCTGAGTTGGCTGGATCCGGAGATCACGCCTTTGGTGCCGGTTTTGAAATCTTACTGGCTTACCATCCACGTTTCTTTGGAGGCGGGCAGTTATGGCTTTTTGGTGCTGGGGGCCATCATTGGTGTACTCAACCTGATTTTCATGATTTTCGCAAATAAGAAAAACGGCGAAAACGTATACCGAATCATCAAAGAAATGTCGTGGATAAGTGAAATGACGCTCATTGGCGGATTGTTCATGGTCAGCGTCGGCACCTATCTGGGCGGTGTTTGGGCCAATGAATCCTGGGGAAGATATTGGGGCTGGGATGCCAAGGAGACCTGGGCACTGGTTACTATTTTGGTGTATGCTTTTATCCTGCACATGCGGTTTATCCCTGGTTTGCGGGGATTGTATGCTTTCAACGTGGCCACCTTATTTGGCTGGGCCTCCGTCGCTATGACTTATTTCGGGGTGAATTACTATTTATCTGGCTTGCACTCTTATGCGGCAGGCGATCCGGTTCCGGTGCCTTCGTTTGTGTATTATATTGTGGGAGCTTTGGTGCTTATTAGTTTATTGGCAAAATGGAGGAGTATGGTTTATTCAAAAAAAACCTCCTAATACAATGACGATCAATGATTAATGACGCAGGCGTATGAAACGATCAATTCTTATAAAAGATGTCCTCCCATTTGTGATCTGGTACAGCCTGATGATCCTTATCACGATAGCAATTGATTATTTTCTTCATTATTTTAGGCTAGTAAACGTTGGGCTATATTTGGGATATATCGGCACGTTTCTGATTATTCTATCCTTTGTCTATTCCCTCAGAAAGCGATTGTATATTTCTACCGGGTCAGCGAAACAGTATTTAAGGTTCCATGAATATATGGCCTGGGCTGGATCCGTGATGATTTTAGTGCATGCGGGCATTCACTTTAATGCGCAGTTGGCATGGCTTGCTGTGGTGATGTTGCTTATTAATGTTGCAAGCGGCCTGGTCGGAAAATTTCTGTTAAAAACGGCCGGAAATTCACTGAGCGCTGCCCGACTTGCACTGGAAGAGATCGGGATCAGCAAAGAGGAGACCGACAAAAAATTGTTTTTTGATGCAATTATGGTGAATGCCATGCGGAAATGGCGAGAGATTCACCTTCCTATTTCCCTGATGTTTGGCATTCTGTCGCTCCTGCATATCATAACCGTATTCATGTTTAAGAAATGAAATACTTGATTGTCTTGGGGATCATTGCAGGAATCATCGTCTTGATGATACGATACCCGCACACCATGCTCAGTCCCGGTGAATTGACCCAAGGGCATCAGGATTTATCCAACGATTGTTTTTCCTGCCATACACCGTTTGGAGGTATTGAAAATGACAAATGTATTGCCTGTCACAAGTTGTCCGAAATAGGAATGAGTCCTAAAAACGGGGTGGATAAAGCTATAGGAGGGACAGCAATTTTATTCCACGAAAAACTCTCCTCTCAATCTTGTGTAACTTGCCACGCTGATCACCAGGGTATTGAGCCGGAAAGTTCTTTGGATGGTTTTAAACACACGCTTTTACCAGAAGTCGTGGTCAACAACTGCGTAAGTTGTCACCAAAAACCTACGGATGACCTGCACAAAGTACTGAACACCACCTGCAAGGCCTGCCACAATACGGACGACTGGAAATTATCGGCGAAATTTGATCACAATATGCTCACTGTCGTGGATAAAGACAACTGCGTCTCCTGCCACCAAAAGCCAACGGATAAGCTTCATAAACAATTGAGCTCCGCTTGTATCAATTGCCACAGCACAGAAGGATGGAAATACGCAGTAAAATTTGACCACGAAATGCTGGCGGTTGCTGATCGGAACAATTGCGTTTCCTGTCATGATAATCCCGGGGATTCATTCCACAAATCCTTAAAAGACAATTGCAGCCAATGCCACAGCACAGATAAATGGGTTCCGGCCACCTTTGACCATGATGCTTATTTCTTATTGGATCAAGACCACAATGTCAGTTGCAATACCTGCCACAAAAACAAAAGCTACGATTCCTATACTTGTTATGGCTGCCATGAGCACACGGAAAGTAATATCCGGTCAGAGCATAATGAAGAGGGGATTTATAATTATACCAATTGTGTATCCTGTCACAGAAGTGCCGATGAGGATGATATAAGATCAGATGGGAATTATAAACGGAATGGCAAAGAGGGTAGAGGGAAAGATAACGGGAAAGACGATGACGATTGAGTAAATGGGAAGGGCCGGTGAGAGGCACCCATTTTGGTTTGAATTATTGGAAGAAAAAAGGGAATTAAGAAAAAAAGCTTGGGGGGGGGGGGAAAAGTGTAAAGTTTTTTTGGAGAAAAAAAAAAAAAGGGGGGGGTAGCAACAAGAACAATAAAAAAATAGGGGGGGGGGGAAAAACCCCCATTCCTCTGATTCATATAAACAATCTATTTCAAAACTGCCGCCTCCAAGATATAATCGTACTTATACCCTGCCCCAAAATCTTTATTCACTGCAACAACACCTTCAAGGGTAACAATAGAACCCAATTGCACCATCTCTGTCGTGGTAACTGTCAGGTCAATATTTTTTCCTGAACCATCCTGAATGTGCAGCCAATTTCTGCCCATAATCATGGGATTGATTTTGACGCATTTGCCGGTGATTTTCACTGTTTTCCCGTCGTAATTGGCAACATTGGCCACCAAATCCGAGATTTTGATAGCGCCCGGCGCCCTTTGCACATTTTTTGGTGGCGCCAATGCCTCCGCTCCGGGGGCAATTCCACCTGTAGGAGCACTTGCTTCCGCGCTTTCTTGCCGAAATTCTCCGACCAGATAAACCGTTTCAAAAACCCGGTTAAACTCTTTGCTCTGGAAGTTTTTCTTCATCAATCCGCCTCTGTAATAGCAGGTGCTGCCCACTTTCACATCCTGTCTTGTAATAGCAATCCAATACTCTTCTCCATTTTCTTTTACCCGCAGGTAAGAGTATTTCTCTGTGTTTAGCACTTCTGCCACAGTTACCTTGTGTTCGGTGGCATTCATGTCTTGCGCAGGGGCATTTGCACCTGGAGTTGCGGCGCTGTTGGGGTCCTGAAAAATTGGTGCGTTGTTTTGACCGCCCACGGATTCTGCTTCTATCACTTTTGGTTTGGAATCACAGGCTGTCAGCGCTAGTGCGAATAAGAAGAGCGCTATATACTTTGTCTTTTGCATGGTTGATTTCTTTATTTTTTTGAATTGAGTTACCGGTTTCACGCAGCGTACAATTTGTTTCACGCCCAACGACACAACGTTTTGGTAAACAGCACTCAAAACGTTGTGTCGTTGTGGCGTTGTGAAATATTTTAAAAACGCTGAATGAGTTTCGTATTAAACCGATTAAATGTCTTGTTCTGCTTGTCAAAAGTGCCTTCGTAATAGAGGTATAATGCCAGTTTTCGAGTAATGTTCCAGGAAAAATCAATCCCTCCTATTTGTTGGCGAATCTTATACTCGTAATTCTTATAATCATACTCCACCCAACGGTAATACACTTCACTGTTCAATTTGCCGCGAACGAGTTCTTTGGATAGGCGCGCGCCGTAAATTCTGCTGTCCAAATAATTGGTTTGCAATAGATTGGCGGAGAGCGAGGCCGTTGCGTTTACCCAAGGCAAGCGACTAAAATTGACGTAAGTATTGATGTTTTTGGAAAGGTTTATGTTGCTTTTTTGAAAACGCCAGCTTGCATTTGCGCCCCAGGTTATCCGCTTTAAAATGCGGTAATTGACCCCAAAACGCAGGCCTTGCCGGGTTTCATCCTCTATGAGTTGATCAATATAACTTTTATAAGACTCATAGTAAATGATGTTTTTACGGTTGTCGTATGAAGCCGAAATGCTGAGTTTTTTAGAAATTTTGTAGCGCAATGTAAGGAGCAAGTTGGTCAGACTCATTGAATTGCTCACCTGTTCATTTACTACCTGATACATATCCACTTCAAAAGAGCCGAATAAGTTCAGGTTTTTTGACAATGAATTTGAATGTTGGAAATAGACAAATCGCCGATCGGTTTTTGAATGGTTGCGCTGTTCAACGACCGCAAAAGTGGTCTCTCTTCGTTTTATCGGGTTTTTATTCACGTGACCGACATAAGCGCCCACCTGGAATAAATTAAGATTGATACTATAATCCGCAAAATGCGGCCTCGATCCGACGATGGCACCAACTAAAAAGTGTTTCAAGCCTTTCTCCACCTGCAAGCCGTCAATAGCGCCCATGCTCGAAATCCGATGGTTTATTTTCCTGCCAAGGCTGATAGAGGATGTTTTGTCCAAATCATATTTGACAGAAAGGGAATAGATTTTAAACGCATCGTTGAAATTTTCCTTCACCGTATTCCATTCACCAATGGTGTGCCGGAACGTGATATAGTTTTCGGTCGAAATTCGTGAATTCCCCAAGTTATTCCCTTGATATACAAGTGCATAGCGCATCCGATGGATTTGATCTTCTCCATAGAAATTGCTGTAAGATGCCGCTGAAATCCGGCCTTTTACTTTTTGCTTGTAAGCGTCGTCATCCTTGTCGTCCTGCGGTGCTATAACCACTGGTGGTGGCTTGATCATGCTGTCTTGTCCGGCTGGAAAAGGTTTTGATTTCTTCTCTTTTGTCTTTTCTGCCTTCTTTTCAACGATACTTTTTGAATAAAACTCGTCGCCGAGCTTTGCCTTTTCTGTCGAGAGCGCAGTACATACACAGGAGGTAGACGACTTATCTTTTACTACCAGACTTGGCAAGAGTTGTTCGCCTTTTTTTGAAAACAAAGTGTCACCCTTATTGATATGCTCCGTTGAGCTGAATTTCACATAAACATTTTGGGAAGAGACATAGGTTACGGTGCCTTTTTCGACAATAGTCTCCTTTTGTCCAAACAGGATGTTCGAACACAAAAGCAAAAGGGATATGGACAAAAAGTATTTCATTAGCTTATAGTAAGATTAATCCTCCCCATCCGGGTGGCAGCTGTAGCAGGCGGTGCTAACGTATTGATATCCAGATACTCCCTGATGGTCATCATCAACATCGCCTTGGTTGTCATGCTCATGGCAATCAATACAACTGAATAAGGCGAAGTTGCCCGGCGTAGTATGGCATTCTATACATTGATCCCATTCACCATCGTGTTTTCCACTAAAAATGGGGAAGTACTGCTGGTCATGGTCCCAGGTGGAAGGTACCCAGGCATTTACTGTATGACAGTCCTGACATGAGGTCGGGAATCCCGCTGTTTGGTGGTCAGGGTTGTTTGTCCCGTTGTAGTCCGCTAAGTGACATCCTACACAGGTATTTGGTGTATTATTATAATTGCCGTTGTGGCAATCCGCACAACTCGCGCTTGTATGGGCGCCATTCAAGGGCCAATAATTATCGTGAATCGGGAAGCTGGCCGGCATCCAGTCCGGGTCGGTGGTATGGCACATATCACAATCGGTCGGGATATTCAATGCCGGGTGGTTCGGATTCGTGCTACCGTTGAAATCCGGCTGGTGACAACCCACACAAGTGTTCGGTGTGTTATTGTAATTCCCTCCAAGATGGCAGGCGGCGCAATCGTTGGCAATAGTGAGGTGCGCCCCGGTCAATGGATAAAAATTATTGTGGTCAAAAGTAGAAGGTACCCATGCAGCCTCCGTGTGGCAATCCTGACACGTCGTCGGAAACTGATTTGACACGTGATTCGGGTCGCTCGCCCCATTGTAATCTGCCTGGTGACAGCCCACACAGGTGTTTGGCGTATTGTTGTAATTCCCGTTGTGACAATCCACACAACTTGCACTGGTATGGGCGCCATTCAAGGGCCAATAATTATCGTGAATCGGGAACGTAGCAGGCGCCCAATCGGGGGCGGTTGTGTGGCACATATCACAATCGGTCGGGATGTTCAATGCCGGGTGGTTCGGATTTGTGCTGCCGTTAAAATCGGGCTGGTGACAGCCTACACAGGTATTCGGTGTGTTGTTGTAATTCCCTCCGATATGACAAAGGGCGCAATCATTGGCAATGGCAATATGTGCCCCTGTGAATGGGTAAATAGTATTGTGGTCAAAAGTGGAAGGGATCCATGCTGACTCCGTGTGACAATCCAGGCAGGTCGTTGGGAACTGGTTGGAAACGTGGTTCGGATCGCTCGCCCCGTTGTAATCTGCCTGGTGACAGCCCACGCAGGTGTTTGGCGTGTTGTTGTAATCCCCGTTGTGGCAATCCACACAACTTACAGTTGTATGCGCCCCGTTCAATGCATAATAGTTATTGTGAATCGGGAAAGTAGCAGGTTCCCAACCGGGGTCGGTCGTGTGGCACATCGCACAGTCCGTAGGAATGGACAAAGCACCGTGATTTGGGTTGAGGCTTGCGTTATAATCCGGCGTGTGACAACCCTCACAAGTGTTCGGCGTGTTGTTGTAGTTCCCGTTGTGGCAGGCATCACAATCATTGGCAATGGCTATGTGCGCCCCCGTGAATGGGTAAATCGTGTTGTGGTCAAAAGTGGAAGGTATCCATGCCGTTTCTGAGTGGCAAAGGGCGCAATCCGTTGGGAACTGGGCGCTTATGTGGTTTGGGTTGGTCGTTCCGTCGTAATCTGCCTGGTGACAGCCCACGCAGGTATTTGGTGTGTTGTTGTAATTCCCGTTGTGGCAATCTACGCAACTTGCACTCGTATGCGCCCCGTTCAACGCGTAATAATTGTTGTGAATCGGGAACGTGGCCGGCTCCCAGCCCGGAGCAGTCGTGTGGCACATCGCACAATCCGTCGGAATGGCCAACGCAACGTGGTTTGGATTGAGGCTTGCGTTATAATCCGGTGTGTGACAACCCTCACAAGTGTTGGCGTGTTGTTATTCCCTGCGGGGCGGATGGCCCCGAGGGGTAGGGGGGGCGGGGCCCGTGGCGGGCGTGGGGGGGTGGAACTGCGGGCGGTTTGGCGGTTGTTGTATTGGCCCACACCTGCTTGGTATGCGCCCGATTGTGCGGCGTCCGGGGGGTGGCCGCCCCGTTGGAATGGATAACGCAACGTGGTTTGGATTGAGACTTGCGTTGTAATCCGGTGTGTGACAACCCTCACAAGTGTTCGGAGTGTTGTTATAATTCCCTTGGTGGCAGGCATCGCAATCATTGGCAATGGCAATATGCGCCCCTGTGAATGGGTAAATCGTGTTGTGATTAAAATTGGATGGTATCCATGCTGTTTCTGAGTGGCAAAGGGCGCAATCCGTTGGAAACTGGGCAGTTATGTGGTTCGGGTTGGTCGTTCCGTCGTAATCTGCCTGGTGACAGCCTGCACATGTGTTTGGTGTGTTATTGTAATTCCCGTTGTGGCAATCCACACAGCTTGCACTTGTATGCGCCCCGTTCAACGCGTAATAATTGTTGTGAATCGGGAACGTGGCAGGTTCCCAACCCGGAGCGGTAGTATGGCACATGGCACAGTCCGTTGGAATGGATAACGCAATGTGGTTTGGATTGAGGCTTGCGTTGTAATCCGGTGTGTGACAGCCCTCACAAGTGTTCGGTGTATTGTTGAAGTTCCCACCTATATGACAAAGGGCACAATCGTTGGCAATCGCAATGTGCGCTCCCGTGAATGGGTAAATCTGGTTGTGGTCATAAGTAGATGGCGCCCAGGCCGTTTCTGAGTGGCAAAGGGCACAATCTGTAGGGAATTGTGAAGCAGCGTGATTCGGGTTGCTTGTGCCGTTGTAATCGGCCTGGTGACAGCCTACACAAGTGTTTGGCGTATTGTTGTAATTCCCGTTGTGACAAGTGGCACAGTCGTTTGAAATGGCCGCGTGCGCCCCGTTCAGCGCGTAATAATTGTTGTGAATCGGGAACGTGGCAGGTTCCCAGCCCGGGGCGGTCGTGTGGCACATCGCACAATCCGTTGGGATGTTCAGCGCAACGTGATTGGGGTTGGTTGTCCCATTAAAATCCGTGGTGTGACAGCCCGCGCAGGTATTCGGCGTGTTGTTGAAGTTCCCTCCTATATGACAAAGGGCACAGTCGTTGGCAATGGCTATATGCGCCCCTGTGAATGGGTAAATCTGGTTGTGGTCATAAGTAGATGGCGCCCAAGCCGTTTCTGAATGGCAAAGGGCACAATCTGTGGGGAATTGTGAGGCAACGTGATTCGGGTTGCTTGTTCCGTTGTAATCGGCCTGGTGACAACCCGCGCAAGTATTTGGTGTGTTATTATAATTCCCGTTGTGGCAAGTGGCGCAATCGTTTGAAATGGCCGCGTGCGCCCCGTTCAGCGCGTAATAATTGTTGTGAATCGGGAACGTGGCAGGTTCCCAACCCGGGGCGGTCGTATGGCACATCGCACAATCTGTCGGGATGTTCAGCGCAACGTGATTGGGGTTCGTTGTCCCATTGAAATCCGTGGTGTGGCAGCCCGCACAGGTATTCGGGGTATTTGTGTAATTTCCTCCGGGATGACAAAGGACGCAATCATCGGCAATCGCAATGTGTGCTCCCGTAAATGGATAAACTGTATTGTGGTCAAAAGTAGACGGCGCCCAGGCCGTTTCCGTGTGGCAAGTTGCGCAATCTGTTGGGAATTGGTTTACGACGTGATTGGGGTCACTCACGCCGTTGTAGTCGGCTTGGTGGCAGCCTACGCAGGTGTTTGGCGTGTTGTTATAGTTTCCTCCTGTATGGCAGCTGGCGCAATCGTTGGCAATTGCCGCGTGTGCCCCGTTCAAAGCGTAATAATCATTGTGAATCGGGAAGCTGGCAGGATTCCAGCCCGGCTGTGTCGTATGGCACATGGCACAATCAGTCGGCAGGCCTAAAGCAATGTGATTTGGATTGCTTGACCCATTAAAATCAGGGGTGTGGCAAGCAGAACACTGTGTCGGCGTACCGGCATATCCCGCTGCATGACATTCAATACAATCCGCCGTAAGGTGCGCCCCGGTCAGGGGGAACATCGTCGTATTGTGGTCAAAAACATTGTCAGCATCGCCAGTTGGGTGGCAGGCCAGACAAGCCGAATTGGTATAGGTATAACCGCCCACGCCATTGTGCTGATCGTCCGTTTCCGGGTTGGTGTGGCAAGTAATACAGGTAAATTCTGCGTAATTCGCCGGATTGGTATGGCAATCCACACAGGCATTCCACTCTCCATCGTGTTTACCACTATAAATCGGGAAATATTGGGCATCGTGGTCAAAAGTGGCCGGCGCCCAAGCCGTTTCGGTATGGCAAGTTGCGCAATCGGTTGAAAACTGGAGCGCCACGTGGTTTGGGTTGGTCGCCGAGTTGTAATCTGGTGTGTGACAACCTGCGCATGTATTCGGCGTGCTATTGTAGTTTCCCGGAATGACAAGTTGCGCAATCATTGGCAATTGCAATGTGCGCGCCGTTCAAAACGTAATAATTGTCGTGAATCGGGAAGCTTGCCGGTTCCCAATCCGGGGCAGTGGTGTGACACATCGCACAGTCCGTAGGGAGACCTAATGCAACGTGATTGGGGTTTGTTGTGCCATTAAAATCAATGGTGTGGCAACCCGCGCAAGTATTCGGCGTGTTGGTATAGTTCCCGTGGTGACAGGCATCACAATCGTTGGCGATCGGAATGTGTGCCCCCGTGAAAGGATAGATGGTATTGTGGTCAAAAGTGGATGGCGCCCACGCGGTTTCCGAGTGGCAGGTAGCGCAATCGGTCGGAAACTGCGCGGTTACGTGGTTTGGGTCGGTCGTCGCGTTGTAATCCGCTGCGTGACAGCCGTTGCAGGTGTTGGGCGTGTTATTGTAGTTCCCTCCGGCATGACAAGTAGCGCAATCGTTCGCAATGACCGCGTGCGCCCCGTTCAATGCGTAATAATCGTTGTGAATCGGGAATGTGGCAGGTTCCCAGCCCGGCGCAGTGGTATGGCACATGGCGCAATCCGTTGGGATATTCAGCGCAACGTGGTTCGGGTTGGTCGTCCCGTTAAAATCTGTGGTGTGGCAGGCCGAACATTGCGTTGGCGTACCGGCATACCCCCCGGCATGACAATCCAGACAATCCGCCGAAAGGTGTGCCCCGGTCAGCGGGAAATTGGTTGTATTGTGGTCAAAGGCGTTATCCGCATCCCCCGTTGGGTGGCAGGAAAGGCAGGCTGAATTTTCATAAACATACCCGTTCACGCCATTGTGTCCATCGTCGGTTTCGGGGTTTATATGACAAGTTGTGCAGGAAAACTCCGCAAAATTGGAGGGATTCGTATGGCAATCGGCGCACAAAGACCATTGCCCTTTGTGTTTTCCGCTGTAAATCGGGAAAAACTCGACATCGTGCTGCGTGTATTGCGCAGGCATCCAGTCAGGGTCGGTCGTATGGCAAACAGCGCAATCGTTCGGGAAATTGGCCTGAACGTGATTCGGGTTTGTTGCGCCTTCAAAATCTGGTTGGTGGCAGGCAAAACAGTTGGTTGGCGTGCTTGAAAAATCGCCGCCCACGTGGCATTTTGCACAGTCCGAAATTTCGTGGCCCTTCGTTAATGGGAAAAAATCGTGGTTTACCTTCTCAGTTCCCCAGCCGGGTTTAAGCGGGTCGTGGCATTCCAGACAATCCGTCGAAAAGCCTGCCTGTTTGTGATTCGGGTTGGTGGTCGCGTTGAAATCTGTCAGGTGACAACTTGCGCAATCATTCCCGATCCGGTTGAATTGAAGGGTCGAAGCCGTCACGTGGCATTCCTCGCAACTGACCGATTTATGTACACCTGTCAGCGGGAAACCATTTTCCTGGTGCAGCGCTGTGATGTTGTCTACCAGCCAATTGGACGAAGTATGGCAACGGGCGCAGTCGGTACCCGCTGTTTGTTGGTGTATATCGGCATGGCAAGAAATACAATCAGAATTGGCTTCAGAAAAGACCAAACTCGAGTGGCAGGCTCGGCAGTCTACGATGGCATGACGCCCCTCCAGTTTAAAATCGGTTTTGTTGTGATGAAAACGAAGCGTGTCAAGCCCATTTTCCCAGCCCGTAATCTTGGAAACCTGAGGTTTTTCCGGGTCAATTTCTTGCCAAAACTTAGCTTCAATTTCCCAGCCCGCCGAGGTATGGCAGGCAGCGCAGTTGATTTTCATCTCAGCGCCGTGTGGGTTTTGCGAAAGTAACTTCGCGGTTAAACCCAGAAGGAAAATGATAAGTGTTAAACGGTACACTTCAAGTTTTTTTATGTTTAATCAGTCCCAATTTTTCACACAACGCCACAACGACACAACGCATTGAAAATCTTAGTTCCCTAACAAGAATGTTCCACACAACGACATAACGCATTGAAAATCAAAACAATAAAACGTTGTGTCGTTGTGGCGTTGTGTGAAATTTCCCCTAATTCCCTTTCGGGTGACAGGAATAACAAGCCGTGCTCGTATAACTGTAACCCGAAACATCATCATGCTCATCCGCCAGGTCTCCGGCATTGTTGTGCTCATGGCAATCCACACAACTGAATGCCTTGAAATTTCCTGAAGTGGTATGGCATTCCGTGCATTGGTTCCATTCTCCTTCGTGATTTCCACTGTATATAGGGAAATAGCTCTGGTCGTGTTGAGTAAAATTAAGTGCGGGCCAACCAGCGTCGGTGGTGTGGCAGACAATGCAGTCTGTCGGGAAATTGCCGGTTTCATGATCAGGGCTTGTAGTTGCCTGAAAATCTGCGGCATGGCAAGCAAAGCAGTCGGTGGGTGTATTTGTAAAATTACCCCCGATATGGCATTGCGTACAATCGTCGATCTGGTGTCCTTTCGTCAATGGGAAGAAAAGGTGATTTGCGCCACCGGCCGTCCAAAACCAATCCGAACCAGATGGATCATGGCAATCTTCACAATTCGTCGAGTAACCGGCCGCTTTATGGTCGGGCATCGTCGTCGCCGTATAGGTTTCGAGGTGACAATTGACACAATGATTGCCGATCCGGTCAAACCTCAAAGCCGTCTCCGAGCGATGGCAGTCGGTGCAATTGGCTGAAGCGTGTAGCCCAAATAGCGGAAATCCATTTTCTACGTGTAGTTGCGTGATATTGTCCACCAGCCAGTGCTCCGTACTATGGCAACGCGCACAATCTCTTCCTGCTGTTTGCTGGTGAATATCAACATGGCAAGAAATGCAATCCGAACTGGCTTCCGCAAAAACCAAGCTTTCGTGACAGCTTCGGCAATCTATTACAGCATGTCTTCCAGTCAATTCAAAATTGGTTTTGTCATGCTCAAAACGAGGCGTTTCCGTTGCAGCAGTCGGTTTTTGTAGTTCAGATTGCTTCCAAAAACCTGCATCAATCTCCCAGCCCTCCGAGGAGTGGCAGGCCGCGCAGTTGATCTTCAACGCCGCCCCGTGTGGACTTTGCGAAAACACGTTCGCAGAAAACCACAGGAATAATATGATTGATAACAGGCTACGCATTAAATATTAATTGCCATTCGGATGGCAGTTGAGACAAGCTGAACTTACATATTGGTACCCGTTTACTCCCTGGTGATCATTGGCCAATTCTGAGGGGTTATCGTGTTCGTGGCAATCAATACAACTGAAGGCTATGAAATTGCCCGGAGTCGTGTGACAATCAACGCATTGGTTCCATTCACCATCATGTTTACCACTGTAAATCGGGAAATACTGTTGGTCGTGATTAAAGGTTGAAGGATCCCAGGCATTCGTCGTGTGACAATCTTCACATGTGATTGGGAAGCCCTCTGATGCGTGATTCGGGTTGTTTGCCGAGTTATAATCCGCCAAATGGCAGCCCACACAAGTGTTCGGTGTATTGTTGTAGTTCCCATTGTGGCATTCTGCACAGCTTGCGCCTGTGTGCGCACCACTCAAAACCCAATAATTGTTGTGAATCGGGAAGGTAGCAGGCGCCCAGCCAGGTGCAGTCGTGTGGCACATCGCACAATCCGTAGGGATATTAAGCACAACGTGGTTCGGGTTCGCGGCTTGGTTGAAATCCGTGGTGTGGCAAGCCGAGCATTGTGTCGGCGTACCTGCATATCCCCCAGCGTGGCACTGTATACAATCTGTGGAAAGGTGCGCTCCGGTCAGCGGGAAGCTCGTTGTGTTGTGGTCAAAAGCATCGTTCGCATCGCCTGTTGGGTGACAAGCCAGACAAGCCGGGCTGCTGTAAGTGTAGCCACCTATGCCATTGTGATCATTGTTTGTTTGTGGGTTGGTGTGGCAAGTAGTGCAGCTGAATTCTGCATAATTTGCAGGATTGGTATGGCAGTCGGTACAAGCACTCCATTCACCCTGGTGTTTTCCACTATAAATCGGGAAATACTGGGCGTCGTGGTCAAAAGTCGCGGGCGCCCAGGCGGTTTCGCTGTGGCAACTGGCACAATCGGTGGAGAATTGCGCGGCCGCATGGTTTGGATTGGTGGTCGCGTTGTAATCAGGAGTGTGACAGCCCGCGCAGGTATTCGGCGTAGTATTGTAGTTGCCGTTGTGACAGGCGGCGCAATCGTTCGCAATAACCGCATGCGCCCCGTTTAAGGCGTGATAGTTATTGTGAATCGGGAAACTGGCAGGCTCCCAGCCTGGAGCCGTTGTGTGGCACATTGCACAATCTGTTGGTATACCCAGCGCAACGTGGTTCGGGTTCGTCGTCTGGTTAAAATCAGTGGTGTGGCAGGCTGAACATTGCGTCGGAGTCCCTGCATAACCCCCCGCATGGCAAGCGATGCAATCGGTGGTAAGGTGCGCCCCGGTCAGCGGAAAATTCGTCGTGTTGTGGTCAAAAGCACCGTCCGCGTCGCCAGTCGGGTGACAGGCGAGACAAGCCGAATTTTCATAAGCATAACCGCTCAATCCATTGTGCGCATTGTCCGTTTCAGGATTGATGTGGCAAACTGTGCAAGAAAACTCCGCAAAATTGGATGGATTGATGTGGCAATCTGTACACTGCGACCATTGCCCCAAATGCTTGCCGCTGTAAATGGGAAAATACTCGGCATCGTGCTGCGTGTATTTTGCGGGCATCCAATCCAGATCGGTTGTGTGGCAGGAGGCACAATCGTTCGGGAAATTGGCTTGAATGTGGTTCGGGTTGGTGGCCGCTTCAAAATCTTGCTGGTGGCAGGCGACGCAATTGGTCGGCGTATTGGAAAAATTGCCGCCCACATGGCATTTGGCGCAATCTGATATTTCATGCCCTTTTGTCAAGGGGAAAAAGTCGTGGTTCACCTTGTCGGTTCCCCAACCGGGCGTAAACACATCATGACACTCCAGGCAATCAGTTGAAAAACCCGATTGTTTGTGGTTAGGATCGGTAGCCGCATTGAAATCTTTCAAATGACAACTGATACAATCGTTCCCCAACCGATTGAACTGAAGGGTCGAGGCCGAAACGTGGCATTCCTCACAGCTCAACGCTTTGTGGACCCCCGTGAGCGGGAAGCCATTTTCCTGGTGAAGGTCAGTGATGTTGTCTACCAGCCAATTGGATGAATTGTGGCAGCGGGCACAATCCGTACCCACCGTCTGCTGGTGCATATCAGCATGGCAGGAAATACAATCCGAACTGGCTTCTGAAAAAACCAGCGTCTCATGGCAGGCTCGGCAATCCACCACGGCGTGACGCCCTTTCAATTCAAAATTCGTTTTTCCGTGGTGAAAACGCAGGGTGTCAAACCCCACTTCCATGCCCGTCATCTTGGAAAGCTGTGGTTTAGACGGGTCAAAGTCCTGCCAAAAACTTGCATCAATATCCCAGCCCGCCGAGGAGTGGCAGGCCGCGCAGTCAATTTTCATGGCTGCTCCGTGCGGGTTTTGCGCAAGTAGGTTCATGGCGAATGCCAAAAGAAGGACGGTGAAAATCGGCTTGGTCAAAATTGATTAAATTTAAAAAATTGCAGTCATCGAATTTTAATCAACAGCTGCTATCCCTACTTCGAGATTGAACCCTAAGATGGTTGCCAAAGGCCAGATTTTTTTCTGACAATTTTCTGACAAACATGCAAAATCACTTGTGGCAGACCACACACTCAAAACTGTCGAATTGATATTGGACAAATGTTTTGCCGCCTTGGGTAACTTGCTTGTGACAAGCCTCACAAGCTACTTTCACGTGTTTTCCGTCGAGTTTGAACTTCGTTTTATCGTGGTCGAATTTGTCCATTTCCCAGGTGTCGAAGCTGTGACACCGGGCACAGTCCGTGACGCCAAACTTTTCAAATTGGCGGTTGTGCTCATCCTCATGGCAACTTGAACAGGTTGCAGGCAAGCCATCAAATTTTCCAAGTTTGAAACCTGGCTCAGGTTTGTGGCAGTCGCGGCAAGCCGTTTTCTCATGGACGCCTTGCAATTTGAATTCGGTTTTGCTGTGGTCAAATTTGCTGTCCCGGAAACTCGAAGTGACATGGCATTGATCGCAGGTTTTGTTTGGATACCACTTTTCTGCGATTTGCGCTTCATGCGGGTCTTTGTGGCAATCCACGCAACGTTCGCCGATTTGTCTGAATTTCCACTTGTTTTTGGATGGCGGGGTACTGGAAAGTTCACCCTCTTTTAAGTGACATGCGAAACACGGCGTTGCCAGGTGTGCTCCATCAAGTTTATACTTCGTTTTTGCATGGTCCTCGATGCTGAAAACGCTACCCAAAAACCCATCCACCGTGTGGCATTTTGCGCAATCAGGGCTGACGGTATTGACTGCAAATTGCTTGTCATGATAGTCCTTGTGGCAATCCGTGCAATTTTTGAATGGCAGCGGATCGGTCATTTTATCCGAAATGTGGCACTTCCGGCAGTCCACCGCAACGTGCTTGCCTTTGAGCGCAAAAGCCGTTTTGTCGTGGTTGAATTTATCCAAATCCCCTGTTTTTCGCCAACCACTTTCGTTGTGACAATCCACACATTTTCCACCAAATTTGCCTTCGTGCGGGTCTTTGTGGCAAGTCTCACAATCATTGGTCAACACACCCAATCTGTCTTGAAATATATTGAGCGGCGTGGCAATATCCATCTTGTGGCATTCCCGGCAATCTACCTTTTGGTGCCTTCCTTTCAAGGCAAAGTGCGTTTTGCTGTGGTCGAATTTTCTCAGTCCGCTCTGATCCACAAACGATTGTGCGGTATGGCATTCTTTGCAGTTCGTGCCGAGTTGCCCCTGGTGCTCATCCTTGTGACATTCCACACAACTTTTGAAGGGCACATCGGCAAATTTTTGAAACTCCTGGCCGTTGCGCGTTTCTTTTTTGTGGCATTCGATACAGGCTACATCCCGGTGTTTCCCAGTGAGGGGGAACTCAGATTTGTCGTGGTTGAATTTTTTTGCGGGCCTAAATTCCTCGGCGTTGTGGCATTTCGCGCAGTCATTTCCAAGCGTTTTTTGGTGCACATCTTTATGACAATCAATACAATTCTGCCCCAGGCCCAAAAAGGTTTCTTTCTTTTTTTTCAACTCCGGCTCGACTACAAAATCAGGGGTGTGGCAACTGCGACAATCAATTTTTTTGCCTTTGCTTGACCATCCTGTTTTGTGCCTGCCGGTCAATTCGTAACCCGTCAAATTGTGGTCGAAGGCATTTTCATCAAAACGAACCATGTCGAACTTCCGCCCGTGGTGATCGCTGTGGCATTTTGCGCAATCCTTTTTTTTTACTTCCCAGGAGGCGTGATAGCCTTCATTCCGGTCCACCCTTGATTTGATTTCTTTGTGGCAATCGAGGCATTTTGCATTCGATACTTTGCTCCCCAGATCGTGGCATTTTGTACAATTGGACATGCCTTCCAAATCCTTGTGAGCATTTGATAAGTCGCCAGGCGAGAGTTGCGCCCCGGCTCTTCCGGCGAGAAGGATAAGAAAGAGTATGCTTATTAAAATGCGCATTTTCCCTGCTTGATTTGCAAAAACATAGGTCTTTATTTAAAACACATAGGCACAATAGGACACATAGTCCCGATTTTATACACTATGTGTCCTATTGTGCCTATGTGTTTTAAATAAACTATTATGCTCATTGCTTATGTGCCTATGTGTTTAAAAACCGTACGCTGTTCATTTACTTATGTTTTTTCACCGTATACCCAAATCGCTTCGTAATCTCCACACCAGCCTTCTGCAAAAACTGCGTCGGCAACTCACCCCCTGCAAAAATGTACACCAGATCATTCTCCAGGGACAGCGGTTCCGGGCCTTCCTCTGTAGCTAGAACTATCTTATTTGGTTCGATCCGCACAAGGTTGCTCTTCAGTTTTACCTCAATTTTTCCCACCTTAATGGCGGCATCCAATTTCTCCCGGTTCTTCGGTTTCAACCTGCTGAATGCCTCGCTCCGATAACTGAGGATCACGTGATTCTGGTCTGAGAGTGAAAGTGCCGCCTCGATGGCTGAGTCGCCACCGCCTACGACGACCACCCTTTTCTCCTGGATATTTTCCGGTTCCAAAAGTCGGTAGGTCACTTTTTCAAGGGTTTCACCGGGAACGCCCAATTTTCTGGGGCTTCCTCGCCTTCCAATGGCCAACAGCACGTTTTTGGTTTTGAATTCCTCTCCCTTCAGCGTCAGCACCTGAAAGCAGTCGCTCAAGGATTGAATGCTCTCCACTTTGGTGTTCTCCCGAATGCTGATATTATTTTTGGCCATTACGGACTGCCACAAATCGAGCAATTCGGTTTTGCTGGTGTCAAATAATTTCACTTTCCCATGTAAGGGCAAATCCATCGGCGCCGTCATTACAATTTTAGAGCGGGGGAAATTGAACACCGTGCCGCCCAAAGAATCCTGTTCTAGAGTCAAAAAATTCAGCCCGTGTTTTTTGGCAGTCAAAGAAGCAGAAATGCCGGCAGGGCCAGCACCAATGATGACCAGATCGTATATCGAAGGATCCTTTTTGAACCCTGATTTTACAATGCTGAGCACAGCGGCCTCGCCTTGTTCCACGCTGTTTTTGATCAAGCCCATGCCGCCCAGTTCGCCGGCGATATAAATTCCCGGTACGTTCGTTTCAAAATCCTGGTTGACGTGTGGCAAATCCACGCCCCGTTTTTCCGTCCCGATCACCAGCGAAATAGCTTCTACAGGACAGGCGTGAAAACACGCGCCATGCCCAATGCATTGGGAGGCATTGATCAAAGTCGCTCTGCCATGTACGATGCCGATGATGTCTTTTTCCGGGCAGGCTTCAATACAAGCCCCGCTTTTGATGCAAGTCCCCAGATCTATTACCGGGTGTAGTGAAACTGGCTCGAAGGTTCCCTCCTGAATCGCTTTTTCGATTTTGGCTTCGGCCGCCTGAGAAGCCTTCCCTTCTTTGCGTAAATAGAGGTACACAACTACAAAGCAGAAGAAAAAAACTACCCCGTATATGATGATCTGTTCGAATAGCATTTTCGGTGATTAAAATATCCAACGATAGCCAAAGGCAAGGGTAACGCCAACGTGTATAACCATGATTATCAGCATGATGAGTGCAAAAGGCAGGTGTGCCACGTGCCAGTACTTGAATAGTTTTTGCATGGTCAGCAAGCGCTCAATGCGGTGGTTTAATGAGATTTCATTCTGTACCAGACGTACTACTTTTTTGATGTCCGGCTTGGACAGCCTGTTTGCCTGGAGCACATTTTTCACCTGTCGAATGGTTCTTTTGTCTCCAAAGTATTGACTGAAAAAGCCTCCACCCGTTTTGACGGTTGCCGCCTCCAAAATGGATTGTTCGCTTGCCTCGTCCAATTGGTACGAACCTTTCAGGATTTCTTCCAGATTGATCTTCATGGCCTGGACCTCATGCAGGCTCAGCTCCCTTCCTTCGATCGTGCGGGGTATCTGGATGTAAATAAACCTGCCCACCACACCGCTCGCCACCACCGCCACCATGCTCCAAAAACTAACTGAAACCAATCCGCCAAACTTGAAAGCCGTGTGAAATAATATCATCACCGGCCCCAGGCTGCACAGGAAAATGTGAAACTCCAGCCAATATTTCAAGCGCCCGAACCGGTGCAAAACCTTGTATTTTTTCTTGGCGATGTAACCAAATACCCCAATCAAAATGAGTAGTGTGCCGACAATGCCTAAGCCATGCCCGAAGACTCCGCTGGGTTTAAACCAATTGTGGTCAGGGTGATAAAAACGCTCCTCAAGAGGTGTGTTGTAATAGGGAATCCCCTTGTACAAGAGGAAAATGGTTGTCAAAACGACAATACTAACCAGGGTTCCGATATAAATCCGATGGACCAGTGGGGACATAAACCGCTTTATATAATTCTGTGTAGTGTAGGGTTCGTGAGAAAGGGTTTTAGGGTTGCCAAGACCCGCGATTATTTTGAGGTATTGACAAGAATTATCAGCCCAACTGACCTGCGTCACCCACGGACAAATGGAAATCGAAGGACTTTTGGGGGCTTAAATCATTTATAAGTCTGTAGCAAATCATCCGAGGAGTGTCTGCTTAGGCGGCATCATAATTTGCCTTTGGACATGGAAAAAAACCTGTCCGCCCAACATTTTCCTGACATCAATATAAATATTTCATGCTCAGGGCAACCGTATTTCGCGTTGCCCCGAATAATATACGGGTACAATGAATAAAAACCGGTTTGCTCTAATCATAGATGGTTGCCGCCGCCATGATCGTGCATTTCAAAAGGAGCTGTACCAACTCTTTTACCAGTACACGCTCAAAGTGGGGCTTAACTATGCTTCTTCACTGGAAGAGGCCCGGGAAATTGTGAACGATGTATTCATGAAGGTATTTAGCAAAATAGAAAACTACAACGTAGAGCAGCCTTTTAAACCCTGGCTTAATAAAATTACTGTTTTTACCGCCATAGATTACTATCGGAAAAACATTAAGAATGAACTTCTTACAGATGATCTGGAAACAGTACTTGATGTTGGAGACCCGTCTGACATAATTGCCCGGATTTCTGCGGAAGAGTTACGAGCATTGGTGCAGCAGCTTTCACCCGCGTATCGAGCTGCCATCAATCTGTACGCTATTGAAGGATATGACCACAATGAAATTGCCGTTATTTTGGGTATTTCGGTCGGCGCCTCCAAGTCTAATTTGTTCAAAGCCCGGGCCAAATTGAAAAGACTCTTACTTCATCAAGAAATGGCTCTGCCTCACGCCAAATACTGATTTATGGACGATTTTGACTTCGACAAACTATTTGCAGATAAAATGCGCGGTGCTGGCGCCCCCGACCTTAGCGACGAGGATTGGGAGCAGCTTACACCCAGATTAGATGCAGTAGAACGGAGACGCTGGCGAGTTTTGCCAGTCTGGTGGCTGGGCGCATTGAGTGCCCTGCTACTTTTATCTAATGTCGGATGGTGGTGGATGTGGCAAAAATCGGAAAAACGCAGCGATACCATGCAAAGCGAATGGCAACAAATTCGCCATGAGTCAGTAGCGATGCGCGACACCACCTGGTCAAAAGTGCTTGTTTATCAATATGATACGGTTTATCGAACTGTGGTACATCGCTCCGTATCAGAAAGTATTAAAGCAGGCAATGGCTCTGCCTTCGGGCAGGGAAATACCAACCGCCTTGGGACTGGAAATCCAACTGCTTCAGACGGTTCCTCGACGCTAGAAGGATCAAAATTCTCGTCCCATTCAAACCTTGAACAGCAAAACATCCAACCGGATACAACTGCCCTAATCCCGGGAATTGCTCAAAGCGAACAAAACCTCAGCATTTTACCCATCCACCCGGCGTTCCTAAAAATACCCACAAGGCGGGTTAAAATACCTGAAAAAGATCTTGTCTTAATTCCTCAAAAACGGGCTCGAAATCCGCGGCAGTATTTGCTCATCCCCCGAAAAGTCCGAATAGGGGCAGGTGGAGGTTTTGTAATTCCTTCAGCGGCTCAACTTTCCGAAAACAGTGGGTTTGTGGCCGCGTTGATGGGCGAAATTGCTTTTCCGAACAATTAGCCCTTACCCTGGAGGGCGCATACAGTGGAATCTCCTTTACTGGAACGGAATATGACAAAGCCTTGGGATTGCCTCCTTTCTCTTCACCCGGTGATGATTACATACTCAAGCACTTCGAGACCGACGAGGGCTTGAAGCCTGTCTTACAACTCGGTGCAGGGCTGCGGTACTGGCTCCGTCCCACCCATAAACTTAGCCCCTATTTCGGTCTGGGTTATGCGGCACAATGGCATCCTGAATTTGAATTGAAATTTGAATATATCCATCAGGTCACAGGGGAAGAGAAGGAATTTTCGTTAGAAGTCCCTGCCCTTGGCAGCCCTGTTTCGCTCCTCGATTTTAATGCTGGCCTGCGTTATCGTTTTTTACGGCAATTGTCCTTGCAGACTGGGGCATTTTATCAATTCAAAATAGACGCCAACCAGCCGGGTATTCCGCGTTTTTGGGGCATAAAATCGGCTGTTATGTATGAATTTTAAGCCAAGCCTTTCAATATGGCTCCCCAGTACATTCTCGGAAGCACTTCTCTTTTAAGTTGGTACATGCTCCAGCGTTCTTTCGACTGATCGAAAGGGAATGTTTCCATCGGAGTGTTGTTGTAATCAAATTCCGCCAATACCAATTTGCCATAGCCAGTGACGAGGGGACAGGACGTGTAACCCAAATAAGTCGCCGAGGGCAACCCGCCCGCCATGACATCCAATAGATTGGTTACCACCACTGGCGCCTGTTTGCGGATGGCTGCGCCTGTTTTTGAAATAGGCAAACCGGAGGCATCTCCGAGCGCGAAAATGTTGGTATGGCGCACATGCTGCAAGGTGCTTTTGTCCACTTCTACCCAGCCTGCACTATTGGCCAAACTGCTGTTTCGAATAAAATCCGGTGCACTCTGTGGCGGCGTTACATGGATCATATCAAAGTCCACTTCCTTCATTTCCCCTTTGTTTTCCTCTCCAAAACCAAGAAATTTGGCGCGGCGGTTGGGGCCATCTATCTCCGTGAGATTGTACAGGAAGTTCAACTTTATGTTGCCACGTTTGACGACCTGCAGCAGCGTTTTTTCATATTGTGGCACTGCAAAAAGTTTGGCAGCCCCGCTCCAATATTGCACATCCGCTTTGGGCAAAATGCCGTGTTTGCGGAAATAGTCCGTTGCCAAATACATTATTTTATGAGGGGCGCCACCACATTTCACCGGGGTAGAAGGGTTGTGGAAAAGGGCCTTTCCTCCCTTGAAATTTTTGAGGCATTCAAAGGTGTAAGGGGCCGATTCAAAAGAATAATTGCTGCACACATTGTTTTTGCCAAGCGTTTCTGGCAAACCCTTGATATCGCCCCAATTGAGTTGGATCCCTGGACAAACGACCAGATAATCATAGGTCAATGGGCCATTATCTAACTCAACGGTGTTTTGATCAGGTGCAAATCCAACGGCTTTTTGCTTGATCCACGTAACACCCTTGGGCATTACAGACGCCTCCGTACGCTCTGTTTTTTTGATGTCAAATGCACCACCTCCGACCAATGTCCAGGCAGGCTGATAATAGTGCTTGTCCGCAGGGTCAACGATGGCGATGTCTAATTTGCGGTCTTTGCGCAGCAATTGAGCCGCAGTAGAGATGCCGGCGTTGCCGCCGCCGATAATGACTATTTGATGGTGTGGCATGAGAGTCAGTAAAAAGTGAAAAGAAACTGGGAACAAAACTCCGTCACTTCCATTCGCCCAGGTTTGCACTTTTCATTGAAGCATCAGGATTATTTACTGAGACTCATGCGGTTATTAACCCAAAAACTCCGCCAATAAGCCGTGAAAATGATGCGTCCCTTGCTCCCTATTGGGTGAATAACGGCCATGTTCATAAAACCGCGAACGAATGCCGCGCTGCACATTTTCCACTACTTCCTCGTCTTCATGCTCAACTTGTTCGAGGCCTGATCCTGCCCCAGTGTTAAGCTTTGATTCGTCAAATACATAGACTTTAAACCGCACTTTGCAGGTGCTAACAGTCTGTGGTTCAACAATATTTAGCGATAATCCCCAAGGGTAAAAATTAAACATCATGTTGGGAAACACCCAAAAGTAATACGCCGCCACATCCATACCGAAGTCGGGAGAATCGGCTGGCAGATCAAAGCAGGCATCGCCTTTTTTTGCAATGCCGAGCTGCAGGTTGGCGTATGGGAATAGCTCAGTGGAGTAATGGTTCCAGTCTAATACCGCACTCAGACTGTTGTGGACAAATGGGATGTGGAACCCTTCAAGATAGTTCTCACAATAGAGCGCCCAGTTGGCATTCACCGTGTAATCTTTGGAAAGATCGGGGCGATATTCCAGCCGATCCAATGGCATCCAAGCCACGCGCTGCATCATTTCACCCAGGAATTTTTCCGCTGGGAAAATGGGATTCAAGGTGGTGAACAGCAATTTGCCCCAATGAACAAGTCGCAGTTGCTTCAAATTATCAGCCTCGGTTGGGAAATTTTCCACCCCGGAAAACTCGGGCATAAACTGAAATTTTCCATCCAGGCCAAACACCCGGCCATGGTAACGGCAGCGCAGTTGGCTCGATTTGCAAGGTTCATAAGCCAGTAAATTCCCGCGGTGCGTACACACATTCGACAAACAATGAACCGTCCCTGTCTTGTCTCGAGAGAGTAGCAATGGTTCACTCAAATACTGGTCCAGCAACATGAACGGCCATACACTTCCCGGCTCGCCCACACGGTCGGTATCGCCCACAAACTGCCAGGAAGACGCGAAGATTTTTTCTTTGGCTTCTTCATAAATTGCTGCACTGGTGTACACCTCGGTGGAGATGGTGCGCGCGCGGGCGATGTTTGGATCAATGTGAAAGCGGGACATTTTTTAATTGATTCGATTATTTGATTGGAAAGATTGATTCGATTGCAACGATTGTGGAGAGGGTGAAACTTCCCTGCTATTTTTGCCACGCAAATATCCAATCCAAAGTCGAATCAATCGAATAATCGAGCCAATCGTCTCAATCGAATAATCGAATCAATCTTTACAATCGTTTCAATTAAAAGATGCACAAAATCTCCGCCGACTGGGTTTGCCCCGTTTCTTCCGAACCCCTTGAAAATGCCGTTGTTATCACAGACAATGCGGGCAAAATCCTCGCCATTGAACCCGCTGAAAAGCACGATCCAGCCAGCGTCGAAATGCACCGTGGAATACTCATTCCCGGTTTTGTGAACACCCATTGCCACCTCGAGCTCTCGCACATGAAAGGCAAGGTGGATACAGGAACGGGACTCATTCCATTCATTACAGGGGTAGTTACACAACGCAACGCAAGCGCGGAGCTGATTGCAGAAGCCATTGAAAAGGCTGAGCAGGAAATGCTCGATGGAGGTATCGTTGCCCTAGGCGACATCTCCAACGCACCCGACACTTTTGCCACCAAAGCCAAAGGCCGAATGCGCTATCATACTTTTCTGGAACTCTTTGATTTTCTACAAGATGCCGGGGCAGAAAAGACCTTTGCAGATGGACTGGCGGTGTACGAACAGCTCGAACTTGTCCCGGGAAGCGCCCGCTCGATGGTTCCTCATGCACCGTATTCAGTGAGCAGAAGTTTGTTTGAAAAAATCAATGCGTTCAACCCAAAATCCGGCATCACGGTGAGCATTCACAACCAGGAAACGCCACCGGAGGAAGCCTTGTTTTTGGAGAAAAAGGGTGAATTTCTTGATTTTTATGGAAAATTTGGCATTTCACTCGACAAATTTGAAGCCACTGGTCAATCTTCGATTTATTATGCCCTGGCCAATATGAACCCCGCCAACCGAACCATTTTTGTGCACAATACACTCACTTCCCGTGCAAATATTGAGGCCGCCCAATCTTGGAGTCCGCACACCTTTTGGGCCACTTGCCCCAACGCCAACCTCTACATTGAAAACCGCCTGCCCGACTACTCGGTTTTTCTCGACACGCAGGCCCGCGTCACCATTGGCACGGATTCACTCACGTCCAACTGGCAACTTTCAGTCCTGGAGGAGATGAAAACCATCGCGCGGTACCAGAGTTATGTGCCGTTCTCTGCGCTGCTGCGTTGGGCCACGCTCAATGGTGCGCAAGCCCTTGGGTTTGATGATACGCTGGGCAGTTTGGAAGTTGGAAAAACGCCGGGGATTGTGCTGATTCAAGGGGTTTCGCCGGATTGGAAATTGGGGGGGGATGTCTCGGCCAAACGATTGATTTGATTGCCTTCGGCGCTAAAGTTGTGCCACAGCTACGCGGTTCATGATTACATCCCGATGGTTTCTATAAACATGAGTCGAATTTTGTAACAATATAAAATCGCACAAGTAAAAACATCAAAAAGCACTACTTTTCCCCATGTAGCGTAATTTGAACCACAAAAGGCACAAAAGGACACAAAAGACCGTATCGTGCTACTTTTGCGCTCTTTTGTGCTCTTTTGTGCCTTTTGTGGTTCAAATTATGTCAAGTTTGATGTTGCAACGGAACGGATCATTAATGTTATAAAATTTGTAGTGACTCATGTTTGCGCTGTAGCCAGAATCTATTTTTAATCTACTCCACCCCCAAATACGGCCTGATCTTCGCCAACCAGACCTGATCTGAAAATGCCCGCATCTTGCTCAAATCATCCGGCGAAGAAAACGCCCCATGTTGCTCACGGTAGGCTACGATAAGTTCCGCCTGCCGTTTTGAAATGTAAGGGTGTGCATCCAAATCCGCCTGAGAAACAGTATTGAGATTGATTTTTCGAATATCTGGTGATTCAATCACCAAATTTGGCCTAATCCGTTGAAACACACTGTCAGGCAAACCGTGCATCTCAGCCACCTGCGATACTGAGGTATAACCACCGAGTTTTTCGCGGTAATTGACCAATTGTCGTGCCCTTGTTTCACCAATTCCCGGCAATGCGGTCCAGGCCTCTACGCCTGCACGATTGATGTCAACAGGGCCAGAAACCGCGTTTTTTTTGCTCGCCGCAGCAAATCCTCCAGCATATACCACTGGTCGGGAAGCATTGGTACTGGCGTAGGTTTCTGAAAACGTGGCATAGGGTGCAATGCGGGCAAAGTCATCCTCGTCGAGCGTGTAGATTTTTTCCAGATCTTCTTTTTTACGGAATTTCCCGCCTTTGTCGCGGTAATTCAAGATGCTTTTCACCGTCCGATCAGGCAATCCGAGGCGTTTCAACTCGGTTTCGGAAGCGGTATTTGGATCGAAGGCAAATAGTTCAGCAACTGGCTTTTCGGAGCTTTTTTCATGGGATTTTTCCGGCGTGGATCCAATGCTGATGTAAGGAAACAGCCGGGCGAAATCCTCTTTTTTAAGACTCCATATTTTTTGGAAATCGGCGGGGGAGCGGAAGTCGCCGCCTTTATCGCGGTAATTGCAAATGATGTTCGACACTTTTTCAGAAAGGCCGAGCCGGACAAAATCATCAAAAGAGGCAGTGTTTGGGTCGAAGTTGAATAATGCATTTGCAGATGAACCAGCGGTAGATTCGTTGTTTTCAAGCGTCTTTCGGAAGGCCAGGATTTCTTGCTTAAACGGTTCAAAATCAGTCCGTTTTTCGGCGTGGAAGTGGCGCGAAATTTCCGGGATTGCAAAAAGGGCCGTCGTGAGGATAAAGAGGGCCAGCGTACCATTGCGCTCTGCCCGATTGAAGCGCAGATAATTGAAGAAGCGTGTTTTCATATTAATTTTAGAAGATGTTTGAATTACTTGACTTGGCAGGTGGAACACGGAAGAGATGGAACACGGATGACACAGATGAGACACGGATTTAACTATAGAATCCGTGCAAATCCGTGTCTCATCTGTGTCATCCGTGTTCCACCTTAACTACCGTATCCCAATCCAGGCTCCCATCGTCCGCACATCATGGTAGGCCCAGCCTTCTTCCTCGCATTCAGTTCGCCAGCGTTCGGCTTGTCGAAAGGTGTTGGAGGCATCGAAAACTACCAGTGCGCAGGGGAATCGCGACATGCACTCGGCTATTGAAACTTTGGGGCTTTTTGACAATACCAAAACATCTACTGCAAGGGGTTTGGGATTGCCCAATTTGACCCAATTTGCATCGTCCACCAAGGCCATTTTTTGATTAAAAAATTGAACAAAAGGCAAGTCTATCAACAAGTTATGGCCTAAAAAAACTGAATCAGCGGAAAAATGAACCGTCGTTTGTTCGCGCATTCCAGAGGCGGTTCGGTTTGCTAAAGAAGCAAAATACTCCTGCTTTTTGGAAAGCGTGTCGGACAAGGACACGACCTGATCGCCATCAAAAAAATCAATCAATCGGGCCTTGTTCACGTGGTAAACCACCATTTTTTGTTGCGTTTGTTTGCTCAATACCATGTATGTGCGGTAGGCGCCCATCAAAGCCATGACGCCAAAAAATGCCCCCAACCACTTTCCCCGCTTCGTTATGATGGCTGCACCCAAAAAGGCAAGACAGGCGTACATCGCAAACACCACCCAGTCGGCGGTCCACACGTTGCGCACTACTCCACCCGGAATGCTTTGAATGAACATGATGATTTTATTCATCCACCAGAGCATTTGATACAGCAACACCCCCAGCCAATCGGCCAATGTTTGGGAAAAAGAATCCAGCACAACAAGCATCGCACCGCCCCATAAAAACACGGCGCCTACAAACACCACCACCCATCCTGCCAACCAAAAATAGACGGGGAACTGATTGAAATAAAAAAGCGTGAGGGGAACGGTGCCCAACTGCGCAGCCACGCCGATAAGGAAAACCTTGAGCGGCTCGTCGAGCCATCGCGACATAGGCGGGAACATTTTGTAAAGCCGCGGATAAAAAAACACCATACCAGCCACCGCCGCATAGGAAAGTTGAAACCCGACATTGAACAGGAAATAAGGATTGTAAATCAACAAGATAAAGGCCGAAGCAGGCAATACATTCCAAGCCGAAGCATCGCGCCAGAACGCTTTCCCAAGCATGTACACACTGAACATTACCGAAGCGCGCAGCACCGAAGCCGTGGCTCCCGTCAGAAAAGTGAAAGCCCAAATGGCCGTCAGCACCAGTACCATTTCTATGAGCCGTCCCCTTTGACCGCGCAGCTGAAGCCGGGCAATCAGGAACATCAGTCCGACATAAAGCATCCCGATATGCGTGCCTGATACGGCCAGGGCGTGCATCGAACCCGTTTCGGCATACGCCGTGCGCATATCATCGGAAAGGTCGTCGGTATAACCCACGAGCAAGGCCGAAGCCACTGCATATTCATCGGTGGTTGGGAAGTGCTTGTGGAGCAGTGTGAGCAGGCTTTTTCTGCTTTCATAGGCCTTTTCCCAAATCATCCAGCCATTGCCTTCAGAAAGCCGAAGGAGTGAATCTGTCTTTACAAATGCCTGATGGTGAATATTTTGAAAATGCAGGTAACGTTTGTAATCAAAAGCGTGCGGGTTCTTAGGTGGTTCCGTAGGACGCACCGTTGCTTGAAATCCGAGGCGATCCCCGTATCGGATGCTATCTGCAAAAGTGCCAGGCTCAAGGAATAATATGACATTACCCACAGCCACTTGAAGCGAATCGGGCGAAGTACCCATTGCCTCCACATGGACCGGGATTTTCATTTTTGCACCCTTGGAAGGCGCTTCGTACACCGTACCGAGAAAATAGTGACTGTCTTGAATTTCGGAGGCGAAATGTGATGGCTGACAAAGCTCGTTGTGGTCAACGATGTGGAAATAACCAAAGCCAAACAACAGTAAATGGGCATACGCCCCAAACACCCAGCGATAGCGATACGGAATTTTTTGGATGGCAAGCAGCGCGCCAATGGCTGCACCGACGATCAGCGCCCAATCCAAACCGGGCAATGGCGTGTCAAACCAACCGCCCAGCGCAAGACCTGCAATAAAAGGAGCAATAAAACGAAGGTAAGGAATACCATGCGGGATCATTTGGTGGATTCATCCTTGGGGGATAGCGTGTTAACAATTGGTGGAAGTGTTTTCGAGGGGCTAACAAAAATACAATTTTTATTTCACAAAAAAAACAGCCGGGCGGAAATTTTTCCGCCCGGCTGGATGCGTGTCCAGAAGGGTTGTGTCAAAAGTAAAATCATCACGTTTTACATAGCATTGGGCCGCCGTTGTTGTTGGCGAGGACGCCAACAGCAGGCCAAGCCATTGATTATCAAAACTTGTCCGCATTTGCCTTGTGGCGCCTCCAACAACAACGGCGGACGAATTTCAGTAGAAATTGATGGCATTCTTGCTTTTGACACAACCCTTCTTCACTTGACAAACCTCCCCAGAAACACCTCCCCAGAAGTCTGTACTTCTACAAAATATATCCCTTGGGGCAAATGACTGATATCCAAATGCTCCTGGCAAACACCCGGCATTGTTTCTTTTTGTTCGCCGTAGGATTGCACAATCTGCCCGTTCTGGTTAATTACACTGACGCGGTAATTTGCTTTTTCCAAAAGGTCAAATTGTATTTCTATAAAATCCTGTGCCGGATTCGGGAACAATCTGAGTGAACCAACATCTTGATTTTCAGGAACAAATGGCGAAGATGTATTGAGCAGCGTGCTGTCCAGCAAGATGTTCTCATCGCCAGGCTGGTAAGTCATGTAGGCAAAATAAACCAGCATCATCTCGTCGGTAGTGGCTTCGCCCTGGGTAACGGTTTGGGGCGGGAAACTTGGTTGGTGCGGGTTGTTTTCTGTATTGTCGTAAGTAGCGTAAGCGTGAAGTTTGGTGCCGATGGGCAGTTTTGCACTTGCTGGAAGAAATACCCACCTTGCCAATGAAAGTCCCAGTCGTTGATTCGAATGAGTGGAATCGTGTCATTTTGGAGGGTTACGCCATAACACACGATGCTCCGCCCGATGAGGTGCATGTGTGGACCCACACTAATTACAGAGGCATTGAGGGGCAGGGTGAATTTGGCATGATAGGTTTTTATTTCATTGGGAGCGATGTTGAGCGGGCCGTTTTCGAGTGATATCGGCGTGTGATTGAGAATGGGACTGAGTTTTATCTCACGGATTCCCTGATTGCTGGGGGTGAGAAAGAAATTCAGCCGGGTCTGGTCGCTCATGCCCGTTACACCTTTGGGGTAGTGCATTTGTACGATGAGATCGGCGCCTGGCGAGAGTTTCACGCCCATGAACGGTGGCACAAGCGTCGTTCGAGAGCCGGGTACCCATGCTCCGACGAGTCTGGCGCCGCTCACACCTGGGCCGCCAAAATTGACATAGCCAGCTTCATTAGGTGTTTGATCGTCAAGCACTTGAGCTTGTCCGGTGGTGTCTTCATAAATCAAAATATGGTGTACTACCTCATGGTTTCCAGGCACGGCTTCCAGACCGCGCAGGTACGAGACTTGATTGAGGCCGTTGGGTATAACGAAGCAACGGTATTCATCGTCAGTGGCCGTGACGGTGTAATACGGGGTCATCAACACATGGTCAGGTGTGCCCACTTCCGAGTCGTCACTGAACACAGGGTCAGGTGGCGCTTGTGCAAGATCACCAGCGGGAGCGCCCGCATCCACCCAATCGCTGATGCGTTGTATTTCAGCGTCGCTCAGCCGGTTTTCGTGGGCATAGCTGCGGTAACTGGGGTCAGGTTTCCAGGGCGGCATCTTTCTTTCGGTAGTTTGATACTGAATCTGAGATCGGTTGCTGAACGCATTGGCGTACCCAATGAGTGAAAAGTGGCCAAGCCCGCCGTCGCGGTGGCATTTCGCGCAATTTTCATAAAGGATAGGCGCGATGTCGGTAGCCCAGTTGATACTTTGAGCTTGCGCGCTAAAGAACGCGGCCAAAAGAATTGAAGAAAGCAGGTGTTTGAGTTGCATAATTGTTTGATGGTTAGATATTAATTGGAAATTCCTTGTTGGATATTGGACGTTCCCTCCCATGAACTTCTTCCACTTTTTTCAAACCATCCTCGCGCAAGGTGCCACAAAGGCGATCCCAGAAAGTGAAATACAGCCCGTAATTGCCCTTAAATTTTTCGTGGTGGAGGTTGTGGTAAATAGAGGTGTTGAGCCATTTGCCCAGCGTGTGTTTGTACATTTTTGGAGGAAAGAGTTCGTAACCCAAATGCCCGTACACGTTGAACAGAAGCATCATGGTCACAAAACCAAAAACGATATCGGATGAAGCGGCATCACCAAAAGTAAAATCGGGATAATGCCCGCCTCGGCTACTGCTTCCAAAGGGTGAAAGGCAAAAGCGGCCCAAGGCGAAGGATTCACCGAACGGTGGTGCGTAAGGTGCATCAAACGATAAACAGGAGGCCAATGCATAAATCGGTGAATCCAGTAAAAATACGTGTCGTGAATCAGTAACGTGAGTGGAATACTTGCAATCAACCATGCCACACCATATTGGTCAATATCGGTATAGAACTGGGTTATGGAATGAAATGAGGTGCCCAAACAAAGCCAGGCCACGACACCAAATATCAGCGACGTTAGTGCAGAATAGCCTATTTCTCTTTGATAATCAGTGGGGGTAGGGAATCGCTGCTGAATTTTACGATATAACCAGGCACGGCGTTTCCAAACATAAAAAACAAAATACAGCACGGCTGAAAGCACCACATAGCGTCCAAATATGAACAAGGGCATCAACAGCCATTGAAAAGCGGAAAACTCGGTTGGGTTGAACATAAGGATGTGGGTAGGATGGTTAGTGTGGAAGATGGTTTAAAGGTACTGGCCTGCAAATCCGTCCAATTCCCCCGCTCAACCATCTGCCCTTTTTTGTCAACGAACGGCTTCCGCTTAATCCAATGGTTGAACGAACCCCTCCTTGTGTTGAAGCCATTTTCCAATGCCTCCTGCTCGCCCTCACCTTTGTCTCATCACAAACGGCAATAACATTCTCAGTACAAAAAATGCCCCGCTGCTGTGCTACCAAATGCACCAATCACAAATCCACTAATCACCAGTTCCACCCTGCCTACCGGCAGGCAGGCAATCACCAGTTCACCAATTCATCATCTTTAACCAACCACTCATTATGAAAAGCATTCAAAAAAATCTGTTGCCCTTTTTCTCTGTCTTGTTTTTTGCCGCATTGGCCACACTCACTTCCTGCCGCAAAGATCCTGAGGAAATCATTGAACTCATCACCAACAGCGAAGCCGCCGAGATAATCGAAGATGCCGTAGCAAACAGAACCGCAGGTCTCACAGCACCCACTATTGACGCAGCGGCGATCGTTGATGCCTACCTTAACAGCTGCGGTATTCCGGGCGACACCTCATTCAACAAGGTAAAAACGGGCGGTGCAGCCACCTACGATTATACTTTTGGGATGGACTGGCTCGTGACTTGCTCCAATCTCAATGTGCCTCAAACGGCCAACATTGGCATCGAAGGCAATGGCAATTTTACCAGCCCGCACTGGCTGGGCAGCGAGGCAACTATTGGCGACCTGACATTTACCGGTCTTAACCCCCAGGAATCTTCTTATGTCGTCAACGGTTCCTACGATCTCACGGGTAATCTCACTGGAAGCCTGCGTAAAGTGTCGCCAAGTTTCGATTGCATCGTCGCGCTTGACCTAACCAATTTGTTACTGGACAAAACCACCTACAAAATCACAGGTGGTAGTGGATTTGCCACCGTAACGGCGAGTACAGCCAATGGTCAGTCCAGAACCCTCACTGGAACACTCGTTTTCAACGGAAATGGTTCTGCAACGGTGGAAGTAAATGGCTACGAGCATACGTTTCAGTGGCAGTAAAAAATGTCCAATGTCCAACAAGGAATGTCCAATGTCCAAATAGTTAAGGGCATGGGATTGGTTGTTGATAATGTCATGAAGTCAATGTGAGTAGCCAAGCGCGAAGCTTATTTGGACATTGGACATTCCTTGTTGGACATTGGACATTCCCTCGGACATTGGACATTCCTTGTTGGATATTGGACATTAAAAAGCGAGCCTCCCCGAATTATGGGAAGGCTCGCTCATTTTTACAATGTATGCCGAAATGAATTTCGGTCTACCTAATCACCACTTTCTGCACCCCGTATCCGGCGGCGCTTTGGAGGCGAACGGTATACACACCAGCTGGTACGTTTTGCACATTCAGCGTAAGCACTTGGCCCTGGCTAAACCCTTGCAGTGTGCGGTTTATTACTGAGCGGCCATCTGCTGCCACCAGTGTCGCAACCACCTGGCCTTCAAGTGCTTGTCCGAGACTGATGTTCAACAAATCATCAGCAGGGTTGGGTTGCACAAGCATAGGGATTGCTTGCTTGTTAGGCTCATCTGTACCCACAGTAACAGGTTGTACAATTATACCGTACTCTGGAGCACTTGCACAAGCTTGATCGCCACCGTCGGCAGTGATGCAAGCCTCGCCTGCATAGTTGAACAGATCCATAACCTCCACCTCGTCAATATACCAGGCGCCATCAACCGGTGCGTCCGCAAGGTCGGAGCCAAAACGGAATCGGAAGGTGATTTCTTTGCCAGAAAAATCGCTCAAATCAAAGTAGGATTGTTTCCAACCATTGGAATTGCCCGAGAATCCAGAAAGGAAAGGAATAGCGAAGGTGCTGTATTGCACCGTGCCATCGTATCCGCCACGGATGGCATCGTCTGGTGTCAAACGGCGCCATTGCATCAGCGGATCTGCCTTATCTTGAACTTCAACAAAGCCAGCATCTACAGCCGCCTCTGTATTATATTGGTGCCAGAAGCGCATGGCAGGCTTGGCACCCGTTACTGTTAAAGAGAGCGTAGTTTCAAGGCTGAAGTCAGAAGCTACCGCCACATTGCGGCCAGCCCAGGCAGCGGAGCCACTACCAGGGTGAACCACATCTGATTGAAGGGTGAAGATTTCGCCGGTGGCAAGATCAAGCAGGTTTGAATACCATTCGTCTTCCGTTTCAAGTAGATCGTGGAAATAGCGGCTGGAGCCTACTCCTGCTGCACTTGAAGCGGTGTAAGTGAGGGTGGTTACTTGGCCGCTAGGCATAGAACCAAGATCCCAACGCACCATTCCGCCGGAGAAAGTACCACCATTGGAGGCGCTCACCAAGGTAAGTCCAGCTGGCAATTCATCTGTGACAACCACGTTGGTAGCCACTTCATCCTTATGGTTGGTGACGGTGATTTCAAAAGACACATCGTCGCCCGGGTCAATGGTAGGCGTGGTTGTTATCTTTTTGATTTTCAACTCTTTGATACAAGTTGGGATAGGGTCAAAATTTTCAGTACCGTCACCGGAACTACCAGAATCGCCTTGGTCTGCATAGTATCCGAGCCCGCGACGAGCAAAGACTGATGAAATCAAGCAGGTATCTGCTCCATCGTAATTAACAATATCAGCCGCCATAATGGCATCGCGACCATCAATAAAGCCGGGGTTGCAGGGTTGGAATTTCATACCGTCCACTACAAGTTGTACAGCCCGGTAGTTGCCGCTGGTGGTATTGTTAATATCAGCATCCCAACCGTATTTTTCTACCATCGCCCAGTAAAGGTCCCAGATCATATTGGCCCATACTTCGCCCACCCCGTGCGGGACTGCGCTGGAAGGCACCGCACTAAAGGTAAGCGGTGCGATGGTCATATCGGTAGAATATGGGTAGCGACGGATACCTTGTCCATCCGTTTCTTGATAGAGCGCATAGTTGCCAATGCCGCGCTTATCAGTTCCCAAATCTCCTGGTTCTACTGTAAGAATCAGGCTAGCCCAGTCGCTCCAACCTTCGCCCATTTGTTCTCCATTTCCAAGACATGCAGAGCCGGTGCCAGTGAGACGGTTGGAAATACCATGGTGGAACTCGTGCGCGATGATTCCGTTGTCAAAAGATCCGTCGCGCTGTGCTGGGCCAGTAATATTTGGCAATCCAATAGAGATATTTAGTCCTGCACCTGCGTATTGGCGCAATAGGTCGCAATCTGATTTTTTCATCATTACCACTGGTATGGTCACTTGTCCGCCCACTACACCTGCAGCCATGCCCACGGTAGCATCTTCAAAATTGCAAATGATGCATGCTATGCCGCCCGCTTCCTGAACATTGAGAGACTTCATTCCAAACTCGCATTCTCCGCGATCCACCATTACGATTTTTCCTGCCACATCAATGGTAGGAGGATTGCATCCAAGGCTTGGTTGGGAAGAGCCATCGGCTACAAACACAACGTCGCCAGTTACGGGTGTAGTGGTGATTGGGGCTCCCCAGCCATCAGATGCCATGCCTCCATAGTTTCCTATGACTGCTCCAGGGCCATTTACATTCACGATTTGGCCGCCAGAGCGATTCCAAACGTACATCTGCATCCGGCCATGGCCGCCGTCTGCTGGTGTGGAGAAGTTGGCGTTGTCTGTGCCGCTACCGTCTAGGGCCTGCGCATACACTTCGTCATTTCCGTTGCCAGGGTTGCCATAGTTGTTGTTTTGAAAATTTCCTGCTTCTTCATCAAATCCATAGCGATAGAAGACATCGTGGATCATGTTGTTCATGTAGAACAAATTGGTGATCGTTGCCAATGCATTGGTTGTCGGCTCAGCATTCGGATCGAAAGGAAAGTCGAAATTCAAGACAGCACCACCGTCAGCTGATTCGCTTTCATCGGGTGTGTCGTCACTTGCACTGTCATCAAAAGCCCATACGTTGTTGCCTCGGGTGTAAGTGTATTCATGACCAGTAGCACCATCGGTATCAAGCCACCCATAAGGAGAGGCTGTTAAATCAGCTGGATTGGTCTGGATGCTGCGGTTGCCATGGATTGGGCTTTCCGCAGGAAGGGCAAAAACGTTGTATTGCTCATCAAGGAGCAGTTCATTCATGGCAGATTGTTCACCCGCCGAAGCTTTAGTGACGGAGGGTTCGTTGCCCGCCTTTTCAGAACACTGATCTGCGTCGCCGCCACGGTGTCCATGTCCGTTTTGGCAATACACCGTGTGGTTTAACTTGTTGGAAATGAAGCCCGTTTGAGCGTCCACCGTGATGGTCCAAAGGTCGGGCGTGTTGGCCTGATCAATAACCATTTGCCAAGAAAGCCGTACTGTGCCGTTGTTGGTAAGCACAAAGGAGGCTGTTACAGGGATTTCTTTTTTGGAAATAGCACCACCCTCGAACACAAAGTTTTGCTCGTTGGTTTTGTTGCGCAACGATGGGACAGGGAAGCCAGTGAAGCCTAAATCTACCATTGCCATTTCGACTGCTTTGGCAGCGCTCAAGGATGGCAGCTTGGTGTTGATGCGGTTACTAAGGTCATTTACAAAACGGTGGCCGAGGTGTACCACTTCACCATTGGGCTTTACGTGGAGACCAAAAAGGCCATTGAATACAGGAATGCCGTTTTGCTGTTGTTGCACCCAAACGTGTGTGACGCCGTTGTGCTTCGTGCGGTACTCGCGCACTATTTTCACATCGGATACATCGTTTTTGGTCAGTTCAAATTTAGAGGGGTTCTCTTGCAAGAAACGGAGCGCGGTTTCGCGCGCGCTGTTGTCTTGAGCCGAAAGGCCTATTGCCAAAAAGGCGAAGAGGCTGGTCAATAATAAGAGGCGAGTGTAAAGGAGATGTCGGTTCATTTGCCAGACAGAAAAGATTTGGTGAAAGAAAGCAGGCTTTGAGGGCAGCCAAAGGTAGCGCAAGGTACTTTCCCCTAGTAACTACCTTTAAAAAATGTCAGAATTAGCAAATTTCAGGGTCATTTTTAGAGGTAATTCAGAGTTTTGTACACCGTACAATCCATGTTTCTACCTTTGATCCAAATTTTACAACGTTGGAAAACAAAAAGGCCAGTAAGCTGCCGCTCCGGCAGCTTGGCAAACAAATCAAAACTGATAACCAACCACCAGCTGCCACCGTGACTGAAGTCAAACTTTTCGCCTGCTCCGCTTCCAAAGACCTCTCTAAAGAAATCGCCTACCATTATAAGTCTGCCCTTGGTGACACCACGCTCGCCCGCTTCAGCGACGGCGAAATGCAGACAATCATCAACGAAAGCGTCCGCGGCGCTTATACATTTTTCATACAAAGCACTTGCCAGCCCCACGACAACTTTGTGGAACTTTTGCTTTGGATTGATACCGCCAGACGTGCATCGGCGGGATATATCACTGCCGTGGTTCCCTATTTTGGCTATGCCCGCCAGGACCGTAAAGACAAGCCGCGCGTGCCCATCAGCGCCAAACTCATGGCCAATATGATTACTGCCGCAGGAGTAGACCGGATCATGACAATGGACCTTCACGCCGATCAGGTGCAGGGTTTTTTTGACATTCCAGTGGATCACCTTCGCTCCGAAGCGATTTATGTGCCGTACCTCGAACAACAAGACCTTTCTAAAGTAATTTTTGCAAGCCCGGACGTGGGCGGCGTGAAACGCGCCCGCATCTATGCCATGCACTTTGGTCGCGAACTTGTCATCTGCGATAAATACCGCACAAAAGCCAACGAAGTGGCGGCAATGACTGTCATCGGCGATGTTAGGGGCGCTGACGTGATTCTCGTGGACGACCTCGTGGACACTGCCGGCACGCTCTGCAAAGCTGCAGACGCCCTGATTGAAAAAGGGGCAAACTCGGTGCGGGCAATTTGTACACACCCGGTGCTGTCTGGCAGAGCCTACGAGAATGTGGAAGCTTCCCAACTCTCCGAGCTCATAGTTTGCGATACTATCCCATTGCGCCAAGAGTCGCCCAAAATCAAGGTGCTTTCTACGGCCAATTTGTTCGCTCGTGCCATTCGCAACACGGTGGAACACAAGAGTATTGCGGCGCTATTTCATTGATATCAGCCTCTAATTTTTAGAGATTTTTTTGATTGACGAATGACGATTAAATGATTTCTGATTGTTGATGGAATTGGAAGATTGGGATATTTACGATGGATAAAGTCGCTGGCATCACAGAACATCAGCCATAATACTTCAAAGAATCAACCATAATATCAACAATCAGAAATCATGTAATCGTCATTCGTCAATCAAATTCCAAACTAACCGGCCTTATACGGTCGCTTTTTCCGCCGCTCCTTTCGTTTTTCCCGCCGCATCCTAAATGTGCTTTTCCGCACGATTTGGGCGTGTATATCTTCGACCCAGTTTTCTCATAGTATGTTTTGATTTTCCTACTGCTTCCCCTTCTGGCAGTAGGATTTTTTTTGAATCCTCTTCCCTTCAAGGGCCTCCGCTCTCTTATATAATCTTCGGTTTGGCACTTGGCGCGACGTTTACATACAAACGTCGCGCCGGGTGCGGGTCGCTTTTCCAACTTTTTTTGTTGCTTGTTGTTCGGTCAATGTTTTGAATACATTGAGCCTATGCTTCCTTTTCCCAAAAAAATATTTTTGCTTGCTGTTGCACTTCTCCTTCTCGCCATTGCCTCATTTGGGCAGGTGAAAAGCGGGGCTTATCGCGTGATGTTGAATGGGCTACTAAGCCACAGCGTACCTGAAACCGGAGTATTAGATGCTGCCAGGGACAGCACCTCCTGTATTTTTCTTGATGCGCGTGAACCGCGGGAATATGCCGTGAGTCATATTTCAGGGGCTATTTATGTTGGTTATGATCATTTTGATTTGGTAAATTTACCAACAAATCTGCCGAAGGACCAACGCATTGTGGTCTATTGCTCCGTGGGTTACCGCAGTGAAAAAGTGACAGAAAAACTCCAAAAAGCAGGTTTCTCAAATGTTTCTAACCTCTATGGCGGCATTTTTGAATGGGCCAACCATGGTCTTCCAGTAGTCAATCAAAAGGGTGTCACAAACGAAGTACATGCTTACAGTCGCTCCTGGGGTGTTTGGCTGAAAAAAGGGAAGAAGATTTATAAGTAGGCAGTTTTTGTGGCTCAAATTACGCACGCCCCATCCCGTCAAACCCCTCTCCCAGCCGCATAGCGGCGACATTTTGGTAACAAAAAAACCCGGCAACCTTTCGGCGCCGGGCATCCATCTATCGTATGAAGTCTTTCTTACTTGAAATCAATTTTTCACATCGTTGAATTTTGGAACATTTTCCATCGTGTGGCTCATCTTCTGGCCACCGAAACGATATGCAACACCAACGTTTACTGAATAGTCGGCAAAAGCTGCATCGCCATTACGAGGAATCCCGTTGGCATCGTTGCCGCCTGCGATATCAGCCACGCTGCGGGTACGCTTGCGGTAAAGCGCATAAGGTACATTGACCGAGAATGCGAATTTTCCATGCTGGTAAGCAATGCCTGGCTCAACAGAAACGATAAAGCCAGGGCGACGGAAACCATTGCTACCGCCGATCAAGTCTTTGTTTGGAATACCTTCTGCACGCATACCCAGACCAATTGCAAAGTTTTTAATAGGCAGTGCAGAAAAGTTCATGCCTACACGGGCCACAAACTGGTCCGCAACGGAATGGAACTCTGTGATCTTGTCTATTTCAGTTGAATTGGCCGTGATCACACGGTTGATTGTGCTGTTTGTTTCTTTAGGGTTCGACATGTAGAAACCATTGAAATACAATACGGCGCCTTTGAACAGGGAGGTATAGCCCTGGAGTTCTAAGCTAATGCCTACGCCACCGTCGCCCAATTGGATGGACTGGTCAACGGCTTTAACAATGATAGAATCTCCACCATCAGTAGCCTTGCGTTTGTGAAAATCGCCCTGTACGTTGGAATTCCCAGTTGGCAATTTGACGCCAAGGCCCACAGCCAGATTGCTATTCATGTGTTTTTCAGGGTTAAACAGCCAATATGAACCAGATAAACGCACATCTCCAATCCCTTGAGCGCCTGTGTTGAAACGTTTATGCTCAGGGTTTGCAGTGGCGCTGTTTCCATAGTGCTCATACAGTGAGGAGCGATCGTAGTGGATCAACGGGAGGTTGAAGGACAGGCTCAAACGATTGGTCAAGCCGTAAGAAACTCCCAAGTCCAGAGAGTTTGCCCAGTTGATTACTTCTGTATCGTTTTCGAGGCGTTCTTTTTGTTCTGTATCACTCTTGAAATGGCGAAAAGAACGGAAATAACGGTAGTTGGCGCCCAATTGCCACTGGCCTTTGCCCAGCAAAATCGAGCTGGAAGCAGTGCCAGCGCAACCGCTCATAGGACGAATAGCAACGCATCCTTGCGCAGAAAGATGTTGGTTAAAAAGCAACAGGATGAAGCCAAAGAAAAATAGGATGGGTAGTTGTTTCTTCATGACGGGAAATATTAAAAGTGAAATAGTGGCACAAAAGTATAGCCACATTTTCCCGTACTTGCTTTAATCGGCTTAGAGTTTCCTTAGAAATTGGAAACCTTAGCCCTCGTATCAATATCTGCCACAGCACCCTCCAGCCGCAATACCCCACGCGGACAAACTGCCGAGCAGACGCCACAACCCACACAGGAAGCACGCACGATGTCCTGCCCTTTTTGTGCATAGGCCCGTACGTCAATGCCCATTTCACAAAAAGTGGAGCAATTGCCGCATGAAATGCATTGGCTGCCATTGGTCGTTATGCGGAATTTTGACTTCTTTTTTTGCCAAATGCCGAGCCAGGCTGCCATTGGGCAACCAAACCGGCACCAAACCCGACTGCCCATAATAGGATAGAAACCTACTCCAACCACCCCAGAGAAGACTGAACCAATAAGAAAAGCATAAGTCTTGTAAAATGGCTCAGATATGCCCTGCAGAATGGCTCTGCCAGTTGCCACATTTGCCCAAAGTAGGGCGGTCATCAGAACTACAAAAACCAAAACACTATGGATCATCCAGCGTTCTATTTTCCATGATTTAAGGCTTTTGTCTGAAAGATGCCGGAAGGGATCGCCCGCCGTTTCGGCCAACCCGCCACAGCCACAAACCCAGGAGCAATACCACCGTTTCCCAAAAAAATAAGTCAAAATAGGGGTGCCAATAAAAAACATGGCCAGACCAAAAAGAAAAAGTAGGTGCCCAAATCGGAACCGGCATACCCTTCATGCGCCATGGGTGTGCCTTGGTAATAGGACAGCGGCCAGAAATAGGTAAAGTAAATTTCTGGCTGCTGTAGCCGCATGAGCAATCCTGGAATCAGAAAAGCAAAACCCAGCTGAAAGAACATGACCGAAATCGTGCGCAAACGCTGGTATGGGTTATGCCGATACTTGTAAATAAACTTGATTCCCATGAGCACCACCGCTGCGGTGTAAAGGGTGCCGTACACAAACCATTGATTGGCAGCCGTATCACGTAAAACGTGGCTCAAGGGGTCGAATAGTTGTATAAGGCCGGTCAGGTATTCCGGGAACCAATACAAACAGATGTAAAAGCCCGTGAGAATAATCCCCGTAAGCCAGCCCCAAATACCTCTTGCCGTAAGGCTGCGAAACCATGCGCCATTGTTTTTGATGCCTTCGGGGCGCGTCAGATATTCTTCCCGAACAAAGACAGCAATACCGGACGAAACCAGCGCCAACGCAACTAAAAACAGTGCCATTGGCGCAACGGCTTTGCCCGCTGCCCAAACAATGAGCAGTAACAACAAGCCAATACCTGCCAAACCCAAAGCGATTTTCTGCTTGAGTGTCGTCATCAAGGGCGTCGGGTTACTAATGGATATGGATGTGTTTTGCATAATCAGGCTTTTTGTAAAAAGCGAAGCGCCGCTGAAAGCCCTCGTTTTTGCTTTAATTTGAGATTTTTTCCTGTTTTTTGATTATAAATCCGAATCAGGTCCGACTCATATTCCTCAAAAAATTCAGGGTCAAAGTTTGCCAGGCCAAGGTTTTGCAGCACATCCTCGATAGGTGTCCCGCTTTTTATCCATTTTTCGCACACCTCTTGGCGATACCTTACGCCCATGAGATTAAATCCGACAATGGCTTCCGTGTTTGTATCGTAGATTAATCGAATGCTTTTTTTGCCTGAAGGGTGTTCCCAGTAAAGGCTTGTCTGGGTTTCTGGCCAGGCAGGTCGCACATCTCCATACACCTGGTACTCTATGTCCAAAAACTTGGCAGAATTAAACCAAATGCCTGGGTCGTACTTTTCACGCTTGCCGGTGATGTTTTGGGCGACCACTTTACCCATGATCCTTCCCGTGTACCATATCGCCTCGATTGGGCGACGACCAGGATTGGGTTGCCGTAATTCAGCACAATCGCCGATAGCATAAACATCCGGAAGATTGGTTTCAAGGTATTCGTTGACTAAAATACCACGATTTATTTCCAGGGGAAGTGTTCAGAAATGTGTGGCACCTATACTTTCTTGTTTCGATCTAATTGGGTGTGCCCTTTTCTGAACACTCCCTTCTTGGGCAGCGCCTTTCAAAAATCCTATATTCGGACTTACCCCTACCGTAATCCCGACAAAGCCACAGGCAATTTCTTCCCCTGTTGAAGTAATAACGGCGCGGCATTTCCCATTTTCATCGGGCAGAATCTCTTTCAATTCAGTCTGCAGCCGCAGATCAATGCCATGTTCGATGATGTGGCGGTTTATCATCTCAGATTCATCAGCAGGAAGCACGAGATTCCAGAAACTTTTTTCGCGCACCAGGAAAGTCACTGGGATATGCCGTGAATGGAACATTTCTGCCATTTCGATGCCGATAAGGCCGCCGCCAACAATGACCGCTCGTTGCAGTCCAGGGCTATGGCGCTCCATTGCCTCCAAGTCCTGCCAATGGTATAAGCCATGTACACCATCGAGATCTTGCCCGGGCCAGTCAAATTTATTGGATTGAGAACCGGTTGCCAGAATGAGTTTGTCGTAGGTAATAGTCTCTCCCTGAGTGGTTTGTAGGGTTTTTGAATCGTAATTTACCTGCGCGACCTTCCCTCGAAAGCGCTCAATTCGGTTTTTCTCCCAAAACCAATCCTCATAAGGCTGAATTTCCTTTTGTCGCATGTGCCCCATATAAACATACATAAGGGCTGTCCGACTGAAGAAATAGTCGCTTTCATCCGAAATAACCGTGATACGGTGATCGCTCAGTTTTCGGACATAACGGGCGGCCGTGATGCCACTAATGCCGTTACCAATGATGACAATGTGCATAATGGTTGGTATTTCGATAATTTTGCTTGGCTCACCCGCCAAACACAGTCAAGGTAATATCAACGCTGCTGCACAGTCCATTATCGCAATAGCGTCACATCCATACTCTTCCTGTGGCGTTGCCCGCCACATTCGTACTCTAAGATCCAAACGTACACATCCGACGGGGCGGGCTTGTCGCCGATTTTACCATCCCATTGGGCATTGGCGCCAGCGCCTTCATACAGTTTTTGGCCCCAGCGGTCGTACACCCGGAGCAAGAGAATGACCTCTGCTCCTTCGTGTGGAACTACTCGGAAGAAATCGTTTGCACCATCGCCATTGGGCGTAAATGCGTTTGGAATATGAATCAACGTTTCGTCGCAGACAAACACCCTATACTCTGCCGAGTCGCGACAGCCATTGATGTCTGTTACCACTAAAAGGAAGGTGGTGGAGGTATCTGGGCTGGCCTCGGGATCAGCGCAATTGCAGCTGAGCACCTCCGGATCAAAGGGAGTCCACTCGTAGGTGTCATAGTCGTTCGGCGTTTCAATAATCACGCCCTCGCCGAGTGCAATAACAAGTGCAGAATCCTGCTCAGGCAGTTGTGGCTTATTTGCTTGATTTACCACCACGCAATAGGTGCTGTCACAACCTGCGCTGCTTTGGTAGGTTTTGCAAACCTCCCCTGGAGTGCTGTAATATTCGTCTGGGAAAACCTCTACCGAATCGCCCGGACAATAAAACGCTGGAACTCCGATGGTTTTGATAGGCACTACTTTCAGTTCCTGCGTAACGATACTATCGCAGCCGATCGCATTTTGAAGCTCCAGGGTGTAAATCCCCGGCACATCAGTCGTCTGACCAAGTATCGAAGCGAATTCCCCTTCACAAATCGTGATGGCTGGCAACTGTTTACTGGAGGCCTCATTCACCCCAACAAACACAGTACCTGTACCCGTACAACCTCCTGAAAACGTGACCGTTACGCTGTAATTGGCGGTGTTTGAAGGCTGCACCACCTGCGTTTGTTGGTTCGGGTTGGTGATACCTGGTCCTGTCCAGTTGTAGGTTGTACCGCCCGAAGTAGCATTGAGCGTGACAGGTTCGCCTTCACAAATGCGCATACTATCAGATTCAATGCCAAACGAACCTCCAAACTGTATCTCAAATTTTCGCTCAATGATGCAGGTTCCAGAGGTTTCCTGCAATACCAGCGTTACCAGATCACCCGCTTGCACATCGGGGCCGGGGGTGTAGGTGGCATTTGGACAGGCAATACAGCTCAGCCCACCGGGTGTTAGCCAAGTATAAGTGTTGCCTGAGATGCTGTCTGTGCTGACATTGACGGATTGAAGATCACAAAGTCCAATGCCCGTTGTCACGATTTGATTGCCATCAAGCGGGAAAACGCGATCCGCGCAAGCGCAGTTTTCATCCCCGGGAATCAGGGCTATGAGGTCGCAAAAAGCCGAAGCTGGTAGGTTGTTGAGATTGCCTGAAATGGGCAGCACCTCACCCGGAGCGATGGTGCCGTTTGGGGTAATCTCTGCCACAAGCGGGTCGGTAAGGTCAATTTGGCCGTTGCCGTTCAAGTCGTGGTAAAGTTGAATTACAGGGTCCGTGGCCGATGCATTACCCGCATTTTCGATTACCGCGCTAAAATTGGTTTGCCCAGCCTGCGTGGTCAATTCAAAGTTATTTAGTTGAAGTTCAGGGTTTTGTGCGTTGAGGTCGAGCAGCGCTTCGCCTGTGGCTACATAAATATCGCAGAATTGGTTGCTCGACGAACAGAAGGCTTCCGTCTTCTCCCTTGTCTGCAAAATCACAAATTTATCGGCGCAACCAGCCGGGTCGTCGTAGCGGATTTTGAAGGTAAAAACAAGCACATTGCCCGCCCCAATATTCGTCGGCAAAGGCAATTGCAATTGCTGACCCGACACCTGCGGCGGCCCATTGGGGGCATTCGTACCCGCCTGATACGAACCGGTCACAAACGAAGTGCCCACCGGGAGCAGAATGTAAATGCTGTCCCCCGCCAGCGGGGTATCATTCACGGCAATACTGGCCGAAAGTTGCACCTCCTGGCCACAGCCCGCCTCGCCGGGCTGGTTCGAAAATTGCAAATTAGAAACGGCAGTATAAGTCGGCTCCACACCTTCAATGCCGATGGGCAGGCCGGGTTTGCGCAGTATGTTGGAATTGATGCCACAGGCCTGCACCGATTCAGCGCCGTAAATCGGCTGAGCATTGGCCACTACCCCGCATTCAGCGATCACCCTGAAGCGGATTCGCAAGGCGTTGAGTGGGTCTTGGTCTGCCGACAAAAGACCGTTTTGTTCCAGCAAATTGGAAGAGGCTTCGGGGTCGAATTGCCACACATTACCAGGGAGTTGTACCGGGTTGGTCATATTGACAAAGGCTCCACCTGCCGGGTAAGACAGCTGCGAAGACCCTGGCTGGATACGCATTCCGGGGGGTAGTTTGATGCTCGGAACGATGTTGTAGGCCGTGCCGTCGTTGGCATTTGAAATTTCAAATTCAAAAAATCCGGAAGGCTCGCACATCGGCACCGAAGGCGGCTGGTTCACAATCACCAATTCCAATTCTGGCGGCTGCGGGCGGAGTTCAATGGTTTTCGTGAAACTTCCACATGCGTCCGCATTGGCATTGAAAACGGGTGAGCAATCCCAACCAAAACGGAATGTGACTGTTACCGGGCGACAACTCAAATTACGGGCAGTAAACCGCAAAGCAGGCTGCGCAAAACTTACCAAATCCCCCAATTGATACACGCCACCCACTTGTGGCACAGGAGTTTGCCCGGGCATGAGCAGCAGTTGCACATCTGCCAGGTCACCATCAGACTCAATGGTAAACCAAACATTGGAGGCATTCACAGCAGCATTGTTGCGCAGGAAAAAATCAAACTGAACATCATCCGTTGGCAGGTACAGAATATCGTCTTGGGAAAAAATATTGAGTTGGGGGCTACCGCTCTGGTAACCATTGGGGTTGGCAATATAGTAGGTAGCTATGACAGGGTCGTGAAAACACATATTGGCATATTCCAGACCGACTACCGTACGGCCAAACTTGGTGCCGTTATACCCACAGGTGGTATCAAATCGGGTGCTTATTTCAAAAGAATACCCTTCGTCGAGCAGGTTGGCAAAGAAAGGATCGAGGTCAAGCGTGAGAGAATCCCCTCCAAAGCCCGGCGTGAGCGGGGTAACGCCAAAAAGTTGGACGTTGTCTTGCAAGCGCAGGTAATTCAACTTCGTTTCGAGCAAAGCCACAGAGGTCGGCAGGCTGTACGAATAATCCGTTACCGTGGAAAGTTGACGCACCTCAAATGGGAACATATTGGCCCGCGCAATACGCATGGTGTACTGGAACGGGGAGACTTCTGTGCTTTGATCGCAAGGCTCTATGATTTGGGCGGCTGGATTCACTGATTCGAGGTAGCCGGAGAACTGGCAAATTTCTTTTTGGGTGCAAAAGTTTTCCAGTTCCCAAGAATAAGTTTTGTCTGTATCGCAAATAGAATTTCGGAAATTGATAAGCGGTGGCGCACTCGCACCATTGGGGGTAAAATTGTTTTCAAATTTGAAATCCGAGGTAAAAATCAACGAATCTCCTGCTGAAAGCACAAAACCAGAGGGCAAACAGGGCAAATCACCAAATGGCAGGTTAAATTGGTGGAACATATTCGTCAGAACATCAATGATCTGCGGAGGGCGAATGTTCGGTTCGGCCACTTGGATGATGTGCTGGTCAGATTTAATGTCGGGCAAACCAATGGGACAATTGTATGTCTCGCCTCCCGCCGTTTTGATGGTCAAAAGGGAGGAAACAAAACTGGTGGTATCGTAGTTGGCGAATAATCTTTTGCCCATGGCAAGGTCATATTCGTCGCCGTCCAGGGTGTCAAAATCGCTCAGCCAGGATTCAAAAAACACTCTGAAATTCAGTTCCTCCAAGGTTCCTTGTACCATAAATGCCCGGAGTTCGGTGCGCAGCGTGTCGCCAACGAGGAATCGGTCGCGGCGCACGCCCGGAGCATTGGCAATGTTGTTGTTGTCGGCGGCGCGATCGTCGTTGTTGTCTTGAAAGCCATAATTGGTGCGGTATGAATCAAAATCTACCACCACCAGGTTTCCGCCCCCCAGGCCACCACCGCCACCACCACCGCCACCGCCGGTTGTGTCGCATTGATCGTCAACCACCAAAATAAACTCGTCGCAGAAAGTAATGGCGCAGTTGATCGGATCATTTGGTGTTGTAGATACCAGAGAGTAAGCCTGGAGTTTCAGTTGACAGCCTCCACAATCAGAAGGCGGGGGGAATACCGTGTAGTCCAGTCCCCGCGGAGGTATATTTGGAATAGGCGATTCGCATGGAAGCCCTTGTTCGCAATGGTAAAGCAGACACAGGTCGCTGGAGTCCGTATCATTCGCAAACGGCAAATCGAACACCATGCGAACAGTACTGGAGCCATCTGCATTGGGCGTAATTTCGGATTCCAGAGGTGTTTGTCCATCCAGGCTGAACGGACAAGATTGCACCCAATCAAAACCAAGTGGAATTTCAAAAATGACTTGCAAATAGCCTGTGTCCTGTAGCAACCTGCCTGAGCTTATCTTATAGTTGAGCTCATAGGTTTCATTGTCTTGGAGACAATTTTCGAGGTTGTAGTTCACCGTCGCCTCTATTTTCAGAAAAGCGGTGTCTGGGTAAAAATTGAACACGCCCCCAACGTTTGTGCCGGCAGGACAAGCTTTAGGATAACTGAAGGCTACGCGCATCGCAGGTATCAGTCCACCGCAAATTGGTTCGCAGTAATAGGTATTGAAACGCAATCGCACTGTATCACCTGGGAGCACTTCTGGAACCAATACAATCGCATCCAGAGAATAATCGGAAATGCCGCAACTGGCCAGAACAGTCGAAGTGTTAGCGGTTGACGGGATTGTTTGCCAGCCTGAACCATTGTTCCACGCGAACGAATTTTGGTCAATGGCGTGGTAGGTGGTATCGAGCGTGTAGGGGTTCATCAGCACATTCATCGCAGGGAGTTGACCATTGTTGATGATCAATATTTCCTGCGTGGAAGGAATCATTCCACATTGACTTACCGGCGCAGCATATACTGGTTCAAACGAAAGGTTTGGATTTTGCGTGGTAGGCAAGATGGTAATGGAAGCATACACACTGTCGGTCCGGCACGGTGGACCGCCGCAGCCCCATCCAATTATAATAGTGGATTCAATCGTCAACGTTGGGACGCCACAATCCTCAATCGTGATTTTCTCCACCAGGGTTATTTCTTCGTTGAAATCCAGCAAGTTGTCTCCATTGCCAACTGTGCTGAAAACGCTGCCGGGTACCTCGGCGCTAAAAAATGTTGGCAGGTTCGTCTGGTTAATACCGCCCACCAATTCAACGCTGAAGCCGGGGAAGTGCGCATCGGTAAACGACAAGGATTGTATGGGGCCTTGGCGGGTGTTTTTCATAGTAATCATACGCATTACCACATCGCCTTTTTCGGCGGTCACGGCAGGTGGAGTAATGGTGCCAATATTGAGCAGGCCCGTTTCCACAGGGTACAAATTGGATACAATCTGCTGACTACCACCCGTATAGGTAGCCAAAATGGTATTGGAAAACGTCTCACCATTGTTGATGGCTTGCACTACAGGACAACCTGCCGTAACGTTCAACGTAAAGGACACAGAGGCGCCGCCAGCCAAATCCGCTAAGGCGAATACCGGGACATTTAAGTTCGTGATGTTGCTCTCTGTCGCGCCCGCTACCGACCCGGGCACATAGGTAATGCCGGCAGGTAAACTTATGGTAGTCAACAAATTGGCAGCCGCTGGGCCTGCGCCATTTTGAAGTGTCACCGTCATTTGCTCTGTTCCGCAAACGTATAACCCACTGGGATTTTGGGTCGAAATGACGACATTCTGAGCCAATAAGTTGAAAGTTAAAAGGGAGAAGGAAAGGGCTAGCGTAAAGTTTTTCATCCTGTGGATATTTGTTGAATGGTCTGCGGGCAGCAGCGTTGAAGTCATTGAAGCGATACAAACAACTTTCCGAAAGTTTAAAACTTTCGGAAAGTTCCCAATTCGCGCGACCAAAGTAAGCAACCGAGCATGAACTCAAAAAAGCAATTTTGTGAAATGACGCTGAATAGCGGTGAATGCGCTGCCTAGTTGTGCAGATCATTCTTGCGAATGACGCATAAGCATGGCAAAAGGCTGGGTAGCAATAAAAAACAGCCTTCCCGGATGTACCGAAAAGGCTGTTGCAATATTGATAACGGTGGTAGCCACTGGTTCGGTGGTAAATTCTATGGTCACCAATCCTTGTGTTGGGTTTGGGAAAGCGCGAAATTCATTGAGTTTCAGGCTGCGCCCCTGGGACTCAGCCTGACCGTTAGGTATTGCGTTTACTTTTGGTGCATCACCCTCGCCTCGGCGTATGGTAATGATGCTGCGCTCACGAAGGCTGCGTTGATCGTCGCTGTTCCAGTTCCAGGAAGTGAAGTTGCGCACTTGTTCTCCGTCACCGTCAAGGATTTGCACCTTGCTGCTATTGTCTTGACAAGCTTTGAGTGTAGCTTCTGCGCTCAGGGTTTTGCCTTCCCGCAGATAGTCCAACTTGACTTTGTCGCCCACTTTGTGCTTGGCAATTTCGTTCCAAAGATCTTCGTGGTTTTTAACCTGTTGACCATCAACGGCGGTGATAATATCACCTATCGCCATATTCACTTCACGTGCGGGTGATTCGGCTGTGAAGTCGTTGATGCGCGAACCTATGGCCTTGCCCTCTGCAAATGCATCTGAGAACACACCAAGGCAAGCGTCTTTTTGGCGCACATTAACGGTGCAACTGCCATTGTTCCAATTGCTTTTTTGGGGCAATTGAAGCAGGTCTAAATCGCCCATTTTCCAGTCCCCGCTATTTACACTCCAAGTGTTTTTTTGTTCGCTCAACGTAGCTTCCACCGTATTGCGTTTGTTGTTTCGTTCGTACGTGACGAGCATTTTTTCACCTGGCTTAGCGTAGGCCATATAATCGCTAATGTCTTCAAAATCAGAGATGGGAGTATCTCCTAATTGGAAAATTACGTCACCGTTTTGCAGCCCGGCTTTATCTGCGCCTGAACCTTTTGTGATACGAACGACCACACCGGGCTCGTCTTTTTCGTCCTGGTCCTCATCGTCGGACACGCCCAGAAAAGCTTTAGGTTCGTTTTTCGTATCGCATTTTACTTCGTTGCGCGTAGTTAGCGTTGCTTCAGTGATGGCCGTTTTCCCGTTTCGCTCGTAGGCAATCCGCACTCTGTCGCCAGATTTGGCAGCGTTCACGAATTTGGAGAGGTCGCTCCATTTATTTGTGGGCGTGTCATTGAGTTTCATGATTTTGTCGTTGTGGCGGAGACCTGCGCGATCTGCAGCGGATCCGCGCACTACATTTACCACAAGACCTGGCTGATCGGCCCTTTCGTCGGAGTCTTCGTCTACCCCAAGGAATGCGCCTTTATCGTCGCATGAGATGAAATCGGCTAAGTTTTGGAGGCCTTGGTAGCCTTCGTAGCCGCTATAGCCCTGATAGCCTTTATTATCCTCGTCATCATCATCGTCGTCATCATCATCATCGCTGGTCCGAATGATTTTGGGGCCTTTGACAAGGATGGTTCTTTCATCATCACCGTCGGAGATGCTCATCTCTAGCTGTGTGTTGTCAGCACGATTTTCGGCGATATACTTTTCAATGTCAAAGTTTGCTGCGGCAGCGCCTTTTTTCACGATGGTTTCGGAGATTTCAGTGCCATCAGTATCAACTGTGCGTTTGGTGATGACAATTTTTTTATCCCCATTTTGCTGGGAAAAAACCTGGGAAGCGCACCATGGAAAAAGCAGAAAGGTGGCAGAGAGCAGGAGGAAACGGGTTGTTTTCATAGACAAAAAGCAATAAAGTATGGAAAGTAGAAAATGGAATGGGTATATGGTGATTGGGGGAAGCGGTGATTTGGGGATTTGGGGATAGACCTAGCCAGAACGATTGACAAATTTGGGTTGCCGAAGTTGCACGGCTATCTATTTTTCCAAAAGAAAGATTCGACCGAGGGGGAGGTGGTAGGGCTGTATGGCGGATAACGGCAGATTGGGATAGTAGATTCGTCCTCTTGCTATAAATACGGACTCAAATAAATTTTAACATTTTTTCCGAACAAGTAGCTTTACACATACTTCATTTTGAATGACAAACGTTAAAGTCGTGCTCCTTGAGCAAAATGGATCTCACCACGACAATTATTTAATCTAACGAACATTCTCAGACCGACTTATGGCAAGTGCACAATACAAAATCCTGCTGGTCGAAGACGACCAAAACTTCGGCGACGTGCTTCGCTCTTATCTCGAAATGCACGACTACGATGTAACGCTCGCTACTGATGGCGTGCTTGGCCTCGAAGCCTTCCGAAAAAGCCATTACGACCTTTGTGTCTTTGATGTGATGATGCCGCGTAAAGACGGGTTCACCCTCGCCAAAGATGTGCGTGAACGCAACAAAGACGTGCCTATCATCTTCCTTACGGCCAAAACCATGAAAGACGATGTGCTTCAGGGCTTCAAACTCGGTGCAGACGACTATATCCCCAAGCCGTTCAACTCGGAAGAACTCCTGCTCCGCATTCAGGCTGTGCTGAAACGTGTGAACAAAAACCCTGATCCCCGCGACGATCAACGTGAATTCGTAATCGGGAAATACCATTTCAATTTCCCGCTGCGTATCCTCACATTCAATGATCCAAAGCCAGGGCAAGAAAACCAGTGGAAGCTCAGCCCTAAAGAGGCAGATCTGCTAAAAATGTTCTGCAAATACATCAACGACGTTACGCCACGATCAGAGGCCCTTACCAAAATCTGGCACGAGGATACCTACTTCACGGCGCGGTCCATGGATGTTTTTGTGACCAAACTTCGCAAATACCTGGCCCTTGATCCGGCCATCGAAATTGTGAATATTCACGGCAACGGTTTCCAACTCCTGGTTCGCGAACCTGCCGTGGCCTAAAATTCAAACTATATTCCTACCGATTTATGCCCGCACGCCGCACAGGCTTGCGGGCTTTTTTATGTGACCTCGGAGGTTTTCGAAAACCTCTGTGGTCACATAAAAGAGAGCGGCCCGCAATTGCGGGCCGCTCTCAATACTGCTGTTTATCGTTTCTATTTGAACGACAAGGGATACTATTCTGATAGAAATGGTTTAGTCGAGCGATTGGTTGGCAACATTGGAGGCAGATACCAATTGTTGATATTCCTGTGGCGTTAGTTTGTCCATACAGAAATTGATCGGGTTGATCGGGTTGCCTTTATAGTGTACCTCGTAGTGAAGGTGTGGGGCCGTGGAAAGACCCGTGTCGCCCACTTCCCCAATTTTGTTGCCTTTTTTCACGTGCTCACCCTGGCGCACGGTGGTTTTGTTCATGTGGGCATAAAGTGTCTCATAACCAAAGCCGTGGCTGATTTTCACGCAGTTGCCGTAGCCTTGGTGCCAGCCTACTTCCACCACTACACCATCACCGGCAGCCTGAATACTGGTGCCAACTCGTGCCGGGAAGTCAAGGCCCGCATGAAATTTCTTAAATTTGTAAACAGGGTGGATACGGTAGCCAAAACCGGAAAGGGTGCCGATGCTTTTTTGCAGTTTGTCTTCGCGCACAGGTTTGATGCTAGGCAATGAAGCAAGCATTTTTTCCTGATTACGGGCAAGATTCTGGATGGTATCGAGCGATTTGCTCTGCAATGCAAGTTGGCGACTGAGGATGTCAATTTTTTCGAGGGCTTCCCCTACTGCGTGCCCGCCAAATTTGAAGGCCGCTAATTCAGGGTGAGCCTCGTGGCCACCTACACCTGAATGCCAAATGTCTGAATCAATCGGATCCATCCCGAAAACGGTACGGTGAACGCCAGCATCGCGTTCTTGGACGTTGCTGAGCACTTTGGACATCATATCCACCTGTGCGCCCAATTGCTTGTATTTGCTTTCCATCTGGGAAATTTCGCGCATCAAATCTCCTTCGCGAGGGGAAGGAAAAATGGTGTAGAAAACGGCGAGCATCGCAAGGGAAGTAATAAGCACGACGGAGAAGAATCCGAACGCTTTCCAAATGCGGGTTTTTAGGGGGACAACTACTTTCTCGTAGGTAAGGGTGTGAATGTTGTAAACAAATTTCTCTTTCCTGCCCATTTTGTTGTTGTTTGCCGAGGAGATCAGTCTAGATTCTGTGCCTCTGGTTTGCGAATCTTATCGGCGGACGAAAGCGTTGAGATTAAAAATCCTGAAGGCGAAGGCTATCGTGTGCCGCTGATTTTCCCGGTTCGGTGAGTCGGTCAATCGGCTCGTGGTAGAAGGGATGAGGCGCACAAAAGTAACCAAGCCTACGGTCTCTCAAAACTTTTTTGCAAAAAATTTAAACTTTTCGTGGTTAATGGGTGGAAACCCTTGCTTTTGGTGCAACAAAAACTGTCGTTTTTCTTACAAAAGCATATAAACAAGGGTCTTCACTTTTTACCAGAATTGCTTTTTGAAGATTGTCCGGAGGGCAAACAAACAACGCTTCAATGGTCATTTCCAAATGCTTGACAATTTTTAACAAACGCGCAGACGCAATTGCCTCATTCTCAAAACCTACCGTTTACTCAGCCGAAAGATCCAGTATCATGATTTTCTGCCAGATTTTGGCGGAGAGGCCCTGCACGAGGACTTCAAGGTCATTCACTGCACTGAGCACAACGGAATCGTCGGTGTTTTGAGCAAAAAGCGCCGCCACCTTAGCATTGAGCGCGAGCAGCTCGGAACAGTAGTCCAGATAGCGCATGATTTGGTGGCGCGTAAGTGTGCGCCGGGGCGAGGACTGTGTATCGGCAATTTTGTTTTTTGAAAGCAGATAGGCGGGGTCTTTGGTCAATTGATGCATGTCTACCACGTGAGCGATACTGCGCAAGCGATGCAAGGCTTGCAGGGCGGAACGGCGCTTAATACGCGCCTCTAAATTGCCGAGGAAAAAGATGGCCAAACCCAGAAATATCAGTTCGTTGATGGCTGATTCTGTAGTCTGCAAAAGGTGAAAAACGCCACTCGCATCAAATTGAAAATGCTGGATAAGTTGTCCCAATGCCCAGATTACCACCCCAATAAGAAGTGTAGCCGCAGCAATGGCAACCAAGCGGACAGGCCATATTGGCGGCTGTAGCCGACGCGCCAACTCCTCAGATCTGATTGACAATTGGTGGAATTCCTTGCACACCCCCAGCAGCCCCGATTCGGGAAACCGCTCGGAAATGCGTTGCTCCAAGCGGGCAAGCGTTTTTAAAATAGCCTCTGCCCGAAGATTGGTGAACCGGCCTTCTTCAGCATTATCACGACCGAATGGGAAGAGCCAATCGAGTAAGTTCATATGTTGGGATATTGGGATATTAAGATATTATCGCAATATCCTAATATCCCAATTTCAGTTTTTATTCCTACGATTTCTTCCATTTAATACCGCAGCCAATGGCTTTGGTTTCTTTCACGACCACCTCTTGTTTTGCAAGGAGCGCATCAACGGCACTGCCTACATATTTTTCTTTTGCCATGCTGGGGTCTTCCGAATTATCGTCAATAGCCCCGATGTAACGCACTACACGGTTTTCGTCGAGCACATACACGTGTGGAGTGCGGGTTGCGCCATAAGCCTTTGCTACCTCCTGCGTTTCGTCGTAAAGATAAGGGAAAGGGTATTTTTTTTCTTTTGCCAATTTTTTCATGTTGTCATAACTATCGGCAGGCTGTACGTCTTTGTCGTTGGGGTTGATGGCAATCACCGAAAAACCGAGTGGAGCATATTTTTGGTGAAGTTCGATGATCCGCTGCTCGTAAGCTATTGCATAGGGGCAATGGTTGCAGGTAAATATGACAATATACCCTTTGGCATTTTTAATGCCCGCGAGCGACACTTTTTTGCCATTCACGTTTTTAAGGTTAAAATCCTGGGCTGTGTCGCCAATTTTATAGCCGCTGCCCGTGTTTTCGGGACTGAATGACATGGTCATGGCAGCGGTTAGAAGCAATAAAACAGGTAAAAATGCGAGTGCTTTTTTCATGTTGCTTAAAATTTTGTTGGTGAAAATTTGAGTAAAATGTTTTGCCACTAATTGCACGAATTTTGACGAATACTGGGCTCTGGTTCGTAAAAATTCATGCAATTAGTGGCAAAAAACTATAAAACAGATTGAAGTTTTCTTCTAATTCCTTGAAATTCATTTGTTTTTCAAAAAAAAGCCGCTTGCCTTTCTTGTTCGAAATAATCAGTGTGGCAGGTATTGCGCCCGACCATTCCGGGTTGATGAGGTTGACATACACATTGGGATTTGGTTCGTCCATAAACACCACTTGGCTGCGCAAGTTTTTTCGTTTCACAAAAGGCTTGAGCTTCGATTCGACGTTCCGCTTGAAATCGGTGCTGATGAGCACAACTTTGACCTTTTGCGCTGCGTATTTTTCGTTCAATTTTTCAAACGCGGGCAATTCTGCCACACAGGGGCCACACCAAGTAGCCCAAAAATTCAGGACATAAATGGTGTCGTTATCGGCATGGAGCCAATGCTCCAATTGAGTTGTTTTGATAAAGGGAATGTCTTGGGCGGAAAGGCTTGTGCCCAAAAAGAGGAGGAAGAGTATCGCAAGTGATTTCATATCAATTTAAAACTTTGCCAAAAATGTCTTTTTCTGGCACGAAGCCTCGGTAACGGGAGTCTTCGGAGTTGTGTCTGTTATCCCCCAAAATGAAAACACAGCCATTGGGTACTGTTATCGGGCCAAAATTATTTAAGGTCCAATTTGCCCCCGCATTGCCCCAGATATTGTCAGCATCCTTCCCGAAGAGGCCTATGTCGAATAGATTCATTGGTACAAACCGTTGAACATCTATCGCTTTGGGAACTTCCATCGCCACCAACACCGTATCTAAATAATCAACCGGGGGAATCGGTATAATGTCGAATAGCGCTCGATTATCTTGAAAGTCATTTTTACTTATTTTCCAAAAGTAAATCAGCTTAAATGCTGGCTCCGAAACTTGCCCATTTATCAAGAGCCGCCCTTGGGAAATCTCCAGCCTGTCACCACCCAACGCTACTATTCGTCCAATGCTAATCTCTCGTTTTGCGAATCGAATGTTAGGCACCGCAATAGAGGTGTCATAGTATGTCACCGCATCCTCTCGACCTGGAGTTCCCCAAGTGTAGGCTAAAATAGGGCTGTTAGGAGCATAATTTGGCATCATGCTATCTGTGGGAATGCGGAATACTCCAATGATTCCCGCTGTCCGAGCAGCCGTAAATATTGCGAAAAGCAGGGCAATGGATATTGGCAGGTAGTATTTGAAAAATGACCGTTTCATAATTTAAGTCTGCAAGTTCATGCTTCTTGACGAAATCCTGACTGGCGTTTCCTCCTGTTCTCCCGACCTTTGGGCAAAATTTTTCAACTACAATTATGCGTCGAATTACCTTATTTCTTCTTTCCAACATTATAATCCTTCCACTTTTTGTCCAACATCCGACTAACGCTGGCGCTCATATGCCCGCGCCTGTGCCCGAAAAACACCTCAAAAACATCCGCCAACTTACTTTTGGTGGCGATAATGCAGAAGCGTATTGGAGCCCTGACAGCAAGTCGCTTACGTTCCAAAGCAATAACAAGAAATGGGGGCTCGAATGCGACCAGATTTTCAGCATGAAAGTCAAAGACGCAGCGGGCGACAGCACCTATCGGCCAAAGACAATCAGCACATTGAAAGGCCGCACCACCTGTTCCTATTTCATGCCAGATGGCAAGCACATTCTTTATGCCAGCACACACGAAGGCGGCGATGCTTGCCCGCACACTCCAGACCTGCGCGCTGGCGGCAAATACCTTTGGTCCATCTTTGATACCTATGATATTTACATCGCCGACCTTAAAGGCAAGATTACCAAGCAATTGACCAACTCGCCCGGCTACGATGCGGAGGCGGTGCTCAGCCCAAAAGGCGACAAAATCCTCTTTACCAGCGACCGTTCCGGCGACCTTGAACTCTGGACAATGAATCTCGATGGGACGAACCAAAAGCAGATCACTTTTGATCTTGGCTACGATGGTGGAGCGTTTTTCAGCCCGGATGGTTCCAAAATTGTGTTTCGTGCCAGCCGCCCCAAAACTGCCGAAGAAATCAAAGAATACCGCGATTACCTTGCCCAACACCTCGTGGCGCCTACCACGATGGAAATATTCACCTGCAACATTGATGGCACCGATCTCCGTCAGATAACGCATTTGGGCAAAGCCAATTGGGCGCCCTTCTTTCACCCTTCTGGCAAAAAAATCATTTTCAGCAGCAATCACCACTCCACACGCGGCTATGATTTCCAATTGTATATGGTAAATCTGGACGGCTCCGGGCTGGAACAAATTACTTCCGAAAGCATATTCAACTCTTTCCCGATGTTCTCGCCTGACGGCAAAAAAATATCCTGGAGCAGTAACCGCCTTAACAATGGTACAAGGGATACGAATGTTTTTGTGGCGGATTGGGTGGATTGATAATGTAAACGTCGGAAGGGTTATAAACCCTTCCGACGTTACAAACCCTTCCGACGTTGAAATCACTTCCGCAGCGAAGGATCCACCGCATACGCCTTTTCAAACCACTCTACCGAATTCTCGGGTTGTCCCATGTCCTTATAGGCCGAGCCAATGTAGAAATAGAGCGTTCCTGATTTCGTGTTGTCGGCGTATTTCAGGGCTTCTTTCCATTGTTCGATGGCTTGCGGAAACTTCCTTTGCATGGCGAGTACCGCACCCAGATTGCGCCGCCCATCCACAAAACGCGGGTCGAATTCTACCGATTTTCGGTACACCTCCTCCGCTTTTTCGGGCTGGTTGCGGGTGAAGTAAATTTTGCCCATGTTGGAGAGCACCTCGGAGTTGTTGTAGCGGTATTTGAGCGATTCCTGGTAATCTGACAGGGCTTTGTCCCAAGCTGCGCGTTGGTCTTCAGGGTTTTTTAGCACCTCGCCCAGGCGGAAATAGGCGAGACCACGGCTGCCGTAAGCATCATGGTATTGTGGGTAGAGTTGGATGCACTTGTCGTAGCCTGCGATCCCCTTCTTCACTTGTTCCACGTCTTTCACCATACTTTCTTTTTCGTCCATGCCGATGCGCACTTGTTCAAGGGCATTGTGGTAATTGAGTTTCGCGCAATTGGGTGAATTGATCAAATCTGCCGCGTAAAGGGACGCGCTATCGTACCACGCGCCGTTGCGAATTACCGTTTTAAGCGCATAAATACCGAGCAAAACGCCTACGGCCATCCACAAGGCCGTGCCTTTCCCGTTGGGGTTCCAAATTTCGGTTAGATCGTTGATTTTGAATATTTTGCAAAATAGCCAGCCCACAGCGAGGGCAAAACCAAACGAAGGAATATACAGCAAACGCTCCCCATAAGACGTACCAATTTGCATCAAAACGTTGCTAAAAACCGAAAACGTGGCGAGGTAAAACAAGATGGCGAAGGACAGTATGTGTTTTTTAGACAAATTCATTACTGCCCAGATGCCCATGCCGACATACACGAAAAAACCAGCCAAAGCCCGCCAATCAGCAAAAGTGACCACCTTCGTTTGCGGATAACCCATGTCGCTGACAAGCGGGTGCGGGAATATGAGCACCCACAAATAACGGCCGCACATCATAAACGCCGAGGCCAGTCGCTCCCCTTGATTCTTGGTTTCTGCCATAAAATTGTCGAGGATGGAATAGCTTTCCTGATAGGGTTGTGCATCGAGAATGCTCTTTCGAATCAGCAGGAAAATGACCGCCGGCACCAGCAAAACCCCCGCGACCCTGGCAATTTTTCCAACAGAACTTGAGGAGAAAAACCACATTGCCAATGGGAAAACTGCCATAAGTGTGATAGCGCTTTCTTTGGAGAACATCGCTATGGCATAAGTCAATGCCGCCACCAGAAGCCACTTAATGTCTTCTTTTTCAATGTATTCCCAAATGGCTCGTAAGGTGAGCGTACCAAAAAGCAAGGCCAGAATTTCGTCGCGGCTTTTGATGTTGGCCACCACCTCTGTATGCACTGGGTGCGCCATGAACACCAGCACGGCAATGGCTGCCAATACGGGCGGATGATCCACCAGAACACGCCGCCAGGTAGTCCACAGTACCCAACCCGTGAGTGCGTAAAAGAGCGCATTTAGCACGTGCCCGAGCATTGGATTGTCGGGCGACAATTGCCATTCCAAGGTAAACATGGTAAGCGGAATGGGTCGGTAGAGCGAGCCAACACTGTTCCAGGAACCAAAACGATACTCGGTGGAAAAGATGAGGCCGATGTTTTTCAAGCCACCTTTTGTAATCCAGTTGGACTTAATAATGGAAAAATCATCGAGGGTATATTGGTGACCTAAAGTATTGGCGTACAATAGAAAACCCAAAATGGAAGCGGCTAATCCGACCCAGAGGGCGCCCTTGATGTTGGACGTTGGACGTTGGATTTTGGACGCCGGCCGTTTGACAATAGGCTGGTTCCGATGTTGTGGGACGGGTTTGGCGAGTTTCTTTTTTGACATGGTGTTGCCCTTTTTATAACACTAATCATACTGGATTCAAGGGGCGAATGTACGGAAGGATTATTTTTTGAAGTGGGCCTCTATTCGCGTCCATGCTTCACATCAGAAAATATTGGGATTTTAACATCCGATAACTTTATCTTTGGGCACTCCAATACCAGTCGGTCTGTTAATCGCGCTTCCATAAGGATATACGATATCCATTTCAAATAAAATCTGGGATGTTTCACATTCCAAATGCTCAATGGTTATGGTGCCAAGACTACTTTCTTTATCAGGTTTGTTGTTTTTAATGATTGAAATGCAGGCAATTGCTCAAGATTGCTCCACCCCTTTTGTCCCGGCGCAGTTTAAAGCTCGCCTTGACTGGCAGTCTGGCCAGGATGGAGCATCTGTGACGGCCTCGCCCATGGTGGCGAATATGAACCCTCAGCAGGACAGTATTCCTGAGATCATGGTCGTTGAAGGCTCTACGTTCAATGCCCCAAACAATAAAGTGCTGTTTTTTCGCGGCGATGGGTCAAATGCAGACAACCCGTTGATACTCACCGTTCCCGGCAATTTCGACTATTACCCTTCAAGCAATCTTACTATAGGCGATGTGGACGGAGACGGTAACCCTGAACTGCTAATCATTTGTGCCGACCGGCGTGTTCGGGTTTTTAACAATTATACCGAGAACCCTGCTGCTCCTATGAGCCTTTGGATCACCTCAGCCGATCTGTTTGATTACATAGATCAGCGTCCCTTGTTGGCCGATTTTGATGCCGATGGCACCCCGGAAGTCTATGCAGGCAGTGATATTTATAAATTTAATTTCTCGAACCCTGCTGCTCCCACGCTTACAAGAGTCATCAATGGACCAACCAACCGAGGTCGGGCGCAATATGCCGGCTATGAACAGGGCAGTTGCAACCCAACAGCAGTAGACATCCTCACGGTGGCCGACTGTAATGGTGACCCGGATTGCGCAGGTTTGGAATTGGTGGCAGGCCCGGTGATCTATTCCATTGATATTGATCTCACAGATGGCGACGGGTATGATATTACGGCGCAGCGCCATCTCAATACTATGAATGTTCCTTCAACGGCTAATTATAGGGACGGCTATACTGCTGTGGCGGATATGGATTTGGATGGCACGCTGGATATAGTAGTCTCGTCCATGCGTCAGACCAATCAGTATGGTGTGTATGTTTGGAATAAGAACGGTCTGATTCGGTTTTTCCCTTATCCCACCAATCCGATCAACAGTGGGAGTTTGGCTTGTATTGCCAATGTGTACGATGACACAAAACATGGTTATGTGGTTGATTTTCCAGAGATACTGGTTTGCAGCTCGTATAACCTCACTTGTTTTAATCTACACGCAGCGCAGGTCACGCCCGCTACGCCCTATTGGTGGAATCTCCCTACTTCCGATTTCTCCGGTTGGACTGGCTCCACAGTGTACGATTTTAATGCAGACGGCATTTCCGAAATCGTGTACAGAGATGAAAGTGATCTGAGGATATTGTACGGCGGTGGGACCCCATTTCCAACGGGTGTGGACGCTGAACGGAACTGGTTCAAAACGCCTTGCCATTCGATCACTTCTGATGAGTATCCCGTGGTTGCAGACGTGGACAATGATGGCGAGACGGAAATTACCGTGACCGGCCGTCTGGACGAAAACGATTTTAATCTACGAGGGCGTTTGCGGGTGTACGAGTCTGATTCAGGCCCTTGGGTGCCTTGTCGCAATGTCTGGAATCAATATAACTATTTCATTGTCAATGTAAATGATGATCTTAGTATTCCCGCCGTGCAGGATACACACCACCTCGAACTGCCAGCGCCGGGTTCGGGAAAACGCCCCCTGAACCTTTATTTGTCGCAGCGACCCTTGCTTAATGAAAACTTCGACCCCTACGTCCCCTTGTCCGACGCATCTGCTTCGGTAAGCCAAATCATTTGTCACCCTGACAGCGTGACCATTCAGTTGAATATCTGCAATGCGGGGGATAAAATAGTGCCCGGGGGAATGCCAATCACATTTTACCAATCAGATCCCACCCAGAGCACAGCGGCTTTTCTCGGAACCGTACAATGGACGAATGCCTCGGTCAAAATAGACTCCTGCAAGATTTTCAGTTTTACCCTGCCAAAAATAGTCGGTACTGTCTTCGGGGTAATAAATGACGATGGTACTACGCTAACCCCTTTCCAATTGGGCATAGATTTCCCAGTCACCAACGAACTGGAGTGCGATTTTTTGAACAACCTTTTCCAATTTGAGCTCCCCGCAGATCCTCCATCCATTGACCTTGGCCCTGATTTCGGGGCTTGTCAGGACACGCTTGTTCTGCTCAATGCCGGGCCGCAATTTGCCAGCTACCTGTGGCAAGATGGCAGCACCAATAGCATCTTGCTTGCGCAACAAGCGGGCTTATATTGGGTAGAAGCCACCGATTTGTGTGCTCAGAAACGCATTGATTCAGTTTGGGTAGAAGTGTTCGGATACCCTGATATTCAATTAGATACCGTCAATGGCGATTGTTTTGGGAAACCCTCTCTTGTAACTGCATTAGTCCAAAGTCCACACACACCATTGCTCTACTCCTGGTCTTCTGGCGACATTTCCCCCAGCGTCAGTGGACTTCCAGACGGTTTGTACACCGTGACGGTAACCAATTCAAAAGGCTGTACTTCAACCCTATCCAGTTGGGTAGAGGCAGGCGGAAACCTGCAAATAGAGCCGTTCGTGGCTGCTCCCATTTTGTGTTTTGGGGAAAGTGGCGCTTTGGATCTGAGTTTCCTGGTTGGAAACCCGCCTTTCAACATCCTTTTGTCAGACGGGAGCATTACCCCAAATGTACCCAATGCCCTTGCAGGCAATTATTCGGTGACCGTCACAGATGCAGACCAATGTGCTGATACAGTTCAAGTTTCAATTTCACAACCCTCCCCACTTATTTCAAATGGCCTGACCGCCCTGCCCAGTTGTCCGGGCTTGGCGACCGGGGAGGCTGCGTTTCTGGGGGCCGGGCAAGCAACGCCGCCATACACCCTGCTTTGGTCGAACAACGAAACGACCCCAAATCTGAGCAATTTGCCTTCTGGTGGGTATCAACTCACCGTAACCGATGCCAATGGTTGCGCGATCGTGGAGAACATTCAAGTGCCCGAATATATAGCCCCCAACATAGCGACTACAGAGGCTGATGTATCGTGTTTTGGAGCGAACGATGGCAGTTTGGAGGTGAATGTTGTGGGCGGTTCTCCCGGGTTTGGATATTTGTGGTCAACCAATGCCACCACGAATCAAATACAAGATTTGCAGCCGGGAAATTATGCGCTGACCTTGAGTTTTGCAAACGGCAGTTGCGCACAATTCTTTGATTTTCAGGTTGTAGAACCCTTACCGATTGTGCTTTCAGCAGCACCCATTCCGGCACTTTGCAATGGTAGTTTGGATGCCAATATTGATTTGACCGTACAAAACGGCATCTTACCCCTGTCATATTTATGGTCAAACAACAGCACTTTGGAAGACCAAACAAATCTGGGAGCAGGAACCTATCAAGTAACAGTAACGGATGCATCGACCTGTACAGAAATATTCGCCGTGCAAGTAAGCGAACCCACGGCCCTCGTAAGCGCAGGAATTGCTTCGGAGTCTGCGTGTCCGGGTGAAGCCAGTGGAGCAGCCAGTTTTTTGGGCGCAAGCCAAGGAACGCCGCCGTACAGTTTGCTCTGGTCAACGAATGAAACCAACCCAAATTTGAGCAATTTGGCCGCAGGAAATTACCAACTTACCCTGAGCGATGCCAATGGCTGCAGTTTGGTAGAGAGCGTTCAAGTGGATACGTTTTTACCACCTAATGTCAGCGCATCCGTGGCCGACGCAATGTGTTTTGGCAGCAACAATGGGAGTGTTTTGGTTGAAATTAACGGTGGCTCGCCGGGCTTTGGATACGCTTGGTCCAACAATGCGACAAGCCCGGAAATTGACAATCTTTCTCCCGGAAATTATACCCTGACCCTCACGTTTGCAGATGGGACTTGCGCACAAACCTTTGATTATCAAATAACAGAACCGCCCGCGCTCCTTCTAATAGATACAATTGTTACGCCGGTAAAATGTTTTGGAGAAAACAACGGCGCGATTGATTTGTCCGCCCTGGGCGGTGTGACTCCGTATCAATTTCTATGGGCGGGCAATCAAACAACAGAAGACCTAAATAACCTTGCCGCCGGGAATTATGCGCTGGTTTTGACAGATGTGAACGGGTGTACGCTCAACGCGCAATTTACCGTGCCACAGCCCGAACAAATAGCGCTTGCTGCGAGCATTAGCGCCGATACCTGCCAATCATCCAACGGCACCATTGCAATCAATCCTTTCGGGGGTGTTCAGCCATACCAATACGCCTGGTCCATTTCGGCTACCGATTCAAACCCTGTTTGATTTACCCGCCGGGATTTATCTACTGACCATTACCGATGCCAATGCTTGCACGGAACAAAGGTCCCTGCAAGTCCCGCAATTCGGTGAAATACCCACGCTGAATACATTTACCGATGTCATTACCTGCGCTCAAACGGCTGTAAATGTGGGCGTTACAGTCAACCAAAATAGTGTGCAATACACCTGGCTTGCGCCCAATGGGAGTCTGCCAAACCAATCAGAACACAACGTTCAAACAGCCGGGATATATCAGGTAACAGTGACCAATGCCTTTGGCTGCAATTCGTCAGCCCAACTTCAGGTTCTGGAAGACATTGCCATCCCCCTGGCCGAAGCAGGCCCGCCAACGATGCATATTTTGTGCGACGAAACAACCGCCCTGTTGGACGCGTCGGGTTCTTCGCAGGGCACCGGGTTCTTGAACCGCTGGACTCGGATTGAAAACGGCTCTGTTGCCTTCGATACAATTTCCTTGTTGCTGCCGATTTTTGAGAGCGGATTATACGTCCACACGGTGTTGAATTTGACCAATGGCTGCGTGGCGCGTGATTCAGTTTTAGTCAATTGGGACGAGCCTATTGCAGCGGCCTTGGCTGTGGAATCTATCCGTTGTTTTGGCGACGGCGACGGAAGGATTGACATTCAGGATTTGACAGGGGGGAACCCGCCATTCACGTATTCTATTAATAATCAAGCTTATGGCACACAACAAAGCTTCGCGAATTTGTCGCCCGGGACCTACACGCTGCGAATCCGCGACAATTTTGGCTGCGCCTGGGAGCGTTCGGTGGAACTGACAGAACCCGAAGAACTTTCGGTCGAACTGAGCGCAAGCGATACGGCTATTTTCCTGGGGCAATTCGTGCAGCTCAACGCCTTGCCTATACCCAACAACTCGAATTTGGTTGAAATTAATTGGGAACCCGAAGACCTGGGCTTCGCACCCATGTCCTTGCAGCAGCGACTCAGACCTGAAACCCACACCGAATTTGTAGTCCACATAACCGATCAAAATGGTTGTAATGCGGAAGACAGAATATGGGTTTCGGTGTACAACCATCATATTTATGTTCCGAACGTGATCCTGCCTGGCAGCGAGACGAACACCTGGTTCACCGTTTTTGCGGGAGACGGGGTGCCAGAAGTGCGTTTGTTGCGCATTTTCGATCGTTGGGGCGAGCAGGTTTTTGAGCGTTTCGGCTTTTTGCCCAATGTCCCGACCCTTGGCTGGGATGGCACCTACCGTGGGCAGCCGATGAACCCGGGGTGTTTGCCTGGTACGCAGAGGTGTTGCTGTACGATGGGCGGGTGGTGTTTTTGAAGGGGGATGTGACGGTGGTTCGGTGAGGAGGCCGCTCAACAGGAACATGCTCGGATGATAACCGCTACTTGACCTTCTTTTAGATAAGTCATCCTATACCCACACCCACCTTTTCCAAAATTTAACCTACTATCGCCCAATATAGGGTTTCCTGTCTGATTACAATGCCAGAGGTATTCGTTCGGATTTTTACTTGGATGTCGTATTTCCCATTCAAAGCTGCTCATAAAGTGATAATTAGAAACTATCTTCAAAAGAAAGATTGGGCAACATGATGCGTTGCATCCTGATTTGCTGGTCCAGCCTTCTTGAATGATGCCATTTCTGTAAATACTCTTGCTATGGCTTCCTGCCCCGTCATAAGCCTCAATGAAAGTTGAAACCAGGCCAAAGTTTCGTTTTGCCCATTCTCCTACATCCTCGAAGTGCGGTTTGCCATCCATTCCTTTATCTGTGCTGTATCTAAAGGCTGGAAATTTTGACAAATAACCGTCGAACAGATAGCCTGTATCACTTTTAAATACGGCCATCACAAATCTACCTGAAATTGAATTTAGCCAACGCAGAGAAAAAGCCGCTCCCGAAGAAGTTGACAGAGACCAATATGATGAAGCCTTTGCCCAATTCAAAGACATCCTCCTTGAGCAGTACCAAATTCGTCGTGATTCCAAAACCGCCAAACGCCTGCAAATCAACCTCTCCGCAAAATCCACGGATTTCGGCATGAACCCCGAACGGGTGAAGGCTTTTTTCCAAGACCAAACAATTGAAAGCGAAGACATTTCCTCGGAGATTGACAAAATCCTGCATACTCACGACCGCCTCCTGATTATCGGTGACCCCGGCGCGGGCAAGACGACCATCTTGCTTTTTGCAGCGGTGAATATTTTGCAAGATGAACAAACTCAGAAACTCCCCCTGATCCTCAACCTCGCCACTTGGCAAATTGGGCGCGACTTCAAGGAATGGTACGCCCAGAGTATTGCGCACACATACAACCTCAGTCCAGTTTTTGTGGAGGAATTGATACTCCGTAATGCTGTGGTGCCATTCTTTGATGGTTATGATGAGGTGGTGGAGGATTCTCGCGAGGATTGTTTTGAGAAAATGGCTGCCTACTTTGGGGATCAGCGCAACCTGCAACTCATCGTCAGTTCGCGAAAAAAAGAATACGCTGCTGCCAAGGCCGATGCGCCTGTATATCTAGAAATAGAGGTGCAGCCGCTTTCTCTAGCACAAATAAGAAAGGCACTTTCCGAAAACGCTTTGACCCAAGCCGCTGACCGTGCCCTACTCCACGCGCTTGACTACGACAAGTGGCTGGGCAAGGCGGTGGAAACGCCTTTTTATCTTAATACGGCTTCTTTCTTGTTTGGGAGAGGCCAGCGAACCTTGGTTGATTTCCCTTTCAAGGCCGACAGCACGGAAGGGCGAAAAGAGGAATTAGTGGAGGTTTTTGTGGCGGAGCAAGTGCCGGAGGAACGGGATAGGAAGTACCTGTCATTTTTGGCGGGGAAGAATGAAGAGGAAAACTCTTTGGTTTTTGAACTAGTGGATATGCAACCGGGTGGTGTGGGAGGAGTGCGGATGTATCGTTTGGTTTTTGTGGTGTTTGGCAATTCTGGAAAGATCTGGACAGAAGATTTACAAGCTTGGAGTTGGAGTTTTTTTCTTCACTCTTGGAGATCAGCATTGTTCGGTGGTTTGCTCGGCGGTTTGCTCGGCGGTTTGGTCTTTGGCTTGCTCGGTGGTTTGATTAGTGGTTTTTTAGGCAACATGGTCGGCGGTTTGATCCGCGGCTTGGCCTTCGGTTTGGCCTACGGTTTGGTCGGCGGTTTGTTTGGCGGTTTGAAGTTGGCGGGCAATACAACAAGTTTTTTCCTTTACATACCCAGACCGTACCAACGTTTTTGGGCAACGCTCCGAAATAATTTTTGGCCAATACCCATACTGATATTGGCTTTATTATCAGGTATTTTTTCTGTTCAAGTTTGGGAAGGAACGTTTTCTCTGGACGCATGGGCAAGCGCGACACAATACCTGGTTTTTTGGAAGATGTGCCTGTTAACAGGCTTTCTCTCCCTTCTTTTCCCGCTTATTAACTCCCAATTCCCACAACACTTTTCTCTCCGCCTCGTCCTCTACCTCGAAAAAAAACTCCCCCTCCGTCTGGTCACCTTCCTGGACCGCATGACCGACCAGCACATCTTCGAAGACAATCGCCGCACCATCAAAGGCAAGAAACAGCGCGGGGCCACCTGGCGTTTCCGGCACAAGATTTTGCAGGATTATTTTGCGAAGATGGCGGCTGACCCGTCCTCCGGCTCTAAGCCCTAGGACGGGTTTTTGCTATGAAACTCCAATTTCAAAATTTGTCTTCCACCCACGGCATCCAGCGGTTAAAGCCATCGGCACAAATATTTTACCCCGCAATTCCGCAAATAATTTGCAGATTTGCGGGGTAAAAACAAAGCCATGTATATCCCACGCAAAGCAGAAAATGAAATTCTCGACTTGGCAGCTTTCTTTCCGGCAGTTGGGATTGTCGGGCCAAGACAAGTAGGTAAAACTTCATTGGCGCGTCATATAGCCAACCAATTGCCCCATCCCAGTCTGTACATTGACTTGGAAATCCCTGAAGAGCGGGCCTTGCTGAGTGAAGCTACCTTGTTTTTGGAGCAGCATCGCGAACAGACTGTCATCCTTGATGAGGTGCGGCGGTTACCAAATTTGTTCCTGTGCTTCGTGGCTTGATTGACCGCGACCGCCGTCCCGGGCGGTTCATATTATTGAGTTCGGCTTCGCCTGAACTCATTCGAAACACGTCAGAGTCGTTGGCTGGTCGAATTGCTTACATTGAGATGCAACCGTTTTTGCACAGCGAAATCGCCGCTATTTCCAATTTCCGCGAACACTGGCTACGTGGCGGTTTCCCAGAATCCCTGTTGGCAAACGATAATCGCCGCGCTGCACAATGGCGGCAGAATTTTATTCAAACCTATCTAGAACGCGATTTGCCCTTGCTTGGCCTCCGCGCTGACCCCATAGTAGTGGGCAGACTATGGACTATGTTAGCGCACAATCATGCACAATTACTCAACATGGAAGCGTTGAGTAATTCACTAGGGCTGGCGGCCAACACAATACGTCGTTACATTGACTATCTCGAATCGGCGTATCTGATACGGCGTGTACAGCCATTTTATACAAATATCGGCAAACGCTTGGTCAAAACACCTAAGATTTATGTACGCGATTCTGGGGTTTTGCACTCGTTATTGGGCATCCCAGATTTTGATCACCTACAGCGACACCTTTCGCTGGGCGCGTCTTGGGAGGGCTATGTTTTGCAGGAAATTGCAGGAATGTTGTCCCTTGAAGACAAATTATTTTTTTATAGAACCGCCGATGGCACCGAGGCTGATGTTGTCATTGTGCGCGGTGGCGAGCCGGAAATCTTGCTGGAAATCAAGCACAGCGCAACACCTACCCCTTCGAAGGGTTTTTACATTGCACAGAAGGATCTCAATACCACCAAGAACTATGTGGTGTACCCACTAGAACGAGATTATCCATTGAATGCCAATACGCAAGTCATTGGGTTTGCTAATTTAGAAAAGTATTTGGGAGTCGGCGGATAGGACTACAATAACCTTAAGGTGCTGTTGAAGCATCCTGCGGCTAAA